>NZ_JBSWBU010000005.1:0-457113 GCF_054052245.1 Micromonospora sp. PTRAS2
GCAGCGGCTGCTGCTGGAGACGTCGTGGGAGGCGTTCGAACACGCCGGCATCGACCCGCGCGACACGAAGGCCACCACCGGCGTCTTCGCCGGCCTGATCCACCACGACTACGCGGGCCGCCTGGCGGCATCGGAGGAGTTGGAGGGGTACCTCGTCAACGGCACCGCCGGCAGCGTCGCCTCCGGTCGCGTCGCGTACGTCTTCGGCCTGGAGGGGCCGGCGGTGACCGTGGACACGGCGTGTTCGTCGTCGCTGGTCGCGCTGCACCTGGCGGCGCAGGCGCTGCGCTCCGGCGAGTGCGACCTGGCCCTGGCTGGCGGCGTCACCGTCATGGCCACGCCGAGCGCATTCGTCGGCTTCTCCCGGCAGCGCGGGCTGTCCCCCGACGGGCGGTGCAAGTCGTTCGCCGCGTCGGCGGACGGGACGGGCTGGTCGGAGGGTGTGGGCATGCTGCTGGTGCAGCGGCTCTCCGACGCGCAGCGGGAGGGGCGTCGGATCCTCGCGGTGGTGCGGGGGACGGCGGTGAACCAGGACGGGGCGTCCAACGGTCTGACGGCGCCGAATGGTCCGTCGCAGCAGCGGGTGATCCGGCAGGCCCTGGCGAATGCGCGGCTGACCCCGGCGGACGTGGACGCCGTGGAGGCGCACGGCACGGGCACGACACTGGGCGATCCGATCGAGGCGCAGGCGCTGCTGGCCACCTACGGCCAGGGGCGGGAGATGCCGCTGTTGCTGGGGTCGATCAAGTCGAACATCGGGCACACGCAGGCGGCGGCCGGTGTCGCCGGGATCATCAAGATGGTCATGGCGATGCGGCACGGCCTCGTCCCGCCGACCCTGCACGTGGACGAGCCGTCGCCGCACATCGACTGGACCGCCGGGGCGGTTTCCCTGGCCACCGAGGCGACGCCGTGGCCGGCCGTGGACCGGCCGCGTCGGGCGGCGGTGTCGTCGTTCGGGATCTCCGGCACGAACGCGCATGTGATCATCGAGCAGCCTCCGGTGGAGGTTGTCGAGGGTGTGGTGGTGGAGCGGGTGGTGCCGCCGGTGGTGCCGGTGCTGCTGTCGGCCCGCACCGATGGGGCGCTTGCGGGTCAGGCCGCTCGGTGGGCCCGGTGGTTGGCCGGTGACGAGTCGCTTTCCGCGGTCGATGTGGCGTGGTCGTCGGTGACGACGCGTCCGGCGTTGGAACAGCGGGCGGTGGTCGTCGCCGAGGGCCGGGACGATCTGCTGGCTGCCCTGCGGGCTCTGGCCACCGGTCAGCCGTCCGGTGCCGTGGTGGTCGGCACCCCGGAGCAGCGCGGCCAGCTCGCGGTCCTCTTCTCGGGCCAGGGCGCGCAGCGTGCCGGGATGGGTCGGGAGTTGGCGGAGGCGTTCCCGGTGTTCGCCGCCGCGCTGGACGAGGTGTGCGCCGGGCTGGACCCGCTGCTCCCGCAGCCGCTCAAGGGGGTGCTGTTCGCGGCGGAGGGTTCCGCCGAGGCCAACCTGTTGGACCAGACCGTCTTCACGCAGGCGGGCCTGTTCGCCGTTGAGGTGGCCCTGTTCCGTTTGGTGGAGTCGTTCGGGGTGGTGCCGGACTTCGTCGGTGGGCATTCGGTCGGTGAGATCACGGCTGCGTACGTGGCGGGGGTGTTGTCCCTGGCCGACGCGTGCCAGCTCGTGGCCGCGCGGGGTCGCCTGATGCAGGCGTTGCCTGCCGGGGGCGGGATGCTGGCGGTGGCCGCCGCCGAGGAGGCGGTGGCGGAGTCGATCGCCGGTCGGGCCGACGTCGGGATCGCCGCCGTCAACGGGCCGTCGGCCGTCGTGGTCTCCGGTGCGGTCGCGGCGCTGGGCGAGGTCGAGCAGCTCTGGCAGGGCCGGGGCGTGCGCGTCCGCCGGCTGACCGTCAGCCACGCGTTCCACAGCCCGCTGATGGAGCCGATGCTGGCCGAGTTCCGGGCTGTCCTCGCCACGCTCAGCTTCGCGGCACCGTTGTTGCCCGTCGTGTCGAACCTGACCGGGGCGCTCGCTGACGCCGACGAGATCCGCAGCGCCGACTACTGGGTGCGGCACGTCCGCGAGGCGGTGCGGTTCGCCGACGGCGTGACCGTGCTGCGCAAGGCCGGGGTGGACACGTTCCTGGAGGTCGGGCCGCAGAGCGTGTTGACGGCTCTGGCCGCCGACGTGCTGCCCGGCGACGAGGGTGTGCTGACCGTCGCGGCCCAGCGCCGGGATCGGCCCGAGGCGGCCGCCCTGCTGGCCGCCCTGGCGGAGCTGCACGTCAACGGTGTGCCGGTGTCGTGGCGGCAGTGGTTCGCCGGCAGCGGCGCGTCCAGGGTGGACCTGCCGACGTACGCGTTCCAGCACCAGCGGTTCTGGCCCGAAGCGCTGCCGCCCACCCGCAAGGACACCGACGGTGGTGGGGACGCCGAGTTCTGGGCCGCCGTCGAACGCGGCGACCTGACCGCCCTCGCCGCCCAGATCGGCGACGACACCGCCCTCGACGCCCTCGCCCCGGCCCTGCCCGCCCTCACCACCTGGCGGCGGGCCCGCACCCGGGACGCGGCGGTGAACGGCTGGTCGTACCAGGTCGGGTGGCGGCCGATCGACCCGGCTGACCCGCCGGTGGCGGCCGGCGGCTGGCTGCTCGTCGGGCCCGACGGCGACACCGCCGACGACATCGCCGCCGCGCTCGCCTCGGCCGGCGCGGACGTGCGGCGGCTGCCCGCCGATCCGGCCGGCGCCACCCGGGGCGGCCTGGCCCGGCGGCTCACCGCCGCGCTCGCCGACGGGCCCGTCACCGGCGTCGTCTCCCTGCTCGGCCTGGCCGACGACCCGCACCCGCAGCACCCGGCCGTGCCCGTCGGCACGGCGGCCACGCTGGCGCTGGCGCAGGCCCTGCACGACGCCGGGGCGGGCACGACCCTGTGGTGCGTGACGCGGGGCGCGGTCGGCACCGGCGACGGCGACGCCGTCCACAGCGCCGCCCAGGGCGGCCTGTGGGGCCTCGGCCGGGTCGCCGGCCTGGAACTGCCGCAACTGCGGGTCGGCCTGCTCGACCTGCCCGCCGCCGACGCCGACCCCGCCACTGGCGTCGCTCCCGCCGCCCGTGTCGACCCCGCCCGGCTCGCGGCGGCCCTCACCGCCGCCGGCGACGAGGACCAGCTCGCCGTGCGGCCCACCGGCGTGTACGCGCGCCGGCTGACCCGGGCCGTCCCCGCCGACGCGGCGGCGGCCGACCGGTGGTGGCCCTCCGGCACCGTGCTCGTCACCGGCGGCACCGGCGCGCTCGGCGCGCACGTGGCCCGCTGGGCCGCCGGCAACGGGGCCGAACACCTGGTGCTGACCAGCCGGCGCGGCGAGGACGCGCCGGGCGCGGCGGAGCTGCGCGACGAGCTGACCGCCCTCGGCGTACGGGTCACCGTCGCCGCCTGCGACGTGGCCGACCGGGACGCGGTCGCCGCGCTGCTCGCCCGCGTCGACGCCGACCCGGCCCCGCTGACCGCCGTGGTGCACGCCGCCGGCCTCAACGACGTGGCGCCGCTCGTCGACACCGACCTCGGCCGGCTCGCCGGGGTGCTGACCGGCAAGGCCGCCGGAGCGGTGCACCTCGACGAGCTGCTCGGCGACCGGCCGCTCGACGCGTTCGTGCTGTTCGCGTCCATCGCCGGGATCTGGGGCAGCGGCGGGCAGGCCGGCTACGCGGCCGGCAACGCCTACCTCGACGCCCTCGCCGAGCGCCGCCGCGCCCGGGGACTCGCCGCCACCTCCGTGGCGTGGGGACCGTGGGCCGACGGCGGGATGGCCACCGACGACGCCCAGCGGGAACTGGCCAGGCGTGGGCTGCGGGCGATGTCCCCGGCCGACGCCGTGCACGCCCTGCGGGTCGCCGTCGGGCGCGGGCGGGCCTGCCTCACCGTCGCCGACGTCGACTGGGCGACGTTCGCCCCGGCGTACGCGTCGGTGCGGCCCCGGCCGCTGCTGGCCGACCTGCCCGAGGCCCGGCCCGCCGAGCGCCCCGACGACGACGCCGCGCCGGCCGACGGCGGGCAGGCCCTGCGGGACCGGCTGCGCGCCCTGCCCCGCGACGAGCAGGACCGGCACCTCACCGACCTGGTCCGCGCCGAGGCCGCCGCCGTCCTCGGCCACCCCGGCCCGGAGCGGGTCAAGCCGCGGCGGGCGTTCAAGGACCTCGGCTTCGACTCGCTGACCGCCGTGGAGCTGCGCAACCGGCTCACCCGGGCCACCGGGCTGCCCCTGCCCACCACACTCGTCTTCGACCACCCCGACCCGGCCGCCGTGGCCGACCACCTGCTCACCGCGCTGGTCCCCGAGGCGCACCGGGAGGAGGCGGCCGACCCGGCCGAGACGGCGGTCCGCCAGGCCCTGGCCACCATCCCGCTGGCCCGCATCCGCGAAGCCGGGCTCCTCGACCTGCTGCTCAAGCTCACCGACGGCGACGACACCGACCCCGCACCCGGTGGGGACGTCGACATCGACGAGATGGACGCCGACACCCTCATCAGGCTGGCGCTCGACGGCTCCGAGTCCTGACCTTGCCCCACGTACGGAGTAACTGATGTCCACGTCTGCAGATAAGGTCGTCGAGGCGCTTCGGGCTTCGCTCAAGGAGACCAGCCGGCTCAAGCAGCTCAACCAGCAGCTGACGGCGGCCGCCCGGGAGCCGATCGCCATCGTGGCGATGTCCTGCCGCTACCCGGGCGGGGTGTCGTCGCCGGACGAGCTGTGGGACCTGGTGGCCGCGGGCGGCGACGCCATCGGCGGCTTCCCCGCCGACCGGGGCTGGGACCTGGACAACCTGTACGACCCGGAGGCCGGCCGCGTCGGCCGCTCCACCACCCAGCAGGGCGGGTTCCTCTACGAGGCGGCCGAGTTCGACGCCGACTTCTTCGGCATCAGCCCCCGCGAGGCCCTGGCCATGGACCCGCAGCAGCGGCTGCTGCTGGAAACGTCGTGGGAGGCGTTCGAGTCGGCCGGCATCGCCCCGTCGTCGGTGCGCGGGCAGAAGGTCGGCGTGTTCGTCGGCACCGCCGCCAACGGCTACGGCGTCGGCCAGGACGGCGGCGCGGACGGCGCCGACGAGGGCTACCTGCTCACCGGCACCGCCACCAGCGTCGTCTCCGGCCGCATCGCGTACGCGCTGGGCCTGGAGGGGCCGGCCGTCACCGTGGACACCGCCTGCTCGTCGTCGCTGGTCGCCCTGCACCTGGCCTGCCAGGCGCTGCGCTCCGGCGAGTTCGACCTGGCCCTCGCGGGCGGCGTGACCGTGATGGCCACCCCCAGCGCGTTCGTCGGGTTCTCCCGGCAGCGCGGCCTCGCCTCCGACGGGCGGTGCAAGTCGTTCGCCGCCGCCGCCGACGGCACCGGCTGGGCCGAGGGCGTCGGCCTGCTCCTCGTCGAACGGCTCTCCGACGCCCAGCGCAACGGCCACCGCGTCCTCGCCGTGGTGCGCGGCTCCGCGATCAACCAGGACGGCGCGTCCAACGGGCTCACCGCCCCCAACGGGCCGGCGCAGCAGCGGGTCATCCGGCAGGCGCTCAGCAACGCCCGGCTCGCCCCCGCCGACGTGGACGCCGTCGAGGCGCACGGCACCGGTACCACCCTCGGCGACCCGATCGAGGCGCAGGCGCTGCTGGCCACCTACGGGCGGGACCGCGACGGGCACGACCCGCTGTGGCTCGGCTCGATCAAGTCGAACATCGGGCACAGCCAGTCCGCCGCCGGCATCGCCGGGATCATCAAGATGGTCATGGCGATGCGGCACGGGCTGCTGCCGGCCACCCTGCACGTCGACACCCCGTCGCCGCACATCGACTGGTCGGCCGGGGCCGTGTCGCTGCTCACCGAGCCCCGCCCCTGGCCGCAGGTGGACCGGCCGCGCCGGGCCGCCGTGTCGTCGTTCGGCATCTCCGGCACCAACGCTCACGTCATCCTCGAACAGGCCGACGCCGCGCCTGCCCCCGGCGTACCCGAGGACCGGCCCGGCCTGCTCGCCGCGCCCGCCGCCACCGTGTGGGCGCTGTCCGCCCGGTCCACGGCGGCCCTGCGCGCCCAGGCCGCCCGCCTCGCCCGCCACGTCCGCGCCCGCGCCGGCCTCGACCCGGCCCGGCTCGCCTGGTCCCTCGCCGCCACCCGCTCCGAGTTCGAGCACCGGGCCGCCGTCGTCGCCGCCGACCCGGCGCAGCTCCTCGCCGGCCTCGACGCCCTCGCCGCCGGCACCCCCGCCGGGACCGTCGTCACCGGCGTGGCCGGCGAACCCGGCGAGGGGCCCGTCTGGGTCTTCCCCGGCCAGGGCGCCCAGTACGTCTCGATGGCCGCCGGCCTGATCGGCGCCTGCCCCGTCTTCGACGAGGCCCTCGCCGAGTGCCAGGCCGAGTTCGACCGCTGGCTCGACGTCGACCTGGTCGCCGTCCTCACCGGCGCCGACGAGTCGTGGCTGACCCGCACCGAGGTCGTCCAGCCGGCCCTGTTCGCCGTCAGCGTCGGCCTGGCCCGGGTGTGGCGGCACGCCGGCCTCACCCCCCGCGCCGTCGTCGGCCACTCCCAGGGCGAGATCGTCGCCGCCCACGTCGCCGGGGCGCTGACCCTCGCCGACGCCGTCAAGATCCTCGCCCTGCGGGCCCGCGCCCTCGCCGGCATCGCCGGCACCGGCGCGATGGTCGCGGTCGACCTGCCCGCCGCCGAGGTCGCCGGCCGGCTCCCCGACGGGCTGAGCGTCTCCGTCGTCAACGGGCCCACCGCCACCGTCGTCTCCGGCCCGCCGCAGGCCGTCGCCGACCTGGCCGCCGCGTACGCCGCCGAGGGCGTGCGCGCCCGGATCATCGACATCGACTACGCCTCCCACTCGCCGGCCGTGCAGCCCGTCGCCGACCGGATGCGCGCCGACCTGGCCGGCGTCGTGCCCCGCGACGCCGACGTGCGGATCCTCTCCACCGTCACCGGCACCTGGATCGACGGCGCGGCCCTCGACGCCGACTACTGGGCGGAGAACCTGCGCCGGCCGGTGCTGTTCGACACCGCCGTGCGCACCGCCGTCGACGCCGGACACACCGACTTCGTCGAGGTGTCCCCGCACCCGGTGCTGAGCATGTCGCTCGCCGCGATCCTCGACGACACCGGCACCACCGGCCGGGCCCTGGCCACCCTGCGCCGCGGCGAGGACGCCGCCGCGCGGCTGCTCACCAGCCTCGCCGCCGCCCACGCCCACGGCCTCGCCGTCGACCTGCGCCGCGTCCTCGCCCCCGCCGACGCCCTGGTCGACCTGCCCACGTACGCGTTCCAGCGGCAGCGCTACTGGCCCGAGCGGACGGCCGCCGCCACCGCCGCCGGACCGGTCAGCCCCGACGTCGTCGACGTCGAGTTCTGGTCGGCCGTCGAACGCGCAGACGTGGCCGCCCTCGCCGCCCAGCTCGACGGCGCGCCCGCCGACCTGGAGGCGCTCGCCCCGGCGCTGCCCGTGCTGTCGTCCTGGCGCAAGTCCCGGCTGCAGCGCGCCGTGCTCGACGGCTGGTCGTACCGGATCGTCTGGAAGCCCGCCGGCCCGCCCGCCGGCCCGACGGTGGCCGGTGACCTGCTCGTGGTCCTGCCGGCCGGCGACCCCACCGTGGCCGGCTGGGTGGACGCCCTCCAGTCCGCAGTCGACGGCGCCCCCGACGGCCGCCGGGTGCGGCGCGTCGCCGTCGACCCCGCCGGGGGCACCCGCGAGGAACTGGCCGCCGCCCTCACCGGGCACCGGGACGCGCCCCTGGCCGGCGTGGTGTCGCTGCTCGGCCTCGCTGACGACCAGTACCCGGGCCACCCCGGCATCCCCGCCGGCCTGGTCGCCACGACCCGCCTCGTGCAGGCGCTGCGCGACGCCGACGTGTCCGCCCCGCTGTGGTGCCTCACCGTCGGCGGCGTCGGCACCGACCCGGCCGAGCCGGTGGCCAGCGCCGCCCAGCACGCCCTGTGGGGCCTCGCCCGGGTCGTCGGCCTGGAACACCCCGGCCAGTGGGGCGGCCTCGTCGACCTGCCGACCACGCCCGACGCCGCCTGCTGGGCCGAGGTCGCCCGCATCCTCGTCGGCGGCGGCGACGAGGACCAGTTCGCGGTCCGCCCCTACGGCACGTTCGTGCGCCGCCTCGCCCGCGCCACCGCCCGCACCGCCGGGCGGGTCACGGCGTGGCAGCCGCGTGGCACGATCCTCGTCACCGGCGGCACCGGCGCGATCGGCGCGCAGGCCGCCCGCTGGCTCGCCGCCAACGGCGCCGAACACCTGGTGCTCACCAGCCGCCGGGGCCTCGCCGCCGCCGGCGCGGCCGAGCTGGCCGACGAGCTGACCGCCACCGGCGTACGGGTCACCGTCGCCGCCTGCGACATGGCCGACCGCGAGCAGGTCGCCGCCCTCGTCGCCGGCCTCGACGACGTCGCCCCGCTCACCGCCGTGCTGCACGCCGCCGGCATCACCCAGCTCACCGCCCTCGTCGACACCGACCTCGACGTCCTCGACCACGTCATGGCCGGCAAGGTCGCCGGGGCGGTGCACCTCGACGAGCTGCTCGGCGACCGGCAGCTCGACGCGTTCGTCACGTTCGCCTCCATCTCCGGCGTGTGGGGCAGCGGCGGCCAGGGCGCGTACGCGGCCGCGAACGCGTACCTCGACGCGCTCGCCGAGCAGCGCCGCGCCCGGGGACTCGCCGCCACCTCCGTGTCCTGGGGCGCCTGGGCCGAGGGCGGCATGGCCACCACCGAGGAGGCGCAGCGGCTGCTCAGCCGGCGCGGCCTCAACCCGATGCAGCCGGCTGCCGCGCTGCTCGCCCTGCGCCGCGCCGTCGAGCACGGCGAGACCTGCCTCGTCGTCGCCGACGTCGCCTGGGAACACTTCGCCCCCGCGTACGCGTCCGCCCGGCCCCGCCCGCTGCTCGACGACATCGCCGAGGCCCGCGACGCCCTCGCCGCCCGCCCCGCCGACGGCATCACCGACCACGCCGCCGCCCTGCGCCGCGACCTGGCCGCCGTGACCCGCGCCGAACGCGACCGGCAGCTCACCGACCTGGTGCGCGGCCACGCCGCCGCCGTCCTCGGCCACCCCGGCACCGACGCGGTCAAGCCGAAGCGGGCGTTCAAGGAGCTGGGCTTCGACTCGCTGACCGCCGTGGAGCTGCGCAACCAGCTCACCGCGGCGACCGGGCTGGCCCTGCCCACCACGCTCATCTTCGACTACCCCAACCCGGCCGCCCTCGCCGGGCACCTGGCCGCCCTGCTGCGGCTCGACGACGCCGCGCCCGCCGCCGGGACCCCGGGGACCGGCACCGGCCCGGCCGCCGCCGACGAACCCATCGCCATCGTCGGCATGAGCTGCCGCTACCCGGGCGGCGTCAGCGACCCCGACGGGCTGTGGGACCTCGTCGCCTCCGGCCGCGACGGCATCACCGAGTTCGCCCCCGACCGGCACTGGGACCTCGACCGGCTCCTCGCCGCCGACCCCGACGCGCCCGGCCGCTCCTACACCCGGCACGGCGGCTTCCTCGACGGGGCCACCGACTTCGACCCCGTCTTCTTCGGCATCTCCCCCCGCGAGGCCCTGGCCATGGACCCGCAGCAGCGGCTGCTGCTGGAGGCCACCTGGGAGGCGTTCGAGCAGGCCGGCGTCACCCCCGACAGCCTGCACGGCACCCCCACCGGCGTGTTCGTCGGCGCGTCCCCGTCCGGCTACGGCACCGGTGACGAAACCCCCGACCTGGACGGCTACCGGCTCACCGGCGGCGCGCACAGCGTCATCTCCGGCCGCGTCTCCTACACGTTCGGCCTGGAGGGCCCGGCCGTCACCGTCGACACCGCCTGCTCGTCGTCGCTCGTGGCACTGCACCTGGCCGTGCAGTCGCTGCGGCAGGGCGAGTGCGACCTCGCCGTGGCCGGCGGCGTGACCGTCATGGTCACCCCCGGCGCGTTCGTCGAGTTCACCCGGCAGGGCGGCCTCGCCGCCGACGGGCGGTGCCGTTCCTTCGCCGCCGCCGCCGACGGCACCGGCTGGGGCGAGGGCGTCGGCGTGCTCCTCGTCGAACGCCTCAGCGACGCCCAGCGGCGCGGCCACCGCATCCTCGCCGTCGTGCGCGGCTCCGCCGTCAACCAGGACGGCGCGTCCAACGGGCTGACCGCCCCGAACGGGCCGTCGCAGCAGCGGGTCATCCGGCAGGCCCTGGCCAACGCCGGGCTCACCGCCGCCGACGTGGACGCCGTCGAGGCCCACGGCACCGCCACCACCCTCGGCGACCCCATCGAGGCGCAGGCGCTGCTCGCCACGTACGGGCAGGACCGCCCCGCCGACCAGCCGCTGTGGCTGGGGTCGATCAAGTCGAACATCGGCCACACCCAGGCCGCCGCCGGCGTCGCCGGGGTGATCAAGATGGTGCAGGCGCTGCGGCACGGCACCCTGCCGGCGACCCTGCACGTCGACGAGCCCACCCCGCACGTCGACTGGACGGCCGGCGCGGTCGAGCTGCTCACCGAGGCCCGGCCGTGGCCGCAGGTGGACCGGCCGCGCCGCGCCGCCGTGTCGTCGTTCGGGGTCAGCGGCACCAACGCCCACGTCATCATCGAGCAGCCGCCCACGCCGGTGGCCGACGGCGCGACCGCCGAACAGCCGGCCGGCGCGACCGCGCAGCAGCAGGACGGCGCGACCGCCGACCGGCCGCACGGCGACGCCGCCGACCGGCCCGCCCCGCCGCTGGTGCCGGTGCTGCTCTCCGCCCGGGGCGAGGGTGGCCTGACCCGCCAGGCCACCCGCTGGGCCCGGCGCTGGGCCGACCGGACCACCGGCGGCGACCTGCCCCGGCTGGTCGACGTCGGCTGGACGTCGCTCGTCGCCCGCACCGCCCTGGAACACCGCGCGGTGCTCCTCGCCGCCGACCACGCCGAGCTGGCCGCCGCCCTGACCGCCCTCGCCGACGGCGAGCCCACCGACGCCGTCGTCACCGGCCGCGCCGCCGACCGGGGACCCGTCGCCCTGCTCTTCTCCGGCCAGGGCGCGCAGCGCGCCGGCATGGGTCGGGAGTTGTCCGCCGCGTTCCCGGTGTTCGCGTCGGCGTTGGACGAGGTGTGCGCCCACCTGGATCCGCTGCTGCCGCAGCCGCTCAAGGGGGTGCTGTTCGCTGCGGAGGGTTCCGCCGACGCCGCTCTGTTGGACCAGACCGTCTTCACGCAGGCCGGTCTGTTCGCGGTCGAGGTGGCGTTGTTCCGGCTTGTCGAGTCGTTCGGGGTGGTGCCGGACTTCGTGGGCGGCCACTCGGTCGGTGAGATCACCGCCGCGCACGTGGCCGGGGTGCTGTCCCTGGCCGACGCGTGTCGGCTCGTGGCCGCCCGGGGTCGGCTGATGCAGGCGTTGCCGGCCGGGGGCGGGATGCTCGCGGTCAACGCGGCCGAGGCCGAGGTGGTGGAGTCGATCGCCGGTCGGGCCGACGTCGGGATCGCCGCCGTGAACGGGCCCACCTCCGTGGTGGTCTCCGGCGCGGTCGAGGCCCTGGACGAGGTCGAGCAGCTCTGGCGGGGCCGGGCCGTCCGCACCCGTCGGTTGACCGTGAGTCACGCGTTCCACAGCCCGTTGATGGAGCCGATGCTCGCCGACTTCCGGGCGGTCCTGGAGACGCTGACCTTCGCCGCGCCGCTGGTGCCGGTGGTGTCGAACCTGACCGGGGCGCTCGCCGCCGGCGACGACCTGCGCACCGCCGACTACTGGGTGCGGCACGTGCGGGAGGCCGTCCGGTTCGCCGACGGGGTCGCCGCGCTGCGGGCCGCCGGGGCGGACACGTTCGTCGAGATCGGCCCCGGCGCGGTGCTCACCGCCCTGGTCCGCGAGACCCTGACCGACGACGAGCTGCTCGCCGTCCCGGCCCAGCGCCGCGACCGCGCCGAGCCCCGCGCCCTGCTCGCCGCCCTCGCCGAGCTGTACGCCGCCGGAGCACGCGTCGACTGGGCCCCCCTGCTCGCCGACGCCGCACCGACCCGGGTCGACCTGCCCACGTACGCGTTCGCGCGGGAACGCTTCTGGCTGCGGCCCGCCGGCCGCGCCTCCGACGTCTCCGGGGCGGGCCTTGGCGCGGCCGGGCACCCGCTGCTCGCCGCCGCCGTCCGGCTGGCCGGCGAGGACGCGGCCGTGCTCACCGGCCGGCTCTCCGTCGCCGCCCAGCCGTGGCTGGCCGACCACGTGGTCGCCGGCGCGGTCGTCGTCCCCGGCACCGCGCTCGTCGAACTGGCGCTGCGCGCCGGCGACGAGTTCGGCCCCTGCCGGGTGGGGGAGCTGACCATCGCCACCCCGCTGGTGCTCCCCGCCCAGGGCGCGGTGCGCGTCCAGGTCCGCGTCGGCCCCCGCGACGGCCTCGGCGGACGGGCCGTCACCGTGCACTCCCAGCCCGACCACGACCCCGACGGCGACTGGGTGCGGCACGCCGAGGGCCTGCTCACCGCCGTCGAACCCACCGCCGACGCCGGCCTCGGCGCGTGGCCCCCCGCCGCAGTCGAGGCGGACCTCGCCGGCTGGTACGACGCCCTCGCCGGCCACGGCATGACGTACGGGCCGGTGTTCCAGGGCCTGCGCCGCGCCTGGACGGCCGGCGACGACACCGTCTACGCCGAGGTGACCCTGCCCGCCGCCACCGCCGACGGCAGCGCCGGCTTCGGCGTGCACCCCGCCCTGCTCGACGCCGCCCTGCACCCCACCGCCCTGCTGCCCGGCGACGGCACCACCGGCCCCAAGGCCCCGTTCGCGTTCGCGGGCGTCCAGGTGCACGCCGTCGGCGCGGACACCCTCCGCGTCCGGCTCACCCGCGCCGGCACCGCCGTGCGGCTGCTCGCCGTCGACGACACCGACCGGCCCGTGGTCACCGTCGACTCCCTCGTCCTGCGCGAGATGACCGGCGGCGACCCGTCGGCGGCCACCCTCGCCGCCCGGTCGCTGTTCCGCGTCGACTGGCGGGCCGAGCCGCTCGCCCCCGCCGACACGCCCCGCGCCGCCCTGCTCGGCCCCGCCACGCCCGCGCTGCCCGACGTCCCCGCGTACCCGGGCGTCGCCGAACTGGCCGCCGCCGACGTACCCCCGCTGGTCCTGCTGCCCGTGCCCGCCACGCCCGCCGGCCTGCCCGCCGACGCGCTGCCCGCCGCCGTGCGGGCCGGCACCGCCGCCGTGCTCGCCGCCGTCCAGGCGTGGCTCGCCGCCGACGCCCTCGCCGACACCCGCCTCGCGGTGGTCACCCGGGGCGCGGTCCGGGCCACCGACGCCGACCCCGCCGACGAGCTGACCGGTGCGGCCGTGTGGGGCCTGCTGCGCGCCGCCCAGTCCGAGCACCCCGGCCGGATCGTCCTGGCCGACCTCGACCGGGACCTCGACGCGCCCGCCGTCGCGCTGCTCGCGGCCGCCGCCGACGACCCGGCCGCCGCGCAGCTCGCCGTCCGCGCCGACACGACCTACACCCCCCGTCTGGTACGCGCCGACACCCCACCCGCGCCCGCCCGACGTCCCCTCGGCGGCACCGTCCTGGTCACCGGCGGCACCGGCGCGCTCGGCGCGCTGCTGGCCCGGCACCTCGTCACCGACCGGTGTGTGGACTCCCTCGCCCTGGTCAGCCGGCGCGGCCCCGCCGCCGACGGTGCGGCCGACCTCGCCGCCGAGCTGACCGGCCTCGGCGCGCGGGTCGACGTGCTCGCCTGCGACGTCACCGACCCCGACGCCGTGCGTGCCCTGGTCGGGCGGCTCACCGCCGATGGTGGTCGGCTCGCCGGGGTGGTGCACACGGCGGGTGTTCTCGACGACGCGGTGGTCAGCGGCATCGACGCCGACCGGCTGGCCCGGGTCCTCGCGCCGAAGGTCGACGCGGCGTGGCACCTGCACGAGGCGACGGCCGGCCTCGACCTGGATCTGTTCGTGGTGTTCTCGTCCATCGCCGGGGTCCTCGGCTCCCCGGGCCAGGGCGCGTACGCCGCCGCCAACCACTTCCTCGACGCGCTCGCCGCCCACCGCCGCGCCCGGGGCCTGACCGCGCACTCCCTGGCCTGGGGCATGTGGGACACCGACGGCATGGCCGCCACCCTCAGCGCCGCCGACCGGTCCCGGGTCACCCGCTCCGGCCTCGGCCTGATCAGCGGGCCCGTCGGCGTCGCCCTGTTCGACGCCGCCGTCGCCACCGACGCCGCCGCGCTCGTCCCCGCCGTCGTCGACGTGCCGGCGCTGCGCGCGGCGGCCACCGCCACCGGCGTACCGCCGATGTTGCGCGCCCTCGTCGGCACCGCGACCGCCCGGCGGCAGGCCGGCGGCGGCGCGGCCGGCGGCTGGGCGCAGCGCCTCGCCGCGCTCGCCCCCGACGAGGCCCGCGCCCAGATCGACGTGCTGGTGCGGGGCCTGGTGGCGCAGGTGTTGGGGCATGGTGGTGCGGAGGCGGTGCCGGCGGATCGGGCGTTCCGGGAGTTGGGTTTCGACTCGTTGACGGCGGTGGACCTGCGTAACCGGGTCAACGCGGCCACGGGGCTGCGGCTGGCCTCGACGCTGGTGTTCGACTACCCGACCCCGGCGGCCCTCGCCGCGCACGTGCACGAGCAGCTCACCGGCGTGACCGCCGACCGGCCCGAGGCGGTCGCCGCCACCGGCGGCGGCGACGAGCCGATCGCGATCGTGGGGATGGCCTGCCGTTACCCGGGTGGGGTGGCCAGCCCCGACGACCTGTGGGCGTTGCTCGCGTCCGGCGGGGACGGGATCTCCGAGTTCCCCGCCGACCGGGGCTGGGACCTGGAGTCCCTCTTCCACCCCGACCCCGACCACCCCGGCACCTCCTACGCCCGGCACGGCGGCTTCCTCGCCGGGGCGGCGGAGTTCGACCCCGCCTTCTTCGGGATTTCGCCGCGTGAGGCGATCGCGATGGATCCGCAGCAGCGGTTGCTGCTGGAGGCGTCGTGGGAGACGTTCGAGTCCGCCGGGGTCGACCCGGCGCGGGTGCGGGGCAGCCGCACCGGCGTCTTCGCCGGCCTGATGTACCACGACTACGCCTCGCAGGTGCAGGAACTGCCGGAGGGCCTGGAGGGCTACATCGGCACCGGCAACTCGGGCAGCGTCGTCTCCGGACGCGTCGCCTACACGTTCGGCCTGGAGGGGCCGGCCGTCACCGTCGACACGGCGTGCTCGTCGTCGCTGGTCGCGCTGCACCTCGCCGTGCAGGCGCTGCGGTCGGGGGAGTGCGACCTAGCCCTGGCCGGGGGTGTGACGGTGATGGCGACGCCGGGGACGTTCGTGGAGTTCTCGCGGCAGCGGGGCTTGTCGGCCGACGGTAGGTGCAAGTCGTTCGCCGCGTCGGCGGACGGGACGGGCTGGTCGGAGGGTGTGGGCATGCTGCTGGTGCAGCGGCTCTCCGACGCCCGCCGCGACGGCCGGCGGATCCTCGCCGTGGTGCGGGGCACGGCCGTCAACCAGGACGGGGCGTCGAACGGCCTGACCGCGCCGAACGGTCCCTCGCAGCAGCGGGTGATCCGGCAGGCCCTGGCCAACGCCCGGCTCACCCCGGCCGACGTGGACGCCGTCGAGGCGCACGGCACCGGCACGACCCTGGGCGACCCGATCGAGGCGCAGGCGCTGCTCGCCACCTACGGGCAGGACCGGGCGACCCCGCTGCTGCTGGGGTCGATCAAGTCGAACATCGGGCACACCCAGGCCGCCGCCGGGGCCGCCGGCATCATCAAGATGATCATGGCGATGCGGCACGGCGTGGTGCCCCGCACCCTGCACGTCGACGAGCCGTCCCCGCACATCGACTGGACGGCCGGCGCCGTCGAACTGGCCACCGAGGCCCGGCCGTGGCCCGAGACGGGCCGCCCCCGCCGCGCCGCCATCTCCTCGTTCGGAGTCAGCGGCACCAACGCGCACGTCGTCATCGAGCAGCCGCCCGCCGACCCCCGACCCGCCCGCAGCGGCGACGCGCCGGCCCAGGCCGGAGATGCGTCCGTTCGGTTCGGCGACGCGTCCGTCCCGGCGGCCGTGCTGCTGTCGGCCCGCACCGAGGCGGCCCTCGCCGCCCAGGCCGACCGCTGGGCCCGCTGGCTCGCCGCCGACCCGACCCCCCGCCCCGCCGACGTGGGCTGGTCGTCCGTCGCCACCCGGGCCACCCTGGAACACCGCGCCGTGCTCGCGGCGGCCGACCGCGACGAACTCCTCGCCGGGCTGCGCGCCCTCGCCGCCAGCGAACCGTCCGGCGCCGTCGTCACCGCCGCCGCCGGCACCCCCGGCGGTCAGCTCGCGGTCCTCTTCTCCGGTCAGGGCGCGCAGCGCGCTGGCATGGGTCGGGAGTTGTCTGCCGCGTTCCCGGTGTTCGCCGCCGCGCTTGACGAGGTGTGCGGTCACCTGGATCCGTTGCTGCCGCAGCCGCTGCGGGAGGTGCTGTTCGCGCCGGAGGACTCCGCCGAGGCCGGGCTGCTGGATCAGACCGTGTTCACGCAGGCGGGCCTGTTCGCCGTTGAGGTGGCCCTGTTCCGTTTGGTGGAGTCGTTCGGGGTGGTGCCGGACTTCGTGGGCGGCCACTCGGTCGGTGAGATCACGGCCGCGCATGTGGCGGGGGTGTTGTCGCTGGCCGACGCGTGTGCGCTGGTGGCGGCGCGGGGTCGGTTGATGCAGGCGTTGCCGGCCGGTGGCGGGATGCTGGCGGTGGCCGCGGCCGAGGTGGCGGTGGCGGAGTCGATCGCCGGTCGGGCCGACGTCGGGATCGCTGCCGTCAACGGGCCGTCGGCCGTGGTCGTCTCGGGTGCCGTCGAGGCCCTGGACGAGATCGGGGAGGCGTGGCGGGACCGGGGCGTGCGCACCCGCCGGCTCGCCGTCAGTCACGCGTTCCACAGCCCGCTGATGGAACCGATGCTGGCCGAGTTCCGGGCCGTCCTCGACGGGCTGTCGTTCCGGACGCCGCTCGTGCCGGTCGTGTCCAACCTGACCGGGGCGCTCGCCGAACCGCAGGAGCTGACCCGGGCCGACTACTGGGTGCGGCACGTCCGCGAGGCGGTGCGCTTCGCCGACGGGGTCACCGCGCTGCGCGCCGCCGGGGTGGGCACGATCCTGGAGGTCGGGCCGCAGAGCGTGTTGACGGCTCTGGCCGCCGACGTGCTGCCCGGCGACGAGGGCGTGCTGACCGTCGCCGCCCAGCGCCGCGACCGGCCCGCCGCGCGGGCGCTGCTCGCCGCGCTGGGCGAACTGCACGTCCACGGCGTGCCCGTCACCTGGACCCAGTGGTACGCCGGCACCGAACCGCAGCGCGTCGACCTGCCCACGTACGCCTTCCAGCACGAGCGGTACTGGCTTGGCATCGGCCGCGCCCGCGCGGGCGACGTCACCGGCGCCGGCCTCGGCGCGGCCGGGCACCCCCTGCTCGGCGCGGCCGTCACCGTGGCCGGCGAGGACATGGTCGTGCTCACCGGCCGCCTCTCCGTCGCCACCCACCCGTGGCTCGCCGAGCACACCGTCTCCGACACGGTCGTCGTCCCCGGCACCGCCCTCGTGGAGCTGGCCGTCCGGGCCGGCGACGAGGCGGGCGTCTCCCGCCTCCGGGAACTGACCATCGCCGCGCCACTCGTGCTGCCCGCCACCGGCGGCGTACGCGTCCAGGTGCGCGTCGGCGCGCCCGACCCGACCGGCGCCCGACCCGTCGCGGTGCACGCCGAGACCGACGGTGACTCCGGATGGGTCCGGCACGCCGAGGGCGTGCTGGAGCCGGTGGCGGCCGAGGAGCCGGTGGTGGGGGCGTGGCCGCCGGCGGGAGTGCCGGAGGTGGATCTGTCGGGTTGGTATGAGGCTCTTGCGGGTCTCGGTCTGGTCTACGGGCCGGTGTTCCGCGGGCTGCGTCGGGTGTGGGCCGGCGACGGCGAGGTGTTCGCCGAGGTGGCCCTGCCCGATGAGGTCGAGGGCGCGGCGGCGTTCGGGGTGCATCCGGCGTTGCTGGATGCGGCGTTGCACCCGATCGGGCTGTTGCTGGCCGACGAGGGGCCGGCAGCGGCACGGGTGCCGTTCACGTTCTCGGGTGTGCAGGTGCACGCGTCGGGTGCGCGGGTGCTGCGGGCGCGGTTGACGCGGTCGGGCTCTGAGATCCGTCTCGTCGCGGTGGACGAGTCGGGCGCGCCGGTGGTGTCGGTCGACTCGATCGTGTTGCGGGAGCTGACCGGCGTTGGTGTCGCGGGTGCGGCGTCCCGGTCGCTGTTCGAGGTGGTGTGGCAGGCCGCCGAGGTCGCCCCGATCGATGAGGTGTCCGGCTGGGCGCTGCTGACCGGCGGGGACCTGCCGGCGACACTGCCCGGCCTGCCGGCGTACCCCGACGTGGCGGCCCTGCTGGCGGCGGTGGCCGCAGGGGCCGACGCCCCGCGCGCCCTCGTGCTGCCGGTCGCCGCCGCCCCCGACGCCGCCCCCCTCCCCGAGGCGGTACGCGCGGTCACCACCGGCGTCCTCGCGGCCACCCAGGCGTTGCTGGCCGCCGACGCGCTCGCCGACACGCGGCTCGTCGTCGTCACCCGGGGCGCCATGGCCGCCGGGCCGGCGGATCCGGCAGCGGACCTCGCCGGCTCCGCCGTATGGGGCCTGCTCCGCTCGGCGCAGACCGAGCACCCGGGCCGGATCGTCCTCGCCGACATCGACGGCGACCTCGACGGGCACGCCCTGGGCCTGCTCACCCGGGCCGCCGACGACGCCGTCGTGGGCGGTCAGGTGGCGGTGCGTTCGGGCGGGGTGCGGGTGCCCCGCCTGGTGCGCGCGTCCACGTCGGAGACGCCGGTGACCGTCGGCGACGGCGCGGTGCTCGTGACCGGTGGTACGGGCGCGTTGGGCGCTCTGGTCGCGGAGCATCTGGTGTCGGCGCACGGAGTCCGGTCGCTGGTGCTCGTGTCGCGCCGGGGCCGGGCCGCTGCCGGCGCGGACGCCGTGGTCGAGCGGCTGGCGGGCCTGGGCGCGTCGGTTGAGGTGTCGGCCTGTGACGTGACGGACGCCGACGCCGTGCGTGCCCTGGTCGGCCGGCTCACCGCCGACGGTGGTCGGCTCGCCGGGGTGGTGCACACGGCGGGTGTTCTCGACGACGCGGTGGTCACCGGCATCGACGCCGACCGGCTGGCCCGGGTCCTCGCGCCGAAGGTCGACGCGGCGTGGCATCTGCACGAGGCGACGGCTGGTCTTGATCTGGACTTGTTCGTGGTGTTCTCGTCGATCGCGGGGGTGCTGGGTTCGCCGGGTCAGGGTGCGTATGCGGCGGGGAATGCGTTCCTGGACGGTCTTGCGGCGTATCGCCGGGAGGCTGGTCTGCCGGCGGTGTCCCTGGCGTGGGGTATGTGGGACACCGAGGGGATGGCGGCATCGATCGGTGACGCGGACCGGGCGCGTTCGGCGCGGGCGGGTCTGACGCCGATGAGCGCGGCCACCGGCCTCGAACTGTTCGACGCGGCCCTCGCGGCGGGACGGCCCGCCCTGGTGCCGGCCGTGCTCGACGTACCGGCCATGCGGGCCGCCCTCGGCGCGGGCGGCCCGGTCCCGGCGGTGCTGCGCGCCCTCGTCGGCACCACGACCACCCGCCGGCAGGCCGGCCAGGGCGGCGGAGACTGGGCCGACCAGCTCGCAAACCTGGACCCCGACGAGGCCCGCGCCCAGATCGACGTGCTGGTGCGGGGCCTGGTGGCGCAGGTGTTGGGGCATGGTGGTGCGGAGGCGGTGCCGGCGGATCGGGCGTTCCGGGAGTTGGGTTTCGACTCGTTGACGGCGGTGGACCTGCGTAACCGGGTCAACGCGGCCACGGGGCTGCGGCTCGGCTCGACGCTGGTGTTCGACTACCCGACCCCCGCCGTGCTCGCCGAGCACCTCTACGAGCAGGTCTCCGGCCAGCTCACCGCCCGCCGGGCGGTGACCCGCGCCGTCGCCGGCACCGACGAGCCGATCGCGATCGTGGGGATGGCCTGCCGTTATCCGGGTGGGGTGGCCAGCCCCGACGACCTGTGGGCGCTGCTGGCCGACGGCGGGGACGGGATCTCCGAGTTCCCCGCCGACCGGGGCTGGGACCTCGACACCCTGTTCGACCCCGACCCGGACCGTAGCGGCACCTCGTACACCCGGCACGGGGGTTTCCTCGCCGGGGCGGCCGACTTCGACCCCGCCTTCTTCGGTATCTCGCCGCGTGAGGCGATCGCAATGGATCCGCAGCAGCGGTTGCTGCTGGAGGCGTCGTGGGAGACGTTCGAGTCCGCCGGAGTGGACCCGGCGGGGGTGCGGGGCAGCCGCACCGGCGTGTTCGCCGGCGTCATGTACCACGACTACGCCTCCCGACTGGCCGACCTGCCGCCGGACACCGAGGGCTACGTGGGCACGGGCACGTCGGGCAGTGTGCTGTCGGGGCGGGTGGCGTACACGTTCGGCCTGGAGGGGCCGGCCGTCACCGTGGACACGGCGTGTTCGTCGTCGCTGGTCGCGCTGCACCTGGCGGCGCAGGCGCTGCGTTCCGGCGAGTGCGACCTGGCCCTGGCCGGCGGTGTGACCGTGATGGCGACGCCGGGGACGTTCGTGGAGTTCTCGCGGCAGCGCGGGCTGTCCCCCGACGGGCGGTGCAAGTCGTTTGCGGCGTCGGCGGATGGGACGGGCTGGTCGGAGGGTGTGGGCATGCTGCTGGTGCAGCGGCTCTCGGATGCGCGGCGGGAGGGGCGTCGGATTCTTGCGGTGGTGCGGGGGACGGCGGTGAACCAGGACGGGGCGTCGAATGGCCTGACGGCGCCGAATGGTCCGTCGCAGCAGCGGGTGATCCGGCAGGCGCTGGCGAATGCGCGGCTGGCGCCGGCGGACGTGGACGCGGTGGAGGCGCACGGCACGGGCACGACGCTGGGTGACCCGATCGAGGCGCAGGCGCTGCTGGCGACGTACGGGCAGGAACGGCCCGGCGACCGGCCGCTGTTGCTCGGGTCGATCAAGTCGAACATCGGGCACTCGCAGGCGGCGGCCGGTGTGGCGGGTGTGATCAAGATGGTCATGGCGATGCGGCACGGCCTCGTCCCGCCGACCCTGCACGTGGACGAGCCGTCGCCGCATGTCGATTGGGCTGCGGGGGCGGTTTCCCTGGCTACCGAGGCGACGCCGTGGCCGGTGGTGGGTCGGCCGCGTCGGGCGGCGGTGTCGTCGTTCGGGATCTCGGGGACGAACGCGCACGTGATCGTGGAGCAGCCTCCGGTGGAGGTTGTCGAGGGTGTGGTGGTGGAGCGGGTGGTGCCGCCGGTGGTGCCGGTGGTGTTGTCGGCTCGCACGGATGCCGCGTTGGCGGGTCAGGCCGCTCGGTGGGCCCGGTGGCTGGCGGGTGACGAGTCGCTTGCCGCCGTCGATGTGGCGTGGTCGTCGGTGACGACGCGTCCCGCCCTGGAGCAGCGGGCCGTCGCCCTGGTCGCCGATCGGGACGGCCTGCTCGCCGCGCTACGGGCCCTGGCCGAGGGTGAGCCGTCCGGGGCCGTGGTCGTGGGCGCCCCGGAGCAGCGCGGACACCTGGCGCTGCTGTTCTCCGGTCAGGGCGCGCAGCGTGCCGGGATGGGTCGGGAGTTGGCGGACGCGTTCCCGGTGTTCGCCGCCGCGCTGGACGAGGTGTGTGGTCACCTGGATGCGCTGCTGCCGCAGCCGCTGCGGCCGGTGCTGTTCGCCGATGAGGGTTCTGCCGACGCCGCTCTGTTGGACCAGACCATGTTCACGCAGGCGGGCCTGTTCGCCGTTGAGGTGGCCCTGTTCCGTTTGGTGGAGTCGTTCGGGGTGGTGCCGGACTTCGTGGGCGGCCACTCGGTCGGTGAGATCACGGCCGCGCACGTGGCGGGGGTGTTGTCCCTGGCCGACGCGTGTGCCCTGGTTGCGGCGCGGGGTCGCCTGATGCAGGCGTTGCCGGCCGGCGGCGGGATGCTGGCGGTGGCCGCCGCCGAGGCCGACGTAACCGAATCGATCGCCGGTCGCGCCGACATCGGGATCGCTGCGGTCAACGGGCCGTCGGCCGTGGTGGTCTCCGGGGCCGTGGAAGCTCTGGACGAGATCGAGCAGCTCTGGCAGGGCCGGGGCGTGCGCACCCGTAGGCTCGCCGTCAGTCACGCGTTCCACAGTCCGCTGATGGAGCCGATGCTGGCCGAGTTCCGCGTGATCCTGGAATCGCTCACGTTCGCTGCGCCGCTGCTGCCCGTGGTGTCGAACCTGACCGGGGCGCTCGCCGACGCCGAGGAGATCCGCAGCGCCGACTACTGGGTGCGGCACGTCCGCGAGGCCGTGCGGTTCGCCGACGGGGTCGCCGCGCTGCGGGCCGCCGGGGTGGGCACGTTCCTGGAGGTGGGGCCGCAGAGCGTGTTGACCGCCATGGCCGCCGACGTGCTGCCCGGCGACGAGGGCGTGCTGACCGTCGCGGCCCAGCGCCGGGACCGGCCCGAGGCCGTGGCCCTGCTCGCCGCCTTGGCCGAGCTGCACGTCAACGGGGTGCCGGTGACGTGGCGGCAGTGGTTCGCCGGCACGGGCGCGTCCCGGGTGGACCTGCCGACGTACGCGTTCCAGCACCAGCGGTACTGGCCGAACGCCGGCCGGCCCCGCACCGGCGACGTGTCGGGGGCCGGGCTGGGCGACGCGGGGCACCCGCTGCTCGGCGCGTCCGTCGACCTGGCCGGCAACGACGAGGTGGTGCTCACCGGCCGGCTGTCCCTCGCCGCGTACCCCTGGCTGGCGGATCACGCGGTCTCCGGCGCGACGCTCGTGCCGGGCACGGCGCTCGTGGAGCTGGCCGTCCGGGCCGGCGACGAGGCGGGGCTGCCCCGGCTCCGGGAGCTGACCATGGCCGCGCCGCTGGTCGTGCCCGACGCCGGGAGCGTGCGCATCCAGGTACGCGTCGACGGCCCCGCCGACGCGCCGGAGCGGCCGGTGACCATCTACTCCCGACGCGACGGTGACGCCGGGTGGGTTCGGCACGCCGAGGGTGTGCTGGAGGGGGCCTCCGCTGAGGAGCCGGTGGTCGCGGCGTGGCCGCCGGTGGGTGTGTCGGAGGTGGATCTGTCGGGTTGGTATGCGGGCCTGGCGGGGCTGGGTCTGGCGTACGGGCCGGTGTTCCGCGGGCTGCGTCGGGTGTGGGCCGGCGACGGCGAGGTGTTCGCCGAGGTGGCCCTGCCCGATGAGGTCGAGGGCGCGGCAGCGTTCGGGGTGCATCCGGCGTTGCTGGATGCGGCGTTGCATCCGATCGGGTTGCTGCTTGGTGAAGAGGCGTCGGCGGCGCGGGTGCCGTTCGCGTTCTCGGGTGTGCAAGTGCACGCGTCGGGTGCGCGGGTGCTGCGGGTGCGGCTGACCCAGGCTGGTTCCGGGATCCGTCTCGTCGCGGTGGACGAGTCGGGTGCGCCGGTGGTGTCGGTGGACTCGCTGACGCTGCGGGAGTTGACCGGCGTCGGTGCCAGTGGTGCGGCGTCGCGGTCGTTGTTCGAGGTGGTGTGGCAGGCTGCCGACGTCGCCCCGACCGGTGAGCTGTCCGGCTGGGCGCTGCTCGCCCCCGAGGACACCACCACGACCGGGTTCCTCCACGCGCCGACGGGCGGGGGCCGCTTGGCGGCGTACCCCGACGTGGCGGCCCTGCTGGCGGCGGTGGCCGCAGGGGCCGACGCCCCGCGCGCCCTCGTGCTGCCGGTCGCCGCCGCCCACCCGGCCCCCGAGGTGGTGCGGGCGGTGGCGTCGGAGGCGTTGCGCGCGGCGCAGGCGTGGCTGGCCGCCGACGCGCTCGCCGACACGCGGCTCGTCGTCGTCACCCGGGGCGCAGTCGTGGCGCGCGACGGTGACCGGGTGACCGACCTGGCCGGCGCGGCCGTGTGGGGCCTGCTCCGCTCGGCGCAGTCGGAGCACCCCGGCCGCATCGTCCTCGCAGACCTGGACGACGACGGCGACGGCGCAACCGAACTGCCGGCCGTGCTGGCCGGCGCCCTCGACGATGCCGTCGTCGGTGGTCAGGTGGCGGTGCGTTCGGGTGGGCTGTGGGTGCCGCGACTGGTGCGCGCGTCGGTGCCTGACGTCCCGGCGGTTGCCCCGCTCGGCGACGGTGCGGTGCTGGTGACCGGTGGTACGGGCGCGTTGGGCGCTCTGGTCGCGGAGCATCTGGTGTCGGCGCACGGGGCGCGGTCGTTGGTGCTCGTGTCGCGTCGGGGTGCCGCCGCTGCGGGCGCGGACGAGCTGGTGGAGCGGTTGTCGGGCCTGGGCGCATCGGTGGAGGTGGCGGCGTGTGACGTGACCGATGCCGAATCCGTGCGCTCCCTCGTGGGCCGGCTCACCGCCGACGGCCGCCGCCTGGCCGGGGTGGTGCACACGGCGGGTGTCCTCGACGACGGGCTCGTCGAGGGGCTCACCGTGGATCGCCTGACGGCCGTCCTCGCGCCGAAGGTGGACGCGGCGTGGCACCTGCACGAGGCGACGGCCGGTCTTGATCTGGATCTGTTCGTGGTGTTCTCGTCGATCGCGGGGGTGCTGGGTTCGCCGGGTCAGGGTGCGTATGCGGCGGGGAATGCGTTCCTGGATGGTCTTGCGGCGTATCGCCGGGAGGCCGGGTTGCCGGCGGTGTCGTTGGCGTGGGGTATGTGGGATACCGAGGGGATGGCGGCGTCGATCGGTGACGCGGACCGGGCGCGTTCGGCGCGGGCGGGTCTGACGCCGATGAGCGCGGCCACGGGCCTCGAACTGTTCGACGCGGCCCTCGCGGCGGACCGGGCTGCCCTGGTGCCGGCGACCATCGACGTGCCCGCCCTGCGGGCCGCCGCCTCCGGCGGCCTGGTGCCGCCCATGCTGCGCACCCTCGTCGGAGCCACCACCAGCCGCCGCCAGGCGGGGCAGGGCGGTGGCGGGGGGTGGGCCGATCGGCTCGCCGCCCTCACCGAAGACGAAGGCCGGGCGCAACTCGTGCTCCTGGTCCGGGGCCTGGTGGCGCAGGTGTTGGGGCATGGTGGTGCGGAGGCGGTGCCGGCGGATCGGGCGTTCCGGGAGTTGGGTTTCGACTCGTTGACGGCGGTGGACCTGCGTAACCGGGTCAACGCGGCCACGGGGCTGCGGCTCGGCTCGACGCTGGTGTTCGACTACCCGACCCCCGCCGTGCTCGCCGAGCACCTGTGGTCCGAGCTGGCCGGCGTACGCCAGTCGGCGACCGACCTCGTGGCCAGCGCGACCAAGGACACCGACGAGCCGATCGCGATCGTGGGCATGGCCTGCCGCTACCCGGGCGGAGTCGCCAGCCCCGACGACCTGTGGGCGCTGCTGGCCGACGGCGGGGACGGGATCTCCGAGTTCCCCGCCGACCGGGGCTGGGACCTGGCGTCCCTCTTCGACCCTGACCCGAACAACAGCGGCACCTCCTACACCCGCAACGGCGGCTTCCTCTACGGAGCGGCGGAGTTCGACCCCGGGTTCTTCGGCATCTCGCCGCGTGAGGCCCTGGCCATGGACCCGCAGCAGCGGTTGCTGCTGGAGGCGTCGTGGGAGACGTTCGAGTCCGCCGGGGTCGACCCGGTCCGGCTGCGGGGCAGCCGCACCGGCGTCTTCGCGGGCGTCATGTACCACGACTGGGCGACGCGCCTCATGGACCTGCCCGCCGAGGTCGAGGGCTACGTGGGTACGGGCACGTCGGGCAGTGTGCTGTCGGGGCGGGTGGCGTACACGTTCGGCCTGGAGGGGCCGGCGGTGACCGTGGACACGGCGTGTTCGTCCTCCCTGGTCGCGCTGCACCTGGCGGCGCAGGCGCTGCGGTCGGGGGAGTGCGACCTGGCCCTGGCCGGCGGCGTGACCGTCATGGCCACCCCGGGCACGTTCATCGAGTTCTCCCGGCAGCGCGGGCTGTCGCAGGACGGGCGGTGCAAGTCGTTCGCCGCCGCCGCCGACGGGACGGGCTGGTCCGAGGGCGTCGGCATGCTGCTCGTCGAGCGGTTGTCGGACGCCCGCCGTAACGGGCATCGGGTCCTCGCCGTGGTGCGGGGGACGGCCGTCAACCAGGACGGGGCGTCCAACGGTCTGACGGCGCCGAACGGTCCGTCGCAGCAGCGCGTCATCCGGCAGGCCCTCGCCAACGCGCGGCTGACCCCGGCGGACGTGGACGCCGTCGAGGCGCACGGCACGGGCACGACGCTGGGTGACCCGATCGAGGCGCAGGCGCTGCTCGCCACGTACGGCCAGGGGCGGGAGATGCCGCTGTTGCTGGGGTCGATCAAGTCGAACATCGGGCACACGCAGGCGGCGGCCGGTGTCGCCGGGATCATCAAGATGGTCATGGCGATGCGGCACGGCCTCGTCCCGCCGACCCTGCACGTGGACGAGCCGTCGCCGCACATCGACTGGACCGCGGGGGCGGTTGCGCTGGCCACGGAGGCGACGCCGTGGCCGGCCGTCAACCGGCCGCGCCGGGCTGCGGTGTCGTCGTTCGGGATCTCCGGCACGAACGCGCACGTGATCATCGAGCAGCCTCCGGCGGAGGTCGTCGAGGGTGTGGTGGTGGAGCGGGTGGTGCCGCCGGTGGTGCCGGTGCTGCTGTCCGCCCGCACCGATGGGGCCCTGGCGGGTCAGGCCGCTCGGTGGGCCCGCTGGCTGGCCTGTGACGAGTCGCTTTCCGTGGTGGACGTGGCGTGGTCGTCGGTGACGACGCGCCCGGCCCTGGAGCAGCGGGCCGTCGCCCTGGTCGCCGACCGGGACGGCCTGCTCGCCGCGCTACGGGCGCTCGACGGCGGCGACCCCTCCGGGGCGATCGTCACCGGCACGGCCACCGAACGCGGCCAGCTCGCGGTCCTCTTCTCGGGCCAGGGCGCGCAGCGCGCCGGGATGGGTCGGGAGTTGGCGGAGGCGTTCCCGGTGTTCGCGTCGGCGTTGGACGAGGTGTGCGCCGGGCTGGACCCGCTGCTGCCGCAGCCGCTCAAGGGGGTGCTGTTCGCGGCGGAGGGTTCCGCCGAGGCGGCGTTGCTGGACCACAC
Organism: Micromonospora sp. PTRAS2; assembly: GCF_054052245.1. Taxonomy (NCBI): domain Bacteria; kingdom Bacillati; phylum Actinomycetota; class Actinomycetes; order Micromonosporales; family Micromonosporaceae; genus Micromonospora; species Micromonospora sp. PTRAS2. The sequence continues at coordinate 26,942 of NZ_JBSWBU010000005.1, forward strand.
CGTCTTTACGCAGGCGGGCCTGTTCGCGGTCGAGGTGGCGTTGTTCCGGCTTATCGAGTCGTTCGGGGTAGTGCCGGACTTCGTCGGTGGGCATTCGGTCGGTGAGATCACGGCCGCGCATGTAGCCGGGGTGCTGTCGTTGGCCGACGCGTGCGCACTTGTCGCCGCGCGGGGTCGCCTGATGCAGGCGTTGCCGGCCGGGGGCGGGATGCTGGCGGTGGCCGCGGCCGAGGAGGCGGTGGCGGAGTCGATCGCCGGTCGCGCCGACGTCGGGATCGCCGCCGTCAACGGCCCGTCGGCCGTCGTGGTCTCCGGTGCGGTCGCGGCGCTGGACGAGGTCGAGCAGCTCTGGCAGGGCCGGGGCGTGCGCGTCCGCCGGCTGACCGTCAGCCACGCGTTCCACAGCCCGTTGATGGAGCCGATGCTCGCCGAGTTCCGAGCCGTCCTCGACGGGCTCGACTTCGCCGCGCCGCTGGTGCCGGTGGTGTCGAACCTGACCGGGGCGCTCGCCGACGCCGACGAGATCCGCACCGCCGACTACTGGGTGCGGCACGTGCGGGAGGCCGTGCGGTTCGCCGACGGGGTCGCCGCGCTGCGGGCCGCCGGGGTGGGCACGTTCCTGGAGGTCGGGCCGCAGAGCGTGCTGACGGCCCTGGCCGCCGACGTGCTGCCCGGCGACGAGGGTGTGCTGACCGTCGCGGCCCAACGCCGGGACCGGCCCGAGGCGACCGCGCTGCTCGCCGCCCTGGCCGAGCTGCACGTCAACGGGGTGCCGGTGACGTGGCGACAGTGGTTCGCCGGCAGCGGCGCGTCCCGGGTGGACCTGCCGACGTACGCGTTCCAGCACCAACGGTTCTGGCCCGAAGCGCTGCCGCCCACCCGCAAGGACACCGACGGCGGGGACGCCGAGTTCTGGGCCGCCGTCGAACGCGGCGACCTCACCGCCCTCGCCGCCCAACTCGGCGACGACGCCGCCCTCGACGCGCTCAGCTCGGCCCTGCCCGCGCTGTCGCACTGGCGGCAGGCGCGCACCCGCGACACCGCGCTCGACGGCTGGTCGTACCGCATCGGGTGGGAGCCCGTGCGGCCCGCGCCGGCCACCGGGCTGACCGGCCGGTGGCTCGTCGTCACCGTCGGCGGCGGCACCGACGCGGGCGTCGCGAAGACGCTCACCGAGGCCGGCGCGACCGTCGACACGCTGACCGCCCCGCCGTCCCTCGACCGGGCGGAGCTGGGCGAGCGGCTGCGCCGCACCGGCGTCGACGGCTGGGCGGGCGTGCTGTGCGTGCTGCCCCGTCAGGACGAGTCCCTCCCGGACGCGCCAGGCGTGCCGGCCGGCACGGCGGCGCTGCTCGCGCTCGTCCAGGCGCTGACCGACACGGGCCTGCCCGGCCGGGTGTGGGCGCTCAGCCGCGCCGCCATGCCGGTCACGGCCGGCGAGCGGGCCGCCGACGCCTGGGCGGCGCTCGCCTGGGGCCTCGGCCGCGCCGTCGCCCTGGAACAGCCCGACCGCTGGGGCGGGCTGGTCGACCTGCCCGCCCGCGCCGACCGCAGCACCCGCGCCGCGCTCGTCGCGGTGCTCGCCGACGGCACCCTGGACCAGGTGGCGGTACGCCGCAACGGCGTCTTCGGCCGGCGGCTCGTGCCCGCCGCGCCGCCGGTGGGGTCGGGGTGGCGTCCGTCGGGAACGGTGCTGGTGACCGGTGGTACGGGTGCGTTGGGTCGGCACACGGCCCGATGGCTGCTGGCCAACGGGGCGGCCGAGGTGGTGCTGGCGTCCCGGCGTGGCCCGGACGCCCCCGGTGCCGCCGAGCTGACCGAGGAGCTGGCCGGGGCGGTGCGGGTCGTCGCCTGCGACGTCACCGACGCCGCCGCCGTCGATGCCCTCGTCGCCGGCCTGCCCGCGCTCACCGCCGTCGTGCACACCGCAGGCGCGTCCGGCGGGACCACCCCGGCGTACGAGGTGACCGCCGCCGACCTGTCGGCGACCCTCGCCGGGAAGGTGCTCGGGGCCCTGCACCTCGACGCCGCCTGCCGGGGCCGGGACCTCGACGCGTTCGTCGTGTTCTCCTCCGTCGCCGGCGTCTGGGGCGGCGGCGGCGGCCAGGCCGGCTACGCCGCCGGCAACGCCCTGCTCGACGCCCTCGTCGCCGCCCGCCGGGCCGAGGGGCTGCCCGCCACCGCCCTCGCCTACGGGCCGTGGGCGGCCGACGGCATGGCCGCCGGGGAGACCGCCGAGGGCCTGCGCCGCCGCGGCTTCACCCCGCTCGCGCCCGAGGCCGCCGTCGCGGCGCTGGGCCGCTGGGTCAACGCCCCCGAGCCCGCGCCGGTCGTCGCCGAGGTGGACTGGGCCCGGTTCGTCGCCGCGTTCACCGCGGCCCGGCCGAGCCACCTGTTCGACCGGGTCGCCCCGGCCCCCGCCCCGGAGGCGCAGCGGCCGGAGGCCGACGCCGCCACCAGTGGCCTGCGGGCGCGGCTCGCCGCGCTGCCGGCCACCGGCCAGGAGAACCTGCTGGTCGACCTGGTACGCGCCGAGGCGGCGGCGGTGCTCGGGCACGACTCCACCGACCAGGTGCCCGCCGGCCGGGCGTTCCGGGAACTCGGCTTCGACAGCCTCGCCGCCGTGCAACTGCGGGACCGGCTGGGCCGGGCCACCGGGCTGACCCTGCCGTCGACCGTCGTCTTCGACCATCCGTCGGCGGCGGAGCTGGCCCGGTTCCTGCGTACCGAACTGGTGGCCGGCGCGGCCGACGGCGGCCCGGCGGTCGGGGCGGTCGCGGCCCGGCCGGCGGCCGACGAACCCATCGCCATCGTCTCCATGGCCTGTCGCTTCCCCGGCGGGGTGTCGTCGCCGCAGGAGCTGTGGGAGCTGCTGCTCGACGGCGGCGACGCGATCGGGCCGATGCCCACCGACCGGGGCTGGGACCTCGCCGCCCTGTTCGACTCCGACCCGGACCGGGTGGGCACCAGCTACGCCCGCAGCGGCGGCTTCCTCGACGGCGTGGCCGACTTCGACGCCGCGTTCTTCGGCATCAACCCCCGCGAGGCCCTGGCCATGGACCCGCAGCAGCGGCTGCTGCTGCACACCACCTGGGAGACGTTCGAGCGGGCCGGCATCGACCCGCACCGGGTACGCGGCTCCGCCACCGGCGTCTTCATGGGCACCAACGGGCAGGACTACGCGACCCTGCTGCTGGGCGCCCGCTCCGAGGTGGAGGGCTACCAGGCCACCGGCAACGGCGCGTCCGTGGTGTCCGGCCGGCTGGCGTACTCGTTCGGGCTGCACGGGCCGGCGGTCACCGTCGACACGGCGTGCTCGTCGTCGCTGGTCGCCCTGCACCTGGCCGCGCAGGCGCTGCGCTCCGGTGAGTGCGACCTGGCCCTCGCGGGCGGCGTGACCGTCATGTCGACGCCGGGGGCGTTCCTGGAGTTCTCCCGGCAGCGCGGCCTCGCCGCCGACGGGCGGGTCAAGGCGTTCGGCGCGGACGCCGACGGCACCGGCTGGGGCGAGGGCGTCGGCGTCCTGCTCCTGCAGCGCCTCTCCGACGCCCGCCGCGACGGCCGCCGGATCCTGGCCGTGGTACGCGGCTCCGCCGTCAACCAGGACGGCGCGTCCAACGGGCTCACCGCCCCGAACGGGCCGGCGCAGCAGCGGGTCATCCGGCAGGCCCTCGCCAACGCCGGGCTCACCCCGGCGGACGTCGACGCCATCGAGGCGCACGGCACCGGCACCACCCTCGGCGACCCGATCGAGGCGCAGGCGCTGACGGCCGCGTACGGGCCGGACCGACCCGCCGACCGTCCCCTGTGGCTGGGCTCGGTGAAGTCGAACATCGGGCACACCCAGGCGGCGGCCGGCGCGGCCAGCCTGATCAAGATGGTGCTCGCCCTGCGGCACGGGACGCTGCCGGCGACCCTGCACGCCGACGAGCCGTCGCCGCACGTGGACTGGGCGGCGTCCCCGCTGGCGCTGCTCACCGAGGCCCGCCCGTGGGACGCCGACGGCCGCCCCCGCCGGGCCGGCGTGTCGTCGTTCGGCATCTCCGGCACCAACGCCCACGTGATCCTCGAACAGGCACCGCCGGAGGAGCCGGTCGACCCCGCTGCGTCCGTCGAGCCCGTCGACCCCGCCGGGTCCGCCGGCCTCGCCGGGCGGTCGGCGGCGGGCGGCGCGGCGCTGCCCTGGCCGGTCTCCGCCGCCACGGCCGCCGGGCTGCGCGACCAGGCCGACCGGCTGGCCCGCCGGCTCGCCGCCCCGGCAACCCCGGCCGGCTCCGACCCGGCAACCCCGGGCGACGGTACGGCCGACGCCGGCACGGTCGGTGTCGACGCGGCCGACGCCGGGGCGGTGGCCTGGGCGCTGGCCGAGGGCCGGGCGCACCTGACCCACCGGGCGACGATCGTCGCCGCCGACCCGGAGACCCGGCTCGCGGCGCTGCGGGCCCTCGCCGCCGGCGGCACCCACCCCGCCCTCGTCGGGCCCGCCCCGACGGCGACGGGCGGCACCGCCGTCCTGTTCTCCGGTCAGGGCGCGCAGCGTGCCGGCATGGGCCGGGAGTTGTACGCGGCATTCCCGGTGTTCGCCGCCGCGCTGGACGAGGTGTGCGCCCACCTGGATCCGCTGCTGCCGCAGCCGCTCAAGCCGGTGCTGTTCGCTTCGACGGGCTCCGACGAGGCGGGTCTACTGGACCAGACGGTGTTCACGCAGGCGGGGCTGTTCGCGGTTGAGGTGGCCCTGTTCCGTTTGGTGGAGTCGTTCGGGGTGGTGCCGGACTTCGTCGGGGGCCACTCGGTCGGTGAGATCACCGCCGCGCACGTGGCGGGGGTGTTGTCCCTGGCCGACGCGTGCGCCCTTGTCGCCGCGCGGGGTCGCCTGATGCAGGCGTTGCCGGCCGGCGGCGGGATGCTGGCGGTCAACGCGGCCGAGGCCGACGTGTTCGCCTCGATCGCCGGTCGCGCCGACGTCGGGATCGCCGCCGTCAACGGGCCCACGTCGGTGGTCGTCTCCGGGGCCGTCGGGGCCCTCGACGAGATCGAGCGGGCCTGGCGGGACCGGGGCGTCCGGACGCGCCGGTTGACGGTGAGTCACGCGTTCCACAGCCCGTTGATGGAGCCGATGCTGGCCGAGTTCCGGGCGACCCTGGAGACGCTCACCTTCGCCGCGCCGCTGGTGCCGGTCGTGTCGAACCTGACCGGGGCGCTCGCCACCGGCGACGACCTGCGCACCGCGGACTACTGGGTGCGGCACGTCCGGGAGGCCGTCCGCTACGCCGACGGGGTCGCCGCGCTGCGCGGGGCGGGCGTCGACACGTACCTCGAAATCGGCCCCGCCGCCGTGCTCACCGCGATGAACGCGGAGCTGCTGCCCGACGGCGCCACCGCCGTGGCCGCCCTGCGTGCCGGCGTGCCGGAGCCGGCGGCGCTGCTCACCGCCCTCGCCACCCGCTACGCGACCGGCCGGGACCTCGACTGGGCGGCGCTGCTCGCCCCGCTCGCCGGTCCCCGGCCCGTCCCGCGTGACCTGCCGGAGCTGCCCACGTACGCGTTCCAGCCGCAGCGCTACTGGCCCACCCTCACCGCCTCGCCGGCCGGCGGGGCGGACCGGGCCGACGCCGCGTTCTGGCGGGCGGTCACCGACGGCGACCTGGACCGGCTCGGCATCGACACCAGTCAGCCGCTGCGTGACCTGCTGCCGGAGCTGGAGTCGTGGCGACGCCGCCAGCACGAGGACGACACGATCGGCGGCTGGCGGTACCGGGTCACCTGGCGGCCCCAGCGGCTCACCGCCGGGGACCCGGGCACCTGGCTGGTCGTCGCGCCGCCCCGGGAGGCCGCCGACGCGGTCGCCGACGCGCTGCGCGCGGGTGGGGCGGCCGTGCACCTGCTCACCGTGGACCCGGCGACCCTCGACCGGGACGGCCTCGCCGCCGACCTGGCCCTGGCCTGCGCCACGCACCAGCCGACCGGGCTGCTGTCCCTGCTCGCCCTAGACGAGGCCCCGCACCCCGGGCAGGACACCCTGCCCGCCGGCCTCGCGGCGAACCTGCTGCTCCTGCAGGCGCACACCGGCCTTTCGGCCGAGGTGCCGCTGCCGCTGTGGCTGGCCACCGCCGGTGCCGTCGCCACCGACGACGCGCCGGCTGCCCGGCCGTGGCAGGCCACCACCTGGGGCCTCGGCCTGGCCGCCGCCCTGGAACACCCCCGGCACGTCGGCGGCCTCGTCGACCTGCCCGGCACGGTCACCGCCGACCTCGCTGCCGGGCTGGTCGCCGCGCTCACCAACAGCGAGGGGGAGGACCAGCTCGCCGTCCGCACCTCGGGCGCGTACGCGCGGCGGCTGGTCCGGGCCACCGACCCGGCCGACGGTACGGGCGGCGGCTGGACGCCGCACGGCACCGTCCTCGTCACCGGCGGGGCGGGCACCGTCGCCGGCCACGCCACGGCCTGGCTGGGCCGGCAGGGCGCCGCCGTGGTGCCGCTGGACCAGCCGGCCGGCGGGAAGCTCACCGACCGGATGGCGCAGCTCGCCGCCGACGGGCGCCCAGTGACGGCCCTGTTGCACGTGCCTGCCGACACCGGCACCGTGCCGCTGGCGGAGCTGACCCTCGCCGGCCTCGCCGCCGACCTCGCCGCCACCGTCGGCGACATCCCCCGCTACGCCGACGAGCTGGAGGGCGCGGCCCTCGGCGCGCTGGTGCTCTGCTCCTCCACCTCCGGGGTGTGGGGCTCCGGCGGGCGGTCCGGTCAGGCGGCCGGCGACGCCCTGCTCCAGGTGCTCGCCGAGAACCGGCGGCGGGCCGGGCTGCCGGTGGCGTCGGTGGCGTTCGGCCCCTGGGCCGACGGCCTCGCCGACGCCGACCTCGACCAGCTCAGCCGCCGCGGCCTGCCCGGTATGGCCCCCGACCTGGCCACCGCCGCGCTGCGGCAGGCCGTCGCCGACGGCGCGCAGGTCGTGGTGGCCGACGTACGGTGGGACCGGTTCGTGCCGGCCATCGCCGCCGTGCGGGCCCGCCCGCTGTTCGGGGAGGTCCCCGAGGCCCGGGAGGCGCTGCGCGGCCTGCACAGCGCCGAGCCGGCCGACGACGGGGCCGCCGACGCGCTGCGGGACCGGCTGCGCCCGCTCACCGACGCCGAACGCGACGCCGTGCTCGTCGACCTCGTGGCCGCCCAGGCGGCGGCGGTGCTCGGCCTGCCCGACGCCGGTGACCTCGGCCCGGGGCGGGCGTTCCGGGAGGTCGGCTTCGACTCGATGACCGCCGTGGAGCTGCGCAACCGGCTCCGGGCGGCCACCGGGGCCACCCTGCCGGCCAGCGTCGTCTTCGACTACCCGACGCCGCTGGCCCTGGCCCGCCACCTGCGTACGCTCGTCGTGGCCGACGGGGCCACGGCCACCGAAGGGCTGCTGTCCGAGCTGGAGAAGTTGGACGGGCTGTTCGCCGCCAGCGCCCCCGACCAGCTCACCCGGCAGAAGCTGCTGGTGCAGATGCAGGCGTTCCTGGCCCGCTGGGGCGACGACCGGCCCGCACCCGTCGACTCGCCTGTTGCGCCGACGCTCGATGGGGCCAGCGACGCCGAGCTGTTCGACTTCATCCACCGGGAGCTGGGCGGCCCCGACGGCAACCTGGGTGGGGCCTTCTGAACCGATTCGACCGCCTGTGAAGCCCTTCCGCGATGCTGTCGTCGGGCGGCATTTCACCGCCGCTGTCGCGCTCGGGGTGACCGACCTGGCCAGCGTCATCGTCGCCACTCAGGTTACGTGACCCTCGTCGTCGACCCCTGGCGCGATACCTACTCGCTTGAGCGGCGGGCTACTATGCGCTGGGCGCGTACCCGCTGGGAGCGTGGAGTGCAGATGGCCAGGGAGAAGCGCGATTGGCGTCGAGTCGTCACGGTCTACGCCTTTGCGGTCGCCACCCTGCTCATGCTGCTGCTTGGTGTTGTCCTGATCGGCCGCGACACCACGCTTACACGCAACGAGATCTTCTCGGCGGTTGGTTTGAACCTGATCGCGAGCGTAATCTTTGCGGTCACCTTCTCGGCAGTCTCCGGCCAGGTCCAGAACAGGGCGATCGAGGAGAACGTCGAGGAGAGCTTCAGCGAACTGTCTACGCGGCTGATGTCCCATCTATCGCAGACCAATGCGCTGTTTCTTCCGCTGGCGTCCTACGCGGCTTTAGACACGAACACCGGATACGGTGACGCTTTCAACTGTGACCTGACCAGAAGCCTGCACCGAACCGGTCAGATCACTTTCTACGGCCCGACCGCCTGGTTCGTGCCGGCCCGGCTGCAGGTCACGACCATGACTAGGGTTGCCCGCATCGCAATATGCATACTTGATCCCCGCAACAGAGCTGCAGTCGCTCAAGTGGCATCGGACCAGTCCGAGGCGCCATGGGCGCAGGGGATGACCCGAGCCGCGATCGAGGAGACCCTGAGGACAGATCTACTTCGGACGGTCGTGGCGTTGTTTGAGTGGCGAACTCGCTGCCCAGTCGAAATCCTCTACCATGACGACACTTCGGTGTTTCGCTTCATAATGACGGACGACGCAATCTACCTAACGTGGCTGCGAGGTGACTCCTCTGTCGGCCGCGACATGGGCGAGTCGTACAGGTTTGGACCAGACTCATTCTTCTACCAGAGCCAGCGCCTGGACATCGTCAGAAGAAGTCAGCTGAACCACGCCAAGGTCACCTTTAACGCCACCGACGACCGCAAGGTGCTTCTGGACCATCTAGAGATGTTGTGCGGGCGGCCGGTGCGAGAGGATGAGGCCGAGGCATGGCTGGAAGAGTACCGCGCCGGCACGGAATCGTTCAGAAGCTATCTGGAACAGCTTAGTGCGGACGGTTAGTCCAGCCTGGTGTCGGACCCGAGCGGGCCTGGCTCGGGAAGATGGCCTTTGCGTGCGTCTTGGTCCGTTCGGCCGCCGTTGTGGCTACTCAGCCTCAGCCACGAAAACGCCCTTGCTCTGCTTGCCGTACACCAGGCAGCGATCGTGTAGCAGGCCGAAGGCCCGATTCACCGTTGCAAGCGAGACGTGGTTCTTCTCTGCGAGTTCGGCGGTGGAGGGCAGCTTGTCGTGTGCCTTCAGCTCTCCGGACTTGATCTGCCCGGCGATGCCGTCAGCGATGCGGCGGTACTCAGCCTGCTCGTATGGCACGAAGGGAAGTTAAGGTCGGCAAGGTCCTCACTTACCACGAGATCGCAATGTCAAGGTCTGACCCTTCCTGACGTGCTGGTCAGGCGACCGGCCCGATCTGCTTGGCCAGGTTGACGAACGACTGCCAGTCGCCCGGCGTGAAGCCGAGGGTGCCACCTTCGCGGTCCTTTGTGTCCCGGACCAGGACGATGCCCGGCAGGTTGTCGGCGACCTCGACGCACGAACCGCCGTTGGAGCCGCTGCGGCTGCTCTTGCGCCACCTGGCGTCGCCGTGTGCTAGCTCGGCCATCTCAGCGAGGTGGGCGAGCTGCTATTTCATCGCGGCGGGGTGGCTCTTCATGGGCCGGAGCAGTGCCATCACGTCGACGACGGCGACGAGTTGCACGGGCTTGTCGCTGAGGGTGGAGCTTCGGTTGAGCCATGCCGCTATGCGCTCTTCGATCTCGCCGTGGCGTTGCGCAAGGAGCAACACCTGACCATGCCCTAAGCAGAATCGCTCGCTTCCCGATCTGTGCTGTCGGCACGCTGTCGAGATGAAAGCGAGCTTCAGCGGTGAGGTGGCGACGTACTACGCGAGGCACCGACGCGGTTACCCGCCCGAGGTGCTCGACGGCCTCGTCGAAGCGTTCGGCCTCAGCCCCGAAGACACGGTGGTCGACCTCGGCTGCGGCACCGGCCAGTTGAGCCTCCCGCTCGCCGCCCGGGTCGGAGCCGTCGTCGGCGTGGACCCGGAGCCGGACATGCTGGCCTTGGCCCGTCAGGCGGCCCTCAACGCTGCAAGGCCCAACGCCACGTGGCTGCTCGGCGATGACAGCGACCTGCCCGCGCTGGGCCGGCTGCTCGGCGACCGGACGATCGGCGCGCTGACCGTTGCCGTCGCTATCCACTTCATGGACCGCGACGCGTTGTTCAGGGCCGTCCGACCGCTGCTGCGCCCAGGCGGCGGCGTCGCCGTGGTCACCAACGGCGCACCGCTCTGGCTACAGGACGCCGAGTGGTCCGGCACACTGCGTGAATGCCTGGAACGGCTGCTCGGGCACCCCGCCACAGCGACGTGCCAGACCGACGAGGCCGGCCGTCTACGTAACCAGAACGCCCTCGTTCGCGCCGGCTACCGATACACGGAGTCGTTGGTGCAGTACGACGCCCCGCTTACCATCGACGACATGGTTGGCGGCGTCTTCTCTGCCATATCGGCTGACCGACTACCCTCCAGGCAGGGCCGAGCAACGTTTGCCGCCGAGGTCCGCGACGCTCTCGGGGGGCGCGACAAGGTCACCGAGCGGGTCCGCGTCTGGCTGCAGTTCGGCACACCCGCTTGAATGCCGCACCACCATCGGCGAGAGGTGTTCCACGAATCTCAACAGCCAGATCAATGCCATGGCGAGGGCAAGGGGATTGATGTGACCACAGGGAGGTCCAGCGTGCAGGTCGAAGATCCGGGGCGTGCGTTCCGCGAGGCGTGGATCGCCGGAGTTCGTAAGCACTATCCCGGCGAACCGAAGCCGGGCTATGTCGCGCCCTGGGAGGCCACGCCCGAATGGGAACGGGCAAGCGCCGCCGCAGTGTACGAGCAGGTTCACCAGTTCATCGAGGTGGCCGAGGGTGCAACCGCAAAGCTGACCCGTGAACAGAAGGGCCGCTTCGTCGCCCTGTGCTGGACTGCACAGATCTTCAGGCACTTTTCAAACCCGAAAGCCTCCTACGTGGCCGACTGGTCGGAGATGCCAGAGTGGCAGCAGGAGACGGACTCGGACATCTTCGAGCACATCGAGCAGGCACTCATCTCGATGCGCTGATCAGGGGCATGAGCCGGCCGGCCAGCTTGAAGACTTGCGTTGGCAAGCGGTGATACTCACGTCGACGGAGGCGCGCCCCCGCCGAGCCGCCGAGCCAGCGCGACGGCAGTTCAGCATGCGCCAAACGCACAGGCAGCCTCGACGCACCATGGAAAGGTGAGGGAGCCTCCAGCATGGCGCACACTTCCGGACAGTCATGTCCGCACGATCCTCGCGGCGTGTTGACACCGCCCACGGCGGAAGAGATCTACGGCTGGCTCGGCGTCCGGTTCGCCATGCTGGAGGCCCCTCACCACCGCGCCCACATGGTCGGCTGGCACAAGGAGACCACCCACGCCGACGCGCACGGAGTCGCCCGCGACGTGGGCCGACCGAGGCCCGTCGAGGTCAGCATCGGCCACGAACTCGACGACGGCGCCACCATCGATGTCACCACAGTCCGCGACGACACCGGCGGTGCCTCCGTGGTGTACCACCTGTGGACCAGCCTGATCAACTACCAGCTCGCACTGGCAGGGCGTCGAGGCACGCCTCCGTGGGGCAGCGGCCCACCACCACCGCAGTACGTCGACCGGCTCGACACCAACAACCCGCCGGAACCCGCCGGAACGCGCACACTGTCCGTGGACGGCGGGGACGCCACAGCGTGGGTCTACCTCGCCTGCCCGGACATGGCCACGGGAGCGCCGCTCGCCGCCTGCGGAGGCCACATCGGAACCTCGCTGGTCATGGTCATCGGACCGCAGGACACCGTCTTGGCCGCGGAACTGCGCATGTTGCCCCAGCCCGAGTTGCCCGTCGGCGTCTGAAGTCGCCCTCCGGTGCGGGTAGCGGAGGCGGCACCCTCAACGGTGCTGCCTCCTGATCAATGCCCATGGCCGAGGCTCGTCCGTGCCGCGTCACTGACGTTCGATGACAACTCCTTGACGTGCTGGTCAGGCGACGGGCCCGATCTGCTTGGCCAGGTTGACGAATGACTGCCAGTGGCCCGGTGTGAAGCCGAGGGTGCCGCCTTCGTGGTCCTTCGTGTCCCGGACCAGGACGATGCCTGGCAAGTTGTCGGCGACCTCGACGCACGAACCGCCGTTGGAGCCGCTGCGGATGCTCTTGCGCCACTTGGCGTTGGTCACGTCCATGTCTGCGCTGCCTCCTTGATCAGGTTAGTGACTGCATTAGGGGAGAACGCTTCGCCCCTGATCCCCGCCTACGGCGGGTTGGTCGGTCTTGATCGAACTCCCCATCCTTGGTGCCCTCGATGAAAGCCGCCCACTCCCGGGCTGTGAACACCAACGCTGGGCCCGAGCGGTCCTTGCTGTCACGCAGCGCAACAGCGCTGGTGAGCTGGGCGACTTCCACGCAGTTGCCATTTGCGCCGCTACGAGTGCTGGTCCGCCACGTCGCGGCCCCCAAATCCAGAACGCTCACTTTCGCCTTCCCTCACCCTCACTGTCGATCAAGCGGTCGAGGAACTTCCGCGAGTCGGCCACGTTCAGCGCTGCCGACCGAAGCTGGTCGAACATCTCGGCATACCGCCGGATGTCGGCCTCCTTCTCCAGGTAAAGCGCGCCTGCCATGTTCTCGATGTAGACAAGTTCGGGGTCGGCGGCGTCCGGAAAGTCCATCACGGCGAACGCTCCGTGCATACCCGGATGTGCGCCGACCTTGTAGGGCAGCACCTGGAGCGTGATGTGTGGCCGTTCAGTCAGGTCGAGCAGGTGTCGAAGCTGTTCGGCCATGACCTCCGCGCCACCGACCTCGCGGTGCAGCACGGCCTCGTCGACGATGGCAGACAGCTTGAGCGGATCATCTCTGGTGATGAATGCCTGCCGCTGGGCGCGGGTTTCGACGCGCTTTTGGATTTCGTCGTCACTGGCGTGGGGCAGGCTGGCCGTGACCACGGCGCGGGTGTAGCCCTGCGTTTGGAGTAGGCCGGGCACGAACAGCGACTCGTAGTTGCGGACGCTGCGCGCCTCGCTCTCGAAGCTGATGTAGGTCGTGTACTCCTCGGGCAGTTCCGACTCGTACGCCTGCAACCACCCCAGTTGTGTTGCCTGCTTGGACAGCTCGACCAGGGCGGCGCGGCGCTCTGGGTCACCGACCCCGTACTTGTCCAGCAACGTCAGCAGCGTGCGCCGCTGCGGACGGGCCTTGGCCGTCTCGATGCGGTACAGCGTGGCGCTGTTGATGTTCGTCTGCGCAGCCGCGTCCTCGCGGGTCAGACCGGAAGCTTGGCGGAGGCTGCGCAGCTCGCCGGCCAGGCGTCGAAGCCGAACGGTTGGTGGCTGACGGCGTGTTGCCAAGTTCCATCTCCTTCGCTCCGGTCTCTCTCAAGTCTGCCGGTCTCGTGGGCGCGCCATCCCGACAGGGCAACTGATCGCCGTCCGTGCAAACGCAAGTCTTGCGTTCTCACTGTGTGTGGGCGCAAGATAGCTGAGAGCACGACACGGCGAGAGCTCGTCGGTGGCGCTGCTGCCCAAGTGAAGGCAGAAGGAGGCACATGGAGCCCAGCACAGACGCGGTGGGGGATGGTCCTTCTACCGAGTGCAGCGGCCCCCGCGAAGGTGGCGCGGTCTACCGGTCCCGCCGAGGCCTGCTGACGCCAGCCGACGTCCGGTGGCAGGAGTTCCCGTTGACCCGGTTCGGCCGGCGCGGCTTCGACCCAGAGGCGGTCCGCAGGTTCCTGCGCCGGTTGGAGGCCGACCTCGACGCCCTCTACCGGGAACTCGTCGCCGCGCAGGACGAGGCCCGCCGCCACCAGGCAGCCGCAGCCGAACTCCGCGCGCAGCGCTGGCGGCCCGACCCCTCGGCGCGGCGGCCCCGAAACGAGTACCGCCGCCCGCCCCTGTGGCCGCCCTACCCACCCCGCCGGCAGGGCTGCCACCGCCGGCCGGGGGAGGGGCCGGGCGATGACTGACTATCCGGCGCTGCACGGCCCGTCGCGGCCGGACTGGAACTGCCTGGTCTGCGGCGAGCCGTGGCCGTGCCTGACCCGTAAGCGCCAGCTCAAGGAGCTGTGCCGGTGCAACGTGCGGACCCTCGTCCGCTACCTGACCTCGTACCTCCCGGACGCCCAGGCGGAGATCACCGGCTTGAGCAGCGCCGACATAGCTGGCCTCATCGTCGGCTGGTGCGCCAGGCCGTTGGAGATGTGGGCGGTCGAGGAGAACACCCGGGCTGCACCCGATCTGGGGTGGCGTCGTGACCAGCCGTGAGCTGCCGATAGGACGCCGGGTCGCCCGGCTGCGGACCCGGCGGCGGATGACGCAGCAGATGCTCGCCGACCGGCTCGGCAAGTCGAAGAGCTGGGTCGACAAGGTCGAGCGGGGGGTCCGCGCCCTCGACCGCTACACCGTGATTGAGGAACTCGCCGCCGTGCTGCGCGTCGACCCGGTGGCGCTGCTCGGCCGCGATGCCCTGCCGTCGCAAGCCGCCCGCGCCGCCGCGCAGGGCATCGACGGGGTACGCGCCGCCCTCGACCGCTACGACACCGCCGTGTCCGGGCCGCAGGCGCGGCAGGCGGCACCGCCGGTCGGCGAGCTGGACCAGCGGGTACGGCACGCCTGGCTGACCTACCAGCATGCCGACTATCCCCAACTGCTGCGGATGCTGCCGGAGCTGCTCGGCGACACCCAACACGCCCACGCCGCCCACGCGGCGAACACCGGGGACGGGGCTGCGGAGCTGCTGGTGCAGGCGTACCGGATCACGTCGTCGGTGTTGGTGAAGCTCGGCGCGGGTGACCTCGGCTGGCTGGCAGCCGACCGGGCCATGTCCGTGGCCGCCGGCGACCCGCTGCTGGCGGCGGCGGCCGCCGTGCCGCTGGGGCAGGCGCTGCGCGCCCTGCACCGCCCCCGGCCGGCCCTGGCCGTCACGATCGCCGCCGCGCACCGCATCGCCCCCGAGGCGCGGCGCGACGGCCCGTCCCCGAGCCTGTCGCTGCACGGAACGCTGCTGGTCCAAGCCGCCCTGGCCGCCGCCGGAGCCGGCGACGAACGCGGCGCAGAGGAACTGGTCGACCAGGCGGCCCGGATCGCCGACGAGACAGGCGAGACCGGCGAGGAGCACGACCGGCACTGGACCGGCTTCGGCCCCACGGCGGTGCGGATGGCCCGGGTCGCCGCCGCCGTCGAGCTGGGCAACGGCGGCGAGGCGGTGGGCCTGCACGAACGGGTCGTCGGCGCTGACCACTGGCGACGGTTGCCCGCCGAGCACCGGGCGGCGTACCTGCTCGACGCCGGCCGCGGGCACCTCCGGGCCGGCGATCCGCTCGCCGCCGGGCGCGCCCTGGTCGACGCGGACCGGACCGCGCCGGCCGAGGTCCGGTTACGGCCGGTGGCCCGTACGCTGCTCACCGACCTGACGCGCCGCGAGCCGGTCCCGGCGGACGTGGCCCGGCTCGCCGCGGCCCTCGGGCTCGGGTGACGGCCGGACGGCGAGGTCCGGCCCAGGGGCCGTGGTAGGGGCCCGCTAGGGGTTGGCAGCGCCGTCCGGGGCCAAATACCTTCCTCCGGTACGTAGGACCTGGTCTGTGTTGCAGTGGTGTTTGTCTGGCAATTTCTGGTCGGTTCGTGGGCTCTGGTTTTTGCGGCTTGAGGCGTCTGTCGACGGTATTGGGCCGCCTGGTTTTTCCGGCCCGAAGAGGTGGCGGCAATGGCGACTGAGGACACTCTCCGGGAATACCTGAAATGGGTTACCGCGGATCTCCACCAGACGAAGAGGAAACTCGGGGAGCTGGAGGCGGCCCACCGGGAGCCCATCGCCATCGTCGGCATCGGCTGCCGGTTCCCGGGCGGCGTGCGGTCCCCCGAGGACCTGTGGCGGCTCGTCGCCGACGGCCGCGACGCCATCTCCGACTTCCCCGCCGACCGGGGCTGGGACGTCGACCGGCTCGTCCACCCCGACCCCGACCACCCCGGCACCTCGTACGTGGGGCAGGGCGGCTTCCTCGACTCGGCCACCGAGTTCGACGCCGGCTTCTTCGGCATCTCCCCGCGCGAGGCGCTGGGCATGGACCCGCAGCAGCGGCTGCTGCTGGAGACCTCCTGGGAGGCGTTCGAGCACGCCGGCATCGACCCGGCGACGCTGCGCGGCCACCAGGTCGGCGTGTTCGCCAGCACCACCGGCCAGGACTACGCGGCGCTGCTCCAGTCGCCCCCGCCCGGCGTCGAGGGGTACGTCCTCACCGGCACCGCCGCCAGCGTCGTCTCCGGCCGCATCTCGTACGTGCTCGGCGTGGAGGGACCCGCCGTCTCCGTCGACACCGCCTGCTCGTCGTCGCTGGTGGCGCTGCACCTGGCCTGCCACGCCCTGCGGCAGGGGGAGTGCACCCTCGCGCTGGCCGGCGGCGCGACCGTCATGTCCACCCCGGCCGCGTTCATCGGCTTCTCCCGGCAGCGCGGCCTCGCCTTCGACGGCCGCGTCAAGGCGTTCGCGGGGGCCGCCGACGGCACCGCCTGGGGCGAGGGCGTCGGCGTGCTGCTCGTCGAGCGGCTGTCCGACGCCCGCCGCAACGGTCACCCCGTCCTCGCCGTCGTGCGGGGCTCCGCCGTCAACCAGGACGGCGCGTCCAACGGGCTGACCGCCCCGAACGGCCCCGCCCAGCAGCGGGTGGTGCTCCAGGCGCTGGCCGGCGCGCGGCTCACCCCCGCCGACGTGGACGCCGTCGAGGCCCACGGCACCGGCACCAGCCTCGGCGACCCGATCGAGGCCACCGCCCTGCTCGCCACGTACGGGCAGGGTCGCCCGGCGGATCGGCCGCTGCGGCTCGGGTCGGTCAAGTCGAACATCGGCCACACGCAGGCCGCCGCCGGTGTCGCCGGGGTCATCAAGATGGTGCTGGCCCTGCGCCACGGCCAGCTTCCCGCCACCCTGCACGTCGACGAGCCCACCCCGCACGTCGACTGGACGGCCGGCGCGGTGTCCCTGCTCACCGAGGCACAGCCCTGGCCGGCGGGGGAGCGGCCCCGCCGCGCGGGCGTCTCCTCGTTCGGGATGAGCGGCACCAACGCCCACGTGATCATCGAGGAGGCTCCGGCGGAGCCGCCGGACGCCGCCCCGGCGGCCCCCGGGACCCCGCCCGCCGAGGCCACCCCGGCGACCCGACCGGCCGGCCCCGCCCCGGTGGCGACCGCCGGCCTGGTCCCGGTGCTGCTGTCCGCCCGGGACGCCGCCGGCCTCGCCGCCCAGGCCACCCGCTGGGCCGACTGGCTCGCCACCGAAGCCGACCCTGGCGCTGCCGCCGACCCCGACGCCAGCACCGAAGCCGCCGGCACCGGGACCGACGCCGGGGCGCGGCTGGCCGACCTCGGCTGGTCGTCGGTCACCACCCGGGGCGCGCTGGAACACCGGGCCGTCGTCCTCGCCGCCGACCGCGCCGACCTGCTGCGCGACCTGCGTACGCTCGCCGCCGGCGACACCGCCCCCGGCCTCGTCACGGGCTCCCCGCGCGGCGGGCAGGTGGCGTTCCTGTTCTCCGGGCAGGGTGCCCAGCGCCCCGGCATGGGCCGCGAGCTGGCCGCGGCGTTCCCGGTGTTCGCCGACGCGCTCGACGAGGTGTGCGGGCACCTCGACCCCCGGCTGTCGAAGCCGCTGAAGACCGTCCTGTTCGCCGCCGCCGGCACGCCCGAGGCCGCGCTGCTCGACCAGACCGTGTTCACCCAGGCCGGGCTGTTCGCCGTCGAGGTGGCGCTGCACCGGCTGCTGGAATCCTGGGGCGTCACCCCCGACGTGCTGATCGGCCACTCGATCGGCGAGATCACCGCCGCCCACGTCGCCGGCGTGTTCAGCCTCGCCGACGCTGCGACGCTGGTCGCCGCCCGGGGGCGGCTGATGCAGGCGCTGCCGGCCGGCGGGGCGATGCTGGCCGTCGCCGCGCCCGAGGGCGAGGTGGCGGCGAGCCTGGAGGAGCACGCCGGCCGGGTGGGGATCGCCGCCGTCAACGGCCCGGCCGCCGTGGTCGTCTCCGGTGCCGAGGCCGCCGTCGACGAACTCGCCGACCTGTGGGCCGTGCGTGGGGTGAAGACCAAGCGGCTGACCGTCAGCCACGCGTTCCACAGCCCGTTGATGGAGCCGATGCTGGCCGGGTTCGCGGCCGTCGTCGCCGGGCTCGACCTGCGCGCGCCGGCCCTGCCGATCGTGTCCAACCTGACCGGTGACCTGGCCGACCCGGAGGCGATCCGCAGCACCGACTACTGGGTGCGGCAC
Source organism: Micromonospora sp. PTRAS2 (assembly GCF_054052245.1). Lineage (NCBI taxonomy): Bacteria > Bacillati > Actinomycetota > Actinomycetes > Micromonosporales > Micromonosporaceae > Micromonospora > Micromonospora sp. PTRAS2. The sequence continues at coordinate 45,110 of NZ_JBSWBU010000005.1, forward strand.
GTCCGCGAGGCGGTCCGCTTCGCCGACGGCGTCGAGCGGCTGCGCGCCCACGGCGTCGGCACGTACCTCGAGGTCGGCCCCAGCGGGGTGCTCACCGCGCTGACCCGGGAGATCCTCGGGCCCGACGCCGACCCCGCCGCCGCCGTGGCGCTGCTGCGCCGCGACCGCCCCGAGCCGGCGTCCCTGCTCACCGCGCTCGCCGAGCTGCACGTCGCCGGCGTGCCCGTCGGCTGGCGGGAACTGTTCGCCGGCGCCGACCCCCGCCGGGTCCGGCTGCCCGGGTACGCGTTCCACCGCGAGCGCTACTGGCCCGACCTGACGGCCCTGCCCGCCCCCGCCGGCACGGAGTCCACCGCCGACGCCGCGTTCTGGGCGGCCGTCGAACGGGCCGACGTCGACGCGCTGCGCGACCAGCTCGGCACCGCCCCGGCCGGCGACACCGACCCCGTGGACGCCCTGCTGCCCGCGCTGCCCGTCCTCGCCGCCTGGCGACGCGACCGGCACGACTCGGGCGTGGCGGACGGCTGGTCGTACCAGGTGGTGTGGAAGCCCGTGCCGGTCGCCGAGGGTGACCGGCCGGCGGGCCGCTGGCTGCTCGTGCTGCCCGCCGACGCCGCGCCCGCCTGGGCCGACGGCCTCGCCGGCCTGCTGCGGGCCGGCGGCGACGAACCGGCGACCCTGCGCGTCGGAGCCGACGACCTCGACCGGGCCGCGCTCGCCGACCGGCTGCGCGCCGCCGTCGGCGACGAGCCCGTCGCCGGGGTGCTGCACCTCGTCGCCGGCCAGGACGCGCTGCTGCCCGCCCACCCCGGCACGAGCGTCGCCGCCGCCACCACCCTCGTGCTGCTCCAGGCCCTCACCGACCTCGACGTCGCCGCACCCGTCTGGTGCGTCACCAGCGGGGCCGTCAAGGCCGGCCCCGCCGACCGGGTCGACCACCCCCTCCAGACCCTCGTGTGGGGCCTCGGCCGGGCCGCCGCCGTCGAGCAGCCGCACCGCTGGGGCGGCCTCGTCGACGTGCCGGCCAACCCCGACGAGAGCGTGCTGCGCCGGCTCGCCGCCGTCCTGGCCGGCGGCAGCGGCGAGGACCAGGTCGCCGTGCGCCCCGGCGGCGTCTGGGGCCGCCGCCTCGCCCCGGCCGCCGCCCCCGACCGGCCCGCCGCCGACTGGTGGGCCGACGGCACCGTCCTGGTCACCGGCGGCACCGGCGCGCTCGGCGGCCACGTCACCCGCTGGCTGCTCGACAAGGGGGCCCGCCGGGTCGTCCTCGTCGGCCGGCGCGGCGCCGCCACCCCCGGCCTCCTCGACGGGTACGCCGACGACGGGCGGGTCACCGCAGCCGCCTGCGACGTGACCGACCGGGCCGCCGTCGCCGCGCTGCTGGACACGCTGCCCGACCTGACCGCCGTGGTGCACGCCGCCGGCACCGACCAGCTGACCCCGCTCACCGGCACCACCCTCGACGAGTTCTCCCACGTCGTCGCCGGCAAGGTGCTCGGAGCGCTGCACCTGCACGACTGCCTCGCCGACCGGCCGCTCACCGCGTTCCTGCTGTTCTCCTCCATCTCCGGCGTGTGGGGCAGCGCCGGCCAGTGCGCGTACGGGGCCGGCAACTCGCTGCTCGACGCGCTCGCCGTGCACCGCCGCGACCGGGGCCTCGCCGCCACCGCCGTGTCCTGGACCGCATGGGGCGGGGCCGACGGCATGGCCGCCAAGAACACCGCCACCGAGGCGCTGCACCGGATGGGCCTGCCCACCATCGACCCGCAGCACGCCCTCGTCGCCCTCGACCGGGCGGTGCGCCGACCCACCCCCTGCGTCACCGTCGCCGACGTCGACTGGGGACGCTTCCACCCGGCGTTCACCCTCACCCGGCCCAGCCCGCTGCTGTCCGAGCTGCCCCAGGTGCGGGCCCTCGCCGAAGCCGACGCCGAGGCCGCCGCCGCGCCGGCCGGCGTCGCCGACGCCCTGCGCCACCTCGCCGACCTGCCCGAGGCCGAGCAGGAACGCGAACTGCTCGCCATCGTCAACGCGCAGACCGCCCGCGTCCTCGGCCACGCCACCGCCGACGACCTGCGCGGCCGGCCGTTCGCCGACCTCGGCTTCGACTCGCTCACCGCCGTGGACCTGCGTACCCGGCTCAACGAGGTCACCGGGCTGCGCCTGCCGTCCACCCTCGTCTTCGACCACCCGACCCCCGCCGACCTGGCCCGGCACCTGCGCGAGACCGCGTTCGGCGGCACCGCCGCCGCACCCGCCGAGGCCCGCGTCGCCGCCGGCACCGACGAGCCCGTCGCCATCGTCGGCATGGCCTGCCGCTATCCCGGCGACGCCCGCAGCCCCGAGGAGCTGTGGCGGCTCGTCACCGACGGCGTCGACGCCATCGGCGACTTCCCCACCGACCGGGGCTGGGACACCCCCACCCCGGACAGCGGCTACGCCCCGGCCGGCGGCTTCCTCTACGACGTCCCCGCCTTCGACCCCGCGTTCTTCGGCATCTCGCCGCGTGAGGCCCTCGCCATGGACCCGCAACAGCGGCTCACCCTGGAAGCGTCCTGGGAGGTCCTGGAACGCGCCGGGCTCGAACCCGGCAGCCTGAAGGGCAGCCGCACCGGCGTGTTCGTCGGCGCGTCCACCTCCGGCTACGGGACAGGACTCACCGAGGTGCCCGAGGGCACCGAGGGATACCTGATGACCGGCGCCGCGCACAGCATCATCTCCGGGCGGGTCGCGTACACGCTCGGCCTCGAAGGGCCGGCCGTCACCGTCGACACCGCCTGCTCGTCGTCCCTCGTCGCGCTGCACCTGGCCGGCGAGGCGCTGCGCCGGGGCGAGTGCGACCTGGCCCTGGCCGGCGGCGTCACCGTGATGGCCACCCCCGGCACGTTCGCCGAGTTCTCCCGCCAGCAGGGCCTCGCCGCCGACGGCCGGTGCAAGTCGTTCGCGGCGTCGGCCGACGGGACGGGCTGGTCCGAGGGCGTCGGCATGCTCCTCGTCGAACGGCTCTCCGACGCCCGCCGCAACGGGCACCGGGTCCTCGCCGTGGTGCGGGGCAGCGCGGTGAACCAGGACGGCGCATCGAACGGTCTGACCGCGCCGAATGGTCCGTCGCAGCAGCGGGTGATCCGGCAGGCGCTGGCGAATGCGCGCCTGTCCACGTCGGATGTGGACGTGGTGGAGGCGCACGGCACGGGCACGACGTTGGGTGACCCGATCGAGGCGCAGGCGTTGCTGGCGACGTACGGGCAGGGTCGGGGCGATGCCGCGCCGCTGCTGCTGGGGTCGATCAAGTCGAACATCGGTCATGCGCAGGCGGCGGCGGGTGTGGCGGGTGTGATCAAGGTGGTGCAGGCGATGCGGCACGGTGTGGTGCCGGCGTCGTTGCACGTGGACGAGCCGTCGCCGCACATCGACTGGTCGGCGGGCGCGGTGGACCTGGTGACGGAGGCGCGGCCGTGGCCGGTGGTGGACCGGCCGCGTCGGGCGGCGGTGTCGTCGTTCGGCATGTCCGGCACCAACGCCCACGTCATCGTCGAGCAGCCGGAGGAACCCGCCGACGCCCCCGTCGCGGACCCCGCGCCGGGACTGGTCGACGCGGACGTCCTCGTCTGGCCGGTGTCGGCCCGGTCGGCGGCGGCGCTCCGCGACCAGGCCGCCCGCCTGGCCAACCACGTACGCGACCGCGACGCCCTCGACCCTGCCGCGCTGGCCTGGTCCCTCGCCACCACCCGCGCCACGTTCGACCAGCGCGCGTCGGTGGTCGGGTCGGGCGTGGCCGAGCTGCTCGCCGGTCTGGACGCCCTGGCGAGTGGTCTGCCGGCGGGCAACGTGGTCGCCGGTGTGGCGTCGGGGCACGGTTCCGGGCCGGTGTTCGTGTTCCCGGGTCAGGGTGCGCAGTCGGCACGGATGGCCGCCGGTCTGGTGGGTCGTGCGCCGGTGTTCGACGCGCGGCTGGCCGAGTGTCAGCGTGCCCTTGCCCCGTTCCTCGACGTGGATCTCGTGTCGGTGTTGACCGGTGGGGACGAGTCGTGGTTGGAGCGGGTGGAGGTGGTGCAGCCGGTCCTGTGGGCGGTGGGCATTGCCCTGGCGGCGGTGTGGGAGCACGCGGGCGTTTCGCCGGCGGCGGTGGTCGGCCACTCCCAGGGTGAGATCGGCGCGGCGTGTGTCGCCGGGATCCTGTCCCTGGAGGATGCGGCGAAGACGGTTGCCCTGCGGTCGCGGGCCCTGGCCGTGCTGCGGGGTAGCGGTGCGATGGCCTCGGTGGACCTGTCCGCCGATGCGGTGGCCGAGCGTCTCCACGCGTTCCCGGGTGTGGGTGTGGCCGCCGTGAACGGCCCGTCCACCGTGGTCGTCTCGGGTCCGCCGCAGCCCGTGGCGGACCTGGTAAACGCGTGTCAGGCCGACGGGATCCGGGCGCGGCTGATTCCGGTGGACTACGCGTCGCATTCCGCCGCCGTGCAGGACGTGGCCGAGCGGCTGCGCGCCGATCTGGCCGACGTCGCCCCGCAGCCGGGCCACATCCGGCTCGTGTCGACGCTGACCGGTGACTGGGTTGAGCCGGAGAGCATGACGGCGGACTACTGGTATGACAACCTGCGGCAGACCGTCCAGTTCGACGCGGCCGTGCGGGTCGCTGTCGCGGCCGGGCACACCACGTTCGTGGAGATCAGTCCGCATCCGGTGTTGACGATGCCGGTGACGGCGATCCTCGACGACGCCGGGGTCACCGGTTACACCCTGGGCAGCCTGCGGCGGGGTGACGACGACCCGATGCGGCTGCTGACCAACCTGGCCACCGCGCACGCGATCGGCCTGCCCGTCGACCTGACGAAGGTCCTCGCCGCGACCGGCACTGTCGACCTGCCCACCTACCCGTTCGCGCGGGACCGCTACTGGTTGCAGGGCAGCGGCGCGAGCCGGGCCGGGCTGCCGTCGGTCGGCCTCGACGCCGCCGACCATCCGCTGCTCAGTGCCGTGGCCGACCTGCCGGGCGACGAGGGCCTGCTGCTCACCGGCCGGATCTCCCTGGCCACCCACCCGTGGCTGGCCGACCACGCCGTGCTCGGCACCGTCCTGCTCCCCGGCACCGCGCTGGTCGAGCTGGCCTCCTTCAGCGGCCGGCACCTCGACGCCGCCCACGTCACCGAGCTGGTCCTGGAGGCCCCGCTCGCCGTGCCGGAGGAGGGGAGCGTCGACCTGCGGGTCCGCGTCGGCGCGGCCGGCGAGGACGGCCTGCGGCCCGTCTCCGTCCACTCGTCCGTCGGCGAGGCCCACCCGTCCGGCGGCGACGGCGGCGACCAGCCCGGGGCGGCCGGCCGGCAGTGGCAGCGGCACGCCCACGGCCTGCTCGCCCCCACCCGGCCGGTGACCGTCGCCCCGGCCGCCGCGTGGCCCCCGCCCGGGGCGGAACCGATCGCCCTCGACGCCCTGTATCCGCACCTCGCCGAGCAGGGCTACCACTACGGTCCGGTGTTCCGTGCGTTGCGCGCCGCCTGGCGGCACGGCGACGATCTCCTCGCCGAGGTCGCCCTCGACGCCGACGCGCCGGGCGACGCGGCGCCGTTCACCGTGCACCCGGCCCTGCTCGACGCCGCCCTGCACGCCATCGGCGCGAGCGCCCTCGGCCGCGCCGACGCCGGCAGCCAGGCCGACAGCGCCCACCGCGAGGCCGACAGCGACAGCACCGACCGCGACAGCACGGGCAGCGGCGCGCAGCCGGGGCTGCCGTTCTCCTGGACCGGGGTGGCGATCGCGCCCACCCGGGCCCGGGAGCTGCGCGTGCGGCTCACCGCCGCCGACGGGTCGGTGGCGGCCACCGTCACGGACACCGGCGGCGTGCCCGTCGCCTCCCTCGACGCCCTCGTGCTGCGGCCGATCACCGCCGACCAGCTCAGCGCCGCCCGCCGCACCGCCAACCGGTCCCTGCACCGCCTCGACTGGGTCACCCCGGAACCGGCCGCCGGCCGGCCCGTAACCCTCGCCGCGCTCGGCGACGGATGGCCGGGCGTCGCAGCCTCCGGGGGAAACGACGGGTGGCCGGGCGTCGACGCGTACCCGAGCCTGGACGACCTGGCGGCGGCCGTGGCCGGCGGCGCGGCCCGGCCCGACGCGGTGCTCGCCGCCGTGACCGGGCAGCGCGCCGACGAGCCGGGTCCGGCGCGGGCCGCGCACCTGGTCGCCCACGAGGCCCTCGCCCTGGCGCAGGACTGGCTGGCCCGGCCGGAGCTGGAGGCGGCCCGGCTGGTGGTGGTCACCCGGGGCGCGGTCGCCGTCGCCGCCGACGACCGGCTCACCGACCTGCCCGCCGCGACCGTGTGGGGCCTGGTGCGCTCCGCCCAGTCGGAGCACCCGGGCCGGATCGTCCTGCTCGACCTCGACGACGACCCCCGGTCGGCGGCGGCGCTGCCGGCGGCCCTGGCCACCGGGGAGCCGCAGCTCGCCGTGCGCGCCGGGCAGCTCCGCGCGCCCCGGCTGGCCCGGCTCGGCCCGCCGCCGGCCGAGGCGGCGGCCCCCGACCTGTCCGCCGGCACGGTCCTGGTCACCGGCGCGACCGGCGCGCTCGGCCGGCTCGTCGCCCGGCACCTGGCCACCCGGCACCGGGTACGTGGGCTGCTGCTGGTCAGCCGCAGCGGCCCCGAGGCCCCCGGCGCGGCCGACCTCGTCGCCGAGCTTGCCGGCCTCGGCGTCGCCGCGCAGGTGGTCGCCGCCGACGTCACCGACCGCGACGCGCTCGCCGTGCTGCTCGACGAGGTACCCGCCGACCGGCCCCTCGTCGGCGTCGTGCACGCCGCCGGGGTCCTCGACGACGGGGTGCTGCCGGCGCTCACCCCGGCCCGCTTCGACGCCGTCCTCGGGCCGAAGGTCGACGCCGCCTGGCACCTGCACGAGCTGACCGAGAAGCTGGACCTCGCCGCGTTCGTGCTGTTCTCGTCGGCGTCCGGGCTGTTCGGCGGCCCCGGGCAGGCCAACCACGCCGCCGCGAACGCCTTCCTCGACGCGCTCGCCCAGCATCGGCGCTCGCGCGGGCTCACCGTCACGTCGATGGCGTGGGGGCCGTGGGCCAACCCGGACCTGCCCGGCGGGCGGCCCGGTCACGTCGACGAGCGGCGGATGAGCCGGGTCGGCTTCCGCCCCCTCGACGCCGACGAGGGCATGGAGCTGTTCACCGAGGGGCTGCGCCACGCCGACCCGGTGGTCGTACCCGTCGCCCTGGACCTGGGGGTGCTCGGCCGGCTCGGGCCGGCGCTGCCCCGGCTGCTGCACGGCCTGGTCCGCCCGGCCGGCGCGGCGGCACCGGCGGCGGCCCCGGCCGCCGACGCGGCGGCGGCGCTGCGCGACACCCTCGCCGCCACCGCGGAGGCCGAGCGCGACCGGGTGCTGTCCGACCTGGTCCGCACCCACGCGGCGGCGGTCCTCGGGTACGCGTCGCTGCGCGACATCGACGCCGACAAGGGCTTCGTGGAGCTGGGCTTCGACTCGCTGACGGCGGTGGAGTTCCGCAACCGGCTCACCGCCGCCACCGGGCTGCGGCTGCCGTCGACCCTCGTCTACGACCGGCCCACCACCACCGCCCTCGTCGGCTACTTGCGGGGCGCGCTGCTCGCCGAGCGCAGCACGTCCGCGCTGTCGGTGCTCGGCGAGCTGAGCAAGCTGGAGACCGTCATGCGGGCCGTCGCCGCCGACGACACCGACCGCGCCGCCGTCGCCGACCGGCTGCGGGAACTGCTGTCGGCGTGGACGCACACCGAGGCCGACGCCGACGCCGACGACGACGGCACCGGCGACGGCGGGCTCGCCTCCGCCACGGCGGAGGAGATCTTCCACCTGCTCGACGACGAGCTCGGAACGGCCTGACCCGGATGTCCCGGACGTCTGATCCCGATACGGAGTGGCCCGATGCCCACTGAGGCGGAGTTCCTCGACTACCTCCGGCGTGCCACGGCCGACCTGCGTGAGGCGCGGCGGCGGGTGCGCGAGGTGGAGGCGAAGGACCGCGAGCCGATGGCCGTCGTCGGCATGGCCTGCCGGTTCCCCGGCGGCGTACGCGGCCCGGACGACCTGTGGGACCTCGTCGACGCCGGCCGCGAGGGGCTGGGCGACTTCCCCACCGACCGGGGCTGGGACCTGGAGCGGCTGTTCCACGTCGACCCGGACAACCCGGGCACCTCCTACACGGACCAGGGCGGGTTCCTCTACGACGCCACCGAGTTCGACCCGGCCTTCTTCGGCATCAGCCCCCGCGAGGCCCTGGCCATGGACCCGCAGCAGCGGCTGCTGCTGGAGAGCGCGTGGGAGGCGTTCGAGTCCGCCGACCTGGACCCGCAGCGGCTGCGCGGCAGCCGCACCGGCGTCTTCGCCGGGGTCATGTACCACGACTACGCCTCCCGGGTGCTGGACCTGCCCGAGGGCGTCGAGGGCTACCTCGGCACCGGCAACTCCGGCAGCCTCGTCTCCGGCCGGGTCGCCTACACGTACGGGCTCGAAGGGCCCGCCGTCACCGTCGACACGGCCTGCTCGTCGTCGCTGGTCGCCGTGCACCTCGCCGTGCAGGCGCTGCGCCAGCGCGACTGCGACCTGGCCCTGGCCGGCGGCGTCACCGTGCTGTCCACCCCCGGCGTGTTCGCCGAGTTCTCCCGGCAGCGCGGCCTCGCCCCCGACGGGCGGTGCAAGTCGTTCGCCGACGCCGCCGACGGCACCGGCTGGGCCGAGGGCGTCGGCGTGCTGCTGCTCCAGCGGCTCTCCGACGCCCAGCGCGACGGCCGCCGCGTCTACGCGGTGATCCGGGGCAGCGCCGTCAACCAGGACGGAGCCAGCAGCGGCCTCACCACGCCCAACGGCCCCTCCCAGGAGCGGGTCATCCGGCAGGCCCTGGCCAACGCCCGGCTCGCCCCCGCCGACGTGGACGCCGTCGAGGCGCACGGCACCGGCACCACCCTCGGCGACCCGATCGAGGCGCAGGCGCTGCTCGCCACCTACGGGCAGGACCGGGCCGGGGCGGAGCCGCTGTGGCTCGGCTCGGTCAAGTCCAACCTGGGCCACACCCAGGCCGCCGCGGGCGTCGCCGGGCTGATCAAGATGGTGCAGGCGCTGCGGCACGGCCGGCTCCCCGCCACCCTGCACGTCGACGCGCCGTCTCAACACATCGACTGGTCGGCCGGGGCCGTGTCGCTGCTCACCGAGCCCCGGGCCTGGCCGGCGGTGGACCGGCCGCGCCGGGCCGCCGTGTCGTCGTTCGGCATCTCCGGCACCAACGCCCACGTCATCCTCGAACAGGCCCCCGCCGCCGAGGAGCCCGACCCGGCCGCGCCGGCCGTCGTCCCGCCGCTGTCGCCGGTCCTGCTGTCGGCCCGCAGCCCGGAGTCCCTCGCCGCGCTGGCCCGCCGCTGGGCCGACCACCTCGACGCCGACCCCGACGCCCGGCCCCTCGACGTCGCCGCGTCCTCGCTGGCCCGCGCCGGGCTGCACCGGCGGGCCGTCGTCCTCGCCGCCGACCGCGCCGAGCTGCTCGCCGGGCTGCGCGCCCTCGCCGCCGACGAGCCGGCCGCGCCGGTCGTCACCGGCACCGCCGCGCCCCGAGGCCGGGTCGCGTTCCTCTTCTCCGGGCAGGGCGCGCAGCGCCCCGGCATGGGCCGCGAGCTGGCCGAGGCGTTCCCCGTGTTCGCCGCCGCCCTCGACGAGGTGTGCGCCGCGCTCGACCCGCACCTGCCCCGGCCGCTGCGCGAGGTGCTGTTCGCCGCCGCCGGCACGCCCGAGGCCGACCTGCTGCACCAGACCGTGTTCACCCAGGCCGGGCTGTTCGCCGTCGAGGTCGCGCTGTTCCGGCTCGCCGGGTCGTTCGGGCTCGCCCCCGACTACCTCGTCGGCCACTCCATCGGCGAGCTGGCCGCCGCGCACGTCGCCGGGGTGCTCACCCTCGCCGACGCCGCGACGCTGGTCGCCGCCCGGGGCCGGCTCATGCAGGCCCTGCCGGCCGGCGGGGCGATGCTCGCCGTCGCCGCCGACGAGGCGTCCGTGGTCGAGTCCCTCGCCGGGGTGACCGGCCGCATCGGCGTCGCCGCCGTCAACGGCCCCGCCGCCGTGGTCGTCTCCGGCGACGCCGCCGCCGTCGAGGAGGTGGCCGCCCACTGGGCCGAGCGGGGCACCCCCATCCACCGGCTGCGGGTCAGCCACGCGTTCCACAGCGAGCTGATGGACCCGATGCTCGCCGAGTTCGCCGCCGTCGCCGCCGGGCTGACGTTCTCCCCGCCCACCGTGCCGATCGTGTCGAACCTGACCGGCCGGGTCGCCGGGCCGGAGCTGCTGTGCAGCCCCGACTACTGGGTGCGGCACGTCCGCGAGGCCGTCCGCTTCGCCGACGCCGTCGACCGGCTCGCCGAGGCCGGCGTCGGCACGTACGTCGAGCTGGGCCCCAACGGGGTGCTCACCGCGATGGCGCAGAGCTGCCTCACCGACCCGACCGCCGTGCTCGTGCCGCTGGCCCGCAAGGACCGCCCCGAGCCGCGCGCCCTGCTGGAGGCCCTGGCCCGGCTGCACGCCGACGGCCTGCCCGTCGACTGGGACGCCCTGCTCGCCGGGGCCGGCGCGCGCCGGGTCGACCTGCCCACGTACACGTTCGCGCACGAGCGGTACTGGCTGGAGCCGGTCGGCCGGATCGCCGACGTCACCGGCGCCGGCCTCGGCGCGGCCGGGCACCCGCTGCTCGGCGCGGCGGTCTCCGTGGCCGGCGAGGACATGGTGCTGCTCACCGGCCGGCTGTCCCTGGCCACCCACGGCTGGCTCGCCGACCACGCCGTCTCCGGCGTCGTCGTGGTGCCCGGCGCGGCCCTGGTCGAGCTGGTCGTGCGGGCCGGCGACGAGGTCGGCGCGTCCCGGGTGCGGGAGTTGACCGTCGCCACCCCGCTGACCCTGCCCGAGGCCGGCGGCGTCCGCGTGCAGGTGCGCGTCGGCGCGGCCGACGACACCGGCGCCCGCGCGGTGACCGTGCACGCCCAGGCCGAGGAGGACCCGGAGGGCGGCTGGGTCCGGCACGCCGAGGGCGTCCTCGAACCCGCCGCAGACGACGAGCCCGCCCTCGGCGTGTGGCCGCCCGTCGCGGCCACCGAGGTCGACCTCGCCCAGTGGTACGACGCCCTCGCCGGGCGCGGCCTGGCGTACGGGCCCGCGTTCCGGGGGCTGCGTCGGCTGTGGACCGGCGACGGCGAGGTGTACGCCGAGGTCGCCCTGCCCGAGGAGGCCGCCGGGCCCGCCGCCGCGTTCGGCGTGCACCCGGCGTTGCTGGACGCCGCCCTGCACCCCGTGGGGGCGCTGCTCGCCGACACCGACGGCGGCCCCCGGGTGCCGTTCGCGTTCTCCGGCGTGCAGGTGCACGCGTCCGGGGCGACGGCGCTGCGGGTGCGGCTGACCCGCGACGGCTCGGCGGTGCGGCTCGTCGCCACCGACGGCGCGGGCACCCCCGTGGTGTCGGTGGACGCCCTCGCGTTGCGGGAGATGACGGGCCTGACCGCCCCCGGCGTCGCCGCCCGCTCGCTGTTCGAGGTCGCCTGGCAGGCCGAGGAGGTGCCGCCCGCCGAGGAGCCCACCGGCTGGGCGCTGCTGACCCCCTCCCGCCCGGTGTGGGCCCTCGACCTGCCCGTCTTCGCGGACGTGGCGGCGGTGCTGGCCGCCGCCGGCGAGGCGGGGGAGGGGCTGCCCCGCGCCCTCGTGCTCCCGGTCCTCCCCGCGCCCGCCGCCTCTCCCGCAGCCGGCCTGCCCGACGTCGTGCGGGCCGTCGCGGCCGACGTGCTCGGCGTGGTCCAGGCGTGGCTGGCCGCCGACGCGCTGGCCGACACCCGGCTGGTCGTGCTGACCCGGGGCGCGGTGGCCACCCGCGACGACGACCCCGTCACCGACCTCGCCGGGGCCGCCGTGTGGGGCCTGCTGCGCTCGGCGCAGTCCGAGCACCCCGACCGGATCGTCCTCGCCGACCTGGCCGCCGATCCGACCGCCGCCGACCCCGACGCCGCCGGTGTCGACGCCACCGCCCTGGCGGTGCTCGCCCGGGTGGCCGACGACCCCGCCGCCACCGGCGGGCAGGTGGCGCTGCGCGGCGACGCCGTGCTCACCCCGCGCCTCGTGCGCGCCGCCGCCCCGGCCGCCGCCCCGGCCGCCCCCGCCCTCGGCGACGGCACCGTCCTGGTCACCGGCGGCACCGGCGCGCTCGGCGCGCTCGTCGCCGAGCACCTGGTCACCGCGTACGGGGCCCGGTCGCTGCTGCTGGTCTCCCGGCAGGGCCCGGCCGCCCCCGGCGCGGACGCGCTGGCGCAGCGGCTCACCGGCCTGGGCGCCCGCGTCGAGGTGGTCGCCGCCGACGTCACCGACCCCGACCGGGTGGCCGCCCTCGTCGCCGGGGTCGGCGGCCGGCTGGCCGGCGTCGTGCACACCGCCGGCGTGCTCGACGACGGCGTGGTCACCGCGATCAGCCCCGAGCGGCTGGCCGGGGTGCTCGCCCCGAAGGCCGCCGCCGCGTGGCACCTGCACGAGGCGACCGCCGGGCGGGACCTCGACCTGTTCGTCGTGTACTCCTCCGTCGCCGGGGTGCTCGGCTCACCCGGCCAGGCCGCGTACGCGGCGGCGAACACGTTCCTGGACGCCCTCGCCGCGTACCGCCGGCAGGCCGGCCTGCCCGCCGCGAGCCTCGCCTGGGGCATGTGGGACACCGCCGGGATGGCCGCGACGGTCGGCGACGCCGACCGGGCCCGCTCGGCCCGCGCCGGCATCTCGCCGATGAGCGCCGACACCGGCCTCGAACTGTTCGACGCGGCCCTCGCCGCCGGCCGGCCCGCCCTCGTGCCGGCCGTGCTCGACGTGCCGGCCATGCGGTCCCGGGTGGTCGCCGGCCGGGTGCCGTCGCTGCTGCGGGTGCTGCTCGGCGCGGTGCCCACCCGCCGGCAGGCCGGCCACGGCAACTGGGCCGACCGGATCGCCGGCCTGGACCCGCAGGACGCCCGCGACCAGGTCGACGCCCTCGTCCGGGGCCTCGTCGCGCAGGTCCTCGGGCACGGCGGCGCGGACGCCGTGCCGGCGGACCGGGCGTTCCGGGAGCTGGGCTTCGACTCGCTGACGGCGGTGGACCTGCGCAACCGGGTCAACGCGGCCACCGGGCTGCGGCTGGCGTCCACGCTGGTGTTCGACTACCCGACCCCGCGCATCCTCGCCGGCCAGGTGTACGCGGAACTCGCCGGCAACCGGGCCGCCACCGTCACCCCGGCCGAGGCGGCCACCGCCACCGGCCTCGACGACCCGATCGCGATCGTCGGCCTGGCCTGCCGCTTCCCCGGCGGCGCGGACAACCCGGACCAGCTGTGGGAGCTGCTGGCCACCGGCGGCGACGGGATCAGCGAGTTCCCCGCCGACCGGGGCTGGGACCTCGACACCCTGTTCGACCCCGACCCGGCCAACAGCGGCACCTCGTACACCCGGCACGGCGGCTTCCTCTACGGGGCGGCGGAGTTCGACCCCGGGTTCTTCGGCATCAGCCCCCGCGAGGCCCTGGCCATGGACCCGCAGCAGCGGCTGCTGCTGGAGACCGCCTGGGAGACGTTCGAGTCCGCCGGGCTCGACCCGCACCGGCTGCGCGGCAGCCGCACCGGCGTGTTCGCCGGCGTCATGTACCACGACTACGCCTCCCGGCTGATGGACCTGCCCGCCGAGGTGGAGGGCTACATCGGCACCGGCACCTCCGGCAGCGTGCTGTCGGGGCGGGTGGCCTACACGTTCGGCCTGGAGGGGCCCGCCGTCACCGTCGACACCGCGTGCTCGTCGTCGCTGGTCGCCCTGCACCTGGCCGCGCAGGCGCTGCGCAGTGGCGAGTGCGACCTGGCCCTCGCGGGCGGCGTCACCGTGATGGCCACCCCGGGGACGTTCGTCGAGTTCTCCCGGCAGCGCGGCCTGTCGGCCGACGGGCGGTGCAAGTCGTTCGCCGCCGCCGCCGACGGCACCGGCTGGGGCGAGGGCGTCGGCATGCTGCTCGTGCAGCGGCTCTCCGACGCGCAGCGCGACGGCCGGCGGGTCTACGCGATCGTGCGCGGCACGGCCGTCAACCAGGACGGCGCGTCCAACGGTCTCACCGCGCCGAACGGGCCGTCGCAGCAGCGCGTCATCCGGCAGGCCCTCGCCAACGCCCGGCTGACCCCGGCCGACGTGGACGCCGTCGAGGCCCACGGCACCGGCACCACCCTCGGCGACCCGATCGAGGCCCAGGCGCTGCTGGCCACCTACGGGCAGGACCGGCCCGCCGACCGGCCGCTGCTGCTCGGGTCGATCAAGTCGAACATCGGGCACACCCAGGCCGCCGCCGGCGTCGCCGGGGTGATCAAGATGGTGCTCGCGCTGCGGCACGGGCTCGTCCCGCCCACCCTGCACGTCGACGAGCCGTCCCCGCACATCGACTGGACCGCTGGGGCCGTCGCCCTGGCCACGGAGGCGACCCCGTGGCCGGCCGTCGACCGGCCCCGCCGCGCCGCCGTCTCCTCCTTCGGCATCAGCGGCACCAACGCCCACGTCGTGCTCGAACAGGCCCCCGAGCCGGCCGTCGCCGCCGAGTCCCGGCCCGGCGCCGCCGCCGACGCCGGCCTCGTGCCGTTCGTGCTCTCCGCCACCGACCGGGCCGCGCTGCGGGAGCAGGCCGCCCGGCTGCGCGCCCACCTCGCCGCCCACCCCGAGGTCGAACCGGCCGAGGTCGGCTACGCCCTCGCCACCACCCGGGCGGCGTTCGGCCACCGGGCCGTCGTGCTCGGCCAGGACCAGGCCGAACTGGCCCAGGGCCTCACCGCCCTCGTCGACGGCGAGACCGTCGCGGGCGTCGTCACCGGCACGGCGCTGCGCAACACCGCCCCCGTCTTCGTGTTCTCCGGCCACGGCTCCCAGTGGCCCGGGATGGCCGTCGACCTGCTCGACAGCTCCCCGGTGTTCGCCGCGTCCATCGCCGAGTGCGAGGCCGTCCTCACCCCCTGGGTGGACTGGTCCCTCACCGGCGTGCTGCGCGGGGCCGAGGGCGCCCCGCCGCTGGTCGCCTCCGGCGTCGTGCAGCCCGCACTGTGGGCCGTGATGGTCTCCCTGGCCCGGCTGTGGCGCTCGCTGGGCGTCCGCCCCGGTGGCGTCGTCGGCCACTCCCAGGGCGAGATCGCCGCGGCCTGCGTCGCCGGGGCCCTCACCCTGGAGGACGCCGCCAAGATCGTCGCCCTGCGCAGCCAGGTGCTCGTCGACATCGCCGGCCGAGGCGGCATGGTCTCCGTGGCCCTGCCCGCCGACCGGGCCCGCGACCTGCTCAAGCGGTGGGCCGGGCGGCTCTCCGTCGCCGTGGTCAACGGCCCCGGGTCGGTCGTGGTGGCCGGCGACGTCGACGACCTCGCCGACCTCGTCGCCGCCTGCGCCGCCGACGGCGTGCGCACGCGAGGCATCGACGTCGAGTACGCCTCCCACTCCCCGCAGGTCGAGGCGGTCGCCGGCCGGCTCCTGGCCAGCCTCGACGGGATCACCCCCCGCCCCGCCGAGCTGCCGTTCTATTCCGCGCTCACCGGCGAGCAGACCGACACCACCACGCTCGACGCCGGCTACTGGTACCGCAACCTGCGCGAGACCGTGAACTTCGAGCAGGCCGTACGCAACCTGCTCGCCGACGGCCACCAGGTCTTCCTGGAGGTCGGCCCGCACCCCGTGCTCAGCTTCGGCATGCAGGAGACCATCGACACCGCCGAACACGAGGCGGCCGTGGTCAACACCCTGCGCCGGGGCGACGGCGGCTGGGCCCGGATCCTCACCGCGCTGGCCGAGCTGCACGTGCGCGGCGTCGAGGCCGACTGGAACGCCGTCTGCGGCGTGCGCACCGGTCCGGCCGTGCCGCTGCCCACGTACGCCTTCCACCGGCAGCGCTACTGGCCGGAGGCCCCCGTACGCACCGGACCGGCCGCCGCCGCCGACGACCCCGCCGACCGGCAGTTCTGGGACGCCGTCGAACGTGCCGACGCCGACGCCCTCGCCGCCGCCATGCGCATCGACACCGCCGACGCCCGCGTCCTCGGCGAGGCCCTGCCGCTGCTGTCCTCGTGGCGGCAGCGCCGCCGCGACGAGTCCACCGTGGACGCCTGGCGCTACCGGGTGCAGTGGACGCCGCTCACCGCTGCCGCCGGCGCCACCCTCGGCGGGACCTGGCTGCTCGTCGCGCCCGCCGCGTACGCCGGCCAGCCGATCGTCGGTCAGGTCGTGCAGGCCCTCGGCGAGGCCGGGGCGGACGTGACCCCGCTGGCCGTCGCCGACGCCGACCGGGCGGCCCTGGCCGCGCGCCTCGCCGATGTCGACGCCGCCGCCGTCACCGGCGTGCTGTCCCTGCTCGCCCTCGACGAGACCCCCCACCCGCAGCGGCCCGTCGTCCCCGCCGGCCTCGCCGGCACCCTCGCCCTCGTGCAGGCCCTCGGCGACGCCGGCATCACCGCCCCGCTGTGGTGCGCCACCGGCGGCGCGGTCTCCACCGGCCGCGCCGACCCCCTCGACCACCCCCGGCAGGCCCTCGTCTGGGGCCTCGGCCGGGTCGCCGCCCTGGAACACGCCGACCGGTGGGGCGGCCTCGTCGACCTGCCCGCGAAGCTGGACCGACGCGCCCGGGGCCGGCTCGCCGCCGTCCTGGCCGGCGTCGGCCACGAGGACCAGGTCGCCGTGCGCACCTCCGGCCTGTTCGCCCGCCGGCTCGCCCGCGCCGCCGCCGAACCCGCCCCGCAGCGGCCCGGCTGGCGGCCCGCCGGCACCGCCCTGGTCACCGGCGGCCTCGGCTCCCTCGGCGCGCACGTGGCCCGCTGGCTGGCCCGCGAGGGCGCGGCGCACCTGGTGCTGACCAGCCGGCAGGGCCCGGCGGCGGCCGGCGCGGCCGAGCTGGAGGCCGAGCTGACCGGCCTCGGCGCGCGCGTCACCGTCGCGGCCTGCGACGTGGCCGACGCCGACTCGCTGCGCGCCCTCGTCGACGGGCTCGCCGCCGACGGCGTCACCGTCGACGCCGTGTTCCACGCCGCCGGGGTGGCCCACGCCGGCCCGCTCGCCGGCACCGACGTCGGCGAGCTGGCCGACGGCCTGCACGCCAAGGTCGCCGGGGCGGTCAACCTCGACGAGGTCCTCGGCGGCGACGTGTCCGCGTTCGTGCTCTTCTCCTCCGGCGCGGGCGTGTGGGGCGGCGGCCTCCAGGGCGGCTACGCCGCCGGCAACGCCTTCCTCGACGCCCTCGCCGAGGACCGCCGCCGCCGGGGCCTCGCCGCCACCGCCGTCGCCTGGGGCGCGTGGGACGGCGGCGGCATGTTGGAGACCGACGGCGCCGCCGACCAGATGTTCCGCTCCGGGGTGCGGCCGATGCGCCCCGACCTGGCCGTGGCCGTGCTCGCCCGCGCCCTCGCCGACGACGACACCACCCTCACCGTCGCCGACATCGCCTGGGACCGGTTCCACCAGACGTTCGCGATGACCCGCCCCCGGCCGCTGATCGAGGACATCCCCGAGGTGGCCCGGATCCTCGCCGCCCGCACCCGCGACGACGACGAGCCGGCCGAGGCGTCCCCGCTGCGCGGCCGGCTCGCCGGTCTCGCCGAGCCGGAGCGCCGCCGCACCCTGCTGGAGCTGGTGCGGGTGCACGCCGCCGCCGTGCTCGGGCACGCCTCCGCCGAGGCGATCGGGGCGGACCGGCCGTTCAGGGAGATCGGCTTCGACTCGCTCAGCGCCGTGGAGATGCGCAACCGGCTCGGCGAGGCCGTCGGCCTGCGGCTGCCCGCCACCCTCGTCTTCGACCGGCCCACCCCGACGCTGCTCGCCGGCTGGCTGGCCGACCGCATCCTCGGCGTCACCGAGCAGGCCGCCGCGCCCACCCGGGCCGCCGCCGCCCTCGACGAGCCCATCGCCATCGTCGCGATGAGCTGCCGCTACCCCGGCGGCGTCGCCAGCCCCGAGGACCTGTGGCGGCTCGTCGCCGACGGCCGCGACGCCATCGCCGGGTTCCCCGCCGACCGGGGCTGGGACCTCGACGCCATCTACGACCCCGACCCCGACACCCCCGGCACCTCGTACGTGCGCGAGGGCGGCTTCGTCGCCGACGTCGCCGGGTTCGACGCGGCGCTGTTCGGCATCTCCCCGCGCGAGGCGCTGGTGATGGACCCGCAGCAGCGGCTGCTGCTGGAGACCGGCTGGGAGCTGTTCGAACGCGCCGGCATCGCCCCCGCCGACCTGCGGGAGAGCAACACCGGCGTCTTCGTCGGCACCAACGGCCAGGACTACGCCACGCTGCTGATGGCCGCCCGCGCCGAGACCGAGGGCTACCAGGCCACCGGCAACGTGGCGGCCGTCGTCTCCGGGCGGCTCTCCTACACCTTCGGCCTGCAGGGCCCGTCCGTCTCCGTCGACACCGCCTGCTCGTCGTCGCTGGTGGCGCTGCACCTGGCCGTGCAGTCGCTGCGCTCCGGCGAGTGCGACACGGCCGTCGCCGGTGGCGTCACCGTGATGGCGACCCCCGGCCCGTTCCTGGAGTTCGCCCGGCAACGCGGCCTCGCCGCCGACGGCCGGTGCAAGTCGTTCGCCGGGGCCGCCGACGGCACCGGCTGGGGCGAGGGCGCCGGCCTGCTGCTGCTCCAGCGGCTCTCCGACGCCCGCCGTGACGGCCGCCGGGTCCTCGCCGTGGTGCGCGGCTCCGCCACCAACTCCGACGGCGCGTCCAACGGGCTCACCGCCCCCAACGGCCCCGCCCAGCAGCGGGTCATCCAGCAGGCCCTGGCCAACGCGCGGCTCACCGCCGCCGACGTGGACGCCGTCGACGGCCACGGCACCGGCACCCGCCTCGGCGACCCGATCGAGGCGCAGGCGTTGCTGGCCACGTACGGGCAGGACCGGCCCGCCGACCGGGCGCTGCTGCTCGGCTCGATCAAGTCGAACATCGGCCACACCCAGGCCGCCGCCGGGGTGTCCGGCGTCATCAAGATGGTCATGGCGCTCCAGCACGACCTGCTGCCGCCCACCCTGCACGTCGACGAGCCCACCCCGCACGTCGACTGGGCGGCCGGCGCGGTCGCGCTGCTCGCCGAGCCCACCCCGTGGCCCGCCGTGGACCGGCCCCGCCGGGCCGCCGTGTCGGCGTTCGGGGTCAGCGGCACCAACGCCCACGTCATCCTCGAACAGGCCCCGCCCGCCGACGACCGGCCGCAGCCGCAGGCCGGCGACGCGGAGCCGCCCGCGCCGCCGCTGCTGCCCTGGGTGGTCTCCGGCGACGACGCCGACGGGCTGGCCGCCCAGGCCGCCCGCCTCGCCGACTGGGCCGAGGCCGAGGCCGGCCCCGGGGCCGCAGAGCCCGCCGCCGTCGCCCGGGTGCTCGCCACCGGCCGCTCCCACCTGCGGCACCGGGCCGTGCTGCTCGCCGCCGACCGCGACGCGTACGTGGCCGGGTTGCGGGCCCTCGCCGCCGGGCAGCACCACCCCACCCTCACCCGGGACGTCGCCGAGCCCGGCGGCACCCTCGCCGTCCTCTTCTCCGGCCAGGGCGCCCAGCACGCCGGCATGGGCCGCGAGCTGTACCGGACGTTCCCCGCCTTCGCCGAGGCCCTCGACGAGGTGTGCCAGCATCTCGACGCGCACCTGCCCCGGCCGCTCAAGGCGGTGCTGTTCGCCGCCGACGGCAGCGCCGAGGCCGACCTGATCCACCAGACCGTGTTCACCCAGGCCGGCCTGTTCGCCGTCGAGGTGGCCCTGCACCGGCTCCTCGCCGGCTGGGGGATCGTGCCGGACCTCGTCGCCGGGCACTCCGTCGGCGAGATCACCGCCGCCCACGTCGCCGGGGTGCTCAGCCTGCCCGACGCCTGCGCGCTCGTCGGCAACCGGGGCCGGCTCATGCAGGCACTCCCGGCCGGCGGCGGGATGCTCGCCGTCGCCGCGCCTGAGGCCGACGTCGCCGCGACCCTGGCCCCGTACGCCGGCCGGGTCGCCGTCGCCGCCGTCAACGGCCCGGCCGCCGTGGTCGTCTCCGGCGACGGCGACGCCCTCACCGACCTGGCCGACCACTTCGCCGCCCTCGGCGTACGCACCAAGCGGCTCACCGTCAGCCACGCGTTCCACAGCCCGCTGATGGAGCCGATGCTCGCCGAGTTCGCCGCCGTCGCCGCCGGCCTCGACTACGCCCCGCCGACCGTCCCGCTCGTGTCCAACCTGACCGGCCGGGTCGCCGACCCCGAGCAGATCTGCACCCCCGACTACTGGGTGCGGCACGTGCGCGACGCCGTCCGGTTCGCCGACACCGTCGAGCACCTGCACTCCCTCGGCGTCGCCACGATGCTGGAGGTCGGCCCCGACACGGTGCTCACCGCCCTGGCCGCCGACGCGCTGCCCGACGCCGGCCGCACCCTCGTCACCGGCGTCCAGCGGCCCGGCCGGGGCGAGGCCGAGGCGCTGCTCGGCGCGCTGGCCCGGCTGCACTGCCACGGCGTACGGGTCGACTGGGCGGCCCTGCTGCCCGCCGCCGACCCGGTCACCCCGCCCACGTACGCCTTCCGGCACCAGCGGTTCTGGCCCGTCGGCGACGGCGACGTGCTGCGCACCGCCGAGCCGGCCGCCCCCGCCGCCGGCACCGCCGACGAGGCGTTCTGGCAGGCCGTGACCGACGCCGACGGCGACGCCCTCGCCACCCACTTCGGCGTCGACCCGGACCGGCCGCTGCGCGACCAGCTGCCCACCCTCGCCCACTGGCACCGGCAGCGGCAGACCGACGCGCTCGTCGACGGCTGGCGCTACCGCATCACCTGGCCGCAGCGTCGCCTCACCGCCGGCCCCGCCACCGGGGAGTGGCTGCTGGTCGTCCCCGCCGGAACGGACGCCCCGACGGCCACCGTCGACCCCGACGCCGGCACCACCGAGTCGGCCGCCGACGTCGCCGCCCGGATCGGCACGCTGGTCGCCGCGCACGGCGGCACCGTGCGGACCCTCGCCGTCGACCCCGCCACGGCCACCCGCGCCGAACTCGCCGCGCTGCTCGCGGCCGGCGCGGCCACCCGTACCGTGTCGCTGCTGGCCCTCGACGAGCGCCCCCACCCCGACCACCCGGCCGTGCCCGCCGGGCTCACCGGCAACCTCGCCCTCGTCCAGGCCGTCACCGACGCCGCCCCCGCCGGGCCACTGTGGCTGCTCACCCGGCAGGCCGTCAGCACCGGCCCCGGCGATCCCATCGCCCACCCCGCCCAGGCCACCACCTGGGGCCTCGGCCTGGTCACCGCCCTGGAACACCCCGCCCACTGGGGTGGCCTGCTCGACCTGCCCGCCGAGCTGGACCCGGCCGCCGGGGACCACCTGCTGCGGGCGCTGACCAACACCGACGCCGAGGACCAACTCGCCGTGCGCCCCCTCGGCACCCACCTGCGCCGCCTCGCCCGCGCCGCCCGCGCCGAGCGGCCCGACGCCCCCGCCTGGCAGCCGCCGGACACCGTGCTGATCACCGGCGGCACCGGCGCGATCGGCTCGTACGCCGCCGCCTGGCTGGCCCGGCACGGCGCGCGCCGGCTCATCCTGGTCAGCCGGCGCGGCCCCGACGCGCCCGGCGTCGCCGCCACCCTCGCCGAGCTGGCCGACCTCGGCGCGCACGCCCGCGCCGTGGCCTGCGACCTGGCCGACCGCGACGCCGTCGCCGCCCTCGTCGCCGGCCTGCGCCGCGACGGCGAGACCGTACGCGCCGTCGTGCACGCCGCCGGCGTCGGCCGGCTCAACCCGGTCAGCGTCGTCGGCACCGACGAACTCGCCGACGTCGTCGCCGGCAAGACCGCCGGTGCCCGCCACCTCGACGAGTTCCTCGACCCCGACGACCTGGAGCTGGTCGTCTACTTCTCGTCCATCGCCGCCGCGTGGGGCGTCGGCGACCACGGCGCGTACGCCGCCGGCAACGCCTTCCTCGACGCGTGGGCGCAGTCCCGACCCGCCGGCCGGGCCCGGGTCGTCTCCGTCAACTGGGGACCGTGGGCCGGCGGCGGCATGGTCAGCGACGACCACGCCGTCGCGATGAGCCGGCGCGGCGTGTCCCTGCTCGACCGGGAACCCGCGATGGCCGCCCTGCGCGCCGCGATCACCGGCGACGGCACCGTGCTCACCGTCGCCGACGTCGACTGGGCCCGCTTCGCCCCCGTCTTCGCCTCCGCCCGGCCCCGGCCCCTGATCGCCGACCTGCCCGAGGTGGCGGCCCAGCGCGCCGGCACCGACCCGGCCGCCGACGGCGGCGACGAGGTCCGCACCGGGCTGCGCAAGCGGCTCGCCGACCTCACCACCGCCGAGCAGAACCGGCTGCTGGTCGACCTGATCCGCACCGCCGCCGCCGAGGTCATCGGCCACGACAGCCCGTACGCCCTGGAGGCCGACCGGCCGTTCCGGGACCTCGGCTTCGACTCGCTGACCGCCGTGGAGCTGCGCGGCCGGCTCGCGAAGGAGACCGGCCTCAGCCCGGCCAGCTCGGTGGTGTTCGACTACCCCACCCCGCAGGCGCTCGCCGAGCACCTGCGCGGCGAGCTGGTCAGCGAGGCGTCCGTGCAGGCGCTGCCGACCGTCGAGGAACTCGACGAGCTGGAGGCCGCCCTCGTCCGGCGCGACACCGACGACCTCGGCCGGGTGCGGGTCACCATGCGCCTGCACCGGCTGCTGGAACGCCTCGGCGCCGCCGACCGGGGCGCCGGGGAACGGCCCGACGAGGCCGCCGAGGTGGCCGACCGGCTGCGCGTCGCCAGCAACCAGGAGCTTTTCGATCTTGTCGACCGGGACCTCGGGCTTTCCTGAGTCACGCGACACGTACCGGTGCCACACGAGGGAGCGAGATCAACCATGGCGGACGAAGAGAGGCTGCGCGAGTACCTCACGCGGGTCATCGCCGAGCTGCACCAGACCCGCCAGCGGCTGCGCGAGGTCACCGCCGAGGAGTCCGAGCCGGTCGCCATCGTCGCGATGAGCTGCCGCTACCCCGGCGGCATCAGCTCACCCGAGGCGCTGTGGGACTTCGTCTCCGCCGGCGGCGACGCCATCGGCGAGTTCCCCACCGACCGGGGCTGGGACCTCGACCGGCTGCACCACCCCGACCCCGACAACCCCGGCACCTCCTACACCGCCGCCGGGGGGTTCCTCTACGACGCCGGGCGCTTCGACGCCGCCCTGTTCGGCATCTCCCCCCGCGAGGCCCTCGCCATGGACCCGCAGCAGCGGCTGCTGCTGGAGGTCACCTGGGAACTGTTCGAACGCGCCGGCATCGCCCCGCTGTCCCTGCGCGGCAGCCGCACCGGCGCGTTCGTCGGCACCTCCGGCCAGGACTACGCCGCCGTGCTGCACCGCGCCCCCGGCGTCGAGGGCTACGTCCTCACCGGCTCCGCCGCCAGCGTCGTCTCCGGCCGGCTCGCCTACACCTTCGGCCTGGAGGGGCCCACCGTCACCGTCGACACCGCCTGCTCGTCGTCGTCGGTCGCCGTCCACCTCGCCTGCCAGGCCCTGCGCCAGCGCGAGTGCGGCCTCGCCCTCGCCGGCGGCGCGACCGTGCTGGCCACCCCCGGCCCGTTCGTCGAGTTCTCCCGCCAGCGCGGGCTCGCCGCCGACGGCCGGTGCAAGTCGTTCGCCGCCGCCGCCGACGGCACCGGCTGGTCCGAGGGCGTCGGCATGCTCCTGCTCGAACGCCTCAGCGACGCCCGCCGCAACGGCCACCCCGTCCTCGGGATCATCCGCAGCTCCGCCGTCAACTCCGACGGCGCGTCCAACGGGCTCACCGCCCCCAACGGCCCCGCCCAGCAGCGGGTCATCCGGCAGGCCCTGGCCGGCGCGAAGCTCACCCCCGACCTCGTCGACGTCGTCGAGGCCCACGGCACCGGCACCACCCTCGGCGACCCCATCGAGGCCCAGGCCCTGCTCGCCACTTACGGCCAGGACCGGGGCGACGCCGCGCCGCTGCTGCTCGGCTCGATCAAGTCCAACCTCGGCCACAGCCAGGCCGCCGCCGGCATCGCCGGCATCATCAAGATGGTCCTGGCGATGCGGCACGGCACCGTGCCCGCTACCCTGCACGTCGACGAGCCCACCCCGCACGTCGACTGGGCCGCCGGCGCGGTCACCCTCGTCACCGAGCCCACCCCGTGGCCGGCCGTGGACCGGCCCCGCCGGGCCGCCGTCTCCTCGTTCGGCATGAGCGGCACCAACACCCACCTCATCCTCGAACAACCCGAGGCCGACGCCGCGACCGCCGCCGCCGACCGCCCCGAGCCGCCCGCGCCCGTGCTGCTCACCGGCCGCACGCGCACCGCGCTGCGCCGCCAGGCCGAGCAGTGGTCCCGGTACGTCGCCGACGCCGCCCCCCACCCCGCCGACGTCGCCTGGTCCTCGGTGACCTCCCGCAGCCCCCTGGAACACCGGGCCGTCGTCCTCGCCGACGACACCGACGGGCTGCTCGCCGCCCTGACCGCCCTCGCCGACGACCGGCCCGCCCCCGGCCTCGTCACCGGTGCCGCCGCCGAACGCGGCGCCGTCGCGTTCCTCTACTCCGGGCAGGGCGCGCAGCGCGCCGGCATGGGCCGTGAGCTGGCCGCCGCGTTCCCCGTCTTCGCGCAGGCCCTCGACGAGGTGTGCGCCGCGCTCGACCCGCACCTGCCCCGGCCGCTGCGGGAGGTGCTGTTCGCCGACGCCGGCACGCCCGAGGCCGCGCTGCTCGACCAGACCGTGTTCACCCAGGCCGGGCTGTTCGCCGTGGAGGTGGCCCTGCACCGGCTCCTCGGCTCCTTCGGCATCGCCCCGGACCTCGTCGCGGGCCACTCCATCGGGGAGGTCGTCGCCGCGCACGTCGCCGGGGTGTTGACCCTCGCCGACGCGGCGAAGCTGGTCGCGGCGCGGGGTCGGCTGATGCAGGCGTTGCCGCCCGGCGGGGCGATGCTGGCCGTCGCCGCCGACGAGGCGTCCGTCGTCGAGTCGCTGGACGGGGTGACCGGCCCGGTCGGGATCGCCGCCGTCAACGGCCCGACGTCCGTCGTGGTGTCGGGCGCGGCGTCCGCCGTGGACGAGGTGGCCGGGCGGTGGGCCGCGCGTGGGGTGAAGACGCGGCGGCTGAAGGTCAGCCACGCGTTCCACAGCCCGTTGATGGAGCCGATGCTCGCCGGGTTCGCGGCCGTCGTCGCCGGGCTCGACCTGCGTGCCCCCACGCTGCCGATCGTGTCGAACGTGACCGGTGACCTCGCCGACCCGGAGGCGCTACGCAGCACCGACTACTGGGTGCGGCACGTCCGCGAGGCGGTCCGCTTCGCCGACGGCGTACGCACCCTGCGCGCCCACGGCGTCGGCACCTTCGTCGAGGTCGGCCCCGACGCCGTCCTCGCCGCCGCCGCCGAGGAGACCCTCGCCACCGTCACCGCCGCCGCCGACGTGGCCCCCGCCGCCGTCGTGCCCGCCCTGCGCCGCGACCGCCCCGAACGCCGCGCCCTGCTCGCCGCGCTCGCCCACCTGCACGTCGCCGGCACCGGCGTCCGCTGGGCCGACGTCCTCGCCGACCGGCCTGGCCGCCTCGTCGACCTGCCCACCTACCCGTTCGAGCGGCAGCACTACTGGGTGCCCGCCGAGGCCCCCGCCGACCCCGCCACCGGCACCGACCCGCTCGACCACCGGTTCTGGGACGCCGTCGAACGCGCCGACCTCGACGCCCTGCGCGACACCCTCCACATCGACGACGCCACCGCCGACTCCCTGCGCGCCCTGCTGCCCGCCCTCGCCGACTGGCGGCGGCAGCGGCAGGAACACACCGTCCTCGACGGCTGGCGGTACCGCGCCGAATGGCAGGTCACCGCCGAACCCACCCCCGGCCGGCTCGCCGGCACCTGGCTCCTCGCGCTCCCCGCCGGCCACGCCGACGACCCGGCCGTGGCCGCCGTCCGCGCCGCGCTCACCGACGTCGGGGCCGACCCGCTGCCGCTGACCGTCGCCCCCGACGCCGACCGCGCCGCCCTCGCCGCCGCCCTCGGCGACACGCCGCTCGCCGGGGTCGTCTCCCTGCTCGCCTGGGCACCATCGGCCGACGCCGCCACCCTGCCCGGCCTCGCCGCCACCCTCGCCCTCACCCAGGCCCTCGGCGACGCCGGCCACGACGCCCCGCTGTGGCTGGTCACCCGGGGCGCCGTCGCCGCCGCCGCGTACGACCGGCTCGCCGACCCCGCCCAGGCCGCCACCTGGGGCCTCGGCCGGGTCGTCAGCGTCGAGGCCCCGCACCGCTGGGGTGGCCTCGTCGACCTGCCCACCCGACCCGACGCCCGCGCCGCCGGCCGGCTCGCCGCGATCCTCACCGGCACGACCGGCGAGGACCAGCTCGCCGTACGCGGCCCCGGCGTCTTCGCCCGCCGCCTCGTCCGCGCCGCCCTCGGCGACCGCCCCCCGGCCCGCCGCTACACGCCCACCGGCACCGCCCTCATCACCGGCGGCACCGGCGGCCTCGGCGCGCGCGCCGCCCGCTGGCTCGCCGCAGCCGGAGCCGAACACGTCGTCCTCGTCAGCCGGCGCGGCCCCGCCGCCCCCGGCGCCGCCGACCTCGAAGCCGAACTCACCGCCCTCGGCACCCGGGTCACCGTCGCCGCCTGCGACATCGCCGACCGGGCCGCCCTCGCCGACCTGCTGCGCCGCGTCGAAGCCGACGGCCCGCCCGTGCGCACCGTCGTGCACACCGCCGGCGTCGCCCAGACCACCCCCCTCGCCGAGGTCACCGCCGCCGAACTGGCCGAGGTGACCGGCGGCAAGACCACCGGCGCGACCCACCTGCACGACCTGCTCGCCGACCGGGACCTCGACGCCTTCGTCGTCTACTCGTCCATCGCCGCCACCTGGGGCAGCGCCGGCCAGGCAGGCTACGCCGCCGGCAACGCCTACCTCGACGCGCTCGTGCAGCAGCGCCGCGCCGACGGGCACGCCGGCACCGCCGTCGCCTGGGGCCCCTGGGCCGACGGCGGCATGCACGGGGCCGACTCCGACCAGCAGCTGCGCCGCCGGGGCGTACCCGCCATGGACCCCGCCGTCGCCATGGGCGCGCTCGCGCAGGCCCTCGACCACGACGACGTCACCCTCACCGTCGCCGACGTCGACTGGACCCGGTTCGCCCCCGCGTACGCCTCCGCCCGGCGGCGGCCCCTGCTGGAGGGCGTACCCGAGGCGAAGGCCGCCCTCGACGGCGGCGCACCCACCGACGACGGCGACGACGGCCCCGCCGCGACCCTGCGCCGCCGCCTCGCCGGGCTCACCCCGGCCCGCCGCGAGGAGACCCTCGCCGACCTGATCCGCGACCATGCCGCCGACGTGCTCGGCCACGACGGCGGACCCGCCGCCATCGGCGTCACCACCGCGTTCCGGGACCTCGGCTTCGACTCGCTCACCGCCGTGGAACTGCGCAACCGGCTCGCCGCCGCCACCGGGCAGGCCCTGCCCACCACCCTCGTCTTCGACCACCCCAGCCCGATCGTGCTGGCCCGCTTCCTGCTCGGCGGCCTCCTCGGCGACGCCGCCGACCCCGCCCCGGCCGCCGCCGCGCCCACCGTGGACGGCGACGACCCCGTCGCCATCGTCGGCATGGCCTGCCGCTACCCCGGCGGCATCGCCGACCCCGACCAGCTCTGGCGGCTCGTCGCCGACGGCGTCGACGCCATCGGCGACTTCCCCACCAACCGGGGCTGGGACCTCGACCGGCTCTTCGACCCCGACCCCGCCACCCCCGGCACCAGCTACGCCGACCAGGGCGGCTTCCTCCACGACGCCGCCGACTTCGACGCGGCCTTCTTCGGCATCTCGCCCCGTGAGGCCGCGGCGATGGACCCGCAGCAGCGCCTGTTGCTGGAGGCGTCGTGGGAGGCGGTGGAGCGGGCAGGGGTTGACCCGGCGGGGTTGCGGGGTTCGCGAACAGGGGTGTTCGTCGGCACCAACGGCCAGGACTATGGGGCCCTGTTGATGATGTCCGCCGATGCTGCGGAGGGCTTCGCGGGCACCGGCAACGCGGCGAGTGTGGTGTCGGGTCGGGTGGCGTACGCGTTGGGGTTGGAGGGGCCGGCGGTGTCGGTGGACACGGCGTGTTCGTCGTCCCTCGTCGCACTGCACCTGGCGGTGCAGGCGCTGCGGCGCGGCGAGTGCGACCTGGCGCTGGCCGGCGGCGTGACCGTGATGACCACCCCCGCCACCTTCGCCGAGTTCTCCCGCCAACGGGCCCTCGCGGCTGACGGGCGGTGCAAGGCGTTCGCGGCCGGCGCGGACGGCACCGGTTGGGGTGAGGGCGTCGGGGTGCTCCTGGTGGAGCGGTTGTCGGATGCCCGGCGTAACGGGCACCGGGTGCTGGCCGTGGTGCGGGGCTCCGCGGTGAATCAGGACGGTGCGTCGAATGGTCTTACTGCGCCGAATGGTCCGTCGCAGCAGCGGGTGATTCGGCAGGCCCTCGCGTCGGCGGGTCTGTCCACGGCCGATGTGGACGTGGTGGAGGCGCACGGGACGGGCACGACGTTGGGTGATCCGATCGAGGCGCAGGCGTTGCTGGCGACGTATGGGCAGGGTCGGGAGACGCCGCTGTTGCTGGGGTCGGTGAAGTCGAACATCGGTCACACGCAGGCGGCGGCCGGCGTCGCCGGGATCATCAAGATGGTCCTCGCGATGCGGCACGGGACCGTGCCCGCCACCCTGCACGTGGACGCCCCCTCGGGGCACATCGACTGGACGGCCGGAGCCGTCGAACTGGTCACCGAGGCCACCCCGTGGCCCGGGGCGGGCCGGCCCCGTCGGGCGGCGGTGTCGTCGTTCGGCATGTCCGGCACCAACGCCCACGTCATCGTCGAGCAGGGCGACGAGCCCGCCGACGCGCCGGCCGGGGCCCGCTCGCCGGGGCTGGTCGACGCCGACGTGACGGTGTGGCCGGTGTCGGCCCGGTCGAAGGCTGCCCTGGCCGGTCAGGCGGCCCGCCTCGCGCGGCACCTGCGCGAGCACGGCGACGTGGAGCCGGCGGCGGTCGGTTGGTCCCTGGCGACGACCCGGTCGACGTTCGACCAGCGGGCCGCCGTGGTCGGTTCGGGTGTGGAGGAGTTCCTCGCCGGGTTGGACGCGCTGGCGTCCGGTCAGCCGGCGGGCAACGTGGTCAGCGGTGTGGCATCGGGTCACGGCTCCGGGCCGGTGTTCGTGTTCCCGGGTCAGGGCGCGCAGTCAGCACGCATGGCCGCCGGCCTGGTCGGTCGTGCGCCGGTGTTCGACGCGAAGCTGGCCGAGTGTCAGCGGGCCCTCGCCCCGTTCCTCGACGTGGATCTCGTGTCGGTGTTGACGGGGGATGACGAGTCGTGGTTGGAGCGGGTGGAGGTGGTGCAGCCGGTCCTGTGGGCGGTGGGTATCGCTCTGGCTGCGGTGTGGGAGCACGCGGGCGTGTCCCCGCAGGCGGTGGTCGGCCACTCCCAGGGTGAGATCGGCGCGGCGTGTGTCGCCGGGATCCTGTCCCTGGAGGATGCGGCGAAGACGGTTGCCCTGCGGTCGCGGGCCCTGGCGGTGCTGCGGGGTAGCGGTGCGATGGCGTCGGTGGACCTGTCCGCTGACGCGGTCACCGAGCGTCTCCCCGCGTTCCCGGGTGTGGGTGTGGCCGCCGTGAACGGCCCGTCGACGGTGGTCGTGTCCGGGCCGCCGCAGCCGGTTGCGGACCTGGTGGACGCGTGTCAGGCCGAGGGGATCCGGGCGCGGTTGATTCCGGTGGACTACGCGTCGCATTCGCCGTCGGTGCAGGACGTGGCGGAACGGCTGCGCGCGGACCTGGCCGACGTCGCCCCGCAGCCGGGCCACATCCGGCTCGTGTCGACGTTGACGGGTGACTGGGTGGATCCGGCGTCGATGACGGCCGACTACTGGTATGACAACCTGCGGCAGACCGTCCAGTTCGACGCGGCCGTGCGGGTCGCTGTTGCCGCCGGGCACACCACGTTCGTGGAGATCAGCCCGCATCCGGTGCTGACGATGCCGGTGACGGCGATCCTCGACGACGCCGGCGTCACCGGTTACACCCTGGGCAGCCTGCGGCGGGGTGACGACGACCCGGCCCGGCTGCTGACCAACCTGGCCACCGCGCACGCGATCGGCCTGCCCGTCGACCTGACGAAGGTCCTCGCCGCGACCGGCACCGTGCCGCTGCCCACGTACGCGTTCGACCGGGGCCGGTACTGGCTGGAGCCACCCGCGCACCAGGTCCGGGACGTCGGGGCCGCCGGCCTCCAGGACGCCGGACACCCCCTGCTCAGCGCCGCGATCCCCGTCGCCGACGACCAGACGGTCGTGCTCACCGGCCGGCTGTCGGTGCGTACCCACCCGTGGCTCGCGGACCACGCCGTCGGCGGGGCGGTGATCGTCCCCGGGACCGGGATCGTCGACATGGTCGTCCGGGCCGGCGACGAGGTCGACGCCGGCCAGGTCGGCGACCTCACCCTGATCAGCCCGCTCGTCGTCCCACCGGCCGGGGCCGTGCAGGTGCAGGTACGCGTCGGCGCGCCCAGCGACACCGGCGAGCGGACCGTCACCGTGCACTCCCGCCCCGAGGGCGACGGCGACGGCGAATGGACCCGGCACGCCGAGGGCCTGCTGCTGCCGCAGCTCCCCGCCCCGCTGGTCGTGCCGGGGGAGTGGCCGCCCGCCGACGCCGTCGAGGTCGACGCGGACCTTGACGCCTGGTACGCCGACATGGCCGGCGGCGGCCTCGGCTACGGCCCGGCCTTCCGGGGCCTGCGCCGGGTGTGGCGCGGCGTCGACGAGGCGTACGCCGAGGTGGCCCTGCCCGACGCGGTGGCCGCCGACGCGCCCCGCTTCGGCCTGCACCCCGCCCTGTTCGACGCGGCGCTCCAGGCCAGCGGCCTCACCGGGCTGCTCGGCGACGGCAACCGCGACAGTGCCGGCAAGCGCGACGGCGACGTGGCCGCCAGCGGCGACACCGCCGGCACGGGCTGGCTGCCGTTCGCGTTCCGCGCCGTCGGCCTGCACGCCCACGGGGCGACCCGGCTGCGGGTGCGGCTGCGCCCCCTCGGCCCCGACACCCTCGCCGTCACGCTCGCCGACACCGCCGGGCAGCCCGTCGCCACCGTCGAGTCGCTGACGTTCCGCCCGGTCGCCGCCGGCCGGGCCGACGAGGCCGCCGCCCTGCGCCGCAACTGCCTGTTCCACCTCGACTGGACGCCGCTGGACCAGCCGGTCAACGCGGTAGGCGGCACGGACGCCACGGGCGGCACCCGCTGGGCGGTGCTCGGCGACGACCCGGCCGGCCTCGCCGCCGCGCTGGCCGCCGCCGGGCACCCCGTGACCGCCCACGCCGACCTGGCCGCCCTCGCCGCCGAGGTCGAGCGCTGCGGCGACGTACCCGATGTGGTGGTCGCGCAGTGGGTCGGCGCGGACCCGGCGCGGGCCGGCGACGCCGCGCACGACGCGGCCCGGGAGGCTCTCGCGCTCGTGCAGGACTGGCTCGCCGAACCCGGCCTGGAGCGGTCCCGCCTGGTGCTGCGCACCGCCGGGGCGGTCGGCGCGGCCCCCGGCGAGGCCCCCCGCGACCTGGCGCGCGCCGCCCTGTGGGGGCTGGTCCGCTCGGCGCAGGCGGAGCACCCCGGCCGGTTCACGCTGCTGGACGCCGACGACGACGCCGGCTGCCTCGCGGCCGTCCCGGCGGCCGTCGCCTGCGGCGAGCCGCAGGTCGCCGTGCGCGACGGCGCGCTGCTCGTGCCCCGGCTGGTGCGGGCCCGCGACGCCGGCACGCTGGCCCTGCCCGGCGACGACGTGCCGTGGCGGCTCGACGTCACCGAGAAGGGCACCCTGGAGAACCTGGCCGTGCTGCCCTGCCCCGAGGTCGGCGACGCGCTGCCGGCCGGGCAGGTACGCGTCGCGATGCGCGCCTCCGGCCTCAACTTCCGGGACGTCGTGCTGACCCTCGGCATGGTCCCCGACCAGGAGGTGCTGGGCAACGAGGGCGCGGGCGTGGTGCTCGACGTCGGCCCCGGCGTCACCGGCGTGGCCCCCGGCGACCGGGTGATGGGCCTGTTCTCCGGCTCGTTCGCCAGCGTCGCCGTCACCGACCACCGCCTCGTCACCCGCATCCCCGACGGCTGGTCGTACGCGGAGGCCGCCGCCGTGCCGGTGGTCTTCCTCACCGCCTGGTACGGCCTGGTCGAGCTGGCCCGCCTCGACGCGGGCGAGTCCGTGCTGGTGCACGCGGCGGCCGGCGGCGTCGGCATGGCCGCCGTGCAGATCGCCCGCCACCTCGGCGCGGAGGTCTACGGCACGGCCAGCCCCGGCAAGTGGCCGGCGCTGCGCGCCACCGGCTTCGACGACGCGCACGTCGCCTCCTCCCGCAGCCTCGACTTCGTCGACGCGTTCCGCGACCGCACCGGCGGGCGCGGCGTGGACGTCGTGCTCAACGCGCTCAGCGGCGAGTACGTCGACGCGTCGCTGCGGCTGCTCGCCCCCGGCGGCCGGTTCGTCGAGATGGGCAAGACCGACAAGCGGGACCCGCAGCGGGTCGCCGCCGACCATCCCGGCGTCGGCTACCAGGTGTTCGACCTCATCGAGGCCGGCCAGGACAAGATCGGCGAGATGCTCGCCGAACTGGTGGCGCTGTTCGCCACCGGTGCGCTGCGCCCGCTGCCCCGCCGCGACTGGGACGTCCGGCGCGCCCCGGAGGCGTTCCGCTTCCTCAGCCAGGCCCGGCACGTCGGCAAGCTCGCCCTGAGCATCCCGCAGGTGCCCCGCCTCGACGGCACCGTCCTCGTCTCCGGCGCGACCGGCACGCTCGGCGCGCTGCTCTGCCGGCACCTGGTCACCGCACACGACGCCCGGCAGCTCCTGCTGGTCAGCCGGCGCGGACCCGACGCCGAGGGCGCCGACGCGCTGCTGGCCGACCTCAAGGCGCTCGGCGCGGACGTGTCGATCGTCGCCGCCGACCTGGCCGACCCGGACGCCGTCGCCGACGTGCTGTCCATGGTGGACGCCCGGCACCCGCTGCGGGCCGTCGTGCACGCGGCCGGTGTCCTCGACGACGGGGTGCTGGAGTCGATGACCCCCGACCGGCTCGCCGCCGTGCTGCGGCCGAAGGTCGACGCCGCCTGGAACCTGCACCGCGCCACGACCGGCCACGAGCTGACCGCGTTCGTGCTGTTCTCCGCCGCCGCCGGGGTCTTCGGCGGCCCGGGGCAGGGCAACTACGCCGCCGGCAACGCGTTCCTCGACGCCCTCGCCGAGCACCGGCGGGCCCTCGGCCTGCCGGCGGTCTCCCTGACCTGGGGCCGGTGGGCGCAGGCCAGCGGCATGACCGGGCACCTCGACGCCGCCGACATCCGCCGCCTCGACCGGGGCGGCATGGCCGCCCTGTCCAACGAGGAGGCCCTCGCCCTGTTCGACGCCGCCTGGCGGTCCGAGCGGGCCGTGCTGATGCCCGCGAAGATCAGCACCGGGGTCGCCGCGCCGGGCGCGCCCGTGCACCCGCTGCTGACCGGGCTGGTCCGCGCCGCCGGCCGCCGGGCCGCCGCCGGTGAGGCCGCCGACGGGCAGGCGTACGCGGCGCGGCTCGCCGGCCTCACCGCCGACAAGCGGGTACGCGCCCTGCGCGACCTGGTGCTGTCGAACGTCGCCGTCGTCCTCGGCCACGGCGACCCGGCCGGCATCGAGCCGACCCGGGCCTTCCGCGAACTCGGCTTCGACTCGCTGACCGCCGTCGAGCTGCGCAACCGGCTCGGCGCGGCCACCGGGCTGCGGCTGCCCGCCACCCTCGTCTTCGACAATCCGACGCCGGCCGCGCTCGCCGCGCACCTCGCCGGGCAGCTCGCCCCGGCGGCGGCTGGTTTCGGGGCGGGGCCCGGCGGGGCCGGTGCCGGCGGGACCGGGGGCGGGGCGCTCGCCGGGGCCGGCCTGGACCTCGACCGCATCGAGGCGGCCCTCGCCGGCCTCGACCCGGCCGACGACGAGTTCCGCCGCATCACCGACCGGCTGCACGGCCTGCTGGACCGGCTGGCCGAGCGGCAGTCCGACGCGGGCGGCGACGACGACCTGGAGTCGGCGACCGCCGAGAACATCTTCGACCTGATCGACCGCGAGCTGGAGACGTCGTGACCAGCCGCAACGACCACGGCATGCCGAGTGAGGTGGGTCCACGGTGAGCAACGAGGACGAGAAGTACGTCGAGTACCTGAAGCGTACGACCTCGGAGCTGCGGCGCACCCGGCGTCGGCTGCGGGAGCTGGAGGCCCGCGACGGCGAACCCATCGCCATCGTCGCGATGAGCTGCCGCTACCCGGGCGGCGTCGCCTCGCCCGAGCAGCTGTGGGACCTCGTCCGCGACGGCGGGGACGGCATCGGCCCGTTCCCCGCCGACCGGGGCTGGGACCTGGACCGGCTGTTCCACCCCGACCCCGACCACCCCGGCACCAGCTACGTCTCCGAGGGCGGCTTCGTCTACGACGCCGCCGACTTCGACGCCGACCTGTTCGGCATCAGCCCCCGTGAGGCCCTCGCGATGGACCCGCAGCAGCGGCTGCTGCTGGAGACCGCGTGGGAGTCGTTCGAGCGGGCCGGCCTGCCCGTGGCCACCATGCGGGGCAGCCGCACCGGCGTGTTCGTCGGCGCGGCCTCGCACGGCTACGACGGGATCATGGCGCAGGCCGAGAACGGCGAGGGGCACCTGCTCACCGGCAACGCCACAAGCGTCATCTCCGGCCG
Source organism: Micromonospora sp. PTRAS2 (assembly GCF_054052245.1). NCBI lineage: Bacteria > Bacillati > Actinomycetota > Actinomycetes > Micromonosporales > Micromonosporaceae > Micromonospora > Micromonospora sp. PTRAS2. The sequence goes on from NZ_JBSWBU010000005.1 coordinate 79,829, forward strand.
CGTCGCGTACACGCTCGGCCTCGAAGGGCCGGCCGTCACCGTCGACACCGCCTGCTCCTCGTCGCTCGTCGCGATCCACCTCGCCGCCCAGGGGCTGCGCAACGGCGACTGCGAGCTGGCCCTGGCCGGCGGCGTCACCGTCATGCCCACCCCGGCGGTCTTCGTCGGCTTCAGCCGGCAGCGCGGGCTGGCCGCCGACGGCCGGTGCAAGGCGTTCGCCGCCGCCGCCGACGGCACCTCCTGGTCCGAGGGCGTCGGCATGCTGCTGCTCGCCCGGCTCTCCGACGCCCAACGCCACGGCTACCCGATCCTCGCCGTCGTGCGGGGCAGCGCCGTCAACTCCGACGGCGCGTCCAACGGCCTGTCCGCCCCGCACGGCCCCTCCCAGGTGCGCGTCATCCGCCACGCCCTCGCCTCGGCGCGCCTGTCGCCGGTGGACGTGGACGTCGTCGAGGCGCACGGCACGGGCACCCGGCTCGGCGACCCGATCGAGGCGCAGGCGCTGCTCGCCACGTACGGGCAGGACCGCCAGACGCCGCTGCTGCTGGGGTCGGTCAAGTCGAACATCGGCCACACCCAGGCCGCCGCCGGCGTCGCCGGTGTGATCAAGATGGTGCAGGCCATCCGGCACGGCGTCGTGCCGCCCACCCTGCACGTCGACGCGCCGTCGCAGCACATCGACTGGTCCGCCGGGGCCGTGGAACTCGCCACCGAGGCGCGGCCGTGGCCGGCCGTGGACCGGCCCCGCCGGGCCGCCGTGTCGTCGTTCGGCGTCTCCGGCACCAACGCGCACACCATCATCGAGCAGGCCCCCTCCGCCGAGGCGGCACCTGAGGATCTCGCCCCCGCGCGGGCGCTGCCCGCCGTGCCGGTGCTGCTGTCCGCCCGCACCGACGCCGCCCTCGCCGCGCAGGCGGGCCGCTGGGCCGCCCGGCTCGACGCCGACCCCGACGCACGTCCCCTCGACGTGGCGTGGTCGTCGGTCACCGCCCGCGCTGCCCTGGACAGCCGCGCGGTGGTCGCGGCGACGGGCCGCGACGACCTCCTCGCCGGGCTGCGCGCCCTCGCCGCCGGCACCCCGGCCGGCAACGTCCTGTCCGGTACGGCCACCTCGCGCGGCCAGCTCGCCGTGCTCTTCTCCGGTCAGGGCGCGCAGCGGGCGGGGATGGGTCGGGAGTTGTACGCGTCGTTCCCGGTGTTCGCGTCGGTGTTGGACGAGGTGTGCGGGCACCTGGACCGTGGGTTGCCGCAGCCGTTGAAGTCGGTGCTGTTCGCTTCGGAGGGCTCCGCTGAGGCGGGGCTGCTGGATTCGACGGTGTTCACGCAGGCGGGGTTGTTCGCGGTCGAGGTGGCCCTGTTCCGTCTGGTGGAGTCGTTCGGTGTGGTGCCGGACTTCGTGGGTGGTCATTCGGTTGGTGAGATCGTGGCGGCGCATGTGGCGGGGGTGTTGTCGCTGGAGCATGCGTGTGCTCTGGTGGTGGCGCGGGGTCGGTTGATGCAGGCGTTGCCGGCCGGTGGTGGGATGTTGGCGGTCAATGCGGCCGAGGCGGACGTGTTGGCGTCGCTGGACGGGCTGGCCTCGCGAGACGGGCTGTCCGACCGGGTCGGGATCGCCGCCGTCAACGGTTCGGCTTCCGTCGTCGTGTCGGGTGCGGTGGATGCCCTGGACGAGGTGGAGCAGGCGTGGCGGGGTCGGGGGGTGCGGACCCGTCGGTTGGCGGTGAGTCACGCGTTCCACAGTCCGTTGATGGAGCCGATGCTCGCGAAGTTCCGGGCGGTGCTGTCGCGGCTGACCTTCGCCGCGCCCGAGCTGCCCGTCGTGTCGAACGTGACCGGGGCGCTGGCCGATCCTGACGAGATCCGTGGCGTCGACTACTGGGTGCGGCATGTGCGGGAGGCGGTGCGGTTCGCCGACGGGGTGGCGGCATTGCGGGCTGCCGGGGTGGACACGTTCCTGGAGGTCGGCCCGCAGAGTGTGTTGACGGCGTTGACGGCGGAGGCGTTGCCCGAGGCTTCGGTGCTCGCGGTGGCCGCCCAGCGTCGGGATCGGCCGGAGGTCGCCGGTCTGCTGGCCGCCCTGGCGGAGCTGCATGTCAACGGGGTGTCGGTGGGTTGGCGGCCGTGGTTCGCCGACACGGGCGCGTCCCGGGTGGACCTGCCCACGTACGCGTTCCAGCACCAGCGGTACTGGCCCGAGGCCGGCGCGGTCGCCGCCGCGCAGGCCGAACACGCCGCCGGCACCGAGGGCGACTTCTGGGCCGCCGTCGAGCGCGGCGACCTGACCGAGGTGGCGTCCCACCTGGCCGTGCAGGACGATCCCGCCGCGATCGAGGCGCTCGCCCCCGCCGTACCGGTGCTGTCGTCGTGGCGGCGGGCCCGCCAGCGCGACGCCGCGCTGGACGCCTGGACCTACCGCGTCACCTGGAAACCCGTGCCCCCTGCCTTGGCCCCGACCCGGCCCCTGCCGGGCCGCTGGCTCGTCGTCACCCCCACCCTCCCTGCCGATCTTGCAGTTACGGCCCCCGAAACGGGCGGAACGCGGCTTTTGTCGGGGCCGGAACTGCAAGATCGCGGGGTGGTGGAGGCGCTGCGCCGGGGCGGGGCCCGGGTCGAGGTGCTCGGCGTTCGCGGTGGGGTCGGGCGGGGCGAGCTGGGGGAGGCGCTGCGGCGGCTCGGGGAGCCGGGCGCGGCTGGGGGACAGGAAGCCGGCGCTGAGCGCGGGGCTGCGGGGGATCGGGGAGACGCCGGGGAATCGGGCTGGGAAGCGGGCTGGGCCGGGGTGGTCTGCCTGCTGCCCGAGCGGGACGCGCCGCTGCCGGACGCCCCCGCCGTGCCCGCCGGCACCGCGCTGCTGCTCACCCTCGCCCAGGCGCTCGCCGGCACCGGCCTGCCCGGCCGGCTGTGGTGCCTCACCCGGGGCGCGGTCTCCGTCGGCGGCGGCGAGCGGATCGCCGACCCGTCGGCCGCGGCGGCCTGGGGCCTCGGCCGGGTGATCGCCCTCGAACAGCCCGACCGCTGGGGCGGCCTCGTCGACCTGCCCGGCACCGGCAACGGCGTCGACCTGCCCGTCACCGGCAGCGGCATTGACGACGGCCGGCTCGACCGGGCGGGCGGGGACGCCCTGCTCGCCGTCCTCGCCGACGCCGGCCACGACCAGGTGGCGATCCGCCCGCAGGGCGTCCTCGGGCGGCGGCTCGTGCCCGCCGCGCCGCCGGTGGGGTCGGGTTGGCGTCCGTCGGGGACGGTGCTGGTGACCGGGGGTACGGGTGCGTTGGGTCGGCACACGGCCCGGTGGTTGCTGGCCAACGGGGCGGCCGAGGTGGTGCTCGCGTCCCGGCGTGGCGCGGACGCCCCCGGTGCCGCCGAGTTGATCGAGGAGCTGCGGGGGACCGGGGCGGTGCGGGTCGTCGCCTGCGACGTCACCGACCGGGAGGCGGTCACCGCCCTCGTCGCCGGCCTGCCCGCGCTCACCGCCGTCGTGCACACCGCCGGGATCGTCGCCGACGGCGTCCTCGACGGACTCGACGTCGACCGGATGCAGGCCGTCCTCGCCGGCAAGGTCACCGCCGCCCAAGTGCTGCACGACGCCACCGTCGGCCGGGACCTCGACGCGTTCGTGCTGTTCTCCTCCCTCGCCGGGGTCGTGGGCAGCGCCGGGCAGGGCAACTACGCGGCGGCCAACGCCTACCTCGACGCGTTCGCCGCGTGGCGGCACGCCCAGGGGCTGCCCGCCACCGCCGTCGCCTGGGGCGCCTGGGCCGCCGACGGGATGGCCGCCGCCACCGCCGCGCTCACCGCCCGGCTCACCCGGGGCGGCATCAACCCGCTGCCCGCCGCGGAGGCCGTCAGCGCCCTCGGCCGGGTCGTCAACGCCGCCGGGCCGGCCGTCACCGTGGCCGACGTCGACTGGGGACGCCTCGCCGCGTCCTGGGGGCGGCCGAACCCGCTGATCGCGGCCCTGCCCGGCGTGCCCGCCGTGGCGACCGGCCCCGTCCGGGCCGTCGTCGTCGGCCGGTCCCTGCCGCAGCTCACCGAGCTGGTGCGCACCCAGGCCGCCGTGGTGCTCGGCTACCCGGCCGGCAGGCCGCTGCCCGAGCGCACCTTCCGGGACCTCGGCTTCGACTCGCTCACCGCCGTCGAGCTGCGTAACCGGCTCACGGCCGAGACGGGCATGACCCTGCCCGCCACCCTCGTCTTCGACCACCCCACCGTCGCCGAGCTGGCCGCCCACCTGCACGGGCTGACCAACCGGCTGCCCGGCGACACCCCCGGTGACGTCGTCGCCGCCGGCACCGACACCCACCGCGAGCCCGTCGCCATCGTCAGCATGAGCTGCCGGTTCCCCGGCGGGGTCAGCTCGCCGGAGCAACTGTGGGACCTCCTCGCCGACGGCACCGACGCGATGACCCTGATGCCCGGCGAGCGCGGCTGGAACATCGCCGAGCTGTACCACCCCGACCCCGAACACCTCGGCACCAGCTACGTGCGGGAGGGCGGCTTCGTCGCCGGGGCCGGCGAGTTCGACCCCGCCTTCTTCGGCATCAGCCCCCGCGAGGCCCTCGCCATGGACCCGCAGCAGCGGCTGCTGCTGGAGGCCACCTGGGAGGCGTTCGAGCGGGCCCGGATCGACCCGACCGCGCTGCGCGGTAGCCGCACCGGCGTGTACGTCGGCACCAACGGCCAGGACTACGGCTCGCTGCTGATGGCCGCCGGGGACGTCGACGAGAACTACCTCGCCACCGGCACCTCCGCGAGCGTCATCTCCGGGCGGCTGTCGTACACCTTCGGGCTGCACGGCCCCGCCGTGACCGTCGACACGGCCTGCTCGTCGTCGCTGGTCGCCCTGCACCTCGCCGCGCAGGCCCTGCAGGCGGGGGAGTGCGACCTCGCCCTCGCCGGCGGCGCCACCGTCATGGCCACCCCCGGCATCTTCGTCGGCTTCTCCCGCCAGCGCGGGCTGGCCGCCGACGGCCGGTGCAAGCCGTTCGCCGGGGCCGCCGACGGCACCGGCTGGGGCGAGGGCGTCGGCCTGCTGGTGCTCCAGCGGCTCTCCGACGCCCGCCGCGACGGCAACCCCGTCCTCGCCATCGTGCGGGGCAGCGCCGTCAACCAGGACGGCGCGTCCAACGGGCTGACCGCCCCCAACGGGCCCGCCCAGCAGCGGGTCATCCGGCAGGCCCTGGCCAACGCCGGGCTCACCGCCGACCAGGTCGACGCCGTGGAGGCGCACGGCACCGGCACCACCCTCGGCGACCCGATCGAGGCCCAGGCGCTGCTCGCCACCTACGGCCAGGACCGCCCCGCCGACCGGCCCCTGTGGCTCGGCTCCATCAAGTCGAACGTCGGCCACACCCAGGCCGCGGCCGGCGTCGCCGGGGTGATCAAGATGGTGCTCGCCATGCGGCACGGGGTGCTGCCGCCCACCCTGCACGTCGACGAGCCCACCCCGCACGTCGACTGGTCCGCCGGCCACGTCGCGCTGCTCACCGAGGCCCGCCCGTGGGAGCCCGCCGACGGGGTCCGCCGCGCCGGGGTCTCCTCGTTCGGCATCAGCGGCACCAACGTGCACACCATCCTCGAACAGGCCCCCGAGGAGGAGCCCGCGCCGGCCTCCGCAGAGCAGGCCGCCGCGCCGGCCCGGGAGTTGCCCTGGGTGCTGTCCGGGCGCACCGCCGACGCCCTCGCCGCCCGCGCCCGCGACCTCGCCGACCACCTCGACACCGTCGCCGACGACGCCCTCGCCGACGTCGGCTGGTCCCTCGTGGACACCCGCGCCGCCCACGACCACCGGGCCGTCGTCCTCGCCGCCGACCGCGCCGGCCTGACCGCCGCGCTGGGCGCGCTCGCCGCCGGAGAATCCGCCCCGGACACCGTCACCGGCACCGGTACGCCCGGCGAGGTCGCCTTCGTCTTCCCCGGCCAGGGCTCCCAGTGGGTCGGCATGGCCGCCGAGCTCCTCGACACCGCCGGAGTCTTCGCCGAGACGTTCGCCGCGTGCGCCGAGGCCCTGCGCCCGTACGTCGACTGGTCGCCCGTCGACGTGGTGCGCGGCGCGCCCGACGCGCCGTCCCTGGAACGCGTCGACGTCGTCCAGCCCACCCTGTTCGCCGTCGGCGTCTCCCTCGCCGCCCTCTGGCAGTCGTACGGGGTCCGCCCCGCCGCCGTCGTCGGCCACTCGCAGGGCGAGATCGCCGCCGCGTACGTCGCCGGGGCCCTCAGCCTCGACGACGCGGCGGCCGTGGTCGCCCTGCGCAGCCGGATCATCGCCGGCATCGCCGGGGACGGCGGCATGGTCTCCGTCGCCACCACCGCCGACGAGGCCACCGCCACCATCGCCCGTTGGGACGGCCGCGTCGCGCTCGCCGCCGTCAACGGCCCCACCTCCGTCGTCGTCTCCGGCGACTCCGCCGCCCTCGACGAACTCGTCGCCCACTACGAGGCCCGCGAGACCCGGGTCCGCCGGGTGCCCGTCGACTACGCCTCCCACTCCGCGCACGTCGAGCCGCTGCGCGAGCAGCTGGTCGACCTGCTCGCCGGGCTGACCCCCCGCACCGGCGAGATCCGGTTCTGGTCCACGGTGACGGGCGACTGGCTCGACACCGCCGGCCTCGACGCCGACTACTGGTACCGCAACCTGCGCCAGACCGTCCGCTTCGACGAGGCGGTGCGCAGCCTCGTCGCCGCCGGCTACCAGACGTTCGTCGAGGTGAGCGCCCACCCGGTGCTCACCATGGCCGTGCAGGAGAGCGTCGAGCTGGCCGCCGCCGACCCGGGCGCGGTCACCGTCACCGGCACCCTGCGGCGCAACGAGGGCGACCTCGGCCGGTTCCACCGGGCCGTCGCCGAGGTCTTCACCGGGGGTACGCCCGTCGACTGGCGACCCGCGTACGCCGGGCTGCCCGCGCGCCGCCGCGACCTGCCCACGTACCCGTTCCAGCGGCAGCTCTACTGGCCCCGGCCCGCCGCCACCACCGCCGCCCCGGCCCCCGGCCCCGCCCCCGAGGGTGAGTCCGACGCCCGGTTCTGGGCCGCCGTCGAGAACGGCGACCTGGCCGCGCTCACCGCCGAACTCGCCGCCGCCACCGACGGCGGCACCGTGCCCGAGTCGGCGTTCGCCGACGTGCTGCCCGCCCTCACCGCCTGGCGACGCCGGCACCGCGACCAGGCCACCATCGACTCGTGGCGGTACCGCGACGCGTGGCTGCCCGTCGCTGCGGACGGCGGCGACGAGCCCGCCCTCACCGGCACCTGGTGGCTGGTCACCGGCCCGGACGGCACCGACACCGACGGCAGCGCCGCCGGACAGCAGCGGGCCGGTGCCGCGCTCGCCGCGTTCACCCGCGACGCCCTCGCCCGGCGCGGCGCGACCGTCGTACCCGTGGCCCTGGCCGCCGATCGCACCGACCGCGACGCCCTCGCGGCCCGGCTGCGCGACCTCGCCGCCACCCACCCCGCCGCCGGGATCGTCTCCCTGCTCGCCCCCGACGAGACGCCCACGCCCGCCCACCCCCACGTGCCCGTCGGCTTCGCCGCCACCGTCACCCTCACCCAGGCCCTCGGCGACGCGGGCGTCCGCGCCCCGCTGTGGGCGCTGACCAGCGGCGCGGTCTCCACCGACCCCGCCGACCCGCTGCCGCACCCGGGGCAGCAGCTCGCCTGGGGCTTCGGCCGGGTCGCCGCCCTCGAACACCCAGACCGCTGGGGCGGCCTCGTCGACCTGCCCGCCGACCCGGACGACACCACCGGCCGCCGCCTCGCCCGCATCCTCGCCGGAGCCGACGGCGAGGACCAGGTGGCCCTGCGCCGGGCCGGCGCGTTCGGCCGGCGGCTGCTGCGCGCCCCGCTCGGCGACGCCCCCGCCACCCGGACCTGGCGGCCCTCCGGCACCGCCCTCGTCACCGGCGGCACCGGCGCCCTCGGCGGGCACATGGCCCGCTGGCTCGCCGCCAACGGCGCGTCCCACCTGGTGCTGCTCAGCCGGCGCGGCCGGCAGGCCGACGGCATCGCCGAGCTGGAGGCCGAACTGACCGGGCTCGGCGCGCGCGTCACCGTGGCCGCCTGCGACGCCGCCGACCGCGACGCCCTCGCCGCCGTCATCGCCGACCTGCCCGCCGAACACCCGCTCACCGCCGTGGTGCACACCGCCGCCGTCCTCGACGACTCGGTCATCAGCTCGCTCACCCTCGACCAGGTCGACTACGCCCTCAGTGCCAAGGTCACCGCCGCGCTCAACCTGCACGAGCTGACCCGCGACCACGACCTCGACGCGTTCGTCCTGTTCTCCTCCATGGCCGGCACCGTCGGCAGCTCCGGCGTCGGCAACTACGCCCCCGGCAACGCGTTCCTCAACGCCCTCGCCGAGCACCGCCGCGGCCTCGGCCTGCCCGCCACCTCCATCGGCTGGGGGGCCTGGGGCGGCGGCGGCATGGCCGAGGGCGACTTCGGCCGGATGCTGCACCGCCACGGCGCACCCGAGATGCACCCCCGGCTCGCCGTCGCCGCGCTGCACCAGGCCGTCGAGCACGACGAGACGTACCTGACCATCTCCCACATCGCCTGGGACCGGTTCTACGTCGCGTTCACCGCCACCCGGCCCGGGCCGCTGATCGCCGAGATCCCCGAGGCGCAGCAGCTCGCCGCCAGCAAGGGCCTCGCCGAGGCGAAGGAGACCGACGAGGCCGGCCCCGCCGCCGCGTTCGGCCGGATGAGCGCCGACGAGCGCCGGGCCGCGCTGCTCGACCTGGTGCGCGGACAGGCGGCCACCGTCCTCAAGTACGCCGGCGGCGACGCCGTCGACCCGCACCACGCGTTCCGGGACCTCGGCTTCGACTCGGTGACCGCCGTGGAGCTGCGCAACCGGCTCGCCACCGCCACCGGGCTGCGCCTGCCGGTGACCCTCGTCTTCGACTACCCCACCCCCACCGTCCTCGCCCGGCACCTGCACGAGGAACTCGGCGGCGGGGCCGAAGCGGTCGCGCAGACCGCCTCCGTGTCGCTCACCGACGACGAGCCCGTCGCCATCGTCGCCATGTCCTGCCGGTTCCCCGGCGGTGCCGTCGACCCCGAACGGTTCTGGCAGATGCTGCACGCCGGCCGCGACGCCGTGTCCGACCTGCCCGGCGACCGGGGCTGGGACATCGACCGGCTGTACGACCCCGACCCCTATTCCTCCGGCACCTCCTACGTCCGCAGCGGCGCCTTCCTCTACGAGGCGGCCGACTTCGATGCGGCTTTCTTCGGCATTTCGCCCCGTGAGGCGATGGCGATGGACCCGCAGCAGCGGTTGCTGCTGGAGGCGTCGTGGGAGGCGGTGGAGCGGGCAGGGGTTGATCCGGCGGGGTTGCGGGGTTCGCGAACAGGGGTGTTCGTCGGCACGAATGGCCAGGACTATGGGGCCCTGCTCATGGTGGCCGTGGACGAGGTGGAGGGCTTCGCGGGCACGGGGAATGCCGCGAGCGTGGTGTCGGGTCGGGTGGCGTACGCGTTGGGGTTGGAGGGGCCGGCGGTGTCGGTGGACACGGCGTGTTCGTCGTCGCTGGTGGCGTTGCACCTGGCGGTGCAGGCGCTGCGGCGCGGCGAGTGCGATCTCGCGCTGGCCGGCGGCGTCACCGTGATGGCGACGCCGGGGCTGTTCGTGGAGTTCTCCCGGCAGCGCGGCCTGGCCGCCGACGGCCGCTGCAAGGCGTTCGCGGCCGGCGCGGACGGCACCGGGTGGGGTGAGGGCGTCGGGGTGCTCCTCGTCGAGCGGCTGTCCGACGCGCGGCGTAACGGTCACCGGGTTCTCGCCGTCGTACGCGGCTCCGCCGTGAACCAGGACGGCGCGTCGAACGGGCTCACCGCGCCGAATGGTCCGTCGCAGCAGCGGGTGATCCGGCAGGCCCTCGCCTCGGCGGGATTGTCGACGGCGGACGTGGACGTGGTGGAGGCGCACGGCACCGGCACCACGCTGGGTGACCCGATCGAGGCGCAGGCGCTCCTGGCCACCTACGGGCAGGGCCGCCAGACGCCGCTGCTGCTCGGCTCGGTGAAGTCGAACATCGGCCACACGCAGGCGGCGGCCGGCGTCGCCGGGATCATCAAGATGGTCCTCGCCATGCAGGAGGGCGTCGTCCCGGCGACGCTGCACGTGGACGCGCCGTCGCCGCACATCGACTGGTCTGCGGGCGCGGTGGAGTTGGCGACCGAGGCGACGCCGTGGCCGCAGACGGGTCGTACGCGGCGGTCGGCGGTGTCGTCGTTCGGCATCTCCGGCACCAACGCCCACGTCATCCTCGAACTGCCCGACGACCTGCCCGCCGCCGAGGCCACCGGCACCGACGGCCTCATCGCGGCCGACGGCACGGGCGGTCCGGGCCTGGTCGTCGCCGGGGTGACGGTGTGGCCGGTGTCGGCCCGGTCGAAGGCTGCCCTGGCCGGTCAGGCGGCCCGCCTCGCGCGGCACCTGCGCGAGCACGGCGACGTGGAGCCGGCGGCGGTCGGTTGGTCCCTGGCGACGACGCGGTCGACGTTCGACCAGCGGGCTGCCGTGGTCGGCTCGGGTGTGGAGGAGTTCCTCGCCGGGTTGGACGCGCTTGCGTCCGGTCAGCCGGCGGGCAACGTGGTCGCCGGTGTGGCGTCGGGGCACGGTTCCGGGCCGGTGTTCGTGTTCCCGGGTCAGGGTGCGCAGTCGGCACGCATGGCCGCCGGTCTGGTGGGTCGTGCGCCGGTGTTCGACGCGAAGCTGGCCGAGTGCCAGCGGGCCCTCGCCCCCCACCTCGACGTGGATCTCGTGTCGGTGCTGACCGGCGACGACGAGTCGTGGCTGGAACGGGTGGAGGTGGTGCAGCCGGTCCTGTGGGCGGTGGGCATCGCCCTGGCGGCGGTGTGGGAGCACGCGGGCGTGTCCCCGCAGGCGGTGGTCGGGCACTCCCAGGGTGAGATCGGTGCCGCCTGCGTGGCGGGGATCCTGTCCCTGGAGGACGCGGCGAAGACGGTGGCGCTGCGGTCGCGGGCGCTTGCGGTGTTGCGGGGGACCGGTGCGATGGCGTCGGTGGACCTGTCCGCCGACGCGGTCACCGAGCGTTTCCCCGCGTTCCCGGGTGTGGGTGTGGCGGCGGTGAACGGCCCGTCGACGGTGGTCGTGTCGGGTCCGCCGCAGCCGGTCGCGGAGCTGGTGGATGCGTGTCAGGCGGACGGGATCCGGGCGCGGTTGATTCCGGTGGACTACGCGTCGCATTCGCCGTCGGTGCAGGACGTGGCGGAGCGGCTGCGGGCGGATCTGGCTGACGTCGCCCCGCAGTCGGGTCGGGTCCGGCTCGTGTCGACGCTCACCGGTGACTGGGTGGATCCGGCGTCGATGACCGCCGACTACTGGTATGACAACCTGCGGCAGACCGTCCAGTTCGACGCGGCCGTGCGGGTCGCTGTTGCCGCCGGGCACACCACGTTCGTGGAGATCAGTCCGCATCCGGTGCTGACGATGCCGGTGACGGCGATCCTCGACGATGCCGGCGTCACCGGCCACACCCTGGGCAGCCTGCGGCGGGGTGACGACGACCCGGCCCGGCTGCTGACCAACCTGGCCACCGCGCACGCGATCGGCCTGCCCGTCGACCTGACGAAGGTCCTCGCCGGGGCCGGCGTGGTGCCGCTGCCCACGTACGCGTTCGACCGGGGTCGGTTCTGGCCCACGAAGGCCGAGCTGGCCGGCGCGGACGAGGCCCCGAGCGGCGTCGACTCCGCGTTCTGGGCGGCCGTCGAGCGGGAGGACCTGGCCGCGCTCGCGGAACTCACCGCGCAGGACGCCACCGACTCCCTCGAACGGCTCGGCGCGGCCCTGCCGGTGCTCGCCTCCTGGCGACGGCAGCAACGCGAGCGCTCCACCCTGGACGACCTGCGCTACCGCCCCGTCTGGCAGCCGTACACCGGCACGCCCGTCAGCTTCCTCTCCGGCGACTGGTGGGTCGTCGCCGACGAGCGCCACGCGGGGGAGGGCGAGGCGGCCGTCGCCGAGCTGACCCGCCGGGGCGCCGACGTGCGGCTGGTGCTCCTGCCCGAGGAGCTGACCGACCGGGCCGCCGTCGCCGCCCACCTGGCCGCCGCGACCGGTGACGGCGACGGCGGACGGGTCCCCGCCGACGGGGTGCTGTCGCTGCTCGCCCTCGCCGACGGCGCGGTCGACGACACCCAGCCGGTGCCGCCGTTCCTCGCCCGGTCCCTCGCCCTGGTCCAGGCCCTCGGCGACCTCGACGTGGCCGCACCGCTGTGGTGCGTCACCCGGGGCGCGGCCGGCACCACCCGGGGCGGGACGATGGACCGGCCGGAGCAGTCGCTGCTGTGGGGCCTCGGCCGGGTCGTCGCCCTGGAACACCCCGAGCGGTGGGGCGGCCTAGTCGACGTGCCGGCCACCCTCGACGACCACGGCTGGGACCTGCTCTGCGCCGTCATCGCCGGCCTCGACGGCGAGGACCAGGTCGCGGTCGACGGGGCCACGATCCTCGTCCGCCGCCTCGTTCGGGCCCCCGGCGGGACCCCCGCCGCCGACGAGCCCGACCACCGGGGCACCACCCTCGTCACCGGCGGCACCGGGGCCCTCGGCGCGGAGGTGGCCCGCTGGCTGGCCGCCCGGGGCGCCGAGCACCTGCTGCTGGTCAGCCGCCGGGGCGCCGACGCCCCGGGCGCCGCCGACCTGGTCCGGGAGCTGACCGGGGCGGGCACGCGGGTCACCGTCGCCGCCTGCGACGTCGCCGACCGCGCCGCCCTGGCGAAGCTGCTCACCGAGGTGCCGGCCGACGCGCCGCTGACCGCCGTCGTGCACGCGGCGGGCGTCCTCGACGACGGGGTCCTCGACGGGCTCACCGCCGACCGGATCGCCACCGTGCTGCGGCCCAAGGTGCTCGGCGCGCTGCACCTGCACGAGCTGACCGTCGGCCGGGAGCTGCGCGCGTTCGTGCTGTTCTCCGCCATGGCCGGGCAGCTCGGCGCGGCCGGGCAGGGCAGCTACGCCGCCGCGAACGCGTACCTCGACGCGCTGGCCGAGCAGCGGCACCGGCAGGGCCTGCCGGCCACGTCGATCGCCTGGGGACCGTGGGCGGCCGGCGGGATGGCCGCCGCCGACCCGGCCGTGGAGGAGCGCCGCCGCCGCACCGGCGTCGCCCGCCTCGACACCGCCCCCGCGCTCGCCGTGCTCGCCCACTGCGTGGCCCGGCGCGAGCCGGCGACGCTGGTGGCCGGCATCGACTGGGCCCGGTACGTGCCCGGCTTCGTCGCCGTCCGGCCCAGCCCGCTGCTCGCCGGCATCGCCGAGGCGCAGCAGGCCGCCGCCACGCGGGCCGACGACGCCGGCACGAACGCCGAGTCCCTCGCCGCGCTGCTCGCCGGGCAGACCGACGCCGAGCGGCGCAAGACCCTCCTCGATCTGGTACGCGGCCAGGCCGCCGCCGTGCTCGGGCACGCCTCGATGGACGCCGTCGAACCCGACCGGGCGTTCCGGGAACTCGGCTTCGACTCGCTGACCGCCGTGGAGTTGCGCAACCGGCTCACCGTGGCGACCGGCGTCCGGCTGCCCGCCACGGTCGTCTTCGACTACCCGACCGCCGCCGGCCTCGCCGAGTACGTGCGGGCGGCGATCGTCGACGGCGGGGTGGTCGGCGTCGCGCCGGTCTTCGGGGAGCTGGACCGGCTGGAGGCGGCGCTCACCGGCTCGGCACCGGACCGCAGCGCCCGGATCCGGATCACCGAGCGGCTGCGAGCCCTGCTGGCCTCCCTCAACGCCGACGACGCCCCGGCGGGCGCGGGCGGGGACACCGTCGCCGGGAAGCTCCAGGACGCCACCCCCGACGAGGTCTTCGACTTCATCGACCGGGAGCTGGGGGTGTCCTGACGTGAACGCTGCCGGGGCGACGGACCAACACGGATCGACGGGTCAACACAAGGAGTGGGCGGTCCATGGCTGACGAGGCGAAGCTTCTCGACTACCTCAAGCGGGTCACCGCCGACCTGCACCAGGTGCGGCAGCGCCTGCGCGAGGTGGAGGCCGGCGAGCAGGAACCGATCGCCATCGTCTCCATGAGCTGCCGCTTCCCCGGCGGCGTGCGTACGCCCGAGGACCTGTGGGACGTCGTCGCGTCCGGCCGGGACGTGGTCGGCGACTTCCCGGCCGACCGGGGCTGGGACCTGGGGGCGCTCTACGACGCCGACGGCGAGCAGTCCGGCACCTCGTACACGCGGCAGGGCGGCTTCGTCCACGACCTGGCGGACTTCGACCCGGGCTTCTTCGCGATCTCCCCCCGCGAGGCCCTGGCCATGGACCCGCAGCAGCGGTGGCTGCTGGAGACCTCGTGGGAGGTCTTCGAGCGGGCCGGCATCGACCCGCACTCGCTGCGCGGCAGCCGCACCGGCGTCTTCGCCGGCTCCACCGGCCAGGACTACGGCGGCGTGCTGATGGGTGCCGCGCAGGGCCTGGAGGGGCACCTGATGACCGGCAACGCCGGCAGCGTCGTCTCGGGCCGCATCTCCTACACGTTCGGCCTGGAGGGGCCGGCGGTCACGATCGACACCGCCTGCTCGTCGTCGCTGGTCGCCCTGCACCTCGCCGGGCAGGCGCTGCGGCAGCGGGAGTGCACCCTCGCCGTCGTCGCGGGCGTCACCGCCATGTGCACCCCGGCCGCGTTCGTCGAGTTCTCCCGGCAGCGCGGCCTGGCCGCCGACGGCCGCTGCAAGGCGTTCGCCGCCGCCGCCGACGGGACGGGGTGGTCCGAGGGCGTCGGCGTGCTGCTGCTGGAGCGGCTCTCCGACGCGCAGCGCAACGGCCACCCGATCCTCGCCGTGGTGCGGGGCTCCGCCGTCAACCAGGACGGCGCGTCCAACGGGCTGAGCGCCCCCAACGGGCCATCGCAGCAGCGCGTGATCCAGCAGGCCCTGGCCAACGCCGGCCTCGCCGCCGGCGGCGTCGACGTGGTGGAGGCGCACGGCACCGGCACCCGCCTCGGCGACCCCATCGAGGCGCAGGCGCTGCTCGCCACGTACGGGCAGGACCGGGGCGACGCCGCGCCGCTGCTGCTCGGCTCGATCAAGAGCAACATCGGGCACGCGCAGGCCGCCGCCGGCGTCGCCGGTGTGATCAAGATGGTCCTCGCCATGCAGCACGGCGTGGTGCCGCCCACCCTGCACGTCGACGCCCCCACCCCCCAGGTCGACTGGGACGCGGGCGCCGTCGAGCTGGTCACCGAGGCCACCGAATGGCCGTCCGTCGCGCGGCCCCGCCGGTCGGCGGTGTCGTCGTTCGGGGTGTCCGGCACCAACGCCCACGTCATCGTCGAGCAGGCCCCGACCGCCGAGCCGGCCCCGGCCGACGCCGCGCCGTCGGCCGACCGGCCGGTCGTGCCGGTGGTGGTGTCGGCCCGCGACGCCGCCGCGCTCGCCGCGCAGGCGGGCCGCTGGGCCGAGAGGCTCGACGCCGACGCCGACCTGCGCCCTCTCGACGTCGCCTTCTCGTCGGTCGCCACCCGCTCCACCCTGGACCACCGGGCGGTCGTCGCCGCCGCCGGCCGCGACGACCTCGCCGCCGGGCTGCGGGCCCTCGCCGCCGGGGACCTGTCCGGCGCGGTGGTCGGCCAGGCCGCCGACCGGGGTCCGCTCGCGGTGCTGTTCTCCGGTCAGGGCGCGCAGCGCGCCGGGATGGGCCGGGAGTTGTACGCGGCGTTCCCGGTGTTCGCCGCCGCGCTGGACGAGGTGTGCGCCGGGCTGGATCCGCTGCTGCCGCAGCCGCTGAAGCCGGTGCTGTTCGCCGATGAGGGTTCCGCCGAGGCGGCGTTGCTGGATCAGACCGTGTTCACGCAGGCCGGGTTGTTCGCCGTCGAGGTGGCGCTGTTCCGGCTCGTCGAGTCGTTCGGGGTGGTGCCGGACTTCGTCGGCGGGCACTCCGTCGGTGAGATCACCGCCGCGCACGTGGCCGGGGTGCTGTCCCTAGCCGACGCGTGTCGGCTCGTGGCCGCCCGGGGTCGCCTGATGCAGGCGTTGCCGGCCGGGGGCGGGATGCTCGCGGTCAACGCGGCCGAGGCCGACGTGGCGGAGTCCCTGCACGGTCGGGCCGACATCGGGATCGCCGCCGTCAACGGGCCCACCTCCGTGGTGGTCTCCGGCGCGGTCGAGGCCCTCGACGAGGTCGAGCAGCTCTGGCAGGGCCGGGGCGTACGCACCCGCCGGCTGGCCGTCAGCCACGCGTTCCACAGCCCGCTGATGGAGCCGATGCTGGCCGAGTTCCGGGCCGTCCTCGCCACGCTGACCTTCGCCGCTCCCGTCCTGCCCGTCGTGTCCAACGTGACCGGGGCCCTCGCCGACGGTGACGACCTGCGGACCGCCGACTACTGGGTGCGGCATGTGCGGGAGGCCGTCCGCTACGCCGACGGGATCGCCGCGCTGCGCGCCGCCGGGGCGGGCACCTACCTGGAGATCGGGCCGTCGAGCGTTCTCACCGCGCTGACCGCCGAGATCCTCCCCGACGCCGAGGGCGTGCTCGCCGTCGCCGCCGGACGCAAGGACCGGCCCGAGGCGGACGCCCTGCTCGCCGCCCTCGCCGAACTGCACGTGCACGGGACCACCGTGGACTGGCAGCCGTGGTTCGCCGGCACCGACGCCACCCGCGTCGACCTGCCCACGTACGCGTTCCAGCACCAGCGGTACTGGCCCGAAGCCGGCGCCGGGTGGACCGGTGACGTCACCGCCGTCGGCCTGCGCCCCGCCCAGCACCCCCTGCTCGGCGCGGCCGTCGGCGTCGCCCACGCCGAGGGATTCCTGTTCACCGGGCGGCTCGCCCGGCGCACCCACCCGTGGATCAGCGACCACGTCGTCTTCGACACCGTGCTGCTGCCCGGCACCGGCTTCGTCGAGCTGGCGTTGCAGGCCGGCGCGCACGTCGGCGCGGACCACGTCCGCGAGCTGACCCTGGAAGCGCCGCTGATCCTGCCCGAGACCGGCGGCGTCGACATCCAACTCTGGATCGGCCCCGCCGACGACACCGGCTGCCGGTCCGTCTCCCTGCACTCCGCCGTCGACGGCGAACCGGCCGAGGGCGGCGAGCGCGGCTGGACCCGCAACGCCAGCGGCGTACTCGCCGGCGGCCCGGCCGCCCCCGCCGGCCCGCCCGGCTGGTCCGACCTCACCGCCTGGCCGCCCCCCGGCGCCACCGAGGTCCCCACCGACGACCTTTACGTCAACCTCGCCGCGCAGGGCTACGACTACGGCCCGTCCTTCATCGCGCTGCGCTCCGCCTGGCGGCGCGGCGACGACCTCTTCGCCGAGCTGGCCCTGCCGGAGACCCCGGCCGCCGAGGCCGGCGGGTACGGCCTGCACCCGGCGCTGCTCGACGCCGCCCTGCACACCCTCGGCCTCACCACGCCGGCCGGCGAACCGTCCGGCGCGGACGTCCCGCCCGGCTACGGCCGGCTGCCGTTCTCCTGGAACGACGTCGCCCTGCACGCGGCCGGCGCGGCGGCGGCCCGGGTCCGCGTCTCGCACACCGGCGCCGACAGCGTCTCCCTGCTCCTCGCCGACGTCGACGGCGCGCCGATCATCTCCGTCGGCTCCCTCGTGCTGCGGCCCGTCTCCGCCGACCAGCTCCGCGTCGCCTCCGGCGGCGGCACCGAGTCGCTGTACCGCATCGAGTGGGCCCCGCTCGCCCTGCCCGCCGGACCGTCGGGCGCGGACTGGGCGGTCGTCGGCGACGCCGCCGGCCTGACCGACGCGCTCGCCACCACCGGGACGGCCGTCGCCGCGTACCCCGACCTGGCGGGCCTGGCCGCCGCGCTGGACGCCGGCACGGACGCGCCCGGCGTGCTGGTCGTGCCGTTCCTCGACCCGCCGGCCACCGACGACGTGCCGCGCGCCGTCGCCGGGGTCACCCACCGGGCGCTCGACGTGCTGCAGCGGTTTCTCGCCGACGACCGGTACGCCACCTCCCGGCTCGTCGCGCTCACCCGGGGTGCCGTCGCCACGGCCGCCGACGCCGACCTGACCGACCTGGCCGGCGCAGCCGTCATCGGCCTCGTCCGCTCCGCGCAGTCGGAGAACCCCGACCGGTTCCTGCTGGTCGACGTCGACGACCCGGCCGGCTGCGCCGCCGCCCTCGTCGCCGCCGTCGGCACCGACGAGCCGCAGGTCGTCATCCGGGCCGGCGTCGCCGCCGGGGCCCGGCTCACCCGCGTGCCGGCCCCCGCCGAGCCGCCCGCCGCCCCGTTCGACGGGGACGGGACCGTGCTCGTCACCGGCGCCACCGGCACCCTCGGGCAGCTCATGGCCCGCCACCTCGTCACCGTCCACGGCGTCCGGCACCTGATCCTCACCAGCCGGCGCGGCCCGGCCGCCGCCGGCATCCCCGAACTCTGCGCCGAACTCGCCGAACTCGGCGCGACCGTCACCGCCGCCGCCTGCGACGTCGCCGACCGCGACGCCGTCGCCGAGCTGCTCGCCGCCATCCCCGCCGCGCACCCGCTCACCGCCGTCGTCCACGCCGCCGGGGTACGCGACGACGGCGTCGTCTCCTCCCTCACGCCCGAGCGGATGGACGGCGTGCTGCGGCCCAAGGTCGACGCCGCCTGGCACCTGCACGAGCTGACCGCCGGCCTCGACCTGAAGGCGTTCGTCTCGTACTCGTCACTCGCCGCCACCGCCGGCGGCCCCGGCCAGGGCAACTACGCCGCCGCCAACGCGTTCCTCGACGGCCTCGCCCAGCACCGCAGGGCGCGCGGCCTCGCCGCCCAAACCCTCGCCTGGGGCCTGTGGGCCGACCGCAGCGGCATGACCACCGAACTGGACGACGTCCACCTCAACCGGATCTCCCGCTCCGGCGTCGCCGCCATGGAGGCCGAGGAGGGGCTGGCCCTCTTCGACGCCGCCTGCCGCCGCACCGACGCCGCCCTCGTCCCCGCCCGCCTCGACCTCGCCGCGATGAAGGTGCAGTTCGCCGGGGGCAGCATCCCGCCGCTGTACCGGGCCCTGATCCGCACCCCCGCCCGCGCCGCCGCCGCGACCACCGGCGCGTCCCTGGTCCAGCAGCTCGCCGCGCTCGGCGACGCCGACCGGGTCGCCGCCCTCGTGGAGATCGTCCGGGGGCAGGCCGCCGCCGTGCTCGGCTACCCCGACCCGGCCGCCATCGAGCCGCGCCGGGCGTTCAGCGAGTTCGGCTTCGACTCGCTCACCGCCGTCGAGATGCGCAACCGCCTCAACAACGCGTTCGGGATGCGGCTGCCCGCCACCCTCGTCTTCGACTACCCCACCCCGGCCGACCTCGCCGCCCACCTCGGCACGGAGATCGCCGGCACGCCGGTGCCCGTCCGGCCCGCCACCACCAGCGTGGCGGTCGGCGACGACGAGCCCCTCGCCATCGTCGGCATGGCGTGCCGGCTCCCCGGCGGCGTGTGGTCCCCCGAGGACCTGTGGCGGCTCGTCGCCGACGGCGTCGACGCGGTCACCGACCTGCCCACCGACCGGGGCTGGGACCTCGACAGCCTCTACAGCCCCGACCCCGACGCCAGCGGCACCTTCTACGCCCGCGGCGGCGGCTTCCTGCGCGGCGTCGACCGGTTCGACCCCGGCTTCTTCGGCATCAGCCCCCGCGAGGCCCTCGCCATGGACCCGCAGCAGCGGCTGCTGCTGGAGACCACCTGGGAGACCTTCGAAAGCGCCGGCATCGACCCGGCGACGCTGCGGGGCAGCAGCACCGGCGTGTTCGTCGGCACCAGCGGCCAGGACTACGGCAGCCTGCTCGCGTACTCACCGGAGGCCGCCGAGGGCTACATGCTGACCGGGATGACCAGCAGCGTCATCTCCGGCCGGGTGGCGTACACGTTCGGCCTCGAAGGGCCGGCGGTCTCCCTCGACACGGCCTGCTCGTCGTCGCTGGTCGCCCTGCACTGGGCCGGCCAGGCGCTGCGGGCGGGCGAGTGCGACCTGGCCCTGGCCGGCGGCGTGATGGTCATGGCCACCCCGACCGCCTTCGTCGAGTTCTCCCGCCAGCGCGGGCTGGCCGCCGACGGCCGGTGCAAGTCGTTCGCGGCGTCGGCCGACGGCACCGGCTGGTCCGAGGGCGTCGGCATGCTCCTCGTGCAGCGGCTCTCCGACGCCCGCCGGCAGGGCCGGCACGTCCTCGCCGTGGTACGCGGCACCGCGATCAACTCCGACGGTGCGTCGAACGGTCTGACCGCGCCGAATGGTCCGTCGCAGCAGCGGGTGATCCGGCAGGCGCTGGCGAATGCGCGCCTGTCGACGTCGGATGTGGACGTGGTGGAGGCGCACGGCACGGGCACGACGTTGGGTGACCCGATCGAGGCGCAGGCGCTGCTGGCCACCTATGGGCAGGATCGCCCCGGCGACCGGCCGCTGCTGCTCGGGTCGATCAAGTCGAACATCGGTCATGCGCAGGCGGCGGCGGGTGTGGCGGGTGTGATCAAGGTGGTGCAGGCGATGCGGCACGGGGTCGTGCCTGCGTCGTTGCACGTGGATGAGCCGTCGCCGCACATCGACTGGTCGGCGGGCGCGGTGGACCTGGTCACCGAGGCGCGGCCGTGGCCGGTGGTGGACCGGCCCCGTCGGGCGGCGGTGTCGTCGTTCGGCATCTCCGGCACCAACGCCCACGTCATCGTCGAGCAGGGCGACGAGCCTGTGGCCCCGGCCGTCACCGGCGTCCCCGGGCTGCTGGCCGCCGACGTGACGGTGTGGCCGGTGTCGGCCCGGTCGAAGGCGGCCCTGGCTGGTCAGGCCGAGCGGCTGGCCGCGTACGTGCGGGAGCACGGCGTGCTGGACACCGCTGCGGTCGGTTGGTCCCTGGCGACGACGCGGTCGACGTTCGACCAGCGGGCCGCCGTGGTCGGTTCGGGTGTGGAGGAGTTCCTCGCCGGGTTGGACGCGCTTGCGTCCGGTCAGCCGGCGGGCAATGTGGTCAGCGGTGTGGCATCGGGTCACGGTGCGGGTCCGGTGTTCGTGTTCCCAGGGCAGGGTGCGCAGTCGGCACGCATGGCCGCTGGCCTGGTGGGCCGTACGCCGGTGTTCGACGCGAAGCTCGCCGAGTGTCAGCAGGCCCTCGCCCCCTACCTCGACGTCGACCTCGTCTCCGTGTTGACCGGCGACGACGAGGCGTGGTTGGAGCGGGTCGAGGTGGTGCAGCCGGTCCTGTGGGCCGTGGGCATCGCTCTGGCTGCGGTCTGGGAGCACGCGGGCGTGGTGCCGCAGGCGGTGGTGGGTCACTCGCAGGGTGAGATCGGTGCGGCGTGTGTGGCGGGGATCCTGTCCCTGGAGGATGCGGCGAAGACGGTTGCCCTGCGGTCGCGGGCTCTTGCGGTGTTGCGGGGGACGGGTGCGATGGCGTCGGTGGACCTGTCCGCCGACGCGGTGGCCGAGCGTCTCCCCGCGTTCCCGGGTGTGGGTGTGGCCGCGGTGAACGGGCCGTCGACGGTGGTCGTGTCGGGTCCGCCGCAGCCCGTCGCGGACCTGGTGGACGCCTGCCAGGCCGAGGGCATCCGCGCCCGCCTGATTCCGGTGGACTACGCGTCGCACTCTCCGTCCGTGCAGGACGTCGCGGAACGCCTCCGTGCGGACCTGGCCGACGTGACCCCGCAGTCGGGTCGGGTCCGGCTCGTGTCGACGTTGACGGGTGACTGGGTGGATCCGGCGTCGATGACGGCGGACTACTGGTATGACAACCTGCGGCAGACCGTGCAGTTCGACGCCGCCGTCCGCGTCGCCGTCGCCGCCGGGCACACCACGTTCATCGAGATCTCCCCGCACCCGGTGCTGACGATGCCGGTGACGGCGATCCTCGACGACGCCGGCGTCACCGGCCACACCCTGGGCAGCCTGCGCCGGGGTGACGACGACCCGACGCGACTCCTGACCAACCTCGCCACCGCGCACGCGATCGGCCTGCCCGTCGACCTGACGAAGGTCCTCGCCGAGGCCGGCGTGGTGCCGCTGCCCACGTACGCGTTCGAGCACCAGCGGTTCTGGGTGGAACCGCCCGCGCACCGGGCGCAGGACGTCGCCTCCGCAGGCCTCCAGGACGCCGGACACCCGCTGCTCAGCGCTACCCTCACCTTCCCCGACAGCGAGCGGATGGTGTTCACCGGCCGGCTGTCGGTGCGTACCCACCCGTGGCTCGGGGAGCACCGGGTGATGGACAACATCCTGCTGCCCGGCACCGCGTTCGTGGAGCTGGCGACGTACGCGGGCGAGCAGGCCGGTTGCCCGAGGGTCGACGAGCTGACCCTGCTCGCCCCGCTCGTCCTGCCCGAGCTGGGCTCCCTCCAGGTGCAGCTCACCGTCGCCGAACGCGACGACGACGGCCGCCGGGCCGTGCAGCTGCACTCCCGCCCGTACCGGGACGGCTCCGACGAGATCCTCGCCGACGTGGCCTGGACCTGTCACGCCACCGGCCTGCTCGCCCCGGCCCCGGCCGACCCGCCCGCCTTCGATCTCGGGGTGTGGCCGCCTCCCGGCGCGACCCCCGTCGAGAACGACGACTTCTACTCCGGCATCGAGGCGACCGTCTTCGGGTACGGGCCGGCGTTCCGCGGCCTGCGCGCCGCGTGGACCCGGGGCGACGAGGTCTTCGCCGAGGTGGAGCTGCCCGCCGACCACCACGCCGAGGCGGGCCGGTTCGGGGTGCACCCGGCGCTGCTCGACGGCGCGTTGCAGGCCATGTCGATCGGCGGCTTCCTCGGTCGGATGGGCGACGGCGACGACGCCACCGTGCCCCGGCTGCCGTTCGCCTGGACCGGGGTGTCCCTGCTCGCCGCCGGGGCCACCGCCCTGCGGGTGCGGGTCAGCGCGGCCGGCGAGGTCGGGGTCGCCTTCCAGGTGGCCGACGCCACCGGCGCGCCGGTGCTGCACGCCGAGTCCCTGATCATGCGCCGGGTCTCCGGTGACTCCCTCGGCGCGGCCCGCTCCGGCCGGCACGAGTCGCTGTTCCAGGTGGACTGGCCGGCGCTGCCCGTGCCGACCGGCCCGGTGCCGGCGGCCACCCGCTGGGCGGTGCTCGGCGGCGACGACCTGACCCTCAGCGCCGCCTGCGAGTCGGCGGGCGCGCGGGTGCGCAGCGACGTCGACCTGGACTCGCTCGGCGACCTGCTCGCCGGGGGTGAACCCGCGCCCGAGGCCGTGATCGTCGGGGTCGGTGGCGGCGGGGACGACGACGCGGACCCGGGTCTCGCCGCGCAGGCGCGGGCCACGACGCACCGTACCCTCGCGGCGGTGCGGACCTGGCTCGCCGACGACCGGTTCGCCGGGTCCCGGCTGGTGCTGGTCACCCGCGACGCGGTCGCGGCGGGGGAGCAACCGGCGGTCAACCTGGCCCAGGCCCCGGTGTGGGGCCTGCTGCGCACCGCGCAGCTCGAACACCCGGGCCGGCTGCAACTGGTCGACCTCGACGCCGACCCGGCCAGCGCCGCCGCGCTGGCCCCCGCGATCGGCTCCGGCGAACCGCAGCTCGCGGTGCGGGCCGGCCAGGTGCGTGCGCCGCGCCTCGGCCGGGTCCCGGCCGGGGTGGAGCCGCTGCCCGGCGGCGTCGACCCCGACGGCACCGTGCTGATCACCGGCGGCACCGGCGTGCTGGGCCGGATCCTGGCCCGGCATCTCGCCACCACCCACGGCGTGCGGCACCTGCTGCTGGCCGGGCGGCGGGGCGCGGCGGCCGACGGCATCGGCGACCTGGTCGCCGAGCTGGCCGAGGCCGGTACGCGGGTGACGGTCGTCGCCTGCGACGCGGCCGACCCGGACGCGCTCGCGGCGCTGCTGGCCGGGGTGCCCGCCGCGCACCCGCTCACCGCCGTCGTGCACGCCGCCGGTGTCCTCGACGACGGCGTGCTGGAGTCGTTGACCCCCGAACGCGTCGACGCGGTGGCCGTGCCGAAGATCGACGCGGCGTGGCACCTGCACCGGCTCACCGCCGGCCTGGACCTCGCCGCGTTCGTGCTGTTCTCCTCGGCGGCGGCCACGCTGGGCAGCGCCGGCCAGGCCAACTACGCGGCAGCCAACGCGTTCCTCGACGCGCTCGCCGCGCACCGGCGGGCCCGGGGGCTGCCCGGCATCTCCCTCGCCTGGGGCCTGTGGGAGCAGGCCAGCGGCATGACCGGCCACCTCGGCGACGCCGACGTGCGGCGCATCGCCGAGCAGGGCGCGGCGGGCCTCGCCACCGGGCAGGCCCTGGACCTCTTCGACGCGGCGTGGCGGCTCGACGCGGCGGCGGTCGTGCCGATGCGCCTGGACGTGTCGGCGCTGCGCGCCCAGGCCGAGGCGGGCGCCCTCGCGCCGCTGCTGCGGGCCCTGGTCCGGGCGCCGATGCGGCGCTCGGTCGACGCCGGCGCCCGCACCGGCGGGGTGCCGCTGACCCAGCGGCTCGCCGGCCTGGCCGGGCCCGAACGGCTCAAGGTGGTGCTCGACGTGGTTCGGGCCAACATCGCCGCGGTCCTCGGCCACGCCAGCGCCGACGCCGTCGACCCGGGCCGGCTCTTCACCGACCTGGGCTTCGACTCGCTCACCGCCGTCGACCTGCGTAACCGGCTCAACGCCCTGTCCGGGCTGCGGCTGCCGGCGACGCTGGTGTTCGACTACCCGACGCCGGCCGCGCTCGCCGAGCGGCTGGCCGGCGACATCGCCGCCGACGCGGCCCCGTCCACCCAGCCCATCTTCTCCGGCATCGACACCGTGGAGAGCCTGCTCACCACCATCCCGCTCGACCCGGCGGCCCGGGACCGGTTCACCGCCCGCGTGCGGGACCTGCTCGCCAAGGCGACCGACCTCGCCGCCGGTCCCGTCGCGGAGCAGGACCGGCCCGATCTCGACGCGGCCAGCGACGACGAGATCTTCGACTTCATCAGCAAAGAGTTTGGAATCTCCTGAGATGACCGACTTCCGGATCGAGGCAGGTGCGACCCGATGAGCGACGACAAGCTGCGGTACTTCCTCAAGCGGGTGACCGCCGACCTGCACGACACGAAGCGCAAGCTGCAGACCGTCGAGGCCCGTGACAACGAGCCCCTCGCCATCGTCTCGATGAGCTGCCGCTTCCCCGGCGGCGTCCGGTCACCCGAAGACCTGTGGGAGATCGTCGCCGACGGCCGGGACGCCCTCACCGAGTTCCCGGCCGACCGGGGCTGGGACCTGGAGGCCCTCTACGACCCGGACCCGAACAAGCCGGGCAAGAGCTACACCCGCGTCGGCGGGTTCCTCGACGACGCCGGGGCGTTCGACCCGACCCTGTTCGGCATCTCGCCGCGCGAGGCCCTCGCCATGGACCCGCAGCAGCGGCTGCTGCTGGAGACGTCGTGGGAGGCCGTCGAACGGGCCGGCATCGACCCGCTGTCGCTGCGGGGCAGCTCCACCGGCGTCTTCGTCGGCGTGAGCACCTCCAACTACGGCATGGGCCTGCCGAACGTCCCCGAGGGCGTCGACATGTACCTCGGCACCGGCAACACCACCAGCGTCGCGTCCGGCCGCATCTCGTTCACCCTCGGCCTGAACGGTCCGGCCGTCACCGTCGACACGGCCTGCTCGTCGTCGCTGGTCGCCCTGCACCTCGCCGTGAACGCGCTGCGCCGGGGCGAGTGCGACCTCGCCGTCGCCGGTGGCGTCACCGTCATGGCCACCCCCGGCGTCTTCGTCGTCTTCTCCCGGCAGCGCGGCATGTCCGTCGACGGCCGGTGCAAGGCGTTCGCGGAGGGGGCGGACGGCACCGGCTGGGGCGAGGGCGGCGGCGTGCTCGTCGTCGAGCGGCTCGCCGACGCCGAGCGCAACGGCCACCCCGTCCTTGCCGTGATCCGGGGCAGCGCCCTCAACCAGGACGGCGCGTCCAACGGCCTCACCGCGCCCAACGGCCCCTCCCAGCAGCGGGTCATCCGGGCCGCCCTCGCCAACGCCCGGCTCGGCACCGCCGACGTGGACGTGGTGGAGGCGCACGGCACCGGCACCACCCTCGGCGACCCGATCGAGGCGCAGGCGCTGCTCGCCACGTACGGGCAGGACCGCCCCGCCGACCGGCCGCTCTGGCTGGGCTCGGTGAAGTCCAACATCGGTCACACGCAGAGCGCCGCCGGGGTCGCCGGCCTGGTCAAGATGGTGATGGCGCTGCGCAACGGCGTCATGCCGGAGACGCTGCACATCGACGAGCCGTCGAAGCACGTCGATTGGTCCGCCGGGGCGGTGTCGCTGCTCACGGAGTCCCGGCCGTGGCCCGAGCTGGGCCGTCCCCGGCGCGGCGGCGTCTCCTCGTTCGGCGTCAGCGGCACCAACGCCCACGTGATCCTGGAGGAGTACCGGCCGCAGGCCGCCGCCCCGGACGCCGGGGAGGCCGTCGACACGGAGGCCGTCGAGGCGGAGACTGCCGCCGCCGCGCTCGTCGACTCCGACGTGACGGTGTGGCCCGTGTCCGCCCGGTCGAAGGCGGCCCTCGCCGGCCAGGCCGCCCGGCTCGCCGCCCACGTGCGGCAGCACGGCGACCTCGCCCCGGCGGCGGTCGGCTGGTCTCTGGCCACCACCCGGTCCACGTTCGACCACCGCGCCGCCGTCGTCGGCGCGGACGCCGGGGAGCTGCTGGCCGGGCTCGACGCCCTGGCCGCCGGCCAGCCGGCCGGCAACCTGGTCACCGGCACGGTCACCGGCTCCGGCGCGGGACCCGTCTTCGTGTTCCCCGGCCAGGGCGCGCAGTCGGCGCGGATGGCGGCCGGCCTGGTCGGTCGTGCGCCGGTGTTCGACGCGAAGCTGGCCGAGTGCCAGCGGGCCCTCGCCCCCCACCTCGACGTCGACCTCGTGTCGGTGCTGACCGGCGACGACGAGTCGTGGCTGGAGCGGGTCGAGGTCGTGCAGCCGGTGCTGTGGGCCGTCGGCGTCGCCCTCGCCGCCGTGTGGCGGGCGGCCGGCGTCGTGCCGGACGCGGTGGTCGGCCACTCGCAGGGTGAGATCGGTGCCGCGTGTGTCGCCGGGATCCTGTCCCTGGAGGACGCGGCGAAGACGGTCGCGCTGCGGTCGCGGGCCCTGGCGGTGCTGCGGGGCACCGGCACCATGGCGTCGGTGGACCTGTCCGCCGATGCGGTGGCCGAGCGTCTCCCCGCGTTCCCGGGTGTGGGTGTGGCCGCGGTGAACGGTCCCGCCACGGTGGTCGTGTCGGGTCCGCCGCAGCCCGTCGCGGAGCTGGTGGACGCCTGTCAGGCCGAGGGGATCCGCGCGCGGCTGATTCCGGTGGACTACGCGTCGCACTCCGCCGCCGTGCAGGACGTGGCCGAGCGGCTGCGCGCTGACCTGGCCGACGTGACCCCGCAGCCGGGCCACACCCGCCTGGTGTCGACGCTCACCGGTGACTGGGTCGACTCCGCCACCATGACCGCCGACTACTGGTATGACAACCTGCGGCAGACCGTCCAGTTCGACGCGGCCGTCCGGGTCGCCGTGGCGGCCGGGCACACCACGTTCGTGGAGATCAGCCCGCACCCGGTGCTCACCATGCCGGTCACCGCGATCCTCGACGACGCCGGCGTCACCGGTCACACCCTGGGCAGCCTGCGGCGGGGTGACGACGACCCGACGCGGCTGCTGACCAACCTTGCCACCGCCCACGCCATCGGCCTGCCCGTCGACCTGACGAAGGTCCTCGGCGAGGCCGAGGTGGTGCCGCTGCCCACGTATGCGTTCGACCACCAGCGGTTCTGGCTCGACGGCAGCGGCGGCGTCGACCTGGAGGCGCTGCTCCAGGGCGCGGCCAACCCCGACGACGCCGGCTTCTGGGCCGCCGTGGAACGCGGCGACCTCACCGCCCTCGCCGAGGCCGTCGCCACCGACGACACCCCCGCCTACGAGGCCCTCGACGCGCTCGGCCCCGCCCTGCCGCTGCTCACCTCGTGGCGGCGCAAGCGCCGCCGGCAGTCCGACATCGACAGCTGGCGCTACCAGGACACCTGGAAGCCGCTGACCGGCATCGCCAACCGGGGCATGAGCGGCACGTGGGTCGTGGTCCTGCCCACCGGCGACATCGTCGAGCCCTGGCAGGACGCCTGCGTCGAGGCCATCACGGCGGCCGGCGCGGCCGTCGTCGCCGTGCCCGTCTCCACCACCGACGCCGACCGCGACCTGCTCGGCAAGCTGCTGCGCGAGGCCCTCGTCGCCAGCGGCGGCGGCACCGACGAGCCCGCCGACGTGACCGGCGTGGTGTCGCTGCTCGCCTTCGACGAGCTGGTCCACCCGCTGCACCCGTCCGTGCCCGGCGGCTTCGCCGCCACCGTCGCGCTGTTCCAGGCCCTCGGCGACGTCGGCCTGCGCGCCCCCATGTGGGCCGTCACCTCCGGCGCCGCCTCCGTCGGCCGCGCCGACCTGCTGCGCTCCCCGACGCAGGCCCTCGTCTGGGGCTTCGGCCGGGTCGCCGCCCTGGAACACCCGCAGCGCTGGGGCGGCCTCGTCGACCTGCCCGAGGCCGTCGACGAGCGCTGCGCCGGCCTGCTGGTCGCGGCCCTCACCGCCGCCGGAGACGAGGACCAGATCGCGGTACGCCCCGGCGGCCTCCTCGCCCGCCGGCTCACCCGCGTGCCGCTCGGCGACAGCCAGCCCGCCACCCCGTGGGAGCCCTACGGCACGGCGCTCGTCACCGGCGGCACCGGTGCCCTCGGCGGGCATGCCGCCCGCTGGCTGGCCCGCAGCGGCGTGCAGAACATCGTCGTCGCCAGCCGCCGGGGCATGAGCGCGCCGGGCGCGCAGCAGCTCGTCGACGACCTCACCGCGCTGGGCGCGCAGGCCAGCGTCGTCGAGTGCGACGCCGCCGACCGCGACGCCCTCGCCGCGCTGATCGAGTCGATCCCGGCCGAGTATCCCCTCACCACGGTCGTGCACGCCTCCGCCGTCCTCGACGACGCCATGATCAACGACATCCGGCTGGACCAGATCGAACGGGTCCTCCAGGCCAAGGTCGACGTCGCGTACCACCTGCACGAGCTGACCCTCGACCTGGACCTGTCCGCGTTCGTCATGTTCTCCTCCTTCGCCGGCAGCGTCGCCAGCTCCGGCGTCGGCAACTACGCGCCCAGCAACGCGTTCCTCGACGCCCTCGCCCAGCACCGGCGGGGCCTCGGCCTGCCCGCCACCTCCATCGCCTGGGGCGCGTGGGCCGGCGGCGGCATGGCCGACGGGCCGCTCGGCGAGCTGCTGCACCGCCACGGCGTACCCGAAATGGCCCCCGACGCGGCCATCGCCGCCCTGCACCAGGCCGTCGACCACGGCGAGGCGTTCCTCACCATCGCCGACATCGCCTGGGAGCGGTTCTCCGTCGCCTTCACCGCCACCCGGCCCGGCCCGCTGATCAGCGACCTGCCGGACGTGCGGCGGCTCCAGGCGACCGAGCGGATCGCCACCGTGGAGACCGGCGACGGCCCCGACTCGCTCCAGGAGCGGCTCGCCGGGCTGCCCGCCGCCGACCGGCTCGCCGTGCTCCTCGGCCTCGTCCGCGGCCAGGTCGCCGCCGTGCTCAACTACCCGTCCGCCGAGTCGGTCGACGAGCACCGGGCGTTCCGCGAGCTGGGCTTCGACTCCGTCACCGCCGTCGAGCTGCGCAACCGGCTCGGCTCCGCCACCGGCGTCGCCCTGCCCGTCACCCTCGTCTTCGACTACCCGACGCCGACGACGCTGGCGGAGTACCTCTTCGCCGAGGTCGCCCACGACGACGTGGTCACCCCGACGGTCCTCCTCGACGACCTCGACCGGATCGCCGACAGCCTCGACGTCGTGGCGCGCGACGAGGCCGCCCGGGTGCGGGCCACCGTACGCCTCCAGGCGATGCTCTCCCGCCTCGGGCAGGCCGGCGGCGGAGCCGACATCGGCCGGCACCTCGACGACGCCACCGACGACGAACTGTTCGCGATGGTGGACAAGGACCTCGGCATCTCCTGACCCGCCCCGGCTCACCCCCGTCCCTTGCGAGGAAGCGGCACCCCGATGGCCAATGAAGACAAGCTCCGCGACTACCTCAAGCGGGTCATGGCGGATCTCCACGACACCCGCCGCCGGCTCAGTGAGGCGCAGTCCCAGGAACTGGAGCCGGTCGCGATCGTGGCGATGAGCTGCCGCCTGCCCGGCGGGGTGCGCAACCCCGACGACCTGTGGGAGCTGCTGAGCCAGGGCCGGGACGCCGTCGCCCCGTTCCCCGCCGACCGGGGCTGGGACGTCGAACGGCTCTACCACCCCGACCCCGACCACCCCGGCACCTCGTACGCCCGCGAGGGCGGGTTCATCGACGGGGCCGGAGACTTCGACTCCGCGTTCTTCGGCATCTCGCCCCGCGAGGCGCTGACCATGGACCCGCAGCAGCGGCTGCTGCTGGAGACGTCCTGGGAGGCCGTCGAGGCCGCCGGCATCGACCCCGCCTCGCTGCGCGGCAGCCGCACCGGCGTGTTCGTCGGCACCAACGGGCAGGACTACGGGACCCTGCTGATGATGTCGCCCGACGGCGACGAGGGCCACTCGATGACCGGCGGCGCGGCGGCCGTCGCGTCCGGCCGGGTGTCGTACACCCTCGGCCTCGAAGGGCCGGCCGTCTCCATCGACACGGCCTGCTCGTCGTCGCTGGTCGCGCTGCACCTCGCCGTGCAGGCGCTGCGGGCGGGGGAGTGCGACCTGGCCCTGGCCGGCGGCGTGACCGTCATGGCCACCCCCGGCCTCTACATCGGGTCCAGCCGGCAACGCGCCCTCTCCCCGGACGGGCGGTGCAAGTCGTTCGCCGCCGCCGCCGACGGCGCCGGGTTCTCCGAGGGCGTCGGCTGGCTGCTGGTCGAGCGGCTGTCGGACGCGCGGCGTCACGGCCACCAGGTCCTCGCCGTCGTACGCGGCTCCGCCGTCAACCAGGACGGCGCGTCCAACGGGCTCACCGCCCCGAACGGGCCGGCGCAGCAGCGGGTGATCAGCCAGGCCCTCGCCTCGGCCCGCCTGTCCACCGCCGACGTGGACGTGGTGGAGGCCCACGGCACGGGCACCACCCTGGGTGACCCGATCGAGGCGCAGGCGCTGCTGGCCACGTACGGGCAGGACCGGGGCGACGCCGCGCCGCTGCTGCTCGGCTCGGTCAAGTCCAACATCGGGCACGCCCAGGCGGCGGCCGGCGTGGCCGGCGTGATCAAGATGGTCCTCGCGATGCGGCACGGCGTCGTCCCGGCGACGCTGCACGTGGACGCCCCGTCGCCGCACATCGACTGGTCTGCGGGCGCGGTGGAGCTGGCGACCGAGGCGACGCCGTGGCCGCAGACGGGTCGTGCGCGGCGGTCGGCGGTGTCGTCGTTCGGCATCTCCGGCACCAACGCCCACGTCATCCTCGAACAGCCCGGCGAGCCCGCCGACGCTCCGGCCGGGGCCCCCGCGCCGGGGCTGGTCGACGCCGACGTGACGGTGTGGCCGGTGTCGGCTCGGTCGAAGGCGGCGCTCGCCGGTCAGGCCGCCCGGCTGGCCGCCCACGTGCGGGAGCACGGCGACCTCGCCCCGGCGGCGGTCGGCTGGTCCCTGGCGACGACGCGGTCGACGTTCGACCAGCGGGCGTCGGTCGTCGGGTCGAGCCTGGAGGAGCTGCTGTCCGGACTGGACGCCCTGTCAGCCGGCGTGCCGGCGGGCACCGTGGTGTCCGGTGTGGCCGCGTCCCCCGGCGCGGGTCCGGTGTTCGTGTTCCCGGGTCAGGGTGCGCAGTCGGCGCGGATGGCGGCCGGTCTGGTCGGTCGTACGCCGGTGTTCGACGCGAAGCTGGCCGAGTGTCAGCGGGCTCTCGCCCCGTATCTCGACGTGGATCTCGTGTCCGTGCTGACGGGGGACGACGAGTCGTGGCTGGAGCGGGTCGAGGTCGTGCAGCCGGTCCTGTGGGCGGTGGGCATTGCCTTGGCGGCGGTGTGGGAGCACGCGGGCGTGTCCCCGCAGGCGGTGGTGGGTCACTCGCAGGGTGAGATCGGCGCCGCCTGCGTGGCGGGGATTCTGTCCCTGGACGACGCGGCGAAGACGGTTGCCCTGCGGTCGCGGGCGCTAGCGGTGTTGCGGGGGACGGGTGCGATGGCGTCGGTGGACCTGTCCGCCGATGCGGTCACCGAGCGTCTCGCCGCGTTCCCGGGTGTGGGTGTGGCCGCCGTGAACGGTCCCGCCACGGTGGTCGTGTCCGGGCCGCCGCAGCCCGTCGCGGGCCTGGTGGACGCCTGCCAGGCCGACGGGATCCGCGCGCGGCTGATCCCGGTGGACTACGCGTCGCACTCCGCCGCCGTGCAGGACGTGGCAGAGCGGCTGCGTGCCGACCTGGCCGACGTGACCCCGCAGTCGGGTCGGGTCCGGCTCGTGTCGACGCTGACCGGCGACTGGGTCGACCCCGCCACCATGACGGCGGACTACTGGTATGACAACCTGCGGCAGACCGTCCAGTTCGACGCCGCCGTGCGGGTCGCCGTCGCGGCCGGGCACACCACGTTCGTGGAGATCTCCCCGCATCCGGTGCTGACGATGCCGGTGACGGCGATCCTCGACGACGCCGGGGTCACCGGTTACACCCTGGGCAGCCTGCGGCGGGGCGACGACGACCCGACGCGGCTGCTGACCAATCTGGCCACCGCGCACGCGATCGGCCTGCCCGTCGACCTGACGAAGGTGCTCGGCGAGGCCGAGGTGGTGCCGCTGCCCACGTACGCGTTCGACCACCACCGCTACTGGCCCGCCCCGCCGCTGTTCCTCAGCCAGGGCGACGACACGCCCGACATCGACCGGTGGCGGTACCGGATCACCTGGCCCGCCCTGCCCGACCTGCCGCTGACCTGGCTCGCCGGGACGTGGCTGGTCCCGTTGCCCGCCGGCACGGCCGACGACCCGCTGGTCGCCGGGGTGCTCGGCGCGCTCGGCAACTTCGGCGCGGACGTCGTACCCGTCGAGGTGGACGCCACCGCAGACGCCGCGACCCTCGCCGACGGGCTGCGCGCCGCGCTGCCGGCGGACGGTCCGGCGGCCGTGCTGTCCCTGCTCGGCCTCGACGGGCGGGCGCACCCCGACCACCCGGCCACCACCCTCGGCGTCACCGGGACGGTGGCGCTGGTCCAGGCGCTCGGGACGCTCGGCGTCGAGGCCCCGCTGTGGTGCGCGACCCGGGGGGCCGTCGCCGTCGCCGCCGACGACCAGCCGCCGCACCCCACGGCCGCCGCCGTCTGGGGCCTCGGCCGCGCCGTCGCCCTGGAACACCCCGGCCGCTGGGGCGGCCTGATCGACCTGCCCGACAGCCTCGACGCGCACGCCGGTGCCCTGCTCTGCGCGGCGCTCGGCGACACCGGCGGCGAGGACCAGCTCGCCGTCCGCGACTCCGGGGTGTACGCCCGCCGGCTCACCCGGATCACCGACCCCGAGCCGACCACCCCCGGCGACCCGGCCTCGTCCGAGGCGGCCGGCGGCCCGGACGCGGCAGTCTCCGACGACCCGACCCCGCACGCCACCGACGAGTCGACCGACGGCGGCTGGCGGATGCGCGGCACCGTGCTGATCACCGGCGGCACCGGTGGCCTCGGTGGGCACCTCGCCCGCTGGGCCGCCCGCCACGGCGCGGCGCACCTGCTGCTGGCCAGCCGGCGCGGCCCCGACGCCCCGGGCGCGGCCGAGCTGGAGGCCGAGCTGACCGACCTGGGCGTACGGGTCACCGTCGCCGCCTGCGACGTCACCGACCGCGCCCAGCTCGCCACCCTGCTCGCCGCCGCGCCGGCCGACGCGCCGCTGAGCGCCGTGCTGCACACCGCCGCCGTCCTCGACGACGGCATCGTCGACACGGCCACCCCGCTGCGCCTGCACACCGTCGCCGCGCCCAAGTGCGTCGCCGCCGACCACCTCGACGAGCTGACCCGCGACCTCGACCTCGACGCGTTCGTGCTGTTCTCCTCCGTCGCCGGCACCACCGGCAACGCCGGCCAGGGCGCGTACGGGGCGGCGAACGCCTACCTCGACGCCCTCGCCGAGCGGCGACGCGCGCAGGGCCGGCCCGCCCTGTCCGTGGCGTGGGGGGCGTGGAGCGGGGCCGGCCTGCCCGCCGACAACGAGCGCGCCCAGCAGCGGCTGCGCCGGGGCGGCATGGTCGGCATGGACCCCGACCTGGCCGTCGAGGCCCTCGCCCGCGCGCTGCGCCGGGGCGAGACGACGACGCTGATCGCCGACATCGACTGGGCCCGGTTCGCGCCCGCGTTCACCCTGGTCCGGCCCAGCCCCCTGATCGGCGACCTGCCCGAGGTGGTCGAGGCGGCCCGGCCGGCAGCCGCGCCGGACGCCGAGGAGGAGGCGGACGCGCCGTCGGGTGCGCTCGCCCGCCGGCTCGCCGGGCTGTCCCGGGCCGACCGCGCCGAGGCGCTGCTGGAGCTGGTCCGCCAGTGCGCGGCGACCGCGCTGGGCTACGGCTCGGCCGACGACGTGCCGGCCACCCGCCCGTTCCGGGACCTGGGGCTGGACTCGCTGACCGCCGTGGACATGCGCAACTTCCTGGCCACCGCCACCGACCTGCGGCTGCCCGCCACGCTCGCCTTCGACTACCCGAACCCGACGGCGCTCGCCGCGCACCTGGCGGAGCTGCTCACCGGCGTCGACCCCGAGCCGGCGACCCCCGCGCCGGCCGCCGCGCCCGTGGACGACGAGCCCATCGCGATCGTCGCGATGAGCTGCCGGCTGCCCGGCGGCGCGGACAACCCGGAGCAGCTATGGCAGCTCCTCGCCGCCGGCGGCGACGCGATCGGCGAGTTCCCCACCGACCGGGGCTGGGACCTCGACCGGCTGTTCGACTCCGACCCGGAGAACGAGGGCACCAGCTACGCCCGGGAGGGCGGCTTCGTCACCGGCGTCGCCGACTTCGACCCCGTCTTCTTCGGCATCAGCCCCCGCGAGGCCCTCGCCATGGACCCGCAGCAGCGGCTGCTGCTGGAGGCGTCCTGGGAGGCCATCGAGCGGGCCGGCATCGACCCGCAGGCCCTGCGGGGCACCCCCACCGGCGTGTTCGTCGGCACCAACTACCAGGACTACCGCAACCTCATGTTCAGCGCCGAGGGCGCCGAGGGGCACCTGATGACCGGCAACGCCGGCAGCGTGCTCTCCGGCCGGGTGTCGTACACCCTCGGGTTGGAGGGGCCCGCCGTGTCGGTCGACACGGCCTGCTCGTCGTCGCTGGTCGCCCTGCACTGGGCCTGCCAGGCGCTGCGCCAGGCGGAGTGCTCCATGGCCCTCGTCGGCGGCGTCACCGTCATGTCCACCCCCGGCGTGTTCGTCGGCTTCAGCCGGCAGCGGGGGCTGGCCCCGGACAGCCGGGTCAAGGCGTTCGCGTCGGCCGCCGACGGCACGAGCTGGGGCGAGGGGCTGGGCGTGCTGCTGGTGGAGCGGCTGTCCGACGCCCGCCGCAACGGCCACCCCGTGCTCGCGGTGATCCGGGGCTCCGCCGTCAACCAGGACGGCGCGTCCAACGGGCTGACCGCCCCGAACGGGCCGTCGCAGCAGCGGGTCATCCGGCAGGCCCTCGCCAACGCCCGCCTCACCCCGGCGGACGTGGACGCCGTCGAGGCGCACGGCACCGGCACGAAGCTGGGCGACCCGATCGAGGCGCAGGCGCTGCTCGCCACGTACGGGCGGGAACGCCCCGCCGACCAGCCGCTGTGGCTCGGCTCGATCAAGTCGAACATCGGCCACACCCAGGCCGCCGCCGGGGTCGCCGGCATCATCAAGATGGTCCTCGCGCTGCGCTACGGCTTCCTGCCGGCGACCCTGCACGTCGACGAGCCCACCGACCAGGTGGACTGGAGCGTCGGCGCGGTCGAGCTGCTCACCGAGGGCCGGCCCTGGCCGGTCACCGGCCACCCGCGCCGGGCCGCCGTCTCCTCCTTCGGCATCAGCGGCACCAACGCGCACACCATCCTGGAGCAGGCCCCCGACGAGCCCGCCCCGGTCACGCCGGCCGGCGACCCGGGCCGGCTGCCGGTGGTGCCGGTGCTGCTGTCGGCGCGTACCCCGGCGGCCCTCGCAGCCCAGGCCGGGCCGTGGGCCGACCAGCTCACCGGGCCGGAGGCCCCGCCGATGGTCGACGTCGGCTGGTCGTCGGCGGTGTCCCGGGCCGACCTGGACCACCGGGCCGTCGTCCTGGCCGCCGACCGGATCGCCCTGCGCACCGGGCTGCGCGCCCTCGCCACCGGCGACGACTCGCCGCTGCTGGTCACCGGGGCCGTCGCGCCCCGCCCGAAGGTGGCGTACCTGTTCTCCGGGCAGGGCGCGCAGCGGGCCGGGATGGGCCGCGAGCTGGCCGAGGCGTTCCCCGTCTTCGCCGCCGCCCTCGACGAGGTCTGCGCCGCCTGCGACCCGCACCTGCCCGGGCCGCTGCGGCCGGTGCTGTTCGCCGAGCCCGGCACCGCCGACGCGGCGCTGCTCGACCGCACCGAATACACCCAGCCCGCGCTGTTCGCCGTCGAGGTGGCGCTGTTCCGGCTCCTCGACGCGTGGGGGCTGCGGCCCGACGCGGTCGCCGGGCATTCCATCGGCGAGTTCGCCGCCGCCCACGCCGCCGGGATGCTGTCGCTGGCCGACGCCGCCGCGCTGGTGGCCGCCCGGGGCCGGCTCATGCAGGCCCTGCCCGACGGCGGGGCGATGCTCGCCGTCGCCGCGGCCGAGGCCGACGTGCTCGCCTCGCTCGGCGACCGCGCCGACCGGGTCTCCGTCGCCGCCGTCAACGGCCCCGCCGCCGTGGTGCTCTCCGGGGCCGGCGACGCCGTCGAGGAACTGGCCGCCGAGTGGGCCGCCCGGGGCGTCCGCGTGCGGCGGCTCACCGTCAGCCACGCCTTCCACAGCCCGCTGATGGACCCGGTGCTCGCCGACCTCGCCGCCGTCGCCGGGCGGCTGGACTGGCAGGTACCGACCGTGCCGATGGTCTCCACGGTCACCGGCGCGCCCGTCGGCGCGGACGAGCTGGCCGACCCGGCATACTGGGCGCGGCACGCCCGCGACGCCGTACGCTTCGCCGACGCCGTCGCGGCCCTGCGCGAGCAGGGCACCACCGCGTACGTCGAGATCGGCCCCGACGGGGTGCTCACCGCGCTCACCCAGGCCGTCCTCGCCGAGGGCGCCCCGGCCGGCGGGCGGGCCCCGCTGGTCGCGCCGACCCTGCGCCGGGACCGCCCCGAGCCGGCGGCCCTGCTGCGGGCCGTCGCCGCCCTGCACACCCACGGCGTCAGCCCCGACTGGCCCACCCTGTACGCCGAAACCGGCGCGCAACGCGTCGACCTGCCCACGTACGTGTTCGACCGGCAGCGGTACTGGCCGGAGCCGCCGCCGTGGGCCACCGCCGTCCCCGCCGCTGAGGACGCCGACGACACGGAGGTCGAGCGGCGGTTCTGGGCGGCCGTGGACGCCGAGGACCTCGACTCCCTGGCCCGCGAGCTGGACGTCGACCGCGACCAGCCGTTCGGCGCGGTGCTGCCGGCCCTGTCGGCGTGGCGGCGGCGCCGCCGGGAACGGTCCCTCGTGGACGCCTCCCGCTACCGGGCGGTCTGGGAGCCCCTCGCCGCCACCCCGGAGCCGCAGGAGCCCGGCCACTGGCTGGTGCTGCTGCCCGCCGACCGGGTCGACGACCCCGTCCTCGACTCCTGCACCTGGACCCTCGGCACCGACGTGACCACCGTCGGCGTCGACCTCACCGCCGACCCCGACGAGCTGGGTGGGCAACTCGCCGACGTGCTCGGCGAGGCCCTCGACGCCGCCGAGGGGACCCTGTCGGTGCTGTCCTTCCTCGGCCTGGACGACGCCGGCCACGCCGAGCACCCGGCGCTGCCGCGCGGCCTCGCCGCGACCGTCCAACTGCTCCAGGAACTCGCCGACCGCGACGCGGCGGCCCGGCTGTGGTGCGTCACCCAGGGTGCCGTCGGCACCGGCGCCGGCGACGCGCCGGCCAACCCCCGGCAGGCGACGCTGTGGGGGCTGGGCCGGGTGGCGGCGCTGGAGCAGCCGGCCCGCTGGGGCGGGCTGGTCGACCTGCCCGCCACGATCGACAGCTGGGCCGCGATGCGGCTCGGCAACGTGCTCACCGGCGGCGTCGCCGAGGACCAGCTCGCCGTCCGCGAGTCCGACGTGCTGGTACGCCGCCTCGCCCCGGCCGTCACCACCGGGGAACCGGAGCCGTGGCAGCCCCGGGGCACCGTGCTGATCACCGGCGGCACCGGCGCGCTCGGCGGGCACGTGGCCCGCTGGGTGGCCGCCGCCGGCGCGCAGCGGGTGGTGCTGACCAGCCGCCGCGGCACCGACACCCCCGGCGCGACGGAGCTGCTGGCCGAGCTGACCGCCCTCGGCGTCGACTGCCGGGTCGCCCGGTGCGACGCCGCCGACCGGGCCGGCATGACCGACCTGATCGCCGACCTGCGCCGCGACGGGCCGCCGCTGCGCGCCGTGGTGCACGCCGCCGGGGTCAGCGAGGTGGTGCCGCTGACCGACACGACGCTGGAAGACCTCGCGTACGTCATCGCCCCGAAGCTCGTCGGCGCGGAGCTGCTCGACGAGCTGCTCGACGGCGTCGAGCTGGACGCGTTCGTGCTGTTCTCGTCGATCGCGGCGGTGTGGGGCAGCGGCGGGCAGGGCGCGTACGCCGCCGGCAACGCCCACCTCGACGCGCTCGCCGAGGCCCGCCGCGGCCGGGGCCTGCCCGCCACGTCCGTGGCGTGGGGGCCGTGGACCGAGTCGGGCATGTTCTCCGACGGCGCGCCGGAGCAGCTGCGCCGCCGCGGCCTGCGGGTCATGCCGCCGGGCGTGGCGCTGGCCGGGCTGCGGCACGCCCTCGCCGCCGGGGACACCTGCGTCACCGTCGCCGACGTCGACTGGGCCACCTTCCACCCGCTGTTCACCGCGCTGCGGCCCAGCCCGCTGCTGGCCGACCTGCCGGCCGTGCACGCGCTGACCGCCGCCCCGGCCGCCGCGCCGGACCCGGCGGCGCCCGCCGGCCGGGACCTGCTCGCCGGGCTGCGGTCGTTGACCGGCCAGGAGCGGCGGGCCGCGCTGCTGGAGATGGTGCGGGTCGACGCGGCGAAGGTCCTCGGCCACTCCTCCGCCGACGCGATCGAGACCGACCGGGGCTTCCTCGACCTCGGCTTCGACTCGCTGACCGCCGTGGAGCTGCGCAACCTGCTCACCGCCGCGACCGGTCACGACCTGCCCACCACGGTCGTGTTCGACTACCCGACCCCGGCGGGCCTCGCCGACCACCTGCACGAGGAGCTGTTCGGTGCCGAGGCCGGGCCGGACGCCGACGGGCCGGGTGGCTCCGCTGCGGGCGGCTCCGGCGACGAGGAGCAGGTGCGGCGGGTCCTCGCCGCGATCCCGCTGGACCAGCTGCGCCAGGCCGGACTGCTCGACCAGCTTCTCCAGCTCGCGCACACGGTCACCGGCCCGGCCACGCCGACCGTCCCGGCAGCCCCCGAGGCCCAGATCCGCGAACTCGACGTCGCCGGCCTGGTCCGGATGGCCCTGGAAGGCACCGACTCGTGACCCGGCCCGCCCCAAGGAGCCCCGAATGAGCGTCTCGCTGGACGAGGTCGTCAGCGCGCTGCGCGCGTCCCTGCTCGACAACCAGAAGCTGCGTCAGCAGAACCAGCAGCTCGCCGCCACGCTCGGCGAACCGGTGGCGATCATCGGGATGAGCTGCCGGTTCCCCGGCGGGGTCGACTCGCCGGAGCGGCTGTGGGACCTCGTCGCCGCCGGCGGCGACGCCATGGCCCCGTTCCCCGGCGACCGGGGCTGGAACATGGACGCGCTCTACGACGCCGACCCGGCCAGCCGGGGCACCTCGTACGTGCGCGACGGCGGGTTCCTCTACGACGCCGGGGACTTCGACGCCGCGTTCTTCGGCATCAGCCCCCGCGAGGCCCTCGCCATGGACCCGCAGCAGCGGCTGCTGCTGGAGGCCGCGTGGGAGGCGTTCGAGCGGGCCGGGATCGACCCGACGACGCTGCGCGGCGCGCCCACCGGCGTGTACGCGGCCACCAGCAGCCAGGGCGACTACGCGGCCCTGCTGTCCGGGGTCGGCGGCGGCGTCGAGGGCTACCTCGGCACCGGCAGCGCCGCCGCCGTGGCCAGCGGCCGCATCTCCTACGCCCTCGGCCTGGAGGGCCCGGCCGTCACCGTCGACACGGCCTGCTCGTCGTCGCTGGTGGCGCTGCACCTGGCCTGCCAGGCGCTGCGGCTCGGCGAGTGCACCCTCGCCCTGGCCGGCGGGGTGTCGGTGATGGCCACCCCGACGGTCTTCGTCGAGTTCTCCCGCCAGCGCGGCCTGTCCACCGACGGGCGGTGCAAGTCGTTCGCCGCCGCCGCCGACGGCACCGGCTGGTCCGAGGGCGTCGGCATGCTGCTCGTCGAGCGGCTCTCCGACGCCCGCCGCAACGGCCACCGAGTCCTCGCCGTGATCCGGGGCAGCGCCGTCAACCAGGACGGGGCCAGCAGCGGGCTCACCGCCCCCAACGGCCCGTCCCAGCGCCGGGTCATCCGGCAGGCCCTCGCCAACGCCGGGCTCACCGCCGCCGACGTCGACGTCGTCGAGGCGCACGGCACCGGCACCACCCTCGGCGACCCGATCGAGGCGCAGGCGCTGCTCGCCACGTACGGGCAGGGCCGGGGCGACGCCGCGCCGCTGCTGCTCGGCTCGGTGAAGTCCAACATCGGCCACACCCAGGCCGCCGCCGGCGTCGCCGGGGTGATCAAGATGGTGCTCGCGATGCGGCACGGGGTGCTGCCGCCCACCCTGCACGTCGACGAGCCCACCCCGCACGTCGACTGGTCCGCCGGGGCGGTGACCCTGCTGACCGAGACCACCCCGTGGCCGGACACCGGCCGCCCGCGCCGCGCCGGGGTGTCCGCGTTCGGCGTCAGCGGCACCAACGCGCACACCATCGTCGAGCAGGCCGACCCCGCCGACGCCCAGCCCACCCGGCCGGCCGGGACGCCCGCCCCCCCGGTGCCGTGGATCGTCTCCGCCCGCTCCGCCCCGGCCCTCGCCGGGCAGGCCCGCCGCCTGCTTGACCACCTGGCCGCCCACCCCGACCTGGCCCCGGCCGACGTGGCGTACTCGCTGGTCACCACCCGGGCCGCCCTGCCGCACCGGGCCGCCGTCACCGGCGACGACGCCGACGCGCTGCGCGCCGGCCTGCGCGCGGTCGCCGAGGACCGGCCGGCTCCCCACGTCGTACGCGGCGTGGCCCGCCCCGCCGGCAAGCTCGCCTTCCTGTTCACCGGGCAGGGCGCGCAGCGCCCCGGCATGGGCGCGCAGCTGCACCGCCGGTTCCCCGTCTTCGCCGCCGCGTTCGACGAGGTGGCCGCCGAACTCGACCGGCACCTGCCCCGCCCGCTGCGCGAGGTCGTCTTCGCCGCGCCCGGCACCCCCGAGGCGGCCCTGCTGGACCGCACCGAGTTCACCCAGCCGGCGCTGTTCGCGTACGAGGTGGCCGCGTACCGGCTGGTCACCGCCTTCGGGCTGCGCCCGCAGCAGCTCCTCGGGCACTCCGTCGGCGGGCTGGCCGCCGCGCACGTCGCCGGGGTGCTGTCGCTGGCCGACGCCGCCGCGCTGGTGGCCGCCCGGGGCCGGCTCATGCAGGCCCTGCCCGACGGCGGGGCGATGCTGGCGGTGCGGGCGTCCGAGGCCGAGGTGGCCCCGCTGCTCGACGGCCGGGTCGCCCTGGCCGCCGTGAACGGCCCCGCGTCGGTGGTGCTCTCCGGAGACGCCGACGCGGTGGCGGCGGCCGGCGAACGGCTCGCCGCGCAGGGCCACCGGACCCGCCCGCTGCGGGTCAGCCACGCCTTCCACTCCGCCCGGATGGACGCGATGCTGGCCGACTTCCGGGTGGTCGCCGAGAAGGTCACCTGGCATCCGCCGGCCGTGCCGCTGGTCTCCGACCGCACCGGGGCCCCGCTGAGCGCCGCCGACTCCACCGACCCCGGCTACTGGGTCGACCACGTCCGGGACACCGTCCGCTTCCACGCCGGAATGACCACCCTCGCCGCCGCCGGGGTCGGCGCCTTCCTGGAGCTGGGCCCCGACGGCGCGCTCACCGCCCTGGGCCGGGAGTGCCTGCCGGACGCCGACGCGGCGGCGTTCGCGCCCATCGGCCGCCGGGACCAGCCGGAGGCGGCCACCCTGCTCGCCGCGCTCGCCGCCGTCGACCTGCGCGGGGCGGGCGTCGACTGGGCCGCGCCCTTCGCCGGCACCGACGCCGTCCGGGTGGACCTGCCCACCTACGCGTTCCACCACGAGCGGTACTGGCCGGAGCCGCCGGCGCTGCACCTCGCGACCCGACCGGAGTCCGACGCCGCCGAGGAGGCGCCGGCCGACGAGCCGGTGGTCGACCCCGCGCGGCTGCTGCGGGACCGGCTCGTCGCCAGCGCGGTCGGCGACCGGCACCGGATCCTGCTCGACCTGGTCCGGGCGCAGGTGGCGACCGTGCTCGGGCACGCCTCGCCCGGGGCGATCGAGGCCGACCGGGACTTCCTGGAGCTGGGCTTCGACTCGCTGACCGCGCTGGAGCTGCGCGACGCGCTGCGCCAGGAGACCGGGGCGGACCTGTCGGCCACCCTGCTGTTCGACCACCCCACCCCGACGGCGCTGGCCCGGCACCTGCTCGGCCAGCTGCTCGGCGCGGCCGGCGACGCGGCGGCCGGCGACGGCACGCCGGAGGGGGCCGGCGGCATCCTCGGCGGGCTGTTCCGCGAGCCCAAGGCCCGCGAGGACGCCGCCGGATACGCCGAGCTGCTGGTCAAGCTCGCCCAGTTCCGCCCCAGCTTCACCGAGCCCGGCCAGCTCAGCCGCCCGGCGGCGATCCTGCGGCTCGCCGAGGGCGGCACCGGCGCGGCCCCGATCGTGTTCTGCTGCACCATGTCGCTGCTCTCCGGCCCGCACGAGTACGCCCGCGTCGCCGCCGGCTTCCGGGGCCACCGCGACGTGTGGGCGCTGCCCAACCCCGGCTTCGCCGTCGGCGAGGAACTCCCCGCCGACCTGGACGCGCTGCTGCGGGTGCACGCCGACACGGTGCTGCGGACGGTCGGCGGCGGCCCGTTCGTCCTCGCCGGACACTCCGGCGGCGCGATGGTCGCCAACGTGCTCGCCCGGGAGCTGGAACGGCAGGGCCGGCCGCCCGCCGCGGTGGTGCTGATGGACACCTACCCGGCCGACAGCGAGGTGCTCGGCGGCTGGACGGGGCAACTGCTCGACGGGATGGTCGAGCGGGACAGCGCGTACACGCCGATGGACGACTACCGCACCACCGCCTGGGCCGGCTACCTGCCGCTGTTCCTCACCTGGCAGCCCGCCCCGCTGGAGTCGGCGACGCTGCTGGTGCGGGCCACCCGGCCGCTGGGGCAGTGGCACGGCGAACCCGACGGGTGGCGGTCGCGGTGGCCGTACCCGCACGAGGCGGTGGACGCCGACGGCGACCACTTCACCATGGTCGGCGAGCGGGGCCCCGACCTGGCCGCCACCGTGCAGCGGTGGCTGGCCGCCCGGGGCCTGTGACAGCGCCCCTGGCCTGCCCCTAGCACCCCCTAACGAAGCGATTGACATCTGTCCCAGCAGGGACCAGGACGGGAGCATGGCGACGTGGACGAGGCAGTGGTGGTCGAGGAGCTGGTCAAGCGCTACCAGCCCAACATGCCGCCGGCGGTGGACGGGCTGAGCTTCTCCGTCGCCGCCGGTGAGGTCTTCGGTCTGCTCGGGCCGAACGGCGCGGGCAAGACCACGACGATCGGGGTGCTGACGACCCGGGTGCGGGCCACCTCGGGGCGGGCGGTCGTGTGCGGGGCGGACGTCGTCCGCTCGCCGGCCGCGGCCCGGCAACTGCTGGCGGTGGTGCCGCAGCGGGTCAACCTGGACCGGGCGCTGACCGTCCGGCAGAACCTGCTGTTCCACTCGGCGTACCACCGGGTGTCCCGGTCGGTGCGCACGAAGCGGGCCGACGAGCTGCTGGAGCAGATGGGCCTGAAGGACTTCGCGAACGCCCGCACGGACTTCCTCTCCGGCGGCCTGGCCCAGCGCACGATGATCGCGCGGGCGCTGATGCACGCGCCGAAGGTGCTCTTCCTCGACGAGCCGTCCGGCGGCCTCGACCCGCAGTCGCGGCTGTTCGTGCACGACCGGATCGCCGAGCTGAAGCAGGCCGGCGTGACCGTCGTGGTGACCACCCACGACATGGACGAGGCGGAGAAGCTCTGCGACCGGGTCGGCATCGTCGACCACGGCAAGCTGCTCACCCTGGACACCCCGGCGGCGCTGACCCGCACCCTGCCGGGCAGCAGCACGCTGACCCTGGTGGTGGCCGCCGGTGCCCCCGCCGAGGACGTGCAGGCGGCGCTGGGCAACGTCGCCGACGTGGAGCGCGTCGAGCGGCTGCGTGCCGGCGGCCCGCCCGGCGGGATGCCGATGTTCCCCGGGATGCCGCCGATGCCGGTGCCGGACGCCCCCGCCGACCCGGACGCGACGCTGTCGTTCCGCCTCTACACCGGCACCGCGCCGGCCAACGCCGTGCCGATGGCGCTGAAGATCCTCACCGACCTGCGCTGCGAGGTCCGCGACCTCAGCATCGGCCAGCCGAGCCTCGAAGACGTCTTCATCCACCTGACCGGAAGGGAACTTCGGTGAGCGTCACCGCACCCGCCACCCCGTCGACCGCCGTGGCGCCGGCCGCGCCGGTGCGCGGGCTGGACCAGCTCGCCACCTTCCGGGCGGTGCTCTGGCGCGACATGTTCGTCACCAGCCGGGAGCTGGGCGCGTTCTTCGCCCAGGTGTTCCTCCAGCCGCTGTTCATGCTGCTGATCTTCGGCAAGGTCCTGACCA
Organism: Micromonospora sp. PTRAS2; assembly: GCF_054052245.1. NCBI lineage: Bacteria > Bacillati > Actinomycetota > Actinomycetes > Micromonosporales > Micromonosporaceae > Micromonospora > Micromonospora sp. PTRAS2. Next base: position 124,641 of record NZ_JBSWBU010000005.1, read on the forward strand.
GCCTCGGCTACGCCAGCAACGACTTCGCCAACGTGCTGCTGCCGGGTGTCATCGCGCTCAACGCGTTCCTCATCGGCCTGGAGAACACCGCCCTGCCGATGGTGATGGACTTCTCCTTCACCCGGGAGATCGAGGACCGGCTGCTGTCGCCGATGGCGATCCCGCTGGTCGCGTTCGAGAAGATCGTCTTCGGGGCGATCCGGGGCGTCATCGCCGGGGTGGTGCTGATCCCCATCGGCATGCTGATGCTCGGCGTCACGTGGCCGCTGTCGACGCTGCTGCCGGTGCTCGGGGTGCTCACCGCCGGGGCGATGGTCGGCGCGGCCATGGGCCTGACGTTCGGCACGCTCGTCCCGCCGCACCGCATCCAGATCATGTTCACGGTGACGATGACCCCGCTGATGTTCACCGGCGCCACCCAGTTCCCGCTGCGGGCCCTGGACCAGCTGCCCTGGTTCCAGGTGATCTGCGCCCTCAACCCGCTCACCTATGTCAGCGAGGCCACCCGGTCGCTGGTCGCCCCGCCCGGGGTGCAGTCGGTGCCGCTGTGGCTGGACCTGATCGTGCTGGCCGGGGTGTTCGTGCTGTTCAGCGCCATCGGCATCCGCGGCTTCATGCGCCGGGCGATGGACTGAGGCGGCCGGCGCGATGACGACTCAGGCGGCCGGCGCGACGACGGCCGACGAGAGCCCGCTGCTGATCGTCACCTCGGGCAGCTCCGGGCTGTTCAACCCGCTGCTCACGCTGGCCGGCGAGCTGAGGCGCCGGGGGGCGCGCCGGGTGTTCTTCGCCTGCACTGACGAGCGGCGGGCCGACGTCGAGGGCCTGCCCGGCGGCGGGGAGCTGACCTTCCTGTCGCTGGGGCCGGCCCGCCTGGCGGTGCGCCCCGAGCACTGGGACGACGAGACCCACCGGCGGATGTCCGCCGGCAGCCGGGTGGAGAACTTCGCGACGTACGTCGACACCTCCGTCGACTACGACTACCTGTACGAGCTGTACGAGCGCTGCCTGGCCCTGGTCGACGAGGTGGCACCGGCGCTGGCCGTGGTCGACTCGTTCGCCTCGTTCGGGATGGACGCGATGACGGTCCGGGGCGTGCCGTTCGTGATCAGCGTGTCGGTGCCGCCGTCGAACTTCCTCCAGGACAGCCTGCCGCCGACGTACCCGATGCCGCTGTCGGGGCTGCCGCTGCACATGAGCCCGAGCCAGCAGGCCGCCAACGGCCGCCACCGCGAGGCGCTGCTGAAGACCCTGATGGAGCCGCAGCGGCTGGCCCGCAACACCGCCGCCGCCCAGCGCCGCAGGGCGGCCGGGATCCCCAACGTGGAGCTGCGGCCCTCGCTGTACGCGCAGGCGGCGCGGGCGCTGCTGGCGTACACGGTCTTCGGGTTGGAATATCCCTTCGCCACCGCGCCGGCGACGCTGCGCACGGTCGGCTCGATGGTGCCCACCGAGATCGTGCCGAGCCCCGACGGCGCGGAGCTGCGCGGCTGGCTCGACGCCCACGAGTCGGTGGTCTACGTCGGGTTCGGCACCATCATGCGCCCGAGCGCCGCCCAGGTGGCCGCGCTCGTTGACGTCGCCGCCCGGCTCGGCCCCGACCACCACGTGCTGTGGAAGCTCCCCGCCGACCGGCAGCGGCACCTGCCGCCGGCCGCCGAGCTGCCGGCGAACCTGCGCGTCGAGTCGTGGCTGCCGTCGCAGGTGGAGGTGCTGGCCCACCCGCACGTGCGGGTCTTCTTCAACCACGCCGCCGCCAACGCGATCCACGAGGCGGCCTGGTTCGGCGTGCCGCAACTCGTGCTGCCGTTCTGGTTCGACTGCCACGACGGCGCGGTCCGGGTCGTCGACGCGGGCGTCGCCCTGGCCGTCGAGCACGACGACACCCTCGACGTCGACGACATCGTGGCGAAGCTGCGCCGGCTGCTGACCGAGCGGACCTTCCGGGACCGGGCGGCGCTGTGGAGCCGCCGGCTGCGCCAGGCCGGCGGGGTCACCGCCGCCGCCGACCTGGTGCTGAGCCACCGCGACGAGGCGGCGGCGTCGCGTCGCGCCGTCGCGCCCGCCGCCGGCTGAGCCCTTTCTCCCGTACGCGAAAAGGGGCGGCGCGGTGGTCACCCACCGCGCCGCCCCTGCGTCGTCGGTCAGGACGCCGCGCCCTGCGGCTCCTCGGCCAGCGGCTCCGCGTAGGCGACGAGCCGGGCCGGCAGGTCGGTGCGCCGCTTGACGTCCAGCTTCCGGTAGACCCGGGTGAGGTGCTGCTCCACGGTGCTGACGGTGATGAACAGCTTGCTGGAGATCTGCCGGTTGGTGTGCCCCTGCGCGGCCAGCGCGGCGACCCGGCGCTCGGCTTCGCTGAGCCCGTCGTCCGGCTCGTGCGCCTCGGCCCCGGCCGGGTACGCCGGCAGCCCGCCGCCCGCGTCGCGCCGGATCAGCCGCTGGGCCAGCACCGACGCCCCGCAGTCCTGGGCCAGCTGGTAGGCCCGGCGCACCAGCAGCCGGGCGCGCGCCGAGTCGCCGGCCCGCTGCAGGCTCTGGCCGGTGTCGCCGAGGGCCCGCACCAGCTCCAGCCGGTCGCCGCAGCCCTGGAGCAGGTTGACCGCCTCGCCGAGCAGCTTGCGCCGGTGGTCCGGGGCGGCGGTGGTGGCGAGCAGCCGCAGCGACCGACCCCGGGTCCGGTCGTCGACGCCGTGCGCGACGCGCAGCTGCTCCTGCAGGAGCTGGGTGGCGTGGGTCTTGTTGCCGACGCTGAGCTGCACCCGGGCCAGCTCCAGCCGCCACGGCACCAGCCCGGCCACGTCGATGCCCCAGCCGCGCATCAGCTCCCCGCAGCGGCGCAGGTCGGCGGTCGCCGCGTGCGGCCGGCCCATGGCCAGGTGGTGCCGGCCCCGGGCGGCCAGGTAGTGCACGCCCAGCGGGGTGCGGAACATGCCGGCCGGGACGGGATGGGCCAGCCACCGGTCGGCCTCGGCGAACCGGCCCGCCTCGGTCGCGCAGGCGATCAGCGTGGCCAGCGGCCCGGCGATGGCCACCCCCCACGCGGGGGCGGGGATGTCCTCCAGCGCCGCGCGGGCGTGGTGCTCCGCGCCCGGCAGGTCGCCCAGCCGCAGCGCGGCCTCGGCGCGGACCGCCCGCACGACGGCCCGCCACACCGGGGCGTGCCGGACCGCCGGCCGGTTGAGCAGGATCTCGGCCCAGGCCACGACCCGGTCGCAGCGGCCCGACCAGAGCAGCGCGAGCAGCGGGGCGGTGAGCAGCCCCAACGCCCCGTCGTCGGTGTGGTGCCGTTGCAGCAGTTGCTCGGCGGTGGCCACGGTGTCGTTGTCGGCGTTCGGCAGCAGCGCCGTGCCGAGCACCGTGACCGCCTGCAACTGGGGGCTGATCGACGTCGGCGCGGTCGCCGCCCGGCTCCACGTGCTGGGCGTCTCCCGCACGGAGGCCAACTGGTCGGGGTGGGAGAGGGAGACCAGCAGCTGCATGGCCCGCAGCCGGCCGGCGTGGCCGGCGGCGGGGCCGGGGTCGTCGTCTCCGGAGAAGCCGCTGACGGCCTCGGTGGCCTCCTCCGCCCGCCCCTGCCAGAGCAGGAACGGCACGGTGGACAGGGCGGCCCCGGTGGACCAGCCGGTGGCCCGCGCGGTCTCCACCAGCTCGGTCAGGTGCCCGTTGACGGCGAGCGGGTTGACCTGCCAGCGGGCGTTGACCAGCATCGCGGTGGCGGCGGTGCGCTGGCGCTCGTCGACGTCGGCGCGGGCGACCAGGCGCAGGCACGCCGCGGCCACGTCGGGCCGGCCCGACGCCAGGGCCTGCGCGGCGGCGTCGGAGAGCACGGGCACCACCCAGGGGGCGTCCGCCCACGCGGCGGCGACCAGGTGCTCGGCCACCGCGCCCGGCTCCGCGCCGTGCTCGTGCAGCACCTCGGCGACCCGCTGGTGCAGGCCGCGGCGCTCCTCGGGGGACATGTCGGTCAGGATGGACCGCAGGATGCGGGGGTGGCGCAGCTGGTCGGAGTCCATCAGCCCGGAGGTGCGCAGCACCCGCACCGCCGGGGCGGCCGACTCGGGCACCACGTCGAGGACGTGGCCGAGCAGCTCGGCCGGGACGGGGCGGTTCAGCACGGCGAGGGCCTGCGCGACGCGCCGTACCCCGGGCTCGTGCCGGTAGAGGCAGCCGAGGACGGCCTGGTCGAAGGGGTCGCCGCCGGTCGGGTCGGCCCCCCGCTCGTCGGCCGCCCCGCCGGGGGCCCGCTCGTCGATGAGGGCGCGGGTGAGCAGCGGGTTGCCGCCGGTCATGCTGAGGCAGCGTTCGGCCGTCTCCCGGGCGGCGGCCCCGCCGTCGGCGTCGACCAGCCGGGCGATCCCGTCGACGGTCAACGGCGGCAGGTTGATCCGCGAGAAGTACGGCTGGCTGAGCAGCTCGGCGCGGAACAGCGGGTGCGGCGGGCGCAGCGTCGACGCCTCGGCGAGCACCACCATGATCCGGGCGTGCCGCAGCCGCCGGGTGACGTAGAGCAGGCAGTGCAGCGACGCCGGGTCGGCGTGGTGCACGTCGTCGACGGCGAGGACCAGCGGCCCGGCGTCGGCGAGGTCGAGCAGGGCCGTGAACAGGCCGTGCAGCAGGGGCGCCCAGACCCGGTCGCCGTCGGCCGCCCCGTCGGCCGCGTCCCCACCGGGCTCCGGCAGGGGCACGGCGAAGGCGGCGTCCCGCATCAGGTTCTCGATCCGGGTGGCCGCCTGCTGCTCCAGCCTTGCACTGTGGAACAGCTGCCCCAGGACTCCGAGGTGGAGCCCGCGTTCCGCCCGCGACCCGGCCGCGCCGAGCACCCGCCCCCCGGCGGCCGCGGCCCACTCGCTGAACGTCTCCAACAGACTCGTCTTGCCGCTGCCCACCGCGCCCGTCACGAGCGCGACGTGTCCGCGTTGGTGCTCCGCGCAGGCGTCGAACGCCCTCCGGAGCCGGTCCAGTTGTTCCTCCCGCTGCACCAGCACCACTCGTGTCAGCCCTTCTCGTACGCGGTGCCGGGCCGGGAACACCGGCGCTGACCGACACCGCCCCCCCAAGCCGGACAGCCGCCCCTCCACCACACCCACCCGTCGCACCGGGTAGGGGTGGAGCGCACCGGGCCGCCATGCCGGGTGGACCTGAACTGTCCCCTGACCGGACCGCGCTCCCCAGCGAGCGATCCGGATGTCCAGGCGAGTTTGGCACCGGGTCGGGTGTGCGACAACGGGCGCGAGACCCCATCGTTTCGCGCGCAAACCTGCGGATCCGGGTGGCCGTTAGGGGTTGCCAGCGACGCCGTAAGGGGGGTCGGTGACGGCCGGGCGGCGGCACGTGTCGACGGGACGTACGGCGGGTGTCGACGCAGCGGGGTGATGGTGTCACACGCTCGGGTCCCGGCGCACCTCCACCAGGGCACGACGGCGGGACGTCCGGCGGTCGGACGTCGGCGTTCGGGTGTTCCGGGTGGTCGGTGGGACGGTGAATGCGGCGGGGTCAGCGCCGGGCGTCGTCGTCGCGGCCGGGGGGCGTGCGGGGCGTGCCCAGGCGTTCGGCCGGCAGCGCGCCGGGCCGGTCCAACCGCAGCCGAACGGCCAACTGCCGGCGCGAGTCGACGTCGAGCTTGCGGTAGATGCGCGTCAGCCGCTGCTCGATCGCGCTGACCGTCAGGAACAGCTTCTCGGCGATCTCCCGGTTGGTGTGGCCCTGCGCGGCCAGGGTGGCCACCCGCGACTCGGTGTCGCTGAGCCCTTCCACCAGCACCGTCACGTCGGGGTCGGCGCCGACCGGTCCGCCCCGGGTGGTGCCGGCGGCCGGCCGCAGCAGCGGCAGGCCGCACTCCTGGGCCAGCGTCCGGGCGGCCCGTGCCGCCTTGCGGGCCTGCCGCAGGTCGCCCGCCTGCTGGTAGGCGTGGCCCAGGTCGGTGAGGCTGTGCGCGAGCTCCATCCGGTCGCCGCACTGGCGCAGCAGCCGCACGGAGCCGCGCAGGTGCGGGATCGGGTCCGGCCCGTCCTGCGCCGCCGCCAGCACCCGCAGCGCGGCGGCCCGGTAGCGCACGTGGCCGGGCCGCAGCCGGCCCAGTTCCTCCCGGACCAGCTTCTCGGCCTGCTGCCGGCGGCCGATCTGCAGCAGGGCCCGGGCCGACTCGGTGCGCCACGGGATGAGCGCCGGCAGGTCCAGCCGCCAGGCCGTCATCAGCTGCCCGCAGAGCTGGAAGTCGGCCAGGGCGCTCTCCGGGCTGCCGGCGGCCAGCGCGTGCAGCCCCCGGGCGTGCAGGTAGTGCAGCCCGAACGGGGTCTCGAAGAGCACCTGGGGCACGGGAACCTGGAGGCAGGCCGCCGCCGCGTCGAGCTCGCCCAGGAACGTCAGGGCCCGCAGCCGGATGGCCAGCGGTATGCCGATCACCACGCCCCAGCCCTTCGGGGAGAGCTGGGTCAGCGCGGTGTCGGCCAGCTTCTGCGCCCGGAGCAGGTCGCCGCGCCGGCCGGCGATCGCGGCGTCGAGGGCGGTCAGCATCGCCGCCGGGGTGGGATGCCGGCTGACGGTGGCGCTGCGGCCCAGCCGGCCGCACCAGTCGCCGGCGAGGTCCAGCCGGTCGGCGTAGATCATGGTGATCAGGGCGCAGATGGCGGTCCACATGTCCCGCTCGTCGTCCAGCCCGATGGTGGACAGCACCCGGTCCGCCTCCTCGACGGCACCGCCGTCGCCCCGCTCCAGCACGGAGGCCAGCATGGTCACGCCCTGGAGCCGCTGCTTCACCTTCGCGACGGTCAGCGGGTCCCGCCGGGCCGCGGCGGGGGCCGTGTGGTCGATCGTCACCCCGGGGTAGAGGGTGGCCATCCAGCCCTTGGTGACCAGCAGTTCGGCGGCGGAGCGCGGGTCGCTGCTGTCGGCGCGCTCGCCCAGGTGCTGGACCAGCTCGACGGCCTTCTCGATCTGGCCGTGCCAGAGCAAATACTGGATCGGCCCGGCGGCCTGCGTGCTGCCCAGGTGCCCGGCCCGGACGGCGCTGGCCACCCCCTGGAGGTGGGGCATCGCGGCCTGCGGGTCGAGGCGCCACTCGGCGCGGGCGAGGGCGGAGCGGGCGCGCGCCCGCAGGCACTCGTCGGCGCAGTCCCGGTTGGCGCGGCGCAGGAACCGCAGGGCCGCGTCCACCTCACCGTCCAGCAGCGCCTGTTCACCGGCGTCGAGCAGGGTCCGGGCCATCCACGGCTCAGCCAGCTCGTCGGTGCGCAGCAGATGCCCGGCGACCAGGACCGGCGACGCGCCGTCCTCGTGCAGCAGGCAGGCGGCCAGCCGGTGCAGCCGGGCGCGTTCCTCGGCGGTGGTCCCGTCGAGCACGGCCCGGCCGACGGCGGCGTGCCGGAGCCCGCCCTCGGTGATCAGGCCGGCGCTGGTGGAGGCGTCGATCGCGAGCAGGGCGGACTCCGCGCGTACGCCGACGAGCTGCGGCAGCAGGGCGCCGTGCAGCGGTTCGCCGGTCACCGCGAGCGCCCGGGCGGCCTTGAGCACCAGGTGCTCGCACCGGTAGAGGCAGCTCAGCACGGCCTCCCGGAACGCCTCGCCCGCCTCCGGGCGGGCCGCGCCGCGCGGCGCGGCGGTCAGGTGGTCGTCGGCGAGCGCCTGCACCAGCAGGGGGTTTCCGCCGCTGATCCGGTGCACCTCCTCGGCGACGCTCCGCGCCGTCGGCACGCCGAGCCGGTCGGCCAGGGCCTGGTAGGTCCCGTCCGGGGTGAGCAGGGGGATCCGGATCCGGTGCAGCCGGGCGGGTTGCAGCAGCTCGGCGTAGACCTCGGGGTGCCACGGCCGGGTGCGGGGCGCCTCGGTCAGCACGATCAGCACGGGCAGGCCGGGAATGCGCCGGGCCACGTAGTCCAGGCAGCGCAGCGACGGCACGTCGGCGTGGTGGACGTCGTCGACCCCGATCACCAGGGGACCCCGGGCGGCCAGCTCCAGCAGGGCGCCGCCGATCGCCGCGATGGTCCGGGCCGCCCCCTCCTGGTCGTCGTCGAGGTCGGGCCAGGTGAGGGCGCCCTGGTCGAGCAGCCGTTCGAGGCGGGCGCGGGCGTCGTCCGGCGGAGCCGCCCGGACGAGTTGGCGGACGACCTCCAGCGGGACGGCGCGTTCGGCCCGGGAGGCGCTCGCCCCGAGGAAGCGGGCGTCGGCGTCGGCGGCCCGCCGGGCGAAGGCCTGCAACAGGGTGGTCTTGCCGGAGCCGACGGGTCCGGTCAGCGCGATCACCGGTCGGGCGTCGGCGGGCGGACCGGCGGGGCTGCCCAGGTCGCCGAGCCGGCGGGCCAGGAGGTCGAGCTGGTGGGACCGTTCGCTCAGCTCCATGGGCGTAGCCTCGGAAGGCGCGCGGGGTCAGCCGTCACGGGGCCCGCCACCTTCCCTGGTCTGCCATCGAGCCTGACGAAATCGGAGACCGGCAATTTTCGACCCATTCCCGTATTGGCGAATATAGACGGCCGTCACGCGTTCGCGGCGGGCCATCGATTAGCTTGACTGGCTGATGTTCCCGGACCAGGGTTCTACCAGCACCTTCGACAATTCTAGGGCCCGTCCGGACGCATCCCCCCGCTATCGACCGCCGTGCATGCTGGGAGTATGGCAGTCCGGCAATTGGGCGGCAAGCCGAAGGTTGTAAAGGATAGGCAAACATCGGTTTGGTGCCTTCGGGCGGCGCTGGGCGCGTCGGCGGAACTGACAGCGGACCGTCGCCGGGTGAATTCACAAAGTGATACGTGAGCGTTTCTCCGGTCGGTTGATGCCGTTTTCGGGGCTTGCCGACAATTGGGTGGAAAGGGCTGTGCGGCCCCGTTGACCCCAAGGGAGCGCTCCCCGTGACGCGGTGCGGAGAGTCGCCGGTCCCGCCGGCGCCGGCCCGCGCCCGGCCTCCGGCGACGGTGGCGCTGCGTGGTATCCGCGCGCTCGGCGCCGCGTCGGCGTCCGGCGGGTCTGCCGCCCCGGCGGCCGGGCCCGTCGCGGCGCGACCCCGGCCGGAGCGGGCCGTTCGTCCTGGGAGTGGGGTGGTGGGTGGGGGTGTCGGCGGCGGGGCGGCCATGTCCGGCGGTGCGGAGCCGGGGCGTTCGACCCCGTCCCGAGGGGCGGGACGATGTCGCTGCGTGACGGCCCGGCGGTGCCGGCGGGCGGCGGCCGGCCCGGCGTGCTGCCGCGCGCGAGCGGCGGGGATCGATGCCTGCGGCATTTCGGCCGGGCGGGCTGCCCGCCGGGGCGGGCTCGGCCGGCGGTGGCTGGCGGGAGCGCGGGAAGGTCGCGTCCCCTTCGATGGCATCGACGCCCGCTTGCCCGATTAGGGCCGCTTCAAAAACAAAAGACGCCTTTGCCGTTAAATGCGGGTTATACGCGATTGGCTGGCGACGGAGTGCGGCCCTTGCAGTGGCTGAAGTCAATCAAGGGCAAATCAGAACGCGTGGTCGGAATCAATGTATCGGAATTCCGTTTCGGGCGGGTTGCGCAATCCGTACGGCCCGCGCCGCGATTCCAATTCCGCCCCGGTTGCGGAGTGCCGACGACGGGCCGCCGGTTCGCGGAACAGCATCGCCCCGCCCAAGGCGACCAGCCCTAGCCCCGGCGGGGGTCCTGCCTGGCCCGCCCGCCCGCCGGTGGCGGCGCGACCCCGCGTCGTGGCGGGCCTCGCGCGCCACGGCTAGGGGTTGTGTCCGGCGATAGCGCAGCCTAATTTCGGGGCACCCGCAGCACGCGGGGATGGCCGGATATGGGGCTACCGCACCCATGACGCGAAGGGTTCTGTGGCCGCGATGTCCCTGCCACTGCCGAGCCTCGTCGGCGCCCTCGACAGAGGTTAGGGCGGATGACACTGCTGCAGGCATTACGCGCCTCCGGCGCGGACCGCCCCGACGCCGTCCGGGTGGCCGGGCGGACGCTCTCCAGCGAAGCCCTGCTCGGCTGCGTGAACGCGGTCGCCGACCGGATCCGGGGCGCCGCCGCGGTCGCCGTCGACGCCACCCCCAGCCTGGAGACCGTCGTCGCCATGGTCGGGGCCGTCCAGGCCGGCGTGCCGCTGGTGCCCCTGCCGCCCCGGGCCGACGCGCGGGAGCGCGGCCGCATCCTGCGGGAGTCCGGCGCGACCGTGCTCCTCGGCCGCGACCCCTCCGACGCCCCCGACCGGGTCGTCGCCGCCGGGCTGGCCACCGTCCCCGTCGACCTGAGCCGACGCTCCTCGGCCCACCAACCCGAGCCGCACCCCGACGCCGACGCGGTGATCCTCTACACCGGCGGCGCGAGCGGGCCACCGAGGGGCGTCCGCGTCTCCCGCCGGGCCATCGCCGCCGACCTGGACCTGCTGGCCGACGCGTGGCGGTGGAACGGCGAGGACGTCCTCGTCCAGGGCGCCCCGCTGTTCCGGGCGTACGGCCTGGTGGTGGGCCTGCTCGGCGCGCTGCGCACGGGCAGCCGCTTCGTCCACCTCGACCGGGACGCGGCCGCCGGCCCGGTCGGCACCATGTACCTGGCCGTCCCCGGCCAGTGGGCGCGCATCTCGCGGGACCACCCCTGGGCCCGGTCGCTGTCCGGGGCCCGGATCCTGGTCTCCGCCGACGCCCCGCTGGCCCCCGCCGTGACCGAACGGCTCCGCCTGCTCACCTCGCACTCCCTCATCCAGGGTTACGGCACCACCGAGACCCTGATCGCGGTGACCGGGCGGGTCGACGCGCCCTGCGCCGCCGGCACCGCCGGGACGCCCCTGCCCGGCGTGCAGACCCGGATCCTCGACCGCGACGACCGGCCGGTGCCGGCCGACGGCGAGTCCGTCGGGGAGCTGAGCATCCGGGGCCCCACGCTGTCCAGCGGCTATGTCGACGGGCGCGGGCGGTGCGCCGACGCCGCCGGCTGGCACGCCACCGGCGACCTCGCCACCGTGGCGGCCGACGGCTCGCACCGGATCATCGGGCGGCGACGGACCGACGTGGTGCACGGCCGCACCCGCCGGGTCCACGCCGGGCAGGTCGAGGAGGTGCTTCTCAGCTATCCCGGGGTCCGCGACGCCGCCGTGGTCGGCACCCCGCACGCCGGGCAGGGCGAGCAGGTCACCGCGTACGTCGTCGCCGCCGAGGGGCTCACCGCCCAGGTGCTCATCGACCACGTGGGCCGCCACCTGTCGGCCGGCCAGCGGCCCCGCCGGGTGCACTTCGTCGACGAACTGCCCCGCAGCGCGCAGGGCCGGATCAGGAAGTCGCTGCTCATCGCGGCCGGCTGACCGCGAACCGGTCGACCGGGTCGGCGTCGCCGAGCAGCGCCCGCCGCACCGGCCGACCGTGCCGAACCCGCCGCGCGACGGGGCCGCACCGGCCGCTCGACCCCACGCGCAGCGGGGGAGGCGGCAGCCTCAGCCCTCCACCCAGCCGTGCCGCCGCGCCAGCGCCAGCATCCGGGCGCGCACCGCCACGATCTGCGCCCCGGTCAGGTCCGGCACGGAGATCAGCAGCGCCTCGGTGGTCTCCGTGACGAAGGACCGCTCGGACAGCACGTCACAGAGCCCCTCCTCGTCCTCGAGCCCGCCCTGGCCCGACTCGTGGCCGCGCCCCGTCGACGGTGCGACCGTCCGGACCGGGGCGGTGCGCTCGCCCGCCACGGCGGGCCCGAGCACGCGTACGGTCAGCGCCTTCGGGCCGCGCTCGTTCTCCACCGCCTCGTACTCCACCGGGACGCCCGGCCCCAGCGCCCACTTGTCGCCGTCGACCGTGTTGGCGTGCACGAACACGTCGTCCCCGCCGCCGTCCGGAGCGATGAAGCCGTAACCCCGCACCTCGTCGAACCGGACCACCCTGCCAGTCAGCATCGCCACCCGCATTCCTCAGACCAAGACCACTACACACCCCCGACCGACCAGGCCGGGGCACCCCTCAGGGTGACATCCGCCCCCGCCGCCCTCCACCCGTACCCACCCCTATCGGCGCGTCGCGCCCGATCGAGGGACGGCGCGGGCCGCCGGGGCGGCCTAGCATCGGCGGCTGTGATCGAGCAGATCCTCCCTGCGGCCGCGGTGGTGGCCGAAGCGTTCACCGACCCCGCCGGCCTGACCCTGTTCCCCGAGGAGGAGCGGCTCGTCGCCAACGCCGTCGACAAACGCCGCCGGGAGTTCACCACCGTGCGGCACTGCGCCCGCCGCGCGCTCCGCGAGCTGGGCATCGCCGAGACGCCGATCGTCTCCGGCGCGCGCGGCGCCCCCGTCTGGCCCGCCGGGGTGGTCGGCAGCATGACGCACTGCGAGGGCTACCGGGCGGCCGTCCTCGGCCGCGCCACCGCGCTGGCCACCCTCGGCGTCGACGCCGAGCCGCACGCGCCGCTGCCCGAGGGGGTGCTCGACGCGATCGCGCTGCCGGCCGAGCGGACCCGCACCGCCGCGCTGGCCGCCGCCCACCCCACGGTCTGCTGGGACCGCCTGCTGTTCAGCGCCAAGGAGTCGGTCTACAAGGCGTGGTTCCCGCTGACCGGCCGGTGGCTGGACTTCGCCGAGGCGGACATCGTCGTCGACGCCGGCGGGACGTTCGTCGCGCACCTGCTGGTGCCCGGCCCGGTCCTCGGCGGCGCCCCGGTGACCGCCTTCCGCGGCCGGTTCCTGGTCGAGCGGGGCCTGGTGCTCACCGCCATCGGCATCCCGGCGGTCACCGGCTGACCGTGCCGGGCCGGCGTCCACCCCCGGCGCGGCCCGGCGTCCACCCCCGGCTCGGCCCCGGCTCAGTCCGCCGCCAGCCTGGTCTTCTGCACCTTGCCGAGGGCGTTGCGGGGCAGCGCCTCGACCAGCCGCACCTCGCGGGGCCGCTTGTGCGCCGACAGTTGGCGGGCCACGAAGTCGATCAGCTCCGGGCCGTCCACCCCGTCGCCCACCACGTACGCGGTGACCTGCTGGCCGAGGTCCGGGTGCGGGGTGCCGACCACGGCGGCCTCCCGGACCCCCGGGTGGGCCAGCAGGGCGTCCTCCACCTCGCCGGCCCCGATCCGGTACCCGCCGCTCTTGATCAGATCCGTGGCGGCGCGGCCGACGATCCGGTGCCACCCGTCCGGGCCGATCGTGGCGACGTCGCCGGTGCGGAACCAGCCGTCCGGGGTGCGGGTGGCCGCATCGGCGTCCGGCCGGCCGAGGTAGCCGTCGAAGAGGGTCGGGCCGGCGACCTGGAGCTCGCCCATCGCCTCCCCGTCGGCGGGCAGCGCCGCGCCGTGCTCGTCGACCAGCCGGGTCCGCACCCCGGGCAGCGGGACGCCGACCGTCCCCGGCCGGCGCGGCCCGTCCGCCCGCGCGCTCACCGTGATCAGGGTCTCCGTCATCCCGTACCGCTCGACGACCTCGTGGCCGGTGAGGGCGGCCAGGTCCGCGAAGACCGCCGCCGGCAGGGCCGCGCTGCCCGAGACGAGCAGCCGCGCCGGGCGCAGCGCCCGCGCCGACTCCGGGTCCGCCGCGATCCGGGACCACACCGTGGGTACGCCGAAGTAGACCGTGCCGCCGGCCGCCGCGTACCGCTCGGGGCGCGGCCGGCCCACGTGGTGCAGCCGGCTGCCCAGCCGCAGCGGCCCCAGCACCCCCAGCACGAGGCCGTGCACGTGGAACAGTGGCAGCCCGTGCACCAGCAGGTCCTCGGGCGTCCACGCCCAGGCGTCGGCGAGCCCGTCGAGGCAGGCGGCGACCGCCCCCCGGCCGATCACCGCGCCCTTCGGCGCCCCGGTCGTGCCGCTGGTGTAGAGGATCAGTGCGGTGGCGGCCGGGTCCGGCTCGGGGTGGACGGTGTCCGACCGCCGCGCCAGGTCGACCGGGATCACCGGCGGGCCCCCGTCGCCGGCTGGAGCGGTGCCGCCCGCCGGGGCCAGCAGCGCCGTCGCGCCGGAGTCGCGCAGGATGTGCTCCCGCTCCATCGGCCCCGCGTCCGGCGGCACCGGCACGACCGCCGCGCCGGCCAGCAGCGCCCCGACCACCCCGACCACCGTCTCCAGGGTGGGCGTCGCCTCGACGGCGACCCGGTCCACGCCGCCCAGGTCGTCGGCGACCGCCGTGGCGAGCCGGCGCAGCTCCACCCAGGACACGGCCCGGTCGTCGACCCGGACCGCGTCCGGTCGGTCGTCGGCGGACTCGGACAGCCAGCTCAGCAGCGGCATGTGGACGCACCTCTCCACCGGTAGGGTTCGCGGGGACGCCGGCCGGTCGGGTCGTCGCGGTCGACCCGGCCCGGCGGGTCCCGGCGACCCGACGCTAGTCGGGGTGCCCGGAGCGGGCCACCCCTACGGGCCGGCGTCGGCGTGTCGTGCGCGTGGGCGGGGAGGTGACGCCGGTGGCCGGTGTGGCGGTGCGCCGGTCCGGGGTGCCCGGGGGGGTCCGGGCGGTCGTCCTGGACCTCGACGGTGTGCTGGTCGACAGCCTCGCCGTGGCCCGGGAGGCGTTCGCCCTCGCGTACGCCGAGGTGGTCGGCGGCGGCGTCGCACCCGTCGACGAATACTGCCGCCACCCGGGCCGCTACCTGCCCGACGTGCTGCGGCTGATGGGCCTCCCGGCGGCCATGGCCGACCCCTTCGTGCGGGAGAGCAACCGCCTGGCCCACCTGGTCACGCCGGTGGACGGGGCGGCCGACCTGCTCGGCGTGCTGCGCGGGCGGGGGATCGGGCTGGCCGTGGCGACCGGCCGCAGCGGGGTGCGCGCCCGCGACCTGCTGGGCCGGCTGGACCTGCTGCGCCTGGTCGACCACGTGGTGGGCTCCGACGAGGTGGCCCGCCCGAAGCCGGCCCCGGACATCGTGCGCCGGGCGCTGGAGCTGCTCGACGTCGCGCCCGCCGACGCGCTGATGGTCGGCGACGCGCCCAGCGACCTGGCCAGCGCCCGTGCCGCCGGGGTCCTCGCGGTCGCGGCGCTGTGGGGGGAGTCCGACCCGGCGACCCTGCTCGCCGCCGGCCCGGACGTCGTCCTGGCCGGGCTGGGGGAGCTGCTGCCGCTCTGCGACCCGTGCCCCGCCCCCGGCGCCACGCCGCCCGGCGACCGGCCCGTGGCCGGCGGCGACGGGCCTGCGGCCCCCGGCCGGGGACCGGCCGGGGTGGACGGACACGCCGGGTGACCGCCCCGCACCCCTGCCGGCCGGTCCCGATCCCGGTCGGCACCCCGGTTCGTCAGCCGATGAGTTGATTCGTGCCTCGGTTGGCCGGATGATATCCGGCGTCGACCGCCCGTGCGCCGGTCGTCGTCCGACCGTGGCCACGACGCACCCGCAGCACCACATACCCCAGCACCGCACTCCCATCCCCAGCACCGCGACACCACCCAGCACCCAGACGCCGCGATTCCCCCGAGGGCCCGCCCTCGCCGGCGGCAGTCCGCACCTGACGGAGGACCACGCCCATGCCGGTCATCGAGGTCGAGCACCTGCACAAGCGGTACGGCGACAAGATCGCCGTCGACGACGTCTCCTTCACCGTCGACCAGGGCGAGATCTTCGGCGTGCTCGGCCCCAACGGGGCGGGCAAGACCACCACGGTCGAGTGCGTGCAGGGGCTGCGCCGCGCCGACGGGGGCACCGTCCGCGTCCTCGGGCTCGACCCGGTCCGCGACCGCACCGAGGTGCGGCAGCGCGTCGGCGCCCAGTTGCAGGAGAGCCAGCTGCCCGACAAGCTGCGCGTGCGTGAGGCGCTGGACCTCTACCGGTCCTTCTACCGCAACCGGGCCGACATCGACGAGCTGCTCGACGACCTCGGCCTGGCCGCGCAGCGCGACACCGCCTTCCACAAGCTGTCCGGCGGGCAGAAGCAGCGGCTCTCGGTGGCCCTCGCCCTGGTCGGCCGCCCCGAGATCGCGATCCTCGACGAGCTGACCACCGGGCTGGACCCGCAGGGCCGGCGGGACACCTGGGACCTGGTCGAGCGCATCCGCGACCGGGGGGTGACGGTCGTGCTGGTCACCCACTTCATGGAGGAGGCCGAGCGGCTCTGCGACCGGCTGGCCATCATCGACACCGGCCGGGTCGTGGCCATCGACACCCCGTCCGGCCTGCTCTCCCGGGTCGGCACCGAGCACCGGGTGCACTTCCGGCCGCTCGACCCGGTGGACGACGCGCTGCTCGCCGCGCTGCCCGAGGTGACCGGGGTGCGCCGCTCCGGCGACGAGGTCACCGTCACCGGCCCGGAGCAGGTCCTGCAGACGGTGCTGTCGGCGCTGGCCGAGCAGAAGGTCCGCTACGCCGGCCTGCGCGTCGAGCAGCCCACCCTGGACGACGCCTTCGTCTCGCTGACCGGCCGCGCCGCCCGGGCCACCACCCCGCCGTCGACCGACGAGAGGTCCTCGTGAACGCCCTGTCCAAGCTGATCGCCGTCGAGGCGAAGCTGTTCCTGCGCGAGCCGGTGTCGCTGTTCTTCGTCTTCGCCCTGCCGCTCGGCCTCATGCTGGTCTTCGGGCTGCCGCAGCGCGGCGCCTCCGGCGCGGACGCCGGGCAGCACGGCGAGCTGACCTTCCTGCCGGCCCTCGCGCTGGCCCTCACCATCGGCATGCTCGCGCTGTTCACCCTGCCGATGGCGCTGGGCATCTACCGGGAGCGGCGGGTGCTGCGCCGCCTGGCCACCACCCCGGTCAACCCGGCCCTGCTGCTCGTGGCACAGGTGGTGGTCAACCTGGTGATGGGCGTGGCCGGCGCGGTGGTCACCGCCATCGGCGTACGGTTCCTGCTGGACCAGCCGGCCCCGGCCAACGTGCCCGCCTTCGTGCTGGCGTTCCTGCTCGGCGTGGCCTGCCTCTTCGCCGTCGGCCTGCTCATCGCCGCGCTCGCCCCGTCGGCGCGGGCTGCCCAGTCCATCGGGCCGGCGCTGTTCTTCCCGCTGCTCTTCCTCGCCGGCGCCTGGCTGCCGCGCGACCAGATGCCGACCGTGCTGGCCCGCATCGGCGACTACTCGCCGCTCGGGGCCACCGTGGACACCCTCGCGGCGGCCTGGGCCGGCGACAGCCCGGCGTGGCCGCAGCTGCTCGCCCTGGCCGTCACCGCCGTCGCCGGCAGCGTCCTGGCCACCCGCTTCTTCCGCTGGGAGTGAAAGGAAGGGCCCCCTCTTAACGTCTCCGGTAGAGAAGGGTTCCCTTCTCACCGGCGGCCCACGCCGGCACCGGCGCGCTGGGGGGTCGCTAAGGGGTGCCCGCCGAGTGTGACCTGGATTACGTTCGTGGCGGAGCGACGAACGACGGAGGTCGTGCGATGACAGTTTCCGAATCCGCCCCCACCGCCCGGACGGCGAACCCCATCGTCAACGACGACGACCGGATCGCCTGGACGGTGCCGGCCATGACCATCAGCAGCGAGGCCGCCGGCATCATCGACGTCGTGCTGGAGGGCGGGCCCGCCAACCTGCCGACCGAGCTGCGCAGCCACCGGGTCTCCCCGGTGGAACACAAGATCAAGGTACGTCACTACGGGGGCTACGAGCACTTCGAGCGGGACTCCGGCGGCGGCGAGGCGCCGGTCGTCTTCCGCTGGACCGGCCGGACCCGGATCGCCGAGTAGGCCAGGCAGCGGCCCGGCGGTCGGCGCGGTCCCCGGCGGACCGCGTCGACCGCCGCGCCGACACACCGGCGGGGCGGACCGCGCCGACCACCGGCGGGTCAGGGCCGGTCGGGGGAGAGCCGGTGGGTCAGCGCCGTGTGCCGGCGACCCGTGCCGGCCGTACGCACCGCGATGGCCAGCGCCTTGCGCGAACCGGCCAGCACGACCAGCTTCCGGGCCCGGGTGACGGCGGTGTAGAGCAGGTTGCGCTGCAACATCGTGTACGCGCCCATGGTCACCGGCACCACCACCGCCGGATACTCGCTGCCCTGCGACCGGTGCACCGTGATGGCGTACGCGTGCTGCAGCTCGTCGAGCTCGTGGAACTCGTACCCGATGTCCTCGTCCTCGTCGGTGCGCACGGTCAGGGTCTGCTCGTCGGGGTCCAGGGCCGTGACCACGCCGACGGTGCCGTTGAACACCCCGGCCGCGCCCTTGTCGTAGTTGTTGCGGACCTGGATGACCTTGTCGCCGACCCGGAAGACCCGCCCGCCGTGCCGCCGCTCCGGCGCGTCCTCGCGGTGCGGGGCGATCGCCTGCTGGAGCAGGGTGTTCAGGTTGCCGGCGCCGGCCGGCCCGCGCAGCATCGGAGTGAGCACCTGCACGTCGCGGGCGCGCAGCCCGAACCGGCGCGGGATCCGCCGGGTCACGATGTCGACCACCTGCTCGGCGGTGACCTCCGGTTCGTCGCTGGGGAAGAGGAAGAAGTCGGGGTGCTCGCCGAACACCGGGGCCTGGCCGGCGTTGATCCGGTGCGCGTTGACCACCACGCCCGACTCCTGCGCCTGCCGGAAGATGCGGGTCAGCCGGACCCGGGGCACCGTCTCGGCGGCGAGCACGTCGCGCAGCACCTCGCCCGCGCCGACCGAGGGCAACTGGTCGACGTCGCCGACCAGCAGCAGGTGCGCGCCGGGCGGCACCGCCTTGACCAGCTTGTTGGCGAGGATCAGGTCCAGCATGGACGCCTCGTCGACCACCATCAGGTCGGCGTCGACCGGGTTGTCCCGGTCGAAGGTGGCGTCCCCGCCGGGGCGTAGCTGCAGCAGCCGGTGCACGGTGGTCGCCGGGTGGCCGGTCAGCTCGGTGAGCCGCTTCGCCGCGCGGCCGGTCGGCGCGGCCAGCACGATCTTCGCCTTCTTCGCCGCGGCCAGCTCGATGATCGACCGGACGGTGAACGACTTGCCGCAGCCGGGGCCGCCGGTCAGCACGGCGACCTTCGAGGTCAGCGCCAGCCGTACGGCCTGCTCCTGCTCGGGGGCCAGCTCCGCCCCGGTGCGGGCCTTCAGCCAGGCCAGCGCCCGGCCCCAGTCCACGTCCGCGAAGGCCGGCATCCGGTCCAGCCGGTCGGTCAGCAGCCGGACCAGGCTCGCCGCGAGGGCCGACTCGGCCCGGTGGAACGGCACCAGGTAGACGGCCGGAATGACCGCGCCCTCGTTGCTCGGGTTCGGCACCGCCTCGCCGACCACGCCGTCCTCGGTCGCCACGAGGTCGGCCAGGCAGGCGGCGACCAGGTCCGCCGGGACCTCCAGGATCGTCGCGGCGTCGGCGACCAGGTTCGGCTCGGGCAGGTAGCAGTGCCCGCCGTCGGCGGCCTCGGAGAGGGTGTACCGGATGCCGGCGCGCACCCGCTGCGGGCTGTCGTGCGGGATGCCCACCGCCTTGGCGATGCTGTCGGCGGTGCGGAACCCGATGCCCCACACGTCGGCGGCGAGCCGGTACGGGTCGTCGCGCACGACGGCGATGGACTCGTCGCCGTACTGCTTGAAGATGCGCACGGCGTGCGAGGTGGAGACGCCGACGCCCTGGAGGAAGACCATGACCTCCTTGATGGCCTTCTGCTCCTGCCAGGCCGCGCCGATCGCGGCGGTGCGCTTGCGGCCGAGGCCGTGCACCTCGACCAGCCGGCCCGGCTCCTCCTCGATGATCCGCAGCGTGTCCACGCCGAAGGCGGCCACGATGCGGGCCGCCATCTTCGGACCGATGCCCTTGATCAGGCCCGACCCCAGGTAGCGCTCGATGCCCTGCACGGTCGCCGGCAGGACGGTGGTGCACTGGTGCACCTCGAACTGCCGCCCGTACTTCGGGTGCGAACCCCACCGGCCGACCAGCCGCAGCCGCTCGCCGGGCTGCGCGCCGGGCAGCGCGCCGACGACGGTGAGCAGGTCGTCGCCGGAGCGGTCGGTGGCGACGCGGGCGATGGTGTAACCGGTCTCCTCGTTGACGTACGTGACGCGTTCCAGCACCGCCTCGAGCACGGCGCCGCGCGCGGGGGCGCCGGGGCCGGCCGGGGGTGCGGCTGCGCGGGCGGCGACCGGGGTGGCGGTCGGCGCGGGTGGGGTGGCGGACATCGTGACGATGATGGCAGAACGCCCGCCGTGCCCCGCCCCGCCGGGCCGGGTTGCGGTCCGGTCCGGCGGTTCGGGGCCCGGGGCCGGCCACGCGGCGGCCCGGTGCTTCGGGTCAGCGACGAGGCGGCCCGGTTCCGGGGTCAGCGGCGCGTAGTGGCGACCAGCCCGCCGTTGCGGCGGCGGTGCCGCCAGTACAGGTCCCGGCGGGCCCCCTTCGGGAAGCCGGGCTGCCACGGCTTGATCGGCCCGGCCGGGTGGATGACCGCCGAGTCGGAGAGCTTCCCGCCGAACTCGGGCTCCAGCCGCCAGGCCATCAGGTCGTTCCACTGCCGGGGCAGCCGCAGCCAGTTGCCGTACACGGCGTAGTTGAGGGCGTCCTGGTCCGGGTACCGCGACTCGTGGGCGTGCCGGGCGAGGTACGCCAGCGATTTCTCGGTCACCTCGCACTCCTTCCACCGGGCCACGTCGATGAGCAGCACCCCGGAGTTGAAGTAGAGGGCGTACGGGTCCAGGTCGCGGTATTCGGCCAGGCCGGGGATGCCGCCCATGTCGAGCAGCCGCCGGTTGAACGGGTCCCGGACCGCGCCCAGCGGGGCGCCGCCCATGTCCACGTCGAACAGCGGGGCGAGGCTGTTCGTGCACATCGTGTCGCAGTCCAGGTAGAGCACCCGCCGCACCTCGTCGGGAAGCGCGGCGGGGACCAGCAGGCGCAGGTACATCGCCGGGGACAGGTACGCCATCACCGGGTCGCTGCCCTTCGGCAGGTTCACCACGGAGGTGTCCACCCGCAGGTATTCCACTGTGGCGTCCGGTCCGGCCGCCCGGGTCAGGGCGGCGCGCGCCGAGGGGCTGACGTCGTCGGCCGCGATGAGCCAGTAGCGGACCGCCTGGCCCGGGTTCGATTCGGCGACGGACGCCATGACGACCGCCGCGTGGGCCGCGTACGCGGCGTCGAAGGTCAATGTGAGTTCCACGTGCTCTCCTCCGCACAGGCTGAGCGTAAACTCCGTGAAATGTAAGTAGCGAATTGCGATTTAGGCAAGGAAACTACACATTAGATAACCCGTAATTTGGGTTTCGTGCGAGGTGGGATCATTCGACCCCAGAATCGACCCCTGAATCATCCTTAAGTGCTGGACTTGGTCGGCCGCGCACGGTCCGTGAGGATTCCTCGCATAGCCCGGCGTCGTTGCGCCACGGGTCAGGGCAGCGGCCGGCAGATGCCCCGGGCGTGGTCGGTGACCGCCGCGCCGACCACCGTCGCCTCCAGCGGCAGCACCTCCAGGCAGCGCCGCACCGCGGCGGCCATCAGGGCGTTGGGCACGCGCATCGACAGCGTGCAGTGCGGCACCCAGCGCCCCGGTCGGTAGTGCTCGGCCAACCCGACCCCGGCGGCGGCGAGCCGGTCGTGCACGAGCGCCTGGTGGGCCAGCAGGTCGGCCGTGGGCGACGGCCCCAGCCAGAGCACCCGGCCGACGAACTGCCCGGCGTGCTGGAACGACAGCCGCAGCGGCACCGCCACCGTCGTCCCGGCCAGGGCGTCGGCCACCTGGTCCGGGTCCAGCCGCGGGGCCACCGCGAGCGACACGTGCGGCCGGTGCCGCTGCTCCAGCAGGCTGCGCATGCTCTGCACGCCCTCGGACTCCAACGCGTCCCACAGCACCCGGATCCGCCGGGTGGCGTCGGTGTCGAGATAGAGCTCCAGCGCGGCGACCACCCGCCCACCCTAGGGCGGGGCCGCGCCGTTGCCGCGAGCAGGTTTGGTCTCCCGCCCGTGCGGTACTGGCGAGGAGACCGCAGGCCCCGGCCGAGGAGGAGCGCGTGGAGATCAGCGACGTACTGACCGAGACCTACGGCCGACTGCCCGCGCTGGTCCGCGCCGCGGTCGACGGCCTGTCCCCGGAGCAGCTGCGGCGCGCGCCCGCGCCCGGCGCGAACCCGGTGGGCTGGCTGGTGTGGCACCTGACCCGGGTGCAGGACCACCACGTCGCCGACCTGCTCGACGCCGAGCAGCTCTGGGTCACCGGCGACTGGGCGGCCCGGTTCGGGCTGTCCGCCGACCCGGACGACACCGGCTACGCGCACACCCCGGACCAGGTCGCCGCCGTCGCGCCGGAGAGCCCCCGGGTCCTCGTCGACTACCACGACGCGGTCGCGGAACGGACCCGGGGATTCCTGGCCGGGCTGCGGCCGGCGGACCTGGACCGGGTGGTCGACGAGGCGTGGGACCCGCCGGTGACCCTCGGGGTCCGGCTGGTCAGCGTCGCCGAGGACGACCTCCAGCACGTCGGCCAGGCCGCCTACGTGCGCGGCCTGCTGCTCACGGGACGATGACCGCGCGGCCCTCCACCGAGCCGTCCTGCAGCCTCCGGTAGGCGTCGACCGCCTGCTCCAGCGGGAACGTGGTGATCTTCGGGCGTACCAGGCCCCGGGCGCCCAGGTCGAGCACCTCGATCAGCTCCGGCCGGCTGCCCCAGTAGGTGGTCTGGATGCTCACCTCGTACGGCACGGCGAAGAACGACACCGGCAGCGTGCCGCCGGCGATGCCGACGATGGTGAGGTCCCCGAGCGTACGGGCGGCCGCCGCGCCGAGCCGCAGCGTGGCGTCGGCGCCGACGAAGTCGAGGACGACGTCCGCGCCCCGCCCGCCGGGGGTGGCTGCACGGATCTCCTGCGCGGTTTCCTCGCCGGAACGCAGCGTCAGGTCGGCCCCGTACTCCTCGGCCAGCTTGAGCGCCTCGGAGCGGGTGTCCACGGCGATGACCCGGGCCGCCGTCGTGGCCTTGAGGATCTGCACCCCGACGTGGCCGAGGCCGCCGACGCCGATCACCACCGCGGTGCTGCCGGGCGCGAGCTTGCGCCACGACCGGCGGATCGCGTGGTACGGGGTGAGGCCCGCGTCGGTCAGCGGCGCGGCCTGCACCGGGTCGAGCCCCTCGGGCAGCGGCACGATGTGCCGGGCGTCGGGAACCAGCTCGTACTCGGCCATGCCGCCGTCCAGGCCGAGGCCGCCGCCCCCGCCGGGCACCGGCGCGGCGGCGGGGTTCTCGCAGTACGGGTCGACGCCCACCCGGCAGCGGTCGCAGGTGCCGCAGCCCCACGGGCCGTAGACGGCCACGGGCTGGCCGACCTCCAGGCCGGTCACCCCCGCACCGAGGTCGTGCACCCAGCCGGCGTTCTCGTGGCCGAGGGTGAACGGCGGGTTCCAGGGCACCGCCCCGGCGTCGAAATCGTGCATCAGGTGCAGATCGGAGTGGCAGGCCCCCGCCCCGCCGATCCGCACCACCACCTGGCCGGGGCCGGCGGTGGGCTCGGCCACCTCGACCAGCTCGGGTTCGGACTTCCAGCCCGGCAACCGCAGCGCGCGCATGGCTCTCTCCTGTTCCGTCGCTCGGCTCTTGCTGCCGGCGTGCCCGTTCGGCGTCCGGACAAACGGTCGCCGCCGCGCCCGGCCCGGACGGCCCCGCCCGGGATTCACCCGGACCGGGTGAGCCGGGGTCACCCGCCGGGCGGGGATGCTCCGGAAACGACCTGTGTCGTCCGGGAGGGGAGGGCTGATGACCGCGTCCGCCGCGGACTACCTGGCCTGCTGGGTCGGGGGTCGCCACGAGGACCTGCCGGAGAACGTCCGCGGCACGGTGCGCCTCGACATCCGCGACGACGGCAGCACCGACCACTGGTTCCTCACGATCGGTGACCAGCAGGTCGGGGTGAGCCGGTCGGCGGAGGAGGCGGACCTCGTCGTCGCGGGGGACCGGGAGGTGTTCGACCGGCTCGTCGCCGAGGGCACCCACATCGGCGCGGCGCTGGTCCGCAACGACGTCACCGCCCAGGGGGACCTGCGGCTGCTGATGCTGCTGCGCCGGCTGTTCCCCGGCCCGCCCGACGCCCGTCACCCCCGGGAGGTGGCGGTCAGGGCGGTCGCCACGCACCGTACGTCGGAGTCGCACGGGGGTGAGCGGCAGTGAAGCAGGAACTGGTCAACGTGCTGACCGGCAACTCCTTCGCGGTCAGTGACGCGCAGGGCGACATGACGCCCGATCCGCTCGCGCCCATCGGCCTCTTCTCGTTCGACACCCGGTTCCTGTCCCGCTGGGTGCTCACCATCGACGGCAAGCGGCTGAAGGCCCTGTCCCGCGACGAGATGACGTACTTCGAGACGAGGTTCGTGCTGGTTCCCGGCGCGGCGAGCCACTATGTCGACGCCGACGTCTCGGTGATCCGGCACCGGTCGATCGACGACAGCTTCAACGAGCGGCTCGTCGTGCTCAACCACTCGGCCGAACCGGCGGACTACACGGTGCGGATGGAGATCGCCTCGGACTTCGCCGACACCGCCGAGATCAAGAAGCCGAGGGAGCGGCGGATCGTCGCCGTCCCGATGCCGGCCGAGGGGCAGCTCCGGCTTTTCTACCAGCGGGAGCGGTTCGCCCGCGAGACCGTCGTGTCGTCCACCGCCCCGGTGGAGGTGGACCCCGGCGGGATGACCTTCCGGATCCGGGTCCCCCCGAACGGCTCGTGGACGACCGACCTGCACATCGGCATGATCATGCGGGGGGCGGGGGCCCGGGACCTGCGGTCCAGCCTGGAGGCCCACCGCGAGCAGATCCGCCGGGACATGCGGGAGGACCTGCGCCGTTGGCACGAGCGCGCCCCGAAGCTGGTCGCCGAGCACGACGGGCTCCGCGCGGCGTACGAGGGAAGCCTCGACGACCTCGCCGCGCTGCGGTACACGCCGTTGTCGATCCGGGGCAAGCTGCCG
Organism: Micromonospora sp. PTRAS2; assembly: GCF_054052245.1. Taxonomy (NCBI): domain Bacteria; kingdom Bacillati; phylum Actinomycetota; class Actinomycetes; order Micromonosporales; family Micromonosporaceae; genus Micromonospora; species Micromonospora sp. PTRAS2. The sequence continues at coordinate 149,285 of NZ_JBSWBU010000005.1, forward strand.
GTGGGCGGCCTGCCGTGGGCGATGGCGCTGTACGGCCGGGACGCCATGATCACCTGCCTGGAGACGCTGCCGTTCACCCCGGAGCTGGCCCCGCCCACCCTGCGGCTGCTCGCCCTCGGCCAGGGCGGCCGGCTCGACGACCACCGCGAGGAGGAACCCGGCAAGATCGTTGCCGAGTACCGCTACGGCGAGAACGCGGTCTTCGGCGAGTCACCCACCTACCTGCACTACAGCGCGGCCGACACCACCCCGCTGTTCGTGATCCTGCTCGACGAGTACGAGCGCTGGTCCGGCGACGCCGATCTGGTCCGCGAGCTGCGCCACCCCGCCCGGATGGCACTGGACTGGATCGACGAGTACGGCGACATCCTCGGCGACGGCTACGTGCGCTACCAGCGGCGCAACACCCGCACCGGGCTGGAGAACCAGTGCTGGAAGAACTCGCCGGGCGCGATCGTCGACGCCGAGGGACGCGCGCCGGCGCTGCCCCGCGCCGTCTGCGAGGTGCAGGGGTACGCGTACGACGCGAAGCGGCGCGGCGCGCGCCTGGCCCGCGAGTTCTGGGACGACCCCGCGTACGCCGACCGGCTGGAACGGGAGGCGGCGGAGCTGAAGGCGCGGTTCAACCGGGACTTCTGGCTGCCCCACCGGGACTACTACGCGCTGGCCCTGGGGCCCGACGGCGAGCCGGTCGACGCGCTCGCCTCCAACATGGGGCACCTGCTGTGGAGCGGCATCGTCGACGAGAAGCGCGCCGAGGCGGTGGCCCAGCACCTCCTCGGGCCACGGCTCTTCTCCGGCTGGGGGGTGCGGACCCTGGCCGACGGGCAGCGGGCCTACAACCCGGTCGGCGCGCACCTCGGCTCCGTGTGGCCGTCGGACAACGCGATCATCGCGGCCGGGCTGCGCCGGTACGGCTGCGACGAGGCGGCGGCCCAGATCGCGGCCGGCATCTTCGACGTCGTGCAGATGCTGGGCAACCCGGTGCCGGAGGTGATCGCCGGCTACCACCGCGACCTCACCCGCTTCCCGGTCCAGCTCCCGCACGCCGGCCGGCCCCAGTCGTGGTCGTCGGGCGCGCTGCTGATGCTGCTCGGCACCGTCCTCGGGCTGTCGCCCTGCGGCGAGAACCTGCTGGTCAACCCGGCACTGCCGAAGGGCGCCGGGCGGATTGAGCTGCTCGACATCCCGGGCCGCTGGGGGCACGCCGACGCGTACGGCCGGGACCGCGCGCCGGGAGACCGGGGCCCCCGCCCCCGCCTCCGCTGAGCCGCGCCGCGCCGCGCCGCGCTGCGTTGCGTTGTGCCGCGCCGTGACGCGGGCCGGCTGCCCGCGTCGACCACTCTCGGTGATATCCCCGACTTGGCTGCGGCGCTGCCGGTCGCCTGACCCTCCGTCACGCCGCTCCGGCCCGCCTAACAACCTCACGCTCCCTTTGCTCTGCACCCATATCCGCGACACCTGCAATAAGCTGCTTGAATTAAGGTGAATGGATGTTTGAGGGTTTGCTCCATCTTTGCGCTGTGTGACCGATGCGTATGTGGGTGCAGAGCAAAGGGGTTGGCTGCAATGGTGGGCCTGCCTGGCTGACGCGTCGCTCTAAGTAACGGTGAATGACGGGTGCCGGGCGCGGAGGCAGCACGGCCGGCCGTGCCAGCGATCACCTGGGAAGCAGCTGTCGGGGCAACCTGGCCTCGCCGGCCCACCCTCGGCCCTGGCCCACCCTCGGCCCCGGCCCATCCCCGGCCCTGGCCTCGCCCCACCCCCGGCCCCGCCTTAGCCCCGGTCAGCGGGCGGTGGGCAAGGACGCGGACGGGTCGGCCGGGGCCGGTCGGCCTGCCGGTGCGGACGGGGCTCCCGGTGCCGACGGGATCGCCGGCCCCGACGGGGCCACCGGGACCGACGGGGCTGTCGGCAGCGACGGGTTCCCCGGCGACGCCGGGACCCCCGGCGGCGGCCCCACCGGCAGCGAGGGGGTGGCCGGGGACCGGCCGGGCCGCCCGTCCGGCCCGCTGTCGCCGCCCGTCCGGACCGTCGGGGTGGGCGTGGGCGTGGGCGTGGGCGTGGGCACCGGGGTCGGCGTCGGGGCGGCGGGGCCGGACGACGCCGCGAGCGCCTCGGTGCACCAGTTCAGTACGCGGTCCCGGCCGCCGGCGGCGGAGACCAGGTCCGCGTAGCGCGGTTCGGCCAGGGCGTGGTCCGCCGTGCCCTCGGCGCGCAGCCGGTGGCAGAGCACGACCAGTGGGGCCGGCGGGACCCGGGGGTCGCGGATCCCCCCGGGCGAGCCGGCCGTCCGCCCCGCCGACCCGCTCGGCGCGGCCTGCCCGCTCGCCGGCGCCCCTGCCGGCTCGCCCGCCCCACCCAGCGGCTGGGGCAGCGCGCCGTGGGCGGCGGCGAGCGCGACCCCGCCGGTCGCGGCGACGGCCAGGGCCGCGAGCGCGGCCTTCGCGCTCAACAGGCCGGCGAGGAGCGAGGGCCGGGCGCGGGCCGCGGTGACCGGCGCGGTCGAAGCGGCGCGGGCCAGGCGGTAGGCGTGCAGGGCCGCGCCCTCGCCGCGTAGCTCGTCGGGGCGGGGGGCGGCGCGGACCGCCGCCAGGAGCCGGACCAGCGGCTCCGGGCCGCCCCGGGGGCTGCCGACGGCGCCGGCGACGGGGCCGCCGACGGAGCCGGCCAGCAGGCGCTCGACGGTCTCCTGGTCCATCCGGTGTGCGTTCATCTCGTGTCCCTCAGCGCCATCGGGCGCGCGGGCGTCACATCGCCACCGGAACGGACCAGCTCAGCCCATCGTCTTCGCGCCGTCGATGGCCTCACGGAGGATGTCGGCGTGCCCGGCGTGCTGGGACGTCTCGGCGATCACGTGCAGCAGCACCCGGCGCACCGACCAGCTCGCCCCGGGCTCGAACCAGGGGGCGACGGGCAACGGGTGGGCGGCGTCCAGGTCGAGCGTGGCGACCAGCTCGTCGGTCGCCGAGGCCACCCGGGCGTAGCGGTCGAGCAGGGTGGCCAGGCTGTCGTCGCCCATCCGGAAGCCGTCGGCCCAGTCATCCTGGCCGGCCTGCATCGCCTCGGCGCCGTGCACGGCGAACCGCAGCCACGTCTGCTCGATGAGGGCGACGTGTTTGATCAGGCCGCCGAGGCAGAGCTCGCTGACGGTGCTGCGCAGCGCGGCCTGCTCGTCGGTGAGGCCGTCCACGGTCCTGCGCAGGAACGCGCGCTGCTGGCGCAGCGCCTGCAAGAGGTCGGCCCGCTCGCCGGTGCGGAGCTGCTCGGGACTGGTCATGCCACCGTCCTTCCTGGTCACGTCCCGACCAACCTATGCAGACCCACCGACACTTCCGCCGCGCCCGGCCCTCCCGCCGCTCCGGTTGCCGATCCGTCCGGGGCGCGGTCCACTGATCCACATGGGTGAGATCAGGGTGGGCACGTCCTCGTGGGCCGACCAGCTGCTGCTGCGCTCCGGGTGGTATCCGCGCGCCGTCAACACCCCCGCCGGCCGCCTCGGCTTCTATGCCGAACGGTTCGGGCTGGTCGAGGTGGACACCTCGTACTACGCGGTGCCCGTGCCGGAGACCACCACCGGGTGGGTGGCCGCCACCCCGCCCGGCTTCACCTTCGACGTCAAGGCGTTCAGCCTCTTCACCGGCCACCCGACGCCGGTCTCGGTGCTGCCCCGGGACCTGCGCCCGGCCGGCGGCCCGTCGCGCGTGCGCCGCCGGGACCTGCCCGCCGGGGCGTACGACGAGCTGTGGAGCCGGTTCCGCGCGGCGCTGGAGCCGATCGCGGCGGCCGACCGGCTCGGCGCGGTGCTGTTGCAGTTTCCACCGTGGCTGGCGCGCAGCGCCGCCGCCGAGCGGCGCATCGTCGAGACCGCCGCGCGGCTGCGCCCCTGGCGGGTGAGCGTCGAGCTGCGGCACGGCTCCTGGTTCGCCGACGAGGCCACCGCGCTGCGCACGTTGACCCTCCTGCGCGAGCACGACCTCTCCTTCGTCTGCGTGGACATGCCGCAGGGGTTCGCCTCGTCGGTGCCGCCGATCCTGGTCGCCACCGCGAACCCGGCCGTGGTCCGGTTCCACGGCCACAGCGCGGCGTGGGAGAGCGGCGACAAGCAGGACAAGTTCCGGTACGCCTACGGCGAGCGGGAGCTGCGCACCTGGGCGGAGCTGCTGACCGGGCTGGCCGACGGCGTCGACGAGCTGCACGTGTTGTTCAACAACTGCTGCGGCGACCAGGCCCAGCGCGATGCCGCCCGGCTGGCCGAACTCCTCGGCCGGGCGGCCCTCGCGCCCACCGGGGTCAGCCGCGGCGGCTGATCCCCTCCGGGTGCATGCCGGTCGTCTCCGCCAGGGCGCCGCCCCTGCCCTGCCCGTGGCTGGGCGGGGCAGGGGCGGCGCGCGGCGGACGGTCAGCGGCCGGACATGGCCATCTGGCGCTTGGCCGCGCCCATCGCGGCCACCTTGCCGATGGTCTTCGGCGCGCTCGCCAGCCCGCCGACCCGGCCGATCATCCCCCGGAACACCTGGCCGGGCTTCTGCTGCTCGCTCATGTAGGCGGTGACCACCACCAGCGCGCCGGTGAGCGCGGGAATGGTCCACTGGAGCAGCCGCATCTGCCGCTGGTAGGAGGCCACGTCGGCCGGCGTCTGCGGGTTCGGTTCGGTGATCCCCTCGACCGAGGGGCCGCCGGCCCGTTGCAGCCGCATGCCGAGCAGCCGGCTGTAGCCGGTGACCGCCAGCGCGCCGACCGTGAGGGCCGTCTTCACGGCGCTCATCCGGCCCACCCCGGACTGGGCGAGCATGCGGGGGCTCTCGGTCGCCAGTTCGCCGACCGCGCCGGCCAGGTGGGCCCCGATCGCCGCCGCGTTGACCGGCGTCCACCGGGACCATCCGGCGGAGGCCACCGGGAGCCGCTGGGTCGAGTCGTCGATCTGTGCCGCCGCGCCGTTGACGCCGAGCGCCCCCATCAGCGAGCCGCCGAACCAGGCGGCGAGGCCGAGGTCGTGCATCGAGCGCAGGGCGGTGTGTCGTTCGGACATCTGATCCCCTTCCACCGTACGGGCGCAGCGGCATACCCGCCGATCGCGGGAGTACGCCCCGGGACGGGAAGCGGGATGTCAGGCCCCGGGCAGGTCGGCCGCCCATGCCGCCACCCGGGCGGCGACCGGCCCGCTGGCGCGTACCCAGGTGAAGTGGTCCAGCGGGGCGCCCGCCCGCGCCGCCGTGAGGCGCTCGCGCACGACGGTGGCCGCGGCGAGCTTGCCGCAGAGGTGGTCCACCGTGCCGTGCGGGGTGTACTGGTCGTCGTCGACGCTCACCGCGAGGACCGGTACGTCCAGCGTGCGCAGCGCCGCCTCGACGTCCACGCCGTCCAGGGCGGGGAAGCGGCCGGTGCGCGCGGTGTGCGCCCAGTCCCGGATCACCCCGCGCGCCTGCCGGCCGCCGAACCCCCAGCCCGGCCAGACGCCGAGCAGCCGGGCGGTGGCGGCGATCCCCTGGGTGTACGGCAGGACCCCGAACCGGCGTGGGCCGGGATAGTTGCGCCAGTAGGGGACGCCGACGGCGACCAGGGCCAGCCCGTCCACCGCGCCGGTGCCGTGCAGGGCCAGGTGCAGCAGGGCGGCCTGGCCGCCGAGGGAATGCCCGAGCAGGATCGTGGGCCGGCCGTCCAGCCGGGGCTTCAGCGCGGCCAGCACCGCGCCCACGTCGGCGGCCAGCTCGGCGTAGCCGTACCGGCAGGCGCGGCTCGGCGCGGGCGTGCTCTCCCCGCTCCCGCGCAGGTCGGCGACGACCACGGCGAGGCCGGCGGCCCGCAGGTGCGCGGCGAAGGGGCGGTAGTAGCGGGCGCGCACCCCCATGGCGGGCCAGATCACCACGACCGGGGCGCCGGGGGCCCCGTCGGGCTCGGGGTAGACCTGCACCCCGAGCCGGGCCCCATCGACGTCGACGTACTCCTGCGTGTACTCCCCGGGCGCGCTCACCGGCCCAGCCTACGGCCGTAAGCTACCGGCGGGTAGCCAGGGTGGGTGGTGCGGACCCGTCAGGCCATCGCCGGCGCCGGCCGGGCGGCGGCGCCCACCGACGCGTACACGGCGCCGAGCTGTTCGGCGCAGCGCCGCCAGGAGTACCGGCTGCGGATCCGGTCCAGCGCCGCCGTCGCGTACGCGAAGCGGCGCACGTTGTCGGCGAGCAGCCGGCGGATCGCCACGCCCAGCGCGCGCGGGTCGCGCGGCGGCACCAGGTCGCCGGTGAGCCCGTCGACGACGGTGTCGGCGATGCCGCCCACGTCGGTGCCGATCACCGGCACCCCGCAGGCCATGCCCTCCAGCGGGGTCACCCCGAACGGCTCGTGCCAGCTGGCGGCGACCAGCACGTCCGCCGAGCGGTACCAGGCGGCCAGCTCCGCGCGGGGGACCGCACCGACCAGCCGGACCCGGTCGGCCACCCCGCACGACTCGGCGAGCGCGGTCAGCCGGCGGGCGAAGCCGTCAGCGGGCAGCAGCCCCGCCGGCGGGCCGCCGACGATCACGCACTCGGCGTCCGGCACGGCCGGCATCGCCCGGACGACCTCCTGGAGGCCCATGCGCTCCGCCAGCCGCCCTACGGTGAGCACGCGCGGGCGGGCCGGGTCGCGCGGGGCGACCGGGCCGTCCGGGCGGAAGATCCGCTCGTTGACCCCGGCCGGGACCAGCGCCATCCGGGACCGGGGAACGCCGAGGCGGACCAGCTCGCCGACCTCCTCCTGGGACTGCACGACCACCCGGTCCACCGCCCGGCCGAGGGCGCGCTCGTAGCCGAGCCGCCCCGGTGGGCCGGCGTGCCGGGGGTCCCGCTGCCGCCGGGCCGCCGCCGCGCCCAACGCGTGGTACGTCAGCACCACCGGAACCCCGGCGCGACGTCCCGCGTGCACGGTGGCCAGCCCGCTCGTCCAGAAGTGGGCGTGCGCGACGTCGGGCAGCCAGCCGCCGTCGCGCCACTGGCCGGCCAGCCACCGGCCGAACTCGCCCAGGTGCGGCAGCAGCTCGTCCGAGGGCAGCCGGCGGGCCGGGCCCGCCGGCACGTGCCACACCTGGTAGCCGTCGCCGGTGGGCACCGCGTCGGGCAGGGCGGGGGAGTCGCGGCGGGTGTAGACGCGCACGTCGTGGCCCTGGCCGACCAGCTCGGCGGCCAGCTCCGCCACGTGGGCGTGCTGCCCGCCGGCGCCCTCCCCGCCGGTGGCCCTGTCTCCGGCGCCCTGCCCTCCGGCGCCCTGCTCCCCGAGCACGGCGAGCGGGCTGGCGTGCTCCGAGATCATCGCGATGCGCATGGCAGAGTCCCTACCCTCGCCCCCGCCGCCTAACCGGCGCACCGCCGACTTCTCGCGATGCCGGTCCCGGCCGCAGCGTCAGTCCGCGTCGCGGAGCATGCCGGGGCCGAACACCTCGTAGGCGATCCGGTCACGCGGGAAGCCCCGGCGCAGCAGGCCGCCCCGGACCTGGTTCATGAACGGCAGCGGCCCGCACAGGTGCACGTGGGCGTCGGCGGCGAGCGGGATCAGCTCCGGGTCGACCCGCCCCGGGGTGACCCGCACGGGCAGCTCGGTGAGGGAGCCGTCGGCCCCGTCCGGGTCCTCGTACCAGAGCGCGGTCCGCAGGTTGGGCAGGGCGTGGTGCAGCCGGGGCAGCTCGTCGCGCAGCGCGTGCGCGGTGCCGGCCCGGTCGGCGTGCACCAGGGTCACCGGCCGCTGCGGCGCCGTGACCGCCAGGTGCTCCAGCGCGGACATCGCCGGGGTGAGCCCGATGCCGGCGCTGACCAGCACCAGCGGCCCGTCCCCGGCCACCGCGCTGACCTCACCGAACGGTGGGCTCAGCCGCAGCGTGTCACCCACGGCGACCCGGTCGTGCAGGAAGGTGGAGACCATCCCGTCGGGCGCGCCGGCCACGCCGCGTACCCGCTTGACGGTGATCCGCCAGCGCGCCGCCCCCGGGCGGCCGGAGAGGCTGTACTGCCGGATCTGCTGACCCCGGTCTCCGTCGAGGTCGACCGCGACGGAGACGTACTGGCCGGGGACGAAGCCGGGCACGTCGCCGCCGTCGGCCGGCGCCAGGCCGAAGGAGACCACGTCCGCGGTCTCCCGGGTCCGTTCGACCACCCGCCACGCCCGCCAGACCGACCCGCCCTCGGCGACCCCCGCGCCCTGGTAGAGCCGCGCCTCCCGGGCCACCAGCTCGCAGGCCAGCAGCCAGTACGTCTCGTCCCACGCCGCGACGACCTCCGGGGTGACCGCGTCCCCGAGCACCTCGCCGACGGCGGCGAGCAGGTGCCGCCCCACGATGGTGTACTGGGCCGGCGTGATGCCGAGCGAGGCGTGCTTGTGCGCGATCCGGTCCAGGATCGGCCCCCACGGCACGTCGCTGAGGCCGACCAGGTGCTCCGCGTACGCGACGACGGCGGCGGCCAGCGCGGCCTGCTGCGCCCCGGTGGCCTGGTTGCCCCGGTTGAACAGGTCCAGCAGCTCCGGATGGGCGGCGAACATCCGCTGGTAGAACCGGCCGGTGATCGCCGCGCCGTGCGCCTGCACCGCGGGCAGGGTCGCCCGTACCACTGCTGCCGAAGATTCCGTGAGCACGCTTCCTCCTGCGGTTGGGCCGGCTTCGTCCCGCCGGGCTCCCGATGTGCCCAATAAACAGGAATCAGAGATTCCTCTTCAGGGTCGAAGGTCCCGGGTCGGGGGTCGTCCGGATCACAGCGGGCACCGGCCTTCCGGCCCGTGCCGCAGGACGGATCCGCTGGCTAGGGTCGGTGCGTGAAGCTCAACCGGTCCACCGACATGGCGCTGCGCATCGCCATGCTGGCCGCCGTCGCCCCGGCGCGCACGACGGTGGACGAGCTCGCCGAGCGGCTCGCGCTGCCCCGCAGCCACGTCGCCAAGGTCGTCCAGCGCTTGCAACGCCTCGGGGTGCTGGTGACCATCCGGGGCCGCTCGGGTGGGGTGGCCATCGCCGAGGCGGCCGGTCAGCTCACCGTGGGCGCCGTCGTCCGCGCCTTCGAGGGCGACGACGAGGTGGTCTCCTGCGAGCAGCCGGCCTGCCCGCTGGCGGTGGACTGCCGGCTGCGCGGGCAGTTGCGCCGCGCGCAGGCCGCGTTCCTCGCCGTACTCGACGAGACGCGGCTGGCCGACCTGGTCGACGGACCGGCGGGCCCGCTGCTGCTCACCCTCGGCCCCCGGCCGACCCCGCCGGCCGCCGTGCCGCTCTGAGCGACCCGCCCGCGACCCGGGCTAGGCTCGAACGAGCGAGAGGGGGATGCGATGTCCGGGGTCTCCCGTCCGATCTTCGCCCGGCGCTACGGGCGGGCCACCGACGTGCTGGACCGGCTCGGGGTCGGCGCGCACCGCAGCCGGCTCGCGGCCGGCCTGCGCGGCCGGGTGGTCGAGGTGGGCGCCGGCAACGGCCGGGCCTTCGCGCACTACCCGCCGACGGTCGCCGCCGTGCTCGCCGTCGAGCCGGAACCCCTGCTGCGCCGGGCCGCGCGGGACGCCGCCACCGCCGCGCCGGTGCCGGTCACCGTGGCGGCCGGGGTGGCCGAGGCGCTGCCCGTCGCCGACGGCCACGCCGACGCCGTCGTGTTCTCCCTGGTGCTCTGCTCGGTGCCGGACCAGGCCGCCGCGCTGCGCGAGGCCCACCGGGTGCTGCGCCCCGGTGGGCAGCTGCGCTTCTTCGAGCACGTACGCGCCGAGCGGCCCGGCGCCCTGCGCTGGGCGCAGCGCCTCGTCGACGCCACCTGCTGGCCGCTGGTCTGCGGCGGCTGCCACACGGGGCGGGACACCGTCGCCGCGATCGAGGCGGCCGGCTTCACGCTGACCGACCTGCATCGGTTCCGCTTCCCCGACACCCCGATCCCGCTGCCGCCCTCTCCGCACGTCCTCGGCACCGCCCGCCGTGGTTAGCGACGGTTAGGAAGGGCCCCCTGTACAACAGAATGCGTTAACAAGGGGCCCTTCCTTGCGCCTCAGCTGACGGTGATCGTGCCGTCGGCCGCGCGGACGCAGGCGACGGCCCGGTTGGCGGCGACGGCCGCGCCGGCCAGGCAGCGCCCCAGCGCCTTGTGCCCGGCCACGTTCGGGTGCCACGACTCCTGGCAGGTCTGGAAGTACGAGACGCAGGTGTTGGCGATCCGCTGAATGTCGATCTTGTCCTTGCCCGAGAGGCTGGTCACGAAGCTGCCGCTCGGGCCGTCCATCAGCCGGATCGGCGTGGCGAGCGCCCCCGACGGGCTGGTCGGCTGCTCGCACAGCCGGGCGCCGTCGAACGCCCGCTGCACGTTCAGGTAGACCAGGTCGTCGGCCGGGAACTCGGTGGCCAGGCTGTCGCGCACCGAACGGACCATCGTGCCCAGGCCGGTGGAGAAGCGGTGCCCCGGCGCGAGGCTCGCGCGGTGGATCGGGCAGCCGGCCGCGTACCGCTCCGCGCCCAGGTCACGGAACTTGTCCCGGTCGTCTTCCCGGCCGTCCTCCTCCCAGTAGTTCGAGGCCAGGTCGAACGGCAGCGGGTTGGTGTAGTCCTGGAACACGACCCGGTGCTGGCCGTCGGCGTCGACCTGGTCGAGGGTGGCCAGCAGCTGCCGTACGGCGGCCGTGGTCTCCGCCGTGGCCGCGCTGAACTGCGCCGAGGTGGCCAGGTCGGCGTCGCTGCACGGCTCCTGCGGCACCGGCCCGCCCAGGTACGCCCAGAACTCCCACCAGCCCGTCCACGCGTCGGCGATGAACCGGTTGGCGCACTTCTCCGCCACGCTGCCGAAGGTGAACGAGCTGTTGTTCGAGCCGAGGCCGACCAGCACCAGGTCGATGTCGTGGGTCTGGGCGACCGCGCGGAGCTGGTCGAGCTGCGAGGCCACCGAGCGGCCCTTGGCCCGGTTGACCGAGGCCCCGGCGATGTCGTACGGCTGGCCGCCCGAGCAGGCCAGGTTGAACCGGTCGGTGATGCCCGGCAGGTCGGCCTGGAACAGCGACGCGTTGGGCGAGCGGTGGCAGAAGTACGCGTTGCTGTTCGGCGCGTCCCAGCCGGGGAAGCCCTGGCTGACGCCGTTGACGTCCACGACCGGGGAGTACGACCCGGCCCCCTCGCCGCTGATGAAGCTGTCGCCGAGCGCCACGGCCGCGGTGGGGAGGCCGGCCGCCGCCGGGGCGACTGGCGCGACGGCGGTCGACAGCGCCGCCGCCGCGACGGTCAGCACCGCCGCGAGCGCGGTACGACGGAACACGGACATGCGCGTCCTCCATCCATCCATGGAAATATGAAAGTTTCTACGAGACGGTGATCACATCACGGGCGCGTGACGGGCGTCAACGACCGGTGACCGGATCAGGGGTTCGCCGGCCGAGGGCCGGCGGGCGGCCGGCGTACCGTCGGGGAGCGGGATGAACCGCGGACCCGGCGGCGTTGACCCCGGGTGTCGGGGAGTCCGCGGGCCCGCCGCCGGACGGCCCGCACCGCAGGCGGCGCGGCCCGAGGTGCGGGGTGCCGGCGTCCTGTCCCACCTGCCCGTTAGGCTCGCTGCGGCGCGCCGCGCGAGGTGATCGAGCCGGTGAGCGGCACCACCACCGCCGAGACCTGGGAGTACGACCAGTTGACCGCACAGCCTGAGACGCTCTACGGGGCCGACGACCTGACGCACCTCGAGGGGCTGGACGCCGTCCGCAAGCGCCCCGGCATGTACATCGGCTCGACCGACAGCCGTGGCGTGGGTCACCTCGTCAACGAGATCCTCGACAACTCCACCGACGAGGGTGTCGCCGGTCACGCCACGCGCGTCGAGGTGATCCTGCACGCCGACGGCTCGGTGCAGGTCGACGACGACGGCCGGGGCATCCCCACCGACGTGCACGCCAAGTCCGGCATCTCCGGCGTCGAGCTGGTGCTCACCCGGCTGCACGCCGGCGGCAAGTTCGGCGGCTCCGGCTACAAGACCTCCGGCGGCCTGCACGGCGTCGGCGCGTCCGCCGTCAACGCCCTCTCCCGGCGCTTCGACGTCACCGTGCGGCGGGGCGGCAAGGTGCACGCCATGTCGTTCCGGCACGGCGTGCCCGGCGTCTTCGCCGGCCCCGGCCCCGACGCCGCCTTCACCCCCGGCCCCGGCCTCCAGGTCCTCGGCGCGATGAAGCGCGGCCAGCGCACCGGCACCTCGATCCGCTACTGGCACGACGCCCGCTACTTCGAGACCGGTGCCACGCTCGACGTCGAGGCCGTCCGGCTCAAGGTGCGCAACACCGCGTTCCTGGTCCCCGGCGTGAGCTACCTGCTGCGCGACGAGACCGGCGAGGAGCCGGTCGAGGAGACCTTCCACTTCCCCAACGGCCTCACCGACATGGTCGAGTTCCTCGCCCCGGCCGGCGACCGGCCGGTCTCCGGCACGCTGCTGGTCGCCGGCGAGGGCACCTACCGGGAGAACGCCGCCGACGCCAACGGTGTCATGCAGTCCAACGTGCAGCGCCGGGCCGAGGTCGAGATCGCGTTCCGCTGGGGCACCGGCTACGACCGCACCGTCGAGTGCTTCACCAACACCATCCGCAACGCCCACGGCGGCACCCACCGCAAGGGCTTCGAGCGGGCCCTGGCCCGCACCCTCGCCGAGGCGGCCCGCTCCGCCCGGGGCCTGCTGCGGCCCAAGGAGGACGCGCCCACCCTGGACGACGTCCTGGAGGGCATGACGGCCGTGGTGCACGTGCGCATCCCCGAGCCCCAGTTCACCTCGCAGACCAAGGACGAGCTGTCCACCGCCGGCATCACGAAGGTGCTCCAGGGCCTGGTGGAGGCGCACGTCAAGGCGTGGCTGGAGGACCGCCGCACCAAGGCCGAGGCCCGCACGGTGCTCCAGAAGATCGTCGACGCGGCCCGGGTCCGGCTCACCCAGAAGCAGCAGAAGGACGCGGCCCGCCGCAAGACCGCCCTGGAGGGCGCGTCGATGCCGCCGAAGCTGGTCGACTGCCGCGCGGCAGGCATCGATAGAAGTGAATTATTTATCGTGGAGGGCGACAGCGCCTTGGGGACAGGGCGACTTGCCCGATCTGCCGAATATCAGGCGCTTCTGCCGATCCGCGGCAAGATCCTCAACGTGCAGAAGGCCAACCTCCAGCAGGTGCTGGACAACGCCGAGTGCGCCGCGATCGTCCAGGTGCTCGGCGCCGGCTCCGGCCGCACCTTCGACCTGTCGTCCATGCGGTACGGCCGGGTGCTGATCATGGCCGACGCAGACGTGGACGGTGCGCACATCCGCACCCTGCTGATCACCCTGTTCGCCCGGTACATGCGCCCGCTGATCGAGGCCGGCCGGCTCTACGCCGCGATGCCGCCCCTGCACAAGATCACCACCAAGGGGCGCAACCCGCAGACGATCTACACGTACACCCAGGCGGAGATGGAGGCGACGGTCCGCAAGCTGGAGAAGGCCGGCAAGCAGATCGTCACCCCGATCCCCCGGTTCAAGGGCCTCGGCGAGATGGACGCCGACGAGCTGTGGGACACCACGATGAACCCGGCGACCCGGGCGGTGCGCCGGATCACCCTCGACGACGTCGACGCCGCCGAGCGGATCCTGGAGCTGCTGATGGGGGAGAAGGTCGAGCCACGCCGCAACTGGCTGATCGAGTCCGCCGACCGGGTCGACCGGGACGCGATCGACGCATGACGACCATCCGCCCCTGCCCCGCCCCGGCCCGCCGGGCAGACTGCCGCCCGACCGTGGCCCGCCGAGGAGAGAGCTGAACCATGGCACGCCGTAAGAACACCGGTCCCCGGGCGGACCTGGCCGCCTTCGACCAGGCCGGCGCGCGGGTCTTCGACAACCCGCTGGTCACCGAGGTCTCCGACTCCTACCTGGAGTACGCGTTCTCGGTCATCCACTCCCGCGCCCTGCCCGACGCGCGCGACGGCCTCAAGCCGGTGCACCGGCGCATCCTCTACTCGATGCACGAGGCGGGGCACCGCCCCGACCGGGCGCACGTGAAGTCGGCCCGGGTGGTCGGCGACGTGATGGGCCGCTACCACCCGCACGGCGACACCGCGATCTACGACGCGATGGTCCGGCTCGCCCAGGACTTCTCGCTCAACGTCCCGCTCATCGACGGGCATGGAAACTTCGGGAGCCCGGACGACGGCCCGGCCGCGGCGCGCTACACCGAAGCGCGGATGTCGCACGAGGCGATGCTGCTGGTCGGCGAGCTGGGCGAGGACACGGTCGACGTCGAGCCCAACTACGACGGCTCGCTCACGCAGCCGACGGTGCTGCCGGCGGCGTTCCCCAACCTGCTGGTCAACGGCGCGTCCGGGATCGCGGTCGGGATGGCGACCAACATGATCCCGCACAACCTGGCCGAGGTCGTCTCCGCCGCCCGGTGGCTGATCAACCACCCGGACGCCGACCTGGACAAGCTGATGGAGTTCGTCCCCGGCCCCGACCTGCCCACCGGCGGGGTGCTGCTCGGCCTCGACGAGGTGCGCCGGGCGTACGAGACGGGGCGCGGTGTGGTGCGGATGCGCGGGCGGGTGGAGATCGGCCCGCTGGAGGGCAGCCGGGGCCGGCAGGCGATCACCGTGGTCGAGCTGCCGTACGGCGTGGGCGCGGAGAAGGTCATCGCCGCGATCACCAACGAGGTCAACAAGACCAAGCGGCTCACGGGCATCGCCGACGTCAAGGACCTCACCGACCGCGAGAACGGCACCCGCCTGGTCGTCGAGTGCAAGGTGGGGGTCAACCCGCAGGCGTTGCTGGCCGACCTCTACCGGCTGACCCCGCTGGAGCAGTCGTTCGGCGTCAACAACCTGGTCCTGGTCGACGGGCAGCCGCAGACGTTGGGGCTGAAGGCGCTGCTGGAGGTCTTCCTGCGGCACCGCTACGACGTGGTGACCCGGCGCAGCGCCTACCGGCGGCGTAAGCGGGAGGAGCGGCTGCACCTGGTCGACGGCCTGCTGATCGCCCTGCTCGACATCGACAAGGTGGTCCGGCTGATCCGGGGCAGCGACGACGCGCAGGCCGCCAAGGACGGCCTGATGCGTCAGTTCAAGCTCTCGGACATCCAGGCCAGTTACATTCTGGACACCCCGCTGCGCCGGTTGACGAAGTTCGACCGGATCGAGCTGGAGGCCGAGCAGGAGCAGTTGCGCAAGGAGATCGCGCAGCTCTCCACGATCCTCGACGACGAGAAGGTGCTGCGGAAGGTCGTCTCCGACGAGCTGGCCACCGTGGTGAAGAAGTTCGGCACCGAGCGGCGCACCACCCTGGTCGACGGGGACCTGAAGGAGGTGCTGGCCGCGTCCGCGCCGGCGGGTCCCCTGGAGGTGGCCGACGACCCGTGCCAGGTGATCCTCTCGGCCACCGGGCTGGTCGCCCGCACCGCGGCCGAGTCGGAGGAGGCGTCCGAG
The DNA here is from genome assembly GCF_054052245.1 of Micromonospora sp. PTRAS2. NCBI lineage: Bacteria > Bacillati > Actinomycetota > Actinomycetes > Micromonosporales > Micromonosporaceae > Micromonospora > Micromonospora sp. PTRAS2. The sequence continues at coordinate 164,676 of NZ_JBSWBU010000005.1, forward strand.
GGGCGTCGGCGCAGCGGTCGGGTCAAACACGACGCCGTACGCGCGCTGGTGCACTCCACGGCCCGGGGGCGGGTGCTGCTGGTGACCAGCGCCGGCCGGGCGTTCAAGATCGACGTTCTGCCGCTGCCGGTGCTGCCGGAGCAGGCCGGCACGGTGTCGCTGCGCGGCGGCATGTCCGCCGCCGAGCTGGTGCCGCTGGAGCCGGGGGAGTCGGTGGTGGGGCTGGCGCCGTTGGGCGCGACCGGGGAGGGCTCGCCGGGGCTGGCGCTGGGCACGCGGCAGGGCGTGGTGAAGGTGTGCGCCCCGGACTGGCCGGTCCGCTCCGACGAGTTCGAGGTGATCGGGCTGCGCGAGGGCGACGAGGTGGTCGGGGCGACCTGGCTGGCCGACGGGGCGGAGACGCTGGCGTTCGTCTCCTCCGAGGCGTCGCTGCTGCGCTTCCCGGCGTCGGCGGTGCGTCCGCAGGGGACGAAGGGCGGCGGCATGGCCGGCATCAACCTGCCGGCGGGAGCGCGGGTGGTCTTCTTCGGCGCGGTCCGGGAGGACGATCCGGCCCACGGCGAGCCGATGGTGGTGACGTCCACCGGGGCGACGGTGAAGGTGACGCCGTTCGGGGCGTACCCGGCGAAGGGGCGGGCGACCGGCGGGGTGCGCGCGCAGCGGTTCCTCAAGGGCGAGACGGATCTGGTGGTGGCGTGGGTCGGCCCCCGGCCGGTCGGCGCGACGGCGACCGGCGACCCCGTGGAGCTGCCCCCGGCGGACCCGCGCCGCGACGGCAGCGGCTTCGCCGTGATGCTGGGCCCCACGGTGGTCGGTCACCAGATCGAACGCGACTGAGCCGTCCGCGCCCCCGCCCCGGTCAGCGTGTCGGGGTGGGGGCGCGCAGGCGGGCGACGAGGCGCATGCCGTGGTAGGTGGCCAGGGCGGCGGCGGTGCCGAGGGCGATGCCGTTGAACGAGAGGTCGCCGGTGGTCAGGGTGTAGTTGGCCGCGCCGACGATCAGGGCGACGGCGGCGGTCATCAGGTTGACCGGGTCGTGGAAGTCGACCCGGTTCTCGATCCAGATCCGGGCGCCGAGGACGGCGATGAGGCCGTACAGGGCGGTGGTCGCGCCGCCGAGCACCCCGGCCGGCACGGTGAGGATCAGCGCGCCGAACTTGGGGCTGAGCCCGAGGAGCACGGCGGCCAGCCCGGCCACCCAGTACGCGGCGGTGGAATAGACGCGGGTCGCCGCCATCACGCCGATGTTCTCCGCGTAGGTGGTGGTGCCGGAGCCGCCGCCTGCGCCGGCGAGCATGGTGGCCAGGCCGTCGCCGAGGAACGCCCGGCCCATGTCCCGGTCGAGGTTGCGGCCGGTCATCGCGGCGACGGCCTTGACGTGCCCGGCGTTCTCGGCGATCAGCACGAGGATCACGGGGATCACCAGCACGGTCGCGCGCAGGCTGAAGCTGGGCGCGTGGAACTCGGGCAGGCCGACCCACGCCGCCTCGCGCAGCCCGTCGACGGCCTTCGGGTCGAGGCCGCCGAGGGCGGCGGCGAACAGCCAGCCGGCGACGACGCCGAGCAGGATGGACAGCCGGGCCGCGAAGCCCCGGAACGCGACGGTGGCGAGCAGGATCGCGACCAGGGTGACCACGGCGATCAGCGGCTGGGCCTTGACGCCGGTGCCGCTGCCGCCGCCGTCCCAGGCGACGGGGGCGAGGTTGAGCCCGATCAGCGCCACGATGGCGCCGGTGACCACGGGTGGCATCAGCGCGTCGATCCAGCGCGTCCCGGCGAGCTGGACGACGAGGCCGACGGCGGCCAGGGCGGCGCCGGCCACGACGATGCCGCCGAGCGCGGGGCCGATGTCGCCGCCGGCTTTCGCGGCCAGCACGGGGGCGATGAACGCGAACGACGACCCGAGGTACGACGGCAGCCGGTTGCCGGTGATCAGCAGGAAGAGCAGGGTGCCGACGCCGGAGAAGAACAGCGTGGTGGCCGGCGGGAAGCCGGTGATCAGCGGCACGGTGAAGGTGGCGCCGAACATGGCCACGACGTGCTGCACGCCGATGCCGAGGGTGCGCGGCCAGGAGAGCCGTTCGCCGGGGTGGACGACGTCGCCGGGGGTGACGGAGCGGCCGTCGCCGTGCAGGGACCAGGGGGACCAGCGGGAGCGCGGTTCGGTGGGGGTCTCGGTCATCGCGGTGCCCTTTCGCGTCGACGGCGGTGCGGGGCGGAGACCCTGGAAGTCGTTTCTAGCAGAGGAGCCGGGCTCGGCGCTCAGGCGACCCCGGCGGGGCGGAACTGGACGCTGACCCGGGGGCCGACCGGGCGCGCGGTCTTCGGGATCGCGTGCTCCCAGGTGCGTTGGCAGGAACCGCCCATCACCACGAGGTCGCCGTGGCCGAGGGGGAAGCGCAGGCCGGGGCCGCCGCCGCGCGGGCGCAGCAGCAGCGGCCGGGGCGCGCCGAACGAGACGATGGCGACCATGGTGTCGGTGTGCGCGGAGCGGCCCAGGGTGTCGCCGTGCCAGGCGACGCTGTCGCGCCCGTCGCGGTAGAGGCACATGCCGGCGGTGACGAACGGCTCGCCCAGCTCGGGGGCGTAGTGGGCGGTCAGCGCCGCCCGCGCCCGGGTGAGCACCGGGTGGGGCAGCTCCCGGTGGCCGGAATACCAGCAGAGCAGCCGGGGGACGTCGACCCGCGCGTCGTACATCGTGCGGCGCTCGGCCCGCCAGGGCACGTCGGCGAGCAGCACGTCGAGGACCGCGTCGGAGCCGCGCACCCAGCCGGGCAGGTGGTCGACCCAGGCGCCCTGGGTCAGCGGGTGCCGGCGCAGCCCGGCGAGCGGGCCCGGCGACGGCCCGTCGGCGGCGAGGTCGAGCATCGACGGCTGGTAGGCGGCACCGGACATGCCCTGCAGCCTACCTGGCCTTTCGTACGCGTGTGCGAGCGTGGTCCGGTCCGTCACCCGCCGGTCACCTGCCGCACACGTGGACGTCGCCGCCCGTCGCCGGGCCGGGCCTAGCGTGACCGGGTGCAGAGCCAGTCCGCCACCGTCGTCGCGCCGGCCGGTCCGCCGCAGCCGCCGCCGGGCCACCCGGCCCGCCACGCCCGCCGGCTGGTCGGCTGGCTCGTCGCCGCGTGGGTCGGGCCCCTGCTGGCGTACGCGGCGGGGCTGGCCGGGCTGCTGCCGCTGGTGCTGCTCGGCCTGACGGCCGGGCTGCTGCGCGGCGGCCGGACCCTGCTGGACCGGCTGGTGTTGGCCGGCGCCCTGCTGGCCGGCGCGACGTGTGCCGCCGGGCTGCTCTTCTCGGCCTGGCCGTGGGGGCTGCACCCGGTGCCGGTGGCGGGGACCGCGTTGACGGGCCTGCTGGGGATCGCGGCGGCCACCGGTCGCCGGCCGAGGCTGCCCCGTCCGGTCGCCGCCGACCTGCCGCCGGTGGGGGCGGCGCTGCTGGCCGCCGTCGCCATGGCGTGGCCGTACCTGCGCGCCGGTGACCTCGCCGGCCGCCTCGCGTACGCGATGACCGGCGAGGACAACAGCCGGCACCTGGCCACGGTGGAGGGCATCCGGGCCGTCGGCGGCTACCTGTTCACCGACCCGCAGGCGGCGGCGCGGATCGCCCCGGAGCCGATGGTCTGGTATCCGCAGGGCTTCCACCTCACCGCCGCGCTGCTGGACACGTTCCTGCGGTCCTCGACGGCCCCCGCCGGGCCTGCCGACGCCCTCGACCACTACCTCGGCTGGTCGGTCGGGGCGTGGGGGCTGCTGGTGCTCGCCGTGACGTGGGCGGCGCAGCGGCTCGCCGGCCCGTGGCTCGACCTGCCCCGCGCCCTCGCGCTGACCGGCGCGGTCACGGCCGCCTGCCTCGGCTCCGAGCTGGCCCGCTTCGTCGTCTACGGCTACCCGGGCGAGAGCCTCGGGCTGGCGGCGACGGTGCTGCTGGTGGCGGTGACCTGCCGTCCGGTGGCCCGCACCGGCACCCAGGTGGCCGTGGTCGGCGCGCTGTGCGTGACGGTCGGCTTCGCGTACCTGATGTTCCTGCCGGTGGTCGCGGCGCTGGTGGCGGCGTGGCTGGTCCGGGACCGTCGGCGGCTGCGTCGCCGGCCGCGGCCGTTGGCGGTGGTGGCGCTGGTGGCGGCGGTGCTGACGCCGCTGCCGGCCGTCGCCGGCCTGCTGCGCACCGACCAGGTCGACAACGTGGCCACCGGCGGCGGCGTGTTCCCCCGCTACGACGCGTTCCTGGCCCTCGCGGGCCTGGTCGGCGCGGGCCTGGTCGCCGGCCGGCGGCTGCCGGTGTGGCGGCGCTACGCGAACGCGCTCGCCGCGGCGAGCGTGTTCGCGGCCGGGTTCCTGCTCTACTTCCGGGCGCTGGGCACCGACCCACGCTACTACTACGGCAAGACGCTGCACCTGCTGCTGGCGGTGCTGCTCGTCGGCGCGGGCGCGCTGGCCCTGCTGCTGCCGGCACCGGGGCGGACCGTGCCCGGCGCCCGGGCCGGCGGCGGAGCGGGCCGGCGGGCCGAAGGACAGCGGGCCGGCGCGCGGTGGGCGGTGGCGGTCGCGGTGGTGCTGGCTTGCGTCGGGGCGGCCGGGTTGCCGCGCGGCACCGGGCTCTTCGCCCAGCCGTTCGGCGACCGGGTCACCACCTGGGCGGCGGCCTGGTGGTCGGGGTCGCTGGCCCGCCCGGGCCCGGCGGCGCTGACGGTCCGCGCGCTGGCCCGGCCGCCGGCCGCGCCGGGCACCGTGACGGTGGTGGTGAGTGACCGCCGCCGCGAGGGCTACCTGGTCACCCTGTTCGTCTCCACCCTCCAGGGCACCGCCGGCGCGTCGGGGCCGGCGGTGTACCGGCTGCCGCTGGCCGAGCCGGCCCGCAGCGCCGCCGTGGTGGCGGCGGTGCCGGGGCCGATCCGCTTCCTGGCCGCCGACGCGGCGGCGGCCAGGGTCGTCGAGGACCTGCTCGCCGCCCGCCCCGAGCTGCGCGCCCGGGTCAGCGTGGAGCGGCTGCCCTGAGCTGGAGCGGCTGCCCGGCAGGCGGCGGCGCGGGGCGGTCCCCTAGCCGCGGGTGGGCGTGCCGACGAGGGCGAGCACCGCGTCGGCGACCCGGGCCCGGCCGCGCCCGTCGACCGTGGCCCAGGCGCGGGCGGCCAGGGCGGCCCGGCGCTCGGGGGAGTCGAGCAGGGCGCGCAGCGTCCGCGCGGCCCCGGCGCGGGCCGTCCGGCCGGGCAGCCCGTCGGCGGCCAGCGCGGGCAGCTCGCCGAGGCCGGCCACGAGCCCCGCGTCCACCACCCGGCCGTACGACTCGCGCTGGTTGTCCACCACGCACACCAGCGCGGCCGGCGCGCCGAGGCAGCACAGCTCCCAGGTGGACGTGCCGGCGGCACTGACCACCAGGTCGGCGGCGGTGACCAGGGCGGGCAGGTCGTCGGTCGGCGGCACGGGCCGCACGGCCTGACCCCGGCCGGGGGCCAGCGCCGCCAGTTCCGCCTCGACGTCGGCGCGGCCGACGACCACGGTCAGGTCCATCGGATGCCCGGTGGCCAACAGCACCCGGGCCAGCACGGGGGCGGCCCCGAACGCGTCGGTGCCGCCGAAGAAGGCGAGCACCCGGGGCCGGGCCGCCGGCGTCGCGGGGCGGGGCGCCGCCGGCCGGGCGGCCACCACCGCGTCGCGCAGCAGCGGGTACGCCGTCCCGGCGAGCAGCCTGCCGGGCAGCGGCCCGTGCGCCGCGCCCAGGTTCTGGTCCAGGTAGACGTCGGCGTCCTGCCCCCGGGTGTCGCCGTCGACGACGGCGAGGGTCACCACCCCCGCCGCGCGCAGCGCCCCCGCCCCGGCCGGGTCCAGCTCGTACGAGTCGAGCACCACCACGTCGAGGCCGTGCCGGCGGGCCGTCGCCACGAGGTCGGCGGGGCGCTGCGGCCCGGGGTGCAGCGGGATGCCCCGGTCGGCGAGCTGCCGGCCCGCCCAGCCGACCCCCTCGACGGTGCCGAAGAACTCGACGCGGTGGCCCCGGGCGAGGAACTCCTCGGCCAGGGCGAGGCAGCGCACCAGGTGCCCCACCCCCCGGGTGGGCCCGGCGTCGCAGCGCACCCCGACGCGTACGGTGCTCAGGACTCCTCCAGCCGCTTCTGCCGCACCGAGGCGTTCAGGGCGCGCAGGGCCGGCTGGCCCGCCAGCCAGTCGGCGAGCTTCGCCAGCGGGACGCTGACGTCGCCGAAGTGGTCGGTCACCGCCCGCACCAGCGCCCAGTCCTGCTCGGTGTCGAGGGTGAGCCGCAGGGCCGACCGGTCGGGGGTGAGCGTCACCCCGAGCACCCGGAACAGCTCCGGATGGGTGTACGCGTACGAGGTTACGTGCACCCGGTGGTGGTCGGTGGCGATGCGGTGCAGCGTACGCAGCGTGTCCGCCCGGATGATCTCCACGTCCAGCCCGCGCGGCAGCGTACGCGCGATCGACGTGCTCGCGTAGTCCAGCCCCGGCACGGCCCGGTACACGTCGGCGACCAGCCGGACGATGTCCGGGTCGAGCAGCGGGCAGTCGGCGGTGAACCGCATGACCGCGTCGCCGGGGTGCGCGTCGAGCGCGCCCACGAACCGGTCGAGCACGTCGTCGACGGGCCCCCGGTGGCAGGCCACGCCGAGCCGGGCGCACTCGGCGACCACCGCGTCGTCGGCGGCCTCCGTGCTGGTGGCGACCACCAGGTCGGCGAGCACCCCGCCGTCGGCGGCGGCCCGGACCACCCGGCCGAGCACCGAGCGCCCGGCCAGTGGCCGCAGCACCTTGCCGGGCAGCCGCGACGAGCCCATCCGGGCCTGCACGATCCCCACGATCCGCGTCACTGCTGCTCCTGTTCGTCGCGCCGGGGCGCGAGCGCGTCCTTGGCCCGCCGCTTCGCCGCGCGGGCGCCCCGCTTGGCCAGCCGGGCCGGGGTGATCGCCAGCCGGCCGACCCGGTAGCTGAGCGAGCCGCTGAGCAGGTTGATGGTCGCCTCGGCCCGGCGCAGCGCCCGCTCCCGGGAGGTGAGCAGCTCCTCCGTCCAGCGCAGCAGGGCCGTCACCCGGGTCAGCTCCGCCTTCTGCCGCAGCCACGCCTCGCGGAGCTGCTGGTGGCTGTCCAGGCCGGTCGGGGGCGCGGTGGGCTCCACCGCGCGCAGCTCGTCGGCGAGGGCGACGCGGTCGGCGTTGTCCAACCCGCGCAGCGCCGCGGTGACCGCGACCTCCGCGTCGACGGCGGCCGTCACCGTCGCCCGGTCCAGGTCGCGTCCGGCGGTGCCGGCCAGCACCACGGTCAGCCCGGCCACGTCGAGGGTGGACGACCAGGGGTGGGCGTACCCGCCGGTGGCCAGGGCGGCGGCGAACCGCCACAGGCCCCGGGCCAGCGTCACGTCCACCGGCCACGGGTCGCTGGCCCGCCAGCTCGGGTCGAGCACCGCGAACGCCGGGGCAGCACCGGTGGCGTCCCGGGCCGTGCAGGCCCCGCCGTCGGCGAGCACCACGTTGTCGAGGCTGGCCAGGGCCGTCGCGCCGGTGAGCCGGCCGGCGTCGTCGGCGTGCGCGTCGAGCCAGGCCGCGTACCCGCGCAGCAGCCGGCGCAGGGCGGCCAGGTCGCGGCGCAGGCAGGCGTCGAGCAGGACGGTGCGCAGCAGCCGGCCCTCGGGCACCGCACCAGTGAGCACGGCCGGGTCCCGCCAGGCCGCCGCGCGGGTGGCGAACGGGGCGTCGGTGGCCGCCGCGACCGGGCCGGGCACCCGCCACCGCCAGCCGTCCGCCGCCGCCGTCACCTCCACCACGCCGATCCCGGGCGGCCCGGTCTGCACCCACAGCACCGGCAGCCCGCCGGGTCCGGCCTCTGCGGTCGGCGCGGGCGGGGCTGCGCCGGCCGGGTTCGGCGGGTCGCCCGCCGCGGGGACGGCCGGGGCCGCGCGGTGGGCCAGCACCAGCCAGCCCGGGGCGAGCGCGGCGCCCAGCCCCGCGTGCAGCGCGTCGACCGCCAGCCGGGCCGGGTCCTGGAGCACGGGACGGTCGCCGTGGCCCGGCGCGCACGCGCCGTGCAGCACCGCGTCCAACAACCCGCTGCCGGGGCGCGCGGCCAGCGCGCCGGCGTCGACCAGCGCGGTCGGCGCGGCCGGTTCGGGGTACGCGGCGAAGCAGCCGCCGGGGCGCAGCCCCGCCCCGGCCAGCCGCTCCCGCGCCTGCTCCAGGTTGACGGGACGGCCGGCGTCCAGCGCCCCGCCGACCGCCCAGTCGGCGTCGTCGCGGCCGGCGTACCAGGGCGCGGTGTCGACCATCCGGGTCAGCCCCACCGGGTTGTCCAGCCGCAGCAGCAGGGTCCCGCCGGGGGCGAGCACGGCGGCGAGCCGGCGCAGCAGCCCGTCCCAGCCGACCGGGGTCCCCTCCACCGACTCCACCGCGTCCAGCCCTGCCGCGGCGATCACCACGTCGAACGTCTCGTCGGCCGGCAGCCCGCCGGGGCCGCCGACGACCACCCGCACGGGCCGGTCCTCGGCCAGCGCCGACCCGTCCGGCCAGCTGCGCAGCAGGCAGGTGACGTCGGCGTGGGCCAGCCGGTCGACCAGCTCGGGGTCGTGCGGCCCGGCCAGCAGCACCCGCGCACCGGCCGGGGTGACCCGGGCGGCGAGCGCCGCGAGGGGCCCGCCGCCGGGCAGCCGCCGGCCGGTCAGGTCCGACCAGGCCAGCATCTCCCCGCCGGGCAGGGCGATGCGGGTCGAGGTGTCAGTGGTCAACGTGTTCCTCCTGGAGGGTCGCCCAACCCAGCAGCTCCCGCAGCTCGGCCGGCGTGCAGCGGTGGTCGGTGCCCAGTTCGGCGCGGGCGATCTCGACCGCCGTCGGCAGGTGCACCGACTCGCCGTGCAGGTCCGGCCACTGCCGGCGGATGCGGGCGGTGCCGCCGAACGTCGGGTCCTCGTCGGCGAGGATCATCGGGTCGCCGTAGACGGCGGGCTCGCAACCGGCCGCGATGCCGTAGAAGATGGCGCTGGTCAGCCGGTTGGACGCCACCCGGCGGTGCCGGCGCAGCTCGGTGAGCTGCTTGTCGAGGAAGAGCGGGTCCGTGTCCTTCCACCAGTGCCCCCGGTAGCCGTGGCAGATCACCCGGAACCCGGCCTGCTCGTAGAGGCGGCGGACCCGGCGCATGCCGTACTCGTGCCAGTAGAGGCACACGGTGACCGGGCCCGGCTCGGTGGCGCGGATGCGGGCGATCAGCTCCCGGTGGTCGCCGCGCACGTGCTGGCCCTCCCAGCCGTGGAACGGATACCAGATGGTGCCCTCCCGCTGCGCCTGGGGCGGGTCGTCGGCGCGCAACGCCAGCAGGTACGCGAACGGCGCGCCGGTCACCACGACGTTGCGCCGCCCCACCGACCAGGCCCGCCGCCGGGTCTGCTCCGACCACAGCAGGCTCGGTGTGCCCTCGACGTACGGGTGGCCGGGGGCGAGGCCGTCGCCGATGTTCCAGCCGTGCTGGACGTACCCGTTGATCCGGGGCGGGTGCCCGTCGCCCAGGCCGCAGTAGCGGGCCAGCACGTGCGCGTGGCCGTAGAAGTGGTTCGCGTGGTGCATCCCGGTCCCCTCAGGCGGCGGCGCGCGCCGGGGCGGCGTGCAGGGCGGCGGCCAGGGCGTCGACGACGCGGTCCTGGTCGGCGTCGGTGAGGTCGGGGAACAGCGGCAGGGAGAGCTGCTCGGCGTAGAACCCCTCGGCCACCGGGCAGGAGCCGCGCCGGTAGCCCAGCTCCGCGAACGCCGGATGCCAGTGCACGGGGACGTAGTTGACCTGCACGCCGATCCCGGCGGCCCGCATCGCGTCGTAGACGGCGCGGCGGCGGCCCTCGTGCACCCGGATCGGGTACAGGTGCCAGGCCGGCTCGGCCCACGACCGCCGGCCGGGCACCGACACGCCGGGCAGGTCGGCCAGGGCCTCGTCGTAGCGGGCGACCAGCTCGGCGCGGCGGGCCAGGAACCGGGGCAGCCGGCGCAGCTGGCTGCGGCCCAGCGCGCAGAGCACGTCCGGCAGCCGGTAGTTGAGCCCGAACTCGTGGATCTCCTGGTGCCAGCCGCCCTCGTCCGGCCAGCGCTGCGCGCTGCGGTCCCGCACGAGGCCGTGGTTGCGGAACCGGCGGGCCCGCTCCAGCAGGGCCGGACTGACGGCGGCGACCGCGCCGCCCTCGGCGGTGGTGAGGTTCTTCGTCGGGAAGAACGAGAACGTGGTCAGGTCGGCGAGCGACCCGACCGGCCGGCCGTGGTAGGCCGCGCCGATCGAGTGGGCGGCGTCGGCGAGCAGCAGCGGGTCGCCGCCGCCGAGCACCGCGCGCAGCGCGTCGTAGTCGGCGGGGTGGCCGGCGTAGTCGACCGCCGCCACCACCTTCGTCCGGCCGGTCAGCGCCGCGCCGACCGCCGCCGGGTCCAGGGTGTACGTCTCCGGCTCGACGTCGGCGAAGACGACCCGCGCGCCGAGCGCGACGGCGGTGCTGGCGGTGGCCGCGAACGTCATCGGCGACACGACCACCTCGTCGCCGGGGCCGACGCCGGCCGCCGCGTACGCCACGTGCAGGGCGGCCGTGCCGTTGGACACGGCCGCGCAGCCGACCCCGCCGGTCCAGCCGGCCAGGTCCGCCTCGAACGCGTCGACCTGCGGGCCGGTGGTGAGCCAGTCGCTGCGCAGCACGGCGACCACGGCGGCGACGTCGTCGTCGGTGACGGACTGCCGCCCGTACGGGAGCATCGCCATCACGCGGCGATGCCGAGCATGCCGCGCAGCTGCTCCACGCCGAGCCACTCGTCGTTGCTGTCCGACTGGTAGGCGAACCCGTCCGGCACCGGCTCGCAGTGCGCGGGCGGCTGGTAGCCCCAGGTGGCGATGGTCGGCTGCACGATGAACCGGTCGGGGGTGCGCAGGGTCCGCCGGCTGTCGTCCGGGGCGATCATCTCCTCGTGCAGCTTCTCGCCGGGCCGGATGCCGATCTCGTGGGTGGTGGCGTCCGGGGCGACGGCCTCCACCAGGTCGAGGATGCGCATGCTCGGGATGCGCGGCACGAACAGCTCGCCGCCCTGCATCTGGTCGAACGAGTCCATGACGAACTGCACGGCCTGGTCCAGGGTGATCCAGAACCGGGTCATCCGCTTGTCGGTGACGGGCAGGCTCTTGCCCTCGGCGGCGAGCCGGCGGAACAGCGGCACCACCGAGCCCCGGCTGCCCACCACGTTGCCGTAGCGCACCACGGCGAACCGGGTCGGGTGGTGGGCGGCGTAGTGGTTCGCCGAGACGAACAGCTTGTCGCCGACCAGCTTCGTCGCCCCGTACAGGTTGATCGGGCTGGACGCCTTGTCGGTGGAGAGCGCGATGACCTTCTTCACCCCGGCCTCGATGGCCGCGTCGACGACGTGCTGCGAGCCGGTGATGTTGGTGGCGATGAACTCCGACGGGTTGTACTCGGCGGTGTCCACCTGCTTGAGCGCGGCGGCGTGCACGACGTGGTCGACGCCGTGCATGGCCCGGGTGAGCCGGTGGCGGTCCCGGATGTCGCCGATGAACCAGCGCAGCCGGGGGTCGTCGCCGAGCTGCTGGCGCAGCTCGTACTGCTTGAGCTCGTCGCGGGAGAACACCACCACCCGGGCCGGGTCGGCCTCGGCCAGGACGTGCCGCAGGAAGGTGCGGCCGAAGGACCCGGTGCCCCCGGTGATCAGAATGGAGGACCCATTCAACTCGCTCAACTGGTGCTCCCAAGGTCGGTTGATCTCCCGGCCGGGGACGGTGCCGGCCGGCGGACGGTTCGTGACGCTAAGCCGGCAGAGTTAACGGCCCCACGCCGGACGGTGAACGGGCGCGACGCGGGCGGTGAATGCGTCATGCCCGTCCCGCGTCGACAGCGGGCCGCCAGGTGAACGGGACGTGTCCGCCGGTCAGACCAGGTCCCAGCCCAGCGCGGTGCCCCGGGGCACGTCGCGGCGGAACGTGCGGCCGAGCACCCGGTCCAGGTCGGCCGGGGGCAGCCCGCCGGCCGGGCGGATCGAGCGCACGTTGTCCCGGGTCACCGGCTCGTCCGCGCGGACGTCGGCCACCACGTACAGCGACCGGCGGAACCGCAGCCCCTCCCGCTCGGTGGGGGTCGGGCCGATCGTGGTGACGCCCAGCGCCGCCCAGGCCCGCTCGGACTCGACGCGCAGGTCCGCCAGCTCCGTCGGCTCCAGCGAGAAGTCCGAGTCCACCCCGCCGTCGGCGCGGCGCAGCGTTACGTGCTTCTCGATCAGGCAGGCGCCCAGCGCCACCGCCGCCACCGGCACTCCGATGCCGGGGGTGTGGTCGGAGATCCCGACCGGCACGCCGAACGTGTCGGCCAGCACCGGCAGCCGGCGCAGGTTGCTGTCCTGCGGCGGGGCCGGGTAGGACGCGGTGCAGGCCAGCAGCACGATGCCGCCCGCACCGCCCTCGCGGGCGGCGGTCACCGCGGCGTCGATCTCGCCGACCGTGGCCATGCCGGTGGAGATCACCATCGGCTTGCCGGTGGCGGCCACGAGCCGGATCAGCGGCAGGTCCACCAGCTCCGACGAGGCGATCTTGTACGCCGGAACGTCCAGCTCCTCCAGCAGCTCCACCGCCGTGGCGTCGAACGGCGACGAGAAGACCGTCAGGCCGTGCCGGCGGGCCCGCTCGAAGATCGGCCCGTGCCACTCGTACGGGGTGTGCGCCCGCTCGAAGAGCTGGTAGAGCCGCTCGCCGCCCCACAGCTCGTGGCCGCCGGAGATGCGGAACTCCGGCGTGTCCACGTCGATGGTCAGCGTGTCCGGGGTGTACGTCTGGAGCTTGAGCGCGTGCGCGCCGCTGGCCGCCACCGCGTCCACGATGGCCAGGGCCCGGTCGAGGCTGCCGTTGTGGTTGCCGGACATCTCGGCGACCACGAAGGGCCGCTCGCCGGTGCCCACCGCGTGCGGGCCGATCTTGACTGTCGTCATGTTCCCCTGCTCAGTTGCGTCCACACCACCTGGTGCGGCGTGCCGTCGACGTCCCGCTCGTAGCGCCGGACGATCGTGAAACCGAAGCGCCGGTGCAGCGCCAGCACCGGCCGGTTGGTGGCCAGCGTCTCGCCGCCGAGGGTGCGCGCGCCGAGGGTGTCGAACGCGTACGCGATCGCCGCCTGCTCCAGCGACAGCCAGGCCGGCATGAGCGCCCGCCGCGCGTCCAGCCCCTCGACGTCGAGATAGAAGCCCCAGGTCAGCGCCCTGTCCGGGCTGGTCACGCCGGAGAAGGTCACCACGCCGCAGGGCTGCCCGAGGTGCTCGTGCACCAGCACCCGCCGGTCCGGGTCGACGCGTACGCCCGCCCACCAGGCGGCGTGCTCGGCCGCGCCGATCTCGTGCCGGGTGAGGCTGACCTCGCGGACCTGCGGGTGGTTGCGCCAGCGCAGGATCGTCGCCAGATCGCCGTCGCGGGCGGGCCGCAGCGCCCCGCCGGCCCGGGTGGCGGTCGTCCCGCTCGTCCCCGTCCCGGTCATCCGCGTCCCGCCATGGCGCTGCCCTGTTCCGCCCCCGACGGCGTGCCCTCGGCGGCCAGCGGCCCGCTCCCGCCGGACGCCGCGTCGGGGGCCGCCGCCCCGGCGGGCGACGCCGGCCGCAGCGAGCCGGCCAGCCGGTGCGCCCGCCGCAACGTCTTGTACGCGAGGTAGCTGTCCCGGGCGACGAGGCGGTGCTTCAGCCCGGCCACGCCGCCCGGCCGGGCGTACCCGCCCGAGGGCAGGTAGCGGCGGTAGTGCTCGGCGACCCGGCGGAAGAACCCCCGCCGCAGCCTCGGGTGCACCCGGCCGTCGTTGCCCACCACCACCAGATAGTGGTTGATCATCAGGCCGAACAGGTCCGTGCGGATCCAGTCCTCGGTGACGTGCTCGGCCACCCACTGCTGGAGGCGCTCGTACTGGACGAACGCGTCGAAGTGCCGGCCGCTGCGGGTCGAGGTGATCGCGCCGAGCCGGCCCTGCCGGTAGTGGTAGCAGACGTGGTCCAGCACCCCGATCCGGTCCGCGGCGATGAGCAGCGGGTGGCTGAACGGGATGTCCTCGTACCAGCCGGGGTGGAAGCGCAGCTCCAACTCGTCGAGGAACGCCCGGCGGACCACCTTGTTCCAGGCGGTGTGCTGCACCCGCAGCAGCTCGGGCCGGTCGGCCAGCCGGACGCACCCGTCGACCCCGCGCAGCAGGTGGCTGCTCGCGTCGACCTCCAGCCGGCCGCCCTCGTGCACCCGCAGGTGGTCCACCAGCAGCACGTCCGGCTCGTCGCGGCGCAGCCGCGCCAGCACCACCGGCAGGGCGCCCGGGGGCAGCCAGTCGTCGCTGTCGACGAACCACACGTACCGGCCGGTCGCCTCCGCCAGCCCCGCGTTGCGGGCCAGCCCCAGCCCGACGTTGCGGGTCAGGGACACCACCCGCACCTGGGGCCGCCCGGCCGCGTACGAGCGCAGCATCTCCCCGCACCGGTCCGGGGAGGCGTCGTCGACGGCGACCAGCTCGACCTCGGCGGCCTCGGCGGCGGACAGGCCGCCGAGGATCGACTCCAGGCACTGGTACAGGTACGCCTCGACGCCGTGCACCGGGACGACGATGCTCAGCAGTGGGCTCCGCGTCGGCTCATTGACCACGCCCGACACCTTCGACCGCCCGGATGGACGGCCCCGGAACCTGACGTATCCGCCGGGGGTGGGCTCGCTGAACAGACCCCCTACGGAGGGTTAACGGTTGAGCATCCGCTTCATCCGGCCGCCGGCCGCCCGCATCCGGGCCCGCAGCCGGTGCGACTCGAAGCCCGCGACGGTCTCCTTCAGCTCCTGGTTGCGGTCGTGCAGCCACTGGATGCGGGCGATCAGCTCGGCCGGGTCGGTGGCCGACTGCGCGCGTACCGCCGGGGGGAACGTCGTCTCGGCGACCTGCCGGTCGAACCGGGCGGCGCTGTCGCCGTCGGCGAAGGAGACCCCGAGGTCGTGCTTGGCCAGGAACGCCGTCATCGTCGCGTACCGGGCCTTGTGCCCGTTGTTGAGCGCGCTGTAGTCGGCCTCGTCGTAGAGCTCTATGGCGTCCACGTCCGGCGGGACGTCCTTCATCAGCCGGTGCGGGATGTCGAAGTACCGGGCCAGCTCCAGCGTCCGCGAGTCGTGCGCGAAGAGGTAGCCCGGCGTCCCCGCCACCAGCGCCGTGATGGTGCCGTGGATGCGGGTGCCGAAGTTGAAGTCGAACCGCGACAGGTAGTCCATCCACGTCCACGGGTCGACGAACATCCGCACCTTGTCCTCGGTGAACAGCGGGTGGGAGGTGTGGATCGGGATGGCCGCCTTCTTGCCCCGGTCCTCCGGGGCGTCGCCGAAGAGCAGGGTGCCCAGCGTCTTCAGGTCCTGCGGCAGGTAGCGCAGGTTCGGGTACCGCCGGTGGTGCGAGGCGATGACCTTCGCCATCGACTTCACGTACGGGGAGACGGTCAGCGCCACCCGGTCCTCGACGGTGAGCGTGGTCTTGCGCTTGTCGACCCGCAGGCTGTCGCCGTGCAGGAACATCGACGGGCAGCCGATCACGTCGACGGCGGAGAAGCCCAGGGTGCGCAGGTACCCCTCGGTGATCTCGCCCCGCACCCCGATGCTGTGCGACCGGTCCAGCACAGCCGAGACGAACGCCTTCACCGCGTCGTCGATCGGCCGCAGGTACTCCCGGTCGCCGTCGACGTTGGTCTGCGCGCCGACCCCGAACACCACCACCGGGATCTTCAGCCGCTCGATCAGCCGGGTCATGGCGACCAGGCGGTGGGCGTAGCTGCGCCGGAACGCGTTCGCCAGCGGCACCACGAACACGTCGTACCGCTCGTTGATCTCGTCGGCCTCGCGCGGGTTGACCCGGAACTCCGAGGAGGTGACCTCCGCCGTCGACGTCCGCAGCAGCTTGTGCGCCGCGTGGCTGAACACGAGGTTGCCAGCGTTCTCGCCGATCCAGTTGCGCTCGAACGTCTCCTCCGGCGACTTGACGTCGAACGGCCCCTTCTTGGCCCGCAGCAGGATCCGCTGGTGCATCCGTGTTGTCCCCTCGTCGTGGCCGAGACCGCGATATTAGGCCATCGCGCCCGTGCCGCCGCCAGGCGCGTCACGTGCCGGCCGACGGCGGGCGGCGCGCCCGGCCGCACCGGGTAGGGTGCCGGCGGGGCGGCACCGCGCGGCCCGCCGCCACCCGGGCGGCGGCCTCGACCCGGGGCGTCCGCGAGGAGGAGAGCGGTGCTGGTGACCCCCGCGGCCGGTCGGGCCGCCGGCCTCCCCGGCACCCCGACCGTCGTACGCCCCGACGCGCCGGCCCGTTCGGCCAGCCGGCTGCCCTCGCTGACCGGGCTGCGCTGGGTCGCCGCCCTGCTCGTCTTCGGCTACCACGTCGGCACCATGCGGATCGTCGGCCAGCCCGAGGCCAAGGCCGTCGTCGACTGGCTGTTCACGCTGGGCCTGTCCGGCGTCGAGTTCTTCTTCATCCTCAGCGGCTTCGTGCTGGTCTGGTCGGCCCGCGACGGGGACCGCCGACGCGACTTCCTGCGCCGCCGGCTCGCCAAGATCTACCCGAACCATTTGCTGATGTGGGCGGTGGTGCTGGTGACCGGGGTGTGGGTCTTCGCCGACCCGGTCAACGTCCGCGCCGCGGTGGAGAACCTGTTCCTGGTCCAGGCGTGGGACCCGACGCCCGGCTACTTCTACAGCGTCAACTCGGTGAGCTGGTCGCTCTCCTGCGAGCTGTTCTTCTACGTCTGCCTGCCGTTCGCGCTGCCGCTGGTGCGCCGGGCCCCGGTCGGGGCGCTGTGGGCGGTGGTGGCGGCCGTGCCGCTGCTGATCGTGGCGCTCTGGCCGGGGCAGCGCCTGGTGCCGCAGGAGAGCACCTGGTGGTTCACCCAGATCTTCCCGGTCGTGCGGTCCCTGGAGTTCTGGATGGGGGTGGCCGCCGCCGAGCTGCTGCGCCGGGGGCGCTGGCGCGGCCCGGGGCTCACCGCCGCCAGCGTCATGTTCGTCGTCACCTGGGTGGTCGCCGCCCAGTGGATCCGCGCCGAGCTGTGGGCGGCGCTGCTCGCGGCGGCGTACCTGCTGGTCATCGTGGCCGCCGCCGACGCGGACGTGCGCGGCGCGCGGACGCCGTGGCGGTCCCGGCCGATGGTCTGGCTCGGCGAGGTCTCCTTCGCCTTCTACCTGGTGCACGTCTTCGTCATGATCACCGTCCTGCGGCTGGCCGACCGGCTCGGCACGGGGCTGCCCGGCTGGTGGGGCCCGCTGGCGGCGGTCGGCTTCCTGCTGGTCAACCTCGGCCTGGCCGCGCTGCTGCACCGGTGGGTGGAGATGCCGCTGACCCGCCGGCTCGGGCCGCCGCGCCGACCCCGCGCCCCGGCCGCCGCCGCCTGACCCGCCGCCCGCTCCGCCGCCGACCCGGCCCCTGACCCCGCCGCCGGTGGCGGGTGGCCGGTGGGCGCGTGGGCAGCGGTGCGTCGCCCGTGGTGCGCCACGCCGCGTTCAGCAGGTGACACGCTCGCCGGCGGTGCGTGGCGCGGCCGGTGGCGGTAGCGTGGACGGGTGCTTCCCGTCGCGCTGACCTGTCCCCTGTGGTGGGTCGCGCGCTGGACGGCGCGGAGGCTGGCGACCCTCGCCGTCGTGGTCGCGTTCTCCCTCGGTGCCGCGTCGCTGCCGCCGGGCACGATGCTCCCCGCCGGCGTCGACCCCGGCCAGGCCGGCTCCGGCCCTGCCGTCGCCGCCGCCTCCGTTGCGGGGCCCGCCGCCGTCGCGGAGGCCCGCACCGTCGCGGCATCCGCCGCCACCGGGTCCATCGCCGCCGGCTCCACCGCCGCAGCGGGTGCCGCCGGCCCGTGGCCGCCCGCCGACGCACCGCCGCCCGCCGAGGCCGGGCCCCCGCAGGTCGCCGCGCCGGCCCCGCAGCGGGTGCCGACCGGGCTCGTCCCCGCCGCCGTCGGCCCCCGCGCGCCGCCGGCCGCCTGAGCCACGCGGCGGGCCGCGCCCGCCACCACCGTCGCCGACGACCCTCACCCACCGCCGCCCCAGCCGCCGGGCCCGTACGCCGCAGGCGTCCCGCCCGGCGGCGGCCCGGATCCCTTTCCGCCTCCCTGCCCGCGAGGTGCCGACCATGGACATCGTTCTCTACCAGTTCCTGACCGAGGTGCCGCTGGCCGCCGCCATCTGGTCCGTGCTGCTCGTGCTGGCGCTCACCGTGCTCGCCGTGCTGGTCGCCCGCCCCGAGCGGGACCGCCCTGCCGCCGTCGAGCCCCCGGCCCGGCCCGCCGCCCCGCCCGCCCCGGCCGCCGCCGACCTGCGTCGGTACGCCGAGGAGGTGGCGGTGGCCGCCGCCGGGGCGGCGCAGAACGCCCGCCGCCGACGGGCCGCCTGGACGGCCGCCCAGGACGCCGCCGAGCGGGCCTGGCAGGCGTACGACGAGGCGGAGACCGCCGCCCGACGCTTCCGCGACGCGGGCGCGCTGCCGACGCCGCACACCCCGCGTACCCCCGCCGAGTACGCGGCCCGGGAGCGCTGGCTGCACCACGCCGCCACGGCGGCCCACCTGCGGGGCGAGTTGTCCATCGGGCAGCTCTGCGACGTCTTCGCCCGCCGGGGCGGCTGGGACCCCCGGCTGCACCCAGTGGAGCAGGAGGTCGTCCTGGCCCGGGCCGTCCGGGACGGCAGGCTGGCCCGCTACCGTGCCGCCGCCGCGCGCGAGCGGGCCGCGTGGGGCGATGCCGAACTGGCGGCCGAGGCCGCCCGGGCGCTGGCCGCCGAGGCGTACGCCGCCGCCGAGCGCGCCCGGCCCGCCCACGCGCCGACGACCAGCGCAACGGCCTCCGGCAGGGTCCTCGGGATCACCGGCTGGCGCCCACCCCGCCCCGCCCCGGCCCGGTAACCGCGGACACCGTGGTGGTGGTGATCGCGGCGACCACGGTGATCGCGGTGATCGCCGTGACCGCGGTGATCAAGAGGTTTGCGTCATCGCGGAGATCAACTCTGACGCTTTTCTCTTGATCACCGAGGCGGGACGCGGCGGGGGCGGGTTGGGTGGGTGTGAGGCGGGTCATGGTGGGGTGGGATCGGGCAGGCGGGGCTATTCGGTTTGATCCGGGTCGGTATTCGCCGAGATTCGGGCCGCGTCGTCCCGTTGCGGGTTCGTTGGCGTCGGATGGGTCGGCAGTCCCATTGAGTCACGTCAGTCTCCTAATGCCCCGTAAATAGGTCGGCCAGGGGGCGTTTAAGCAGGTGGCGTGGGGTTGGCAGGGCTTTCGTCGGCCAGTAGTGTCGGCCCGTCCGGTGCGGTACCCGATCGCAAGAGGCGACGCCGCGCCGACCCGCTCAATCGTGACGATCACGAACCGGGGACCCATTGCACGTCCGGGGTGAATCCGCGGGCCACGGCCTGCGGTAGGGCGATCTTCCCGCCCGAATCCGTCAGCTAACCCGGTAGGCGGTGTCGGAAGGAGTTCCATCCTCGTGCAGTTTGACCCCACCCCCCGGGTTGTTCCTCCACCACGGAGCCCGGTGCCCGTGTCCGCCGCCGCCGAGCCGGCGCACTGACCGTCGCACCCCTGCGTACGCCCGCCTGAGCGGGCGCCCCAGAAAGCGGAGACCCCACCGGCCGCGGACACGTCCGCGCCGCCGTGCGCCGACGCGCGCCCGGGTGCCTCCGCTTCCGCCCCCGTCCCGTGGAGGAACACGTGAACGATCAGCTCAAGCGGCACCTGCGGCGACTCGCCACAGAACGCCCGTACCAGGTCGTCGCCGGCTCCGCCGCGGCGCTGCTGCTGGCCTCCGGCACCGGCGCGCTGCTCGCCGCCGTCGACGACGACGCCCCCGCCCCGCAGCGGACCACCAACGCCGCCGTGGCCGAGGTGGCACCCCGCCTCGACGGCGCGGCCAGCCGCGCCCAGGCCCGGATCGCCGCGCCGCTCGCCTCCCCGAGCAGCGCCGCGCCGTCGCCGAGCGCCACCTCGGCCGCCCCGAACCCCGACCTGACGGCCTCGGCGACGCCGAAGAAGACCACGGCGAAGCCCGCGGCCCCGAAGCCGCCGTCGTCGAAGGTCCTCGACTACGACTACGAGGCCCAGACCACCTACTACTACTGCGGCCCGGCTGCGGTGCGCAACGCGCTCTCCGCCACCGGCGTCGACGGCACCCAGGACGACCTGGCCGCCCGCCTCGGCACCACCGAGATGGGCACCAACTCGGCCTACGACACCACCCGCGTGCTCAACGAGATGGTCAAGGGCGAGCCGTACCGGACCCGGCTGATCCCCGGCGGCGCCGCCACCTCGGCGGAGACGGAGCGGCTCCGGGCCGACGTGGTGAAGGCGGTCAGCGCCGGTCGCGGCGTCGTGGTCAACATCGCCGGCGACGCCACCGACGTCGACGGCGGCTGGCACTCGTTCCCCGGCGGCCACTACATCGCCGTCGTCGGCTACCGCGACTCCGGGCGGACCGTGCGCATCGCCGACTCGGCGGACCCGGCCGTCCCGGCGTACTGGATCAGCACCGCCGCGCTGGCCCACTGGGCGGCGACGCGGGGCTACTCGGCCTGACATCACCCTCCCCCCACCGGCCCCGGCTCTCCTCCGCAGAGAGCCGGGGCCGGTGCTGTCTCCGGGCAGGCGGGGACGGCCTCGATTCTTGGACAGTTGCGGTTCAGGGCGAACAGCAACTGTCCAAGAATCGGAGGCGGGACGATCAGGCGGTGGGGGAGTGGCTCATCGCGTCGGCGGCGCGCGGGGCCGGGGGGTTCCAGCCCGGCTCCAGCTCCCGGCGGGCCGCCGAAAGGAACGCCTCGGCGTACGCCTCGGCCGGGAAGTCGCCCAGGTAGTGGGCCCGGTTGCCCCAGCGGGCCGCCGCCTTCGGGTCGGTGTCCAGCAGCAGACCGAGCACCTCGTCGAGGTTGCCCGCGTCGCGCCGCAGCACGTAACCCGAGCCGGCCAGCGGGAACCGCTCGACGAACCGGTCGCCGTCGCCGACCATGTCCGTCACCGCGTACGGCTTGCCGGAGTAGAGGTAGTCGGAGATGACGCCGGAGACGTCCGAGACGAGCGCGTCGGAGCGGTTGACGCAGTCGACCAGGGACAGCTCCCTGCTGGCCGCCGCCCCGAAGACGTGCTGCCGCCCGGTGCGGGCCCGGTCCGCCGCCAGCAGCTCCGTGAGCCGGGCGAGCTGCCGCGCCGACGCCGGGTTCTGCCCCGTGTACGGGTGGGCGCGCAGGATCACCGTCGCGCCCCGGGCCAGCAGCCCCCGCACGATCGTCTCGCCCACCGGCAGCGAACAGTAGTTGGCGTCGGCGTGGTGCCCCGTCCAGGTCGGGGTGTAGAGCACCGTCGGGTTCGCCAGGCCGGTGGCTGGCGCGCGGCGTACCTCGATCGACTCGACCTGCGGGCGGCCGACCACGACGAACTTCTCCGCCGGGATGTCCACCCCGGCCCGGGCGTACCGGTCGATCGCCGCCCGCCCGGCCACGAAGTTGCGGTCGAACAGCGCCGTGACCGGGTTGGCGCTCGGGGCCTTGTCGCTGTCGCCGTGGTGGATCTGCACGTGGGTGAGCTGCGAGAACCGGATGCAGTGGCTGTTCTTCGCCCCGTGGTTGACGTAGAACGCCACCTTCAGGCTCGGCACCAGCGCCTCGTCCATCGCCTTCAGCGTCGGGCAGTAGACCACCGGGGCGCTGGTGGCCGCGGCGATCGGGGCGAGGAACTCCGGCTCCCGCACCATCACGAAGAACGGCCGGCCGATCCGCTCCAGGTACGGCAGCCACATGGTGACCTGGTATTCCGACCCGGGCGGGGCGGAGAAGTGCAGCAGGAACTCCGGCCGGTGCGCCCGCAGCGCCCGGGCCACCGCCGAGCCGCCCGCCCCGGGCCGGAACCGCCGCTTCGCCAGGTCGGCCGCGACCGCCCCGGCCCCCGCGCCGACGGCGAGGGCCACCAGCAGGGCGACCCAGGCCGGCAGCACCAGGGCGGCGGCCAGCGCCACCACGGCGAGCAGCATCAGCAGGGCGTCGCCCAGCCGGGCCGCGACCAGCGGGGTCCACGACCGCACGGGCAGGTTCGCCGCCCGGATCTCCAGGTCGCCGGCCTGCCGCAGCGGCCCCACCAGCAGCACCAGCCCCAGCAGCACCAGGGCCGTCGCCGCCAGCGCCGGGTCGAAGCCGGCGTCGAGCCGTCGTGCGTACCCGACGAGGATGCCGGCGGCGAGCAGCACCGCCTCGGCGGTGCTGTCGGCGGCCGGGCGGACCCGGCGCTCCCAGCCGGCGGCGACGAGGGCCGCCACCGCGAGCGCCAGGCCCCAGCCCGTCGCCCCGGTCAGGGCGAGGGTGAGGAACGCCAGCACCGCCAGGCCGGTGGCCGCCACCCGGGCGGCCAGCTTCCTGACCAGGTCACCACGCATGTCGCTTCGCTTCCTTCGCCCGTCGCGGTGGCCGTCGACGCGTCAGCCGGCCGGGGCCGGGGCCGGGGCGGACGCCCGGCTGGCCTGGGCGGGCACGCCCGCGGCGGGCAGCTCGCCCGGCGCCCGGCGCACGTCGATGACCTGCCCGGTCAGCTCGGAGATCAGCACGTCCAGCGACGACTGGGCGACGGTCTCGGCGGCCAGCAGGGTGTGCTCCGGCTCCTCGCCGAACGCCTTGGTGCGCATCGGCGTGGCGGTGCGCTCCGGGTTGATGCAGTTGACCCGTACGCCGAACTCGGCCCACTCGTCGGACAGCGCCTGGGTGAGGTTGACCAGGGCGGCCTTGGTGGCCGAGTAGAGCGCGTAGCGGGCCCGGCCCCGGGTGTACGAGCTGGAGGTGTAGAGCAGCAGCTGGCCCTTGGTCTGCTGCAGGTACGGCAGCGACTGCCGGGCGATGGTGACCGGGCCGACGAAGTTGACGTGCAGGACCCGGTCCATCGTCTCCTGGTCCATCTCGGCCAGCTCGCCCTTCTCCAGGATGCCGGCGGTGACGACCACGTGGTCGATCCGGCCGGTGGCCTCGAAGGCGGTCTTCAGCGCGGCCTCGACGTCCTCGGCGCGCTCGACGTGGGTGCCGGTGGTGGAGCGGCTGAACGGGAAGACCTGCGCGCCGTGGCGGCGGGCCAGCTCGGTCAGCTCGTGGCCGATGCCGTAGCTGCCCCCGAACACGACGATCGTGCGGCCGGTCAGCTCCTCGGTGTAGCCCCGGTCGGTCAGCCGGGGGGCCTGCGCGGCGGCGAGCTGGAACAGCTTGTCCGCCAGGTGCACGTCGACCGGGTGGGTGACCTTGATGTTCTCGTCCGAGCCGTCGATCACCTTGATCGGGGTGCCCGGCAGGTAGCGCAGCACGACGCCGCAGTCGTCGGTGGCGGCGAAGTCGGGGTCGCCGGCGGCGACCCGGTACGCCTCGCGGATCGTGCCGGACCGGAACGCCTGCGGGGTCTGCCCCCGGCGCAGCGTGGAGCGCACCGGGATGTCGGTGATGCAGTCGTTGTCGTCGACCTGGATGATCGTGTCGGCCGACGGGATCGCCACGTCGACCGCCGAGTACGTCCAGAGCGCGTTGACGCACTCCCGCACGATCCGGCCACTGAGCAGCGGGCGCACCGCGTCGTGGAAGAGGATGTTGACGTCGCCCTCGCCGACCGCGTCCAGCGCGATGCGGGTGGTGGCGTTGCGCGTGTCACCGCCGGCGATGACCTTGCTGACCTTGCGGAAGCCGGCCTTGTCGACGATCTGCTGGGCGTCGGGGACGTGCCCGTCGGCCATCAGCACGATGATCTCGTCGATCTCGGGGGCCGCCTCGAAGACCGCCAGGGTGTGCTCGATGATCGGCTTGCCGGCGATCTTCAGCAGCTGCTTGGGGATGCCGAGGCCGAGCCGGGTCCCGGTCCCGCCCGCCAGCACCACCGCCACCGTCCGCGAGGGCCGCCACGGCGCCGGGGTCTCCGGTGTGGCGTCCGGGCCAGTGGTGTGGTCCTGCGTCATTGCCGATCCTCACTCTCACGGTTTGCGAACAGGGGGTGACGGCCGCACGGCGGCCGGGTGAACCATAACGCAACCACCGCGCCGCCCCCCAGGGACGACGCGGTGGGGAAGACACCCGCACGACACCGTACGGACGCCGCAACCTTACTTCTTGTTGGAGAAGTCCTCGTACGCGCGCAGCACCTCGTCGGTCGGGCCGTCCATCCGCAGCACGCCCGATTCCAGCCAGATCGTCCGTTCGCAGGTGTCCCGCACCGAGGAGAGCTGGTGGCTGACCAGGAACACCGTTCCCGCGCCCTCCCGCAGCTCCCGCACCCGCTGCTCGCTGCGCTTGCGGAAGCCCTTGTCGCCGGTGGCCAGGGCCTCGTCGATCAGCAGCACGTCGTGCTTCTTCGCCGCCGCGATGGAGAAGCGCAGCCGGGCGGCCATGCCGGAGGAGTACGTCCGCATCGGCAGCGAGGCGAAGTCGCCGCGCTCGTTGATCCCGGAGAACTCAATGATCTCCGGGGCGAGCCGGGCCACGTCGGCCGGCTGCATGCCCATGGCGAGGCAGCCGAGGGTGACGTTGCGCTCACCGGGCAGGTCGTTGAGCAGGGCGGCGTTGACGCCGAGCAGCGACGGCTGCCCCTGCGTGTAGACGGCACCCCGGTTGACCGGCAGCAGCCCGGCGATGGCCCGCAGCAGGGTGGACTTGCCGGAGCCGTTGCTGCCGATCAGCCCGATCGCCTCGCCCCGGTACGCGGTGAAGCTGACCCCCTTGACCGCGTGCACCTCCCGGATGTTCGGCGCGGACGTGCGGGACATGATCCGCTTCAGCGCGGCCACCGGGCTGGTGCCGCCGGCGGCGCCCTTGTGCACCCGGTAGATCACGTGCGCGTCGTCGACCACCACGGTCGGGATGCGCTCGACGATCCTCGGCAGCGTCACGGTGACGTCGTTGGACGTCTCGATGTGCTCAGCCACGGCCGTACTCCTGTTCGCCCCGCCAGAAGTAGATGAAACCACCCACGCCCATCACGACCGCCCAGGCCACCGCGTACGTCCACGCCTGGACCATGGAGGAGTTGAGCAGCGGCGCCCCCTCCAGCAGCGCGTGCCGGGCCAGCTCGATGTAGACCAGCATCGGGTTCGCCTCGACGATCCGGGTCGCCCAGCTCGGCAGGCTCTCCTCGAACAGCGCGACGTTGTAGAGCACGCCGGAGCCGTACATCCAGGTGCGCACCAGGAACGGCATCACCTGCTTGAGGTCGGCGACCTTCGAGCCCATCCGGGCCACGGCCATGGTGAGCCCGGCGTTGAACAGCGCCTGGAGCAGCACGACCGGCACGAGCAGCAGCCACTCGACGGTGAGCGGCTCGCCGGTGACCAGCACGATGCCCATCAGCACCACCAGCGAGGCCATCAGCTGCTGGAACTGGGTGAGCATGACGGCCAGCGGCAGGCAGGCCCGGGGGAAGTGCAGCGCCCGGATCAGCCCCAGGTTGCTGGTGATCGACTGGGTGCCGTTCTGCACCGCGGTCTGGGTGAAGTTGAAGATGAACAACCCGGCGGTCAGGTACGCGATGAAGTTCGGGATGCTGTTCTGTTTCAGCACCAGGCCGAAGATCAGGTAGTAGACCGCCGCGTTCGTCAGCGGGGTGAGCACCTGCCAGAGCTGCCCGAGTCGGGCGTTGCTGAACGAGGCGACCAGCTTGGCGTTCGAGTACGCGGCGATGAAGTGCCGGTACGCCCACAGGCGGCGGGTGTACTCCGCCAGGGACGGCCGCTCGCCGGCGACCCGCAGCCCGTACCGGGCGGCCAGTTGCGCCTGGGTCAGGCCTGCGTCGGGGTCGGCCAGCGCGGTGTTGGCCATGGGATGGGCGCTCCGATCTTGTCGTGCCAGCGGGGTGCGTCTGTTGTACCAACGGGGGGGTGCGACGACGGGTTCGCCGGTGGCCGGTGCGTGGGAGCGCCGCCTCGTCGCTGCGTGGAAGGTAGTCCATAACCACGTCGGGACGCAACCGTAGCGTCGTTGCGGTACATTGTCCCACGTGACAGCCGAGGAGGGTCTGCCGTGACGCGCGAGAAGAGTCTGCCGTGACCACCGAGAAGAGGCGCGCGCCGGCCGGCGCGGCGGTGCTGCGGGGCGAGATCACCACGGCCATCCGTCGCGCGCTGATGCAGGAGCTGGCCGCCGTCGGCTACGGCCGGCTCTCCATCGAGGCCGTCGCCCGCCGGGCCGGGGTCAGCAAGACCGCGATCTACCGGCGCTGGAGTTCCAAGCTGGAGCTGGTCGTCGAGGTCGTCGGCGCCGCCGCCGGCAGCAAGCTGCCGAGCCTGGACACCGGCAGCCTGCGCGGCGACCTCGGCCTGCTGCTGCGGGTGGTCGCGCACGCCCTGAGCCACCCCCTGGCCGCGCAGATCGTGCCCGACCTGCTGGCCGAGGCCGCCCGCAACCCCGAGATCGACGCCACCCTCCAGGCGGCGCTGCGGGCCCAGCAGCAGGAGGTCGGCGGGTCGCTCGTCGCCCGCGCCGTCGCCCGGGGCGAACTGCCCGCCGACACGGAGCCCGGCGCCGCCGTGGACCTGATCGTCGGACCGCTGTACTGGCGGCTGGCGATCACCCGCACGATGCCGACCGAGGCGTACCTCGACGCGCTGGTGGAGGCCGTCGCCACCGGCCTCGGCGCGGCCGGCGCCGTGCCGAGGCAGCGCGACGCCGCCCCCGCCTGACGAGCCCGCCCACCCGAAGCTGACCGTGCGCCCGAAGCAGGCCGTCCCGCCGACCTGAGCCGTCCCGCCCGCCGCCTCAGCGGGCGGTGTCCACCGGCAGCCGGGACACGATGTGCCGGGCGATCTCCAGCGAACTGGTCGCGGCGGGGGAGGGTGCGTTCAGCACGTGCACCTGCCGGTCCGCCTCGACGATCAGGAAGTCGTCAACCAGGCCACCGTCGGGCAGGATCGCCTGCGCGCGCACCCCCGCGCCGGCCCGGACGATGTCGGCCGGCGTCAGCTCCGGCACCAGCCGGGCCAGGCTCGCCGCGAACCTCGCCTTCGACAGCGACCGGGCCACCTCGGTCAGCCCGTACCGGAAGTGCCGCCGGCCCAGCGCCCACAGCCCCCGGTACGTCAGCTCGTCCCACACGTCGCGCGGGCTGAACCGCCCCCACGAGTAGCCCTCCCGCGCGGTGGCCAGCACCGCGTTCGGGCCGGCGTGCACGCTGCCGTCGATCATCTTCGTCAGGTGCACCCCGAGGAACGGGAACTGCGGGTCCGGCACCGGGTAGATCAGCCCCCGTACCAGGCCGCGCCGCTGCGGGGTCAGCTCGTAGTATTCGCCCCGGAACGGCACGATCCGCACCGGCGTCGGCACCCCCGCCAGCCGGGCGACCCGGTCGGCGTGCAGCCCCGCGCAGTTGATCAGCACGTCCGCGACCACCTCGCCGGCCGTGGTGGTGACCACCACGCCCCCCGGCCGGTCGGCCACCCCCGTCACCTCGGCGCGGGTGCGCAGGTCCCCCCCGGCGGCGGCGAGCAGCTCCGCCAGCTTCCGGCAGACCGCGCCGTAGTCGACGATGCCCGTCGAAGCCACGTGCAGCGCGGCGACGGCCGCCACGTGCGGCTCGTGCTCGGCGGCCTCGGCCGCCCCGACCAGCCGCACCGGCAGGCCGTTGGCCTCGGCCCGCTCGTGCAACGCCCGCAGCCGGGGCAGTTCCGCCGCGTCGGTGGCGACGATCAGCTTGCCGCAGACCTCGTACGGCAGCCCGTGGTCGGCGCAGAACTCGACCATCGACGCGCTGCCGGCCCGGCACAGGGTGGCCTTGAGGCTGCCCGGCTTGTAGTAGACCCCGGCGTGGATCACGCCGGAGTTGTGCCCGGTCTGGTGCGCCGCCCAGCCGGCCTCCTTCTCCAGCACCGTGACGGAGTCGCCCGGCCGGTCGGTCACCAGCCGGTGGGCGACCGCCAGGCCGACGATGCCGCCGCCGACGACCACGAACCTCGTCATCACGCTCTCCCCTGCCCGGTCGTCGCCTCCGCCAGGCGACCACCGATGGTAACCAGCGCCCGGCGTGCCCGATTCGTCGCTGCCGGCCGGGGGTGCCTACACTCACCGGGTCCGTCTTCTAGGGAGCCTCATGTCAGACGACGTCATCGCGCTCGGCCAGCCCACCGTCGGTGAAGCGGAGCTCGCGGCGATCGCCGAGGTCTTCGCCTCCGGCTGGCTGGCCGGCGCCGGGCCCACCTGCCGCCGCTTCGAGGAGCGCTTCGCCGCCGCCACCGGCACCCGACACGCCCTGACCACCGCCAACTGCGGCTCGGCCCTGCACCTCGCGCTGCTCACCCTCGGGGTGCGACCCGGCGACGAGGTCGTCGTCGGCGACTACACCTTCCCGGCCACCGGCCACGCCGTGATGTGGGCCGGCGCGAAGCCCGTCTTCGCCGACGTGCGGCCCGACATCTGGACCGTGGACCCGGCCGCCGTCGAGGCCGCCATCACCCCCCGCACCGTCGGCATCATCGCCGTCGACGCCTTCGGCCAGCCGGCCGACTACGACGAGCTGCGGGCCATCGCCGACCGGCACGGGCTGTTCCTGGTCGAGGACGCCGCGTGCGCGGCGGGCGCCACCTACAAGGGCCGCCCCGCCGGCAGCCTGGCCGACGTCGCCACCTTCAGCTTCCACGGCCGCAAGGGCATCACCGCCGGCGAGGGCGGGGCCTACGTCACCGACCGCGACGACCTCGCCGCGCACGCCCGCAAGCTGCACACGTACGGGGTGGAGGGCGCGCTGACCCGGGCCGAGCTGTCCGACCTGCCGATTCCGGCCTTCACCGAGCTGGGCTACAACTACCGGCTCTCCGACGTGGCGGCGGCGATCATGCTCGCCCAGCTCGACCGGCTGCCGGACCTGCTCGCCGCCAAGCGGCGCACCGCCGCCCGCTACGGCGAGCTGCTCAAGGACCACGAGCTGATCGTCACCCCCCACGAGGCGCCGGACCGCGAGCACCCCTGGCAGTCGTACGTGGTGACCCTCGATCCCTCGATCGACCGCGGCGCGGTCGCCCTCGGGCTGCGCCGGCGAGGCGTGCAGTGCACCTTCGGCACGTACGCCTCGCACGTGCAGCCGCTCTACGGCCAGTCGGCGCCGTGCCCGGTCTCGGCGGACCTGTTCGCCCGGCACCTGGCCATCCCGATGCACGCCAACCTCACCGACTCTCAGGTCGAGACCGTCGTCGCCACTCTGGTCGACGTCGTCGCCAGCGCCGCCACCGGCCGCTGATCTCCTTCAGGAAGGACATCGCACGACATGTCGAAGCAGACCGTCTTCATCACCGGGGGTGCGGGCTTCATCGGCCTGCACGTGGTGCCGCTCCTGCTGGACAAGGGCTACCGGGTCCGCATCTTCGACAACATGTTCCGCGGCGACCGGGAGCAGGTCGCCAAGCTGGCGGCCACCGGTGACGTCGAACTCGTCGACCAGGACGTGCGCTACGGCGGCGCGGTGCACGCGGCCATGAAGGGCTGCGACCTCGTCGTCCACCTCGCGGCGGTCTCCATCAACAAGAGCCAGGCCGACCCGTACGAGTCGATCGACATCAACATGGTCGGCAACCACAACGTCTTCGCGGCCGCCGCCGACCACGGCGTGAAGCGGCTCGTGTTCGCCTCCTCCGCCTCCGTGTACGGCGACCCGAAGAAGCTGCCGATGCACGAGGACGACCGGCTCGACCCGCTCACCCCGTACTGCATCTCCAAGCGGGCCGGCGAGGACCTGCTCGCCTTCTACCAGCGCAGCAAGGGCCTCAACTGGATCGCCCTGCGCTTCTTCAACGTGTACGGCCCCGGCCAGAAGCCGACCGCGTACTACACCTCCGTGATCAACCACTTCGTCAAGCGGTTGAAGACCGGCCAGCCGCCGATCATCGACGGCCGGGGCGAGCAGTCGATGGACTTCATCCACGTCCACGACATCGCCCGCTCGGTGGTCGCCGCGCTGGAGGCCGAGCAGGGCAACGTGCCGGTCAACATCGGCACCGGCATCGACACCTCGGTGGCCACGCTCGCCGAGATCCTCATCAAGGCCGTCGGGGTGGACGTGGAACCGCAGTTCAACCCGCGCGAGGTGCTGGTCAGCCGCCGCGCGGCGGACATCACCCGGGCCCGCGAGGTGCTGGGCTGGGAGCCGACCATCGCGGTCGAGGACGGGATGACCGACCTGATCAAGGTCGAGGTGGCCTGACGCGGCCGGGCTGGGCGTCGGCTCCCGGCGCCCACCCCCGCCCGCCCGTACGATCCATCGGTGAGCCCCCCGGCTCTCTCCCCCCGCCCCCACACCGACCTCGACAGGAGTCCCCGCTGTGCGGATCGCGGTCGTCAACAACTTCTTCCCGCCCCGTCCCGGCGGAAGCTCCCACCTCTCCGCGGCCCTGGCGGAGCGCTACGCCGCCGCCGGCCACGAGGTGCTGGTGTTGACGGCGGCCTACCAGGGCGCGCCGGACGAGGAGGAGCGGGACGGCTACCGGGTGGTCCGGCTGCCCGCGATGCCGATGCCGAAGCTCGGCCTCTCCATCGACTTCGACATGGCCTTCGCCCTGGCCCGCCCCGGCAACCTGCGTCGGGTGTCCCGGCTGTTGACCGAGTTCGCCCCCGACGTCATCCACCAGCACGGGCAGTTCTTCGACCTGAGCTGGATCTCCGGTCAGTACGCGCGCCGGCACCGGACCCCGGTGCTGTTGTCCATCCACACCCGCCTGGAGAGCCCCGACCCGAAGTACGCGGCCCTGTTCCGGCTGCTGGACCGGTTCCTCGTCCGGCCGCTCATCCGCCGGTTCCACCCGCGCTACGTGATCATGGACGAGTTGGCCGCCCGCTACTGCGCGCAGCGTTACGGCGCGACCACGGCCGACTTCGAGTACATTCCGGTGGCGGTCGAGCCGAGCCGCTTCGACGGCACGCCGGAGCTGGACGTGCGCGCCCGGCACGGCATCGGCGACGCGCCGCTGATCGTCTCGCTGGGGCACGTCATCCCGCTGCGCGACCGGATCGCCCTGGTCGAGGCGCTGCCGACCATCCTGGCCAAGCACCCCGACACGCGGGTGCTGATCATCGGCCGCGTCTACTACGACGCGTACGCCAAGCGGGCCGCCGAGCTCGGCGTCGCCCACGCCGTGATCAGCACCGGGGTCGTCCCGTCGGCCGAGGTGCCGGCCTACTTCGCCGCCGCCGACGTGGTGGCCCACGACCTGCAGGGCGGCGGGTTCGGCACCGCCAGCCTCGAGGCGATGGCTGCCGGCCGGGCGACGATCGGCACGGTGACCGAGACGAACTTCCCGGCCGTGCACCTGCGTAACTGGGAGAACTTCGTGCTGGCCCGGCCGGACGACCCGGCCGACCTCGCGGACGCCGTGATCCGGCTGTTCGACGACCCGGAGGAGCGGGAGTGGATCGCCAAGCGCCAGCGCGACCTGGTCTACTCCCACTTCACGCTGGACGTGGTCACCCGCCAGCACCTGGCGGCGTTCGACCGGATGGTGAAGGAACGAGCATGAGTGTGTTCTCCGCCGACGAGCGCAGCAACCGGCTGCGCACCGGCATCCTCGACGACTTCGTCGGCGGGCTGCTCAACGATGTCGAGCGTGCCCGCTACCTCGGCCTGCCCGAGACCACCCGGATCCGGGAGCGGACGAAGATCGTCAGCCCGGAGAACCTGGTCATGGGGGAGCACTGCTGGATCGGGGAGAACACCGTCCTGGACGCCAGCGGCGGCCTGGAGATCGGTGACCACACCAGCATCGGGCTCAACTGCCTGGTGTTCACCCATTCCAGCTGGCTGGCGAACATGATGCTGGAGAACCACCCCGGCAGCGACCTGATCGAGCGCAAGCCCGTGCGGATCGGCAAGGGCTGCTTCATCGGCGGCAACAGCGTGATCATGATGGGTGTCACCATCGGTGATTGTGCCACCGTTAACCCGCTGTCTGTCGTGACGAAAGACGTTCCGGCCTACAGTCTGGTGTCGGGCAACCCCGCGCGGGTCTTCCAACGCTACGACGAGGAGTACCTCAGGGCGGAGGCCGAGCGGGTCCGCGCCGAGAACGCCGCGCTGCGGGCCGAGGCGCAGGCGCGCGGGGAGGCCCCCGTCTGGGGGTCGCCCGCGCGGCGCCGCGACGCGCAGTGACCACCCCTTAGCACGTACGGAGAAAGCACGATCATGAGCCTCACCGACCGCCTGCACGGCGTCTTCGTCGACGCCCTGGAACTGCCCGAGGGCACCGACGTCGAGAACCTCACCTACCGCGGCATCGAGCAGTGGGACTCCCTCGGCCACATGACCCTCGTCGCCGCCATCGAGGACGAGTTCGACGTCCAGCTCGACACCGAACAGGTCATCGACATGAGCAGCTTCAAGGTCGCCCTCGACATGCTGCGGGGCCTCAGCGTCGATGAGTGAGCTGACCGCCCGGGTGGCCCTGGTCACCGGCGGCACCCGCGGCATCGGCCTCGCCACCGCCCGCGCCCTCGCGCAGGCGGGGGCCACGGTCGTCGTCACCGGCCGCGACGTCGACCGGGCCGAGGCGGTGGCCAAGGAGTTCGGCGGGCACGGCCTGGGGCTCGACGTCGCCGACTTCGACGCCGTCGGCGCCACGGTCAAGCAGGTCACCGCCGCGCACGGCGGGCTGGACGTGCTGGTCGCCAACGCCGGGATCATGGAGAGCGGCCTGCTGGGCATGCTGCGCGCCGACGACGTCCGCCGCACCCTGGACGTCAACGTCGCCGGGGCGGTCGCGGCCGTGCAGGCCGCCGGTCGGGCGATGGCCCGCAAGCGCCGCAGCGCCGACGGCACCGAGCGGCGGGGCGGCTCCATCGTGCTGCTCGCCTCGGTCGTCGGCACGTACGGGGCGGCCGGCCAGTCCGTCTACGCGGCGTCGAAGGCCGCCGTGGCCGCGCTGGCCCGTTCGGCCGCGCGGGAGCTGGGCGGCCGGGGCATCCGGGTCAACGCCGTCGCGCCCGGGGTCATCCGCACCGACCTCACCGCGTCGCTGCCCGCCGAGGTGCTGGACCGGCAGGCGGCAGCCGCCGCGCTCGGCCGGCTCGGCGACCCCGACGAGGTGGCCGACGTGATCCGGTTCCTGGCCGGCGACGCCGCCCGCTACGTGACGGGTCAGGTGCTCGGCGTCGACGGGGGGCTCGTCCCGTGAACCTGGTCGCCCCGAGCGCCCGGCTGATCGACGCCGCCACGGGTGCCGTCCTCGGTGGCGCGGGCCTCGCCGCCGAGGTGGGTCGGCACGCCGCCGCGTACGCCGGGTTCCCGCCCGGGGTGGTCTTCGCCCGCAGCGGCACGTCGGTGCCGGCGGTGCTGCGGTACGCGGGCGCGCTGCGCGCGCAGCGCCCGGTGGCGCTGCTCGACCCGGCGCTGGACCCGGCGGTGCTGGCCGACTTCATCCGGCGTTTCTCCCCGGCCGTGGTGGTGGGCCTCGCCGAGGGCGGCGCGGGCGCGGACCCCGGCGAGCGGCCCGGGGACTACCGCGCGGTCGACGACGAGGTGCTCGGCCCGGTGTGGGTCCGCGAGCGGGCCTGCGCCGACCAGCCGCACCCGGACCTCGCGGTGCTGCTGGCCACGTCCGGCTCGACGGGGGACCCGAAGTTCGTCCGGCTCTCCCGCGCCGCCGTGGAGTCCAACGCGGCGGCCATCGCGCGGGTGCTGGCCATCGGCCCGGACGAGGTCGCCCCGACCAGCCTGCCGCTCTACTACAGCTTCGGCATGTCCGTGCTCAACAGCCACCTCGCCGCCGGCGCGACCGTCCTGGTGGTCGACGGCGGCGTGCTGGCCCGCGAGTTCTGGCAGGCCGTGTCGGCGTACGGCGCGACGTCGCTGGCCGGGGTGCCGCACAACTACGAGATGCTGCACCGGATCCGGTGGAGCCCCGCGAAGTATCCGACGCTGCGCACCCTCACCCAGGCCGGCGGCAAGCTGCGCGACGAGACGATCCTCGCCTTCCACGCCAGGATCGCCGAGACGGGCGGCCGGTTCCACGTCATGTGGGGCTGCACCGAGGCGGCGCCCCGGATGAGCACCCTGCCGGCCGACGCGCTGCCCGACCGGGTCGGCTCGGTCGGCCCGGCCCTGCCCGGCGGCTCGTTCACGGTGCTCGGCCCCGACGGCGCGGAGACCGACCGTCCCGGCGTGGTCGGCGAGCTGGTCTACCGCGGCCCCAACGTCATGATGGGGTACGCGGAGAGCGCCGCCGACCTGGCCCGCGGCGACGAGCAGGGCGGGGTGCTGCGCACCGGTGACCTGGGCTGCCTCGACGCCGACGGGTTCGTCTGGCTGCGCGGCCGGCTCAAGCGGTTCGGCAAGGTCTTCGGCATCCGGGTCAACCTGCACGACATCGAGGAGCTGGCCCGCGACCAGGGGCCCGTCGTCGCCGTGTCCGGCCCGGACCGGGTCGTCGTCTTCGTCGAGGGCGGCACCGACGACGGCGCGCGGGCACTGGCGGGGCGGCTGGCGGAGCGGCTGCGGCTGCACCGGTCGGGCTTCGACGTGCGTACGGTCGAGCGGTTGCCGCAGCTGCCCAACGGCAAGATCGATTACCGCTCCCTGGAGGCGCTGGTATGACCCTGTTCGCCCTCGACCAGGCGGCCCGCGAGGCCCGGCTCCTGCCGGAGCTGGTCGAGCTGACCGAGCACCACCGGGCCCGCAGCCCCGAGTACGCCCGCCTGCTCGCCTCCCTCGGCCACCTGCCCGGCCGCGGCTACGACCGGGTCGCCGACCTGCCCTGGCTGCCGGTGCGGCTGTTCAAGCACCACGTCCTCAAGAGCATCGGCGACGACGAGGTCTTCAAGGTCCTCACCTCCTCCGGCACCACCGGCGACGTCAGCCGGATCTACCTGGACAAGGAGGCGGCGGGCGTGCAGCAGAAGATGCTGTCGGCCACGCTGAGCGCGGTGATCGGCACGAAGCGGCTGCCGATGCTGCTGGTCGACACGAAGGCCCTGTTCAAGAACCGCACGTCGTTCTCCGCCCGGGGCGCCGGGGTGCTCGGCCTGATGAACTTCGGCCGCGACCACACCTTCGTCCTCGACGAGCAGGAGCGGCCCGACCCCGACGCGGTGCGCGACTTCCTGGGCCGCCACGGCGACCAGCCGTTCCTCATCTTCGGCTTCACGTTCATGACCTGGCTCTACCTCTACGAGCTGGCCCGCGAGCACCGGTTCGACCTCAGCAACGGCATCCTGATCCACAGCGGCGGCTGGAAGAAGCTGGTCGACCGCGCGGTCGACAACGCGGAGTTCCGCCGCCGCTTCACCGCCGACACGGGCCTGCGGCGCATCCACAACTTCTACGGGATGGTCGAGCAGATCGGCACGACGTTCCTGGAGGGGCCGGACGGCGGCGGCCTCTACTGCCCCGAGTTCGCCGACGTCATCGTCCGCGACCCGCACACCTGGGCGGAGGTGCCCGTGGGCACCCCCGGGGTGGTGCAGGTGGTCAGCACGATGCCCCGGTCGTACCCGGGGCACCTGCTGCTCACCGAGGACCGGGGTGTCGTGCACGGCGTCGACGACGGGGCCTGGCCGGGCAAGCGGTTCTCCATCCTGGGCCGGCTGCCCCGCGCCGAGGCGCGCGGGTGCAGCGACACGTTCGCGGAGGCGGCGGCATGAGCGGGCGCAGCGAGCGAATCATCGGGCAGGGCGCGTCGGCGCCTCCTGCCGGCACCGGGCGCAGCGAGGGGCGGGCATGAGCGGCAAGGTCGTCGAGCGGTTCCCGGCCGGCGGTGCGACCGCCGTCGACGACCTGGTCGGCGCGTTGCGCGCGGTGCCGGCCGGCGGCCCGCTGACCGTCGGCGACGACCGGATCGTCGAGTTCCTGGTGGCGTTCGCCCGGCGGCTGCTGCGCCCGGCGGTGGCCCGCCGGCACCCGGAGCTGGCCTCCCTCGGCTTCTTCCTGCGCCGGGGCGAGATCGCCAAGACCCTGGCCCGGGTCGCGGACGAGCCCGGCCAGCTCCGCTTCCCGCGGGGGCTGGTCTTCCACGTGCCGCCGGCCAACGTGGACACCATCTTCGTCTACTCGTGGGCGCTGTCCGCGCTCGCCGGCAACGCCAACGTGGTACGGATCTCGTCCCGGTCGGCGGGTGCCGCCGACGCGGTGCTCGACGCGCTCGACGACACCCTCGCCGACGCCGACGACGTGGTCCGGCAGACCCAGCGGATGGTCACGTACGGGCGGGACGACGCGGTGACCGCCGCGCTGTCGGCCGCGGCGGACCTGCGGGTGATCTGGGGCGGCGACCGGTCGGTCGGCGAGATCCGCCGGCACCCGCTCGCCCCGCACGCCCGGGACCTGACCTTCCCGGACCGGTCGTCGTTCACGGTGATCGGGGCGGCCGGCTGGCTCGCCGCCGCCGAGTCCGAGCGCGACGCCGCCGCCCTCGGCCTCTACAACGACTCGTACTGGTTCGACCAGGCCGCCTGCGCCTCGCCCCGCACCGTCTACTGGGTCGGCGACCCGGCCAGCACCGACGCCGCCCGCGCGGACCTGCTGGCCCGGCTGCGTACGGTGCTCGACGCCAAGCGGCCCGAGGTGGACGCCGCGATGGCGGTGGAGAAGCGGGTCGCCACCTACGGCCTGGCCGTGGAGGGGGTGGCGACGGCCATCCGCTTCGACGGCAACGACCTGGCGACGGTGGAGCTGGCCGGGCCGGGCGACATCCCGCGCCGCTGGCTCGGCGTCGGCACGTTCCCGCAGGCCCGCCTCGACAGCCTCGCCGACCTCGCGCCGGTGGTGGTGCGCCGTGACCAGACCGTCACCCACTTCGGCTTCGCCGCCGACGAACTGGTCGCCTTCGCCCGCGCGCTGGGCGGGCGCGGG
This sequence comes from Micromonospora sp. PTRAS2, assembly GCF_054052245.1. Lineage (NCBI taxonomy): Bacteria > Bacillati > Actinomycetota > Actinomycetes > Micromonosporales > Micromonosporaceae > Micromonospora > Micromonospora sp. PTRAS2. Next base: position 201,476 of record NZ_JBSWBU010000005.1, read on the forward strand.
GTGGACCGGATCGTCCCGGTCGGCGACGCGCTGAGCTTCGCCGCGACCTGGGACGGGTACGACCTGATGCGCGAGTTCACCCGGATCACCAGCGTCGTCACCCGCTGACCCTGCCGCCGGGCGTCCTACCCGGCGGAGGTGGTGGCCGCCTCGGCCGGGGCCGCCCGGCGGAGCTGGCGCACCCCGGACAGGGCGGCCAGGCCGGCGGCGAGCACGTCGGCGATGGTGAAGATGAGCCGGGACGCCAGCGCGATGCCCATCGCGGCGCCGACGCCGCCGTTGCCCTCCAGGAACGGGGCCAGCGCGGCGACCAGCACGGCCTCCCGTACGCCCAGCCCGGAGGGGGAGAGGAAGGCGAACATGCCGACGGTCATCGCGATGGCGAACGACCCGACGCTGCGCAGCAGCCCCTCCATGCCGGGGGTGGCCTGGGCGTTGGCCAGCAGCCACAGGTGCACGCCGAACAGGGCGTAGCCCAGCGCGCTCCAGCCCACGACCCGCGACACACCCGGCCAGGTGAGGCGGTGCTCCAGCGGCGGGCGGCGCAGCACCCGCAGGGCGAGCTGCACCAGCGCGGTGAGCACCCGCGGCACCGCGCAGACCAGCGCGACCGGGAACAGCGCCGCCACGATCCACAGCGCGACCCGCACCGAGTCGGCGTAGGTGGAGTCGCCCCCGCCGGCCGCGTCGCGCAGCGCCGGCAGGCTCAGCAGGCCGAGGCCCAGCGCGGCCGTCACGCCGAGGCCCAGGGAGACCAGGGTGGCCAGGAAGGCGCGGGCCCGGGGCAGGCCGGCCCGCCGGCTCAGCTCGACCTGGAGCACGTACGCCCACACGCTGCCGGGGATGTACTTGCCGAGCTGGCCCACCAGGCAGATGCGCAGCGCGGCGGGCACGGACACCCGGTGCTCCAGGTCGCGCACGGCGGCCCGCCAGGCCATCGTGTTGGCCACCATTCCGGCGAGCGCCGCGAGGACGGACAGCACCACCGACTGCCAGGCCAGGCCCAGCCACGTCGACCGGACCTGCGGCCACTGGTCGACGACGCTCCAGACCATCCCGGCGGCGATGGCGACGACGACGGCGACGCGGACGCCCAGCGACAGCCACCGCTTCAGCGGGCCGGCCGGGGCGGCGGGAACGTCGGTCGACTCCGGGGCACCGGAAGTGACGACATCCTTCCGCGTGACGGTCTGAACCATGCGTTACGTGCCTCCGCGTCGCGTTTCGTCCGTAGCGGAAAGTGAGGACGGACCGAGCAGGGCACTACACTAGCCCAGGCCGCGCGCCCCCACTCGTCCGGCGCGCCCGCGCGGAATTCCTACCGCGACGCCGGCCACCGCCCGTCGTGTCGACGTCCGCCGCTGTTACCGTGCTCGCTGCCACCGACCCCGAGGAGACGTGCTGTGATCCCCATTTCCGTCGTGAAACTCGACGAGAAGGCCGAACAGCTGGCGGTGGAGGTGATCCGCTCCGGCGTGCTGGCGCAGGGCCCGATGGTGGCCCGGCTGGAACGCGAGTTCGCCGACCTGGTCGGGGTGGAGCACGCGGTGGCGGTCAACAACGGCACGACGGCGCTGGTCGCCGCCCTGGAGGTGCTCGACCTGCGGCCCGGCGACGAGGTCGTCACGAGCCCGTTCACGTTCGTCGCCACCCTCAACGCGATCCTCGAGGCCGGCGCCACCGCGCGGTTCGCCGACATCCGCGAGGACGACTTCTGCCTGGACCCGGCGGCCCTCGCCGCCGCGATCGGCCCGCGCACCCGGGTCGTCATGCCGGTGCACCTGTACGGCCAGCCGGCCGACATGGGCGCGATCGTGCCTCTGGTCGAGCGGCACGGCCTGGGCCTGGTCGAGGACACCGCGCAGTCACTCGGTGCGACGGTCGGCGGGCGGGGGGCCGGCAGCTTCGGCCTGGGCACCTTCTCCCTGTACGCCACGAAGAACCTCACCACCGGCGAGGGCGGCATGATCACCACCGACGACGCCGTCCTCGCCGACCGGCTCCGGGTGCTGCGCAACCAGGGCATGCGCCAGCGCTACCAGTACGAGGTGGCCGGCCACAACTACCGGCTCACCGACCTGCAGGCCGCCCTCGGCATCCCGCAGCTGGCCGGCTACGCCGACACCGTCGCGCGGCGCAGGGCCAACGCGGCCCGGCTGCACGCCGGCCTGGCGGACGTGCCGGGGCTGCGCCTGCCGGCCGAGCTGCCGGGCCGGACGCACGTCTGGCACCAGTACACCGTGCTGGTCACCGACGCCGCGCCGGTCAGCCGCGACGAGGTGGCCGCCCGGCTGGGCGAGCAGGGGGTGGGCTGCGGCATCTACTACCCGAAGGCGGTCTACGACTACGACTGCTACCGGGAGCACCCCCGGGTGGTCGCCGACCCCGCCCCGGTCGCCGGGCGGGTGGCGCGGCAGTGCCTGTCCCTGCCGGTGCACCACCACCTCGCCGACGGCGACGTCGACCGGGTCGTCGAGGCCGTCCGCAAGGCGGCGGGCGCGTGACGGCCCCGGTGCGCTTCGCCCTCGTCGGCACGGGCGTGATGGGGGCCCTGCACGCGCGGGTCATCGCCCAGTCCGACCGGGCCCGGCTGGTGCGGGTCGTCGAGCCCCGCGAGGCCGTCGGCCGGGAGGTCGCCGACCGGTACGGCGCGCGGTGGACGCCCGACGGGTCGAACCTGTCCGGCGTCGACGCGGTGGTGATCGCCGCCCCCACCGAGTTCCACCACGCGCTCGCCGGTGAGGTGCTCGCCGCCGACTTGCCGCTGCTGATCGAGAAGCCGGTCTGCGGCAGCCTCGACGAGACCGAGGACATCGTGGCCACCGCCGAGAAGCGGGGGGTCCCGCTGCTGTGCGGGCTGCTGGAGCGGTTCAACCCGGCGGTGCTCACCGCGCTCGCCCTGGTCGACAACCCGGTGCACCTCACGGTCACCCGGCACTCACCGTACGCGCCGCGGATCCGCACCGGGGTGGCCTGGGACCTGCTGATCCACGACGTCGACCTGGCGATCCGGGCGTTCGGCGGCCAGGAGCCGACCGACGTACGCGGGGTGCTGGGCCACTTCCACCCGTCCTCGCTGCCCGGCGCGGAGGACGTCGCCGAGGCCCTGCTGACCTTCGGCGGCGCGGCGCTGGCCAACGTCTCGGCGAGCCGGATCGGCCAGCGGAAGGTGCGGACGCTGGTCGTCAGCGAGGTGGACCGGCTGATCGAGGCGGACCTGATCCGGCGGGACGTCACCATCTACCGGCACGTGTCGCTGGACGCGGCGACGCCCGACGGCCGGGGCTACCGGCAGCAGAGCATCATGGAGGTGCCGGAGCTGGTCTCCGGCCGGGAGCCGCTGGCCGCCCAGCTCGACCACTTCCTGGACCTCCTCGCCGGCACCGCCGACGCCGACGCGGAGCGGCGGTCGATCCTCCCGGCGCACCGGGCCGTCGGCCGGCTCTTCGCCGACCACGGCTGAGCCCGCGGGCCCGGGCGGCGGCCTCGTGTCGCCGGCCGGGCCGGCGATCGCGTTCGGGTAGGCTTACCCACCGTGCGCCCGGCCGGCCGCCGCCGCCCGCCGAGGGCGAGCCCCGGCGGTCCGCCTTCGACTCGACAGAATCCTCGACAGAAATCAAGGAATCCCCTGTGCCGAACGTCGCAGACGACGCCCTGGCAGTGGAGGACCAGCGCGCGCCGGAGGACCTGCCCCGCGCCCCGGACGACCAGCCCGAGACGCCGCAGGACCCGCCCGGCACGCGCGAGGCCCAGCCGGAGACGCCCGACGACCGCCCCGCGACACCGCAGGACGAGCCCGGCACACCGCAGGACGAGCCCGCGACACCGCAGGACCCGCCCGGCACGCCGCGCGACGAGCCGGGCACACCGCAGGACGAGCCCGGCACACCGCGCGACGAACCGGCCGCGAGCGCCGAGCCCGCCGACCTGGCCGAGCAGCCGCCCGCGCCGGAGCACGCCCCCGACGCCCCGACCGCCCCCGCGCGGCTGTCCTTCCCCCGGCGGTTCGGGTCCGCCTTCGGTGCCCTCCCGCGCCGGATCACCGACGCCGCCGTGCTGGCGTTCGCGCTGTTCACGATGATCTACCACGCGGGCTTCCTGGCCGAGCTGCGACCGTCGGTGATGTTCCTGAGCTGGCTGTGGTGCTGTGGCGTCCTCGCCGTCCTCGCCGTGGTGCTCGGGGTGGTCCGTGCCGTACGGCGTCGCCGCGTCGCGCCGGTGCCGCCGGCCGCACCCGCCGACCCCGCGCCGGCCGGGAGGGCGCGCTGGTGGTGGCTCGCCGTCGGCGTGGTCACCGCCGGGGCCGGCATCGGCGCCGCCGTCACCGCCGGCATGGGCGGGCTCGCGTCGTGGTGGGTGCCGACCGGCCTCGGGCTCGCCGCCTCCGTCGGCGCGGCGCTGCTGGCCCGCCGGGCCTGGCTGGCCCGCACCGGCCCGCCGGAGCCGACCGCCACGGGCTGGCAGGCGCTCTTCGTGCTGCTCGTCTCGGCCGGCGTCGCGGTCTCCTCGCTCTACATGGCCCGCAACAGTAAGGACGACGTCTTCTACCTCGGCAAGTCGGTGTGGGTGGCCGAGCGGGACATCGTCCCGGTGCGGGACTTCCTGTTCACCGAGAACGTGGCCGCCCCGCTGAGCACCCAGCCGCCGACCGCCTCGATCGAGGTCTTCGCCGGTGCGCTCGCCCGGTTCCTGGGCCTGCACGCCGCCGACGCCACCTGGTTCGTGCTGCTGCCGGCCCTGGCCGTGCTCGCGGTGCTGGCCCTGTGGCGGCTGGTGCACCGCTGGGCGCCCCGCCGTCCGGTGCTGGCGTTCGTCGTGGCCATCACCTATCTCTACCTGGTGGTCGGCTCGGACGCCGCGCTCGGCACCTTCCACCTGCCCCGGCTCTACGAGGGCAAGGGCATGTTCGTCTCGGCGGTCGTCCCGCTCATGTGGGTCTACCTGACCGACTGGTTCGAGTCCCGGTCGAGGTGGAAGCTGTTCCTGATCGCCGCGCTGTCCGTGGTGGCGACCGGGCTGTCCACGACGTCCGCGATCATCCTGCCGCTGCTGGTCGGCGCGGCCGGCCTGGCGATGCTCCTGGTGGGCCGCTGGGGGGCCGCGCTGGCCGCGGGCGTCGCCGCGCTGGCCTACCCGATCGGCGGGGTGCTGGTGTCCCGGCTGGTGCTCGGGCCGGTCGCCACCGCCGGGGGCGAGACCCAGTTCTTCGACGCCGAGGGCACCTACCGCCGCACCCTGCTGGTGGGCGTGCTCGGCGTGATCGGCGGCCTCGCCCTGTGGCTGGCGCCCCTGCTCGTCCGGGGGCGCGCGCCCCGGCTGCTCGCCGCCGGCGCGGCGCTGACCATGAGCGTGCTGTTCGTGCCGGGCGTGCTGGAGGCGCTCGCCGAGGCCAGCGGCGTGTCCGCGGTGCTGTGGCGGGTGCCCTGGATCCTCGCCCTGCCCGGCCTGATCGGGATCCTCTGCACCGTCCGGCTGCCCCGGCTGCCGTGGGTGTCCCGGCTGGTCGGCCTCATCGTCGCCAGCTCGCTGATCTTCTGCTTCGCGACGTTCGGCGTGCCGATGTGGAGCAGGGACAGCTTCATGGAGGTGGCGCCGCGCCCGTTGTGGAAGCTGCCGCAGCAACGCCTGGAGATCGTCCAGTGGATCGAAGGGCTGCCCCGCGAGCCGGGCCTGCTGCTCGCCCCGTCGACGCTGATGCGGGTCGCCCCCATCGTCAGCAGCCGGCTGCGGGTCGTGATGCCCCGCGACGGCTACCTCGTCGAGTACGACCAGAACTCCGACTTCGTCCGCGACCGGCAGCGCCTGGCCGCGTTCGCCGACGGCACGGCGATCGCCCCCGACGCGGAGGTGAAGGCGTCCATCGAGCGGCTGGACGTGACTACCATCTGCGTCTACTGGGTCAACCTGGAGGCCAAGGCCGCCCTCAAGCGGCTCGGCTACGAGATGTACGCCCGGCGCTTCGCCCCCGGCTCGGTCCGCTGCTTCCGGCAGCCCTGAGCGGCCGGTCCCCGACCCGCCCGACGGCGCGGTCGGGGGCCGATCGGGTAGCAACGGGACGAAGCCCGTAATACCCGAATATGGCTCGCCGTTCGTCTCGCGTTAAGGTCTGGGGGCGAGTGGGACCAGGACGACACACGGGGGTCCCCGCCGCTAGCCGCACTGAACGAGGAGGCCGGTCCCGCACGGGGCCCGGCCCCGTCGCCGATCTCGTTGGGGGAGAGTAACCGTTGTTCGGCAAGTTGATGGGACCGGCGGGCGTGGCCGCTCGCGGGGCCGTGCTGCTGCTCTTCTACCTGATCGCGCTCACCGCGGGAGCCCTCGGCGCGGTCTGGGTGTTCGCGGTGAGCGGGATCGCCGCGATCGCCGGTGAGTTCGCCCTCGCCCGGTGGTCGGCGCCCACCATGACGCTGCTGGAGAAGGTCGGCCTCGGCCGCGGCTACCGGCAGCTCACCCGCGACCTCTCGGCCGTGCTGCTCGTGGTCTCGGCGATCCGGCCCAGCTCGGTCGAGCTGACCGCGATCCTGCTGCTGCCCGCCGTGACCTGGGTGATCGCGGTCTTCGCCGGGGCGCTGAACCGCATGATCGACCGGCGCAACCCGGTCTCCGCGCTGGTACGCAACATCGACCTCGGCCCGATGCGCTCGGCGCCGCGCCCACCCGAGTGGGCGGCCGGGGTCGCCGGTGAGCGGCTCGCCATGTGCAACCTCCTGCTGGTCCCGGCGGCCGTGCTCTCGGCGCTGTGGGACGACGCCGCGCCGGTGCTGGCCGGCGCTGCCGCCGCCGTGCTCGCCGCGGCCGTGGCCGGTGGCATCGTCGCGCTGACCTGGCTGCGGGGCCGGGGCACCGGCAAGAGCCCGGTGCTGCCGGCGGTGCAGAAGTGGCTGGACTCCTACCGGCCCGAGGTCGCCCTCTACTTCGCCGGCCCCGCGAAGGACGTCTACCAGGCCAACATGTGGCTGGCCCCGACCGAGGCCCTCGAACGGCGGGCCGTGGTGCTGATGCGCAGCCGCGAGGCGTTCAACGAGCTGGCCGACACCCGGCTGCCGGTGATCTGCGTGCCGGCCGGGGTGGACTTCATGAACCTTGAGCTGGGCAGCGTCCGCGCCGCCATGTACGCGGCGAACGTCGGCGCGAACATCCACATGCTCCGGGAGCCGGGCATGAAGCACGTCTTCGTCGGGCACGGCGACAGCGACAAGCAGGCCAGCGTCAACCCGTACAGCAAGGTGTACGACGAGGTGTGGGTCGCCGGCCTGGCGGGCCGGGAGCGGTACGCGCGGGCCGGCGTCGGCGTGCTGGACGCCGACATCGTCGAGATCGGACGGCCGCAGCTCGCGGGCGTGCACACGTTCGGCTCGGAGTCGCCCGACCGGCCCTTCACCGTGCTCTACGCGCCGACGTGGGAGGGCTGGCTCGACGACGACCCGTACCACACGTCGCTGGTGCTGATGGGGGAGCGGATCGTCCGGGGCCTGCTCGCCGCCCGCCCGTCGCTGCGGCTGATCTACAAGCCGCACCCGCTGACCGGCACCCGGTCCAAGGAGGCGAAGGCCGTCCACGAGCGGGTGGTGGAGCTGATCGGCGCGGCCGGCGGCGACGTCGACGCCAGCTCCCTCGACGGCCCCCGCCACCGGGTCGTCACCGGCCGGGTCCCGGCCCTGTTCGACTGCTTCAACCAGACGGACCTGCTGATCAGCGACATCTCCAGCGTGGTCTCCGACTTCGTGCAGAGCCAGCGCCCGTACGTGGTGGCGAACCCGAGCGGCCTGCCCGAGGACGACTTCCGCCGCAACTTCCCCACCTCCCGGGGCGCGTACCTGCTGTCGCGCGACTGCGGCGAGCTGGAGAAGATCGTCGCGCTCACCCGGGCCGGCGACGACCCGATGACCGAGGCCCGCCGGGACCTGAAGGTCTACCTGCTCGGCCCGGACGAGCCGAACTCGATGGAGCGGTTCCGGCAGGAGATCGGCCGCCTCTGCGGCTGATCGGCGACGCCAGGCGAAAGGGGGCGGCACCTGCCGCCCCCTTTCGCCGTACCACCGTCAGTCGGGGCGGCGCGGGCTGGTCACGTCGCGGGAGACGACCTCACCCTTCTCGTCCACCCAGCCCTTCGGCCGCGCCGGGTTGCCGGCGACCAGCTGGTACGGCGCCACGTCCCGGGTGACCACCGAACCGGCGGCGACCATCGCGTACTCGCCGATCTCGACCCCGCACACGAGGGTGGCGTTCGCGCCGATCGACGCGCCCCGGCGGACCAGCGTCGGCGTGATGGTCCAGTCCGGGTTCTGCGCCCGGGGGCGCAGGTCGTTGGTGAAGACGGCGCACGGGCCGACGAAGACCTCGTCCTCGATGGTCACGCCCTGGTACACCGACACGTTGTTCTGGATCTTCACGAGGTCGCCGACGGTGACGCCGGCGTCGACGTACACGTTGCGACCGATCACGCAGCCGGCGCCGACCCGGGCGCTGGACCGGATGTGGGCCAGGTGCCAGACCTTGGTGCCGTCGCCCACTCGGGCGCCCTCCTCCACGTCGGCGCTGGGGTGGACGAAGGTCGCGGCAGGCTGTTCGGTGGTGTCAGTCATCCTTCAACTCGCATCGCTCGGGGCGCCGGGCGCCGGCGGTGGACGCGGCGGAACGACGGCGGGTGTTCGCCGCCGTCCGCGCGGGATCGGGGGCTGCCGCGCCCGGCGGTGGGCTCGGAGGGCCCGGCCGGGGCGTCGGCCGGGAGTGAGCATAGCGAGCGGTCAGCCCAGCAGGCGCGCGACCGCGTCGGCGGCCGGCACGTCGGCCGGCAGGGCGTGCGCCTCGACCACGGCGGCGACCGGCAGCGCCGCGTACAGGTGGGGGAAGAGCTCGCCGCCCCGCGACGGCTCCCAGCGCAGCGCCGCGCCGAGCGCCGCCGGATCGACGGCGAGCAGGGTCAGCCCGGTGGCGCCGGCGAAGTGCCGCCGGGCGGTCTCGACCAGTTGGCCGGCGGCGGAGAGGTGGATGAACCCGTCCTGGCGGTCCACCGCCGAGCCGGCGAAGTGCCCGGCGGCGCGGGCGGCGTCCCACTCCGTACCGGTCAGCAGTTTGTAGATCACCCCCGCAGCCTACGGCCGGGCCACCCCCGGCGGGCCGGGACCGGCGGGCCGCCGGGGGGTCACGCGGGCAGGGCACACGGGGACTGACCGGGCGGCCCTCCCGCCCGGTCGGCGCGTCTGCGACCATTCCACGGTCGAGAACGAGGAACCGGGGAGGCGGGTTGCGCATCCTGCTGGTCGAGGACGACCGTCGGGTGGCCGCCGCCCTGTCGTCCGCCCTGACCCGCCGCGGCTACGAGGTGGAGCACGCGGCCACCGTCGCGGCGGCGCTGCGCGCCGCGCCCTGCGACCTGGTGCTGCTCGACCTGACCCTGCCCGACGGCGACGGCACCGACCTGTGCCGCGCCCTGCGTCGGCGCAGCGCCCAGCTCGCCATCATCGCCGTCACCGCCCGGGGCGAGGAACGCGACCGCGTCCTGGGCCTGCGGCTGGGCGCCGACGACTACGTGGTGAAGCCCTTCTCGATGGTCGAGCTGCAGGCGCGGATCGAGGCGGTGCTGCGTCGGGCCGCGCACGCCGCCCCGGAGCGGGACGTGATCGAGGCGGGGCCCGTGCGCATTGACGTCGCCGCCCGGACCGTCACGGTCGCGGGCCGGGAGGTCACCCTCACCCGCAAGGAGTTCGACATCCTGGTGTCGCTGGCCCGGCAGCTCGGGGTGGCGGTGTCCCGCGACCGGATCCTGCTGGACGTGTGGGGCACCACCTGGGCCGACCGGCACACCGTGGAGGTGCACGTCGGGTCGCTGCGCGGCAAGCTGGGCGACCCCCGGCTGGTGGAGACCGTACGCGGGGTCGGCTACCGGCTGCGCGGGGAGTGAGGGGAGCCCCGTGCGTCGTCGGCTGGTCATCAGCTACCTGCTGCTGATGGTGCTGGTGCTCGTCGCGCTGGAGACCCCGCTCGCGGCGACCCTGGCCACCCGGGAGACCGACCTGGTGCGCGCCGACCGGCTCGCCGACGCCACCCGGTTCGCCTCGCTCGCCGGGCCGGCGCTGCGCGGCGGCGTCCCCGGGCCGCTCGGCGGCGAGCTGAGCAGCTACGACGAGCTGTACGGCATCGGCGCGGCGGTGGTCGACCGGGACCGCCGCACGGTGGTGGCGTCGCGCAGCTGGCGGTCGGGTGCCGGGACCGAGTCGGCGCTGGACAACGCGCTGGCCGGGCAGCAGTTCAGCGCCCCGGGCTCGGTGTGGCCCTGGGCGGACGGCCCCGTCGTGGTGGCGGTGCCGATCAACGACGGCGGCGAGGTGCTCGGCGCCGTCGTCATCACCACCCCGGCCGGCGCGCTGCGCCGTACCGTCACCGCGTGGTGGCTGCTGCTCGCGGCGACCGGCATCGTCGCCGTGCTGGCCTGCGTGCTCACCGCGTTCGGGCTGGCCGGGTGGGTGCTGCGCCCGGTCACCGAGCTGGACGCCGTCACCCACGAGATCGCCGAGGGGGACCGGGGGGCCCGGGTCCAGCACCGGCTGGGCCCGCCGGAGCTGCGCCGCCTGGCGGCGAGCTTCAACAACATGGCCGACGTGGTGTCCGACGTGATGGACCGGCAGCGGGCGTTCGTCGCCCACGCCAGCCATCAGCTGCGCAACCCGCTGACCGCCCTGCGACTGCGGGTCGAGGAGCTGGGGCCGAGCCTGACCGATCCGCAGGGGCGGGCCGAGCACCGGCTCGCGCTGGAGGAGACCGACCGGCTGGCGCTGCTGCTCGACGCCCTGCTCACCCTGGCGCGCGCCGAGCGCGAGGAGAACCAGCGGGTCACCGTCGACGCGGCGGCCGTGGCCGCGTCGCGGGTCGCCGCGTGGCAGCCGCTGGCCCGGCACCGGTCGGTCACCCTCCGGCTGGCCACGGCCGACGGCCCGGCGTACGCCCGGACCGTGCCGACCGCGGTCGACCAGGCGCTCGACGCCCTGATCGACAACGCGGTGAAGTTCAGCGGCACGGGCGGCGAGGTGACGGTGAGCGTCGGGCGCGCCGACGACGGGGTGGCCCTGGAGGTCCGGGACACCGGACCGGGCATGACCCTCGACCAGCTCGACCGGGCCACCGAGCGGTTCTGGCGGGCCCCGGAGGTGCAGAACGTCGACGGGGCGGGGCTCGGGCTGACCATCGTGGCGGTCCTCGTCGACGCCTCCGACGGCCGGCTCACCATGCGGCCGGGGCAGCCGCGCGGGCTGGTGGCCGGCCTGTGGTTCCCGGCCCCCGACGCGGTCGACGCGGCACCCGCCCACGCCCCGGTCGCGGACGACGCCGGCTGACCGGTCAGGGCTTGGCCGACCGGTACCAGGCGGCGGCCCCCGGATGCAGCGGCAGCGGGGCGGTGGCGATCGCCGACCGGGGGCTCATCCGGCCGGCCGCCGGGTGGGCCGCCGCCAGCTCCGCGCGGCGCTCCATCAGCAGCCGGGTCACCTCGCGCACCAGCGGCTCCGGCAGGTCCGCCCGGACCACCAGGTAGTTCGGGTTCGCCACGGTCGTGACCGGCTCCACCCCGTACACCGAGCGGGGGATGTCGCGGGACACGTAGACCTCGCGGTAGCTGCGCCGCAGCGGCTCGGTCCACTCGCCCAGGTCGACGATCCGTACGGCGCTGCCGGCGGCGAGTTCCTCGACGCCGCGCACCGGCAGCCCGCCGGAGAAGAAGAACGCGTCGATGCGGCCGGCGCGCAGCGCGGCGACGGAGTCGTCGAGGCCGAGCCGTTCCCGGCGCACGGCGGTGCCGCCGAGGTGGGCGACCTCCAGCAACCGGGTGGCGGTGATCTCCGTGCCGGAGCCGGGCGCGCCGACGGAGACCCGCCGGCCCCGCAGGTCGGCCACCGTGCGGACCGGGCTGCCGGCCGTGGTGACCAGGTGCAGCAGGTCGTCGTAGACCCGCGCCACCGCCAGGACCCTCGGGTGCTCCTCCCGCTCGGTGGGCAGCACGTCGGCCTGGGTGAAGCCCAGCTCGGCCTGGCCCGCGCCCACCAGGCGCATGTTCTCCGCCGAGGCGGCGGTCACCACCACGCTCGCCCGCACCCCGGGCAGCTCCCGGTTGAGGATGCCGGCCAGCGACCGGCCGAACGCGTGGTAGACGGCCGTGGGGCTGCCGGTGGCGATGCGGATCGACACCGGTTCGCCCGGCGAGTCCTGGCAGCCGGCGAGCCCGGGTGCCGCCGCGACCAGCACCAGCAGCAGCGCCGCCACGCCGGCGGCGCGCGGGGGCACAGTCCAGCTACGGCTCACCCGGTGCACTCTGCGCGGTGCACCGCCGCCCGCGCAAGCCCACGGGCCGCACCCGCCGCTGGGCGGGCCCGTCCCCGCCCGCGCGGGGCGGCCGGTGCGCGGGGCCGGTCAGCCGACGGCGGCCACCCCCGGCCCGGTCGCCGGGTCCAGGGTGACGCTGTGCAGGATGCGGTCCCGGTCCGGGCCGTCGGCCACACTCACCACGAAGCAGCCCGCGCCGGGCCGCAGCAGAGCGGGCACCTCCAGCAGGGCGGCCCCCCGGACCAGCACGGCGGCCAGCTCCCGGTCGGTCAGCCGGATCCCGAGGATGTGCCGGCGCACGTGCCGGCCGCCGGCCAGCAGCGACGCCCGCCACGCCGCGGCGGCCAGCCGGGGCCGCCACGTGCGGCGCGGCGCCGACGCCCCCGACGCGGGCCCGCCGAGCAGCTCCCGGCGACCCTGCCGCCAGCCGGTCTCCACCAGCGCCGCGTACACCGCCCGGTGCTCGCGGGCCACCTGGAGGCGGTGCAGCTCGTAACGGCGGCGCAGGCCACCGGTGGTCACCTCGTGCCGCACCGGGATCTCCAGCCGGGCCAGGAGCTGGCGCATCCGGTGCGCCGCGTCCTCCCGGTTGAACTCGGCGGCGGGGCCGGTGTGCGGGTGGGCGGGGGCCGCCGGCCGCCGTCCGGCCCGGACGGGTGCGGCCGGGGCGGCCGGCGCGGACACGCAGCGCAACAGGCAGGCCACCTCGAACGCGTCGGCGAGGGTCACCCAGTCCAGCGGGGCCGGGGTCGCCGGAAGACGAGGCCGGTCGAGCAGCGTGGGTTCGAGGGGCACCACAGTCTCCTTGTCGGCGTCGGATACCCCATACCGTGGCCCGCCGGACGGCCCGGTGGTACCCGTGGCCGCCAGGCTTGAGGAAATCTTGCGACAGTTCAGAGCGTCACAACTGCGTCACCACCACGTCGACCGCCCGGGGCCGCCCGGCCGCCACGGGCTGCTCCAGCACCGTGTACTTCGCCTCCCGCAGGGCGGCCACCAGCCCGTCGGCGGTGCGCGGCCGGGCCCCGGCGGTGAGCAGGTCGCGCACCAGCCGCCCCTTCGTCGCCTTGTTGAAGTGGCTCACCACGCTGCGGACCGGCCCGGAGGGGGTGTCCCGCTCGTGCAGCACCCGCACGGTCACCGTTCGCTCCGCCAGCTCGCCGCGCGGGGTCCACGTCGCCGCGTACGCGCCGGAGCGCAGGTCCAGCACCGGGCCGCGCCCGGCCGCCGCCTCCAGCGCCGGACCCAGCTCCCGCCGCCAGTACGCCGACAGCGCCCCCACGCCGGGCAGCCGCGCCCCGATCGGGCACCGGTACGGCGGGATGCGGTCGGTGAGCCGCACCGCGCCCCACAGCCCGGAGCTGATCAGCACCGACCGGCGGGCCGCCCGCTGCGCCGCCGCCGGCAACGTGGCCAGGTCGAGGGCCTCGTAGAGCACGCCCGTGTAGAGCCGGCCCGCCTCGGCGGTGGCCGCCCGCTCCAGCCGCGCGTTGCGGCGCAGCTCGCCGGCCAGCCCCGGGGTCAGCCCCAGCGCCTCCAGGGCCGCCGTCTCGTCCGGGGCCCCCGGCCCGGCCGGGCCCGCGCAGAGCCCCACCAGCGCCGCCAGCACCCGCGCCCGGGCGTCGGTCAGCTCGGGCAGGGACAGCCGGGTCAGGTCCAGCCGCCGGCCGGTCCCGGCGTCGGCCTTGCCCTCCGAGGGCGGCAGCAGGATGAGCATCGCCTCACGACTCCTCGCGCACCCGGCGACGTGCGCGCCGGTCGGGCCAGCGTACGCACCCCGCTCAGCGCCACGGCCGCACGGCCGTCTCCGGGTGGTACACGCGATACCGGCCGACCTCGGCGCGCAGCGCCGCCCCGGCGCGCGGGCCGAGCAGCTCCCGCAGCCGCCGGTCGGCCGGGCCGCCGGCCACCAGCACGTAACCGGGCCGGTCGGCCAGCGCCACCTGCCGCCAGTACGGCCGGTACCGGTTCTGCCCCGGCATGAGCCGCCCGTCGAGCACCCCGCAGAGCACCTCCTCCGCCGTCTCGAAGACCAGCCGGTTGCAGGTCCAGTACTCGCCGTACACCGCTTGCAGCCCCGCCCGGCGCACCACGTCGGCCAGCTGCCGGGCCTGCCGCTCCTCGACGCGCAGCGGCCCGAGACCCGCCACGAACAGGCCGGTGGCGGCCAACGCCGTGGCGACCAGCCCCGCCAGCGCGGCCGTCGCCGACGCCCCGGCGAGCCGCCCGGCCGCGCCCGCCGGGCCCCGCCACACGTGCCGGGCCGCCACCCACAACGGCCACAGCACCACCGGCAGCGACAGCTGCAGCACCGACAGGTAGCGGGCGTTGTTCAGCGGGTCGGTGGCGGCCAGCGGGCTGCGCACGTACGCCGCGAGGGTCGACGCCGCGCCCGCGACCAGGGCGAGCTGCGCGGCCGGCCCGACCCGGTCGCCGGCCGGCCGGGCGGCGGCCCGCCGGTACGCGACCAGCGCGAGCACCGCGGCGGCGACCAGCAGCACGGGGTAGGCCACCCCGAACCACTGCTGCCAGCGGGCGCAGCCGCCGGCCGGGCACAGCCCGGTGGCCAGCGGCACCCCCTCCAGCAGCCCGCCGCGCAGCCGCTCGGCCAGCGGCGGCGCCGCGCCGGCCTCCCCGCTGATCCGCCGCACCACCGACAGCGAGTCCTGCCCCGGCGGCGCGCGCAGGCTGTCGACGATCAGCGGCACCGCCCCGACGGCGAACCCGGCGGCCAGCGCCGCCCCGCACCAACCGAGCAGCTCCCGGCGCAGCACCCAGGCCAGCAGCAGGACGGCCGCCGCCAGGTACGGCACGATCAGCCAGTCCGACCAGACGGCCAGCCCGGCCAGCAGCCCCGCCACCCCGGCCGCCAGCGGCCGGGACCGCACCCGCCCGTCGGCCAGCCCCACCGCCACCAGCAGGATCGCCAGCACCGCCGGCTTCACCTCGGGCCGCCCGCCGACCGCCTGCAACTGGTCGCGCAGCACCCGCTCCGGGCCGAGCGCGAGCAGGCCGACGACCAGCACGGCGAACCAGGGCGCGCAGATCCGCCGGGTCAGCCGGTAGGCCAGGAACACGAACAGCGCCCACAGCGCCAGCACCGGCAGCCGCAGCACCGGCCAGCTCGGCCCGGCGACGGCGACCAGCGGCGCCGCCAGGTACGCCTCCGCCATGCCCATGTAGCGCTGCCCGTACAGGAACACGGGGTGCTCGCGGCCGGCGGCGATGTGCAGCGCGGCCAGGCCGAAGGTGGCCTCGTCGCTGTTCGACACGGGCACCGTGAGCAGCGTGAGGACCAGCCGGTAGCCGAACCCGGCCAGCCCGAGCAGCAGCGCCGCCAGCGCCGGCCGGTCGAGCGCCGGACGCCACCGCCCACGGTCCCGCACAGCTGTCGACACGACCAACGCCCCCGTCGTCGCCCCGACCGGAGTGTGTCACGCGCCCGGGACGCGCCGGGCCGGATCGCCGCAGACCGGGGGCGGGCCGAGGTCGCCCGTGCGGCCGTCGCGGAGCCGGCGGCTCGCGTGGCCGACGTCGCCGCGGTGTGGCAGGGTTGCCGTGTGCCACCGACACCCGCCGGCGAACTGGCCGTACCGAACCTGCACCGGGCCGCGCGGTTCGAGGACGCCGTGCACAACCTGGTCGAGCGTCGGCTGCGGCGCACCGGGTGGCAGACCAACATCATCGCGTACGCCGGCTACGGCGCCCCCGGCTGGGCGCGGGTGCTGTGCCGGGTGCTGCTCGGCCGCCCCGACACCCGGTCCCGGCAGCGGCTGGAGAAGGTGCGCGGCTGGCGCAGCTTCACCACCCTGCCCGCCAAGCACGTGACGGTCACCATCGAGGCCGGCGGGGTGACGCACGAGGCGAAGGCCGACCGCAGCGGCTTCGTCGACACCGTCGTCGAGGCCGACCTGACCCCCGGCTGGGCGTCGGTGCGCCTCAGCGTCGCCGACGCCGAGCCGGTGGAGGCACTGATCCGCGTCCTCGACCCGAACGTCCGGTTCGGCATCCTCTCCGACATCGACGACACGGTCATGGTGACCGCCCTGCCGCGTCCGCTGCTCGCCGCGTGGAACACCTTCGTCCTCGACGAGCACGCCCGCGCCGCCGTGCCCGGCATGGCGGTGCTCTACGAGCGCCTCGTCACCGCCCACCCCGGCGCGCCCGTGTTCTACCTGTCCACGGGCGCGTGGAACGTCGCGCCGACGCTGACCCGGTTCCTGTCCCGGCACCTCTACCCGGCCGGGCCGCTGCTGCTCACCGACTGGGGGCCGACGGCCGACCGGTGGTTCCGCAGCGGCCGGGAACACAAGCGCGCCACCCTGGCCCGGCTGTCGCGGGAGTTCCCCGACGTGCGCTGGCTGCTCATCGGCGACGACGGCCAGCACGACCCGGAGATCTACCGCGAGTTCGCCGCCGGGCACCCCGACAACGTGGCCGGCGTGGCGATCCGCCGGCTGTCACCCACCCAGTCGGTGCTCGCCGGCAGCCTGCCCACCCCGTCGGGCAGTTCCTCCTCGGGCCCCGTGGGGCAGAAGTGGCTCTCCGCGCCGGACGGCGCGGGCCTGTGGAAGCTGCTGCGCGACGCCGGCCTGGTCTGACCCGCCCCCGCTCGGCACCGGCCGGTGGTGATCTGGCTGCGGGCGCTCAACAGGCCCGCCGACGCGCCGGGATACAGCCACAGGATCCCCGTCGAGTTCTCCCGGGCGACGACGTCGGGTTTGCCGTCGCGGTTGAAGTCGGTCAGGCCGAACGAGGTGTAACCGCCCCAGCCCACGCCGACCTGGGTGATGCTGACCGCCGGGAAGTCGTACAACCGCAGGATGCCGGTGCTCGCCACCCGGGCGTAGACGTCCGGCGTGGCATCGCCGACGACGTTGGCGATGCCGTACGGGGCGTAGTCGGTCGACCAGCCGTCGCCGATGTCCACCCGGGCGCTCGTGCCGCCGGCGAGGTCGCCGGGATACACCCACAGGTCGTTGGTGGAGCCCGCCGTGATCACGTCCTGGAAGCCGTCGCGGTTCCAGTCGGCCACCCCGTACGGGCGGTAGTTGCACCACTGGTTGCCCAGGAACGTCGGTGTGGCGCTCAGGTCGTCGGCCGTGCCGAGGAAGACCTGCAGCTCGCAGGAGGTGTTGTCGCGGACCACGATGTCCTGGTTGCCGTCGTGGTCCCAGTCGGCGATGCCGAAGACGGTGAACTGGTTCCACCCGGTCGACATCAGCCGCGGGGTGCCCACCTGCGCGTTCTGCTTGCGGTACCGCCACAGGTTGCCGCCGGTGTCGGCCGCGTAGATGTCCGTCTCCGTGGTCCCGGTGCCGGGCGGCGTCCAGGTGGTCGCGCCGAACGGGGTGCGTGCCCCGGTCGCCGGCACGGTGTTGGTGGCCCCCACCTGGGTCGGGGTGAGCGCCCGCTTCCACACCTGGAGGTTGCTGATCATCCCGGCGTAGTAGGCGGTGGGCTGGCCCTGGTAGAGGTAGCGGCCGACGACGAACTTGCCGCCGCTGGGCCACGTCGGCGTCGCGGTGAACTGGGCGCTGCCCTTGAGCACCCCGTTGACGTACAGCGAGATCGTCCGGGTCTTGGCGTTGAAGGTCGCCACCAGGTGCGTCCAGACGCCGAGCGCCGTCCCGGCCGGCGTCACCACCTGGGTGTACGACCAGCCGCTGTCGGCGTTGCCCATGCCGAAGCGCCACGTGTTGTCGCTCGTGTTGTTCCACAGCAGGAAGCGCGACGCGTTGGCGCCGTCCTCGCTGGCGATGACCCCGCCCGCCGCGGTCGGCTTGGCCCAGACCGAGATGCTGAACGACTTCGTGGTGTCGATCAGCGGGCTGTTGACCGTCAGCGCCCCGTCGCCCGTGGGGTTCACCGTGGTGCCGGTCTCGTCGGTGTTCATGATGAGGGCCGGGCTGAACAGGTCGTCGCTGCGCCAGTAGGCGTCGCCGCCGGAGGCGGTCAGCGTGCTGCCGCCGGTGACGTCCGTCGCGGTCGTGACCGCCCCGTCGCCGAGGTCGTCGAACTTCCAGGTGTGGTCCGAGGTGATCAGGGTCTGCTTCGGCTGCGCCGTGACGGTGGCGCTGCCGGCCTGGAGGCCGGTCACCAGCCAGGCGGTCGTGGCGGCGTCGGCGGCCACGGTCCACAGGTCCACGGTGCCGTCGCCGTTGATGTCGCCCGCGCGCAGGCTCAGGTTCGCGCCGGTGTTCCAGCCGGACGCCGCGAGGGTGCGGGCGGTGTAGGTGAGCTGCCCGGTGTCCTGGCTGAACGCGAGGCCGGTCCACAGGTGCAGCGCGCCGGTGGTCCGGTTCCACAGGAACATGGCGGTGCCGTCCGACGCCTCGGCGGTGGCGATGCGCCAGTTGTTCCAGTCCGTGCCACCGGTCGGGGTCGACGCGGTGGTGTGCTGGGTGCCGAGGTAGCCGCCGGGGATGCCGAAGTTGGGATAGTAGGTGAGGAAGTAGCCGTTGGCGGCGTCCCCGCTGGTCCCGATCAGGTCGGGGTAGCCGGAGCCGGCCTGCCGGCTGTCGCCGGCGTTGGCGAGCTGGATCGGCGGGTTGCCGTTCGGGTCGTTCAGCAACGAGCCCTCGATGCCGAACTGGTTCTCGACCCGCTCGGGGCGCAGCACCGAGCCGTCGCCGTTGCCGGCGATCAGCTCCGCGCGGACGGGGTCGGCGGCCGGGTAGTAGACCAGGACGTCCTGGAAGCTGCCGCCCAGGAAGCGACCGCTGACGACCTGGGTGCCGTCGAAGTCGGACGGTGAGTTGCTCCCGGAGACCCCGTTGCCCCGGGCGCCGATGTTGCTGATGCTCGGGTTGACGCCGGCCGCGCCGTTGTTCTCCGCCAGCCAGATCCCCGCCGCGAGGTTGTTGGCGGAGCCCACGTTCAGCAGGTCGGCCCGGCCGTCGCCGGTGAGGTCACCGTCGGCCGCCGGAGTGGCCGGGGGGATGGCGTTGAAGGTCAGGGTGTCGGTCTCGCCGAAGTTCTGGCCCGCCGCCGTGACGCTGGTGACGGAGAGTGTGTTCGTCAGCCGGGTGGGTCGGACGGGAATCGTCGCGTTGCCGCTGGCGTCGGCGGTGATGGTCACCGGCGGCGCGGCGTTCAGCTGGTAGGTGTAGCCGGTCGGCAGCGTGCCGCCCACGGGCGGCGCGACGGTGAAGGTGGCTTGGACGCCGACGGTGGTCTGGGCGGGCGGCGAGATCCGCGGCGGTCCGGCGCGGGTCGCGTCGAAGGTGAACCGGCAGGTGGCCGACCAGTTGCTGGGGGTGCGGAAGTCGGTGGCCTGGACCTGCCAGGCGAAGGTGGTCGGCGCGCCGTTGCTGGTCCCGGTGACGCCGGCGGCGGCGGCGAGGGTCGCGCGGGGCACGACGTACACGGCGGTGCTGCCGGACGAGTACGTCAGCAGGTTCGGGTTGGTGTTGACCAGCAGCGTCCCGGGCGCGCTGGCCTTCCACAGCTTGAAGGTCACGCCGAGGGTGCCGCGGTTGGTGTCGGAGACCGGGGCGTAGAGCGAGACCGAGGTGTCGCCGACGACGGTGGGGCTGGCGGCGGCGCAGGACGTGGTGGGTGAGGTGGTCATCCCCGTCGGGGTGTTGGGCTTGTGGTTGTAGCGGATGGTGAGGGTGGGGCTGGTTTCGAGGAACTCCTTCCAGCTCTGGGTGTCGCTGGCCTCGTTGGCGGCGATCATCCACAGGGTGCGGGTGGGCTTCTTGGCGGTGACGTCGGCTTCGATCTGGTTGGTGACGTCGAAGGAGACGGCGGCGGCGTCGCAGCCGCTGTAGCCGTAGGCGAAGCTCTTCGACGCGGCGAGGGGGCCGTTGGACACGCCTTCCCAGTGGTTCCAGGTGGCGTTGCCGGAGGTAAGGGTGGTCGCGGGGGCGTAGATGTTGACGGTCTTGTCGGTGCAGTTCCAGGACCGGGTGTTGGTGATCTTGAAGATGGCGTCGTAGATCTCGGCCCCGGCGAGGGTGCTGTAGGGGACCGGGAAGTTGATCAGGGTCTGGGAGCGTTGGCTGCCGGAGTTGCCGACCTGCATGCGGCCGATGAGGTCGGGGGTGTCCTTCCAGAAGTTGGTGGACTGGTGCTGGTAGGAGATGGTGGCCCAGCCGGACATCTTGGGCCCGACGGGTGTCCAGTTGAACGTGGGGTCGACGTAGACGGGGTAGACGGTCGTCGGGTCGTCGAACAGCTTCCGGTCCGGGGACAGGCGCAGCGTGCCGGGGGCCATCCGTACGCCGATGGGGGCGCTCCTCGCGGTCCGGCCCGGCGCGGCGGCACTCGATGCGGCGGTGGGCCGCTCGTTGCGGCCGGTGGCGGAGTCCCACATGGTCGGGGCGGGTGCGGTGAGGACGGCCTGTCCGGCGCGGTCGCGGCCGGTGATGTTGCCGGTGGTGTCGGCGGTGAGGGTGACGCCCCGGGTGGTGGTGGTCAGGTCGAGGGTGGCCAGCTTCGGGTGTCGGGCGGCCTGGCGGTTCTTGACGACGAAGACGTGGGAGAAGCCGCCCTCGCCGGTGACCCGGACGGTGAGGTCGATGCCGGGCAGCACCTCGGGGTAGGTGGCGGTGGGCCCGGACAACGTGGGCGCGGGCAGCGCCATCGGCGCGGTGAGCGACAGCGCGCGGTCGCCGCTCGTCAGTTCGGCGAGCGGGCCGGTGCCGCCGGGGGAGAGCCGGACCTGGTTCGTGGTCACGGTCGGGGTGATGCTGCCGTCGGGGTGGCGGACCAGGGTCGGGTCGAGGCTGCGCCACTTCCCGTCGACGCGGGTGCGGGTGGGCACGGCGGTCTGGGTCAGCTCGACGGTGCCGTCGGGGCGGGCGGTCACGGTGGAGGTGGAGCTGCCGGCGGCGGTCGCCTCGACGGGCCGGCCCGTGCGTCGCGCCTCGGCCATGGCCCGGTCCACGCCGAGCGGGCCAGCGGCCGGCCTCTCGACGGGTGCCACAGGGGCTGCGGCGGCGGCCCGCGGGGCGGCCAGGGCGATGGCCGCGCCCGCCGCGACGACACTCGTCGCGACGACCGACCCGATCGCCTTCACCCCGGTTGTCCTGATAGAAGGGCTGTTCAAGGGCATGGAGTGGTTTCTCCCCCGTGCGTGTGTCCGGCGGACGCGGAATCGCGTCCGGTGGGCGGGCACAGTGAATCAGCCCGCGCGACCACGGGGAACGCCGAACATCACATCGGGTTGTCCCTTTCGGACTCCCTGTGGCGCATTTGATCCGCGCGCCACCCTCCTATCGTTACCTTGCCGTGACCTCCGGCCTGAGTGGACGTGAAACATTGTTCGCGCCACGTGGGTGCTCGTTCGGGCACGCTGCGTGGCTTTCTGTCTTCTGTGGAGTGGAGCGCGCATGGTCGGGCACGGGGGAACACGCCTGTTGACTGGACCGAGACGGTTGGTCGCGGTGGTCGTGTCGACGGCGCTGGTGGCGGGGTTGTGGTCAGGCACGCCGGCCGCCGCGAAGCCGAAGGGCGAGGGTGCGGCGAAGCCGCCCGCGACGTCACCGGGCCCCTCGGTGAAGGGCGTCAAGCCGATGCCGACGCGGTTCGTCACGCCGCGCGACGACGCGAAGTCGACCCACCGCCCCGCACGGACGGTGTGGCCGGCCGCCGCGTCGGCGCAGGTCGAGTTGGGGACACCGCAGGCGTTGTCGGCGGGGTCGCCGAAGGCGCGGGCGGCGGGCACGCCGGTGTGGGCGCAGCCGGTGGCTGTCAAAAGCGGACAATCCTCCGGGCCGAAGCGGCTCGCGGTGACGGTGGCCGGCCGCAAGGCCGCCGAGGCGGCCGGCGTCGACGGCGTGCTGCTGTCGGTGACGCCGGACCGGTCGTCGGGCGCGGCGCGGGTCGGCGTGGACTACGCGGGCTTCGCGGAGGCGTTCGGCGGCAACTACGGGTCGCGGCTGCGGCTGGTCCGGCTGCCCGAGTGCGCGCTGACCACGCCGAAGGCGGCGGCGTGCCGCACGGCGCAGCCCCTGGCGTCCACCAACGACCCGGCGGCGCGGACCGTCTCGGCCGAGGTGCCGATGACCGCGTCGGCGTCCGGCGCGCGCGTGGTGCTGGCGGCGGTGGCCGCAGCCGGCGAGGAGGGCGGCAACGGCGGCACCTACGCGGCCACCGACCTCAAGCCGTCCGGCTCGTGGACCGGCGGCGGGAACACGGGCTCGTTCACGTACTCGTATCCGGTGACGGTGCCGCCGGCGGCGTCGGACCTGGTGCCCACGGTGGCCCTCTCCTACGACTCGGGCAGCGTCGACGGGCAGACCGCGTCGACGAACGCCCAGTCGTCGTGGGTGGGCGACGGATGGTCGACGCCCCGCTCGTACGTGGAGCAGACCTTTGCCTCCTGCATGGACGATCCGGGCGGCAGCGCCTCGCCGGTCAAGACCTACGACCGCTGCTACGACGGGCCGATCCTGACCCTGTCGCTGAACGGGTCGTCGACGTCGCTGGTGTGGGACTCGGGCAGCAGCGAGTGGAAGCCGGAGTCGGACAACGGCGAGGTGATCACCCACGTCGTGAACTCGAACAACGGCACCGGCACCTACAACACCGACTACTGGCGGGTGACGCTGCGCGACGGCACGGTGTACGAGTTCGGCCGCAACCGCCTGCCGGGCTGGACGTCGGGCAAGGCCGAGACGAAGTCCGTCGACCACACCCCCGTCTACTCGCCGCACTCGGGGAACCCGTGCTACAACGCGGCCGGGTTCTCCTCGTCGGTGTGCACGATGGCCTACCGGTGGAACCTCGACTACGTCAAGGACGTCCACGGCAACGCGATGGCCTACTACTACCAGCAGGCCACCAACTTCTACGGCCGCAACAAGGGCGCCACCGACGTGTCGTACGTGCGCGACAGCAACCTGTCGCGCATCGACTACGGCTTCACCGACGGCAACGCCTACGGCACCGTGCCGAACCGGGTGGTGTTCACCACCGGCGACCGCTGCCTGTCGGGCACGTGCCAGCCGCTGAACTCGGCCAACAAGGCGAACTGGCCGGATGTGCCGTTCGACCTGATCTGCAACTCCGGCACCGACTGCGACGACTGGAGCCCGTCGTTCTTCTCGACGGTCCGCCTGACGTCCATCGAGGCGCAGCAGTACAACACGGCCACGTCGGCGTACGAGGCGGTCGACTCGTACGCCCTGTCGCACACCATGCCGGCCACCGGCGACGGCACCTCCCCGACGCTGTGGTTGACGTCGGTCGCCCGCACCGGCCACGACACGAGCGCGGGCGGCTCGACGGCGGCGATCACCCTGCCGTCGGTGTCGTTCACCGGGGTCAAGCTGGCCAACCGGGTCGACACCACCGGCGGGCTGCCGAACTTCTACCGGCAGCGCATCAACACGATCACCACCGAGACCGGCTCGGTGATCTCCCCGAGCTACGAGCTGCCGGCGCCGTGCACCGCGCCGGTGACAACCGCCCCGGCCACCAACACCAAGTCGTGCTACCCGGTCTACTGGACCCCCGACGGGTACGTGAACCCGAAGCTGGACTGGTTCCACAAGTACGCGGTCACCCGGGTCACCTCCACCGACCCGACCGGCGGGGCGCCGGCGCTGTCGACCAGCTACAGCTACCTCGGCGGGGCGGCCTGGCGCTACGACGAGAACGAGGTCGTCAAGGCCAAGTACCGCACCTACGGGCAGTTCCGTGGCTACGCCAAGGTGCGCACCTTCAGCGGAGACGGCGTCAACGACCGCCGCACGCAGTCCGAGGTCGCCTACCACCGCGGCATGAGCAAGAACAACTCCACCACCGTGGTCAACCTGACCGACTCGGCCGGCGGCGTCCACGAGGACATCGACGAACTCGCCGGCAGGGAGCTGGAGACGACCCAGTATCTCGGTGAGGGCGGCCGGGTCGACTCCTCCACCATCACCTCCTACTGGGTGTCCGGGGCCACCGCCACCCGCTCGCGCACCGGCCTGTCGGCCCTGACCGCACAGTGGGTCGCGCCGATCAAGACGTACGCGCGGCAGGCGGTGACCAGCGGCGCGTCGCTGACCTGGCGTTACACGGCCAGCGACAACAGCTACGACGCGAACACCGCCAGCGCCACCTTCGGCGAGCTGAAGCACACCTACACCTACACGGTGCCGGTCAACACCGCGTACGACCAGTGCACCAGCTACACGTACGCCCCGGTCAACGCGGGCGCGAACCTGGCCGGGCTGGTCAGCCAGACCGAGACGGTGTCGGTGGCGTGCGGCGGGTTCACCCAGGGCAGCCCCGCCTCCGAGCCGGGCAGCGTCAACGCGCTGACCGCCCCGGCGACGGTGAACCGGCCGGCGCAGGTGGTCAAGGTCGAGCGGAACTTCTACGACGACCCGACGTTCGCCACCACGTTCCCGCAGGCCGCCGCCCCGACCAAGGGCGACGTCACCCTCACCCAGCTCGCCAGGGACCACACCTCCGGCGCCTACGTCTGGCAGACCAGCGGGAAGACCACCTACGACACGTACGGCCGCGTCGTCGACGAGTACGACGCCAGGAACAACAAGACGACGACCGGCTACACCATGAACGCCGTCGCCCTGGTCACCGGGACGTCGACGACCAATGCGCTGCTCCAGACGTCGTCGGCCACGATCAACCCGAAGCGCGGCGGCATGCTCACCAGCACCGACGCGAACAGCGTGGTGACCCGGCAGCAGTACGACGCCCTGGGCCGCGCCACCGCCGTCTGGTTGTACAACCGGGCGACCAGCAGCAACGCCAACCAGAAGTTCACCTACACGGTGTCCAAGACCGGCGTGACGGCGGTGACCAGCCAGAAGCTCAACAACTCCAACGGCTACCAGACCTCGGTGACCCTCTACGACGCCCTGCTGCGCAGCCGGCAGACGCAGACGGTCACCCCGCAGGGCGGCCGGATGATCAGCGATACGTTCTACGACACCCGGGGCTGGACCAGGGCGTCCTACAACGGCTGGTGGGACGACGCGACCACGCCCGCGGTCACCACGCCGGTGTCGGCGGCGACCCTCGGCAAGCAGGTGCCCCACCAGACCTTCACCACCTACGACGGCCTCGGCCGCGCCATCGTCACCACGGCGGCGAAGAACGGCGTCACCGTCTCCACCACCACGACGGTCCACGCCGGAGACCGCACCACGGTCGTGCCGCCTACGGGTGGCGTGGTCAAGGCCACCGTCACCGACCCGCTGGGCCGCGAGAAGGAGCTGCACGAATACCAGGCCCGCCCGACGGTGACCACCCCGGCGGACACCTTCACCGGCGACTTCACCGTCACCGGCGGCACCGCCACGACCAGCACGTACGGCTACGACAGCCGCGGCAACCAGGCGACGCTCACCGACGCCGACAACAACGTGTGGACCTCGACCTACAACCTGCTCGGCCAGGTCGTGGCGAAGTCCGACCCCGACGCCGGCAACAGCAGCATGGTCTACGACGCCAACGGCAACCTCGTCCAGTCCACCGACGGCCGCACCAAGACCCTGTCGTTCACCTACGACGCCCTCGACCGCAAGACCGGCGAGTACGCTGCCACCGTGGCCAGCCAGTCGTCGGCGAATCAGCGCGCCGCCTGGGTGTACGACAACAGCAACGCCGTCGCCGGGGTCACCAACGCCATCGGCAAGCTCACCACCACCACCGCCTACCGCGACGGCCAGCCCTACATCACCCAGCAGAAGGCGTTCAACGTCTTCGGCAGCAGCCTCGGGCAGACCGTCACCATCCCCACCACCGAGGGTGCCCTCGCCGGTTCGTACGTCTTCGGGCACTCGTACACCTCGGTGCTGGGCCTGCCGCTGACCGACACGTACCCGGCCAAGGGCAGCCTGCCCGCGGAGACCGTCCTGCACGGCTACTCCGGCGTGCTGGACCTGCCCACCACCCTCGCGGGCCTCGCCGCCTACACCACCGGCGTCACCTACGACGCCTGGGGCCGGGTCAACCAGCAGAGTATCGGCACCGCCACCAGCGCCGCCTACGTCACCAACACCTACGACACCCACACCAGCCGGCTGACCAACCAGCTCGTCACCCGCTCCACGGCCACCCCGGCCACCGTCGACGAGCAGGAGTACAGGTACGACCTGGTCGGCAACATCACCCGCAAGACCAGCAAACGCCTCGGGGTCACCACCCCGGCCGAGACCCAGTGCTACGGCTACGACGGCCTCGCCCGCCTCACCGACGCGTGGACCGCCACCGACGCCTGCGCCACCACGCCGACCAACGCCGACAAGACCATGGTCGGCAACACCGTCGGCGCCGGCAGTGCCTACTGGACCACCTGGACCATCGACCCGATCGGCAACCGCACCCAGCAGGTCGAGCACAACCTGACCGGCGGCACCGACACGACCACCACCTACACCTACGACGGCAACGGGCAGAACAAGCCCCACACCCTGACCTCCACCGCCACCAGCGGCGGGGCGACCGGGAGCACCTCCTACACGTACGACGCCGCCGGCAACACCACCGGCCGCAACGCCGCCCAGGGCAACCAGACCCTCGCCTGGGACGATGCCGGCAAGCTGACCAGCGTCACCGGCGGCACCAGCGGCAACAACACCTTCACCTACGACGCCGACGGCAACCTGTTGCTCCAGAGGGAACCCGGCAAGACCACCCTCTACCTGCCGGGGCAGCAGCTCACCCTCAACACCGCCACCAACGCCGTCGACGGCAACCGCTACCACGACCTGCCGGGCGGCGGCAGTTGCATCCGCTCCGGCAGCGGCACGGCCTACACCTTCGCCGTCGCCGACCACCAGGGCACCCCCACCCTGTACCTCGACAACACCGCGCAGAACCCCACCTGGCGGCAGTACACGCCGTACGGGGCGGCCCGGGGTGCGGCGGTGGCCGTTCCCGACAACCGTGGCTTCCTCAACAAGCCGATCAGCCCGACCGGGCTCACCATCGTTGGCGCCCGCGCCTACGACCCGGTCATCGGACGCTTCGCCTCCGTCGACTCGCTTCAGGACACCGGCCAACCACAACAGTGGAACGGCTACTCCTACGCCAACAACACCCCGGTCACCCTTAGCGACCCGACCGGATTGATTCCTGACGACTGCAAGCATTTTGACTGTTACGGATATAGCCCCACGACGGGCTGCAGATACGGATGTGGTAGTACCAGAAACGTAGAATGGGGTGAAAGGAGCCGTAAGAGCACTACTCGCGCTAGAATCCATCGAAAAGGCATCAATGCCGGCGGGTTTCGGGGACTGGGGCACCGCGGATGCCCTCTCCCGGATTCGTGCCTCAGTAACGAGGAGCGACGGAAGCGGCAAGAGGCCCAGGAATTGCTGGCTTCCAATGAGCGTACGCTCCAGCAAGAAGTGCAAGAGATGGAAGAATGCAGGGACTCAGATGTCTGCTGGGCCGCATCCGGGGGGCGTGGTAAGCGCAATATTCGTGAGCAGCTAACGGAGGAAGAGAGGCAGGTGCTGAAGGATCGGAAAGATGGCCTCCCGGTTGACCGCAAGGTGTATGAGAGAGCGAAGGCCAAGCAGACCACAAATGAGAAGATCGACTCGCGTAACGGGCAGAAGAGACGGAGTCACTACGGCGCGGGGGGGAAGAAGAAAGAGGAGGGCGGGGAGGGTGTCAAGTTCGAGGCGCCGGTGCCAGGAAATGCGGCAGCGGCCGGTGGGGTGGCCGTCTCGGTCGGCGCGGTCGTCGTCTGCATATTGGTATGCTGGATCAATCCAGCCCTCGTTTCTTGAGTGTTGAGGTAACCTGTTCTGGGGGTTAAGGTTGAGTAGGGATAATGTCCCGAGCAGGGGCTGGGTGTGCAACT
The DNA here is from genome assembly GCF_054052245.1 of Micromonospora sp. PTRAS2. Lineage (NCBI taxonomy): Bacteria > Bacillati > Actinomycetota > Actinomycetes > Micromonosporales > Micromonosporaceae > Micromonospora > Micromonospora sp. PTRAS2. The sequence goes on from NZ_JBSWBU010000005.1 coordinate 229,575, forward strand.
ACTATTCGATCGGCCTTCCTTTCGGGGAGGGGCAGGGAGATGTGGCTGGGTTGCTGCGGCATGTCGCTGACTCTATCGATGCGCTGTGCTCTGATGGAACTGCCAGCATTCTCGGGATAAACTACAGCAACGGCGAGGTGAATGAATTTGGAGGCTGGCCGAGGGTGGTCGTCTTCTACGCGCTTGAAAGCTAGCACGGGCAGAAGGAGTCAGATTGGCGCAACTCCTAGCAAGGGTAGTTCTTCGCTTATGTCGTTAGCTTGCCTGGCTGCAGGTGCCATGGTTGGTGCCTGCAGCCAAGCGCCAACGCCGCCGATTCTGGCCGTGGACATGACGGGGGAATGGTGTTCGGGCGGCGAAGATATCCTGACGGTCGAGGCCGGAGGAACATTCGATGTCGTAAAGATCTCACACGACTTCTTTGTGGTTCTGCAGGGTGATGACGAATATGTGGAGGGCTACATCCTCAAGCGGGACTACGGGGGTACGCAACCCACGGCTGGCAGCGGCAGTTGGGTCTTCGGTGAAACCGCGACGTCGCCCCGGCTTCGCCTGGATTTCGACAAGCTTGGCTTATCCAAGAACCCGCCTTCCGGTGAGCTGATCGTTCGTAGGACGAATGAAGGGGAGATCGGCCTCTTCGGGTACGAAAGCGATCCTGACGAGGGCTATACCGTGAGATTCCTCAGGTGCTGACAGCGGGTTATTGGTACCCGGTATGTAAGCAACATTCTGTCTCCTCGGTTGCATCATGCGGTCTGCCTGCTGCTATAGCGTGGGCCTCGCAGGCGAGGGCACGGGCATAACTCTGCTGATCGGGGAAGTCTGGGTGGCGGCACAAAGGATCAAGAGGGTGTGGGTCGCGGTGCTGTTGGCTGCACTCTTCATTGCTGTCTTCCTGGCTTCCGCGTTCGCTAAGATCGAGTCTTCCGAGCGCACCTCCGTCTCGGCAGAGAGCGTGGCTGCCTCCGACCCGGAGTCCGTCCCGGGTTTGTCGGGCAAAGGGTGGAAGGTTGACTATCAGGTCGATGGGATTGACTTTGCGGGAAGACATGTCGGCGACCGAATGCCTGGTGAGCTGGTCGTGGAGTGGCAGTCCTCAGGAGGCTTGGCATTTCGGCAGGAAATTTGGGTCGAGAAGGCGCCCTTGTCAGCCTACTGGCACTACCGAACGGCCAACCCGCGGCCGAGGTTCGGCAATGGCGCGGAACGCGATCTCGTCGTCGATGTCTCCCCCTCTGTATCCTTGCATGCAGATTCTCGCGAATTCTTCTGCGGAAACAGGGGGAATTCCCGTGCCGACGTGCTGGAAGACTGCCAGGTGTGGGGATACTGGGCTAGGTACGGCCAGTATCTCCTCTACCTGGAACTCGGCGGCGATCCGCAGCCCAAAAGTGTTATGGAGAGTGCAGTCGCCGATTTCGACGAACGTTTGAATAGGCTGTGACAGGATCGGGCCGAGCTCGTGGGCTCATGTGGGATGAAGGTGGAGCGCAGTTGGCGGGGAGAGCTCACGCTGTGGCGATAGGTCGATGACCCTGACAGCGGCGAGCGGGAAGCCTTCCATCGCAAGTTGTCGTGCTGACGACGTTTCGCGCAGTAACTGGGGTGGCGGTCGCGGTCGGTGCAGTTGTCGTCTGCGTACTAGTGTGCCGGATCAATCCGCTGTGGTTTCTTGAGTCTTGATGGCAATAAGCTTCGAGGGGATTCGAACTTGAGTAACGCGAATGGCCCGAGCCGGGACTGGGTGTGCAACTACTATTCGATCGGCCTTCCTCTTGGGGAGGGGCAGGGAGATGTGGCTGGCTTGTTGCGCCATGTCGCTGAGTCGATCGATTCACTGCAGGCTGACGGAAATGTCAGCGTCCTCGGTCTGAACTTCAGTGCCGGCGAAGTGAACGAGTTTGGAGACTGGCCGAGTATGGTTGTTTTCTACGCGCTCGAAGACTAGCGCATTGTCAGGCGGGTGGAACAGGTGATGACTATTGACAAGATCAGTGCCTAGCTTATGTCGGTGGCTTGTTTGGCCGTGGGTACCCAGAGCCAAAACCAAGTCAGTTGATCATGGGCGGGATGCGTCGAGTAGGGCGGGAATGAGCATCTTGCTGGCGTGGTGACGTTCCATGGCCTGCTGGATTCGGGTGTGGCCGGCGAGGCGGATCAGGGCTATCGCGAGGTTGCGTAGTGCGGCCATGGGGTGGGCGACGCCGCCGAGGTAGGCGTGGTGGGTGTCCTCGCCGAGCAGGATGTCACGGACCCAGTGGATCTTAATTTTCCCACCCACCAGTAGGTGCGCACGTAGCCAGCGATCTCGGCTGGTCAGGCTGGTGACCCCGTGGAGGATCTGTTTGCTGACGCGTTGCCCGTCCGGAGCGTAGACGTCGCGGCGGAGCCGGAACACCGCGCCCGGCGTCGGGGAAATCGATGCCGGTTGCGGGTGCGGTCCAGATTGTGCCGATGATTCGCAAGCCGCTGCGGTGTTCGGCACTGACATTGGTGCTGGTGGCAGTGGTTGCCACCGGGAGTCGGTTGGTGATCGCGGCGAGCAGGGCGGGTCTGTTGGCTTTGACGGTGAACACGTAGCCGCCCTGGCGTGGTACCAGGTAGCTGGCGGTGTCGTGGCTCGGGTGCGCGGCGTCGGCGGTGATCACCATCGCGGTGATGTTGATCGGGTCCAGCAACGGGCCGTGCAGGCCACGGGTGGGGCGTGCGCGCGGGTCGGTCCGATCAGCGGGTACGGCTTCGGGTACTGGTGGGACTGCGATGCCATCCTGCGGGACGGTGACGGAGCAACGCGCGTGGTCCGGGTGGGTCCCTCCGTCCTGACCCCTGACGACCTGGGCCGGACTGTGGAGATCAGGGAGAGCTGCCGCGACGGCAACTGCGAGTACGGCAGGGCCGCCAACCAGTGGCTGGAGGGCCTGCTGTTGGCCGTCGGCAAGCTGGGCTGGTTTCTGATGATCATCCTTGGCGGGAGCGCCGTCGTTGCCGTCGTCAGGGCTGTCCTTGGTGCGCCCAGGTACCTTCGGCTGCACGCCCGCCTGTTTCCCCGCAAGGCAGACGGGTCCACCGGGTAGAACGACGGATGCTCTGTGCCGTGCTCATTCTGACGATCGATGTGGGGACCGGCACCGGAGCCCGCCCCCGTACGCGGAGGTGTCATCGTGGGGCGAGCGGTTGTGGCAGTCTCCTTCGGACTGCTCCTGATCGTGACGGGTCTGGCTCTCGCGGCCGACTACCGGGGCATCGCGGCCCGGCACATCGAGCTGGCCCAACGCCTCGTGCGCCCGATCGGTCTCGGCGGCAGGACGAGTCGAGTCGACGAGCGACCTCGGGATCGCTTCATCCTGTTCGACCGGGCGTTCGGGATGTTGATGGTGCTGCTGGGTGTGGTGGCCCTGACCGGCGGCGCGTACCTGCTCGCGTCGCAGGCATGAGCGTGCCCAGTCGGGGGAGGCCGTCCTCGGCGATCACCTGGCTCCTGGCGATTTTCGTCGTGATGTTCATCGACGAAGGCGAGAGCGCGCGGGCAGTCTCGGGGAACGCGACGGGTCGACCGTCCGACGGCGGCGGCCGGACAGGGGGGCCGTGGTGAGCCTGACCTCTCCCGAGGAGACCGCGGCGAGGCAGCGCGAGATGATTGCCGCGTACGAGCGACGCGGGCCGTTCTGGGGCCGGCTGGCGCAGTTCGGAACGGCGGTCGCCTGCGCCGTGGCCATCGTCGTCTCGTGGCTGGTGTTAAACACGATCACGGGCTTCTACTCGGGCACGGGAGTGGTGAAGTCCACCCCGGCGGAGCGTCCGGCGCAGGGCATGGTGGGGGAGTGCCGGAGGGTCGGGCCGGTTAGCGGCGACGGCTTCGGCTACTGGTGGCGTTGTGCGGTGACCGTCCGGACCGGCGACGGGCGCGAGGTGCGGATCGTCACCCGCAACTCCGCCGTCACCCCGGCAGACCGGGGCGGGCCGGTCGACTTCCGGGAGGCGTGCTTCGGCAAGGGCAACACCGACTGCCGGTACGGCCGGCCGGTGTCCCGGGTGTGGGCGCTGGCCGTGACGATCCTGGGCATGGCACGGATCGCGCTGACCATGATGCTGATCCTCGCCGTCGGCGTCTACCTGATCACTGCGGTGGTCGGTGTTCCCCGGTACTTCGCCTGGGTGAACCGCCGCGAGGCGCGGCGCAACAGGGTCGTGCCGCTGCCCGTCATCCTGACCAATCGCCCCGACCCCTACCCTGGGCCGACGAGCCCGTGCCTGCGGATCACCTTCACCTGTCCCGACGGTCCCTTCGCGGAGTTGTACCGGTCGACCGGGCCGCGGCTGCTTGCTCGCCGGTGTCGAGGTGCCCGTGCCCGGCTGGGGCAGCCACGAGTTCTCGGTGCCGGCCGGCCCGAGCAGCGTGCGGGTCGTCGTGCCCGTCGGCGGCACCGACGACTTCGCCGTGGCCGAGCACGAGGTCACGGTCGGCGTGGGCGAGACCGTGGAACTGGAGTACGTGGCCCCGACGGTGCTCGGCCTCTCGGGCAAGATCCGCGTGACGGGGCGCACCGGGTAGCGGCCCGGGTCGAGACGAGGCCGGGCCGGCCACCCGCGGCGGGGCAACCGGAAGCACTCCTACACTTACGACGCTGCCGGCAACAGGGGTGGATACATTGTCGAAGAGGTGGCCCTACGCGGTGGGGTTGGCGTGCCTCCTGGTCCTGGCTTGCTGTTGGGTCAGCGTGGGGCACTTCGTCTGGCCTCCTGTCGACGAAGAGGCGCTCTGTGGTGCATGGCGTGCATCCACCGGAAGCCGGATTGACGTAAGGCGGGAAGGCTCTTTCTCGGCCGTGGATGTGCCCTTCGCGGATTCGGTGATCTCCGGCAGCGGTTCATGGGAGTTCGGGCAGGGCGCGTCGGTCGAGGGTGTGCTGACACTGCGCTTCGAGCAGGCTCGCGCCAGCCTGGAGGTCAGAACTCGTCGGGACCTGAGCGGAGCCCTGCGCCTGCTGGCGAACGACCCCGAGAGCGACGAAGAGGAGCTGCAGTATCTGAAAGAAGGTGACTGTGGACTCGAATCGCGTTGAGCCGTTCTCAGGCTGGCTTTCATCTAGGGGTGCCGTGCTGAAGCACCTTCCGTGGGTCCCCGTTGCCGTGGTCATGATGGTGGTGTCCGGCTGTCAATGGATCGTCCCGGGTGACTCGGTCTATGCTGTCGGCGTCGCGCGGATCGGTCAACGGATACATGTTCTCGCGCCGCTCTGCGAGGGCGAGCGGATCGAGGGCGTGGAGGTCTATGACAATGATGCGGCCTCGAAGCAGACGGCCGTTGCGATCGCCGAAGCTGGCTTCACGTACTGGGAGGTCGAGCAACCGCGGACCGAAGCGGTGGCGAAGGGAGCCATCATTATCGGTGTGGAGGAGGCGTTCGCACGGGTGATTGTTGCGGCGGGCAGTCGCGGTCCACTACCGGACGTCGCTGGCATCGAACTTACCGTACGCCGGGGTGATGCCGAGCATGTCGTTTCCGATGTGTTCCGAGCGGCGGCGGTGCCGTCCTATGCGGCGGATGCGGACCCCGACGGTGTGGAGTTCCTTTACAACCAGGGAGCCCGGTCGGAGAAGATGCTGACCCCTGCTGAGATCGTCAAGGAATCGGGGTGTGCATTCGACAAGGTGGCCTGACAATATTCTGGGGAATTGGCGGTCGCCGTGTGGAAGGTGTCGTGCAAGCGAAATGCAACGAAAGCGGAAGTTCGTTGTTGTTGGCGGCGTGGTCCTGCTGTTGATCTGCTGCGGCACGTTCGGTCGCACTGTCTGGCCGCCAGTCCAGGTCGAAGCCCTGTGCGGCACGTTCGAGTCGCAGTTGAAGGGGTCGATCAGTTTCGCGTCGGACGGTTCGTTCTCGGCTTCTAACATCACATTCGGCCGGAACGCCGCTGCCGAATTGGAGAGGATTTCTGGTACGGGCGAGCTGGAGCTGGAGCGAAGCCTGACCGCCAGCACCGAGGCAACGCTGGTGATGAAGGATGCAAGGGCTCGTGTGGGGCTGGAGGTGGAACGCGGTTGGCGGGGCGAGGTCATACTGTGGCGATACGTCGATGATCCCGACAGTGGCGAGCGGGAAACCTTCCGCCGCACATCGTCCTGCTGACGCTAATGATGCGCTGGATCGAGCCCGTTCTGGCTTTTCGGTCATTTGCGGCGATAATCTTCGAAAGGATTCGGAATTGGATAACGCGAGCGTCCCGAGCCGGGACTGGGTGTGTAACTACTATTCTATCGGGCTGCCTCTGGGGGAAGGGCTGGGTGCTGTTCGCGGCGGCAGCCGACAAGACCCGGCGGATCCGGTTCGGACCAAACGTGACCCACGTCTTCCTGCGCGAGCCGACGCTGATCTGCCAGCAGGCCGCGACGCTCGACGAGCTTACCGACGGGCGCGTCGAACTCGTCGTGTCGACCGGAAACTTCGGCCTGCTGGCGCAGTACGGCATCGACTGGGCCAACCAGAAGCCGCTGTCGCGGCTCAAGGAGGCCCTTCACGTGATGCGGACGTTCCTCGCCGACGGCACGATCACGTTCGAGGGCGAGTTCTTCCGCTACAACGGCCTCTACACGTTCGCGCGCCCCGTTCAGGAGCAGATCCCGATCAAGCTTGGCGGAATGAGGGGGCCGCGTTCGTTCGAGGTGGCGGGCGAGCTCGCCGAGGGCCTGCACCATGCGCTGTCGTACTCGCGGGAGGCCTACGACTACATGGCCGAGCACGTCCGCGTCGGTGCCGAGCGCGCGGGCCGCGACTGGCGCGAGCTCGACATCGGCGCGTGGGTCGTGACCGTCGTGTCGGAGGACTCCGCGGCGGCCAAGCGCGCCGCGCGCATCCTGGTCGCCTTCTACGTCTCGTCGATGCCCGAGGAGCAACTCGCCCGCCACGGCATCGACGCGGCGGAGTTGCAGCCGGTGGTGGACGCCCTGAGCGCCGGCGACATCGCCTCGGCGGTCGAGCGCTTCCGCCCGGAGTACGCCGAGAAGCTCTCGATCGCCGGCACGCCGGAGGAGTGCGTCGAGAAGATCAAGGCGGACATCCAACCGTCGGGTGTCAACCACATGATCCTCGCGCTCGCCGACGCGGCGCTCGTGAAGCTGTTCTCCGGGGAGGACGTCCCGAACGTCCCGGACATCAAGGGCCAACTGCGCCTCGTGGCTGAGCGGATGATGCCGGCGTTCGCGCCCGAACTTCCCTGAACGGGGTGCCACCACCGCGCCCCTGGACCGCCGTCCAGGGGCGTCCCTCGCCTGGTCAGTCGCGGCGCAGCCAGAGCACGCCCAGCGGCGGCACCCGCAGCGCCACCGACGCCGGCAGCCCGTGCCACGGCACGCCCTGCGCGTGCACCTCGCCCAGGTTGCCCACCCCCGAGCCGCCGTAGTGGTGGGCGTCGGTGTTGAGCACCTCCGTCCACGTCCCGGCGGCGGGCAGCCCGACCCGGTAGTCCTCCAGCGGCCGCGCCGAGAAGTTCGCCACGCACACCAGCGTCGCGCCGTCGGGGGCGATCCGCACGAACGACACCGTGTTGTGGGTGACGTCGTCGCCGGCGATCCAGCGGAACCCGGCCGGCGTGGTGTCCTGCGCCCACAGCGCCGGGGTGTCCCGGTAGACGCGGTTGAGGTCGCCGACGAGGCGCTGCACGCCGGCCCGCGCGGGGTCGTGCAGCAGGTACCAGTCGAGGCCGCGCTCCTCGCTCCACTCCCGGTCGTCGCCCAGCTCGCAGCCCATGAACAGCAGTTGCTTGCCCGGGTGCGCCCACATGTACGCCAGCAGCGCCCGCGCGTTGGCCAGCTGCTGCCAGGTGTCCCCGGGCATCTTCGCGACGAGGGAGCCCTTGCCGTGCACCACCTCGTCGTGGCTGATCGGCAGCACGTAGTTCTCGCTCCACGCGTACGCCAGCGAGAAGGTGAGCTGATGGTGGTGGTGCTGGCGGTAGATGGGGTCCTTCGACGTGTAGAGCAGGGTGTCGTGCATCCAGCCCATGTTCCACTTGAACCCGAAGCCGAGCCCGCCGTCGGCGGTGGGCCGGGTCACTCCCGGCCACGCCGTCGACTCCTCGGCGATCATCACCACCCCGGCGTGGTGCTTGTAGACAGTGGCGTTGACCTCCTGCATGAAGGCGATCGCCTCCAGGTTCTCCCGGCCGCCGTGCACGTTGGGGGCCCACTGCCCCTCGGGCCGGGAATAGTCGAGATAGAGCATCGACGCCACCGCGTCGACCCGCAACCCGTCGATGTGGAACTCGTCGCACCAGTACAGCGCGTTGGCGACGAGGAAGTTGCGCACCTCGCGGCGGCCGAAGTCGAAGACGTACGTGCCCCAGTCGGGGTGCTCGCCGCGGCGCGGGTCGGGGTGCTCGTAGAGCGGGGTGCCGTCGAAGCGGGCCAGCGCCCACTCGTCCTTGGGGAAGTGTGCGGGCACCCAGTCCAGGATCACCCCGATGCCGGCGTTGTGCAGCGTGTCGACGAGGTGCCGGAAGTCGTCGGGGTTTCCGAACCGGGACGTCGGCGCGTAGTAGCCGGTGACCTGGTAGCCCCAGGAGCCGCCGAACGGGTGCTCCATCACGGGCAGGAACTCCACGTGGGTGAAGCCCAGCTCCGTCACGTACGCGGTGAGCTGTTCGGCCAGCTCCCGGTAGCCGAGGCCGGGCCGCCACGAGCCGAGGTGCACCTCGTACACGCTCATCGGCTCCTGGTGCGGCTGCCGCCGCGCCCGGCGGGCGAGCCAGTCGTCGTCGGTCCACTCGTACGCCGAGCGGTGCACCACCGACGCGGTGGCCGGCGGCACCTCCGCGTACGCGGCGAGGGGGTCGGCCTTGTCCCGCCACCGCCCGTCGGCGCCCAGCACCCGGTACTTGTACTTCGCGCCGGCCGGCACGTCGGGCACCAGGATCTCCCACACGCCGCTGGAGCCCAGCGACCGCATCGGCCAGCCGTCGTCGGGGTTCCAGCCGGTGAAGTCGCCGACGACCCGCACGCCGCGCGCGTTGGGCGCCCACACGGCGAACGCGACGCCCGCGTCGAGCACCCGCGCGCCGAGGGCCTCCCACAGCCGCTCGTGCCGGCCCTCGCCGATCAGGTGCAGGTCCAGCTCGCCGAGGGTGGGCAGGTGCCGGTACGGGTCGTCGCGCAGCGCGCCGTCGACGTCGACCCGGTAGTCCAGCACGGTGCCCGGCAGGACGACCTCGAACACGCCCGCGTCTTGGACCCGGGTCATCGGGTACCGCTGCCCGCCGACGACGGCGCTCACCCGCCGGGCGCCCCGGCGCAGCGTGCGGATCGTGGTGCGCCCGTCGGCGGGGTGCGCGCCGAGCACGGCGTGCGGGTCGTGCGCGGTGCCGGCGATCAGCTCGTCCATCGTGGCTCGTCCTTGTCAGCAGCAGCAACGGCGTCGGTGGTGGGGGCGGTGTCTGCGGTGGCGGGCCGGCGCACGGTGAACACGTGCGCGGGCTGGAGGTACGGGTCGAGCCGCACGGCGTTGCGCTGCCCCCAGTCGTAGACCGCGCCGGTCAGCTCGTCGTGCACGGTGAACCGGTCGGCCCAGTCGAGGCCCAGCGCCGGCATGTCCAGGGTGGTGTTGCCCCACTGCACGGTCTGCGAGTCGAACGAGCAGACCACGAGCACCGTGTTTCCGGTGTCGGGGTCGTGCTTGGACCAGCACAGCAGCGCCGGGTTGTCGATGTCGTGGAAGACGAGGTTGCGCAGCCGGTGCAGGGCCGGGTTGTCGCGCCGGACCCGGTTGAGGGTGGCGATGAACGGGGCCAGTGACCGCCCCTGCGCCTGCGCGCCGGCCCAGTCGCGGGGCCGCAGCTCGTACTTCTCGTTGTCGAGGTACTCCTCCGCGCCGGGGCGGGCCACGTGCTCGAACAGCTCGTAGCCGGCGTACATGCCCCAGGAGGGGCTCAGCAGCGCCGCCAGGACCGCCCGGATCTTGAACATCGGCGGGCCGCCGTGCTGCAACGACTCGTGCAGGATGTCGGGCGTGTTGGGCCAGAAGTTGGGCCGCATGTGGTCGGCGGAGGCGACCAACTCCTCGCAGTACTCCCGCATCTGCGCGGCCGTCGTGCGCCAGGTGAAATAGGTGTACGACTGCGTGAAGCCGATCTTGCCGAGCCCGTTCATGATCGCCGGCCGGGTGAACGCCTCGGCGAGGAACAGCACGTCCGGGTCGACCTTCTTCACCTCGGCGATCAGCCAGTGCCAGAAGTCGAATGGCTTCGTGTGCGGGTTGTCCACCCGGAAGATCCGGATGCCCTCGCCGACCCAGTGCAGCACCACCCGCAGGATCTCCGCCCGGATGCCCTCGGGGTCGTTGTCGAAGTTCAGCGGGTAGATGTCCTGGTACTTCTTCGGCGGGTTCTCCGCGTACGCGATGCTGCCGTCGGCCCGGGTGGTGAACCACTCCGGGTGCTCGGTGACCCACGGGTGGTCCGGCGCGCACTGCAGGGCGAGGTCCAGCGCCACCTCCAGGCCCTGCTCGGCGGCGGCGGCGACGAAGTCGCGGAAGTCCTCCAGCGTGCCCAGATCGGGGTGGATGGCGTCGTGGCCGCCCTCGGCCGCGCCGATCGCCCACGGCGAGCCCACGTCGTCGGGCCCGGCGGTGAGCGCGTTGTTGCGGCCCTTGCGGTTGACCCGGCCGATCGGGTGGATCGGCGGAAGGTAGAGCACGTCGAAGCCCATCGCCGCGACGCCGGGCAGCCGGTCCATCGCGGTGGCGAAGGTGCCGGAGCGGGCCGGGGCGTCCACGGTCGCCGGGATCGCCCCCTCGGAGCGGGGGAAGAACTCGTACCAGGCGGAGAAGAGTGCCCGGGGGCGGTCCACCCACAGCCGGTGCTCGTCGCCGGTGGTGACCAGCTCGCGGACCGGATGCGCCCAGAGCAGGTCGGCCAGGTCGAGGGCCGGGGCGACGCGGGCGGGCAGTTCCCGGCCGTCGTCGTCCAGCGCGGCCACCGCCGCCTTGACCCGCGCCACGTCGCCCGCCGGCACCACGGCCAGGGCGGCGGTCAGCACGCGTACGCCCTCGGCCAGGTCGTTGGCCAGCTCCGCCGCGCCCTGCCCGGCGGCGATCTTCTTGGTGACCGCGTTCTGCCAGGTCAGGTACGGGTCCTGGAACGCCTCGACGGTGAAGGTCCACTCGCCGACGGCGTCGGGGCGGATGGTGGCGTGCCACCGGTCGTGGCCGGGCTCGCCGGGGCGCATCCGGGTGAACGGCCGGGCCCGCCCGTCGGGGCCGAGCCAGACCACGTTGCAGCCCAGCGCGTCGTGCCCCTCCCGGTAGGCGCAGGCGGACACCGGCACCGCCTCGCCGACCACCGCCTTGGCCGGGTAGCGACCGCAGGAGACGGCGGGGGACACGTCTTCGATCGGGAACCGTCCAGTCACCCTGTCAACCTACCTGTGCGAGATCGTCTCGCGCGCGGGCAAGCTCTCCCCGGATCCCGCTACGGCTCGATCAATCCCCGCACGAGCGGGTCGTCCGGGTCGACGACCGGATGCTCCGCGAGGACCGCCCGCGCCTGCGCGTGGTCCTCCGCGGCCAGGGCCGCCGCCGGGTTGCTGCGGCGGCTCGCCCGGGACAGCACGGTGCCCTCCTGCGAGTCGGCCGAGAAGGTCGCGTACGCCGCGTCGACGCCGTCGGCCGGCAGGCCGCAGTGGTCCAGCACGGCGGCGAGGGTCGCCTTCGGGTCGGCGGCGAGCGCCTCGTAGGCCACCGGCAGCAGCGGCACCTCGGCGCGGCGCAGCGCGCGGTAGCGGTCCAGCACCGACAACCAGGTCAACACGTACGCCTCCGTCGGCGTCGGCTGCCGTTCGTGCCGGGCGACGAAGGGCATGATCAACGGGGCCTGGGCCAGCACGTACTTCAGGAACGCCAGTTGCGCCCCCGGGTCGGGCAGGTGCGGCGTGAAGCCCTGGTGCATCGACTCCAGCCACGGGCGCGCGTCGCGGTGCAGGAACACGCCCCGGGCGGCGGGGAACACCTCGTGGAACAGGTCGCCGAGCTGGATGCCGCTGGCCCGGAACTTGACCGCCAGCGTCTCGGCGCCCCCGCTCCCGGTGTCGCTCCCGGCGTTGGCGAGGACGCGGACGCAGCTGCGGATCAGCCGCGCGTACTCCGCGTCGCGGTCCGGGTCCTCGTGCCGCAGCAGCGCGATCTCGGTGAAGACGTCGGGCTCGGAGTAGCTGCGCACCCCGGCCACCTCGCCCAACGCCCTGCTGAGCAGCGTCGACCCGCAGCGCCCGACGGAGTAGACCAGGACCAGCCGGGCCGGGTCGGGCAGGCCGTCGGCGAGCCGGTGCAGGGTCTCGTAGGGCACCGTGACCAGCCGCTGCGCGGCCCGGTACTGGTCGAGGTAGAGGAACGGCCCGCCGGCCAGGTCGACCCCGGGCGGGGCCTGCACGAAGTACGCGAGGCGGTGCTCGTCGTCGAGGCAGTGCAGGCTGACGTCGGGGTCGCCGAGCAGGCTCTCCGCCGGCACCGAGCCCCCCGGTCGTACGACGAAGTTGTGCGGGCTGGCCGGGACGAACTCGGCCGGCGCGACCTTGTCGAGGATGTCCAGCACCTGCGCGGACCCGTTCGTATCCATCGATGCCAGACGCTACGCGGAATCACGGTGCGCGATCAAGCCCTCGCGGAGCGCTGAGCTGGTGGATGCCCCCCGTGGGTGGCGGGCGGGGTGTCGTGCCGGGCTCTGATCCCGTGGTCCCGCGGCTCCATCGCGTGGCCCGCGACCTGCGGCATGTTCACGCTCCGTGGTGTGAGTGCTGCTGGGCTCGAATGGTGCGACGGGTCCTACTGTCGGTGACCCCTGCCCGACCAAGCTCAACCCTTCGCCCTTCCTTTGCTCTGCACCCATCGACGCAGCACCCGGTTCTAGCTGCTTCTATTAAGTATGTGGATGCTTGGAGGGGTGGGAGGGGGTGTTGCGCTGCGTGAGCGTTGCGTATGTGGGTGCAGAGCAAAGGGCGCGTCCATGCTTGGTGCTTGCTCGGCGATGGTGACGTTGGGTGGTCGTTAGTGCCGAGTGGGGGCGGTGGCGAGCGGAAGCGGTGGGAGTGGAGGCGGTGGGAGTGGCGGAGTGGGGCGCAACCCCGGCTGATGGCCGCCCTGCTTGACCGCCTTGCTCCACCCCGGTCGCAGGCGCGTGGATCGCCCGGCGACTCGTGCTCCCCAAGGTGGTAGATCTTGGTATCAAACGGCCCCTCTGGGGGCCGAAACTTACCAAGATCTACCCGGCTGTCGCCGGAGGGCTCTGCGCCACGAACGAGCCCTTGCCCTGGTGCACCTCGATCCAACCCCGCTCGTCGAGGATCCGCAGGGCCAGTCGGATCGGCGTCGCGCTGGCGCGGTACTGCTCGCACAACTCGGTGATGGAGGGCAGTTTGTCGCCGGGCTTGAGCGTGCCGCTTCGGATCGACGCGGTGACATCGTCGATGACCTGCTCGTATACAGGTTGTCTGGGCATGGCAGGGCCACCTCTCGTCAGCCCTCCGAGCATGCCACCCGACACAGCATTCTGTGCATGTTGGGTTGACTCTGTACTCACTGCACTCTAGGTTGCGGATGAGGGCCTCTCGTCAGCAAACGGAGTGCCTCCTACCCGGGCGGGGCGGCCCCCTCGCGCCCCGCCCTCCGACAGCCCCTGACCTCGAAGGAGGCGCAGATGCGTGAGCGCCCGCACGACGGGCCGCTGCCGCCGGCGTACCCGATGCCCGACGGCCGGCCTCCACAACCCGACGGGGACCGGGTGCCCGGTCCGCCCCGGCCCGCCCGCGCGCCGGTCAGCCGGCGGCAGCACGCCTACGGCGCGACGATCGCGGTGGTCGTACTCGTGCTGTTGGTTCTCGGGGTCCTCGGGTGAGCGGGACGGCCCGGCGGGTGAACGAGCTGCCGGTCGGCCGCCGGGTCGCCCACTGGCGGGTGCGGCGCAACATGACGCAGCAGCAGTTCGCCGACCGCCTCGGCAAGTCGAAGAGCTGGGTGGACAAGGTCGAGCGCGGGGTGCGCCGGCTGGAGCGGGTGTCCAGCCTGCGGGAGGTCGCCGAGGCGCTCCGGATCGACCTGGAGATGCTGCTGGCGGATCGAGCCGCGCCGGCGGACCGGGCCGCGGCGGGCGTGGCGCGGGGCGTGGAGGGGGTCCGGGCCGCCCTCGCCCGGTACCACGTGGCGGCCCCGGCCCGGCCGCCCGACGTGGCCCAGGTGCGGGCCCGGCTGGGGCATGCGGAGCAGAGCTACCGGCACGCCCGGTACCCGGAGCTGCTCGCCCTGCTGCCGGGCCTGCTCGACGCCGCCCGCGAGGCGCGTGCCACCTGTCCGGGCCGGGCGGCCGACGGTCTGCTGGCGTCCGGGTACGGGCTGGTCGCGCTGGTGCTCGTGAAGGTCGGCCAGGGGGAGCTGGCGTGGCTGGCCGCCGACCGGGGCCTGGCCGTCGCCACGGCCGCCGCCGACCCGTGGCTGGCCGCCGCCGCGACCGTACCGCTGTGTCAGGCCCTGCGGGCGAGTGGGCGGCTGCGGTCGGCGGTGGAGGCGGCGGTCGTGGCCGCCCACCGCGTCGGGCCCTGCCTGTCCGGTGCCGCGCCCGCCGACGGCCCGGCCGTGCGCGGGGCGCTGCTGATCCAGGCCGCCCTGGCCGCCGCCGGCCGGGGCGACGAGCGGGCCGCCGGCGAGCTGCTCAGCCGGGCCGATGAGGCAGCCCGGGTGGCCGGACCCGGCGGCACTGACGGCGGTGGCTTCGGCGGCGAGGGCTTCGGCGGCGGCGACTCCGGCGGCGAGGGCTTCGGGTGGGCGGCGGTCGAGGCCGCCCGGGTGGTCGCCGGGTCCGCGCTCGGCCAGGTCACGGCGGCGACGGTACGCCACGAGAGGCTGATCGCCGGCGACGGATGGCGGTGGCTGCCGCCCGAACACCGGGCCGCGTACCTGCTGGACGTGGCCCGCCTGTACGCGTCGGCCGGCGACGGGTTGCGCGCCGGCCGGGCGCTGCTGGACGCGGAGCGCACCGCCCGGGGCGAGGTGCACGACCGGCCGGCGGCGAGGGACCTCGTCGGCGTCGTGGCGCGGTCGGCGGCGGCCCCGGCCGCCCTGACGCGGCTCGCCGCCACCCTCGGCGTCACCTGACCCGCCGCTGCCCCAGGGTGGCGCGCCCCTGGTGTGGCTGGTGAGAAGGGAACCCTTCTCTACCGAAAACGTTAATAGGGGGCCCTTCCTTACGCGCCGACCGCGCGGTAGACCTCGACGGTGCGGGCGGCGATCGCATCCCAGGAGAAGTGCTCGACCGCCCGGACCCGCCCGGCCCTGCCCAGCGTGGCGGCCTTCGCCGGGTCGGCCAGCACCCGGTTGATCGCCGCCGCCAGGTCGGCCACGAACCGCTGCGGGTCCAGTGGCGTGCCCGAGCCGTCGGCGGCCTGCTCGATGGGCACCAGCAGCCCCGTCTCGCCGTCGGCGACGACCTCCGGGATGCCGCCGGTGGCGGTGGCCACCACGGCCGTCTCGCAGGCCATCGCCTCCAGGTTGACGATGCCCATCGGCTCGTAGACCGAGGGGCAGACGAAGACCGTGGCGTGGGTGAGCACCTGGATCACCTCGTGCTTGGGCAGCATCTCCGCCACCCAGATGACCCCGGAGCGCTTCGCCCGCAGCTCGGTCACGAGGCCCTCCACCTCGGCGGCGATCTCCGCCGTGTCGGGGGCGCCGGCGAGCAGCACGAGCTGCGTGTCGTCCGGCAGCTCCCGGGCGGCCCGCAGCAGGTACGGCAGCCCCTTCTGCTTGGTGATCCGCCCGACGTAGGCGACGCTGGGGCGGGCCGGGTCGATGCCGAGCCGGTCCACCACGTCGGTGCCAAGGTCCGGGGCGTACTGGGCGGTGTCGATGCCGTTGTAGACCACCTTCACCCGGTCGGGGTCCACCGCCGGGTACGCCGCCAGCACGTCCGCGCGCATGCCCGCGCTCACCGCGATGATCGCGTCGGCCGCCTCGTACGCGGTGCGCTCGCACCAGGAGGAGAGCGCGTAGCCGCCGCCGAGCTGTTCGGCCTTCCACGGCCGCAGCGGCTCCAGGCTGTGCGCGGTGACCACGTGCGGCACCCCGTGCAGCAGCTTCGCCGTGTGCCCGGCCAGGTTGGCGTACCAGGTGTGGCTGTGCACCACGTCGGTGCCGGCGCACGCGGCGGCCATCTCCAGGTCGACGCCCATGGTGCGCAGCGCGGCGTTCGCGCCGACGAGGCCGGCCGGCTCGGCGTACGCGGTGACGCCCGGCTCGGTGCGCGGCGCGCCGAAGCAGTGCACCCGCACGTCGGCCAGTCGGCGCAGTTCGCGGGCCAGGTACTCGACGTGCACGCCGGCCCCGCCGTACACCTCCGGCGGGTACTCGCGGGTGAGCAGATCGACGCGGAGTGCTCCGGTGGCGGGGGTGGAGGCGGTCATGCCCCGCACCCTAGTGCAGAAGTCCGTCCGTACGAGTGGTGAAGTCGCACGCGGATGGTTAGCGTCTGGGCATGGCTGACAAGGTGCTCGCGATCGTCCTGGCCGGTGGAGAGGGCAAGCGCCTGATGCCGCTCACCGCGGACCGGGCGAAGCCCGCCGTCCCGTTCGGCGGGATGTACCGCATGGTCGACTTCGTCCTGTCCAACCTCGCCAACGCCGGCTTCATCAAGATCGTCGTGCTGACCCAGTACAAGTCCCACTCGCTGGACCGGCACATCACCATGACGTGGCGGATGTCGACGCTGCTCGGCAACTACGTCACGCCGGTGCCGGCGCAGCAGCGCCGCGGCCCCTGGTGGTTCGCCGGCTCCGCCGACGCGATCTACCAGAGCTTCAACCTGATCCACGACGAGCAGCCCGACTACGTGATCGTCTTCGGCGCCGACCACATCTACCGGATGGACCCCCGGCAGATGGTCGACGACCACATCGCCTCCGGCGCCGGGGTGACCGTCGCCGGCATCCGGCAGCCGCTGTCGATGGCCGACCAGTTCGGCGTGATCGAGGTCGGCCCCGACGGCCGGCGGATCCGGGCGTTCCGGGAGAAGCCCACCGACGCCGTCGGCCTGCCCGACGCCCCCGACCAGATCTACGCCTCGATGGGCAACTACGTCTTCACCACGAAGGCGCTCCTGGAGGCCGTCGAGCAGGACGCGGAGGACAAGACCAGCAAGCACGACATGGGCGGCAGCATCATCCCGATGCTGGTCGAGCGCGGCGAGGCCAACGTCTACGACTTCCGCGACAACGAGGTGCCGGGCAGCACCGACCGCGACCGCGGCTACTGGCGGGACGTGGGGACGCTCGACTCGTTCTACGACGCCCACATGGACCTGATCAATGTGCACCCGGTGTTCAACCTCTACAACTTCGAGTGGCCCATCTACACCGAGCAGCCGCCGTACCCGCCGGCGAAGTTCGTCCACCAGTGGGGCGAGCGGGTCGGCCGGGCCGTCGGCTCGATGGTGTCGCCCGGCGCGGTGGTCTCCGGCAGCCTGGTGGAGAACTCGATCGTCTCGCCGAAGGTCAAGGTGCACTCCTGGGCGCACGTCGACGGCTCGGTGCTGATGGAGGGCGTGGACATCGGCCGGCACGCCGTGGTCCGCCGGGCCATCCTCGACAAGAACGTGATCGTCCCCGAGGGGGCCGAGATCGGCGTCGACCTCGAGAAGGACCGGCAGCGCTACACGGTCTCCGACAACGGCATCGTGGTGATCGGCAAGGGGCAGCGGGTCGAGCCCTGAACCACCCACACTTGTCGTGTCGCGTGTGAGCCCGGCCCGCGCCGGGAAGACCCATCGTCCGTAGCGTCCCTGGAGGTTGCAGCAGTGGCCCACCCCCGCGCCGGTCAGCCCGCCGAGCCCACCGACCTGGTCGACGTGCCCCGGCTGGTCACCGCCTACTACGCCGAGCATCCCGACCCGGACGACCCGGCGCAGCAGGTCTCCTTCGGCACCTCCGGGCACCGGGGGTCGAGCCTGCGCCACGCGTTCAACTCCGACCACATCCTCGCCGTCACCCAGGCGCTGTGCGACTACCGCCGCCAGCAGGGCCTCGACGGGCCCCTCTTCCTCGGCCGGGACACCCACGCCCTGTCCGCCCCGGCGGCCGTCGACGCGCTGGAGGTGCTCGCCGCCAACGGGGTCACCGTGCTGCTCGACAGCCGCGACGGCTACACCCCCACCCCCGCGGTGTCGCACGCCATCCTCACCCACAACCGGGGCCGCACCTCGGGGCTCGCCGACGGCATCGTGATCACCCCGTCGCACAACCCGCCCGACGACGGCGGGTTCAAGTACAACCCGACCCACGGCGGCCCCGCCGACGCCGACGTGACCAGGTGGATCCAGGACCGCGCGAACGCGATCCTCGCCGCCGGGCTCAAGGAGGTCAACCGCATCCCGTACGCGCGGGCCCGCGCCGCCGACACCACCGGCACGTACGACTTCCTCGCCCACTACGTCGACGATCTGCCCGCCGCGCTCGACCTCGACGCCGTACGCGCCGCCGGGGTGCGCATCGGCGCGGACCCGCTGGGCGGGGCCAGCGTCGAATACTGGGGGGAGATCGCGCAGCGGCACCGGCTCGACCTCACGGTGATCAACCCGACGGTCGACCCGACGTGGCGGTTCATGACCCTCGACGGCGACGGCAAGATCCGGATGGACTGCTCCTCGCCGAACGCGATGGCGTCGCTGATCGCCGCCCGCGCCGACTACCAGGTCTCCACCGGCAACGACGCCGACGCCGACCGGCACGGCATCGTCACGCCCGACGGGGGCCTGCTCAACCCCAACCACTACCTCGCCGTGGCCATCGGGCACCTGTTCCGCACCCGGCCCGAGTGGGGCCCCGACGCGGCGGTCGGCAAGACCCTCGTGTCGTCCTCGATGATCGACCGGGTCGCCGCCGACCTGGGCCGGACGCTGCTTGAGGTGCCGGTGGGGTTCAAGTGGTTCGTCCCGGGCCTGCTCGACGGGTCGGTCGGCTTCGGCGGCGAGGAGAGCGCGGGGGCGTCGTTCCTGCGCCGCGACGGCAGCACCTGGACCACCGACAAGGACGGCATCCTGCTCTGCCTGCTCGCCGCCGAGATCATCGCGACGACGGGCCGGACGCCCAGCGAGCACTGGGCGGAGCTGGCCGGGCGCTTCGGCGCCCCCGCGTACGCCCGCATCGACGCCCCGGCCGACCGGCGGCAGAAGGCGGTGCTGGCGAAGCTCTCCCCGGAGCAGGTGACGGCGACGGAGCTGGCCGGCGAGCCGATCACGGCGACGCTGACCGCCGCGCCGGGCAACGGGGCGGCGATCGGCGGGCTGAAGGTGACGACGGAGTCGGGCTGGTTCGCCGCCCGCCCGTCGGGCACGGAGGACGTCTACAAGATCTACGCGGAGTCGTTCCAGGGCCCGGAGCACCTGGCCCGGATCCAGGAGGAGGCCAAGGAACTGGTCTCGGAGGTGCTCAAGCGCGCCTGACCTCCCGGTTTCGGGCAACCTCTCCGTCGCACGGTCGTTGGTCCAGGCATCCGAGGTCTGCACGTCGCGGCCCGGGTCAGCTGGTGCCTGTCCGCCGTCGGGAGTGAGACCATATGACGACCGACGGTTCATGGGTCGCCTACGTTGTCCCCTTCTCGTTTCCTTGGGGCAGCGCGGCGGCCCGGAGAGTGTTCGGCATCTCCGCCTCCCTGGCTGCCTCGGGTCACCACGTGGTGGTGCTGACCAGTCAGGCCGGCAAGCCGGTCCTGACCCCGGTTGCCGGGCCGGAAGGGCCGGGGTCGGTCTCGACCGTCGGTTTCGGTCAGGCGGCACCCGCCCAGCCCGGCATGCTGCGTCGGGCTGGGCGGTCACTGGTCTCGGACCATGCTCTTCTGCGATGGCTGGCGGCCCAGCCGGTGCTGCCCTCCCACGTGCTCCTGTACGGGGGCGGTGCTGACAGGACGGCGCGAATGCGGAGGTGGTGCAGGGAGCACCGGGTTCCTCTGATCGCGGACGTCGTCGAGTGGTACGACCCCTGGCACCTTCCAGGTGGGCCGTTCGGGCCGTCATGCCTGAGCAACGAACTCGTCATGCGGTATCACCGTCCCCGGTGCGACGGCGTCATCGCCATCAGCTCCTACCTTGAGGACTACTACCGACGGCGCACGCCCGTGCTCCGGGTCCCGCCCACCCTCGACGTGGCCGGACTGGACGTCGTCGACCGGTGTGATGCCGCCGGGCGATCCGACCTGCGCTTGGTCTACTTCGGCAGCCCGGGGAGGAAGGACCTCGTCGGTGCGGTGATCGAAGCCGTGGATCGGGCCCACCGCGCAGGTGTGGATGTGACGCTGACCGTCTGCGGTCCCTCGACGGACGAGGTGCGGAGCCTGCTCGGCGGTCGGGCTGTGCCACCGAGCGTGTGGCCACGAGGCTCAATTCCACAGCAGGATGTCCCCGGGATCATCCGACAGGCCGACTTCAGCGTCATCCTCCGCCGCGACGCCCGGTACGCACACGCGGGCTTTCCCACGAAGTTCTGCGAGAGCCTCGCCAACGGCACGCCGGTGATCACGAACTTGACCAGCGATCTCGGTAGGTATCTCGCAGATGGGCGGGAGGGCCTCGTGTGTCGGGACGAATCGGTGCACAGCCTGCGCCGCGTCCTGGTCACGGCCGCGCAGCTCGGCGCGGACCGCCGAGCCGCAATGCGCAAGGCCGCCCGGCGGCAGGCACTGGCCTCGTTCGACTATCGCCACTTCGCCGAACCGCTCGCCGAGTTCCTTGACGAGGTGCGGCGGCCAGGTGCCACGGAGGGGCTGAAGCGGGTCCTCGACCGGCGCTGAGGGCTCGTGATCCGGACGAGCTGGTTGGTCAGCGACCCGGGTTCCGAGTAACTCACCCGCGCTTCGCCCGTTGCTTCTAGGACGGACAAACTTGTCCGTTACGCACCGCTGATGGGTGAGTGACGGCATCTGATCGGCTTTGTCCGATTGTCGATGAGGTCTCACCGCGTCGCCCAGCCCGAAGGAGTGGGCCTTGCACCGAAGGATCAACAAGGTCGTGGTGACCGGTGGGGCCGGATTCATCGGCTCGAACCTCGTCCACGACCTGGCTGCCGGCGGCCAGGTCGGCGAGATCGTGGTGGTCGACGATCTGTCCACGGGCACCCTGGACAACGTGGCGGAACTACCCGTGCGGCTCCTGGTCGGCTCCGTCCTGGATTCCGACGTGCTCGATGAGGCGATCCCCGGCGCGACCGCCGTGGTCCACCTCGGGGCTCTCGGCTCGGTCCCGCGCTCCGTCGCGGACCCGCTGACCAGCCACCATGCCAACGCCACCGGCACGCTCACGGTGCTGGAGGCGGCGCGGCGGCACCGTGTGGGGCAGACCATCCTGGCATCCTCGTCGTCCGTCTACGGTGCGAATCCGGTCCTGCCTCGGCGGGAGACCCTGCGGCCGATGCCGATGAGCCCGTACGCGGTCTCCAAGTTGGCGACTGAGGCGTACGCCAACGCGTACGCTGCCTGCTACGGAATGGCGGTGCTGCCGTTTCGTTTCTTCAACGTCTACGGTCCCCGGCAGGCCGCCGACCACGCGTACGCGGCCGTGGTGCCGCGGTTCGTCTCGGCTGCGCTCGACGGCCGTCCGTTGGAGATCTTCGGCGATGGCTTGCAAACCCGCGACTTCACCTACGTCGGCAGTGTCACCTCGGTGATCGTGGATGCAGTCATGCGTGGGGTCTACACGCCGGACACGGTGAACCTCGCGTTCGGCGAGCGGATCTCACTGCTCGATCTGATCGCGGAGCTCGAGGTGGTGCTCGGCCGCGAGTTGGAGACGGTGCACAGGCCGCCGCGGACGGGAGACGTGCGGGACTCGCAGGCGGACTGCTCGCGGCTCAGGGAACTGTTTCCCGCTGTGCGTCGATATCCACTGCGGGCGGGGCTGGAGGCCACGGTCGGCTGGATGGCCCGCCACGTGCTCGCCGACCGCTGATCGTGGCGGCGTCACAGGCGGCGTCCGACACCGCGTCGCCCGCGCCCCAGGCCGACGCGCGGCCCGCGTCCCCGCCCGATGGAGGTGCGAGCCTCGGCCGCAGCCGCCGGCTCGTCACCGGCATCGTGACCGCAGGACTCGCCAAGGGCAGTGGCCTGCTGGCGCCGGTGCTGGTGATTCCGGTCTGCCTGTCCCGCCTGGGATCGGAGCGCTACGGGCTGTGGATGGCAGTGCTGGCGCTCACCGGGATGGCCACCTTCGCCGATCTGGGTCTTGGCACCAGCTTGATGACCAAGCTGGCGCCCTGCTATGCCAGCGGCGACTGGGTGCGGGCGCGGGGGTACGTTTCCACCGCTTACGTGGTGCTGACCACCGTGGCCATGGTGCTGTGCGGGTTGCTCTGGTCGCTGGCCGGGCTGGTGCCCTGGACATCGGTCTTCAACGTGACGGGAGTGGTGGATCCGGCGGAGACCAAAGCCGTGGTCCTGATCTGTTTCACCGCCTTCCTGCTCAACATTCCGCTGTCCTTGATCGTCCGCGTGCAGTATGCCTACCAGCAGGTGGGGGAGAGCAACCTGTGGCAGGGCGCCGGTGCCCTGGTGACGATCCCCCTGGTGCTGCTCGCGGCTCATGGCGACCTGCCGGCCGTCGTGGTCGTCGCCGCGTTCGCGGTCGGGCCGCTGCTGGGCAACGCGGCGAACAGTGTCTGGGTCTACGGCCGGCGGCTGCCCCGACTGCGGCCGCGGCTCGGCGCGGTCGACCATGGGGCCAGCGGTGCGCTGCTGCGGCTCGGCGGGATGTTCCTCCTGGTGACCATCCTGACCGGACTGTCCGGAAACATGGACAATCTGATCATCGCGCACGCCCTCGGGCCGCAGAGCGTCACCGCCTATGCCGTGCCGGCGCGTCTGGCGGGCCTGCTCGGGATGCTCGTCACGGTGCTCAACCTTCCATTGTGGTCCGCCAACGGCGATGCCCTGGCCCGAGGTGATCTGGCCTGGGTTCGTCGGACGGTCCGTCGGATGATCGTTCTCTCCCTGCTGGTGACCGTGGGGCCTGCGGTCGGCCTGGTCGTGGCGGGCGATTGGATCTTCGGCCTCTGGCTTCCGGTGCCGCTGGACGCTGGCAGGTGGCTACTGGCCGGTCTCGCGCTCTGGTTTCTGCTGCTCGGCTCGTTCTCGGCGTTGATGATGGTCCAGAACGCCGCTGGCGTGGTCCGCCCGCAGGTGGTCGGGCTGGTCGCGTATCTCGTGATCGCCGGGGCGGCCAAGTGGCACGCCGCCGAGGCGTACGGTCTCGCCGCGGTTCCCTTCGTCGGCGCCGTCGTCTACGCGCTGACGGTGCTTCCGGCCGGGGTCTACGGCTACCGGCGGACGCTGGCCCGGTACGGACAGCAGCGCGACCGGCCGGCCGGGGGCGCCGGTGGCCGACCCGCGCCCGGCGGCGCGGCCGAGTGGGCCGGCATGGAGAACTCTCCGGCTGGAGGCGGAATGCGTGATACGCCCTAATTGCGCGTCCTTTGTCGGGAGTGAGTCGTTGGCCTGGATGTCGCGCCGAAGCGCCTGGCATCGGAAGATGGGAGTCGCCAATGACCTTCACGGCAGTGGGGCGCCGAGTGCTGATCACCGGAGGGACCGGTTCGTTCGGGCGCACCATGACCCGCCGGCTTCTGGACGGCGGTGCGAGCGAGGTGCGTGTGCTCAGCCGGGACGAGGCCAAGCAGGACGAGATGCGCCGCCGCCTCGGCGACGAGCGCGTGCGCTACCACGTTGGCGACGTGCGGGACTACGACACCGTGGCCAGCGCCGCCCGGGAGGTCGACTTCGTTTTCCACGCCGCCGCGCTCAAGCAGGTGCCGTCGTGTGAGTTCTTTCCGCTGGAGGCCGTCCGCACCAACATTCTGGGCAGCGCCAACGTCATCGAGGCCGCCGCCCGCACCGGCGTCGGCTCGGTGGTGGTGCTCAGCACCGACAAGGCCGTCTACCCGATCAACGCCATGGGCATGAGCAAGGCGTTGATGGAGAAGGTCGCGCAGGCGCACGCCCGCAACAACCCGCGCAGCGGCACCGTCGTCTCCTGTGTGCGATACGGAAACGTCATGTGCTCCCGCGGATCGGTGATCCCGCTGATCATCGAGCAGCTCAAGGCCGGCGTGGTGCCGACCGTGACGGATCCCGGAATGACCCGTTTCCTGATGTCCCTGGCCGACTCGGTGGAGCTGGTGGAGCACGCCTTCCAGCACGCCCGCGCCGGTGACGTCTTCATTCGCAAGGCTGCGGCCTGCACCATCGGCGACCTGGTCACCGCCCTGTGCCAGCTGTTCGACGCGCCGGTCAAGTACAACGTGATCGGGGTGCGGCACGGCGAGAAGCAGCACGAGACGCTGGCCAGCCGCGACGAGCTGGCCAAGGCGGACGACTTCGGCAGTTTCTACCGGGTGCCGACGGACGCGCGGGATCTCAACTACGCGTTGTACGTCACCGAGGGAAGCCTCAGCGAGCGGCCGGACGAGGACTTCAACTCCGCCAACGCACAACGGCTGGCCGTGCCGGAGATCGTCGCGCTGTTGCGCGCGCTGCCGGAGGTCCGCGCGGAGTTGGCACTGCGCGAGCCGGTGCTGACCTCGTGAAGGTGGCAATCACCGGTGGCGGCGGCTTTCTCGGCTGGCACACCCGGGTGCTCATTCGCGCGCTCGGCTGGCCTGAGCCGGTCCTGCTCGACCGGGCCACACTCGCAGAACCGGCCGTCCTGGCCGATCGGCTGTGTGGCGTCGACCGGGTGCTGCACCTGGCCGGCGTCAATCGGGGCGAGCCTGCCGAGGTGGCGGCGGGCAACGTGGCCGCTGCGGAGGCACTCGTCCGCGGCCTGCGTCGCTGCGCGCAGCCGCCGAAGACCCTGGTCTACGCCAACAGCACCCAGGCCGGCAACGGCACCCCCTATGGCGATTCCAAGGCGCACGCGGCCGCGGTCCTGGCCGACGCTGCGATCGGCTGCCAGTTCGTCGACCACCGTCTGCCGCACCTCTACGGCGAGCACGGACGGCCGTTCTACAACTCGGTCACCGCGACGTTCTGTCGTCTGATCGCCGACGGCGGGCAACCCGAGGTGCGCGAGGACCGCGAGTTGCAGCTCGTCCACGCCACCGATGCCGCCGCCGCGATGCTCGACGCCCCGCCCACCGGGTCCTGGGACGCCTCGATGCCGGTGCTGCGGATCGGCGTGCAGGCCCTTGCGGATCGACTGCTCTCGCTGGCGGCCAGCTATCGGGACGCGGAGATCCCCCCACTGCCGGACCGGCACGAGGTGCGGTTGTTCAACAGCTACCGGTCACACCTGTTCCCGGCGCGTTACCCGATGCCGCTCGTCCGGCGGATCGACCAGCGCGGTGAACTGGTCGAGACCGTCAAGGCACGCGGCGGTGCGGGGCAGACGTTCTGCTCGACCACCCATGCTGGCGCCACTCGTGGCGAGCACTTCCATCTGGCCAAGGTGGAACGGTTCGTGGTGTTTCGCGGACGAGCCGAGATCCGGCTTCGCCGGGTCGGCCATCACCAGGTGATCCGGTTCTCCGTCGACGGGATCGAGCCGGTCGTGGTGGACATGCCGACGATGTGGGCGCACGCGATCACCAACACGGGCCCCGGCGAACTGGTCACGCTGTTCTGGACGAACGACCTGTTCGACCCGTACCGACCGGACACCTACGCAGAGCCGGTCGCCGAGGTGGC
Source organism: Micromonospora sp. PTRAS2 (assembly GCF_054052245.1). Taxonomy (NCBI): domain Bacteria; kingdom Bacillati; phylum Actinomycetota; class Actinomycetes; order Micromonosporales; family Micromonosporaceae; genus Micromonospora; species Micromonospora sp. PTRAS2. The sequence goes on from NZ_JBSWBU010000005.1 coordinate 255,268, forward strand.
GGCTGCGGCGGTCTGATCGGCTGGCCGCCCGACTCGAGATGAACAACGGAGGTGGCCCTGGTGACCAGGGTGATGACCGTGGTCGGCACCCGGCCGGAGATCATCCGGTTGTCGCGGGTGCTCGATCAACTGGACCGGACCGTGGATCACGTCCTGGTGCACACGGGGCAGAACTGGGACCCGGCCCTGTCCGACATTTTCTTCAGCGAGCTGAGGCTTCGTCAGCCCGACCGCTTCCTGCGGGTGGACACCTCCTCCCTCGGTCGGGTGCTTGGTGGCGTCCTGGCCGGCGTCGAGGCGGCGATCGAGGAGTGCCGCCCGGACGCGCTGCTGGTGCTGGGCGACACGAACAGCTGCATCGCCGCCCTGATCGCCCGCCGGATGCGGGTGCCCGTCTATCACATGGAGGCCGGCAACCGCTGCTTCGACCTCAACGTGCCTGAGGAGACCAACCGACGCCTGGTCGACCACGTCGCGGACTTCAACCTCGTCTACACCGAGCACGCCCGGCGCAACCTGCTCGCCGAAGGGCTGCATCCGCGCCGGATCCTGCACACCGGGTCACCCATGCGCGAGGTGCTGGAGCACTACCGCGCCGCCATCGACGCCTCGTCCGTGCTCGACCGGCTCGAACTGGAACCGGGCGGCTACTTCGTGGTCAGTGCCCACCGCGAGGAGAACGTTGACGACCCGGCGCGGCTGCGTCGCCTGCTGGACTGCCTGGCCGCCGTACGGGACGCCTGGCGGCTGCCGGTGCTGGTCTCCACCCACCCGCGCACCCGCAAGCGGCTGGAGGCGGTCGTCGCCGACGACAGCGCGCTCGACGGGATCGCCTTCCACGAGCCGTTCGGGTTCCTCGACTACGTACGCCTACAGAGCCAGGCGCGGTGCACCCTGTCGGACAGCGGCACGGTCAGTGAGGAGTCCGCCATCCTGGGCTTCCCGGCCGTTACGCTCCGCGAATCCATCGAGCGCCCGGAGGCACTCGACGAGGGCGGCATCATGATGACCGGCCTGGATCCGTCGGGCGTGGTCGAGGCGGTCGCCGTCACGGTCGGGCAGGTGGCTGCGCACGGCGTGCCGTGCCCGAGGGACTACCGGATCGGGGACACCTCTCGCCGGGTGGTGAACTTCATTCTGTCGACCGTCCGTCGGCACCACGACTGGGCGGGAATTCGCCCTCGCGGGTAGTCCTCGCGCTGTGGCCGAGGTGATCGGACTGATGGCATTCGGAACAGGCGAGCGTCAACGCGGGATCCGGAGGAGCCGCGGGGGCTGGGCTGAGCCGGTGGGTGCTTCGGGGCGACCGAACTGGCGGGCCAGGAACACCAGCAGGAGCACCGGCATGGTGTACTTGCACAACGAGAAGAGGGTGTTGTCGAGGTCTGCGCCCTGCGCATTGATCACCACCCAGATCATGGGAGCAATCAACTTGGGTGCAAGTTCCGGTGACTGGACGGCCGAGGTCCAATAGATCTGGACAGCCCGGACAGCAAGACCGAATGCGACAAAGGAGAGTACGCCGCCGACCAGGCCGAAGTTGATGATTCCTTCGCCCGTCATGCCGTAGATCTTGCTTGAGTCGCCCTGTCCGTCCTCGTACCCCGGGCTGTAGAGGAGCCGGGATCCTACGTCGACCTTGCTGGTGGGCACGCTGGAAAAGAGGGAGTCTGGGATGAACATGAAGAGCGAGTTGACGTAGGTGGCTCCCATGACCGGTTCGAATCTTCCTTCGAGATAGCGATCGAGGACGACGCTCTGGATGTCGGCCCGGCCCAGGTCGGCGGTGAGTAGCAACGGCAGGTCCCGTCCCGTGTCGGACTCGGCGCCCTGGACCGTGCCGGTCCGGCGAACTTCATCGATGGCCTTGACGCCGCCTGCCTTGTAGAAGGCGTATATGTAGAGATACGCGAACATGACGACGGCCACCAGGACGATGACCTTTCGTGAGATGCGGCGTACCAGGACGTGTACCAGCACCAGTGCCAGCAGCAGGGGCCAGAGGGTGCTGCTCCGGCTGCCCTTGAGGCCGCCAACGAAGAACTGGGTCACGGCGAGTGCCAGCACGAGGGCGGCCAGCGGAAGGACGTGCTTGGCGAACGTGCTTCGCCAACGCACCAGAACGAGGGTGAAGATCAAGCTGGGAAACGCCTCCGACAGGAGGATGAGCGCGCCCATCCCGCGCATGTTCTTGACCCTGTTGATCTCGTCGGCCATGGCGGCGACGAAGCCGTCGATCCCGCCGAAGATGGCGATCTCGTAGCGCATGGCGATGAGGCTCAGCACGACCGCGATCACGCCGGCCGCATAGAAGGTGGGCATGTGCATCGGCCGGCTTCGGCGTGGCTGGCGGCGTCCCCGGGAGGGGATGGTGACCGTCGCCCGGTAGAGGCTGGTTCCGATGACGTTCAGAATGGCGAGCGTGCCGAGCGCCTCGCGCCACGGAGGCGGGTCGTAGATGTGTGTGACCCATTCGTCAAGCGCGACCTGGAGTATCGGTGCTACGTAAAGGAACTGAAAGCCCAGGAGGCCCGCGCAGGCCCGCGGATCGAAGACGTCGGTTCCGCGGCGGAACCACCGTACGGCCTCGGATCCAATGAGAATCCCGGTCAGGGTCGTTGGAATCATGAACCAGTGGCGCAGGGGTGGAAGGCATACCGCGAGCGCGATGCTTGTCGCGGACACGACGATCGCGGCGACCAGGAGATCGCCCCGGGGTTTCGGTCCGGTCTTGTCTCTCGTGCCGGTGGCTCGTGCGGGGGTGACTCCGGCCAGGGTCGTCATGCGAATCTCCTCGTGTGGGTGCCAGGGGCTCGCGCTGTGGGCTCGACGCCTTGTCGTGCCATGCCGTCTCGGCACCTGTCGGGCGGTGTGGCGGAGGTGCTGACCTGCGTCTGGGCTGTGCGACGTCGCGTCGCTGTAGGGGTGTCAGCATTCCGTTAACCACGTCGAGCCCCGAAGCGTTACGAGGGGTGATCCGGCCGGTCCCCTGCCCCCTGCTGGAAGGCGTTCGGGTGTTCGGTCAAGCGACGAGGCCGGTTTTGCCCAACTATAGGGCGTTTCCAGGCTTTTAAGTGGTCGTTGACCTGAATATCGGGGGCCTAAACCCCGCGTGTCGGCATCTCCAGGAGTGATCGCTGACTCGCAGGTCCCAGCGGATGAGGGTGGCGGACGGATCGGATGACGAGATGCATGTAGTGATCATGGCCGGCGGCAAGGGAACGCGGCTCAAGCCGTACACGACCTCGCTGCCGAAGCCGTTGGTGCCGATCGGGGACAGCCACGCGATCCTGGAGATCGTCCTGCATCAGCTCGCGAGCTGCGGCTTCACCGATGTCACCCTGGCGATCAACCACCTCGGCTCGCTGATCCGGGCCTTCGTCGGCGACGGCTCCCGGTTCGGGCTGCGCGTGCGGTACGTCGAGGAGAGCGTTCCCCTGTCGACGATCGGCCCGTTGTTCGGCATCCGCGACCGGCTGCCCGAGCACTTCCTGGTGATGAACGGCGACGTGCTCACCGACCTGGACTACGGCGACCTGCTGCGCACCCACGCCGCCTCCGAGGCCCCGCTGACCGTGGCGACCTTCCACCGCACCGTGAAGATCGACTTCGGCGTGCTCTCGGTCGAGGACGGCCGGGTGGTCGAGTTCAGCGAGAAGCCCGTCCTCGACTACCACGTCAGCATGGGTGTCTACGGCCTCTCCGCGCGCACCATCGCCGCGTACCCGGCCGGGCTCGCCTTCGGCTTCGACCAGCTCATGCTGGACCTGCTCGAGCGCGGGGAGCCGCCGGCGAGCTACCCGTTCGACGGGTACTGGCTCGACATCGGCCGGCCCGAGGACTACGACGAGGCCAACCGGGCGTTCGAACGGCTCCGGCCGATCCTGCTGTCCCCGCGCACCCCGGAGCCGGTGTGACCACCGTCCTGGTCCTCGGGGGCTCCGGCTTCATCGGCGGGCACGTCCGCGCCGCCCTGCGCCCGCACGCGGCGCTGGTCTGCCCCGGCCGGCGCGACGTCGACCTCGTCGCCTGCGACGTCGACGAGCTGGCCGCGCTGCTGCGCGCCGCCCGACCCGACGCGGTGGTGGCCTGCACCGGTCGGCTCGACGGGCGGGCCGACGAACTCGTGGCGGCGAACGTGTCGGTCACCGCGAAGCTCGTCGAGGCCGTCGCGGCCGAGGCCCCCGGCGCGCGGCTGGTGCGGATCGGCTCCGCCGGTGAGTACGGGCCGGTGCCGCACGGGCACGCAGCCGCCGAGAGCGACGACGCGCGCCCGGTGAGCGAGTACGGCCTGACCCACCTGACCGCCACCCGGCTGGTCGAACTGGCCGCCGCCGCGGGCCGGGTCGACGGCGTCACCCTGCGGGTGTTCAACCCGATCGGCCCCGGCCTGTCCGCCGACACCGTGCTCGGCCGGGTCGCGACGCTGCTGCGTCGCGCGACGCCCGGTGGCCGGATCACCGTCGGCCCCCTCTCGGCACACCGGGACTTCGTCGACGTCCGGGACGTGGCCGCCGCCGTGGCCGCCGCCGTCCGGGCGCCCTGGCTGCCGCAGCGGGTCTACAACGTCGCCAGTGGCCGGGCGGTGCCGGTGCGGGAGGCGGTCCGGCTGATGGCGGAGGCGGCCGGCTTCACCGGCGCGGTACGCGAGGACCAGCCGGCCCCGGGCCGCTCGGCGGCGGTCGACTGGATGTGCGGCGACATCTCCCGGGCCGCGCGCGACCTGGGCTGGGCGCCCTCCTACGACCTCGCCGAGTCGGTCAAGGCGAGCTGGGCCGCGATGGGCGCCTGACCGGTCCGCCCGCGCGGGCGCGCCGGTGCACCGAGCACGACAAACGAGGGGAAGAAGACAACGTGTATCGCAGGATTGGGATCGTCGGCCTCGGCTACGTCGGGCTGACGCTGGCCGCCGCGCTGGCGCGCAAGGGGTTCGAGGTGCACGGGGTGGACGCGAACCCGGCGGTGCGGGCGGCGTTGCGCGGCGGCCGCCCGCACATCTTCGAGCCGGGCATCGCCGACGTGTTCGCCACGCACGCGGGCCGTTCGGTGTTCGTCGACGACGAGCTGCCGACGGACCTCGACGCGGTGGTGCTCAGCGTCTCCACGCCGGTCGACGAGCGGTCCCGGCGGCCCGACCTGTCCAACCTCGCGGCGGCCGCCGAGCAGGTGGCCCGCTGGTGCGGCCCGCAGACGCTGGTGGTCGTCCGCAGCACCGTCCCCGTCGGGACGAGCCGGCGGGTGGTCCTGCCGGCGCTGACCGCGGCGTGGGGGCGGGCGCTGTTGGTGATGGCGCCGGAACGGACCATCCAGGGGCAGGCGCTGCGGGAACTGGTCGAGCTGCCCCAGGTCGTCGGCGGCGTGGACGACGAGAGCCTCCACGCCGGGTTGGAGCTGTTCGGCGGGCTCGCCCGGCAGACGGTGCCGGTGTCCAGCCTGGAGGCCGCCGAGCTGGTCAAGCTCTCCAACAACTGCCACACCGACCTGATCTACTCGTTCGGCAACGAGGTGGCGCTGATCGCCGAGCGGCACGGCCTCGACCCGCTGGAGGTGATCCGGGCCGCCAACCTCGACTACCCCCGGCCGGACCTGAGCCGGCCCGGGTACGTCGGCGGCGGCTGCCTGTCGAAGGATCCGTACCTGATGGTGGCCAGCGCCGGAGACGACGGCGCGTTCCTGGTCGGTGCGGCCCGGCGGCTCAACGAGCAGCTGCCGGTGCACGTCGCCGAGACCGTCGTGGGGCTGATCCGGCAGCGGCGTGGCGACACCGTCGGCGCCCGGCTGTCCGTGCTGGGCTGGGCGTACAAGGGCTGGCCGCCCACCGACGACATGCGCGGCACGCCCATCGCCGCGATGATGCCGGTCTTCCGGGCGGCCGGGCTGGTCGTGCTCGGGCACGACCCGATGGTGCCTGACCAGGTGATCCGGGCCTACGGCGGAGAGCCGACCAGCCTGGACAAGGCGTTCGGCGACAGCGACGCGGTGCTCGTGGTCAACGACCACCCCGACTACCGGGCGCTGGAGATCGGCGGCCTGCTCGCGGCCGGCGGGGCGGGCGTCGTCTACGACTCCTGGCGGATCCTCGACGAGGCGACGGTGACCGCCGCCGGGGCGCGGTACGCCGGCATCGGCTACCTCCCCGCGCCGCGCGCCGCCGCCCCCACCGGCCGGGTGACGACGTGAGGCGGGCACTCGTCCTCGGCGGCGCGGGCTTCATCGGCCTGCACCTGACCGAGCGGCTGCTCGCCGAAGGCCACCGGGTGGTCGTCGTCGACGACTTCTCCCGGGGCCGCGACGACGAACGGCTCGGCGTGCTGCGCAGCGACCCGGCCGTCGAGGTCGTCTCGGCGGACCTGACCCGGCCGCAGGCGTGGGCCGCGCTGCCCCGCGGCTGCGACGAGATCTACCTGCTCGCCGCCGTGGTCGGAGTGCGCAACGTCGAGGCCGATCCGACGCGGGTGATCCGGGTCAACACCCTGACCGCCCTGCATCTGCTGGACTGGGTCGAGCCCGGCGACCGGGTCTTCTTCAGCTCCACCAGCGAGGTGTACGCCGGCGGCGTCGACGCCCGCGTCGTGCCGGTGCCGACGGCCGAGGACGTCCCCGTCATGATCACCGACGTCACGTCGCCCCGGTTCTCGTACGCGATCAGCAAGCTGCTCGGCGAGGCCGCCTTCGTGCACGCCGCCCGCGCCCGACGCTGCGCCGCCACGGTCGGGCGCTTCCACAACGTGTACGGCCCCAGGATGGGCACGGACCACGTCATCCCGGAGATGTCGCTGCGCGCCCTCGACGGGGAGGATCCGTTCCGGGTGTGGGGCGCCGACCAGTACCGCGCGTTCTGCCACGTCGACGACGCGGTCGAGGCGGTGCTGCGGCTGATGCGCTGCCCGGCTGCGGCCGGCGAGATCGTGCACATCGGCAACGACGCCGAGCAGACCAACATCTGCGACCTGGCCAAGCTGGTGCTGCGGGTCGCCGACGCGGCCCCGGTCCTGCAACCGATGCCCGCGCCGCCCGGGTCGGTGCACCGCCGCTGCCCCGACCTGGCGACGCTGCGGCGGCTGACCGGCTTCGAGCCGGTGGTGCCGCTGGAGGACGGGGTACGTCGGACCTTCGATTGGTACCGCGCCTGGCGCGCCGGCACGGAGGACGCCCGCGGCCGGTGACGGGCGGGTGGAAGGCGGGTGGCGGGAGAGCGGTCGGCTCCCGCCACCGTCGTGCGTGGTGGCCGTGGCGTCGGCCGGGCCGCACCTGGCGGCCCGGCCGCGAGCGGGCGGCCACCGGTGGGCGCACCGCTCACCGCCGGGCCGTGGCCTCGCGTACCGACTGGTAGAAGGCGTGCCGCCGGGGCTCCAGGGAGTCGCGGGAGTAGCGCCGGGCGTGGGCGAGGTTGCGGGCCGAGGCGAGCGCCATCCGGTCCGGGTCGGCCAGCATCCGGGCGATCGCCTCCGCCAGCGCCGCCGGGTCGTCGGGGCCCACCAGGTCCTCGGGCGCCAGCAGCTCCGGGATCCCGCCGACGGCGGTGCCGATCGCCGGCAGCGCGCGGGCCATGGCCTCGATCAGCGCGCGGGGCAGCCCTTCGGTCCGCGACGGGACGACCGCCAGGTCGGCCGCGTCGAGGTGGGCGTACAACGGTGCGCCCGGGGCCACCCAGCCGGCGAACGTCACCCGGTCGGCGACGCCCCGCGCCTCGGCCAGGGCCGCCAGGTGCCCGGCGAACCGCCCGGTGCCGGCGTGGACGAGCCGGACGTCGACCCCGCGCGACACCAGCCGGGCCACCGCCTCGATGAGCGTGTCGACGCCCTTGTAGAGCTGGTCCAGCGTCCCGATCGAGATGAGCGTGCGGTCGCCCCCGGCATCGGCCCGGACGGCACGCGGTGCGGCGGCGAACGCCTCGGGCGGCAGGTCGATGCTCGACACGTTGACCGTCGGCGCGTGGGGGGCGGCCGGGTAGCGGGCCTGGAGATAGTCCGCCGTCACGTAGGAGACGGCGACCGCCGAGCCGCATTCGCGGCGCAGCCGGGTCGCGAAGCGCTGGCGCAGCAGGGGCCGTAGCGGATGCCGGACCACCCCCGGCGCGAGCACGTCGTACGGGTCGCCCACGACCTCCAGCGCGTAGGGCAGGCCGTGTCGGCGGCGGACGCCGGCCAGCAGGGATCCCAGCGCGGAGGGCACCCGCAGGATCACCGCGTCGTCGTCTCCGGCGGCGGTCGCCATGGCGCGGCCGATGGGCACCCGCTGGCGCAGGTACTGCTGCGGCCCGACATAGTGCGGCACCGGGTGCACCGTGACCCCGGGACCGTCGACCCGCAGCGCGTTCTCCGGCACCTGGGGCTGCGCGGCCACCCGGGCCACGACGCGCACCTCGTCGAAGGCCGTGAGGTAGCGCCGCCAGATGTCGTAGCCGTGCGCGTGCGTAGTCCAGACCCGACCGTCGGGCGTGGCGGCGTAGCGGTACTCGGTGGTGACGACGACCCTCACCTCGCCGGCACCCCCTTCACCACCACGCCGGCCGGCACGTCACGCACCACGCAGGCCGCCGCACCCACGGTCGCGCCCGCGCCCACCCGGAGTCCCTGCAGGACCACCGCGCCCGCCCCGATCAGCACGTCCGAGTCGAGCCGGCAGTCGCCGGAGACGGCGGCGAGCGGATTGACCGAGACGTGGTCGCCGAACACGCAGTCGTGGCCGACCGCCGCGTTCTGGTTCAGGTGCACGTGCCGGCCCAGCGTCACGTTGGTGGTCACCCGGGCACCGGCGAACAGCACCGTCCCCTCGCCGACGCGGGCGTCCGCGCCGAGGGTGGCGTCCGGGTGGACCAGCACCGCCGCCGGCAGCCCGTACGAGTCGACCCGGCGGGCGACCCGCCCGCGCGCCCGGGGATCGCCGACGCCGATCACCACGTGCGCGCCCCCGGCGTCGGCCAGGGACGACACCGGGCCGAGCCACGGCACGCCGAGCCGCTGCACCCGCTTGCGGTTCACCTCGGTCGGGTCGTCGTCGACGAACCCCCGCACGTGCCAGACCGGGCCGCCGCGGGCCGCCTCGTTGATGGCCCGGACGATGCCGAGGATCTCCCGGCCGTGGCCGCCGCACCCGACGATCACCAGCTCCGGGCTCACCGGGCGGGCTCCCGCGTGCGGTCGGGCACCGGGACGCCCCGGTACTCGTGGGCGGTCGCGCTGCCGGGCGCCGTGATGCCGTCGCGGCGCAGCACGGTGACCACCGTCCAGGCGAGAATGCGCAGGTCCAGCAGGAGGCTGCGGTGCTCGACGTACCAGACGTCGAGCACGAAACGCTCCTCCCAGGCGAGGGCGTTGCGTCCGCGTACCTGTTGCAGGCCGGTGACCCCCGGGCGGACCTCGTGGCGGCGGAACTGCTCGGCGGTGTAGCGCGGCACGTACTGCGGCAGCAGGGGACGCGGCCCGACGAGGCTCATGTCGCCCCGCAGCACGTTCCACAGGGAGGGCAGCTCGTCCAGGCTCGTGGCCCGCAGCCAACGGCCCAGCGGGGTGATCCGCCCGGCGTCCTGGATGGGGGACAGTGGGTCGCCGTCGGTCCGCATGGACCGGAACTTGACCAGCTCGAACAGCTCGCCGTGCAGCCCGGGGCGGGCCTGGCGGAACAGGACCGGCCGACCCATCGTCAGGGCGATGGCCAGGGCCGTCGCCCCCATCACCGGGGCGGCCAGGACGAGCACCAGGGCCGCCACGGTCACGTCCAGGACGCGCTTTATCCGCTCGTAGCGATGTCGGTTCATCCGCGTTCCTCCAGGAATTCTTCGAGCACCTCGACGAGCCGGTCGGTGTCGGCGTCGGTCAGGCTCGATCCGCTGGGCAGCGAGATGCTGCGCGCGAAGAGCCGGTCGGCGACGCCGGTGACCACGGCGTCGTGGCCGGCGAAGACCGGCTGGCGGTGCATCGGCTTCCACATCGGCCGCGTCTCGATGCCCCGCTGGGCCAGGCGGCGGCCCAGGTGCTCCGCCCCCCAGCCGGCCACCTCCGGGTCCACCACCACCGACGTCAGCCAGCAGTTGGCCCCGGGGTCGCCGTCGCCGACGATCCGGGTGCCGGGGACGGCGGCGAACAGCTTCGCGTACCGCTCCCGTAGCCGGCGGCGGCGCTCGATCATCTCGTCGAGCCGGCGCAACTGCGCCCGGCCGACGGCGGCGAGCAGGTTGCTCAGCCGGTAGTTGTAGCCCACGTCCCGGTGCTCGTAGTGCGTCACCGGCTCGCGGGCCTGGGTCGACAGGTGCCGGCAGCGGGCCGCGAGCGCCGCGTCGTCCGTCACCACCATCCCGCCCGCCGAGGTGGTGATGACCTTGTTCCAGCTGAAGGAGAACGTGCCGAGCTCGCCGAAGGACCCGGCCGGCTCGCCCTGCCGGGTCGACCCGAGGGCCTGGGCGGCGTCCTCCACCAGGGGCACTCCGGCTGCCCGGCAGATCGGGCGCAGCCGTGAGTAGTCCGCACAGGTGCCGTTGAGGTCGACCGACATCACGGCGGCGACCCGGGTGCCGGCGGCGGCCAGGCGGTCGAGCAGGTCGGCCAGCAGGTCCGGGTCGACGTTGCCGGTGGCGGGGTCGCTGTCGATGAAGACGGGCCGGGCCCCGGTGTAGACGGCCGCGTTGGCCGTCGCGGCGAAGGTGAGCGTCGGCACCACGACGACCGTGCCGGGTCCCGCGCCGCAGGCGAGCAGCGCCAGGTGCAGCGCGGCCGTCCCCGAGTTGACCCCGACGGCGTGCCGGACCCCCGCCCGCCCGGCGATCTCGGCCTCGAACGCCTCCGTCTCGGGGCCTGCCGGCCCCGGCCAGCCGGAACGGAAGGCGCGCAGCAGGAAGGACTCCTCGAGCGGGCCGACATCGGGCTGGAACAGCGCGATCCGGCCCGTCACGTCGGCTCACTCGGGGACGTGGCACGAGGCCGGAATGCGGGGCGGCGAGCGTTCATGGTGGACTCCTGTGACGATTAATGCGATATACCACTTTTATCAGTTTTGATCACAATAGAAGCGACCAATGGCCAAAGTGGCCGCACCGACCGCGTCTCGGCGAGCAGGTGTCGGACGCACGCCCCGCCCCGCCCGGCGGCGTGCCCCGCGCCCGGACATCCTCGGGCGGGGCGTGCTCCCGGGTCCCTCAGCGGCCGGCGGGCCTGCCCGCCCGCGCGGCGTGGGCGGCCCCGAGGTGGCGCAGGGAGCGGTAGAAGGTGGTACGCCGGGCGGCCAGCACGTCCGCCCCGAACGCGCGGGCGGCGGCGAGGTTGCGCGCCGACGCCTCGGTCAGCCGCCGCGGGTCGGACAGCATCCCCCGCAGGGCCTCCGCCAGCGCGGCGGGGTCGCCCGACCGCACCAGGCAGTCGGGCGGCAGCAGTTCGGGGATCCCACCGACGGCCGAGCCGATCGCGGGCAGACCCCGGGCCATGGCCTCGATCAGGGCCCGGGGCAGCCCTTCGGTGCGCGACGGCATGACGAAGAGGTCGGCCTGGTCGAGCCGCTGCCTGAGATCGTCGGAGGTGGGCAGCCAGCCGGCGAACTCGACCCGGTCGGCGACGCCCCGCTCCTCGGCGAGCCGGCGCAGCGTCGGGAGGTACCGGCCCCGGCCGACGTGCACGAGCCGGTGCGTCGTCGCGCCGTCGCGGAGGAGGGCCAGCGCCTCGATGAGGGTGTCGATGCCCTTGTACAACTGGTCGAGCGTGCCGACCGAGATCAGGACCGCCCGCTCCGGCGGGGCGTCGTGCGTCCGGGGAGCGGCCGCGAAGGCGGCGCGAGGCAGTTCGACGGAGGAGATGCCCTCGCTGAGAGATCCGTCCCGCGCCGGGTACCGCGCCTGGAGGGTGTGCCCGGTCTCGTACACGGCCGCCGCCGCCAGCCGGCACTGCCGCCGCATCGCGGCGGTGGCCCAGCGGCGCAGGACGGGACGCAGCGGGTGGTCGACGACTCCGCGCGACAACACGGCGTCGGGGTCGCCGACGACCTCCAGGCAGTAGGGCCGTCGTTGCCGGTCGAAGTGGCCGCTGATCGTGTTGGCGATGGGGGAGGGGACCCGGAGCATGACGACGTCGGCGTCCCTGGTGCCCTCCAGCGCCGTACGCCGGATCCGCGGTGCCCGGGTGAGGAACCCGCCCGCCCCCACGTAGTACGGCAGCGGCCACACCTCGACGCCCGGGCCGTCGACCCGGGCTACCCCCGCCGGCCGTTCCTGGACGTCCTGCACCCGGGCGATCACCCGGACCCGGTCGAAGGCCGCGAGGTAGCGGGTCCAGATGTCGTACTCCGGGCCGACCCCGATCCACACCCGCTTGTCGGGAGTGCGGATGAATCGGTACTCCGTGACGATGGCGAGGCAGGTCATCGGTAGCTCACTGTCCAGAATGTCGATTACGTGGTCAAGTGGTGACTTTCGGTACGGTACTTCGTTCCGGTGCCACCGGTCCTGCGGATGGCAGGTCCGGTGGCTCCTCGTCGCGCGGCACGCCGGACCCGCCTATCGCCCCGACCAGCGCGTGGCGCAGCAGCAGCGCCTTGGTGACGGCCTCCACCACCAGCGCCAGGACGACGGCTGACGCCGCGCCGATCAGCCCGTGCCGGGGGACCAGCAGCAGGCTCGCCACCGCGACGAGCCCGAGCGTGGGCAGGGTCGCCGTCAGGTGGTGCTGGAAGCGGTGCAGTGCCAGCAGCGCGGCGTTGACGAAGTACAGCGCGCCGCTGGCCCCGATGCCCAACGCGAGGACGACCAGCACGGGCCAGTGCCGGGAGTAGTCGCGCCCGTAGAGCAGCCCCAGCACCGCCTCGCCGGCCACCCGGGCGACCAACGCGCCCGCCAGCCCGAACAGCAGCGAGCCCAGCACGAGCCGGGCGACCAGGACGCGCAGCGCCCGCAGCTGCCCCGCGCCCGACAGTTCGGCCATCCGGTGCAGGAGCACCTGGTACATCGCGGCGTAGAGGAGGTTCGCCGCCATCGTCGCGTAGCTCAGCGCGGCGAACACCCCCAGGGCCTGCGTGCCCAACTCGTGCTGCACGACGTACATCGGCACGTTGCTCGTGAACGAGGTGAGGCTGTAGGCGAAGCCGACGGGCAGGGCGGTGGCGAACAGCCGCCGCTGTCGGCGCAGCCCCTGACTCCCGCCCGCTCCGCCGGCCCGCCGTAGGTCCGGACGGACCACCCACCGGGGGTAGGCGACGGAGCCGAGCGCCGAACCGGCGACCGAGCCGAGGGCCGCGACGGCGACGCTGCCGGTCGCCAGGAGCAGGCCCGTGGTGACGACGACCGAGAGCGCGGCGTTGAGGGCCATCGACAACCCGACGGTACGCATCGCGCGACGGCGTTGCAGGATGCCGAAGTAGATCTCGCCGACGGCGTCGAGCGCCTTCGCCACGCCGACGAGGAAGACGACAGGCCCACCCCCCGAGCCCATCGAGTACGCGACGACGCCGATCGCGAGGAGCGCCACCGCCATCCCGGCCAGCCGCAGCCGCAGGTATTCGTGGAACGTGAACCGGCTGGCCACGTCGGTGACCAGGACCGGCTGCAGTCCGAGCCCGCAGACCAGGACGACCGGCGCGCCGACGGCGAGACCGAGGGCGTACTGGCCCACCAGGCCGGGGCTGCCGGCCCGGGCGAGCACCGTGACGATCGTCCACTGCGCGAGCGAGGTCATGGCCAGGCCGGCGAGGAACCAGCTCACCTTCGACAGGCCGGACCACCGGCCGCCCGGCGCTGGGTTGGCCAACGTCGACCCCTTCGTCTCCGGTCGGACCGACGACGCAACCCCGCCCGCTCGCGGTCCTCATCCCACTAACCCCGGGGCCACGTGTCGCGTTACGGCCACGGCCGGCGGCGCGCGGAACGCCGGACGGGTATGGTGCTGCGCGGGGCGTAGGGCCCGGCCCATCTCCTGGGGAGCGAGCTGTGCTGCATCTGCGGGTGATCGTGCCCCGGGACCAGTCGTCGGCCGTGGTGGACCTGCTCGGCGCGGACCCGGGCGTGACCCACCTGGCGGTCCTGCCCGGCGCGGCCCGCCGGCCCCCGGGTGACCTCGTCTTGTGCGACGTGGTCCGCGAGCGGGCCGACGTCGTCCTGCACGACCTGCAACGACTCGGCGTCGAGGCGCGCGGCGGCATCGCCGCCGACGACGTGGAGCTGACGCTGTCCGCCGCCGCGGACCGGGCCGCCGAGGAGGCCCCGGGCAGCGGTACGGACGCGGTCGTCTGGGACGAGATCGCCGCGAAGACCGGCGAGCAGACCGAACTCTCCGCGACGTTCCTGGTGCTGATCGTGGTGGCCACCATGATCGCCGGCATCGGTGTGCTGCTCGACCAGCCGATCCTGATCGTCGGTGCGATGGTGGTCGGCCCCGAGTTCGGCCCGCTCGCCGCCCTCTGCGTGGCGTTGCTGCGTCGCCGGCCCGCCGTCGTCGGCCGTTCGGTGCAGGCCCTCGTGGTGGGCTTTCTCGCTGCCATGCTGGCCACCGTGCTGAGCACCTGGGCGCTGACCGCCGCCGGGCTGGTGGACCGGGGGATGCTGCTGGCCGACCGGCCGCTGACCGACTTCATCTGGCGGCCCGACGCGCTGTCCTGGGTGGTCGGCCTGCTGGCCGGCGTGGCCGGGATGCTCTCGCTGACCTCGAAGAAGTCCGGCTCGCTCGTCGGCGTGCTGATCTCGGTCACCACCGTGCCGGCCGCCGCGAACGTCGCGGTCGCCGCCGCCTACGGGGTGTGGCGGGAGGCGGCGGGCTCCGCCCTCCAACTCGTGATCAACCTGACCGCCATCGTGCTGGCCGGCCTGCTCACCCTGGTCGTGCAGCTCTGCTGGTGGCGCTGGGTGCAACGGCGGTTCGCAGGCAGCGTGCCCCGGCCGCGGTCCGGCCGCGCGGCGCGGCTCACCGCCAGTCGTCGCCCGCCTCGAGACGCAGGCTGAGCAGGGTCGCCAGGGGCACCGACTCGCCGTCCCGGCCGCCGCGCCCGACCACCAGCGGCGGCGGGGTGGGCTCCGGCTCCGCCCCGAACAACCGCGCCCGCAGGCTGCGCGGCACGGCGAGCAGATAGAAGCGACCCTCGGTGTCCACGGCGCGGGTGCGGGCCCGGTCCACGTACCAGCCGGTGATCCGGGTGCGGTAGTGGCCGCGACCGTCGTAGCCGACCGCCCGCAGCGGCTCGCTGCGCAGCCCGCGCCGCAGCGCCTCGGCGGCGAACCGGGCCACCAGCTCCGCGGCCTCCGCCTGCTCCGCGGCGCGCTGTTCGGCGTCGGCCGCCGCATGCGCCCGCACCGCGTGCCGCTGCCGCTCCCGCCACCGAAGGTCGTCGTCCTCACCCACGCCGCCGACGGTACGCGCGCGGTCACGCGCCCGTGTCATGGGCCCGCGTCCCCGGTCACGCCGCCGAGCCGAGTCGGTCACGACACCAGCTCGGCGGCGCCTCCGCAACCTCAGGCCAGGCCGGCGCGGCGCAGCGCGTCCGCCATGGCGTCGTTGGCCGGTGCCGGGGCTCTGCCGCCCCCGCGCCCCTGCCGCTGCGGCTGCCCGCCGCGCGAGCCGCCCCGGTCGCCGCGCGGGCCGTCCTGCCCGCCGCCGCGCTGTCCGCCGCCGCCCTGTCCTCCACCGCCCTGTCCGCCGCGCTGTCCTCCGCCGCGTTGCCCGCCGCCTTGTCCTGCGCTGCCGCGTTGCCCGCCGCCTTGTCCTGCGCTGCCGCGTTGCCCGCCGCCCTGCCCGTCGCCGCCCTGCCCGCCGGCGGGCGTCTCGTCGTCGAGCCGCAGCGTCAGGGAGATCCGCTTGCGCGGCACGTCGACGTCGAGCACCTTCACCCGGACCACGTCGCCGGACTTCACCACGTCGCGCGGGTCCTTGACGAACGTGCGGGACATCGCCGAGACGTGCACCAGGCCGTCCTGGTGCACGCCGACGTCGACGAACGCGCCGAACGCCGCCACGTTGGTGACCACGCCCTCCAGGATCATGCCGGGGGTCAGGTCGGAGATCTTCTCCACGCCGTCGACGAACGTGGCGGTGCGGAACTCCGGGCGCGGATCCCGGCCGGGCTTCTCCAGCTCCGTCAGGATGTCGGTGACGGTCGGCAGGCCGAACGTGTCGTCGACGAAGTCGGTGGCCCGCAGCCCGCGCAGGATGGCGCTCTGCCCGATCAGGGAGCGCAGGTCCTGGCCGGTGCGGGCCAGGATCCGGCGGACCACCGGGTACGCCTCCGGGTGCACGCTGGAGGAGTCGAGCGGGTCGTCGCCGCCGGGGATGCGCAGGAAGCCCGCGCACTGCTCGAACGCCTTCGGGCCGAGCCGGGACACCTTCTTCAGCTCGGCCCGGGACCGGAACGGGCCGTTGGCGTCCCGGTGCAGCACGATGTTCTCCGCGAGCCCCGCCCCGATGCCGGAGACCCGGGTGAGCAGCGGCGCGGAGGCGGTGTTGACGTCGACGCCGACGGCGTTCACGCAGTCCTCCACCACCGCGTCGAGGGAGCGGGAGAGCTTCACCTCGGACAGGTCGTGCTGGTATTGGCCCACGCCGATCGAGCGGGGGTCGATCTTGACCAGCTCGGCGAGCGGGTCCTGCAACCGGCGGGCGATGGAGACCGCGCCGCGCAGCGACACGTCCAGCCCCGGCAGCTCCTGCGAGGCGTACGCCGACGCCGAGTAGACCGACGCGCCCGCCTCCGAGACGACCACCTTGGTCAGCGTCAGCTCCGGGTGCCGCTTGATCAGCTCGCCGGCGAGCTTGTCGGTCTCCCGGCTGGCGGTGCCGTTGCCGATGGCGACCAGCTCCACGCCGTGCGCCCCGGCCAGCCGCGCGAGGGTGTCGATCGAGGCGTCCCACTGCCGGCGCGGCTCGTGCGGGTAGATCGTGTCCGTGGCGACCACCTTGCCGGTGGCGTCGACCACCGCCACCTTGACCCCGGTGCGCAGGCCCGGGTCGAGGCCCATCGTCGGCCGGGTGCCGGCCGGCGCGGCGAGCAGCAGGTCGCGCAGGTTGGTGGCGAAGACCCGCACGGCCTCCTCCTCGGCCGCCTGCCACAGCCGCATCCGCAGGTCCGCCCCGAGGTGGATGAGGATCCGGGTGCGCCAGGCCCAGCGGACCGTGTCGGTCAGCCACCGGTCGCCGGGCCGCCCCTGGTCACTCACCCCGAACCGGCCGGCGATCGCCGCCTCGTAGCGGGTCGGGCCGGTGACCGGGGCGTCGGAGTCGCCCTCGGCCTCCGGGTCCATCGTCAGGTCGAGCACGCCCTCCTTCTCGCCCCGGAACATCGCCAGGATCCGGTGCGAGGGCAGCTTCGCGTACGGCTCGGCGAAGTCGAAGTAGTCGGAGAACTTCGCGCCGGCGGACTCCTGGCCGTCGCGTACGCGGGAGACCAGTCGGCCCCGCGACCACATCTGCTCGCGCAGCGTGCCGATCAGGTCGGCGTCCTCGGCGAAGCGCTCCACCAGGATGGCCCGCGCGCCGTCCAGCGCGGCGGCGGCGTCGGCCACCCCCCTGTCGGCGTCGACGAACGCGGCGGCCCGCTCCCTCGGCTCCTGGCCCGGGTCGGCCAGCAGCGCGTCGGCGAGGGGCTCCAGCCCGGCCTCGCGGGCGATCTGCGCCCGGGTGCGCCGCTTCGGCTTGAACGGCAGGTAGATGTCCTCCAGCCGGGACTTCGAGTCGGCCGCCATGATCTGCGCTTCCAGGGCCTCGTCGAGCTTGCCCTGGCCGCGGATGGACTCCAGCACCGCGGCGCGGCGCTCGTCCAGCTCGCGCAGGTAGCGCAGCCGCTCCTCCAGGGTGCGCAGCTGGGCGTCGTCGAGCAGGCCGGTGGCCTCCTTGCGGTAGCGGGCGATGAACGGCACGGTGGCGCCGCCGTCGAGCAGCTCCACGGCCGCCCGGACCTGACGTTCGGCGACGCCGAGCTCGTCGGCGATCCGCTGGTGCACAGACTGGGTCACGATCTTCATCCGCCTTCGTGTGGGTTCCGCCCTGCATTGTGCCGCCCGCCCCCGACGCCGCGCGGCACCCCCGCCGGGGCCGAGCCGACGTGCGGCGCCACCGGCTGCGCTAGCGTGGCGATCATGGAACATCCCGCTGACCCGCGGGCGCGGCGGCTCTTCGGCGGCAGCGCGCGGGCCCTCGGCGACCTCGCCGCCAGCCCGTTCCGGGCCGACCGGGACCGGATCGTGGCCTCGCCCTTCTTCGCCCGGCTGGCCGGGGTCACCCAGGTGATCAGCCCCGGCGGCTCCGGCCTGCTGGTGCACAACCGGCTCACCCACAGCCTCAAGGTGGCCCAGGTCGCCCGCGCCATCGCCGAGCGGCTCACCGCCGACGAGCGCTGGCGGGACCTGCTGGACTCCCTCGGCGGCTGCGACCCCGACGTGGTGGAGGCCGCCGCCCTCGCCCACGACCTCGGGCACCCGCCGTTCGGGCACCTCGGGGAGCGGGTGCTCGACCGGCTGGCCCGCCAGCGGCTGGGCCTCGCCGACGGCTTCGAGGGCAACGCCCAGTCGTACCGGATCGTCACCAGCACCGAGATCCGCGGCGCGGCGACCACCGGCCTGGACCTGACGGCGGCGGTCCGGGCGGCCCTGCTGAAGTACCCGTGGACCCGGCTGGACCACCCGGACCCGCACCCCCGGCACCTCGTCCCGCCGCCCCGGGGCGCCGCCGCGCCCGCCGACGACCCGGACAGCGGGTCGGCGAAGTTCGGCGCGTACCGCACGGAGCTGGCCGACCTGCGCCAGGCCCGGGAGCCGTTCGCCGGGCGGATCGCCGACTGGCAGCAGACCGTCGAGGCGTCGGTGATGGACACCGCCGACGACATCGCGTACGCCATCCACGACGTGGAGGACTTCTACCGGGTCGGGGTGCTCCAGCAGGGCGCCGTCGCCGCCGAGCTGATGGCCTGGCAGCGGGAGGGCGATCACCTGCGGGCGGTCACCGGCCCCGCGCTGGACGGGGTGGGCCGCCGGCCCGGGGCCGCCATCGAGCGGCTGCGCCGGCAACTGCACCGCAAGGACGGCTGGATCGCCGACGACGAGGCGTTCGCCGCCGCCGTCGAGCACGTCCGGCAGGAGCTGGTCGAGGGGCTGCTCGCGCTGCCGTTCGACGGCTCGATCGAGGCGGAACAGTACGTGGCGCGGTTCTCCGCCCGGTGGACCACCCGGTTCGTCGACGCGATCACCGTGACCGAGGCACCCTCGGTGCGTTCCGGGCACGTGCTGCTCGCCCCGGCCCAGTGGCACGAGGTGCAGGTGCTCAAGTTCGTCCACCACCGGTTCGTGCTGGCCCGCCCCGACCTGGCCCTGCACCAGCGGGGCCAGGCGCGGCTGCTCGGCACCCTCGTCGAGGCGCTGTGGGAGTGGCTGCTCGACCCGGAGGAGGAGTCCCGACTGCCCCGCCGGCTGCACGACCTGGTCGAGCTGGCCGAGGCGGAGCTGCACCCGCGTACGCCGGACCGGATCGGCCGGGCCCGGGGCCGGGCCATCATCGACTTCGTCGCGCAGCTCACCGACGGACAGGCGGTCGCGATGCTCGACGCGCTGTCGGGCCGCTCCGGCGCGCTCTGGACCGACGCCTTCGTGCTCTGACCGCCCGCCGTCGGCGCGGCCGGGTGCCGTCGCGCCCCGCGGCCCGGCGGCGGAGGGACCCGGTGGCTAGCGTCCGCCGGTGGCCACGACGGATTCGAGGACGTCCGCGACGGCGACGGCCGAGCGCCGGTTGTCGAACCGTCGCACCATCAGGCTGCGGGCCGCCCGGCCGCGCCGGGGCAGCCGTCCGGCATCGAATTCCCGGTACGCGAGGCGGAGCGCGTCGGTCAGGGCCGGCACGTCGTCGGCCGGAACGATCCACCCGCTGTGCTCGTCGACCGTCTCGGGCAGGCCACCGGCATCGCTGACGATGCTCGGCACGGCCATCGCACCGGCCTCCACCGCCGCGCCGTGGCTCTCGCCGAGGGAGGGGCTGACGCTGACGTCGGCCGCCGCGTACCAGGGGCGTACGTCGTCTACGCCGGTGAGCCAGGTGATCCCGGGGTCCTCCGCGACGTCGAACCGGTCGAGCAGCCGGCGGCGGTAGGTCTCGCCCGCGTCGCCCCAGCCGTCACCGATGATCAACAGGTGCGCCTTCGGGTGGGTCGACCGGAACCGCCGCCACGCGGGCAGGAGCACGTCGTGCCCCTTGATCCCCCGTCCCCTGTTGACCAGCCGCCTCGGCGGGTAGACGTAGGCGACCATGACGGCCAGGAAGACGTCGTCGGCGATGCCCAGTTCGGCCCGGGCCTTGGCCCGCGCCTCGGCGTACGCCGGACCGCCGTGGCCGTCGGACCCGGGGTCCGGGTGGTCGTCAGGGCGCGGACCGGCCGACCAGTCCGGCCGGAACCGCTCGGTGTTCACCCCGTAGGAGGCCACCGGACGGCGGTGGGGCGGGCAGCCCATCGCCCCGTACCGGTTCGAGGCGTGCTGGCAGCCGCAGACGATGGCGTCGTCGAGCCGCCACAGCAGCCGCTCGACGAGGCGGATGGGGCGGGACTCCAGGTACGCCGGTCCGGCCACCATGTGCACGCGGCGCAGGGCCAGGCCCACGGTGGCGGCCCGGGCGGCGAAGGCGGAGGCGAGCAGGTGGTAGTGGAGCACGTCCGGGTCCAGCCGGCGGATCAACCGCCGCAGGCCGAGCAGGCCGGCGGGGGCGCCGGGGCCGACCCGGAAGTCGAACGGCGACTCGGCGACGCGTACGCCCCGTCGCCGTAGTTCCCCGGTGAGCGGCCCGTCCCCGGCGGGCAGGATCACCACGACCTCGTGTCCGCGCCCGCGCAGCTCGTCCACCTGCGGCAGGATCCACCTGCCGCCGGTGTTCGTCTTGAGCAGCACCGCGACGCGTAGCCGGTGCGACCTGCTGGGTGGACTCATGGCGGAGGTCCTTCTCCGGGCGGTGGGCGGGCGGGACGGTGGCGGAGGCGTCCCTGCTGGCGGCGAAGGGGCTCCCCTCCCGGTGAACGACCGGACCGCCCCCTTGGCCACGGCCGAAACACCGGGGGCGGTGGCCGGCAGGTCGCGCGGTCGACCACCGGCGACGAAGCGGACAATATGCACCTTTCTGGCGTTTCCCTGTACTCTGACCCTTCGTTGAACCGGGTGCCGTGCAGCTCGGCGGCCCGTGACCGTCCGCAGTGGCTGCTGCGCGGAGCCAGGAAGGCCGGCGCCGCTCCAAGAAATGGGAGAACTTGGATGACTTGCTCGACTGTTGGTCGCCGTGTGCTGATCACCGGAGGGACCGGCTCGTTCGGCCAGACGATGGTGCGGCGGCTGCTGGACCGCGATGTCGCGGAGGTGCGCGTCCTCAGCCGGGACGAGGCCAAGCAGGACGTCATGCGCCGAACCCTCGCCGACGACCGGGTCTCCTACCACCTCGGTGACGTCCGAGACCTCGACAGCGTCCTGCGCGCCACCCGGGGGGTCGACTTCGTCTTCCACGCCGCGGCGCTCAAGCAGGTCCCCTCCTGCGAGTTCTTCCCGCTGGAGGCGTTCCGGACCAACGTCGTGGGCAGCGCGAACGTGATCGAGGCTGCGGATCGGCACGGAGTCGGCTCCGTGGTGATGCTGAGCACCGACAAGGCGGTCCACCCGGTCAGCGCGATGGGCATGAGCAAGGGGATGATGGAGAAGCTGGCGCAGGCCCACGCCCGGGGCAGCTCGGGCGGCGCGACGGTCGTTTCCTGCGTCCGGTACGGCAACGTCATGTACTCGCGGGGATCGGTGATTCCGATCTTCATCGAGCAGATCAAGGCCGGGGTCGTGCCCACCGTCACCGATCCCGACATGACCCGGTTCATGATGTCGCTGGCCGACTCCGTGGAGTTGGTCGAGCACGCGTTCCAGCACGCCCACGCCGGCGACATCTTCGTCCGCAAGGCCGGCGCCTGCACGGTCGGGGACCTCGTCGTCGCCCTGTGCCAGCTTTTCGACGTGCCCCCGAAGTACGACGTGATCGGCGTCCGCCACGGCGAGAAGCAGTTCGAGACGATGGCCAGCCGCGAGGAGCTGGCCCGCGCCGAGGACTTCGGCGACTTCTACCGGCTGCCGGTCGACGCCAGGCGGCTCAGCTACGCGTCCTACGTCACCGAGGGCCGGATCGGACTGCCGGCGCTGCCCGAGCTCAGTTCCGCCACCGCCCGGCGGCTGGACGTGCCGGAGATCATGGAACTGCTGCTCACCCTCCCGCAGGTCCGGGCGGAACTGGCCCTGTGCGACCCGGCGCTGGCGGGATGACCGGCGCGTTCTGACCGGGACCCGGCCGTACTGACCGGACCCGGCCGGGCCGGGGATGCGGCGTTGCCCGCCTGCCCCACGCTGCCGCCCGGCCGGGTGCCGGGTGGGTCACCGGTGCCGGACGAGGAACTCCTCGACCAGCCCGAGGACGCGGTCGGCGTCGACGCCGGGGAGAGTGGACCCGCTGGGCAGCGAGATGCTGCCGGCGAAGAGTTGGTCCGCCGCCCCGGTCACCACCGCCCACCGGTCGAGGTGGGCCGGCTGCCGGTGCATCGGCTTGAACATGGGCCGGGTCTCGATGTCGTGCGCCGCCAGGTGTTCACCGAGGTCGCGGGCCCGCCAACCGGCCGTCGCCGGATCCACCACGAGCGAGGTCAGCCAGCAGTTCGAGCCGGCGTCGCCGTCGCCGAGGATGCGCGTACCCGGCACCGAGGCGAAGACCTTGGCGTAGTGTTCCCGCATCGCGCGCCGCCGTTCGATCATCCCGTCGAGGCGGCGCAACTGGGCCCGGCCGAGGGCTGCGAGCACGTTGCTCAGCCGGTAGTTGTAGCCGACATCGCGGTGCTCGTAGTGCGCCACCGGCTCGCGGGCCTGCGTCGAGAGCCGCCGGGCGCGGCTGATCAGCCCGGAGTCCTCGGAGACCAGCATGCCGCCGCTCGACGTCGTCATGATCTTGTTGCCGTTGAACGAGAAGATGCCCACCCGCCCGAAACTCCCGGCGTACCGCCCCTGGTACGTGGAGCCGAGGGCCTGGGCCGAGTCCTCGACCACCGGCACGCCCGCCGCCGCGCAGACCGGCAGCAGCCGGGCGTAGTCGGCGCAGGCGCCGTTGATGTCCACCGCCACCACGGCGGCGATCCGCCGGCCCCGGCGGCGCAGGTCGTCGAGCAGGTCGGGCAGCAGGTCGACGTCCAGGTTCCCGGTCGCCGGGTCACAGTCGACGAAGACCGGCTCCGCGCCGGTGTACGTCACCGCGTTGGCCGTCGCCACGAACGTCAGCGTCGGCACCACCACGACCGTCCCGGGCCCCGCGCCGACCGCGAGCAGGGCGAGATGCAGCGCGGCCGTCCCGCTACTGACCCCCACCGCGTGCCCGCAGCCCACCCGCTCGGCCACCTCACGCTCGAAGGCGTCCAGGTCGGGACCGGCCGGTGCCACCCAACCCGACCGCATCGCCGCGACGACGAGGGCCTCCTCGGCAGGACCGACGTCGGGCGGGGAGAGGTGGATCCGCCGGCTGGCAGGTCGGCCTTCGCAGTACTGGTCCACCATCAGGGCCTCCGGGCGACAGGTACGTGGTGATCCGTGGCGCTTACACCCAGTTAACCGAGATCGCGCGTGGACGTTACGGAACCGGCACGTCGGCGGCGCGGTCCCGGGGACGACGGCGCGTCATCATGTCGGCCACGGCCTCCGCCGCCGCCGTGCGGTCGAACGCCCGCAGCGCGTGCTCCCGCGCGCGACGACCCATGGCGGCAAGATCCCCGGCGGCGAAGGCGCGGTGGGCGGCCGAGAGCGCCTCCCGCAGGGCGGCCGGGTCGCCCCGCGGCACGATCCAGGCGAAGCTGTCGTCCACCGCCTCGGGCAGCCCTCCGGCGTCACTGACGACGCTGGGACAGCCCATGGCGGACGCCTCGCGCACTACCCCGTTGCTGCCCTCCGACAGCGACGGTGTCACGTTGACGTCGGCGGCCAGGAAGTAGGGGCGCAGGTCGGGCAGGCGGCCCAACCACACCACGCTCCGGTCGTCGGCGAACATGTCCATCAGCCGTCTGCGGTGCGCCTCGCCGGCCTCGGTGAAGCCCACCCCCACCATCAGCAGCCGCGACCGTGGATGCGCGGCGTGGAAGTCGCGCCACGCCTCCAGCAGGACGTCGTGGCCCTTGATGTTCTGGCCGGGGAACGCGATCCGCTTCGGCGTGTACGTGTTCGCCACCATGAGCGCGACGAACACGTCGTCGTCGAGGCCGAGTTCCGCCCGGGCCGAGGCGCGGGCCGAGGCGGCGGGGCCCGACGCCACCCGGGCGGGGTCGAAGTGGCCCAGGTCGACCCCGTACTGGGCCACCGGCCGCCGCTCGGCCGGGCAGCCGAGGGCCTGGTAGTGCGTGGAGATGTGCTGCGTGCAGCAGATGATGAGGTCGTCCAGCCGCCACAGCAGGCGCTCCACGGGACGGACCACCGGCGACTCCAGGTAGAGCGGCCCGGCGACCATGTGCACCCGGCGCAGCGGAAGCCGGAACGCCGCTACCCGGGCGGCCAGGGCCGCCGCGTACAGGTGGTAGTTCAGGACGTCCGGCCGTAGCCCGCGCAGCAGCCGGCGCAGTCGCCACAGCCCTCGCACCGTCCCCGGCGTGGGGCGGAACCGGAAGTCGAACGGGGAGTCCAGCGTCTCGACGCCGCGCGCCCGCAACTGATCCCGCAACGCGCCCGGCCCCGCCGGGAGGATCGCGATCACCTCGTGGTCCCGCCGCCGTAGCTCGTCGATCTGGGGAAGCGTCCAGAGGCAGCCCTCGGCGGTGCGCAGCAGGATGGCGATGCGAAGGTTGCCCACGACCGTGTCCTTGTCGTCTCCTCTGCGAACGGCGCTGCCCGGTGCGGGCGACGCCCGTTCGCGACGGGTGCCGATAACGGCGACTAGGTCTGGTCCAACGAGGCGAGACGCCCCGGGTTACGAGCCGGGCGGCAGGCCGGGGCGGGCCGCGACGGGCGGCGGTCGCTCAGGCGATCGACTGCCACCAGCCGTCGACCGCCGGCGGGTCGTCGACGACCACCCGCTCGCCCGGCCGGGGCACCGCGAGCCGCACGTCGCGGGCCTTCGCCTCCGCCCACAGCCGGTCCACCGGCTCCGACCAGTCGTGCAGCGCCAGGTTGAACGTCGCCCAGTGCACCGGCAGGAGCAGCCCACCGCGCAGGTCGAGGTGGGCGGCGACGGCCTCCTCCGGGAACATGTGGATGCTCGGCCACGCCCGGTCGTACGCGCCGATCTGCATCAGCGTCACGTCGAACGGGCCGTGCTCGGCGCCGATCTCGGCGTACCCGTCGAAGTAGCCGGAGTCGCCGGTGTAGAAGACCCGGCGGTGCGCACCGGCCACCACCCACGAGCTCCACAGCGTGCCGTCGCGGCGCAGCCCCCGGCCGGAGAAGTGCTGGGCGGCGGTCGCGGTGATCGTCAGCCCGCCCACCCGGCGGCTCTCCGCCCAGTCCAGTTCGACGATCCGGTCCTCCGGTACGCCCCACCGCTCCAGGTGCGCCCCGACCCCCAGCGGCACCACGAACGGCGCCGACTGGCCGGCGGTCAGCGCCCGCACGGTGGACATGTCGAGGTGGTCGTAGTGGTCGTGGGAGATCAGGATCGCGTCCACGGCGGGCAGCTCGTGCAGGCCCACTGGGGGCTCGTGCAGCCGGCGCGGCCCGACCAGCGCCGACGGCGAGCACCGGTCGCTCCACACCGGGTCGACCAGCACCCGGTGGCCCTCGATCTCGATCAGCGCGGAGGCGTGGCCATACCAGACGACGCCCAGTTCGCGCTCGTCGGCGGCGGCGGCCGCCGGGTCGGCCGGGCGTACCAGCGGCACGGCGGCGGTCGGCCTGCGCTTCTGCTTGCCGAAGATCAGCTCGCGGACCAGGTTGCGGTCGGGGGCACCGGCCATCGTCCGGGTGCTCGCCCGGTTGCGGAAGGCGCCGTCGCGGAACTGCGGGGAGCGGGCCGCCCGCTCGGCGCGGGCCCCGCTGAGCCGCCCGCCGAGGGCGGCCGGCACGTCCCGGGCCACCCAGGCCAGGCCGGCCAGGGCGGCGAGCCCGGCCGCGCCGCGCAGCCGCCGCGCCAACGCCCGCTGGGCGACCTGTTCCGCTGGTGCCCCCATCGTGTCCCGCCCCCTCCGCCGAGTCCCGCAGTACACCGTAGTCCGCCACCGCACCCGCGCGCCCGGCAGCCGGCCGCGCGGGTGCCGCCCGGCCGCCGGGTGGTGCGGGTCAGCCGCCGTTGCTGGGCCGCCAGGCGGCCGCCCGGTGGGTGGGGCCGGCGCCGGCCAGCCCCGCCACGGCGGCCAGGAAGACGCGGCCCATCCGGGCCCGGGCCTGCACCGCCGGGTGGGTCGCGCCGAAGTCGTCCGCGCCGGCCTGCCCGTCAGCGAACAGGGCGTACGTCAGCACCGGCGCCCCGACGGCGTCGAAGACGATCCCGGCCTCGTGCCGGGCGGTGTCGAACCAGCCCGCCTTGGTGGCGACCCGGGCCCGGTCGGCCGAGGACATCTCGCGCCGCACCCCGTCGGTGAACGCGATGGGGGAGCGCAGCAGGCCGAGCAGGAACGCCGTCGAGGACGCCGACAGCAGCGTGCCGCCCACCAGCGCCCGCAGCAGGTCGTGCGTCTCCCGTGGCGTGCTGGTGCCGAGGTAGAACCGGTTCGGGTTGGCCACCGGCTGCACCTGCGTGTTCGGGAAGCCCTTCGCGACCAGGATCTGGTTCAGCTCGGCGGCCGGGCAGACCAGGCCGCAGAGCCGCACGGCGGTGTCGTCGGAGACCGTCAGCAGGGCCGCCAGGGCGTGCCCCAGGGTGACGCTGCTCGGGTACGCGCCGTCGAGGCTGAAGATGCCGTCCCCGCCGGGGATCACGATGGACGCGGTCACGTCGACCCGCTGGGCGAGCGTGAGCAGCCCCCGGTCGACCTTGTCCAGCACCGCCACGGCCACGGCGATCTTGTTTACGCTGTACGCCTCGATGCGCCGGTCCGCCTCGTCCGCGACGGCCACCAGCGGCGCGGCGACGCCGTCGGCGACGCTCACGTACGCCTGCCAGTTGCCCCCGGCCCGCGCGGTCTGCCGCGCATAGCTCGCGGCGACCT
Organism: Micromonospora sp. PTRAS2; assembly: GCF_054052245.1. Classification (NCBI taxonomy): domain Bacteria; kingdom Bacillati; phylum Actinomycetota; class Actinomycetes; order Micromonosporales; family Micromonosporaceae; genus Micromonospora; species Micromonospora sp. PTRAS2. Next base: position 282,334 of record NZ_JBSWBU010000005.1, read on the forward strand.
GGGCGGCGGCCCGGGCCGGGGTGGCGGCCACCCGGGGCCGACCGGCGGCGGACGCGGGCGCGGCGGCGCCGAGCACCGTGCCGGCGGTGGCCACCGTGCCGATGCCCAGCGCGGCCCTGCGGTTCACTCTGATCGTCACTCGTCTCTCCCCGTGGGTGGTAACGGATCTTCCGTCCCGCCACCCTAGGCGAAGTCGTCGCTCCCCGTGCCTCCTGCTGTTGCTCATCGTGACCGGCGCGTCATGCGGGCGGTCGCCGCGCGCCGCGAACTCCCGGGCCGCCGCCCGGCCGATCTCGCTGGTCACGCCGGTGACGACGACCGCGCGGGTCACGGCGCGAGCACGACCTTGACGCAGCCGTCCTCCTTCTTCTGGAACATCTCGTACGCCTGCGGCGCGCGCGCCAGCGGCACCCGGTGGGTCCGCAGGTCCGCCACGCCCAGCGGGTCGTCGTCGCCGGCGAGCAGTGGGACGATCTCGTCGGTCCACCGGCGCACGTGGCACTGTCCCATCCGCAGCTGGACGCCCCGGTCGAACATCTCCATCAGCGGCAGCGGGTCGACCTCGCCGCCGTAGACGCCGGAGATCGAGACGGTGCCGCCCCGGCGGACCGCCCTGAGGGCGGCCTTGAGCACGGTCAGCCGGTCCACGCCGGCACGGTCGATCATCGCGTCGGCCAGCCGGTCCGGCAGCAGGCCGGCGGCGGTCTGGGCGAGCTTGCCCGAGGGGGAGCCGTGCGCCTCCATGCCGACGGCGTCGATCACGGCGTCGGGGCCGCGCCCGTCGACCAGGTCGATCAGCGCGCCCGGCACGTCGTCGAGCCGGCTGACGTCGAGCGTCTCGACGCCGTGCCGGCGGGCCATCTCCAGCCGCTCCGGCACCAGGTCCAGGCCGATCACCCGGCCCGCGCCGAGGTGCCGGCCGATCCGGGCGCAGAACTGCCCGACCGGGCCGAGCCCGAACACGGCGAGGGTGCCGCCGGGCGGGGTGTCGGCGTACTTCACCGCCTGCCAGGCGGTGGGCAGGATGTCGGACAGGTATAGCCACCGCTCGTCCGGGCCGGTCTGCGGGACCTTGATCGGGCCGAACTGGGCGTGCGGCACCCGCAGGTACTCGGCCTGCCCGCCGGGCACCGACCCGTACAGCGAGGTGTAGCCGAACAGCGCCGCGCCCTTGCCCTCGGCGGTGACCTGGGTGGTCTCGCACTGGGCGTAGAGCTGCCGGTCGCACATCCAGCAGGACCCGCAGGCGATGTTGAAGGGGACCACCACCCGGTCGCCTGGCTTCAACCGGGTCACCCCGGTCCCGACCTCCTCGACGATGCCCATCGGCTCGTGGCCGAGGACGTCGCCGGGCTTGAGGTACGGCCCGAGCACCTCGTACAGGTGCAGGTCGGATCCGCAGATCGCGGTGGAGGTGATCCGGACGATCGCGTCCGTCGGTTCCTCGATGCGCGGGTCCGGGACGTCCTCGACCCGGACGTCCCGCCTACCCTGCCAGGTCAGTGCCTTCATGCCCGGGTGTCCCCTCTTCGGCGTCCCGTCCCCCGGACTGCTACCCGGCTCCCGGGGCTTGAACCGCTCCGATGGACTGCGGACCTGACGCGGGCGCGCTCGGGTGCGCTCGGGCAGGGCAGGGCGGGGAGGCCGGAGGCCGGGACGGTCGGGGCCTAAGGAGCTGAGGTCGTGGTGACTTCGGAGGCTAGGGAGCTGATGTCGTAGATGACTCGCGGCACGTCAGCGCGCCGGCAGGCGGCGTGCGGCGTCCGGCACGCCGCACGCGGCATCTGGCACGCGGCATCTGGTGCCCGGCACACGGCATCCGGCGGTCCGGCGCCCGGCATTTGGCGTCCGGCATCCGGTGCGGGGCGTCCGGCGTCCGGCGTCCGGCGTCCGGCATCCGGCGTCCGGCGTTTGGCGCCCGGCAGGCGGCATCCGGCACGCAATGTGTGGTATGCGGCGCGGCGGGATCCGGGCACGCGGCGGGTCGCGGGTGTGATGTCGTAGATGAGTCAGCTCCCTAGGGTCCGCGACAGGTGACGCTCCCCGCGGACTGCGGCAGCCGGGAACCGAGCCGGCCGCCGGCCCGGAGCAGAGGCGGCGGCCGGGGCACCGGCGTGACCGGGGCACCGGCGTGACGGGGTGCCGGCGTGACGGGGTGCCGGCGTGTCGGCGTGACGGGGCGGGCGGCGGGGTCAGGAGCCGGGGGTGCCGCCCCGCTTGGCGGTGGCCGCCAGGTAGTCGCGGTTGAGCCGGCCGATGGTGTTTAGCGGGATGCCCTTCGGGCACACCGCGGTGCACTCGCCGGTGTTGGTGCAGCCGCCGAAGCCCGCCTCGTCGTGCGCGTCGACCATGCCGACGACCCGGGTGTACCGCTCCGGCTGGCCCTGCGGCAGCAGCGACAGCTGGGTGACCTTCGCGGCGGTGAACAGCATGCCCGAGCCGTTCGGGCAGGCCGCCACGCAGGCGCCGCAGCCGATGCAGGCAGCCGACGAGAACGCGGCGTCGGCGTCGGCCTTGGCGACCGGCACCGAGTGGGCCTCGGGGGCGCTGCCCGTCGGCGCGGTGATGTACCCACCGGCGGCGATGATCTTGTCGAAGGCGCTCCGGTTGACCACCAGGTCCTTGATGACCGGGAAGGCCCGGGCCCGCCACGGCTCGATGTCGATCGTGTCGCCGTCGGAGAACTGCCGCATGTGCAGCTGGCAGGCGGTGGTGCCGCGCTGCGGGCCGTGCGCGTCACCGTTGATCATGAGACCGCACATGCCGCAGATGCCCTCGCGGCAGTCGTGGTCGAACGCCACCGGCTCCTCGCCGGAGAGGATCAGCCGCTCGTTGAGCACGTCGAGCATCTCCAGGAACGACATGTCGGGGGAGACGTCGTCGACCTGGTAGGTCACCATCCGGCCCTTGTCGGCCGGGCCGGACTGGCGCCAGATGCGCAGGGTCAGGTTCACTTGTAGCTCCGCTGCGTCGGGTGCACGTACTCGAACTTGAGGTCTTCCTTGTGCAGCACGGCCGGCTCGTCGCCGCCGGTGTACTCCCAGGCCGCCACGTACGCGAACCGGTCGTCGTCGCGCTGCGCCTCGCCGTCGGGGGTCTGGTGCTCGGCCCGGAAGTGGCCGCCGCAGGACTCCTCGCGGTGCAGGGCGTCGACGCACATCAGCTCGGCCAGCTCGAAGAAGTCGGCCACCCGGCCGGCCTTCTCCAGCGACTGGTTGAGCCCGTCGCCGTCGCCGGGGACGCGGACCCGCTTCCAGAACTCCTCGCGCAGCGCCCGGATCTCGTCGATCGCCTTGCGCAGCCCGGCCTCGCTGCGCTCCATGCCGCAGTGCTCCCACATGATCTGGCCCAGCTCGCGGTGGAACGAGTCGACCGTCCGGTCGCCGTCAACGGCGAGCAGCCGCCGGATCCGGTCCTCGACGTCGCGCCGCGCCGCCACGGCCTCCGGGTGGCTGGCGTCGACCCGCTCGAACGGGCCGGCCGCCAGGTAGTTGGCGATCGTGTTGGGCAGCACGAAGTAGCCGTCGGCGAGGCCCTGCATCAACGCGGACGCGCCGAGCCGGTTCGCCCCGTGGTCGGAGAAGTTCGCCTCGCCGATGACGAACAGGCCGGGGATGGTCGACTGGAGGTCGTAGTCGACCCAGAGGCCGCCCATCGTGTAGTGCACGGCGGGGTAGATCCGCATCGGCACCTCGTACGGGTCCTCGCCGGTGATCCGCTCGTACATCTCGAAGAGGTTGCCGTACTTGGCCTCGATGGCCCTGCGGCCGAGGCGGTCGATGGCGTCGGCGAAATCGAGGTAGACGCCGAGCCCGCCGGGGCCCACGCCGCGCCCGGCGTCGCAGACGTTCTTCGCCGCTCGCGAGGCGATGTCCCGGGGCACCAGGTTGCCGAAGGACGGGTAGATCCGTTCGAGGTAGTAGTCCCGTTCTTCCTCAGGGATGTCCTTCGGGGCGCGGTCGTCGCCCTTGGCCTTCGGCACCCACACCCGGCCGTCGTTGCGCAGCGACTCGCTCATCAGCGTCAGCTTCGACTGGTGGTCGCCCGACACGGGGATGCAGGTCGGGTGGATCTGCGTGTAGCAGGGGTTGGCGAAGTACGCGCCCCTGCGGTGCGCCCGCCAGGTGGCGGTGACGTTGCAGCCCTTGGCGTTGGTGGAGAGGTAGAAGACGTTGCCGTAGCCGCCGGAGGCCAGCACCACCGCGTCGGCGAACTCGCTGGTGATCTCGCCGGTGACCAGGTCCCGCACCACGATGCCCCGGGCCCGGCCGTCGACGACGATCAGCTCCAGCATCTCGTGACGGGCGTTCATCTCCACGTTGCCCAGCCCGATCTGCCGCTCCAGGGCCTGGTACGCCCCGAGCAGGAGCTGCTGGCCCGTCTGGCCCCGCGCGTAGAAGGTGCGCTGCACCTGCGCGCCGCCGAAGGAGCGGGTGTCGAGCAGTCCGCCGTACTCGCGGGCGAACGGCACGCCCTGGGCGACGCACTGGTCGATGATGTTGACCGAGACCTCGGCCAGCCGGTGCACGTTGGACTCGCGGGAGCGGAAGTCGCCGCCCTTGACGGTGTCGTAGAACAACCGGTGCACCGAGTCGCCGTCGTTGCGGTAGTTCTTGGCGGCGTTGATGCCGCCCTGCGCGGCGATCGAGTGGGCCCGGCGCGGGCTGTCCTGGTAGCAGTACGACCGGACCCGGTAGCCCTGCTCGGCGAGCGTGGCGGCAGCCGAGCCGCCGGCCAGGCCGGTGCCGACCACGATCACCGTCAGCTTGCGCCGGTTGGCCGGGTTGACCAGCTTCGCCTCGAAGCGGCGGCGGTCCCAGCGGGTCTCAATCGGGCCCTGCGGGGCCCGGGCGTCGGCGATCGGGTCGCCCTCGGTGAACAGGTCCATGGTCAGGCCACCAATCCGGTGAGTACGGCGAAGGGGACCACGAGGTAGCCGGCGCAGAGCACGACGGCGAAGCCCAGCGCGGCGGCGCGCGCCCGGCGCTCCCCGGCGGGGGTCTGCTGGCCGAGGCTGCGGAACGCGCTGAACGCGCCGTGGCGCAGGTGGAACCCGAGCGCCACGACCGCCAGCGTGTAGAAGAGGGTGACGTACCACCGCTCCGGTGCGAAGTCGGCGACCACGTTGCCGTACGGGCGGCCCGGGACGCCCTCGGGGTTCAGGTGACCGGTGGTCAGGTCCAGGATGTGGTAGATCACGAAGAGCAGGATGATCACGCCGCCCCAGCGCATCGTGCGGGCCGCGTAGCTGCCGTTGACCTTCTTGCGGTGCGCGTACCGGACCGGGCGGGCGGCGCGGGCGCGCACCGCGAGCACCGTGGCGGCCCCGATGTGGGCCAGCACGGCCGCCAGCAGTGCGGTGCGCTGGATCCACAGGAACCAGGTCGACGGCAGCAGCGGGGTGCCGATCTCGCGCAGCCAGTGCGCGTAGTGGTCGAACGCGGTCTCGCCCGTGAAGATCTTCAGGTTGCCGAGCATGTGCGCGACGAGGAACAGCACCAGCAGGATGCCCGTCACCGCCATGACGGCCTTCAGGCCGACGTTGGACCGGATGGGCGACCGGGATTTCGTGAGTACCACCTGACCGACGCTAGGAGACCTGGGATCAGTCGTCCAATGCATCGAACTCGCAGTGTCGATAGCCGTAGGCTATGACGATGCAGCTGCACCAGCTCCGGTACTTCGTCGCCGTCGCGGAACTACGACATTTCACCCAAGCCGCCGACCTGGTCGGCATCACCCAGCCCTCGTTGAGTAAGCAAATTCACGCCCTGGAGACCGGCCTCGGGGCCCCGCTGTTCGAGCGGGTGCGGGGCCGGATCGCCCTCACCGCCGCCGGCGAGGTGCTGCTCCCGCTGGCCCGGCGCATCCTCGCCGACGTCGACACCGCCACCCGGGAGGTGCAGGAGCTGGTCGGGCTGCGGCGTGGCCGGGTCCGCCTCGGCGCCACCCCGAGCCTGGCCACCTCGCTCGCCCCGCCCGTGCTGCGCCGGTTCCGCGACGCCCACCCCGCCGTCGACCTGCGGGTGGAGGAGGGTGGCTCGCAGGACCTCGTCCGCGACCTGCTGCGTGGCGACCTCGACCTCGCGCTGATCATCATGCCCGCCCAGGGCGCGGACCCAGGGCTGCACGCCGAGGAGATCCTGCGGGAGAGCCTGGTGGTGGCCTCGCTGGCCGAGGTGCCCGGCACCTCGGCCGCCGGCGAGCTGCGGGTCACCGACCTGCGGGGCCAGCCCCTGGTGATGTTTCGGGAGGGCTACGACCTGCGCGACGCCACCCTCCAGGCGTGCCGGGAGGCCGGCTTCGAACCCACCCTGTCGGTCGACGGTGGCGAGATGGACGCCGTGCTCAGCTTCGTCGAGGCGGGGCTCGGGGTGGCGCTGGTGCCCGGCATGGTGGTGGCCCGCAGGCCCGGCGTCCGGGTCACCCGGCTGGCCCCGCCCGGCGTCCGCCGGACCATCGCCGTGGCCCGACGCCGCGACGTGGTGCCCACCCACGCCGGCCGCGAGCTGCGCCGCATCCTCCTGGAGTACGTGCGGGAGGCGGCCGGACGGGACGCCCTGCCGCCCGGGGTGGAGCTCCGCTGAGGCGTCGGGGCACTGGTCCGAATTATGGGCGAATATTCCCTATACGCCCCATATCAGGGCCTTCGTGCCTGGTTCGTCGCCTATGGTGAAGCCTTGCGCAGGCAAGACGCCCGTCGGCCTGCCGGGGAACAGTCCAAGCGCGCGGGCTCGCGTGGCAGGGAGGCCACCACATGAGGATCCTGGTTACCGGCGGCGCCGGCTTCATCGGCTCGCACTTCGCCCGGTGCCTGCTGGGAGGGCGGTACGTCGGCTTCGAGGACTGCCACGTCACGGTGCTCGACAAGCTGACCTACGCCAGTGACAGGAACAACCTGCCCGCCCACCACCCCCGGCTGACGTTCGTGCGCGGCGACATCTGCGACCGCCCGCTCCTGGCCGACCTGGTCCCCGGGCACGACGCCGTGGTGCACTTCGCCGCCGAGTCGCACGTGGACCGCTCGATCGACGACCCCGCGCCGTTCTTCGAGACCAACGTGATGGGCTCGCACCATCTGCTGGCGGCCTGCGCCCGCGCCGCCGTCGGCCGGGTCGTGCACGTCTCCACCGACGAGGTCTACGGGTCGATCACCGAGGGCTCCTGGACCGAGCGTTGCGTGCTGGAGCCCAACTCCCCGTACGCGGCGTCCAAGGCGGCCAGCGACTGCATCGTGCGCTCCTACTGGCGCACCTACGACGTCGACGTGTCGATCACCCGCTGCGCCAACAACTACGGGCCGTACCAGCACGTGGAGAAGGTGATCCCGCGCTTCGTCACCAGCCTGCTCACCGGCGGGGACATCACCCTGCACGGCGACGGCGGCGCGGTGCGCGAGTGGCTGCACGTCGACGACCACTGCCGCGCGATCGCCCTCGTGCTGGCCAAGGGCCGCGCCGGGGAGGTCTACAACATCGGCGGCGACGTCGAGCTGACCAACCGGGCGCTGGCCGAGAAGATCCTGCTGCTGGCCGGCGCCGGCTGGGACCGGGTGCGGCACGTCGCCGACCGCAAGGTGCAGGACCAGCGGTACAGCCTGGACTACACGAAGATCTCCGAGGAACTGGGCTTCGAGCCGCAGATCCGGTTCGCCGACGGGCTGGCCGAGGTCTTCCACTGGTACCGGGAGAACCGGGCCTGGTGGGCGCACGCCCACCCGGAGGCACGCCTCGGCGCGCTGGCCAACTCCGTGCGGGGCCTGCCGACCGGCCGGGCCGTGCCAGCCCCGGTGCACTGACCCGGCTCGGCGGCCCTCGGCCCCGGCTCAGCGGCCCTCGGCGTCGTCCATCGCCCGGTAGATCCGCTGCTCCGACACCGGGTACGGGGTGCCGAGGGCCTGGGCGAACACGTTCACCCGCAGCTCCTCAATCATCCAGCGGATCTGCCGCACCGCCGCCGACCCGCGCCGGCCCGGCGGCAGCGCGGCGAGCAGGTCGGCGTACTCCTTCTGCACCGCGGCCACCCGGTCCTGCTGCTGGCGGTCCCGCTGCGGGTTGCCCGGCAGCCGGTCCAGCCGCCGCTCGATCGCGGTGAGGTAGCGCAGCAGGTCGGGCAGGCGGGCGTAGCCGGTCTCGGTGACGAACCCCTTGTGCACCAGGCCCGACAGCTGGGCCCGGATGTCGGCCAGGGCGGCCACCACGGCCAGGTTCTGGGTCTTGCCGAGGCGCTGCTCGACGGCGTACGCGGCGGCGAGCACCTGCCGCACCCGGCCCATCACGTCGACGACGGTGTCCACCAGGTCGGCGCGGACCCGGTCCCGCAGAGCGGCGAAGCCGTCGGCGTCCCAGGCCGGGCCGCCCGCGTCGGTGACCAGCTTGTCGATCGCCGCCCCGGAGGCGTCGGCGATCAGCTCCTGCACGCCGCCGTGCGGGTTGCGGCTCAGCGCCAGCTTCGCCTCGTTGGACAGCCGCCCCTGGAGGAACTTCGCCGGCGACGGGACGGTCAGCCGCAGCAGCCGCCGGGTGCCCGCCCAGTGCGCCGCGGCCTGCTCCGCCTCGGAGTCGAAGACCTTCACCCCGACCGTGGACCCCTCGTCGACCAGCGCCGGGTACGCGGTGACCGCGTACCCGGCGCGCACCTGCTCGATGGTGCGCGGCAGGGTGCCGAAGTCCCACTGCGTCAGGCCCGTCCGGGCGACGTCCGGGGCGGCGGCGGCCACCACCTGGCGTACCTCCTGGCGGAGCTGGCGTTGCAGCGCCGGCAGGTCCTTGCCCTCGGCGACCGGCTTGTTCTCCTCGTCGAGCACCCGGAAGCTGACCCGCAGGTGGGCGGGGAGCTTCCCCGGCTCCCAGGCGTCGCGGGGCACGGTGACCCCGGTCATCCGGCGCAACTGCCGGGTCAGCGCGTCCAGCAGCGGCTCCTGCCCGGGGGTGATCGCCGCGAGCGCGGCCCGCGCGTAGTCGGGGACGGGGACGAAGTTGCGCCGCACCGCCTTGGGCAGCGACCGGATCAGCGCGATCACCAACTCCTCGCGCAGCCCGGGGACCTGCCAGTCGAAGCTCTCCGCCGGCACCTGGTTGAGCAGCGGCAGCGGGATGTCCACGGTCACGCCGTCGGTGGGGGTGCCCGGGTCGAACGTGTACGTCAGCGGCAGGGTGACCCCGTCGGCCCGCCACTCGTCGGGGTAGTCGGCCTCGTCGAGCCCGCCCCGGCCGGCGTTGACCAGCAACTCCCGCGTGAAGGTGAGCAGGTCGGCCCGCTCCCGCCGCTCCTTCTTCCACCAGGCGTCGAAGTGCCGGCCGGAGACCACGTCGGCCGGGATCCGCTCGTCGTAGAAGGCGAAGATCGTCTCGTCGTCGACGAGGATGTCCCGCCGCCGGGCCCGGTTCTCCAGCTCCTCGATCTCGGTGAGCAGCTTCTGGTTGTCCCGCCAGAACTGGTGGTGGGTGGACCAGTCGCCCTCCACCAGGGCGTGCCGGATGAACAGCTCGCGCGACAGCGCCGGGTCGATCCGCCCGAAGTTGACCTTCCGGGCGGTGACCAGCGGGACGCCGTACAGGGTGACCTTCTCGTAGGCCAGCACCGCCGCCTGCTTCTTCTCCCAGTGCGGCTCGCTGTAGCTGCGCTTGACCAGGTGTTGCGCGAGGGGCTCGACCCACTCCGGTTCGACGCGGCCGGCGACCCGCCCCCACAGCCGGGACGTCTCCACCAGCTCGGCGGCCATCACCCAGCGCGGCGCTTTCTTGAACAGCGCCGACCCGGGGAACAGGGCGAACTTCGCCCCCCGCGCCCCGAGGTACTCGTGCTTCTGCGGGTCCTTCAGCCCGATGTGCGACAGCAGGCCCGGCAGCAGCGACTGGTGCACCTTCGGGGTGTCGATCTCCTCCGGCAGGTCCGCGCCGGCCCCGCGCCGGCCGTCACCCTTCTCCGCCGTACGCAGCACCTGGCGCACCTGGCTGACGATGTCCTGCCACTCGCGCACCCGCAGGTAGTTGAGGTATTCGGCCCGGCACATCCGGCGGAACGCGCTGGAGGACAGCTCCCGCTGCTGTTCGCGCAGGTGCCGCCACAGGTTCAGGTACGCGACGAAGTCCGACTCGGAGTCGGCGAACCTCGCGTGCGCCTGGTCGGCCTGGGCCTGCTTCTCGGCCGGCCGCTCGCGCGGGTCCTGGATGGACAGCGCGGCGGCGATGACGACGACCTCGGTGGCGCAGCCGTTGCGCTCGCCCTCGATCACCATCCGGGCGAGCCGGGGGTCGACGGGAAGCTGCGCCAGGCGCCTGCCCAGCGGGGTGAGCCGCTTCGCCGGGTCGGTCTCGGTCGGGTCGAGCGCGCCAAGCTCGTGCAGCAGGTTGACCCCGTCGGCGATGTTGCGCCGGTCCGGCGGGTCGATGAACGGGAACGCCGCCACGTCGCCCAGCCCGATCGAGGTCATCTGGAGGATGACGGAGGCGAGGTTGGTGCGCAGGATCTCCGGGTCGGTGAACTCGGGGCGGGAGTCGAAGTCGGACTCGTCGTAGAGGCGGATGCAGATGCCGTCCGAGGTGCGCCCGCAGCGGCCCTTGCGCTGGTTGGCCGACGCCTGCGACACGGGCTCGATGGGCAGCCGCTGCACCTTCAGCCGGCTGGAGTAGCGGGAGATCCGGGCGGTGCCCGGGTCCACCACGTACTTGATGCCGGGCACGGTCAGTGAGGTCTCCGCGACGTTGGTGGCGAGCACCACCCGCCGCGCGGTGTGCGGGGCGAACACCCGGTGCTGCTCGGCGGCCGACAGCCGCGCGTACAGGGGCAGGATCTCGGTGCCCAGCAGCGACCGCTTGGACTGCACCAGCTTGCCCAGCGCGTCGGCGGTGTCCCGGATCTCGCGCTCGCCGGAGAGGAAGACCAGGACGTCGCCCGGCCCCTCGGCGGCCAGCTCCTCGACGGCGTCGCCGATGGCCTGGATCTGGTCGCGGACGTTCTCCTCGTCGTCGCCGGAGTCGTCCTCGCTCTCGCTGACCTCGACCAGCGGCCGGTAGCGGACCTCGACCGGGTACGTGCGCCCGGACACCTCGACCACCGGCGCGGGCCGGCCCTCGGCGTCGGCGAAGTGCCTGGCGAACCGGTCGGTCTCGATCGTCGCCGAGGTGATGACCACCTTGAGGTCGGGGCGGCGGGGGAGGAGCTGGCGCAGGTAGCCGAGGATGAAGTCGATGTTGAGGCTGCGCTCGTGCGCCTCGTCGATGATCAGCGTGTCGTACTGGCGCAGCATCCGGTCGGTCTGCAGCTCGGCGAGCAGGATGCCGTCGGTCATCAGCTTGACCAGGCTGCGGTCGCTCACCTGGTCGGTGAAGCGGACCTTGTAGCCGACCACGTCGCCCAGCTCGGTGCCGAGCTCCTCGGCGATGCGGTCGGCGACCGTGCGGGCGGCCAGCCGCCGGGGCTGGGTGTGCCCGATCAGCCCGTGCACGCCGCGCCCCAGCTCCAGGCAGATCTTGGGGAGCTGGGTCGTCTTGCCGGAGCCGGTCTCGCCGGCCACGATCACCACCTGGTGGTCCCGGATCGCGGCCGCCAGATCGTCCTTGCGCTCGCTGACCGGCAGCCCCGCCGGGTACGTGATCCGGGGCACCGCCGCCCGGCGGTCGGCGAGCCGCTGCTCGGCCCGGGCGAAGTCGGCGGTGATCTCGGCCAGCGCGGCCTCGCGCCGCTGCGGGTCGCGCAGCCGGCGCACCCCGTCGAGGCGCCGCTGCAGCCGGCGCTGGTCGCGGAACATCAGGGCGGGCAGGCGGCGGTGCAGCTCGCGGAGGCTGTGGGACGCGGCGGGCCCGTCGGTGGGCTCGGCGGCGGCGGTGGGCCCGGCGGCTGCGGCGGGAGCGGCTGGATTCTGCATGTCGTCGCCAAGGATAGGCAGCCGCGTGCCGGACCGCCCCCGGGTTACCGGTCGCCAGGGCTGCCGCCGGGGCGGCCGCCGTCTAGAGTTGACCGCCGATCGACGCCGACCACGGGGGCCTGGGATGAGCATGCGAGACACCGACCGGGCGCTGGTGCAGGCGGCCACGGCCGTGGCGAAGCTGCGCTGCCGCAGCGACCGGCACACCGTCGCCGCGGCCGCGCGTACCGCCGCCGGCCGGGTGTTCACCGGCGTGAACGTCCACCACGTCACCGGCGGGCCGTGCGCCGAGGTGGTGGTGATCGGGGCCGCCGCCACCCAGGGGGAGACGGAGCTGGAGACCATCGTGGCGGTGGGCGACCGGGGTCGGGACGTCCTGACCCCCTGCGGCCCGTGCCAGCAGGTGCTGCGGGACTACTTCCCGTCGATCCGGGTCATCGTCGGCCCGGCGGACGCGCTGCGCGCCGTGCCGGTCGCCGAGCTGCTCCCGGCGAGTAGGGTCGCTGACCGTTAGAAACCGTTTCGTCCTCATAAAGGAGTAACGACGCCGTTTCGGCACTTTGGTGAGCAATGCTCGTTCTAGCCTCGCGGCATGGTGACCCGTAGACGACTCATCGCCGCCGGTGCGGCCGGCGGCGCGGCCCTGCTGCTGCCCGCCGGTCGCACCGCAGCCGGCGCCCCGACCGCCCCGACCGCCCTGATCGACCCCCGTGCCGTGCCCAAGTACGTCACCCCGCTGCCCGTGCCGACGACCATGCCCGCCTCCCGCACCAGCGGCGGCGTCGACGAGTACGTGGTCGCCGTCCGCCAGTTCCGTCAGCAGGTCCTCCCGGCCGGGCTGCCGGCCACGACGGTCTGGGGCTTCGGCTCGCCCGCCCACCCGCGCAGCTTCGCCTACCCCGGCCCCACCATCGCCGCCACCGTCGGCCGCCCGGTCCGGGTGACCTGGTGCAACCAGCTCGTCGACGAGCGGGGCCGCTACCTGCCGCACCTGCTGCCGGTCGACCCGACGCTGCACTGGGCCAACCCGACCGGCGGCGTCGACGGCCGGGACCACCGGCCGCACTTCACCAGCACCCCCGGCCCGTACCGGGGACCCGTCCCGACCGTCGTGCACGTGCACGGAGGGCACAACCGGCAGGAGAGCGACGGCCACCCCGAGGCGTGGTTCCTCCCCGTGGCCCGGGACCTGCCCGCCGGGTGCGCCGACGGCGGCTCGGCCTACAGCGAGTTCCGGGACCTGGCAGCCGAGCGGACCGGCGTCCGCTGCGCCCCCGGCACAACCAGCATGGAGTACGCCAACGACCAGCGCCCGACGACCCTCTGGTACCACGACCACACCCTGGGCATGACCCGGGTGAACCTCTACGCCGGGCTGGCCGGCTTCTACCGGCTCAGCGGCGGCCCCGACGACCTGCCGTCCGGGGCGCTGCCCGGCTCGCTGCCGGAGCAGGCGTCGTACGACCTGCCGCTGCTGATCCAGGACCGCACCTTCCGCCCCGACGGCTCGCTCTGGTATCCCGAGAGCCGCGCCGACTTCGACGACTACCCCGGCCCGTACCTGCCGGGGACCGACGTGCCGCCGATCTGGAACCCCGAGTTCTTCGCCGCCACCATGGTGGTCAACGGCGCGGCCTGGCCGGTGCTGCGGGTGCAGCGGCGGCGCTACCGGTTCCGGCTGCTCAACGGCTGCAACGCCCGGTTCCTGATGCTGTCGGTCACCGACCACCCGACCCGCCGCCCGGCCCGACCGGCGCTGCCGCTGTGGCAGGTCGGCAGCGACGGCGGGTTCCTGCCCGAGCCCGTGGCCGCGCCCCGGATCCTGCTCGCCAACGGCCAGCGGGCCGACGTCGTGGTCGACTTCACCGACGTGCCGGCCGGCACCGAGCTGTACCTGGTCAACGAGGGCCCCGACGAGCCGTTCGGCGGCGGCGCGCCGGGGACGGACTTCCCCCCGGCCGACCCGCGGACGACCGGGCAGGTGCTCAAGTTCGTGGTGGGCGACCGGGCCGGCGCCGATGCCAGCGTGCCGCCCGGGCAGCTGTCCCTGCCGGAGTGCGCCCCGCTGCCCGCCGCCCGGGTCGTCCGGCGGCTCTCGCTCAACGAGCAGGAGTCCTCGGCCGGCCCGGTACGTGCCCTGCTGGGCGTCGTCGCCGCCAGCGGCCGGCCGGTGCCGCTGGGCTGGGACGCGCCGGTGACCGAGACCCCCGCCCTCGGCGTCACCGAGGAGTGGGAGTTGCGCAACTGCACCGAGGACGCCCACCCCATCCACGTCCACCAGGTGCAGTTCCAGGTGCTCGGTCGGGGGCACGACGGCCGCACCCCGCCCGGCCCCGCGGAGCGCGGCTTCCACGACACCGTGGTCGCGTACCCGGGGCAGTTGACCCGGATCAAGGTCCGCTTCGACCTGCCGGGACGCTACGTCTGGCACTGCCACCTGCTGGAGCACGAGGACAACGAGATGATGCGCCCCATCGAGGTGCTGCCGTCCGGTGCCGCCGAGGGCGGGGACGGTTCCTCCCGGCGCACGGGGGCCGCGGGCTGACCGGCCGACTCCTGCGGACGTGGCGGGGCGGCGGGGGCGGGGGCGCGACGGCGGCCGTGGCCCTGCCCCGCGACGGTGCCGCTCGACAGGAGGAGGAACCACCGGGGATCCGTCTGAGTCGGTCCTTCGACCGATCTGATCCTCGGATTTCGGGACGCGCCCGTCGGTCGTTAGGAAGAACGTGCTGCTGATCGAAAAGGAATCGAACTTCCGCTCGCCTTCCGCGCCCCGGGCCTCGTCCTTTCGCCCTGACATAGAGGGTGTTCGGGCCCTCGCGATCACTCTCGTCGTCCTCTACCACGTGGGAGCGCCGGGATTCGATGCGGGTTTTGTCGGAGTCGACACGTTCTTCGTGATCTCCGGCTACCTGATCACCGGGCTGTTGGTCCGGGAGCGGCAGTCGACCGGCCGCGTGGACGTGCGCCGGTTCTATGCCCGCCGCGTCCGCCGGCTGCTGCCCGCCTCGATTCTGGTGGCGGTCGCCACCTTCGGCCTGGCGAGGTTCGTCGTGCCCCCGCTGGAGTTGGCCGACGTACGGCAGGACGGCCTCGCCACGCTGGGTTACCTCTCCAACTACTGGTTCGCGCACCAGAGCACGGACTACCTGAACGACCACTCCGGTGCGTCGCCGTACCAGCAGTACTGGTCCCTGGCCGTGGAGGAGCAGTTCTACCTCATCTGGCCGGCCCTGCTCGTCGGCGGCTGCCTCGTGCTGGGCCGGCTCGGTGTGGTGCGGGCATCCAGGCTGGTCGTCGGCGGGGTGCTCGTGTCGTCCTTCGCGTTGTGCGTCGTCGTCACGTCGTTCGCTCAGCCGTGGGCGTTCTTCGGACTGCCCACCCGCGCCTGGGAGTTGGCCCTCGGCGGTCTGGTCGCGCTCCTCGCCGGCCACGTGCGATCCTGGCCGGCGGCGCTGGCGCAGGCCCTCGGGTGGGGTGGCCTCCTGCTCGTCCTCGCAGTGCCGGCGCTGCTGGTGGATGCCGTCGCCTTCCCCGGCTGGGCCGCCGCGGTGCCGGTCGTCGGTGCCGCCCTGGTCATCTGCGCCGGCGAGGGCCGTCGTGGCCGGTTGCAGGCGCTACTCGGTAGCCCACCGCTGACCTTCGTCGGTCGGCTGTCGTACTCGATCTATCTCTGGCACTGGCCCCTGCTGGTCCTGACCGGGGGCGTGCGTGGTGGTTCACTGTCCGGGCCGGCGCGGGCTGCCGTGGTCGCCGGAACCGTGCTCGCGGCGTGGCTGACCTACCACCTGGTGGAGAACCCGGTACGCCGCCAGGGGTGGCTCGCTGCCCGTCCGTGGTGGGCGCTGACCGCCGGTGCGGCCGGCACCCTCGTCGCCGCCGGCCTTGTCGTGGTGCTCGCGATTCCACCGACCCTTCACGTCGACCGTCGGGCCGAGCCGATCGCCGGTGCGACGTTCGGGAAGGCCGACTGGACCGGCTACGTCCCGAGCAACCTGGCCCCGTCGCTGGCGACCGCCGGAAGGGACTTTCCTGCCGTCTTCTCCGACGGCTGCCATGCCGGTACCCCGGACGTGGTCGTGCATGACTGCGTGTACGGCAGGCCCGATTCCGACATCACGCTGGTCCTGCTCGGTGACTCGCACGCCGCCCAGTGGTTTCCGCCGCTGCGGGCGGTGGCTGAGCGGCACGGCTTTCGCCTCGTGTCGTTGACGAAGTCGGGGTGCCCGAGCGCCAGCGTGCGAAAGATGAGCATGGTGCTCAAGCGGGAGTACCACGAGTGCGCCGAATGGCGTTCGCGCGTGTTGGACCGGATCGACAGGGAGAAGCCCGATCTGGTGATCACCACCAACAGCACGAACGCCACCTACGATCCACCCATCCCGCAGGCCGAGTGGCTGAATGGCTTGGGGAAGACCCTGGACCGGCTCTCCTCCGTGCCGCACCTGACCGTTCTGGCGGACACCCCGTACGCCGATGCGGACATCCCGACCTGCTTGTCGGCCCGGCTCTCCGATGCGCTGTCCTGCGCCTTCCCCCGGAACCCCGCTGTCAACGACGGCTTCGGTCGGGCGGAGGCCGCACTGGTGCGCGGCAAGGGGCGGGAGGTGCTGGACCTCAACGACTACCTGTGCTCGCCGCAGGAGTGCCCGCCGATCATCCGCGACACGCTGGTGTACATCGATCGGCACCACCTCAGTCCGCAGTTCACGCTCGCCTTGTCCGACGTCTTCGACCGGTACGTGGTGGCCCGCGTCAAGGCCGCGCCGGCACCCGAGGTCGACTAGCACCGCCCCTCGGCGTGGCGAGCGCGGCACGGCCGCCCTGCTCAGCGGGGGTGGCGACGGATCCGATCGACGGTCGCCGGTTAGGGTGACCCGCCTCCTTGGGTTTAAGGTAAGGCGTACCTAAGTCGAGGGAGATTCGTGACCACCGTCGCCGCGCGGCCGATCCGGGCCGGCACACCGACGACCCGGGGACTGGGCCGCCGGGCTGCCGTCACCCTCGGCGCGGCGGCCGTGCTCGCCCTCGCCGTGCTCGCCAGCTTCGCCCTCGGCAGCCGCCCGCTCGCCCCCGGCGCGGTCTGGCACGCGCTGGTCGCCCCCGACGGCGGCGACGCCACCACCATCGTCCGCGAGCTGCGGCTGCCCCGCACCGCCCTCGGCCTGCTCGTCGGGCTCGCGCTCGCCGTGGCCGGGGTGCTGTTCCAGGCGCTGACCCGCAACCCGCTCGCCGAGCCGCGCATCCTCGGCATCAGCGCGGGCGCGTCGTTCGGCGTGGTCCTCGCCATCGCCGTCTTCGGCGTCGGCACCCTCGCCGGGTACGTCTGGTTCGGCATCGCCGGGGCGCTCCTGGCCGGCCTGGCGGTCTTCGCCGTCGCCAACCGGGCCCGCGACGGCGCGTCGCCGGTCACCCTCGCGCTGACCGGCGCGGCGCTCGACGCCAGTCTCGGGGCCCTCGTGTACGCGCTGCTCAGCATCGACGCCCGCACCTTCGAGGAGTACCGGTTCTGGGTGGTCGGCGGGCTGACCGGCCGGGGCGTCGGGGTCGCCGGGCAGGTGCTGCCGTTCGTCCTCGCCGGGCTGCTGCTGGCCGCCCTGGTCGCCCGGGGACTCGACGCGCTCGCCCTCGGCGACGACATGGCCCGGGGCCTGGGCCACCGCGTCGGGCTGGTCCGTCTCGGCGGCGGCGCGGCCGGGGTGCTGCTCACCGGCGCGGCCGTGGCGGCGGCCGGGCCGATCGCGTTCGTCGGACTGGCCGTGCCGCACCTGGCCCGCGCCCTGGTCGGCGCGGACCACCGGTGGACCCTCGCCGTCGCCGCGCTGCTCGGGCCGGCCCTGCTGCTCGGCGCCGACGTGGCGGGCCGGCTCGTCGCCCCGCCCGGCGAGGTGCCCGCCGGGGTGGTGACCGCGCTGGTCGGCGCGCCCCTGCTGGCCTTCCTGGTGCGCCGTGCCCGGGTGGTGACCGCGTGAACGTGCTCGCCCCCACCGGTGGACGTGTCGCCCCCGCCGGCCGGTCGCTGCTGCGGCTCGGCCCGCTGCGGGTGCCGGTGCGCCGCCGCCCCGTGCTGGTCGCCGCCGCGCTGGTCGGGCTGCTCGTCGCCGCGGGGCTGCTCAGCCTCTCCCTCGGCACCCCGTACGTCGCCACGCCCGACGTGCTGCGCGCGCTCGCCGGCGCGGGCACCCCGTACGACCTGGTGGTGCTCGACCTGCGGCTGCCCCGGCTGGTGCTCGCGGCGGTGGCCGGCGCGGCGTTCGGCGTCGCCGGCACGCTGATCCAGAGCGTGGCCCGCAACCCGCTGGCCAGCCCCGACGTCATCGGCATCACCCAGGGCGCCGGGCTCGCCGCGACGGTGGCCCTCACCAGCGGGGCCGCCGCCGTGCTGGTCGCCCCGGCGGCGCTGCTCGGCGGCCTGGCCGCCGCCGTCGCGGTGTTCGCCCTCGGCGCCCGGCACGGGCTGGCCGCCCAGCGCTTCGTGCTCGCCGGGGTGGCGGTCGCCTTCGGCCTGCGGGCGCTCATCGAGGTGGTCCTGCTGACCGCCGACCCGATCGACGGGCTGCGCGCCCAGATCTGGCTGCTCGGCACCCTCGCCGGCAAGGGCTGGACCGAGGCGGCCTGGATCGCCGCGACCCTGCTGGCGCTGCTGCCGGTGCTGCTCTGGGCCGGCTGGGCGCTGGGCAGCACCGCCCTGGACGACGACACGGCCCGGGGCATCGGGGTGCGCCCCGTGGCCCGCCGGGTCACCCTGGCCGGCACCGGCGTGCTCGCCGCCGCGATGGTCACCGCGCAGGTCGGCGCCGTCGACTTCGTCGCCCTCGTCGCCCCGCAACTGGCCCGCCGGCTGGTCCGCGCCGAGCGGCCCCCGCTGCTGTGCTCCGCCCTGCTCGGGGCGTTGCTGCTGGTCCTCGCCGACCTCGCCGGCCGCCGGCTGTTCGCGCCCACCCAGCTCCCGGCGGGCGTGCTGACCGCCGCGATCGGCGGACCGTACCTGATGTTCCTGCTGCTGCGCGGCCGGCGGAGGGCGTCGTGACGACCCCCGCGCCCGCCGCCCCGCACACCCTTTCCGGCGCGCCGGACCCCGCCGACCCCTCCCGAGGAGCCGCGATGCTCTCCACCCGCGACCTGGTCGTCGGCTACGACGAGCGGACCGTCCTGGACGGCCTCGACGTGACGCTGCCCGCCGGGGCGTTCACCGTCATCGTCGGGCCGAACGCCTGCGGCAAGTCCACCCTGCTGCGCACCATGGCGCGGCTGCTGACCCCGCGCTCGGGCACCGTGCTGCTCGACGGCACCGCCATCCGGGACCTGCCGACGCGGGAGGTCGCCCGGCGGCTCGGGGTGCTGCCGCAGAGCCCGCTGGTGCCCGAGGGCGTGACGGTCGCCGACCTGGTCGGCCGGGGGCGGCAGCCGTACCAGCGGTGGTGGCGGCAGTGGTCGGCGGCCGACAGCGCCGCCGTCGACGAGGCGATGGCCCTCGCCGACGTGGCCGGTCTCGCCGACCGCCCGGTGGACACCCTCTCCGGCGGCCAGCGGCAGCGGGTCTGGATCGCGATGACCCTCGCCCAGGACACCGAGGCGCTGCTGCTGGACGAGCCGACCACCTTCCTCGACCTGGCCCACCAGGTGGAGGTGCTGGACCTGCTGCACCGGCTGCGCGCCGAACGGGGCCGCACCGTCGTCGCCGTGCTGCACGATCTCAACCAGGCCGCCCGCTACGCCGACCACCTCGTCGCCATGCGCGCCGGGGCGGTGGTCGCCGCCGGCCCGCCCCGGGAGATCCTCACCGCCGCGCTGGTCCGCGACGTCTTCGGGCTCGACTGCGTGGTGGTGCCCTGCCCGGTGAGCGGCGCGCCCCTGGTCGTGCCCGCCCTCACCACCCCCTCCCCGGCCGCCGTTCCCGCCCCCGCCCCGGCGGCTTCCGCCTCCGCTGCCTCCTCCGTCGCCTCTGCCGCCGGCCCGTCGGCCGGCTGAACCCCTCGGATCGGCCTTCGGCCGGCTGAACCCCTCGAAAGGAACCCCACCATGCGTCGTCTCGCCGCCGTGCTCACCGCGGCCGTCGCCCTCGGCGTCGGGCTCACCGCCTGCGGTGAGAGCGACCCCGTCGCCGACACCGCCACCGGACAGACCCGGGAGATCACCCACGCCATGGGCACCACCAAGGTGCCCGCCGAGCCCAAGCGGGTCGTCGTCCTCGACACCGACAAGATCGACACAGCGCTCTCACTCGGGGTCACACCCGTCGGCGCGGCGACCGCCGGCGAGGCGAGGAGCTGGCCCACCTACTTCGGCGAGGAGAAGCTGACCGGCATCAAGGAGGTCGGGGTGCTCACCGAACCCGACCTGGAGGCGATCAACGCCCTCAAGCCCGACCTGATCCTGGGCAGCAAGTTCCGCCAGGAGAAGTTCTACGACGAGCTGGCGGCCATCGCGCCGACCGTGTTCACCGAGAAGGTGGGCATCACCTGGAAGGAGAACTTCCTCCTCGACGGCCAGGCCCTGGGTAAGGAGCAGCAGGCCAAGGACCTGCTGGCCGCGTACGAGAAGCGGGCGAAGGACTTCGGCGCGAAGCTCGGCGACGCCGCCGACCGCACCGTCTCCATCGTGCGCTTCATCCCCGGCGCGATCCGGGTGTACGGGCCGGACTCGTTCTCCGGCATCGTCGTCGGCGACACCGGCCTCGGCCGCCCCGAGCGGCAGCAGCTCGCCGGCAAGGAGGACAAGCGGTTCGACCTGGTCAGCGCCGAGCGGGTCAACGAGGTCGACGCCGACGTCATCTTCGTGACCGCGTACGGCGAGAAGGCCGCCGCCGAGCAGGCCACCGTCACCGGCGGCACCCTGTGGAAGGGGCTGTCGGCGGTCAAGGCGGGCCGGGCGCACGTGGTCTCCGACGAGACCTGGATGACCGGGATCGGCGTCGGCGCCGCCAACAAGATCATCGACGACCTGGAGAAGTACGTCCCGGCGGCCTGACCCCCGCCCGGCCTCGATTTCGGCGCCGGCCCGCCGCATCCGTGCCGCTCGCCGTTGGTCTCCATGCGCGATCGCGCCACCTCCCTCGACGCTGTGGGAGGTGGCGTGATCGGACTTCGGCCGGGCGGCGGGTGGGTCAGGCGGCGGTGGACCAGATCGCGCGGAACGCCGCCGCCTCGCCGGCCAGCCACTGCTCGACCTGCTGGGGCTTGACGCCGTCGGGCATCCGGTGCGCCACGCCCCGCCGCACGTCGACCAGGACGGGCGCGGCGTGCGGCAGGACCGCGTCCATGTGCCGGGCCATCAGGTGCAGGGTGGCCAGGGCCGCCTCCTCGCTGGGCGGGGTCTCGTCGAAGTGCAGGCGGACGGCCTCGGCGCGGCCGTCGGCGGCGTGCCGGATGCCGAAGTGCGGATTGATCTTCACCGGCAGGTCGCCGAGCATGGCCAGGGCGTCACGCGTCTGCGCCAGGTCGACGCCCGTCGGCTCGCCGAGGGAGTGCAGCCAGGCCGTCGCGCCCGGCACGAGCGCCCGGTAGAGCGGCTGCCAGCGCGGCTTGACCGCGTCGGCCACCTGCGCCAGGTGGGTGCCGCCGGTGTGGAACGCGACGTCGGCCTTGAGCGCCTTGACGAACTGACCGTGCGGGTTGAAGCCGTGCTTGCTGGCCCGCTGCTTGCGCAGGCCCCCGACGAAGCTTGCCTTGGTGGGCCCGGTGCGGTCGACGTACCGGGTGAAGCCGAGGAGGGTGGCGTAGGGCGGGAGGGTGCTGGAGGTGGGCGCGGTCACGGAAGTCCTCCCAGGTCAGGGCTTGGTTTAGTACATACATTCTAATCGACGGGTCTGACATCGCCCAGGGGAAAACAGGGTTGGTCGCCGTTGGTTGACCGGTCCGATCAGACGACGGGCGGGCCGGGACTCGGCACAAGGATGATCTTGCCGCGGATGCGGCCGGACTCGGCGTCGCGATGCACCGAGGCCAGTTCGTCGAGCGGACGCGACGCGGCGACGTCGACCCGGACGGTGCCGGCATCGACGAGCCTGACCAGTGCGGCGAGGTCGCCGACGTCGTTGCGCGCCACGAAGCGCACTGCGCGCACCGGGGAACCCGTGGGCACCTCGACCGGGGCCGTGGCGGACACGACAACGCCACCCGGCCGAACCAACCGCGCCAGAGCCGCCGCCTGCCTCGCGTCCACCACGACGAGGTTGAGGATCGCGTCGACCGGGCCGTCCACGGCGTCGGCCAGGCGGATGGCCGTGTAGTCGACGATCTGGTCGGCGCCGAACCGGCTGACCGCCTCGGCGCTGCGCGGGCTGGCCGTCGCGACGACATGGGCCCCGGCGTGCTTGGCAAGCTGGACGGCGAACCCGCCGACACCACCGCCCGCCCCGTTGACGAGCACCCGCTGCCCGGACGTGAGGCCCGCGTGCTCGAACACCGCCTGCCAGGCCGTGACACCCGCGACGGGGATGGCGGCGGCGTGCGTCAACGGGATGGCGGTGGGTGCCGCGACGACGGTGTCGGCTCTGGCGGTGACGTACTCGGCTGCGGCGCCGCCGACGCGACCGATGACCCGGTCGCCGACGGCGAGGCTGTGCCCGCCGTCGCCGACCTCGACGACGGTGCCGGCAACCTCTGCGCCCAGCGTGAACGGCAGGTCCGGCGCGGATACTGTGCGCAGCAGCCCACGCCGTAGCCCGATCTCGGACGGGTTGAAGGAGGTCGCGGCGACGTGGATCAACACCTCGCCCCGGCCGGGCACCGGTCGGGGGACGTCATCCTGGCGGATGACGGACGCGTCGCCGTACTCGTGAATTCGCATCGCCTGCACCCGTCGAATCTATGGCGGTCCCGGAAGACTACCCATGCTTGGCGATCCTCGATTCATGTTAGACCGTCTCGACGGCGATACTGTGCCGCATGGACGTGCTCAGCGACGTGATCACGGTGCTGCGGACCGGTCGACCGCGCTCGGCACGTGTGGCCTGGCACGCGCCGTTTGCGCAACACTTCGCGCCCGTGCCGGGAGCCGCCGGCTTCCAGATCGTTCTGCAGGGGCCGTGCTGGCTCGTCCTGCCCGGCAGCGACCCGGTGCCGCTGGCCGCCGGGGACGTCGTGTTCCGCCCCCACGGACGCGGACACACGCTGGCCGACAGCCCGTCGACCCGGCCGACGGCTCCAGCCTGCCACCCGGACGACCCGCAGCCGCTCCAGAGCTACGCCACCAGCACCGCCGGCGGCCCCACCGGCACCGACAGTCCGGCCACCGTGACGCTCTGCGGCGCGTACGAACTCGACCCGGCCCGGACCCATCCGCTCCTTGAGGACCTGCCCGAACTCGTCCACCTCCCCGCGCACCTCGGCAGGCACCCCGCACTGCGCGCCACCGTGGACCTGCTCGCCGCCGAGTTGGAACGACCCCGCCTAGGCACGGACGCCGTCGTTCCGGCGCTGCTGGACACACTGCTGCTCCACATCCTGCGCGCCTGGCTCGACGAGCAGCGCTCATCGGTCACCACCGCCGGTTGGGCGGCGGCGCTCAACGACCCGGTCACCCTCGCCGCGCTGCAGGCCATCCACCGTGACGCGGCGCGGCCGTGGACCGTCGCGACACTCGCCGCCGAGGCCGGACTGTCCCGGGCACCCTTCGCCCGCCGCTTCGCCACCCGGCTCGGGCAGCCGCCGCTGACCTACCTGACCTGGTGGCGGATGACCACCGCCGCCCGACTGCTCCGCGAGTCCGACGCGCCGCTGCGCGCCATCGCCGCCCAGGTCGGCTACGCGTCCGAGTTCGCCTTCGCCACCGCGTTCAAGCGCCAGCACGGCACCGCCCCCGGCCGGTACCGGCGCGGGGCGTAGGTGGCGCCGAGGGGCGCGAGGACGGCTACCGGCTCTGTCGCGTACGCGGCCCGGCGGGAACCGTCGTCGCGCTGCCGAGCAACCCGCCTCGTGGTCAGGGGCCGCCCAGGACGACGGGGTTGGTGAGCGCGGCCATCTGCCCGTCGGGATGGCGCACCTCGACCCGGACGAACATCGCATCCGCCGCGTCGGTGCGCCAGGTCAGGGCACCGGAGCCGCCGTCGGGCAGGCGCACGCGGTGCACGGTGCCCCGGTCGGTGTGGAAGGTGACGGTGCCGGACGGCACGCCGCGTACGTCCACCCGTACGACGATGGGCCCGTCGCCGGTCTCCAGCCGCTGGCCGATCCCGGCGCCGGCATCGCCGGTGGCGGCGGTGAGCGACAGCTCGACGGCGGCCGACCCGGCGATCCAGCTCCGGCCGGCCCGGATGCCGGCGAGGATCGCGGCGGTGGTCGACTCCTCGGCCAGCACGACGGTGTGCGGCACCCCGAGCTGACCCGCCAGGTGCGTGTCGCTGCAGCCCAGCGCCGGCCGCCACCGCCCGCCGTGGATGTCGGCGGCCAGGCCCCGGCCCCACTCGGCCAGCGCCGCCTCGTTGTCGGCGTTCCAGGGCAGGTCCGAGCGCCACCGCCCGTTCCACACCTCCACCGCGTCGAACCCGTCGAACGGGTACGCGAAGACGCCGGAAGGGTACGGCGCGTGGGGGTGCGCCGCCACGCAGAGCCCGCCGGCCCGGTGCACCTGCTCCACCTGCCGGTCGATCATCCCGTCGCGGACGCCGTACCGCCAGTCGACGACCTGCCCGGGGGCGATGCCGAGCGCCAGCCAGTGCCCGGTCCGGGTGGTGACCTCCTGGCCCAGGATCACCAGCAGGTCGTCGCCGGCGAGCGGACCCCAGGCGGCGTGCGTGTCCGACGTGTTGTGCTCGGTGACCGCGATGAAGTCCAGGCCGACCGCACGGGCACCGGCCACCACCTGCTCCGGCGTCAGCTCCGCACCGTGCGAGCGCGCCGAGTGCACGTGGCAGTCGCCCCGGTACCAGCCGTGCCCTCGGTCCCGCCGGATGCCCACGGTCAGAGCTGGCCGACGTCCGTGATCCGGACGACGGCCGCGCCGACCTCGTCGGAGGCGGCCAGGTCGACCTCGGCGCTGATGCGCCAGTCGTGGTCGCCGTCGGGGTCGTCGAGGATCTGCCGGACCGTCCACCGCTCCCGGCCCTGCTCGATCATCAGCAGCGCCGGGCCGCGGGCGTCCGGCCCGGTGCCGATCGAGTCGTACGCCTCGAAGTACGGCTCCAGCGCGTCGGCCCACGCGTCGGCGTCCCACCCGTCGGCGGCGTCCAGCTCGCCGAGCAGGTCCCAGCGGCGCAGGGCGGCCAGCTCGACCCGGCGGAACAGCGCGTTGCGCACCAGCACCCGGAACGCCCGCGCGTTGCGGGTGACCGCCGGCGGCCGGTCGTCGAGGGCGGCGTGCGCCTCGGCGGCCTCGGCGACGTCCGACGGGTTCTTCAGCCGCTCCCACTCGTCGATGAGGCTGGAGTCGACCTGGCGGACCAGCTCGTGCAGCCACTCGATGAGGTCGATCAGCTCCTCGGTCTTGGCGTCCTCGGGCACGGTCTGCCGCAGCGTCTTGTACGCGTCGGCGAGGTAGCGCAGCACGAGGCCCTCGGAGCGGGTGAGGGAGTAGAACTGCACGTACTCGGTGAAGGTCATCGCCCGCTCGTACATGTCCCGCACGACGGACTTGGGGGAGAGCTGGTGGTCGGCGACCCACGGGTGCCCCCGCCGGTACATCTCGTACGCGGCGTCCAGCAGCTCCGCCAGGGGCTTCGGGTGGGTCACCTCGTCGAGCAGTTCGAGGCGGGCCTCGTACTCGATGCCCTCGGCCTTCATCGCGGCGACCGCCTCGCCGCGGGCCTTGAACTGCTGCGCGGACAGCACCTGGCGCGGGTCGTCGAGGATCGATTCGATCACGCTGAGCACGTCGAGGGCGTACGACGGGCTCTCGGCGTCGAGCAGCTCGATCGCGGCCAGCGCCAGCGGCGACAGCGGCTGGTTGAGCGCGAAGTCGAGCTGGAGGTCGACGGTGAGCCGCACCCGGCGGCCGGTCTCGTCCGGCTCGGGCAGCTCCTCGACCACGCCGCCGGCCCGCAGCGCCCGGTAGATGGCGATGGCCCGGCGGATGTGCCGGCGCTGGGCGGCGCGGTCCTCGTGGTTGTCGGTGAGCAGGTGCCGCATCGCGGCGAACGCGTCGCCGGGGCGGCCGATGACGTTGAGCAGCATCGAATGGCTGACCTGGAAGCTGGACGTCAGCGGCTCCGGCTCGGCCTCGACGAGACGGTCGAAGGTCGGCTGGCCCCAGCCGATCGAGCCCTCCGGCGGCTTCTTGCGCACGACCTTGCGTCGCTTCTTCGGGTCGTCGCCGGCCTTGGCGAGGGCCTTCTCGTTCTCGATGACGTGCTCGGGGGCCTGCACGACGACCCGGCCGAGGGTGTCGAAGCCGGCCCGCCCGGCCCGGCCGGCGATCTGGTGGAACTCGCGGGCCTTCAACAACCGGGTACGCACGCCGTCGTACTTGCTCAGGCCGGTGAACAGCACCGTGCGGATGGGCACGTTGATGCCGACGCCGAGGGTGTCCGTGCCGCAGATGACCTTGAGCAGGCCGGCCTGGGCGAGGGTCTCCACGAGCCGGCGGTACTTCGGCAGCATGCCGGCGTGGTGCACGCCGATGCCGTGCCGCACCAGCCGCGACAGCGTCTTGCCGAAGCCGGAGGTGAACCGGAACCGGCCGATCGCCTCGGCGATCATGTCCTTCTCGGCCCGGGTGCAGACGTTGACGCTCATCAGCGCCTGGGCGCGCTCCAGGGCGGCGGCCTGGGTGAAGTGCACGACGTACACCGGGGCCTGCTTGGTCTCCAGCAGCTCCTCGAGGGTCTCGTGCAGCGGCGTCATCGCGTACGAGAAGAGGAGCGGGACCGGCCGCTCGGCCGAGCGCACGACGGCGGTCGGCCGGCCGGTGCGCCGGGTCAGGTCGTCGACGAAGCGGCTGGTGTCGCCGAGGGTGGCCGACATCAGCACGAACTGGGCCTGCGGCAGCTCGATGATCGGCACCTGCCACGCCCAGCCCCGGTCCGGCTCGGCGTAGAAGTGGAACTCGTCCATGACCACCTGGCCGACGTCGGCCCGCGCGCCCTCGCGCAGCGCGAGGTTGGCCAGCACCTCGGCGGTGCAGCAGATGATCGGGGCGTCGGCGTTGACGCTGGCGTCGCCGGTGAGCATGCCGACGTTGTCGGCGCCGAAGACCTCGCAGAGGGCGAAGAACTTCTCCGACACCAGGGCCTTGATCGGGGCGGTGTAGAAGGTCGTCCGGTCGTCGGCCAGCGCGGCGAAGTGGGCGGCGATCGCGACCAGGCTCTTGCCCGAGCCGGTCGGCGTGTTCATGATCACGTTCGCGCCGGAGACGATCTCGATGACCGCCTCCTCCTGGTGGGGGTAGAGGTCGAGGCCGCGCTCCTTCGCCCAGCTGGCGAACGCGTCGAAGAGGGTGTCGGGGTCGGCGCTTGTCGGCAGCGCGGCGGTGAGCGTCATAGCCCGTCCATCGTGCCTGTCGCAGGCCCCTCCGCGCCAACCGGGTGTTAGGAAGGGCCCCCTGTACAACAGAATGCGTTAACAGAGGGCCCTTCCTTGCACCGCACGCGCCGCGCGCCGCGCCTCGGCCGGCACCCTCACGCGCGGCGGTGGACCAGGTCGAACACCGGGCGGCCCGCCGTCAGGGCGCGCCGCTCGAACTTGGTCACCGGCCGGTGCTCCGGGCGCGGGGCGTACCCGCCGTGCACGTCCACCAGCCCCGGGTCGGCGGTCAGCGTCTCGCGCATCGACTCCGCGTACTCGGCCCAGTCGGTGGCGCAGTGCAGCGTCCCGCCGGGCGTCAGCCGGGAGCGCAGCAGCGCCACGTGCGTAGGCTGGATGATCCGCCGCTTGTGGTGCCGCGACTTGGGCCACGGGTCGGGGAAGAAGACGTGCACCGCGTCCAGCGACCCGTCGGGCAGCGCCCGGACCAGGTCCAGCGCGTCGCCCCGGGCGACCCGCACGTTGCCCAGCCCGAGGCGCTCCACCAGCCCCAACAGGTTGGCGATTCCCGGCGTGTGCACCTCGACCGCCAGATAGTCTCGGCCTGGGTCGGCGGCGGCCATCGCGGCCGTGGCGTCCCCCATCCCCGACCCGATCTCCAGCACGATCGGGGCCCGGCGGCCGAACAGCGCCGGCAGGTCCACGGGCGCGGCGGCGGGATCGTCGGCGACCGTCAGGCCGTGCGCCGACCAGAGCCGGTCGAGGGCGTCGAGCTGGCGGCCGGTCATCCGGCCCCGGCGGGGGTGGAAGGTGCGGATCCGCGACGCGTGCGGCGGCACGGTCGCGACGGGGTTCGCTTCGGTGGAGGTCACAGCGGTCCGAGCGTACGCGACCAGCGCGCCGGATCGGCTGTGAGGTACGACCGGGGATGAGAAGATTCATCCCGTACGGCAGGCCGGGCGGGCCGCTGCCCGGCGACGCACTACCGCGCCGGAGGGGTCATGGGGGCAGCCACGCACCAGTGCGCCGGACCGGCCACGGGCCCCGGCACGGGGCTGGCCGCGCGGATCGGCGCCGCGTTCGCCGTCGCCGTCGCCGCGTTCGCCGGCCCGCTCGCGGCGGGTGCGCGGGCCGCCGGGGCACCCGAGGCCGTCCCCGTGGCCGCCCCCGTCCCCGAGCCCCCGGTCGGCCCGCCCGGCCCGGCCGGTGGGCAGCAGCCCGGCTCGCAGCCCGGCTGGCTCGTCTTCGTCGAGGTCACCCCCAGCACCGTGCAGCCCGGCTACCTCGTGGGCATCCGGGCGAGCTGCCACGACAACTCGGTGCCGGCGATCGTGGTCTCCGACGCCTTCGGCCGGGTCGCCGTGCACCCGCAGCGTGGCCTGCTCACCGGCACCCCGATGGTCCGCGAGCGCATCTGGCCGGGCAACTACCGGGTCAAGCTCGAATGCCGGGGCGGCGAGACCGCCACCACGATGCTCCAGGTGGTCAAGAAGCAGCCCTCGCCCGCGCCCACCCACAAGCCGACCTACCAGCCGACCCACCATCCGACGTACCCGCCGACGCACCATCCCAGCCGGGGGCCGAACACGGGCTTCGGTGGCACCGCCCGGGGCGCCACCGACGGGCTGCTGCTGCCGGGCGGCGTGGCGTTGACCGTGGCCGGGGTGACGATCGGCGTGGCCACGGCCCGTCGACCGCGGTCCCGCCGCGGCGGAAAGCGCAGCTGAGGCCGGCCGTGGCGTCGGCAGGTACCGCCCCGCGTGCGGCGTCCGCGCGTACCGTCCGGGCGGTGGCGTCCGCGCGGACCGCCCCGGGCGCGGCGTCCGCGCGCACCACCGGGTTGGACGGCCGCCGCCGGCCCTGGTCGGTGCCGGCGGCCGTGGCCCTGGTGCTGCTCGGCGTCTTCGCCACCGGCGCCGGCCTCGGCCGCGCGGCGGGGCCGTTCGAGTGGGCGACCCGGCCGGCCGAACGGGCGGCAGCCGCCGTCGACGACGCGCCGCGGCCGGCCGTGGGCCGACCGGTGAGCCTCCGGGTGCCGGCGATCCGGGTGTCCGCGCCCGTCGGCCCGGTCGGGCAGGCGGCCGACGGGTCGATCGCCGTGCCGCCGCTGAGCGCCGCCGCCGAGACCGGCTGGTACGACCGCAGCGTGATCCCTGGCGAGCCGGGCCGGGCCGTCATCGTCGGCCACGTGGACACCCGCGACGGTCCGGCCGTCTTCTACGACCTGGGCAGGCTGCGGGCCGGCGACCGGATCGAGGTGACCCGCGCCGACGGCGACGTGGCGGTCTTCGCGGTGGACTCCGTCGAGCACTTCGGCAAGGACGAGCTGCCCGCCGACCGGGTGTACGGCGACGACGGCCCGCCGGAGCTTCGGCTGATCACCTGCGGCGGCGCGTGGGTCGGCGGCCGCACGGGCTACGCCGACAACGTCATCGCCTTCGCCACCCTCCTGCCCCCCGACCCCCGACAGCCGCGGTGATCAAGAGGTTTGCGTCATCGCCGAGATCGACTCTGCCGCCTTTCTCTTGATCACCGAGGCGGGGCGGGCAGGGTGAACTCGTTGCCGTCGGGGTCGGCCAGGACGACCGCACCGTCCGCGCCCGTCTCCAGCCGGGTCGCCCCGAGGGCGACCAGCCGGTCGACCTCGGCCTGCTGGTCGCCTGCGGGCGGGGCGAGGTCGAAGCGTTGCCGGTTGCGTGCCGTCTTCGGGGCCACGGGCGGGCCGCCCCACGCGACCTTCGTGCCACCGTGCGGTGACTGGATGGCGGTCTCCTCGTCCTGGTCCCACACCAGCGGCCAGTCCAGCGCCCGGCTCCAGAACAGGCCGACCTCGCGGGTGCCGTCGCAGGCCAGCTCCCCGAGCAGGCCGCACCCGGCGAGGAAGCGGTTGCCCGGCTCGATCACGCAGAACTCGTTGCCCTCGGGGTCGGCCAGCACGATGTGCCCCTCCTCGGGGCGCTGCCCGACGTCGAGGTGGCCGCCGCCGAGCCCCAGTGCCGTCGTCACCAGGCGCTGCTGGTCGGCGGGGTCGGTGCTGGTCAGGTGCAGGTGCAGGCGGTTGGCTCCCGCCTTTTCGGTGGGGCTCGGGACGAACCGGAGGCTGGGCTGGGTGTCGTCGCCGGGGAGGAGCGCGCCACGGGCGTCCCCGGTGACCTCCCGGCCGAGCATGCCGGCCCAGAACCGCGCCAGGCGAACGGCGTCGTGCGCGTCGAAGGTCACCGTGAGCAGTGGCGAGGGCATCCCCGCACAGTAGACACGGGCCCGTGGGTGGGCAACGCAAATAGCCCGGGCTGGGAACGGTGGGGTGGGGCCGGTCAGGCGGTGGGTCCGGCGAGGATCGGGGCCGGCCGGAAGCCCTTGACGACCAGCCAGACCCCGAGCGACAGCTCCCACGCGGCCACCGGGATGGTCAGCACCGCCGAGAGCGCGGACGCCTGCTCGTTGAGCCCGAACATGGTGGCCACGGCCGAGGCGACGAGCAGGGGCGCCCCGACGAGCCCGAGCACGGGAATGATCCGGGGCACGAGCGCGGAGCGGTACATCAGGTAGCCGAGCAGCAGCGCGTTGGCGGCGGGGACGAGGCCGGGGCCGAGCAGGAACGTCCAGTCGCGGACCGCGACGAGCGACGCGCCGACGGCGACGAGGGTGGGGGCGTCGGTGCCGGCCGTGGAGGTGAACTGCTGCCGCAGCGTCACCACCGCCAGCAGGCTCGCGACGCCCACGACGATGATCGCGGCTTCGAGGACGCGGGCGGTGACGAAGCCGAGCGCGGCGGCCTCGTGCTGACGCCTGACCACGGGGAAGAGCGCGACGGCCGTGCCCACGCAGGCGACGGCGTTGACGAGGTCGAGCAGGCAGCCCGCGATCACCCGGGTGTCGCTGCCGGCGCTGACGATGTAGTCGGGGTTGCTGAGCACCGGGTCGATGAGCGCCACGGCGGGGAGCGAGGCGAGGAAGGTGATCAGGTAGAACACGCCCGCGACCAGCGCCGTCCTCCTCCCGGGCGAGCCCACCCGCATCCGTGTGGCTGTGGTTCCCGTGCTGGCGGTCATCTCCACCCTCCCCTTCCCCGGCGGCGAGGTGTACGTCGTACACCTTCGCGGCCCACGGTAAGGTGTACGACGTACACCGTCAAGGGCGCGATCGTGGAGGACTTGTCATGCCGGGCTTCGACGTGGGTGCGCGCGAGCGGCTCAACCGGGAACGCGTGCTACGGGCGGCCGTCTCGCTCGCCGACGAGGCCGGAATCGCGGCGGTGAGCATGCGGCGGCTCGCCCAGGACCTGGGCGTGGTGCCGATGGCGCTCTACAAGCACGTCGCCGACAAGGAGGAACTGCTCGACGGGATGGTGGACACCGTCATCGCCGGGATCGCGCCGCCGGACCCGGGCCTGCACTGGAAGAGCGCGGTGCGGCAGCGGGTGCTCGCGGCGCGGCGGGTGGTGGTCCGGCACCCCTGGGCGCGGCAGGCCATCGAGTCGCGCACCAGCCGGACGCCGACCGTCCTGGCCCACCTCGACTCGCTGGCCGGCGCGTTCCTGGCCGGCGGCTTCTCCGCCGACCTCACCCACCACGTCATGCACGCCCTGGGCAACCGGGTCTGGGGCTTCAGCCCCGAGCTGTTCAACGCCCCCGAGCCGGCCGCTCCGCGACCGCCCGCCCCGGACGAGCAGGAGGCGACGGCACGCGAGTTCGCGCGGCGGTTCCCGCACATCCTGGCCATCGCCACCGCGGCCACCGGGGGCGACCTGGCGGCCGTGGGTCAGGGCTGCGACGAGCAGTTCGAGTTCGAGTTCGCCCTCGACCTGCTGCTCGACGGCGCCGAACGGCTGCACCGGGCGGGCTGGCGGTCGGCCGCGCCGGCGGTGCCGTGACGGGTCGAACCCGGGGTCAGGACCCCTGCCCGTCGGCGGCCGGCACCTGCTGGACCACCTCGAACTCCAGCAGGGTCGCGCCGGTGGAGACCGGGCGTCGCTGCTCGCCGCCCGCGCCACCCGCGTGCGCGGCCCGCGCCGGCCCGGCCGCCCAGTTCTGGTACGCCTCCTCCGACTCCCAGCGCGTGTAGACGAAGTAGCGCGTCTCGCCGCCGACCGGGCGCAGCAGCTCGAAGCCGAGGAAGCCGGGGGAGCCCTCCACCGCGCCGGCCCGCGCCGCGAACCGCCGCTCCAGCTCCTCGCCCGCGCCCTCGGGGACATCGATCGCGTTGATCTTCACGACTGCCATGGACCCACCCTACTCAGAACGCCTCCACCGCCGGGACCAGGTCGGCGTCCACCACGATCGGGGCGTGGTCGGAGGGACCCTTGCCCTTGCGGGCCTCCCGGTCGACGTACGCGGCCCGGACCGCGCGGGCGAACGGCGCGGACGCGTAGACCAGGTCGATGCGCATGCCCTTGTTCTGGTGGAACATCCCGGCCCGGTAGTCCCAGTAGGTGAACGGGTGCGGCCCCTTCATCGGGGTCGGCACCACGTCGGCCAGCCCCAGGTCGCGCAGGGCGGCGAGGGCGGCCCGCTCGGCCGGCGTGACGTGGGTGGAGGTGACGAACAGGGCGGGGTCCCACACGTCGGCGTCGGTCGGGGCGACGTTGAAGTCGCCGCAGACGGCCAGCGGCAGCCCGCCGGTCAGCTCCTGCTCCAGCGCGTCGCGCAGGGCGGCGAACCAGGCCAGCTTGTACGCGTAGTGCGGGTCGTCGGGAGCGCGGCCGTTCGGCACGTACACGGACCAGACCCGCAGCCCGTCGCAGGTGGCCGAGACGGCCCGGGCCTCCGGCTCGGGGAAGCCCGGCTCGCCGGGGAAGCCGACCGTCACGTCGGCCAGCCCGACCCGGGACAGGATCGCCACCCCGTTCCACCGGCCGTCGCTGTGGCTGGCCACCGTGTAGCCCAGCTCGCCGACCTCGGCCACCGGGAACGCCCCGTCCGGGCACTTCGTCTCCTGGAGGCAGACGACGTCGGGGGCGGTGGTGGCCAGCCAGTCGAGCAGCCGGGGCAGGCGGGCCTTCACCGAGTTCACGTTCCAGGTCGCCAGGCGCATGCCTCCAGCCTGCCGCATCCCCGCCCCGGCCGCCCGGTCAGCTGCCCGGGGTGTCGCCCGGCCGGCCCTGCTCGGCCAGGAACCGCTCCAGCTCCGCCCCCAGCTCGTCGGCGGTCGGCAGCGGACCGCCCTCGGTGGCGAGCAGGTTCTTCTCGCCCCGCCCCCGGGCGAACGCGTCGTACTGCTCCTCCAGGGCCGAGACCAGGGCGGCGGCGTCCTCGGTCTGGGCGACCTGCCGGTCGATCTCCACCCGCACCACCTCGGCGGCCGAGCGCAGGCCGTCGCGGGGCAGCAGCAGGCCGGTGCTGCGCGACACCGCTGCCAGCAGCACCTCGGCGGCGGCCGGGTACTCGGCCTGGGCGACGTAGTGCGGCACGTGGGCGGCGAAGCCGAGCGCGTCGCGGCCCTGCTCGCCGAGGCGGAACTCCAGCAGGTGCCCCACGCTGCCGGGGACCTGGACGCGCTGCAGCCACGGCTCGTACCCGGAGATCAGCTCGCGGCGGGTGGCGTGCGCGGTCACCCCGGTCGGGCGGGTGTGCGGCACCGCCATCGGGATCGAGTTGAGCCCGACGGTGAGCCGGACGTCGAGTCGGGCGGCCAGCCCGCCGACCGCGGCCACGAACCGCTCCCACTGCAGGTCCGGCTCGGGGCCGCTGAGCAGCAGGAACGGGGTCTCGTCGTCGTCGTGCAGCAGGTGCACCTCCAGCTTGGGGGCGTCGTACTCCTCCCAGTGGTCCTCGACGAAGGTCATCGGGGGACGCCGGGACCGGTAGTCGTAGAGCTGGTCGACGTCGAAGCTGGCGACGGGGCGGGCGTCGAGGGAGGAGAACAGCTGCTCACGGGCCAGCCGGGTGGCGCTTCCGGCGTCGACGAAGCCGGTGAGGGCCTGGAGCAGGACCGGCTGTCCGAGTTCGGGCAGATCGTCGGAGAGCTCGTAGAGCTCGTGTGGGTCGAGCACCGGTGCGGACCTCCCTGGGCTGGCGCGTACGGGACCGTGACGCGCACGGCTCCCGGTTCGGGCAACGTACCCGCCATCCTCGTGCATTCCTGCGTCGGGCGGTCCCACGCCCGATCCATGATCACAATCAGGCAACGGCCCCGGTCCCCGGCTGCCCTCCCGACTCGGCGGGCCGCCCTGCCGCCACCCTCGGGGATGGGTCGGACGGGTGAGGCGGGGTCGGCCGATCGGCGGGGTGGGCGGGGAGGGGGCGGGTCGCCCGGGTTTCGGGACGTTGTCGGCCGCCCGGTGCGCCCGTCGATGCGTACCAGAGGTTCGTCCGGCCCGTCCCGTCCGCGCCGGGCCGTGACGGCGGTCGCCCGGGTGTCCGCATCGCCGGCCCGTCGGTGTGGCGAGGGCCACCTTGAGGGCCTGGGTTATCCCGGAATGACCTGCCTAGCCTCGTCGAATGCGTGACGACGGCATCCTCGACGACCAGCGCGGCCCGGACACGGCGGCGGGCCGTTCGGACGTTTCCCCCTCGTCCGAACGGCCACCCACCACCATCGCCGGCGGCGCACGCCCCGGGCGCCTCCGGACTTCCCTCACTTCCCTCGCTGGCCTGGTTCCTACCCCCTCCGGGTGGCTGCGTAACCTCCCGGTTCCGAACGGGCCGGCGGACCGGCCGGCGGCCGGTGACCCCGGCCGCGTCGGGCCGCCCCGCCGGGGCCGTCGGGCGGGGGTGGCCGTTGCCGCCGGAGTGGTCTGCTGCCTGGGCCTGGCCGCCCTGGCCCAGGCCCGGGAGGAGCCGGCGGGCACCGGGCGGGGCGCGCCCCCCGCCGCCGACGCGGACCTCGCCCGCCGCGCCGCCGCCGAGGCCGCCTCGCGGTCGCTGGACCGCGCGCCCGGCCCGACGCCCACCCCCTCGGCGAGCCCCACGCCCACGTCTGCGGCCAGCGCCCCGTCGGCCACCGCGTCGCCGTCGGCCAGCCGCAAGCGCGCCGCGCCGAAGCGGCCCGCCGACCCCGCGCCGGTGGCCGGCCTGACCCGGGCGCAGATGGCGAACGCGAAGGTGATCGTGCGCACCGGCCGGGAGCTGGGCTTCCCCCGGCGCGGGCTGGTCATCGCGGTGGCCACCGCGATGCAGGAGAGCAACCTCTACAACGTCGCCAGCGGGGTGCTGCCCGAGTCGCAGGAGTATCCGCACCAGGGCATCGGCTGGGACCACGACTCCGTCGGGCTGTTCCAGCAGCGCGCCAGCAGCGGCTGGGGCGAGGTGGGGCAGCTCATGGACCCCGCGTTCGCCACCCGGCAGTTCCTCGCCGCCCTCGCCGAGATCCCCGGTTGGGAGGACCTGCCGCTGACGGTCGCGGCCCAGTCCGTGCAGATCTCCGCCTACCCGGACCTCTACGCCCAGCACGAGTGGCGGGCCGCGGAGGTGGTGGACGCCTTCCTCTCCGCCGGGATGTGACCCCGGTTGCCCGCAGGCGTCCCGCGCGGGGCGTGCCGGCGGCGACCCGTCGGACCCCTCGATCGACCACAGTGGACGATTGGCGCTTGCCGGGGCAGGGTACACATGGAGGAGGACGACCGACAGGAGGACGACATGTCAGCACTGGTGCAGCGGCTCACCCGGTTCCTCCGGTCGCCGCAGGGGCAGCAACTCGTCGACCGGGGCCGCCGCGAGCTGGCCAAGCCGGAGACGCAGCGCAAGCTGAAGCAGCTCGCCTCCCGCCTGTCCAGCCGGCGCTGACCGCGCCGACGCCGCCGCACCGCCCGTCTCCGACCCCGGGAGCCTCCGTGACCGATTCCGCCCCCGTCGACGGCCAGCCCACCGTCCCCCTGCCGGTCGCGTCGCCTCCGGCGGCACCGGCGCCACCGCAGACGGCAGCGGCGGTGCCGGAGGCGGCACCGGGGTTGCCGGTCCCGGCGGTCGCCGCCGAGGACGCGCCGGAGGGGCCGCCGGCCCGGCTCTGGGACCGCATGCGGGAGGACCCGCAGTACGCGCCGGAACACCTGGCCCTGGAGGCGGTGCGCCGCCTCGGGCCGGAGGCGGCGCGGTGGGCCGCCCGCGCGCGGGCGGAGCGCCCCGGTGCCCCGACGGAGGAGCTGGCCGAGCAGGCCGTCCGCCGGTTCGTCAACCGGGCCCGGCTCTCCGGGGCGGTCTCCGGCGCGGCCGGGCTCCCCGGCGCGGTGATCGACGTCGGGGTGCTGGCCTGGACCCAGGCGCGAATGGTCCTGCACATCGCGGCGGCGCACGGGATCGACCCGACGCACCCGGACCGGGCCACCGACCTGCTGGTGCTGCAGAAGGTGCACAAGGTCGCCGAGACCGCCCGCCTGGCGCTGGGGGTGGCCGCCGGGCGGGAGCGCGCCGGGGCCCTCTTCGGCTCCGGCGGGCAGGCCGCGCTCGGCAAGGTGATGCTGCGACTGGGCATCCGGCTGGCCCAGATGGCCGGGGTCCGCGCGGCGAAGCGGATCTTCGCCAAGGTGATCCCGGGGGCCGCGATCATCCTCGGCACCTGGGCGAACTCGTCGGCGACCAAGGACCTGGCCGAGCGGTCGCGGCAGCTCTACCGCAGCATGGGCCCCGCCGGGGGCGTCCCCCGGCCCCGCTGAACGGCCCCGCTGAGCGTGTCCCGCCGGCCCGGCCCCGTCAGCCGAAGCCGGCGGGCCCGGCTCGGCCCGGTCAGTCGAAGCCGGCGGCGCGCCAGGTCACGTCGGCCAGCCGACCCTGGCCGGCGACGTTGGGGTGGAACCAGTCCAGCGCGTTGACCAGGTCGAGGGTGAAGCGGACGCGGTGCACCGCCCCGCCGTCGTAGCGGCACCGCGAACCGTACGCCCGGCAGGCCGACTTCAACTGGGCGTTGTACGCGTCGATGCGGTCCCGCACCTTCGCCCGGCGCGTCACGTCGGCGGGCGCGGTCGAGGTGGCGTTCGCCAGCAGCGCGGGGCACACCCCGTGCCCCCACGCCCGCACCGCCCGGGAATCGGTGTGCCCGACCTCCCAGAGCCGGTACAGGTCGGGGACGCTGACCACCAGCACCCGCGCCTTGGGGCGGCCCTTGCGCAGCACCCGCAGGCCCTCGTCCACCTGCTTGCGGAACGTCGCCGCCGGGGTCATCGCGGCGACGTCGTCGCGGCACGCGTCGTTCGCGCCGATCAGCACCGTCACGTAGTCGGCGCGGTCGCGGACGGCCGCCTCGGCCTGCCCGGCCAGCGCCGCCGCCCGCGCGCCCGGCTTGGCGTGGTTGTGCGCCGCGCCGCGCAGCTTGGGGTTGCGGTCGAGCAGCCGCTGGTAGTGGCTGTCCACCCGCAGCCCGTCACCCGTGGACCAGGAGTTGCGCTCGCACGAGCTGAGCATCAGGCAGGAGCCGAAGCCGGTGCTGATCGAGTCGCCGAGGGCGGCCATGACGGCCGGCGTGCCCGGGACCGGTGACCCGCCCGAGGGTCGCGGGCCGGCCTCGCCGTCGCTCTCACAGGCGAGCGCGACCAGGGCCAGCAGGCAGGCGACGGCGGCGACCCAGCGTCGAGGCATCTTCCTCAGTCCCGCTTCCCCAGTGCTGCTTTCCTGTCGCGTTTCCTGTCGCGCGGCGGAGTGCGACAGCCAGCCAACCCTACGTGCGCCACCGTCGCGGCTGGTGGCCTGCTGTCGGCTTTCCGGCACTCGACGCCCCGGGCGTCCCCGCGTGTGGTAGTCGGCTCGCCCGTGACCCGATGCCCGGTTAACCGGGCCGATCGGGGGTAGCCCGCAGGGATGACGAGATCGCAGCCCCGTCGCGCCCGCGGCACCGTGGGCCACGCGTACAGCGCGTTGAACCTCCGCCTCGTGCTCGCCGGCTTCGGGCTCGTGACCATGGTGATCTTCGCCGTGCTGGCGGTGTGGGCCGGCGTGGGGTGGCTCGGCGTCGTCTGCGCCGTCTTCGCCGTCGTCGCCGCGGTCGACCTGGTCGTCATCCAGCGCCGCCGTGCCGCGCGCCGCCGGGAATCCCCGGGCGCGCGGCACTCGCTGTTCGAGTGACAGGAGTACGAGATGTCCATCGCCACCACCAACCCCGCCACCGGACAGGTGCTCACGTCGTACGACCCCATGTCGGACGCCCAGCTCGACGCCGCCATCGAGCGGGCCGACCTGGCCTTCCACGACCTGCGCCGGACCACCGTCGCCCAGCGGGGCCGGTGGCTGACCGCCGCCGCCGACCTGCTCGACGCCGAGCGCGACGAGACCGCCCGGCTGATGACCACGGAGATGGGCAAGACGTACGCCGCCGCGCAGGCCGAGGTCACCAAGTGCGCCTCGGCGTGCCGGTTCTACGCCGCCCACGCCGAACGGATGCTCGCCGACGAGCCCGCCGACGCCCGCGCCGTCAAGGCCGCCCGTGCCTTCGTGCGCTACCAGCCGATCGGGCCGGTGCTGGCGGTGATGCCGTGGAACTTCCCGCTCTGGCAGGTGATGCGGTTCGCCGCGCCCGCCCTGATGGCCGGCAACACCGGCCTGCTCAAGCACGCCTCGAACGTGCCGCAGACCGCCCTCTACCTGGAGGACCTGTTCCGCCGCGCCGGCTTCGGCGAGGGCTGCTTCACGACGCTGCTCGTCGGCTCGGACGCCGTCGACCGGATCCTGAGCGACCCCCGGGTGCGCGCCGCGACCCTCACCGGCAGCGAGGGCGCCGGCCGGTCCATCGCCCAGATCGCCGGCCGGGAGCTGAAGAAGACCGTCCTGGAGCTGGGCGGCAGCGACCCGTTCGTGGTGATGCCGTCGGCCGACCTGGACCGCGCGGCCGAGGTCGCCACCACCGCCCGCTGCCAGAACAACGGGCAGTCCTGCATCGCCGCCAAGCGCTTCATCGTGCACACCGACGTCTTCGACGCGTTCGCGCAGCGGTTCGCGGCGAACATGGCCGCGCTGCGGGTCGGCGACCCGATGGACCCCGCCACCGACGTCGGCCCGCTGGCCAGCGAACGGGGCCGCGACGAGATCGACGCCCAGGTCCGCGACGCCGTCGAGCAGGGCGCCACCGTGCTCTGCGGCGGCGAGAAGTCGACCGGGCCGGGCTGGTTCTACCCGCCGACCGTGGTCACCGACCTGCGGCCGGAGATGCGGATGTGGTCGGAGGAGGTGTTCGGGCCGGTCGCGGGGCTGTTCCGGGTGTCGTCGTACGCCGAGGCGGTCGAGGTGGCCAACGGGACCGCCTTCGGCCTCGGCGCGAACGCCTGGACCACCGACCCGCAGGAGCAGGAGCGCTTCGCCACCGACCTGGACGCCGGCAACGTCTTCGTCAACGGGATGACGACCTCTTTCCCCGAGCTGCCCTTCGGCGGCGTGAAGAACTCCGGCTACGGCCGCGAGTTGTCCGCGCTGGGCATGCGCGAGTTCTGCAACACCAAGACCGTCTGGGTGGGCCGGGGCGAGGCGACGGCCGGCGCGGGGACGCACGCCGAGTAAACGGGCGCCGGCGTGGGTAGGAGGTGCGCCCATGACGGTGTTCGGCTTCCACGCGTCCCACGAGCAGATCCACCCGGCCAGGCTGCTGGAGGCGGTGATCCACGCCGAGCGGGCCGGCTTCGACGCCGCCATGTCCTCGGACCACTTCTCCCCGTGGAGCGCCCGGCAGGGCGAGTCCGGGTTCGCCTGGTCCTGGCTGGGCGCGGCCCTCCAGGCCACCAACCTGCCCTTCGGCGTGGTCAACGCGCCGGGCCAGCGCTACCACCCGGCGATCATCGCGCAGGCCATCGGCACCCTCGGCGCGATGTACCCGGGCCGGTTCTGGGCGGCGCTGGGCACCGGCGAGGCCAGCAACGAGCACATCACCGGCGACCCGTGGCCCCGCAAGGACGTGCGCAACGCCCGGCTGCGCGAGTGCGTCGACGTGATCCGGGCACTGCTGGCCGGCGAGGAGGTCAGCCACGACGGCCTGGTCACGGTCGACCGGGCCAAGCTGTGGACCCGACCCGAGCAGCCGCCGGCCCTGATCGGCGCGGCCGTCAGCGTGGCCACCGCCCGCTGGTGCGCGCAGTGGGCCGACGGGCTGATCACCGTCAACGCCCCCACCGGCCACCTGCGCGAGATGATCGACGCCTACCGCGACGCCGGGGGCCGGGGCCCGCTGCACCTGCAGGTGCACGTGAGCTGGGCGCCCGAGCAGGCCGAGGCCGAGGCGATCGCGTACGACCAGTGGCGCAGCAACGTCTTCGCGCCGCCGATCTGCTGGGACCTGGAGACCGCCGAGCACTTCGACGTGGTCTCCGCCGACATGCCGCTGGCGAAGGTCACCTCGACGGTCAACGTCTCGGCCGACCTCGGCCGGCACGTCGGCTGGCTCCAGGAGTACGTGGAGCTGGGCTTCGACCAGATCGCCCTGCACCACGTCGGGCAGCAGCAGCGGGCCTTCATCGACTCGTTCGGCGCCCAGGTGCTGCCGAAACTGCGGGCCGCGTGATCGGTGCGCGCCGGATGGGGCCCTAGGCTCGTACCCCATGGAGCCCCTGTTCGAGGTCGTCGTCTTCCTCGCCATCGCGACGCTCGGCGCGGCGCTGGCCCGCAAGCTCGGGCTGCTCGCGCCGATCCTGCTCGTGGTGGTCGGCCTCGCGCTCTCCTTCGTGCCCGGCTTCCCCCAGGTTCGGCTCGAGCCGGACCTGGTGCTGGTGGGCATCCTGCCGCCGCTGCTCTACGTGGCGGCCCTGGAGACGTCGGTGCCGGCGTTCCGGCTCAACCTGCGGCCGATCCTGCTGCTCGCCGTCGGGCTGGTGATCTTCACGGCGTTCGCGGTGGGCCTCGTGGTGCACCTGCTGCTGCCGGCGGTGCCGTTCGCCGTCTGCCTGGCCCTCGGCGCGGTGGTCGCCCCGCCGGACGCGGTCGCGGCCACCGCCGTGGCCCGCCGGATCGGCCTGCCCCGCCGGGTGGTGACGATCCTGGAGGGCGAGAGCCTGATCAACGACGCCACCGCGCTGGTGCTGCTGCGGGTGGCCACGATGGCGACGATCGGCACGTCGGTCGGGGTCGGCGACGTGGCCTGGGAGGTGCTCGTGGCCACCGGCGGCGGCATCGTGATGGGCCTGCTCGGGGTGGTGGTCTTCGGGTTCCTGCACAAGCGGATCACCGACCCGCTGCTGGACAACGCGGTGTCCCTGATCGTGCCGTTCGCGGTGGTCTTCGCCGCCGAGGAGATCCACGCCTCCGGGGTCGTCGCCGTGGTGGTGACCGGCCTCGGGATCGGGCACAAGATGCCGCTGCTGATGTCGGCGGCCTCCCGGCTGCAGATCGGCGCGTTCTGGCGGCTGGTCCGGTTCCTGCTGGAGGGGCTGGTCTTCCTGCTGGTCGGCCTCCAGCTGCGCGAGGTGGTGCGGGACCTGGACGAGCCGCTGGGCTTCCTCGCCGCGATCACCGGCGCGGTGCTGGTCACCGTCTTCCTGACCCGGTTCGTGTGGCTCTTCCCGGCCACCTACCTGGCCCGCCTGGTGCCCCGGGTGCGGCAGCGGGACCCGGCCCCGTTGGCGAAGTTCCCCATCGTCATCGGCTGGGCCGGGATGCGGGGCGTGGTCACCCTGGCCGCCGCGCTGGCCCTGCCGCTGACCCTCGCGCAGGACCGCCCCTACCCCCGGCAGTTGTTCATCTGGCTGGCCTTCGCGGTGATCGTGGTGACGCTGGTCGGCCAGGGCGCGACGCTGCCGGCGGTGGCCCGCCGGCTGAAGCTGCCCCCGGACGACCCGGTGCAGGACGCGCTCTCGGCGGCGGGCGTGCAGCAGCAGGCCAGCCGGGCCGCCCGGGAGCGGCTGGACGAGCTGGCCGAGTCGGCGCCGACGGCGGTCGTGGAGCGGCTGCGCCGGGTGGCGCAGGAGCGCACCAACCTGGCCTGGGAGCGGCTGGGTGGCACCGAGCGGGAAACGCCGTCGCAGGCGTACGGTCGGCTGCGGCAGGAGATGATCGACGCGGAGCGGGAGGTGTTCCGGGCCGCCCGTGACTCCGGCCGGATACCGGAGGAGGTGCTGGTGCGGGCGTACCGCGACCTGGACCTGGAGGAGTCGCTGTTGCGGCGGGAGGAGGAGTCATGAGCTGCGAGCACCTGGCGGGGGCGGGCACGGCCGAGCCGGCCACCACGACGGAGTGCCCGGACTGCGTGACCGTCGGCAACGCCGACTGGGTGCACCTGCGGTC
This sequence comes from Micromonospora sp. PTRAS2, assembly GCF_054052245.1. Lineage (NCBI taxonomy): Bacteria > Bacillati > Actinomycetota > Actinomycetes > Micromonosporales > Micromonosporaceae > Micromonospora > Micromonospora sp. PTRAS2. The sequence goes on from NZ_JBSWBU010000005.1 coordinate 324,726, forward strand.
CTGCCTGACCTGCGGGCACGTGGGCTGCTGCGACTCGTCGCCGTACCAGCACGCGTCGAAGCACTTCGCGGAGAGCGGGCACCCGGTGATGCGCTCCATCCAGCCGGGGGAGGCGTGGCGCTGGTGCTTCGTCGACGAGGAGATCGGCTGACCGGCCACCCCGGGAGGGCGGGGCCGACGCGGCTCGTATGACGCAGCCGCTATGCGGGCGGATCGGCCAGGCTGGATCTATCATCGACGCACATCGATCGGGGCGGTGTTGCCGCCGTGACCTCCGAGGAGTGCGTGTGATCCGACGACACCTGCTGCGTACGGCCGGAGCCCTGGCCGCGACCGTCCTGGCCGCCGCCGGGGTGCTGGCCGCCACCGGCACCAGCGCGTCCGCCGTCCGCACCGTCTACTACGACGCGAGCCGGGCCGGCGAGTTCCGCACCAACTTCGACCAGGCCGCCCAGATCTGGAACAGCAACGTCAGCACCGTCCGGCTGCTGCCCGCCACCCCCGGCAACATCACCATCTACGTGGACAACGGCTGGCCCCGGGCGCAGACCACCTCGCTGGGCAACGGCCGGGTCTGGATGGGCTGGGAGGCGGTGAACGAGGGCTACAACCGCACCCGCATCGCCACCCACGAGATCGGCCACATCCTCGGCCTGCCCGACAAGCGCACCGGCCTCTGCTCCGACCTGATGTCGGGCAGCAGCGCTCCGGTGTCCTGCACCAACGCGACCCCCAGCGCCGCCGAGGCGTCCCGGGTCAACCAGCTCTTCGCCGGTGGGCTCGCCGCGACGACGGCGGTCGGGAAGACGTACGTCTGGAACGCCGACGACGCCGGCGGCGTCACCGCCGGGATGCAGGGCGTCGCCTGACCCGCAAGGCACCGCCTGCGGCCGGAACGCCGAAAGGGTGGCCCCCCGAACAGGAGGCCACCCTTTCCGGCTGGACGGGTCAGGACAGGGTGCAGGGCGCGCCGTTGACCGTGACCAGGCCCGGCGCGGGGTTCGCGCCGCCGCCGGTGGTGGCGTTGAAGCCGAAGGTCGTGGCGCCGCCCGGGTCGATCCGGGCGTTGTACGACTCGTTCTTCGCCGTCACGGTGGCCCCGGACTGGGTCACCTTCGCCATCCACGCCTCCCGCACCTTCTGGTCACCGGTGAAGGCGAACTTCGCGGTCCAGCCGTTCACGACGGCGGTGCCGGTGTTGCGGATGGTCACCTGGGCGGTGAACCCGGTGCCGCCGTGCCAGGTGCCGTAGTTGTCGTACGACACCGAGCAGGTGGGCACCGGCACGGCCGGCGCGTCGTCCTGGTCGGCGAGGAACGAGGCCAGCCAGGTCAGCGCCGAGTTCCAGTTGATCGCGATCTCGTTGGTCGAGTACGAGTTGATGTCGTCGACGTAGCAGAACATCGGCTTGCAGCCGGCGAGCAGGTTCGACGAGAACGGGTCCTGCAGGCCGGCGTTCGCGCCACCGGCGAGGGAGCCGGCGGGCGGGTTGGGCGAGGTGGGGTCGAACTGGTTGGCGTACATCCGGCTGTGCTGGTTGCGCGCGGTGTGCTCGCCCCACCCGGTCACGTACGAGATGTTGAGCGCGTTGCGGCCCAGCAGGTAGTCGGCCGCCTGCACGGCCCCGTCGCGGTACTTCGCGTCGCGGGTCAGGTCGAAGGCGGTGCCCAGCACGACCGCGTTGTTGGTGATGTTGCCGTTGGCGCCCCAGAAGTAGCTGTTGGCGTCGCCGGGCATGGGCAGCCCGTACGCCTGGCCGGCGGCGATCTCCAGGTAGCGGTCGGCCGCGGCGGTCACCGAGGCGCGGACCCGGGTGCGCTCGGCGGCCGGCAGGCCGCTGGGGACGGTGGCCAGGTCGAGGCGGCCCAGCGCCGCGACGCCCTGCCAGCCGAAGCCCTGGTCGCCGAAGACCGCGCCGGTGTGGTGCTTCGAGGCGGTCAGGTCGGTCAGGTACGCGGCCTCACCGGTGGTCAGGAACAGCTCGGCGGCGGCCCAGTAGAACTCGTCGCTGACGTCGGTGTCGTCGTACGTGCCGCCGCCGGTGCCGTCGGTGGGGCTGGCGTAGATCGCCGGGTGCGCCTTGGCCGCGGCGTACGCGGTCTTCGCGGCGGTGCCGCAGCGGGTGGCGAACGCGGCGTCGTACGGGGCGAACAGGCGGGCGCACTGGGCGGCGACGGCGGCCAGGTTGAGCGTGGCGGCCGTGGACGGCGGGTGCAGCTCGCGCGGCTGCGGGTCGGCGGCCGGGTCGAGCGGCAGGCCCGTCCAGTTCTTGTCGTGGATCTTGTGGTGGGCCATCCCGGCCAGCGGCTTGCCGGCCGGCACCTGCATGCGCAGCAGGAACTCCAGCTCCCAGCGGGCCTCGTCGAGGATGTCGGGCACGGCGTTGCCGCGCTCGGGCACCCGCAGCGTGCTGTCGGCCAGCCCCGCGCCGCCGTCGGCGGTGGCCGCCGTCTTGGTGCGCTCGAAGGTGTTCAGCAGTTGGTAGGTGGCGATGCCGCCGTTGACCACGTACTTGCCGTGGTCGCCCGCGTCGTACCAGCCGCCGCGCACGTCGAGGGAGTAGTCGCAGACCCCCGGCTGGCAGGGCACGCTGGTGTCGCCCTGGTTGGGGGCGACGCCGAGGTGACCGGCGGCGCGGGCGTACTCCTCGCCGACCAGGTCGCCGTCGATGGCGATGCCGCTGCGCTGGATGTAGAAGAACTGGAGGGCGTCGCTGCGCAGCTTGTCGTAGAGGGTGCCGGAGATGTCGAACGGGTGGCTGGTCTCGCCGTCGGCGACGAGCGTGTAGCCGGTGCCCGGCGTGCGGAACGACGAGAAGTCGACGGTCTGCACGTTCTGCCCGGACGCCTCGTCGACCCCGCGCGGCTTGCTCTGCCCGCTGGCCACGACCGCGCCGGCGGCGGAGCGCAGCTGCCAGGCGAACGGGGTGGTGGCCTCGGTGACCACGGTGGCGTTCTTCGGGCCGCCCGGCAGGTAGCCGACCTGGTTGACCCGCACCCGGGGCCCGGTGTCCGGCTCGTACGGCACCGGCGGCTCGCCGCCGCGCAGCGAGACGTTGTCGAGGCAGATGGTCTGCTCGGCGGCGGCACCGCCGACCTGGAAGATGATCTGCGCGCTCGGGTTGTCCTCGCTCGCGGTGAACGTCTTGGTGAAGTGCGCGCTGGTGCCGGTGGCGGCGGCGTCCACGCTGGCGTACTGCGTGTAGGGGGCGGCGCCGAGCTGGAGCACGGCCTTGACGCTCGCCCCGGGGGTGGCGGTGATGTCGAAGGACAGCTCGTACTCGGAGCCGCCGGTCAGCGGCACGGCGTCCTGCCCGATGCCGGCGTCCCAGGGGTTGGCCAGCCCGCCGTCGACGGTGGCGCAGAGCCGGCCGTCGGTCACCCCGAGCGGGCCGGTGCCGTAGGAGAACCAGGGGGAGACGCCCTCGCTGAAGTCGCCGTTCTTCAGCTGCTCGGGGGCGTCCGGGGGGACCTCGGCGTGGGCCACACCGGCGGTGGTGCCGGTGAGAGCCAGGGCGGTCGCCGCGGCGAGTGCCGCGAGGCGGCGTCGACGTCGTCGGGATGGCGTCACGGGGGATCCTTCCGGGGGACGGGGCTGCGCCGATGCTGGGAGCGCTCCCACTATCCGCCTGATATTTCCAGCGGGTGTCTGCCGTGTCAATTGAGGTGGCTGAATAAGATTGATCGGCCCGTCCCGCCGCGTGAGATTCGCCGCGCCACGCGGCGTCGTCGCGATCTCCTAGAGACAACTGCGCCCTCCAACTGGCAGGCTGCGTGCCATGACCCTGAAGCTGCGTTCCGTGGGGGCGAGCGACCGCGGGCTGATCCGCAGCGGCAACCAGGACGCCCTGCACTCCGGCACCTGGCTCGTCGCCGTCGCCGACGGCATGGGCGGGATGGCCGCCGGAGACCTGGCCAGCCGCATCGCGATCGACGCGGTCGGACCCCTGGACCTGGCCACACCCGAGGACGCCCTCGTCGCCGCCCTGCAGAGCGGCATCGAGCAGGCGACCGCGCGGATCGCCGAGGCCGTGCGCGAGGACCCCGAGCGGCAGGGCATGGGCACCACCCTGACAGCCCTGCTCTTCGCCCGCACCGGAAGCTGCCTCGCCCTGGCCCACGTCGGCGACTCCCGCGCCTACCTCTACCGGGAGGGGGTGCTCAAGCAGATCACCCGCGACGACACCTTCGTGCAGATGCTCGTCGACCAGGGCCTGATCACCCCCGACCAGGCCGCGAGCCACCCCCGCCGGGCCGTGGTCACCCAGGCGTTGCAGGGCGGCGAGGTCTCCCCGGCGTACGCGACCATGGTGCCCCGGGCCGGCGACCGCTGGCTGCTGTGCAGCGACGGCCTGTCCAACGTGGTACGTCCGGACACCCTCGCCGAGGTGCTGGCCGGGCACCCGGACCGCGACGAGTGCGCCCGGCGGCTGATCGACCTGGCGCTGCGCGCCGGCGGCCCCGACAACGTCACCGTCGTGATCGCCGACGTGGTCGCCGAGGACTGACCCGCCGCCCGCCTGCTGGCCGCCCGCCGGCCGGGTGGCCGCCGCCCGGGTGGCCGCCGCCATGTCGGCGACATCGCGGTATCCGGGCCCTCGGGACACCCCCATGTCGCCGACATGGCGAGCCCGAGCCCGGCGGGGCCGGGCCGGCGGGGCCCGGGCCCCGAGCCCGGCGGGGCCCGGGTCAGCGGCGGCGGGGGGCCGCCCGGCGGGTCGGCTCGGCCGTGGTCGGGTCCTCCGGCCAGGGGTGGCGGGGGTAGCGCCCGCGCAGCTCCGCGCGGACCTGCGGATAGCCCGTGCGCCAGAACGACGCCAGGTCGGCGGTGACCGCCACCGGCCGCCCGGCCGGGGAGAGCAGGTGCAGCAGCACCGGCACCCGGCCGCCGGCGACCCGGGGCGCGTCGGCCCAGCCGAACGTCTCCTGGAGCTTCACCGCGAGCACCGGGGCGGCCGGGTCGGCGTAGTCCACCCGGACCCGGGAGCCGCTGGGCACGGCGATCCGCTCCGGGGCCAGCTCGTCCAGCCGGGCCGCCAGCGACCAGGGCAGCAGCCGGCGCAGCGCGGCCACGACGTCGACCCGGGCCAGGTCGGCGCGGCGGCGGGCCGCGGCCAGCTCCGGGCCCAGCCAGTCGGCCACGCCGGCCAGCAGCGCGTCGTCGGTCACGTCCGGCCAGTCCGGCCCGAGCGCGTGCCGGCAGAACGCCATCCGCTCGCGCAGCGCCCGCGCGGCCGGCGACCAGGTGAGCAGCGCCAGGCCGTCGCGGCGCAGCCCGTCGCGCAGCGCGGCGGCCACCAGCTCCGGCCCGGGGTGGGCCAGCGGCCGGGCGACCAGCTCGATCGCGCCGAGGCGGACCACCTCCCGGGCCACCACGTCCCCGCCGGACCAGGCCACCTCCCGCCCGGAGCGCAGCAGCGGACCGCCGGCCTCCCGCGCCGTCGCCTCGTCCAGGCCGGCGGCCAGCCGCACCCGGGCGGTCGGCGCGCCGGGGGACCGGTCGGCCACCGCGACGGCCAGCCACGCCGTGCCGGCCAGCGCCGACCCCGGGGCCAGCTCCGCCGCGGTCCCGCCCGCCATCAGGTACGTCGACCCGCCGGCCCGCCGGAGGCGGGCCAACCGCTCCGGGTACGCCAGCCCGACCAGCAGCCCGGCGGCCAGCTCGTCGGGCAGCGGCCCCTCCGGCCGCTCCCGCCCCGGCGCGCCGTCGGCGCGGTCGCGCCCCGGCTGGTCGGTTCGGTCCCGCCCCGACGTGCCGTCGGTGCGGTCCCGTCCCGGCGGTCGGTCGGTCCGGTCGGGCCCCGGCGTGCGGTCGGCGTGGTCCCGCCCCGGCGGCTGGCTGATCCGGTCCCGTCCGGGCGTGCCGTCGCGGCCGGGGGCGTCGGGGCGCGCCGAGGTCGTCGGGGCGGTCGCCCCGGTGGGCAGGGCGGCGCGCAGCCGGCGGGTCTCGGCGCGCCAGCGGGCGGTCGCCGCCGGATCCGTGCCCGCCCGCAGCCGCCGCCACGCGGCGGTCAGGTCGTCGCCCGGCCCGGCGACGGTGTCGTCGGCGAGCAGCGCGACGACCTCGGCGGCCCGGTCCGCGCCGACCACCGGCGCGCCGTCCAGCAGCGCCCGGGCCAGCCGGGGGTGCGTCCCGGCCCCGGCGATGGCCCGCCCCCGGTCGGTGATCCGGCCCGCGGCGTCCAGCGCGCCGAGGGTGGTCAGGGTGTCCCGGGCGACCGTCATGGCGGCGGCCGGCGGCGGGTCCGGCAGGGCCAGCCCGGTGCCGTCCGGGTCGCCCCAGGCGGCCAGCTCCAGGGCGAAGCCGGTGAGGTCGGCGGTGGCGATCTCCGGCTCCGGCTGGGCGGCGAGCCGGGCGTGCGTCGCCTCCGACCAGCAGCGGTAGACGTGCCCGGGTGCCTCCCGGCCGGCGCGTCCGGCCCGCTGGGTCGCCGCCGCCCGGGACACCGGCACGGTGACCAGCGCCCCCAGCCCCCGGGACAGGTCCACCCGGGGCACCCGGGCCAGCCCGGCGTCGACCACCACCCGGACCCCGGGCACGGTCAGGCTGCTCTCCGCCACGGCGGTGGCCAGCACCACCCGCCGCCGGCCGGCGGGGCGCAGCGCCGCGTCCTGCTCGGCGGCGCGCAGCCGCCCGTGCAGCGGCAGCAGGTCCACGGTGCCCCGCAGGGCGGCCAGCCGACCGGTCACGGCGGCGATCTCGCCCACCCCCGGCAGGAAGACCAGCACGTCCCCGTCGTGCTGGGCGAGCGCCCGGCGCACGGTGGCCGCCACGTGGTCCAGCAGCGCCGGGTCGACCCGGCCGGAGGCGGTCACGGGGGCCGGGCGGGGCGGCGGGGCCCAGACCCGGGCCACCGGGTGCAGCGCAGCCTCCGCCCGCACCACCTCGGCCGGGATGCCTCCGGTGCCGAGGAGCGCGGCGAAGCGGCCCGCGTCCGGGGTCGCCGACATGGCCAGCAGCCACAGGTCCGGGCGCAGGGTCTCGCGCGCCTGCGCGGTGAACGCCAGCGCCAGGTCGGCGTCGAGCTGCCGCTCGTGGCATTCGTCGAGCAGCACCGCGCCGACGCCGGGCAGCTCCGGATCGCGGTGCAGCCGGCGCACCAGCAGGCCGGTGGTGACCACCTCGACCCGGGTGGCGGCGCTGACCCGGCGCTCGCCGCGCACCGCGTACCCGACCCGGTCGCCGACCCGCTCGCCGAGCAGGGCGGCCATCCGGTGCGCCGCCGCGCGGGCGGCCACCCGGCGCGGCTGGGCGAGCACCACCCGGCCGGCGACCGCCCCGGCCACGGCCAGCGGGGCCAGGGTGGTCTTCCCCGTGCCGGGCGGTGCGACCAGGACCGCGCCGCCGGCCGCGCGCAGGGCGTCGAGCAGCGCCGGCAGCGCGGGGCGGACCGGCAGGTCGAGGGTTACGTCGGCGAGCACCGTCCTACTGTCGCACCGGCCCCCCGGGCGTCAGCGGGGGCGTACGGCGTCGAGGCCCGCGACGAACGCGCCCCACGCCTGCGGTGCGAAGACCAGCGCGGGGCCCCCACGGTCCTTGGAGTCGCGGACCGCGACCCGACCGTCGGCTGTGGCCACCTCGACGCAGTTGCCGTTGCCGCTGCTGCGGCTGCTGGTCCGCCAGGCCGCCCGGGACAGGTCGAGCGCGGTCATCCCCGTTACCTCGTCTTCTGCTGGCGTGCCGCGATGCGGTCACGCAAAGTTACGAGAAGCCTCCTCCAGGCGGGTCAACGAATCCGCCGGACTGAGCGCCATCCGGCACAGCTTCTCGTGCAACAGGCTATACCCGCGCACATGATCGGCTTCCTCCAGAGCCAGTCCCATCGTGAGGTTATCCAGGTAAACCACGGATGCGTCGGCGTCGTCGGAAAAGCCCAGGATGACGTAGGGAGTGGTCATCGCCGGGTGCCCGCCGGCCGCGAACGGAAGTACCTGCACCGTGACGTTCGGTAGTTGTGCGACGTGGTGGATGTGGGCCAGCTGCTCGGCCATCGCCGCCGGTTCGCCGACCGGTCGCAGCAGCACCGCCTCGTTGAGCACCACCGACAACTCGACGGGGTTCTCCCGGTGCAGCACGTCCTGCCGGCGCAGTCGGGCGGCGACCTTGCGCTCGATGCGTTCCTCCCCGGCGGTCAGCCGGTAGATCGCCCGGGCGTACGCCTCGGTCTGGAGCAGGCCGGGCACGGCCTCGGCCTCGTACGTGCGCAGCGACGCCGCCTCGGCCTCCAGCCCGACGTAGAACTCGAACCACTCGGGGAGGACGTCGCTGTAGTTCTGCCACCAGCCGCGCTGCTGCGCGCCCCGGGCGATCTCGATCAGCGCCTCGGCGTCGGCCCCGGTGACCTGGTAGAGGGCGAGGGCGGCCCGGACGTCGCGGGGCTTGATGCCGATCTGGGCGTTCTCTATGCGGGAGAGGTTGCTCTTGGACATGTCGAGCTGGCGGGCGGCGACGTCGAGGGTCATCCCGGAGCGCTCGCGCAGGTGGCGCAGCTCGCGGGCGATACGACGGCGGCGGACGGTCGGGCTGGCGGTCACCCTCCGAGTCTGTCACGCCAAGATCCCCAGGTCGTTCGGACACGGAGTGCAACTGTCGAAAGTGGGAGTTGCGTTGCAACCCGCTGACGTGCATCCTTTCACCCGGCGTCGATCAGTTGTGGACAATCCGTTCGGGAGGCTCGTGTGCTCACCGCCGACGAGTTCTATCTGATCGCCCACAACGACAGCCGGGGCAAGCCCAAGCTGCATCCCAGCGCGGCGGGCATCGGCCTGGCGGCGGCCCTGCTCGGCGAGTTGGTCCTGTTCGGACAGGTCACCGTCGCCGCCGGGAACGTGACCGTCGTCGACCGCCGCCCGCCCGCCGACGCCCTGGCCCACACCGTCCTGGACCAGTTGGTCGGCGAGTCCCAGCACCAGTCGGTGCGCACCTGGTTGAGCTTCCTCGGTCAGAGCGCGGCGACCTCGGTGGCGGAGCGGCTGGCCCGTGCCGGCGTGCTGCGCCGGCAGGAGACCCGCCGCCTGCTGCGCACCAGCGTCAGCTACGTCCCGGTCGACCTCAACGCGGTGGCCTGGCCGGCGACCCGGCTGCGGGCCCTGCTCGACCGGCCGGAGCCCCCGACCGTGCCGGACGCGCTGCTGCTCGGCCTGGTCTCCGCCGCCGGCCTCACCCGCGAGGTGCTGTGGAGTGCCGGCCCCCGCGCCCACCACCGGCTCAGTGTTCTCATCCCGGCGTTGCCCCCGCCCCTGAAGGAGCTCGTCGCGCACACCGAGGCCGCCGTCGGCGCGGCCGTGCTGCGCGGCATGCCCTGACGGCCGCCGGCCCCTCACCCCCCTCCTCGAACCGGAGCAGTCGATGCCCCCCACGACTACATTCGAACGACCGAGCAACGTCTCCGACGCCCTGGCCCGTGGCCGCCTCGGCGTGCCGTCGGTGATCTTCTTCGTGCTGTCGGCGGCCGCGCCGCTGACCGTGGTGGCCGGCGTGGTCACCACCGGCTACGCCGTCACCGGCGTCACCGGGATGCCGCTGGCCTTCCTGGTGGTCGGCGCGGTCCTCGCCCTCTTCTCCGTCGGGTACGTGGCGATGGCCCGCCGGGTGGAGAACGCCGGGGCGTTCTACGCGTACGTCTCGCGGGGGCTGGGCCGCCCGGCCGGTGTCGGCGCGGCGTGGGTCGCCCTGCTGGCGTACAACGCGCTCCAGGTCGGGTTGTACGGCGCGGTCGGCGCGGCGGCGACGCCGGTGCTGGAGCGGCTGTTCGGCGCGTCACCGGCCTGGTGGGTGGTGGCCCTGGTCGCGTGGGCCCTGGTCGCCGTGCTCGGCCTGCTGCGGGTCGACGTCAACGGCATGGTCCTGGCGGTGCTGCTGGTCGCCGAGATCGCGGTGATCCTCGTGTTCGACCTCGGGCAGCTCGGCCACCCGGCCGGCGGCTCGGTGAGCCTCGCCGCGCTGTCCCCGGACAGCCTGCTCGTCCCGGGGGCCGGCGCGCTGCTGGTGCTCGCCATGACCGGCTTCGTCGGCTTCGAGTCCTCCGTGGTGTTCAGCGAGGAGAGCAAGGACCCCCGGCGCACGGTCCCGATGGCCACCTACCTTTCGGTGGCGATCATCGCCGGGCTCTACGCCCTGTCGTCGTGGGCGATGACCGTGGCCGTCGGGCCGGACCGGATCTCGGCGCAGGCCGGCGAGCAGAGCGTCGAGCTGATCTTCAACCTGGCCGGGGCGCACCTCGGCGACACCGCCGTCACCATCGGCCAGGCGCTGTTCATGACCTCCGTGCTGGCCGCGATGATCTCGTTCCACAACACCACCGCCCGGTACGCGTTCGCGCTCGGCCGGGAGCGGGTGCTGCCGGCGGCGTTCGGGCAGACCTCGCCGCGCACCGGCTCGCCCCGGGTGGCCTCGCTCGCGCAGAGCGTGCTGGGCCTGCTGGTGATCGTGCTGTACGCGGTCAACGGCTGGGACCCGGTGCTCCAGCTCTTCTACTACGCCGGCTCCGGCGGCGGGTTCGGCGTGCTGCTGCTGATCGCCACCACGTCGATCGCGGTGATGGCCTACTTCGCCCGCACCCGGGCGCAGGAGAACCTGTGGCGGCGGCTGATCGCCCCGGGGCTGGCCGCCGTGGCGCTGGTCGCCATCATCACGGTGGCGGTGGACAACTTCGCCATTCTGCTCGGCGTCGCCCCCGACTCCGCGCTGCGCTGGGCCGTCCCGGCCGCGTACCCGGTGGCCGCGCTGGTCGGCGTGCTCTGGGCACTGGTGCTGCGCAACAGCCGGCCCGACGTCTACGCCCGGATCGGGCTGGGCGCGGAGAGCGCCACGCTGCTGGCCGCCCAGGGCTTCGACGGCGAGCCGGCCCGCGTGGGCGCGGGGGCGCACAGGTGAGCGACGTACGCATCGAGCGGCTCGGCCCGGCGGAGACCCGGCTGGTGGCCGAGCGGATCGCCGAGGCGTTCCTGGTGCTGCCGGCGACCCACTGGCTCGTGCCGGACGCCACGCGCCGCCGGGCCGTGCTGGCCGACAACTTCGAGATCCTGGTGGGCCACGCCATGGCGCACGGCCAGGTGCACGCCACGGCCGACCGGTCGGGGGTCGCGGTGTGGTTCCCGCAGACCGGCGACGACGTCCCACCACCGGCGGACTACGACGCCCGGCTGGCCGCCGCGTGCGGCGCGTGGGTCGACCGGTTCCGCCACCTCGACGACCTGTTCGCCGCCAGCCACCCGCACGACGGGCACCACCACCTGGCGTTCCTCGCGGTCACGCCCGACCGGCAGGGGCGGGGGATCGGCTCGGCGCTGCTGCGCCACCACCACGCCTGGCTGGACGCCAACGGCGTGCCCGGCTATCTGGAGGCGAGCAGCGAGATCGGCCGGGACCTGTACGCCCGGCACGGCTACCGGCCCCGGGAGGTCTTCCGGCTGCCGGACGGCACCCCGTTCTTCCCGATGTGGCGGGAGCCGGCGACGACCGGCTGAGGGAACCGACACGCGAGGGGGCCCGGCGCACGCGCGCGCCGGGCCCCCTCGTCCTTCGTGCGGGCGGGCCTAGTAGGTGCCGTCGAGCTGGCCCCGCAGCTTGGTCAGCGCCCGGGCGAGCAGCCGGGACACGTGCATCTGCGAGACGCCGATCTGCTCGGCGATCTGCGACTGGGTGAGGTTGCCGTAGAAGCGCAGCGTGAGGATCTTCTGCTCGCGCTCGTCGAGCGTGGCGAGCGCCGGGCCGAGGGCGACCCGCAGCTCGGCCAGCTCGAACTCGTTGTCCTCGCCGCCGAGCATGTCGCCCAGCTCGGTGGCCCGGTCGCCGTCGCCGGTCGGGGTGGACAGCGACACCGCATTGTAGGCGCGGGCGCCCTCCAGGCCCTCCAGGACCTCTTCCTCGGTGAGCTTGAGGTGGGCGGCGATGTCGGCGACCGTGGGGGAGCGGCCCAGCGTCTGGAGCAGGGAGCTGTTGGCGTCGGAGATCGCCAGGCGCAGCTCCTGGAGGCGGCGCGGGACGCGGATGTCCCAGGTGCGGTCGCGGAAGTGCCGCTTGAGCTCGCCGATGATGGTCGGGATGGCGTAGCCGGCGAAGTCGACGCCGCGCGACGGGTCGAACTTGTCGATGGCCTTGATCAGGCCGACGGCGGCGGTCTGCGCGAGGTCGTCGGTCGGCTCGCCCCGCCCGCTGTAGCGGTGGGCGAGGTGGTTGGCCAGGGGCAGCCAGGCCTCGATCGCCCGGTCCCGCATCGCGGCGCGCGACGGGTGGTTGGCGGGCAGTGCCGCCATCGCGTTGAGCAGATCGGCGGCGCTGTCGGTGAGCGCACGCGGGTCGAGCTTGGCCGTGGTCTCCGGCGCTGTGGTCGTCTGCTCGCTGGTCGTTGGCGCGGTCATGGGTGGTCCTCCCTGCACCTCGTCCGCGGATAAAAGACGTGACGCTTTGGTTTAGCTTCAGATGGGCCGTTCGGGACTCACCTTAGCCTGATCGGCTCCCTGAAATCTAGCCGAAAGTACGATGTACTTAAGGTGTGTTCGATGACGAAACCCCCAAAAGGGGCAGCGACGTACGAATCTGTGATCGTGATTACCGGTTCCCGGTCGGTTATGGGTCCGAACTGTCGGCTTTCCGTCGTTGTCCCGCGCGCGGGACGGCCCGTAGCGTCGCGGGGAACCTTCCCCCGCCCGGAGGCGCCGTGCTCGACCCCGCCGACCCGCACCTCGTCGTGCACAGCCGCATGGTCTACCTCTGCTGGCTGCCGGCGGCCCCGGACGCGGTCGTCGCCCTACTGCCGGCCGGCCTGCGCGCCGGGGCGGACCCCCACGTCTTCATGAACCAGTACGTGGTCGACGACGAGACCCAGACCTCCGGCCTCGGCGCGTACTCGCTGACCTACCTCGGCATCTGCGTCGCCGGCCTGGGCGCCCCGGGCGGCTGGTGGACGCACTACCTCTGCTCCAGCCCCCGGATGCGCGGCTACGCCGCCGCGCGCGGCGCACCCGTCGGGGCCGGGCACACCTGGCTGGAGCGGCGCGGCGACACGCTGGTGGCGCAGACCGAGGTCGACGGCGTCCCGCTGATCCGCACCCGCGTCCACGTCGGCCACACCGGTCACCTCATCCGCAGCGGCCACCACCGCTACGTGACCGCCCGTGACGGCGAGCTGACCGGCGGCGTCCACCCGTACGTGGCCGAACCGGTGACGCCGTTCGAGGTGGAGTCCGTCGACTTCCTCGACCCCGACCACCCCGTCCATGCGCTGCGCCCGGCGAACCCGCTGACCATCACGGAGGGCTTCTACTCGCCGCGCGCCTCCTTCGCGTACCCGGGCGGGACGGGCGGGTACGCGCCCGCTCACCAGGTGCCGGAGCGGCGCGCCCGCAGCGGCCTGCCGTCCGGGTCGTAGACCAGCCGGTACGCCGGCAGCGCCCAGGCCCGCGTGTACCACGGCAGCCGCTCGGGGCGGTGCGGGCGCAGCCGGCCCGGCGGGCGCGGGCCCACCCGCCCCGAGTCGTGCCAGCGCTGCAGCGCGTCGGCCGCCGAGGTGATCGCCCGCACCGCCGAGGCCGGGTCGAGCAGGTCGGCGTCCTCGCCGCCGTCCGGGTCCCGGTCCAGGTGCTCGCGCCACAGCCGCAGCCGCAGGTCCCGGGCGAAGCGGCGGGCCCCGTCGCCCAGCCCGGCCGGGTCCAGCGGGGCGCGGTCGTCCCGGGTCTCGTCGAGCACCGCGCAGGACAGCTCGCTGTCGTGGGTCCAGGAGCGGCGGTTGAAGTTGTCGCTGCCGACGCTGGCCCACACGTCGTCGACCACGCACACCTTGGCGTGCACGTAGACCGGGTCGCCCGCATGGTTCTCCACGTCGAAGACGTGCACCCGGTCGGGCGCGGCCTTCCCGCACAACGCCAGCGCCTGCTCCCGCCCCACCAGGTTCGGCGGCAGCGCGAACCGGCCGTCGACGTCGGGGTGCCGGGGGACCACGGCCACCAGGTGCAGCTCCGGGTTGTCCCGCAGCGCCCGGGCGAACAGGTCGGCCACCTCGGTCGACCAGAGGTACTGGTCCTCCAGGTAGATCAGCCGGCGGGCCCGGCGTACCGCCTTGGTGTAGCCGCGCGCCACCGTCCGCTCGCCGTCGGGGGCGAAGGAGTAGCGCGGGCGCACCGCCGGATAGGTGCGCAGCACCTGGATCCGGTGCGGCCCGCACGGCGGCGGGTCGGCCGGCTGGTCGGGCAGCGGGTCCGGGCGCAGGTCCGACCCGCGCAGCCGGTCCCGCAGGTAGGCCAGGGGGTTCTCCGAGTCCAGCGGCATCGGGTCGGTCCACCGCTCGCGGAACGTGGTGTCCAGCGCGCCGACCACCGGCCCGCGCAGCGCGAGCTGCACGTCGTGCCAGGGCGGGTGGTCGCCGTACCGGGGCGACATGAGCACGGCCTGCCGGTCGCCGCGGTGCTCGGCGTCGTCGCGGCGGCTGTGGCACAGGTCGATCCCACCGGCGAAGGCGACGTCGCGTTCCGGGTCCCCGGGATGGCGCAGCACGACGAGCTTCTGGTGGTGCGAGCCGCCCCGGCGGACCCGCTGGTCGAGCAGCACCTCGCCGCCGGCCGCGCAGATCGTCTCGCTGAGGCTGCGGTTCTCCGCCTCGCTGAACGACAGGGCGTCGAGGTGCGAGCGCCACAGCAGGCCCTTGACCACCACCCCGCGCTGGGCGGCCCGGCTGAACAACTGGGCGACGGTCGGGCCGTCCGGGCGCATCAGCTCGTCGGGGTCGCCGCGCCAGTCGGTGAAGAACAGATGGTCGCCGGCCCGCAGCGCCTCCACCTCGCTGACCAGCCGGTCAAAGTAGGCCGAGCCGTGAATCAGCGGCTCGGCGAGGTTTCCGGTCGTCCAGACGGGTATCCGTGAGACCGGGTTGGCGCGTTCGGCCGCGGTGAGGAACCAGTCCCGCATCGGCACGCTCCAGCTCCCGAGGTCGACAACGTCCTCACCGTAGGACCCCCGCGCCGGGTCCGCACGCCGACCGGCACCCCCGGTGACCTGGCCGACGATCCGCGCGGAGCCACATCCGAGAAAGCGAAGCGCACACCGAGGAGGCCGCACGATGCCCGCCGAGCCGACCGATGTCATGACCGAGCAGCACGAACAGCCGGTGGAGGGCGAGCGGGGGGCGCTCGTCGCCGTGTTGGTGATGGTGCTGCTGGGGGTGGCGGGGATCTTCGCGGTCTCCTGACCGGCAGCCATTTTCGGGTACGCCGAAGGGCGTCACCGGGGACGAACCCCGGTGACGCCCGGCACGGCCCGCGTCAGGGGCGCTCGCCCTGCCCGCCGGTGTGCGGCAGCCGCTCGGCCGGGACCACCCCGAGCCGCCCGGCCTGGAAGTCCTCGAACGCCTGGATCAGCTCGTCCCGGGTGTTCATCACGAACGGCCCGTAATGGGCCACGGGCTCCCGGATGGGCTGCCCGCCCATGATGTAGAGCTCCAGGGCGGGAGCGTTCGAGTCCTGCGTCGCGTCGGCGGTCACCCGCAGCGCGTCGCCCGGACCGTGGACGGCGAGCTGCCCGGTGTGGAACGGCCGGCGCTCGGTGCCGACCGTGCCGCGCCCGGCGAGCACGTAGACCAGGGCGTTGAAGTCGGCCCGCCAGGGCAGGCTCAGCTCGGCCCCGGGCTGCACCGTCACATGGGCGATGGTGATCGGGGTGTGCGTCGAGCCCGGCCCCTGGTGCCCGGCGACCTCACCGGCGATGACCCGGATCAGCGCCCCGCCGTCCGGCGTGGTGAGCAGCGCCGACTCCTTGCCGCGGATGTCCTGGTAGCGCGGCGGCTTCATCTTCGCCACCCTCGGCAGGTTGACCCAGAGCTGGAGGCCGTGGAACAGGCCGCCGCTGACCACCAGGTGCTCCGGCGGGGCCTCGATGTGCAGCAGGCCGCTGCCGGCCGTCATCCACTGGGTGTCGCCGTCGGTGATCGTGCCGCCGCCGCCGAGCGTGTCCTGGTGGTCCATGATCCCGTCGATCATGTAGGTCACCGTCTCGAAGCCCCGGTGCGGGTGCCACGGGGTGCCCTTCGGCTCGCCCGGGGCATAGTCGACCTCGCCCATCTGGTCGAGGTGGATGAACGGGTCCAGCTCGTGCATCGGCACCCCGGCGAAGGCCCGGCGGACGGGGAAGCCCTCGCCCTCGTAGCCGCTGGGGGCGGTGGTCAGCTTGCGGACCGGGCGGTAGCGGGTGGACTCGTCGAGCCGGGGCAGGCGGGGCAGGACAAGAACGTCGTCGACCGTGATGGCGGGCATCTCGAACTCCTTTACTCGCTGGGGGTGGACGAGGCGTCGCGGTCGGCGCGCAGCCGCCGGCCGAGGCGTTCGAAGACCCGGGTCAGGCAGGCGACCTCGGCGTCGTCGAGGTCGTCCATCAGGTGGGCGCGCACGGAGCGCAGGTGGTGCGGCGCGGCCTCGCGCAGCGCCAGCAGCCCGGCGGCGGTGAGCACCGCCTCGCTGCCGCGCCCGTCCTCGGCGCACGACTGCCGGGCCACCAGGCCGCGCTTCTGCATGGTGGTGATCTGGTACGTCAGCCGGCTGGGCGAGAAGACCAGTCGACCGGCCAGCTCGCCCATGCGCAGCCGCTGCCCCGGCGCCTCGGAGAGCAGCACCAGCACGTGGTAGTCGGCGAAGCTCAGCTCGCTGTCGGCCCGCAGGTCGTCCTCGATCTGGGTGAACAGCCGCTGGCTCGACTCGATGTAGGCCCGCCAGCAGGCCATCCGCTCGCTGTCCAGGCTCT
Organism: Micromonospora sp. PTRAS2; assembly: GCF_054052245.1. NCBI lineage: Bacteria > Bacillati > Actinomycetota > Actinomycetes > Micromonosporales > Micromonosporaceae > Micromonospora > Micromonospora sp. PTRAS2. The sequence continues at coordinate 341,454 of NZ_JBSWBU010000005.1, forward strand.
CCGTCATGCCGCAACAGTAGCACTCTTTCAAATTTTGACAAGTGCTCGGAGGCGGGGGTGAGCTGCGCTACTTTCCGTGCCTGTAGGACCTCGATTCGGATTTGAAGGAGAAACGTCCGGCGGCCCCGGGCGGGGGCTGACAGACTGCTGGACCATGGACGACGTACGCCTGGCCGCCCCCGGGGTGCTGCTGCGCCCCTGGCGCGCGGCCGACGCCCCCGCGGTGCTGGCCGCCCTGCGCGACCCGGCCGTGACGACCTGGAACCCGCAGGGCGACATGGACGAGGCGCGGGCGCGCGAGTGGGTGCGCCGCCGGGCCGACTGGTCCGCCGGGGACCACGCCTCCCTCGCCGTCGCCGACCCCGGCGACACCGCGCTGCTCGGCTCGGTGTCGCTGAGCGGCATCGGCGGCGGCCACGCCAACATCGGCTACTGGACCGCCCCCGCCGCCCGGGGGCGGGGCGTGGCCACCGCCGCCGTCCGGCGGCTCACCGGCTGGGGCTTCGCCATGCTCGGCCTGCACCGCGTCGAGCTGTTCCACGCGGTGGCCAACCCCGCCTCCTGCCGGGTCGCCGAACGGGCGGGCTATCCCCTCGAAGGCACCCTGCGCGAGTCGCACCGCTACGGCGACGGCCGCCGCCACGACGAGCACCTGCACGCCCGCCTGGCCACCGACCCCTGACCGACCCACCCGGGGGCCGCCCCGCCGGGGGTGAGCTGGGCGGGTGGCCGGCTCATGTCGGGCAGGTGGGGGTGTCCCGGGGGGCTGGATGCCCCCATGTCGCCGACATGGAGTCGATCATCGCCGGGGCGGGCCAGGATCGGTCAGGGGCGGGCGCGGGCCCAGGTGAGGAAGCGGTCGGTCAGGTCGCCGGGCGGGGTGGCCGGGTGCAGGGCGGTCAGGTGCTCCCTCGCCTCCTCCCGCAGCACCGCGAGGTAGACCAGCAGCGAGGTGCGGTCGCCCCGGTATTCGGACAGCAGCGACAGTCGGGCCGCGCCGCAGGGCCACGGGGCGCCGCAGCGCCCGCACAGCCACACGGGGCGTACCGGCAGGTGGGGGCGCGGGCGCGGCATCAGCGGTACCGCAGCGCGACGGCGCGCGCCTCCTCGTCGGTGACCGGCAGGAACCACAGGAAGCGTCGGACGATCTCCGGCGGGGTCGGCCCGTCGGGGTGCCCCCGCAGGTCGCGGATCGCCGGGCGGAGGAACAGGGTGAACGCCGCCAGCAGGACGGCGCGCAGGTTGTCGTCCAGGGGCAGGGCCCGCCAGGTCGGGCAGGGGAACGGCTCGCCATCGTGCACGCACCGCCAGGCGGGCCGCCCCGCGCAGTGCAGCTCCAGGTCGACCGGCACGTCAGTGGGGCGCACCGCAGACGCCGCCTTCTCCGCGTCGAGCCGTTCTGGCTTCTCCGCGTCGAGCCGCACCGCCTCCCCCGAGTCGAGCCGCACCGCCTTCTCCGCGTCGAGCCGCTCTGGCTTTCCCGCGTCGAGCCGTTCTGGCGCGACCGACCCCGGCTCGCGTCCTGTGTGGTGTGTCATGGCGTCTCCCGGTCCCGTCGATCCGCGCCCTTCGACACCCCAACTTGCCGTGTGTAAGCGGACAGGAACAGCCCGTGCTGGCTATGGTGCCCAGACATCCCACACGACCACGGGGGAGACCATGAACGATGCGTTGCGCCTCGCTCTGCGTGACAGCGGGCACTCGATCGAGTCGCTCGCCGCCCGGCTGGGCGTCGACCGCAAGACCGTCGCCCGGTGGCTGAACGAGGACCGCATACCCCACGCCCGGCACCGGCTGGCGGCGGCCGAGGCGCTCGGCCAGCCCATTCGGGACATCTGGCCGGACACGTCGAGACGTCGTTACCCCATGGCGTGGTTCCGGCCGTGGCAGGAGTTGGAGCGGGAGGCGGTGTCGCTGCGGTCGTACCAGTCGATGGTGGTGCCGGGCCTGCTCCAGACGGAGGCCTACGCCCGCGCGGTGCTCGGCGGCACGGGCCTGATCGCCCCGGGCGACGTCGAGCAGCACCTCGCCAACCGGCTGGCCCGCCAGGAGATCCTGCGCCGCGACGACCCGCCCCGCCTCACGGCGGTCATCGACGAGGGGGCGCTGCGCCGCCCGGTCGGCGGCCCGGAGACGATGCGCGGGCAGCTGGAGGCCCTGGTGGCGGCCTGCGCGGCCCCGCACGTCCGCGTGCACGTCGTGCCGGCGACGGTCGGCGCGTACGCTGGGCTCAACGGTCCGTTCGTGCTCGCGGTGGGGCCGGAGCTGCGGACGGCGGGCTATGTGGACACCCAGCTCGACGGGCAGCTCGTCACCGACCCGGAGGACATCGCGGCCCTGCTGACCGTCTGGGAGAACGTGCGCGGCGAGGCGCTCTCCCACTGGCAATCGGCCGACCTACTCGGGGAGATGGCGAAAGCATGGACCTGACTGGCGCGCGGTGGCGCACGAGCACCCGCAGCAGCGGCAACGGCGGCGACTGCGTCGAGGTCGCCGACAACCTGCCCGGCGTGGTGCTGGTGCGGGACAGCAAGGACCGGGCCGGCGCGACGCTCACCTTCGCGCCCGCCGCGTGGCGCGGCTTCGTCGCGCGGGCGGGTTCGGTCGCGCGGGCGGGGTGCGCCGGCTGACCCGGCCTGCCCCGCTCCACCCGGCCTCGGCCTCGGCCTGCCCCGGGCCGGCGCGTCATGTCGGCGACATGGAGTCGATCATGGGCGGGGCGGCCTGCCAGCCGCTGGCCCCGCCCCGGACGCCGGCCCGCCGGACGCCGGCCCGCCGGACGCCGGCCCGCCGGACGCCGGCCCGCCGGACGCCGGCCCGCCCCCGGACGCCGGGCGGCCCCGGGGACTCCCCGGGGCCGCCGGTGGGCGGTCAGGTCACCGCTCAGGTCACCGCTCAGCGGGCGGTCGCGCCCGTCGGCGTCATGTGCATCCGGCCCAGCAGCTGCCGGGCCTGGTCGGCCACGCCGGCGTCGACGGTGACCGCGTACTGGGCGGCGCGCAGCGAACTCGCCGAGGTGAAGTCGCGTTGGCCGCCGCTCATCGCGTGCGCCACCGCGCCGAACACGGCGCCCCAGATCGCGCCGATCACCAGCCCGACCAGGATCACCGCGATCCAGCTGCCGGCGGTGAAGATGCCGAACAGCAGGCCGATGAACAGGCCGAACCAGGCGCCCGTGCCCGCGCCGATCAGGGCCGCGCGGCCCGTGGTCAGCCGGCCGAGCACCGTCTCGACGAGGGTCAGGTTCGTCCCCACGATGGCGGTGTGCTCCACCGGGAACCGGTTGTCGGCCAGATAGTCCACCACCCGCTGGGCGGACGGATAGTCCGGGTACGTGCCGATCGTCACCGTCGGCGGGCCCATCTGCGGGCCGTGGCCGTCGCCACCGGGCGCGGCGGGTCGGCCCGCCGGGCCGTACGGGAGGTTGTTCGCGCCCGGCATTCCGGGTTGCCAGGCCGCAGTCGAAGTCGTGGGTCTGGTCATCGTGTCCTCCTTCGTCGACCACCCGCCTTCCCCCGGCCGGCGAGCGGTAACGTCGCCGCCGGTGGCGAATGCTGCTCGGCCCGGCCGGGTAGGCACCGGCGTGGACAGCGGACGGATCAGCGAACACGGCTTCCTGGCCGACGGCCGCAGCGCGGCCCTGGTCGACCGGGCCGGCTCGGTCAACTGGTGGTGCCCGGCGCGCTTCGACGCCCCGTCGGTCTTCGGCCGGCTGCTCGACGACGACGCGGGGCACTGGTCGATCCGCCCCGAGGGCGGCTTCACCAGCGAACGCTCCTACCTGGACGGCACGCTGGTGCTGCGTACCGTCTTCACCACCGACGGCGGGTCGGTCGCGGTGACCGACGCGCTCGCGCTGGAGCCCGGCGCGCGCGGCCACGACATCGGCCGGCGCTCGCCGCGTGTCCTCGCCCGGCTGGTGGAGGGTGTCTCCGGCGCGGTGCCGGTGCGGCTGACCTACCGGCCCCGCTTCGAGTACGGCCGGGTCGCCGCGTACCTGGTCGCGCACCCCGGGGGGCTCGACGCCACCGCCGGGGCGGCGAAGCTGCGGCTGCGCGGCGACGTGCCGCTGACCTGCGGCGAGAGCGAGGCCACCGCCACGTTCACCGTCCGGGCCGGCGAGTCCTACGGCTTCACCCTGGGGTACGCCCCGACGTACGACGGCGGGGACCCGGTGACGCCGGACGCGGCGGCGACGGTGGCCGAGGCGGCGGCCGGCTGGCGCTCCTGGGCGGGGCTGCACCCGTACCAGGGCCGCTATCCGGAGCCGGTGCGGCGCAGCGCGCTGGTCGTGCAGGGCATGACGTACCAGACCAGCGGCGCGATCGTCGCGGCGGCGACCACCTCGCTGCCGGAGGAGCTGGGCGGCGACCGCAACTACGACTACCGCTTCGTCTGGGTGCGGGACTTCAGCCTGACCCTGCGGGCGCTGTGGCGGGCGGCCTGCCCCGACGAGGCGAACCGGCAGTTCGCCTGGGTGGCGCGGGCGATGGGCCGCATCGGCAACCAGCCGGTGCCCATCATGTACGGCGTCGAGGGGGAGCGGGACCTCACCGAGCATCGGCTCGACCACCTCGCCGGGTACGCCGACAGCCGGCCCGTCTTCGTCGGCAACGACGCGTGGCGGCAGCGGCAGACCGACGTGCTCGGGGAGGTCCTCGACGCGGCGTGGCTGATGCGCCACTATCTCGACCCGATGGACCCGGAGGTGCACCAGCTCCTGCGCGCCCTGGCGGATCAGGCGGTCGCCGACTGGCACCTCCCCGACGCCGGGATGTGGGAGGCCCGCGACGCCGAGCGGCACTACGTGTCGTCGAAGGTGCAGTGCTGGACCGCCCTGGACCGGGCGGTGCGTTTCGGGCCCCGCCTCGGCGACGACGCCGACGTGGCCCGCTGGGCGGACGCCCGCGACGCCGTCCGCGCGGCGGTGCTGCGGCGGGGCTGGAACGCGCGCGTCGGCGCGTACACCGGGGCTTTCGACTCCCCCGACCTGGACGCCTCGGTGCTCCTCATGCCGCTGGTGGGTTTCCTGCCCGCCGACGACCCCCGGATGCGCGCCACCATCGACGTCGTCGAGGCGCGGCTGTCCCACGACGGCCTGCTGCGGCGGTGGGACGGCGACCCGGCGGGCTTCGTCATCTGCTCGTTCTGGCTGGTCGGCTGCCTGGCCCTGGCCGGCGAGGTGGACCGGGCCGAGCGGCTGTTCGAGTCCCTCGCCGGGCGGGTCAACGACCTGGGCCTGTTCGCCGAGCAGATCGACCAGACCACCGGGGAGCAGCTCGGCAACTTCCCGCAGGCGTTCTCGCACATCGGGCTGATCAACGCCGCCGGGCACCTGACGGAGGCGACGGCCGCCCGGAGACAAGCCGACGCCGACGCCGACGAGCGGCGACGTGCAACGGGTGCGGACCGCCCGCGCCAGACCGTGCCGACGGGCACGGCACGACCGGAGGGAGCACGCTGATGACCGGACGGCTCGACGGGAGGACGGCCCTGATCACCGGCTCGGACTCGGGGATCGGGCAGGCCAGTGCCATCGAGTTCGCCCGCGAGGGCGCCGACGTGGTGGTGCACTACCTGCACGACCGGCAGGGGGCCGAGCACACCCGGGACCGGGTGGAGCGGGCCGGCCGGCGGGCGGTGGTGATGCGCTGCGACATCACCGACGAGCAGGACGTCGAGGCGATGTTCGACGCGGCCATCGCCGAGTTCGGCAGTCTCGACGTGCTGATCAACGACGCCGGGGTCGACGCCTCCGGCATCCCCGTGGCGGACCTGGACACCGAGACGTGGGACCGGGCGATCCGGACCAACGTGTACGGGGCTTTCTTCTGCTCCCGGAGGTTCGTCCAGCACCGCCGCGACCAGGGCGGACACGGGAAGATCATCAACATCACGTCGATCCACCAGGAGGTGGCCCGCGCCGGCGGCTCGGACTACGACACCAGCAAGGGGGCGCTGCTGGAGTTCGCCAAGAGCCTCGCGCTGGAGGTCGCCCCGATGCACCTCAACGTCAACAACATCGGGCCCGGGATGGTGCTCACCCCGTTCAACCAGAAGGCCATCGACGACCCGGCCTACCTGGAGGAGCAGGTGCAGTCAATCCCGTGGAAGCGGGCCGCCGAGCCCGAGGAGATCGGCCGGCTGGCCGTCTTCCTGGCCAGCGACGACGCCGACTACGTGACCGGGTCGACGTACTTCATGGACGGCGGGCTCATGCAGAACCAGGGCCAGGGCGCCTGAGTGGCGTGGCCCCCGCCCGACGGGTCCGGGCCCCGGCCCCCGCGCTTCTCGCGCGGCGGCCGGGGCCCGGTGGTGGTGAGAAGGGGACCCCGCTATACCGGAGGCGTTAACAGGGGGCCCTTCCTTGTTGCTCAGTTGCAGCGGGAGCCGTTGAGGGTGAAGCCGCTGGGGGCGGGCAGCGAGGACCCGGAGAAGGTGCCCTGGAACCCGACGCTCACCGTGCCGTTGGCCGGCAGGTTGCCGTTCCAGGCCACGTTGCGGACGAGGAGCGTGTCGCCGCTCTGGCTCCACTCGCCGTTCCAGCCGCTGGACAGCCGCACCCCGGCGCTTGCCGGGAAGCCGAAGCTGAGCGACCAGGCGTTGAGCGCGCCTCCGCCGTTGGTGATCCGCAGCTCGGCGGTGAACCCGCCGGTCCACGCGTTCGGGGTGAAGGTGACCGTGCACCCGCCGGCCGGGGGGTTCGTCGTCGGCGGAGCGGTGGTCGGGGGCGCGGTGGTCGGCGGGGCGGTCGTGGGCGGGGCGGTGGTCGGCGGGGCGGTCGTCGGGAGCGGGCCGGCGGCGATCGCCAGGTCGTAGGCCCGCTGCGGGACGAACTGGCCGGCGGCGGCGATGCAGCCGTCCGCCTCGCCGGGCAGCTTCACCCACAGGAACGCGTCGATCGACGAGTCGCCGGTGGCGGTGGTGCTCGGCGTGCCGATCGCCCGCCCCGGCGGGTCGCACCACTCGGAGCCGAGCGGGCCGTTGCCGTTGCGGCTGGTGTCGATCACGGCCTTCAGCCGGGACACGCCGGTGGCGGCGATGACCTGCTTGGCGTACGACACGGACTCGGCCGTGGTGCGGTAGTTCGACACGTTCAGCGAGATGCCGTCGGCGCTGTTGGCGATGTCGGCCCCGTTGAGGCGGGACGCGATCTCGGCGGGGGCGAGCCACGCCGAGTTGCCCGCGTCGAAGTAGACCTTCGCCTGGGACGAGCCCGACTTGAGCTTCTTGCCGGCGTACGCCATCGACGCCCGCGTCTCGGCCTGCTGGCTGGAGTTCTGGCAGTTCGTCATGATCGGCAGGACGTCCGGCTCCAGCACGATCGTGGCGGGCCGCCCGGCCAGGCCGGCGGCGACCTGGTCCACCCACTGCCGGTAGGCGGAGTGGCTGGGCGCGCCGCCGGTGCTGGCCCCGCTGCAGTCGCGGTTGGGGATGTTGTAGACCACCATGATCGGGATCTTCCCGGCTGCGGCGGCGGCACCGACGTACTGGTCCACCTCGGAGCGTACGGTCGAGGTGTTGGTGGTGGTGAACCAGCGGCCCTGCGGCACGCTCGCGATCCGGTCCCGGATCACCGCGGCCCGGGAGTCGCCGGGGTTGGCGGCGACCCAGCGGGCGGCGCTGGCCTGCGGGTCGACGTAGAACGCGGAGTCGGCGGCGGCGGCGGGGGTGGCCCCGAGCAGGCCGACCGCGACGGTGGCGGCGGTGAGTGCGGTCGCGCTGGCGGCCACGGCCGCGAGCGCCGGTCTGCTTCGCATGGGCGTCGTCCTCCACGGATCGATGTTTATGCGTGGAAGCGCTCCCACGCTTTCTCGACAAGGTACGCGTCCATTGCCAGCATGTGAAGACCCTGTGACGTTGTTCGATCGGTTTCCGGGTCAGGCCTTCGGGCGGGCGCGCAGGTGGGCCCGCTCGCCCTGGCTGCCGAACAGGCTGAGGAACTCCACCGGCCCGGCGTCGGCGGCCCCGAACCAGTGCGGGACGCGGGTGTCGAACTCGGCCGCCTCACCGGGGGAGAGGACCAGGTCCCGCTCGCCCAGCACCATCCGCAGCCGGCCGTTGAGCACGTACAGCCACTCGTAGCCCTCGTGGGTCTGCGGATCCGGCTCCCGGCGCCCGCCGCCCGCCGGGATCACCAGCTTGTACGCCTGGATGCCGCCCGCCCGGCGGGTCAGCGGCAACATGATCATGCCGTGCCGGGTGACGGGGCGCAGGTGGATGCGCGGGTCTCCGGTCGGCGGGGCCCCCACCAGGTCGTCGAGCGTCACGCCGTGCGCCCGCGCCAGAGGAAGCAACTGCTCCAGGGTCGGCCGGCGGGCACCGGACTCCAGCCGGGACAGGGTGCTCACCGAGATGCCGGTCGCCGCCGACAGCTCGGCCAGCGTCGTCTCGCGCTGCCGGCGCAGCGCCCGCAGCCGGGGCCCGACCCCGGCGAGCGCCCGATCCAGGTCATCGGTCACCCCACGAGCTTGCCAGACCGTCGAGCCGCCCCACCCCCTACGATCAACGGATGGGAGTGGACCGGGCGCGCGTCGTGGTGGTCGGGGCGGGCATCGCCGGGGTGGCCTGCGCCGCCGAGCTGCACCGGGCGGGGATCCCCGTCCAGGTCCGCGAGCGCGGCCGGGTGCCGGGCGGCCGGATGGCCAGCAAGCGGTTCGACGGGCGGCCGGCGGACCTCGGCGCGGCGTACTTCACCGTGAGCGATCCCGGCTTCGCCGAGGTGGTCCGCGGCTGGGCGGCCGCCGGGCTGGCCCGGGAATGGACCGACACCTTCGTCGCTTACTCCGCCGCCGGCCGGCGGGAGGTCCCCGGGCCGATGCGCTGGGCCGCCCCGCGCGGGCTGCGTTCCCTGGTCGAGCACCTGGCCGCCGACCTGCCCGTCGTCGTCGACCGGCTGGTGCTCGGCGTCGAGCCGGGGCCGACCGTCGACGGGGAGCCCTGCGCCGCCGTGGCGCTGGCCCTGCCCGGCCCTCAGGCGGCCCTGCTGCTCGACCCGGCGCTGGAGGCGGCCACCGCCGCCGTGCAGGCGCAGCGGTGGTCGCCGACGCTCAGTGGGGTGCTGCGCTTCCCGGCCCGGTCCTGGCCCGACTTCCGGGGCGCGTTCGTCAACGACCACCCGCTGCTCAACCTCGTCTGCGACGACGGCGACCGGCGCGGCGACCGCGCCCCGGTGCTGGTCGCGCACACCACGCCCGAGTTCGCCACCGGGCACCTCGCCCAGCCCACCGGGGCCGCACGGGCCATCGAGGAGGCCGTCCGCGACCTGCTCGGCCTGCCCGACCGCGCCGAGCACGTGCACGTGCACCGCTGGACGTACGCGAAGCCCGTCGACCGGGCCGGCGACGGCACGTACCACCTCGACGCCGACGGCATCGGCCTGGCCGGGGACGCCTTCGGTGAGCCCCGTATCCAGAGCGCCTGGCGCTCCGGCCACGACCTCGGCCGAGCCCTGACCGCCCGCCTGACCCCCTGACCCTGCCCCCGGACCCCCGGACCCCCCGGACCCCCACCCACCCTCGGCGATCTTGCAGTTGCGGCCCCTGGAGCGGGGCTTATGCCCGTTATTCCCGGGCCGTAAGTGCAAGATCGCGGGAGGTGGGGGAGCCGGTGCGTTCGCCTTCGTGGTCGAGGAGCTGCATGACCGGGGTGGCGGCCACCCCGTGCACCACCACCGACACGATCACCACCAGGCCGACCGTCGCCCACAGCAGCTCCGCCTGCGGGAAGTCGGCCTTCGTCGTCGCGTACGCCAGGTAGTAGAACGAGCCCACGCCCCGGATGCCGAACAGGGAGATCACCCAGTGCTCCGCCGGCCGGCCCGGCGCGCCGCGCAGCGACAACCAGGCGACCAGCGGCCGGACCACGAAGACCAGCGCCAGCCCGACCAACGCCGCCGGCCAGGTCAGCGGGGCGAGCAGCCCGCCGACCACCGCGCCGCCGAACAACAGCAGCAACAGGACCGTCAGCAGCCGCTCGACCTGCTCGGCGAAGTCGTGCAGCACCGAGTGGAACTCGTGGGTGCGCTCGGCCGCCCGGATCGCCCGCGCCGCCACGAACACGGCCAGGAAGCCGTAGCCGCCCACGACCTCCACCAGCCCGTACGCCAGGAACGTCGCGGCCAGCGCCAGGAACCCCTCGGCGTGGCGGGCCAGCCGCAACTGACTCGGGGCCCGGAAGAACAGCTTGCCGAGCAGCCAGCCGACCGCCAGGCCCCCGCCGACGCCGACGGCCAGCTTGTAGAGCACGTCGACGGTGAACCAGTCGACGAACCACTCGCGCGGGGCGAGCCCGGCGGTGGCGATGGCGATGGCCGCGTACACGAAGGGGAAGGCCAGGCCGTCGTTGAGGCCGGCCTCGCTGGTCAGCGCGAACCGCACCTCGTCCTCGGAGTCCTCCACGTCGGTCGGCTCGCCGACCTGCACGTCGGAGGCGAGCACCGGGTCGGTCGGGGCGAGCGCCGCGCCGAGCAGCAGCGCGGCGGCCGGCACCAGCCCCGCCCACCACCAGCCCAGCAGCGCCACCGCCGCGATGCACAGCGGCATCGCGATCGCCAGCAGCCGCCAGGTGGACGACCATCTGGCCCAGCTCAGCGGGCGGTCGATCTTCAGCCCGGCGCCCATCAGGGCCACGATCACGCCGATCTCGGTGAGGTGGGTGGCGATCTCGGAGTGCTCCAGCGGATCCGGGTCGGGCAGCCCGGTCGGCAGGATGAAGATCAGCATGCCCAGGCCGAGGAACGCGATCGGCATCGACAGGGGCCGGCGCTCCAGCACCCGGGGGAGGATCCCGGCGAGCAGGGCACCCAGCCCCACCACCGCGAACGCGACGTCTACCGGCTCCACGGCACCACCCTTCCGCCCCGCCCGCGAGATGCGGGCGAGTGGTGACGGACCTTGCCCCGTGGACGGCCGCCGTAAGCGTGCCCGCCGCAATCGATGCGCCGCGCCGCGCCAGGGCTGACCGCTGGGCACCCCCGGGGGTCAGCCCCGCGCGGTGCCGCGCTCCCCGCTCGCGGCGGTCAGCGCGGTGCCGCGAGCGGGGAGTCCGCCAGGGCCTCCAGCAGGGCGGCCGGGTCGTCGTAGACGGCCACCGCGCCCGCCCCGGCCAGCTCGCCCCGGCTGGTCCCGCCGCAGGTCAGCCCCACGCACGGGATGTCCAGCTTGCCGGCGGCGGCGACGTCCCAGACCGAGTCGCCGACGAAGACCACCCGGGACGCGTCGAGGCCGGACTGCTCCAACGCGGCCACCAGGATGTCCGGCGCGGGCTTGCTCTGCTCGGCGTCCGCCGCGCAGGTGACCGTGGTGATCGCGTCGTCGGCGTCCAGCGCCCGGCGCAGCGCCCCCACCTCGTGCGCGGCGGCCGAGGTGGCGAGCACCACCCGCAGCCCCCGGGCGGCGCAGGCGCGCACCAGGTCGGCGGCGCTGGGCAGCGGGACCAGCCGCTCCCAGTACTCGCCGTAGAGGCTGTCGTGGGCGTCGCGCAGCTTCCCGTCGGCGGCGCGGTCCCGTTCCGGGCCGAGCAGGTGGTCCAGGAGCTTGTCGGAGCCCATCCCGATGGCGCGGTGGATGGTCGCCATCGGCACCGGCTGGTCGGCCTGCCGCAGCGCCTCCCACCAGCTCACCGTGTGCAGATAGGTGGTGTCGACCAGGGTGCCGTCGACGTCGAAGAGGACGCCGCGCTGATTGTCGGTGGCCATGCGTGCCCTCCTACCCGGTCGGGGCCCGCCCTACCCGGCCGGGACGTCCCGTTGCCCGGCCGGGATGAGGATCTCGAACCAGACCGTCGAGCCACGGACCGTCGGGTCGGTGCCCCAGGCGTCGCTGAGCTGCTCGATCAGGCCGAGGCCCCGGCCCCGGCTGCTCAACGTGTCGGTGCGGGCCCGGGTCACGGTGCCCCGGGTGCCCGAGTCGGCCACCGACACCAACAGCCGCTCCGGGCTGAGGTCGATCTCGACGCGGGCGGCGGTGCCGGCGTGCAGCAGCGCGTTGGTCGTCAGCTCGCTGGTGCACAGCACCGCGGCGCCGACCACCGCCTCGGGCACCTGCCAGTCGGTGAGCTGGGCGGTCATCCAGTGCCGCACCCGGCTCGGCGCGGTCGGCTCCGCCGGCACCTCCATGCTCGCCGAACGGCTGGGGATCAGCGCGTGCTCCACGGCCAGCACCGCCACGTCGTCCTCCGTGGCCCCGGCGACGGCCGCCGTCGCCACCGCGCACAGCGCCCGGGGATCGCCGCTGGCCGCCCCCGCCACGGCGGCGGCCAGGCTGTCCAGCCCCGCGACGAGGCTCTGCCGCCGCCGCTCGACCACGCCGTCGCTGAACAGCAGCAGGGTGTCGCCGGGGGCGAAGCGGACCGTGGTGGTGCACGGGGCGCAGCCCAGCCCGAGCGGGGCGCCGGGCGGCACGTCCAGGTATTCCGCCACGGGCTCCCCGCCGGGCCCGCCCCGGCGCACCAGCGGCGCGGGGTGCCCGGCGCTGGCCAGCGTGAGCCGCTCCCGTTGCGCGTCGACCACCCCGAACACCACGGTGACGAACAGCTCCTGGCTGCCCGTCTCGGCGCCGAGGCTGCCCACGAGGCGGTCCAGCCCGGCGAGCACGGCGTCGGGCCGGGGGTCGGTCAGGGCCAGCGCGCGCAGCGCCGCCCGGACCTGGCCCATCCGGGCCGCCGCCTGCACGTCGTGTCCCGCCACGTCGCCGAGGACGACGCCCAGCTCGCCGCTGGGCAGCAGGAACGCGTCGTAGAAGTCGCCACCGGCGGCGTTGCCGTCGACACCGGCGTCGTAGCGGGCGGCGATCCGCAGCCGGGGCAGGTCCGGCAGGTGCTCCGGCAGCATGCTGCGTTGCAGCAGCTGGGCGGTGCCGTGCTGGGTCTCGAACCGGCGGGCGCGCTCGGCGGCCTGGCCGATCAGCTCGGCCGAGGCGGCCAGCAGGGCCCGCTCGGCGGCCGACCAGGCGCGCGCCGCGTGGTATCCGACGGTGAGCCCGCCGCGCAGCGCCGACGTGCGCAACGGCTGGGCGGCCAGCGCCCGCACCTTCTGGTCGTGCCGGTCCACCGCGATGTCCCGCAGCGGCTGCCCGTCGGAGACGAACTGGGCGACCCCGCTGCGCGCGGCGACGATCAGCGGCCCGGTGGAGTCGGCCGACGAGCGCCGCCACAGCGGGGGCAGCCGCTCGTCGGCCTCGTCCAGCAGCTCGCCGCGGACCCGCCGCACCGTCCGCCACCCCGCCCCGTCGTCGACGCCGAAGGTGACCCGGTCGGTGTCGAACGCGGTGAGCAGGTAACGCAGGGCAACCCGGGCCACGTCGTCCAGGGTGAGCGTGCCGGCCAGCGCGGCGGCCACGTCGCTGAGGCTCTGCAACTGCTCGGTGACCTGGCTGGTCTCGGCGGTCACGGTCAACACCCCGACGATCCGCCCCGCGCTGTCGCGCACCGGGGAGTGGCCCCGGGTGAACACCGCCTGCCCCCGGGCGTCGGGGTGCTGCCGGTCGAACGGGAGCACCGCCTCCCGCTCCAGCGACGACTCGCCCTGCCGGTAGGCGCGCTCGAACGCGTCGCCGACACCCGGCTCGCCCCACACGTCGGCGAAGACCTCGCCGGCCGGCCGGCCCGCCGCGCCGGGGTGGCGGTCGCCGATGAGCGTCGCGTACGCGTCGTTGTAGAACAGCAGGAGGTCCTCGCCGAGGGCCAGCGCCATCGGCACCGGCGAGGCGAGGATCAGCTCGGCCGCGCCGCGTACCAACGGGTCCCAGTGCTGGGGCGGGCCGGCAGTCGTCGCGGCCCGGGAGCGGCCGGTGACGACGCCCGCGGCGTCGGAGGCGGACGCCTCCGCGGCGGGCGTTGCTGGCGTGGGGACTCGCCCGACCGTGCCTGGCATGTCCGCAGCCTAGCCGGAGCGCCCCGCCCACGGCCCGATCGCGGGGCCGACCCGCGTCGAGCGGCCGCCCGGGGCCGGAAGCCGATGCCCGTCAGCGCAGGTCAGGGCCGCTCTGGGTGGCGATGTCGGGAAATTCGGTACGCGTCGCGCGGCGTGCGGCGCACCGAGGCGGGTATGCGCGCGCCGAAGTCCATGCGACAGGAGGGACACCATGCAGAAAACCCTCGCGGTCGGGCAGGTAGACATCGGTACGGCCCTGACCGATATGTGGAGGTCGGTGCTGCTCTTCGTCCCGAGGGCGATCGCGTTCATCGTGATCCTCGTGGTGGGGTGGCTCATCGCCAAAGCGGTCCTCAAGATCGTGGACGCGGCACTGGAACGGGTGGGGTTCGACCGTGCGGTCGAACGGGGTGGGATCCGGCGCGCGCTGGAACGCACCAAGTACGACGCCAGCGACATCCTGGCGAAACTGGCGTACTACGCCGTGCTGCTGTTCACCCTGCAGTTCGCCTTCGGAGTGTGGGGGCCGAACGCGATCAGCGACCTGATCCGGGGCGTGGTCTCGTGGCTGCCCCGGGCGTTCATCGCCATCGTCATCGTGGTGGTGGCCGCCGCGATCGCCAACGCGGTGCGGGACCTGGTCACCGGCTTCCTGGGCGGCCTGTCCTACGGCCGGGTGCTGGCCGACGTGACGGCGATCTTCATCCTGGCGCTCGGTGTCATCGCCGCGCTCAACCAGGTGGGCATCGCCACCACGGTCACCACGCCGGTGCTGATCGCGGTGCTCGCCACGGTGGCCGGCATCCTGATCGTCGGCGTCGGCGGCGGCCTGGTGCGGCCGATGCAGAACCGCTGGGAGGGGTGGCTCGACCGGGCCGCCGAGGAGTCCCGGGCGCTGCGGGAGCACCGCCAGGCGCAGGCCACCGGCCGGGGCGACGTCGAGCGGCGGATGGCCGACCGGGGCGCCGAGCGCGCCCGGGCCATGCCCGAGGGGTCGATGACCGGCGCCCGCGGGGGGCAGGGGACGTACCGCTCCGGCAACATGCCGGGCGACGAGACCCAGCAGTTCGGCCGCCCGGGTAGCTGACCGGGGGTGGCACGAGACGGAGGGGGCCCGTACGGGTCCCCTCCGTTCTCGGCTGCGGCCCGCGTCCCGGGTGTGGTCAGAGCGTCGGCAGCGGGGCCGGTCGGGCGTCCAGGGAACGGGCCAGGGCGCAGACCGCGAGCAGGCGGGTGAGCAGCCAGTCGGCTTCGGCGAAGTCCGTCGAGCGGGTGGGCGGCTGCCAGCCGTGCTCGCGCGCCGCGTCGCGGACGCCCTCGGCGTAGCCGGCGAGTGCGGCGGGGGTCAGCGGCCGGCGGTCGCCGCCCAGGGCGTCCCGGACGGCGGCGGCGTGCTGGTCGACCTCGGCCAGCAGCCCTGGGCACGTGGCGGCGGCGGCGAGCCCGGCGGTGCCGATCGAGACCGTCAGCACGGCGAGGGCTGAGCTGGCGGAGTCCACGGCGGAGCGGCCCGGGGCCCGGTTCGACGGCACACGCATGAGGACCGAGGCTAACCGGCCGGTAACCACGCGCGCCTCCGCCGCTCGGCCGGTCCCGGGTCCTCCACCGGTCGGCCGACACCCCGGCCGCCGGGATTGACCCGGCCGGCGCGGGGCAGAAGGGAGAACGGGTCGACACCGGCGCGACCGGCACCGTGGAGGGACGCAATGGGACAGCAGGACCAGCCCGACGAGCGGCACCGCCGCCCCGCCGGGGTCGGCGACGACACCGTCGAGGCGCTCGGCAAGCTCAGCGAGGCGCTGGAGACCGTCGAGCGGGCGCGCGGGCACCTCTACACGCTGCACCAGCTCGTCGGCCACGCGGACCTGATGCTCGACGACGCCGTCGAGAAGTTCCGCGCCGCCGGGCACGACGCGATCGCCGACCGGATCGCCACCGACCTGCTCGGGCGCAACGTGATCGCGGGCCGGTGGACCTTCCAGATCGTCGAGGACTTCGACGACGGCTACTACGCGTTGTTCCGGGACCTCGACCGGCAGGCCCGCGACGAGCTGGTCGCCGGCCGGCGGCACCTGTACGAGGCGGAGATGAAGGAGCGGCGGCGCACCCGGGGCCGCCCCGGCCACGAGGCGCGCCCGGCCGGCGAGTGACACCGGGCCGGCGACGGACCCCGGGCCCGGCGGCGGCGCTCGCCCGGCGGGGGCCGGCGCGGGGTCCGGCCCGGCCCGGCCCGGCGCGCGGCAGCGGGCCGTCCGCCTGCGGCCTGCGCTCGTGTACGCCCGCCGAGCCGTCACCCTGCGTTGTCCCCAAGGGTGGGGTCGCCACGGCCCGGTGAACCCCTTTGCTCTGCACCCGGATACGCAACGGTTTACTCAGCGCAACCGCACGCGGCGGCCCTCGCCCGGCGGGGTTTCGGACATCCCCAGCTAGTCCCGGGTGTTGCGTGGGTGGGTGCAGAGCAAAGGGCGGAGCACTGGTGGCGCAGGCTGGATTGGGTGTGACCCAGCGTGAGGTGCCGACCGGTCCGCGGTGTTGCTGCCGCCGCCGTCACCTTCGGTGACCGACCTGGTGGTCCGGCGAGCGGGCCAGCGCGTCGCCGCCGCGCTAGTCGGAGGAGCGCGCGTTCGCCGGGCGACGCCGGGAGGCGTCGTCGGCGATGATCACTGTGGCGACCATCAGGGCGACGCAGAGGCTGAACAGCCACGAGTCGTCGGTGGCGAACTTGGCGGCGACCGGCGCCTGGACGGCGGCGAGGAGGAAGCCGAGCCAGGCGAGGCGACGCTGACGAACGGTGAGGAAGCCGGAGCCCTGTTGCATTCGGAAAGTCTTGCGCGACGCGCCGGGATCGCCGTCACCCGATCGGACGATTCTGGATGACCTGTCCGGGTTTCCGGCCGGACGTACCGCACTTTTTGGCGTTTCGGGGGAGGCGCGGGAAGTCGTTGGTCGCCTCCGCCGGGGTGAGGCAGGATGGTCGACCGTGTCCACCCCCGCGTCGCCCCGTCCCGCCCTGCTCCTGCTCGCCTACCTCGCCTTCGTCAGCCTCGGCCTGCCCGACGGACTGCTCGGCGTCGGCTGGCCGTCCATGCGGGCGGACTTCGACGTGCCCACCGAGGCCGTCGGCCTGATGCTGACCGCCGGGACCACCGGATACCTCACCGCCAGCGTGCTGGCCGGCTTCTCCCTGGCCCGGCTCGGCGTCGGCCGGCTGCTCGCCGGCAGCACCCTGCTGGCCAGCCTCGCGCTCACCGGGTACGCGTCCAGCCCGGGGCTCGCCGTCACGACCGGCTGCGCGCTGCTGCTCGGGCTCGGCTCGGGGGCGATCGACTCCGGGCTCAACGCGTACGCGGCCAACGCGTTCGGCCCCCGTCACATGAACTGGATGCACGCCTTCTTCGGCCTCGGCGTCGCCATCGGCCCACTGATCATGACCGCCGTGCTCAGCGCCGGCCTCTCCTGGCGCTGGGGCTACGGCATCGTCGCCGCCGCCCAGCTCGCCCTCGGCACCGCCTTCGCCCTCACCGTGCGGGCCTGGGCCGACCGGTCCGCCCCGGCCCCGTCCGCCGCCGGCCCGGCCCCGCTGCCCACCACCGACCCCGTCCGGGTACGCGACACGCTGCGCCTGCCGGCCGTCTGGCTGGGCTCCCTCGCGTTCGCCGTGTACGTCGCCATCGAGATCGCCGCCGGCCTGTGGGCGTTCCTGCTGCTCACCGAGGGGCGGGGGCTGGCCGCCGGGGTGGCCGGCGTCTGCGTCTCCGGGTATTGGGGGAGCCTGTTCCTGGGGCGGGTGGTGCAGGGCTTCGTCGCCGAGCGCCTCGGCACCGGGCGGGTGCTGCGCGCCAGCCTGCTCGGCATGGTCGCCGGCGCGGTGCTGATCGCCCTGCCCGCGCCGGCCTGGGTGGCCGTGGCCGGCCTGCTGGTGCTGGGCTTCGCCGCCGCGCCCGTGTTCCCGCTGCTCACCCTGGGCACCGCCGAACGGGTCGGCGCCGCGCACGCCGACCGCACCATCGGCGTGCAGATCGCGGCGGCCGGGCTGGGCGGGGCGCTGGTGCCCAGCGGCATCGGCGCGCTGGTCGCGTACACCTCGGTCGAAGCCCTCGGGCCGGCGCTGGTGGTCCTCGCCGCGGCCCTGACCACCCTGCACGCCGTCGCGTCCCGCCGGCCCTGACCGCCACCGGCGGGGCGGCGGGCGGCCGTCACATCGTGTCGGGGCCGGTCCGTCCCGTGGTCGACGGCCGGTACGCCCGCTCCGCGTCGGTGCGCTCCCGCTCCCGGCCGGCCGGCGACGCGCCCCGGTCCACCGCCTCCGGGCCGTGCCCGAACGCGGCCTCCTCCCCGGCGTCGTTGCCGGTCACGTCGTCGGCCTGCCCGTCGAGGGTCGACCGGGCCAGCGCCCGGTCCAGCTCCTCCAACGGGAGCCGCTGCTCGTCGCGCCACACGTGGCTGTCGTTGTCCGTCATGCCCTTCGCGGTACCCGGGGCCGGTGATCGCAAACGGCCCCGGGCGCGACGATGGCCGCCGGATGCCGGCGGCCAAGGTCAGCTCGTGCGGGGGAAAGGTCAGGGCTGGGGACGGTCGACGCTGCCGCGCCAGGCGCCGGTCTCCTGACCGCGCCGCTCGATGAACTGCTTGAACCGTTCCAGGTCGCCCTTGGCCCGGCGGTCGACGACGCCGAGCTTGTCGCCGGCCTGCTCCACCACGCCGTGCGGCTCGAACTCCAACTGGAGGGTCACCCGCGTGTTGGCCTCGTCGAGGCGGTGGAAGGTCACCACCCCGGCCTGCTGGGTGCCGCCGGTGGAACGCCAGGCCACCCGCTCGTCGGGCAGCTGCTCGGTGATCTCGGCGTCGAACTCGCGCTTGACCCCGGCGATCTCCACCGTCCAGTGGGTCTTCGTGTCGTTGAGCTGCCGGACCTCCTGCACCCCCTCCATGAAGTGCGGGAACTCCTCGAACTGCGTCCACTGGTCGTACGCGGTCCGGATCGGGACGGACACGTCCACGTGCTCGGTGACGCCACTCATCAGCAATCCTCCTCAGTGCGCGGGTGCGGGGCGGGCCGGGGGACGGTCCCCCTCACCAACGCGTCGTCTCGTTCCTGTGGCCGAGGGCGGCCCACACCTCGGACACCGTCTGGTAGCGGGTGCCCGGCGGCAGCCCCTCCAGGGCGGCGACCAGGTCCTCCGGCGCGTCGTTGTCGCGCGCGTTGGCGACGAGCGCCTCCCGGTCGCCGGGCAGGGCGGTCATCGTGATGAACCGTCCGAGCCGGCTGCGCTGCTCCACGTCGGTGGAGCTCATCCCCTGCGGGGAACCGGTGCGCAGCTCGCCCGCCGGGGCCGTGGTGGCCTCCGGCTGGTCCTCGCCGGCCGGCTCGGGCTGGCGGAACTCGTCCACCCGCGAGCCGCCGGTGCCGGGGCCCTGGACCAGGCCGCTGACCTCCTGGCTCATCTGCTCGTCGACCCTCGGGCTGTGCTTGCTGCTGCCACGTTCCATGCCTTCTGCGCTACCCGGGGCGGAGGCCGGTAAACCGACACGGCCGCCCGGCCGACGTGACCCGGCACCGGTCGGCGGGGCGCCGGCCGTCACGGACCGGCAGGGCTGCGCGGCGGCAGCACCGGCTCCTCCGGGTCCGGCTCGCCGGCCTGCAACGCCCGGCCCCGCTGCAGCTCGGCGTTGATCTGCACGCCCAGCATCAGCGCCGAGTTGGACAGGTAGAGCCAGACCAGGAACGCGATCACCGCGCCGAGGCTGCCGTACGTCACGTCGTACGAGCCGAAGTTCGCCACGTACAGGCCGAAACCGAACGAGGCCAGCGCCCAGGAGACCAGGGCGACCGCGCCGCCCGGGGTGAGCCAGCGGAACCGGGGCTGGCGCACGTTCGGGGCGATCCAGAACAGCAGCGACAGCAGCACCATCATCACCATGGCCAGCACCGGCCACTTCGCCACGCCCCACACCGTGCGGGCCAGCCCGCCCGCGCCCAGCAGGTCGCCCACCGCGTCGGCGACCGGGCCGCTGACGATGAGCCCGGTGGCCACCACGGCCAGCAGCAGCATGGTCACGGCGGCCAGCCCGATCTGCAACGGGCGCAGCTTCCACACCGGCCGCCCCTCCTGCACCCCGTAGATGGCGTTGGACGCCCGGGTGAACGCGCCGATGAACCCCGACGCCGACCACAGCGCGCCGAGCAGACCGAAGCTGAGCAGCGTCTTCGCGCCGCCGCTCTGGTCGACCACGCCCCGCACCACGCTCACGAACCCCTCGTTGCCGACCACCGACCCGGCCCCGACGTCCCGGGCCAGGTCGATCACCGTGTCGACCGTCCGCTCGCCGTCGGAGACCAGCCCGACCAGGGCGACCACCACGATCGTCGACGGGAACAGGGCGAGCACCCCGTAGTAGGTGAGCGCGGCGGCCCAGTCCGCGCAGTTGTCCTTGACGAAGTTCCGGCCGCTGCGCACCAGCACCCCCCGCCAGGTGGGCCAGCTGAGCTGGCGTACCCGGCGGGGCCGCCGTGCCCGCCCGTCGTCGAGGACCGCCGTGTCCGGTTCCGTCGTCGCTGCCATGACCGCCCCCTGCGTCCCGGGCGGCGGGGTGACCGGCACCCGGCGCTCGCCTGGCCCCGCCCGTACCCAGCGCCGGAAATCGACAAACCCGACACGGGGCGGGGCGCTCCGCCGCGCGGGCCGGCGGTTTGCCCAGGCGGCCGGGGGGAACGGTCAATCGGGAAGCAGTCGACGCGGAGGAGGACGACATGCCCGGGCGCGAGGTACTGCCCAGCACGCTGCGGCGCTCCCCGGAGAAGGCGCAGCGCACCTGGGAGAAGACGCACGACTCGGCGGTGGAGACGTACGGCGAGGGGGAGCGGGCGCACCGCACCGCCTTCGCCGCCGTCAAGCACGAGTTCGAGAAGGTCGGCGACCACTGGGAGCCGAAGGGCCGCAAGGGGCCCAGCGACCAGCAGGCCGCCGGCGGCGGGCCGGCGCGACGCGCCCCCACGGCGGGCGGCGTCGACGCCAACGCCACCAAGGACCACCTGATGGCGGTGGCCCGCAAGCTGGACGTGCCCGGCCGGTCCCGGATGACGAAGCCGGAACTGGTCAAGGCCATCGAGAAGGCGAACAACAACGCCACCCGCAAGGCGCGCGGGGGCCGCTGACCGGCCACGACAGCGCGGGGCCCGGGGCCGCACGGTCCCGGGCCCCACGCCGTACGCTCACCAGTGGCCGCCGCCCGGCGCCTCGATGTGCACGGCCTTCGTGGCGGTGAACTCGTCCAGCAGCTCCGGGCCGTAGCCGAAGCCCTGGCCGCTGCCCCGACGCGGCTGCGCCGCCCCGCCCGGCGCGCCGCCGAACACGGCGTTGACCTTCACGGTGCCGACCGGCAGCTCCCGCCAGGCCCGCTGGGCGTGACTCATCGAGCCGGTGAGCACCGTCGCCGCCAACCCGTACGGCGAGTCGGCCGCGCACCGCAGCGCCTCGCTGAACGAGTCGACCACCACCACCGGGGCGACCGGGCCGAACGTCTCCTCGCGCACCAGCGTCATCTCGTGCCGGCAGTCGACGACCACCGTCGCCGGGTAGAACGCCCCCGGCCCGTCCGGCAGCACCCCGCCGGCGCGCAGCCGCGCCCCGCCGGCCACCGCCGCCGTCACCTGCCCGTGCACGTGGTCGCGGTGCCGCCGGTCGACCAGCGGCCCCAGCTCCGTGGCCGGGTCCCGCCCCGGCCCGACCCGCAGCGCCCCGGCCCGCCGCACCAGCGCGTCGACGAAGTCCTCCGCCACGTCCCGGTGCACGTAGATCCGCTCCACCGCCACGCAGATCTGCCCCGCGTTGGCGAACGCTCCCAGCGCCGCCTGCTCCGCCGCCCAGACCGGGTCGACCCCGGCGTCGACGACGAGCGGGTCGCTGCCACCGTTCTCCAGCAGCACCTTCGCCCCGGTGCGGGCCGCCGCCGCGGCGATCTGGCGGCCGGTGGCCGTCGCGCCCACGTGTGCCACCACGTCCACGTCGCCGCCGGCCAGCGCCGCGCCGACCTCCGCGCCGCCGGTGAGCAGCGACAACACCCCCGGCGGCAGGACCTCGTCCAGCGCGCGGGCCAGCAGCCACCCCGTCGCCGGGGTGCGCTCGCTCGGCTTGTACAGCACCGCGTTGCCGGTCACCAGGGCCGCGCCGAGCAGCCCGCAGGAGACCGCCACCGGGTCGTTCCACGGCGTGATCGCCGCGACCACGCCGCGCGGCTGCGGCGCCATGAAGTCGATCGACTCCGCGCCGCCGAGCAGCGTGCGCCCGCCCCGCACCGGGGCCAGCTCGGCGTACTGTCGCAGGGTGCCGACGCCCGCCTCGACGCCGCCCCGGGCGTCCGCGACGGGCTTGCCCATCTCCGCCGTCACCGCCGCCGCCAGCTCCTGCGCCGCGGCCTGCACCGCGTCGGCGGCCCGGTGCAGCGCGGCGGCCCGCTCCGCCGGGTCCGTCGCCGCCCACCCGGGCGCGACGCCCCGCGCGGCCTCCACCGCCTTGCCGACCTCGTCCGCCGTCGCCACCGGCACCGTGCTGACCGGGCGGCCGTCGGCCGGATCGTGGACGACCAGCTCGCCCCCCGCGCCGCCGGCACCCCACACCCCACCGATGAGCTGCGCAACCGTGTACATGCGGCGGTGCATCCCCCGGCCCCGGCGCGGCAAACGCGTTTCGCCGCGAGTGGCCCCGGGTAGGCGGGTCGGATGACCTCGACCGGCATCCCCACCGCCGCCGCGTCCGGCGGGCCGACCGGCCCGGAGAGCGCCGACGCGGTCGTCGTCGGCGCGGGCCACAACGGCCTGGTGGCCGCCAACCTGCTGGCCGACGCCGGCTGGGACGTGCTGGTGCTCGAGGCGACCGGCGCGCCCGGCGGGGCGGTGCGCTCCGCCGAGGTGACCGTCCCCGGCTACCTGAGTGACCTCTACAGCTCCTTCTACCCCCTCGGGTACGCCTCCCCGGTGCTCGCCGGCCTCGACCTCGACCGGCACGGGCTGCGCTGGACCCACGCCCCCGACGTGCTGGCCCACCTGCTGCCCGACGGGCGGGCGGCCGTGCTCAACCGGGACCTCGACGCCACCGCCGCCTCGCTGGCCGCGTTCGCGCCCGCCGACGGGGAGCGCTGGCGGCACGCGTACGCCGACTGGCTCGACGTGGCCGGGCCGATGCTGGCGACCATCACCACCCCCTTCCCGCCGGTGCGCGGCGGCGTCGGCCTGCTGCGCCGGCTGCGGGTCGGCGGGGCGCTGCGGCTGGCCCGCCGGCTCGTCGTGCCCGTGCGCAAGCTCGGCGCGGAGCTGTTCGACGGCGAGGGCGGCACGCTGCTGCTGGCCGGCTGCGCCCTGCACACCGACCTGTCACCGGAGGAGGCCGGCTCCGGCGTCTACGGCTGGCTGCTGGCCATGCTCGGGCAGCAGGTCGGCTGGCCGGTGCCCGTCGGCGGGGCGCAGCGGATCACCGACGCGCTGGTCGACCGGCTCACCGCGCGCGGCGGCCGGATCGTCCACGACGCGCGCGTCGACCGGGTGCTCACCGCCCGGGGCCGGGCGATGGGGGTACGCACCGTCGACGGCCGGGCCTGGCGGGCCCGGCGGGCCGTCCTCGCCGACGTCCCCGCCCCCGCCCTCTACCTCGACCTGGTCGGCGCGGCGGCGCTGCCGCCCCGGCTCGTGGAGGACCTGGCGCACTTCCGCTGGGACGGCTCCACGCTGAAGGTCGACTGGGCGCTGTCCGGGCCGGTGCCGTGGACCAACCCGGCGGTGGCCGGGGCCGGCACCGTGCACCTCGGCGCGGACCTCGACGGGCTGACGACGTACTCCGCCGAGCTGGCCCGGGGCCAGGTGCCCCGCGAACCGTTCCTGCTGGTGGGGCAGATGAGCGTCGCCGACCCGAGCCACTCCCCGCCCGGCACCGAGTCGCTGTGGGCGTACACCCACCTGCCGTTCCGGCGCGACTGGCGGGCCGAGGACGTCGCCGCGCACGTCGCGCGGATGGAGGACGTGCTGGAGGCCGCCGCCCCGGGGTTCCGCGCCCGCATCCTCGGCCGGCACGTCGCCGGCCCGGCCGACCTGGAGCGGGGCGACCCGAGCCTGGTCGGCGGGGCGCTGGGCGGCGGCACCGCGGCGGCGTACCAGCAGCTCTTCCTGCGGCCGATCCCCGGCCTGGGCCGCGCGGACACCCCGGTGGACCGGTTGTATCTGGCCAGCGCCTCCGCGCACCCGGGCGGCGGGGTGCACGGCGCGCCGGGCGCGAACGCCGCCCGGGCCGCGCTGGCCCGCGACCGGGCGTTCACCGGCGGCCTGTACGCGGGCGTGATCGGCGCGGCGCACCGGGCGGTCTACCGCTGAGCGCCCCCCGGCGCGTCAGCCCTCGATGTTGCGGTGCCGGGTGCGCAGCTTGAACGGCATCAGCGCGCTCTCGATCTTGGTGGCGGTGGTCATCTTCGAGGCGCCCTCGCGGCGCTCCTCGAACCGGATCGGCACCTCCAGGATCGTGTGCCCCAGCTTCGTGGCCAGGTAGTGCATCTCCACCTGGAAGCTGTAGCCGTTGGACTGCACCCGCTCCAGCCCGATGTCGCGCAGCGCGTCGGCCCGCCAGATCTTGAAGCCCGCCGTGAGGTCGCGGATGCGCACCCGCAGCAGCGTGTGCACGTACAGGTTGGCCCAGCCGCTGAGCGCGCGACGGTAGAGCGGCCACGCCTCGTCGAGCTGCCCGCCCGGCACGTACCGGGAACCGATGACGACACCCGCCTGCGTGGACAGCAGCGCGCCGAGCATGCCGGGCAGCGCCTCCGGCGGGTGCGACAGGTCCGCGTCCATCTGCGCCACGTATTCGGCGCCGCCGTCGAGGGCCCGGCCGATCCCGTCGACGTACGCCCGGCCGAGGCCCTCCTTGCCGGCGCGGTGCACGACCTGGACCCGGTCGGGGTGCTCGATGGCCAGCTTGTCGGCCACCTCGCCCGTCCCGTCCGGGGAGTTGTCGTCGGCGACCAGCACCTTCAGGCCCGGCAGCGGCAGCGCGAGGAGCCGTTCGACCAGGACCGGGAGGTTCCCCGCCTCGTTGTAGGTGGGAACCACGACGGTCAGGCGTGCGTCCCGCCAGGGGGCGGGCAACTGCACGGGTTCGATCATGACGGACATCCTCGGTTTGCCGACAGGTTTACCTGAGAGGGTAGCCAGTTGCCCGTTCCATGTCGTAATGGCTCCCCGTCCGGCGCGTGCGACACGCCGTGCGCAGGGCGGGGAGCCGGGTGACGCGCCGGAACCGGGCCGGCGGGCCGGGCCGGCGCGTCACCGGTCCGCCTTCTGCCGGGTCGCGATGTCGGACAGCCGGCGCAGCGTCTCCTTGTTGCGCTGGTGCAGCACCAGGTCGTTGAGCTTGGTGCGGACCCAGCGCAGCGGGCCGGCGGCGAAGTCCTCGCCGATGCGCACCCGCGTCGCACCGTCGCCGACGGGTTCCAGGGTGAAGACCACGGTCGCCTCGCCCGCCGGCCACAGCCCCGCCTTCAGCACCAGCCGGTGCGGCGGCTCGCAGGCCAGCACGGTCGAGGCGTCCTGGAGGGAGAACGGCCACGGCCCGGCCTTGTGGTGCAGCCGCGTGCCGACGCGGGGCCAGGCGTCGTCCACGTCGCGCACGTGCACCGTGCCCACCACCCAGTCGCTGTACGTCCAGCCGTCGGCGAGCACGTCGAACACCTGCTGCGGGGGTGCCTGGATCACTTTCTCCACAATCGCCACTTCGCCCCCGTACCCCGCTCCCGGCGGCCCCTAACGAGCCGGGCGGGTTAGCTTCTCGGCGGCGGCGGGTATCGCGGCACCGGAGGAGTGGCGGGGCGGCGGGTGTCGCCGCACCCCCGGCGGCGGGCACCGCGCCGCCGGCGACGTTTACTCCCCGGGGCGCAGGGAACCCGCCGCCCGTGCGACGGGACCAGATGGAGCCGGATCAGCGCAGGTCAGCCCGGGTCGACCCGGGTCCTGGCCGGGGCGGGTCCGGCGGTGTCCTGTTCGACGCGGTGCTGCTGGACCGCGACGGCACGCTGGTGGAGGACGTGCCGTACAACGGCGACCCCGACAAGGTGCGCCCGCTGCCGGGCGCGCGGGAGGCTCTGGACCGGCTGCGCGCCGCGGGCCTGCGGCTGGCCGTGGTGACCAACCAGTCCGGGCTGGCCCGGGGCTGCTTCACCGAGGGGCAGCTGGACCGGGTGCACGCCCGCATCGAGGAGCTGCTGGGCCCCTTCGACTCCTGGCACGTCTGCCCGCACGACGATGACGCCGGGTGCGACTGCCGCAAGCCCGCCCCGGGCCTCGTCCACGCGGCGGCGGCGCGGCTGGGCACGACGCCGCAGCGCTGCGTGGTGGTGGGGGACATCGGGCGGGACATGGCCGCCGCGCTGGCCGCCGGGGCGCACGGGGTGCTGGTGCCGACGCCGGTCACCCGGCCCGAGGAGGTGGCGGCCGCCCCGTGCGTACGCCCCACCCTGCCGGCGGCGGTCGACGAGATCCTGCGCCGGCAGGCCGCCGTGGCCCCTGGCCCGCCCCGCGCGGCGGGCACCGTGCTGGTGGTGCGCAGCGACTCCGCCGGCGACGTGCTGGTCACCGGGCCGGGCATCCGGGCGGTGGCCGCCCACGCGCGGCGGGTGGTGCTGCTGTGCGGGCCGCGCGGCCGGGCGGCGGCGGAGCTGCTGCCCGGCATCGACGAGATCGTCGAGTGGCCCCTGGAGTGGATCGACCCGGACCCGGGCCCCGTGGACCCGGACCGGACCCGCCAGCTGGTGCGGCGCCTCGCGGCCGTGGGCGCCGACGAGGCGGTGATCTTCACGAGCTTCCACCAGTCGCCGTTGCCGCTGGCGCTGCTGCTGCGCCTGGCCGGCGTGCCCCGGATCGCCGCGATCAGCGACGACTACCCGGGCAGCCTCCTCGACGTGCGCCACCGGGTGCCGGCGGGGGTGCCCGAGCCGGAGCGGGCGCTGTCGCTGGCCGCCGCCGCCGGCCACGCCCTGCCCGGCGACGACCAGCCCCGGCTGCGCCTGCGCCGCGACGCGGTGCCGGCCCCGCCGCCGCGACTCGACCGGCCCGGGTACGTCGTGCTGCACCCCGGCTCGACGGCCACCGCCCGGGCCTGCCCGCCCGAACTGGCCGCCCGGATCGTCCGCGCGCTCGCCGGGGCGGGCCACCGGGTCGTGGTCACCGGGGGACCCGGCGAACGCGAACTCACCGCCCGGGTGGCCGCCGCCGGCGGCGTCGACCTCGGCGGGCGCACCGGCCTGGCCGAACTCGCCGGGATCATCGCCGGCGCGTCCGCGCTCGTCGTCGGCAACACCGGCCCCGCCCACCTGGCCGCCGCGCTCGACGTGCCCGTGGTCAGCCTGTTCGCCCCGACCGTCCCGTACGGGCAGTGGGGGCCGTACCGGGTGCCCACCGTGCGCCTCGGCGACGCCGGGGCCGCCTGCCGCGACACCCGTGCCGCCACCTGCCCCGTCCCCGGGCACCCCTGCCTGGCCGGGATCGACCCCGGCGCGGTCCTCGACGCGTTGCGCCTGCTCGGCGTGCACGCCGGCACGCCCGCCGGCCCGGCCGGCGACCACGGCGCGTCCGACGGACCGGGCGGATCGGGCCGTGCGGCGGCCGGCCCGGCGGACCGGGTGGCCGTGCCGGCCGGCGGCGGCGGGAGCGGCCGATGAACATCCTGGTCTGGCACGTGCACGGCTCCTGGACCACGTCCTTCGTGCACGGCAGGCACCGCTACCTGGTGCCCGTCACCCCCGACCGGGGCCCCTACGGCCTCGGCCGGGCCCGCACCTACCCGTGGCCCGACAACGCCGTCGAGGTCACCCCCGGGGAGCTGCGCCGGGCCGACGTCGACCTGGTCGTCCTGCAGCGCCCCGAGGAGTTCGACCTGGCCTGCGACTGGCTGGGCCGGCGGGTCGGCCGGGACGTGCCGGCGATCTACGTCGAGCACAACACCCCCAAGGGCGACGTGCCCGACACCCGCCACCCGATGGCCGACCGCGACGACCTGCTGCTCACCCACGTCACCGGGTTCAACGAACTGTTCTGGGACAACGGGGCCACCCGCACCGCCGTCGTCGAGCACGGCGTCGTCGCCCCGGCCGTCGAGTGGACCGGCGAACTCGACCGGCTCGCCGTCGTCATCAACGAGCCGGTACGCCGCTGGCGGGTCACCGGCACCGACCTGCTGCCCCGCTTCGCCGAGCTGGCCCCCCTCGACGTCTTCGGCATGGGGGTGACCGGGCTGGCCGACCGGCTCGGGCTGCCCGCCGACCGGGTCGCCAGCCACGACGACGTGCCGCAGGAGCGGATGCACGCCGAGCTGGGCCGGCGGCGGGCGTACCTGCACCTGTGCCGGTGGACCTCCCTCGGGCTCAGCCTGATCGAGGCCATGACCATCGGCATGCCGGTCGTCGCGCTCGCCACCACCGAGGCCGTGGTGGCCGTCCCGCCCGAGGCCGGCGCGCTCTCCACCCGCGTCGACGACCTGCTGGGGGCCGCCCGCCGGTTCCTCGACGACCCCGAGGCCGCCGCCCGGGCGGGCGCGGCGGCGCGCAAGGCCGCCCGGGACCGCTACGGGCTGGAGCGTTTCCTCGCCGACTGGGACCGGCTGCTGGAGGAGGAAGTATGCGCATCGCGATGATCTCGGAGCACGCCAGCCCGCTCGCCGTCCTCGGCGGCGAGGACGCCGGCGGCCAGAACACGCATGTCGCGGAGCTCTCCGCCGCGCTCGCCGCCGCCGGTCACGACGTGCGGGTCTACACCCGCCGCGACGCGGTGGACCTGCCGGTGACGGTCCGCGCCCCCGACGGGTACGACGTGGTGCACGTGCCGGCCGGCCCGGCGGAGCCGATGGCCAAGGACGCGCTGCTGCCGCACATGCCGGCGTTCGGCCGCTGGCTGGCCCAGCGGTGGCGGGGCGGGGACTGGACGCCGGAGGTGATCCACGCCCACTTCTGGATGAGCGGACTGGCCGCGCTGGCCGCCGGCCGGCGCACCGGCGTGCCGGTGGTGCAGACGTACCACGCCCTCGGCACCGTGAAGCGGCGGCACCAGGGCGCCCAGGACACCAGCCCGCCCGGCCGGATCCGCGACGAGCGGGAACTGGGCCGGGCCGTCGACCGGGTCGTGGCCCAGTGCCAGGACGAGGTGAACGAGCTGGTCCGCCTCGGGGTGCCCCGCGACCGGATCAGCGTGGTCCCGTCCGGGGTCAACCTCGCCACGTTCGCCCCGCTCGGCCCGGCCGTCGGGCGGGACCCGGGCCGGGCCCGCGTCCTCACCGTCGGCCGGCTGGTGGAACGCAAGGGCTTCCAGGACGTGATCCGCGCGATGCCCCTGGTGCCGGACGCCGAGTGCGTGGTGGTGGGCGGCCCGCCCGAGGGGCTGCTGGAGACCGACCCGCACGCCCGGCGGCTGCGGGCCCTGGCCCGCGAGTGCGGCGTCGCCGACCGGGTGCGCCTGGTCGGGGCGGTGCCCCGGGAGGAGATGGGCCGCTGGTACCGCTCCGCCGACGTGCTGGTCGCCGCCCCCTGGTACGAGCCGTTCGGGCTGACCCCGCTGGAGGCCATGGCCTGCGGCGTGCCCGTGGTCGGCACGGCCGTCGGCGGGCTGACCGACACCGTCCTCGACGGGGTCACCGGTGACCTGGTGCCGGCCCGGGACCCGCGCGCGCTGGGCGCCGCGATCCGGGGTCTGCTCGACGACCGGATCCGCCGGTTCGCGTACGCCGGGGCGGCCCGCGACCGGGCCCGGCGCAGCTACTCCTGGGCGGCCACCGCCCAGCGGCTGGCGGAGGTGTACGGCGCGGTGGCCGCCGTGCGTCGGCCCACCCGGGTGGTCGCCTGATGGCCGCCGCCCGCCCGGCCCGGCCCACCACCGGCTCCGCCGGCCCGGCCGGCCCCGCCGCCGCGTCGGTGCTCGACGCGCACCTGGCCGCCCTGGCCGCCGCGCTGCTGCCCTACCGGCGCTCGGAGGAGCTGCTGGCCCGCTGGGGCGGGGAGCTAACGCACCGGCTGGCCGCCGGCGGCCGGCTGCTGGTGGCCGGCAACGGCGGCAGCGCCGCCGAGGCGCAGCACCTCACCGCCGAACTCGTCGGCAAGCTGCGCGACGACCGCGAGCCGCTGTCGGCCATCGCCCTGCACGCCGAGACCAGCGCGCTCACCGCCATCGGCAACGACTACGGCTACGACGAGGTCTTCGCCCGGCAGGTCCGCGCCCACGGCCGGCCCGACGACATCCTGCTGCTCATGTCGACCAGCGGGGCCAGCGTCAACCTCGTCGCCGCCGCCCACGCCGGCCGCGACGCCGGGCTGCGCTGCTGGGCGTTCACCGGCCCCACCCCCAACCCCCTCGCCGACGCCTGCCACGAGACCCTGGCCATCGCCTCCCCCGACAGCCAGGTCGTCCAGGAGCTGCACCTGGTCTCCACCCACGTGCTCTGCGAGTACGTCGACCGGGTGCTCCCCGCCGCACTGGCGGCGGCGGGTCGCACCCCGTTGCCACCGGCCGCCAGCGGGGCGGCGGGCCGCGCCGTGCCGCCGGCCGCCGGCGCGCCGGACGGTCCGGTGCGTGCCGGGGTCGAGGTGGTGCTCGACGACGGTACGGGCCGGCAGGCCGAGGCGGGATGAGGAGGCGAGCTGATGACGGGACCCGTGGTGGTGGTCGGTGACCTCCTGCTCGACCGGGACGTCGAGGGGGTGGTGAACCGGCTGTGCCCGGACTCGCCGGTGCCGGTCCTCGACGAGTCCACGGCCGTCGACCGGCCCGGCGGGGCCGGGCTCGCGGCGGTCTTCGCGGCGGCGCAGGGCGCCGAGGTCGCGCTGGTGACCGCCCTCGCCGACGACGCGGGCGGGGCGCGCCTGGCCGAGCTGCTCGCCGCTGCGGGAGTGCAGGTGTACGCGCTGCCACTGCGCGGCACCACCTGCGAGAAGATCCGGCTGCACGCCCGGGGCCGGGTGCTCCTGCGCCACGACCGGGGCGGGGCGGCGGGGGAGCCCGGGGAGCCGAGCGAGGCCGTGCTGCGGCTGCTGGCCGCCGCGTCCGCCGTGCTGGTCAGCGACTACGGCCGGGGGATGGCCCGCCAGCCGGCCCTGCGGGCGGCGCTCGCGGGCACCCGGGCGCCGGTGGTGTGGGACCCGCACCCGCGCGGCCCGGCCGCCGTGCCGGGCGTGCACCTGGCCACCCCGAACGAGTCCGAGGTGCGCGAGCTGGTGAAGGCCGCGCCGGGCGGGTCCCGGCTGGCCACCGCGTCGCGGGGCGCGCAGGAGCTGCGCCGGCGCTGGCGGGCCGGCGCGGTCACCGTGACCCTGGGCGGCGACGGGGCGCTGCTCTGCCACGCCGGCTCCACGCCGCTGGTGGTGCCCGCGCCGGCCAGCGCCGAGGGGGACACCTGCGGCGCGGGCGACCGGTTCGCCGCGACCGCCGCCATCGCCCTGTCCCGGGGCGCGCTGGTCTCCGAGGCGGTGCAGGCGGCCGTCACCGAGGCGTCGGGGTACGTCGCCGCGGGCGGAGTGGCCGCCGCCCTGCCGGCACCGGTCCGGGCCGCCGCCGCGCCGCCGTCGCGCCCCGGCGGGCCCCGGATCGGGGTCGCCGCCGCTGCCGAGGTCGTCGCCGGGGTACGCGCGGCCGGCGGGACCGTGGTGGCCACCGGCGGCTGCTTCGACCTGCTGCACGCCGGGCACGTGGCCACCCTGGAGGCGGCCCGGCAGCTCGGCGACTGCCTCGTCGTCTGCGTCAACTCCGACGCGAGCGTGGCCGGGCTGAAGGGCCCGGACCGGCCGGTGGTGCCGCAGGGCGACCGCAGCCGGCTGCTGGCGGCGCTGGGCTGCGTCGACGCGGTGCTGGTCTTCGACGAGCCCACCCCGGAGGCGGCGCTGACCTGGCTGCGCCCCGACGTGTGGGTCAAGGGCGGCGACTACGCCGGCGGCGGCGAGCCGGCGCTGCCCGAGGCGGAGGTGCTGCGCCGCTGGGGCGGGCACACGGTGGTCGTGCCGTACCTCGACGGGCGCTCGACCACCGACATGATCGCCGCCGCCCGCGCCACCGGCGGGACGAGCGGGCCCCGGGCGCCGGGCCTGCGGGTGGGCGTCGACGTGGACGACACGACGATCAGGGGGGCACGATGAGCGCGAGCGCACCGGGAGCCGGGCCGACCGTACTGGTCACGGGCGGGTCCAGCGGGTTGGGGGCGGCCGTGGTGGCCGCCGTGGCGAAGGCCGGCGGCCGGCCGGTGGTGCTGGACCGGCACGCACCTG
The DNA here is from genome assembly GCF_054052245.1 of Micromonospora sp. PTRAS2. Taxonomy (NCBI): domain Bacteria; kingdom Bacillati; phylum Actinomycetota; class Actinomycetes; order Micromonosporales; family Micromonosporaceae; genus Micromonospora; species Micromonospora sp. PTRAS2. Next base: position 373,600 of record NZ_JBSWBU010000005.1, read on the forward strand.
CCGACGGGGTGCCCTGGGTCGAGTGCGACCTCGCCGACACCCGCGCCGCCGAGGCCGCCACCCGGCACCTCGCCGAACGCTCCGGCGGCCTCGACGCCGTCGTCACCGCCGCGGGGATCGACGTGCCCGGCCGGCTCGCCGACGTTCCCGGCGACACCTGGGAGCGCATCGTGACCGTCGACCTGCTCGCCACCGCCGCCGTCATCCGGGCCGCCCTGCCCTGGCTGGAGGCGGCCCGGGGCAACGTGGTCACCGTCGCCTCCACCCTCGGCGTCAAGGCCGTCAGCGACGCCACCGCGTACTGCGCCGCGAAGTTCGGCGTCGTCGGCTTCACCCGCGCCCTCGCCGCCGAACTCGCCGGCTCCGTCGGCGTCACCCTGCTCGTCCCCGGCGGCATGCGCACCGCGTTCTTCGACGAACGCGACGCCCAGTACCGGCCCGGCCCCGACGCCAGCCTCAACGACCCCGCCGACACGGCCGCCGCCGTCATGTTCGCCCTCTCCCAGCCGCCCGGCAGCGCCGTGCGCGAACTGGTCGTCTGTGCCGAGCGGGAATCGTCGTACCCGTGATCCTCGCCCTGCGTGCCCTCGGCGTCGGCGACCTCGCCACCGCCGTGCCCGCGCTGCGCGCGCTGCGCGCCGCCCACCCCGACCGGGAACTCGCCCTGGCCGCCCCGGCCTGGCTGGCCCCCCTCGTCGACCTCGTCGGCGGCGTCGACCGGCTCGTGCCGGCGACCGGGCTGGCCCCCCTCGACCGGCCCGACCCGCCCCCGGACCTGGCCGTCAACCTGCACGGGCGCGGCCCGCAGTCGCACCGGCTGCTCGCCGCCACCCGGCCGCGGCGGCTGCTCGCCTTCGCCAACCCCGACGCCGGGCACGCCGACGGCCCCGACTGGCGACCCGGCGAACACGAGGTCGACCGCTGGTGCCGCCTGCTGCACTGGTACGGCATCCCCGCCGACCGCACCGACCTCGCCCTGCGCCGCCCGCCCGCCGGCCCGACCCCGGCCGGGGTGAGCGTCGTGCATCCGGGCAGCAAGATCCCGGCGAAGCGCTGGCCCGCCGGGCGCTTCGCGGCGGTGGCCCGCGCGTTGGCCGGGCGCGGCCACCGGGTCGTGGTCACCGGGTCGGCCGACGAGCGGGCGCTGGCCGGGCGGGTGGCCCGTCGGGCGGGGCTCGCGCCGGAGGCGGTGCTCGCCGGCCGCACGGACCTCGGCGGGCTGGCCGCCCTGGTGGCGCACGCCCGCCTCGTGGTCAGCGGCGACACCGGCGTCGCCCACCTCGCCACCGGCTACGGCACCCCGTCGGTGGTCCTCTTCGGCCCGGTCCCGCCGACCGGGTGGGGGCCGCCGCCGGAGCGGCCGTGGCACCGGGCGCTGTGGGCGGGGGAGCAGGGGCCCGGCGGGCCGGAGGGGGATTGGTCCGCATCTGCCGGGGTAGGTACCGATCCGGTGTTGGCGGCGATCGGCGTCGGCGAGGTGCTGGCCGCCGTGGCGGAGGCGGAACAGGCGGTGCGAGTTGCCGGTGCGGTTACGGCGTAGCGACCCGGGCAGGCCCGGCTACGGTCGCCGGCGGCGCGGCCGGGGCTGGCTCTTCCTCGACCCGGCCGGCGACCCGGTCCGCGACCCCGGCGAGCTGGCCCGGCTGCGGGACCTGGTGATCCCGCCCGCCTGGCGGGACGTGTGGATCTCGCCGTATCCGAACGGGCACATCCAGGCCATCGGCGTCGACGCGGCCGGGCGCAGGCAGTACCTCTACCACGCCCGGTGGCGGCAGCAGCGCGACGAGGCGAAGTTCGACCACGTGCTGGAGGTCGCCCAGCGCCTCCCCGTGCTGCGCGAGCGGGTGGGCCACGACCTGTCCGGCCGGGGGCTGAACCGGGACCGGGTGCTGGCCACGGTCGCCCGGCTGCTCGACATGGGCACGTTCCGCGTCGGCAGCGACCAGTACGCCGTCGGCGACGACGCCACCTTCGGCGTGGCCACGCTGCGCCCCGAGCACGCGCGCAGCCGGGGCGGCTGCGTGGTCTTCGCGTTCCCCGCCAAGGGCGGCGTCGAACAGGTGCGGCGCATCGAGGACCCGCAGCTGTGCCGGGTGCTGAGCAACCTGCGTCGCCGGCGGCGCGCCGCCGAGCGGCTGTTCGGCTACTGGGACGGCCGGGGCTGGCGGGACGTGCGCAGCGACGAGGTCAACGAGTACCTGCGCGACGCCAGCGGCGGCGAGATGACCGCGAAGGACTTCCGCACCTGGCACGCCACCGTCCTGGCGGCCACCGAACTGGCCGGCCACGCGCCGGCCCGCTCCGTGACGGCCCGCCGCCGGGCGGTGGCGACGGTGATGCGGCAGGTCGCGGAACTGCTGGGCAACACGGCGACCGTCGCCCGCACCTCGTACGTGGACCCCCGGGTGGTGGACCTGTTCCACGACGGCGTGGTCGCCCCGGTGGGGCCGGGGACGCCCCGCGCGGAGGCGGAGCTGCGGGTGCTGGAGCTGCTGGCGGACGCCTGAGGGCCCCGCCGCCGGTCCCGGCGGCACCGGGCGGCCGCCCGCGACCGTCGTGTCGCGGGCGCCTCGCCACGGCCCCCGTTACGTGCGGGCCGCCACGGGGTTGCCCCGAGCCCGGCCCGTAACCAGTATCTGGGAGGGGTCGGCCGGAGAGTTGACCTTGGGTGTCAGGTGGTTGACGATCCGTGCCGTCGCACGGCCGGCCCTGCGGCCCCCGATCGCCGCGCCCGGCGTCAGCCGGGCCCCGGCCGGGTGCTCTCCCGCCAGGCCCGGGGGCTGAGGCCGTACGCGGCGCGGAAGGCGCGGCTGAAGTGCGCCTTGTCGCGGAAGCCCCAGCGGGCGGCGATGGCCTGGACGGGCCGGTCGCGCAGCAGCGGGTCGGCCAGGTCCCGCCGGCAGCGTTCCAGCCGCCGGCGGCGGATGGCCCCGCCGACGGACTCCTCCTCGTCGGCGAAGAGGCGGTGCAGGGTGCGCAGGGCGACGTGATGGGCGTCGGCGACGGCCCGGGGCGACAGGTCGGGGTCGCCGAGGTGGCGCTCGATGAAGTCGTGGACCTGGGTGAGCAGCGCCTGCTGGCGCATCTCGGCCGGGAGCCGAGGCTCGGCGTCGAGGTGCCGGGCGAGCAGCATGGTGATCAGGGTGAGGGTGACGTCGGCGAGGTGGGGCGCGTCGGCGGCCCGGAACTGCTCCGGGTGCCGGGTGATCTGGAGCAGGTGCTGGGCCAGCAGCGCCCCGGGGCCCTCCGTGCCCGACATCCGCGCGGCGGTCAGCCCGCCCACCTTGTCGGGGTGCAGCGGCAGGCGGGCGCGGGGCACCAGCGCGGTGACGGCGCTGGCCTGGGCCCGCTCGGCGTCGTGGCCGGAGTGCACGATCCGGTGGGGGCGCGCCCAGTCGACCAGGGTGAGGTCGCCGATCGGGATCGCGTTCGTGGCCCGGCCGGAGTCGATGGCGCTGTTGCCGGCGAGGGTGAGGGCGATCTGGAAGACCTCCGGGTCGGCCTGCCGGATCAGGCGCGGGGTGCGCAGGCCGATCAGGGACTGGTAGTGGAACCGGCACAGCTCGACCTCGCCCAGCGTCAGGATGTCGACGTCGGCCCGGAAGTCCGCCGTGTGCTCGCTGTCCATGGCCATCGGGGCCGAGGCGCGGGAGGCGAGCTCCGTGAAGAAGGGCCAGCGCTCCGCCGCCGGCAGCACGGTCGTGTCCAGCCTTTCGGTGCGCAGCCCACCCATCACCGGCCTCCCCGTCGTCGCCTTCCTCCATTGTCGACGCTTGCGCCGGTGAGGGGTGCCGCCGGGTGGCGCGGCGCCGCCGGGAACCGGCCTCAGGCGGGACGGGTGTCGTACGTCGCGCGGTTGGCCAGCACGTCGTCCATGTGGGCCTCGGCCCACCCCTTCACGCCGCGCAGCGTCTGGTGCAGGGAGTGGCCGAGCGCGGTCAGCTCGTAGGTGACCGTGACGGGCACGGTCGGCGTCACGGTCCGGGTGACCAGGCCGTCGCGTTCGAGGGAGCGCAGCGTCTGGGTCAGCATCTTCTGGCTGACGCCGGCCAGCAGGCGCGACAGCTCCGAATAGCGCAGCGGCCGGGGCTCGCCGCCGCAGTCGGCGCCGAACCGGTGCGAGCCGTCGCTGCCCAGCGCGGCCAGCACCAGGGTGACCCACTTGTCCGCGATGCGGTCGAGCAGTTGGCGACTCGGACACTGCGCCACGAACGCGTCATACTCGGCCTTCGCCCGCGCCCTCTTCTGCTCCGCCGTCGTCGTCGCCATCGGGCCGCCCCTTCCACCGCTGGTGCGTTACACACTTCCAGGTGCCTACTTCCGGACAGGAAGTTACCCGATCAGAGTGGAGTCGGCATCCACGGTGCCCAGCACCGACATCCGAAACCCGAAAGCAGAGGTGCAGCAGTGACCTCCCCTTCCCTTCCCGGCGGCACCTGGACGCTGGGGGACCTGACCGTCACCCGGTTCGGCTACGGCGCCATGCAACTCGCCGGGCCCTGGGTCATGGGTCCGCCGGCCGACCACCACGGCGCGCTCGCCGTCCTCCGGGAGGCAGTCGCCCTCGGCATCACCCACATCGACACCTCCGACGCGTACGGGCCGCACGTCACCAACCGGCTGATCCGCGAGGCGCTGCACCCGTACCCCGACTCGCTGCACATCGTGACCAAGGTCGGCGCGAACCGCGACCAGCGGGGCGGCTGGCCGCCGGCCCGGGACCCAGAGAGCCTGCGTCGGTCCGTGCACGAGAACCTCGACAACCTCGGGCTCGACGTGCTCGACCTGGTCAACCTGCGGCTCGGCGACGCCGAGGGCCCCCAGCCCGGCCCGGTCGCCGAGGCGTTCGAGACGCTCGTCGAGCTCCAGCAGCAGGGCCTGATCCGGCACCTCGGGCTGAGCAACGCGACGCCGGAGCAGGTCGCCGAAGCGAGTGCGATCGCGCCGATCGTGTGCGTGCAGAACATGTACAACCTCGCGCACCGCCAGGATGACGCCCTGATCGACGCGCTCGCCGAGCAGGGCGTCGCCTACGTGCCGTTCTTCCCGCTCGGGGGCTTCACCCCGCTGCAGTCCTCGGCGCTCGCGGCCGTGGCCGCCCGGCTGGAGGCGGCACCCATGTCGGTGGCCCTGGCCTGGCTGCTGCGGCGGTCACCGAACATCCTGCTGATCCCCGGCACCTCGTCCGTGGCGCACCTGCGGGAGAACGTCGCGGGCGCCGGCCTCGCCCTCTCCGCCGACGACCTGGCCGAGCTGGACAAGGTCGGCCGCTAGGACCCGGGAGGACGCTCGATCGTCTGCTGTCGCCGGAGACCTTCGACGGCGTGTCGGCTCAGGAAACAGCAGACGATCGAGCACCCGTGGGAGTTCAGTCGTTGAGCACCTGGGAGAGCCGGTCGCGGAAGCGCCGCTCGGAGTCGCTCACCACGTCGCCGCCGAGGCCCAGGATCCCGCCGCTGGACGCCGCGCTCACCACGTGCTCGGCGATCTCCACGAGCCAGTGCTTGTAGGCGCCGGCCTCGCCCTCGTCGACCTTCTCGGCCAGCAGCCGGGCCGCCGAGGCCGCCCGGTTCAGCACGTCCTCGATCACCGCACGCGGGTCGGCCGGCGCGATCACCGGCAGCTCCTCGCCGGCCTCCGGGTCGCCCACCCGGGACACGATCTCGCCCGCCACGGCGGCCACGAGCGGGCTGCCCGACTCGCGGCCCGTGGCGATGCTCTCCAACCCGGCCGCGTTCTCGGCCATCGTGCGGCGGGCGCTGTCGTGCTCGGCGGCGCTCGCCGCGGTCAGCACCGACTGCGGCAGGCCGACCAGCAGCCCCCACTCCTCGTCGGAGAAACCGAACCCGGTGTACGCCGGCTGCTCGATCACGACCGCGCTCCTCTCGTCGTTGCATCTCTGTGCCGTGGGCACGGTGGTCCGTCCCGGTGCCGTGGCACGGGTCCATCTCGGTGCCGTGGCCTGTCGGCCCGGCTCAGGCTAGTCGAGGGTCAACAGGCCCTGCTCGGACACCACGCGCACCGACAGCGTCTTGTACCCGACCTCCTCGAAGAGCACCGTCATCCGGTCCTCCTCGTAGCTGAGCACCATGCCGGGCCCCCACTCGGGGTGGCGCACCTGGCTGTGCACCGGGAACGGCCCGCTCGCGCCGTCGTCGGCGACGCTGGTGCCGGCGAGGCAGTTGTCGCAGTGCCCGCAGACCCGCGTCATCTGCTCACCGAAGTACGCCAGCAGCGCCTGCCCCCGGCAGCCGGTCGTCTCGGCGAAGGCGCGCATCATGTCCGTCCGCGACCGGGTGACGGTCTGCTGGCGTTCCGCCTCGGCCCGCGCCGCGTCGCCGGCCTCGACCGGCGTCGGCGAGTACCGGGGCGCGCCGATGCGCTGCCGCGACCGCGGCTCGGCGGCGCCGACCTGCTCCAGCAGGGCGAGATACTGGCCCAGCTTGCGCGGCCCCAGGCCCGTCGCCTCCCGCAGCTCCTTCTTGGTGGCCGGCTTGCGCCGCAGCAGGGCCGCCAGGTCACGCAGCTCGGTGGCGTCCGGCAGGCCGCCGCTGAAGAAGCGTTGCAGGCCGACGTCCTCGGCCTGCCACAGCAGCAGCACCCGGGCCGGCTCCCCGTCGCGCCCGGCCCGGCCGATCTCCTGGAAGTAGCTGTCCGGCGAGTCCGGCAGCGCCATGTGCACCACCCAGGCGATGTTCGGCTTGTCGATGCCCATGCCGAACGCCGAGGTGGCCACCATGATGGGCACCCGGTCGGCGAGGAACGCCTCGTGCAGCTCGCCGCGCGCCCCGGCGGGCATCCCGCCGTGGTAGAACTCGGCCGGGAAGCCGGCGTCGGTGAGCCGGGCGGCCAGCTCCTCGGCCGCCCGCCGGGTCGGCACGTAGATGATCCCGGGGCGCCTGTCCTCGCGCAGCAGGGCGAGCAGCCGCCGCCACCGGTAGTCCTCGGTGGGGCAGTGCGCGACCTCCAGGAACAGGTTCGGCCGGTCCAGCCCGGACACCACCACCTCGGCGTCGCGCAGCCGCAGCCGGGCGACGATGTCGTCGCGTACCGGCGGGGAGGCCGTGGCGGTCAGGGCGACCACCGGGGGCCGGCCGATGCCCTCGATGAGGTGCCCCAGCGCCAGGTAGTCGGGGCGGAAGTCGTGCCCCCAGGCCGAGATGCAGTGCGCCTCGTCGATCGCCACGAGCGCCGGCTTGAGCGACCTGACCTCGGCCATCCGGTCGGGGTTGGCCAACTGCTCCGGCGTGATGAACAGGAACTCGGCCCGGCCCGCGCGGACCTCCTCGATCGCCTCCGCCTGCTGGGCGGGCGTCTCGTCCGAGCTGATCCGCACCGCCCGCAGCTCGGGGCGGCGGCGCTCGTTGAGGGCCGCGATCTGGTCCTGCTGGAGGGCGAGCAGTGGGGAGATCACCACGGTCGGACCGGGGATCAGGCTGGCCGGGATCTGGTAGATCGCCGACTTGCCGGCACCGGTGGGCAGCACCACCAGGGCGTCGCGTCGCTTCATCACCGCGCGCATGGCGGCGAGCTGGTTGGGCCGCAGCGCTTTCCAGCCGAAGAGGCTCCGCGCCGCGCGGCGCAACGTCATGGAGTGCGTGGACAGCTTCATCGAGGGCCGGAGGTACCCGAAGCGATCACCCCCGAAACCCGGCGGGAGGAAGGAAGGGCCCCCTGTTAACGCTTTCTGTTGCACAGGGGACCCTTCCTAACACCGCCCGGACCGCGGCGGTTCAGCGCAGCCGGGGGAGCACGGAGGCGCGGTAGAGCTCGAACAGCCCCTCGTGGTGCGGGCCGGTGTTGGCCACGTAGACCTCGTCGAAGCCGGCCTGCGCGTACCGGTCGATCATCTCCAGGTGCGCGTCGGCGCTGTCGCCGCACACGAACGACTCCTTCATCATCTCCGGCCGCACGAGCTGCCCGGCCTGCTCGAAGTGCCGGGGCGAGGGCAGCACCTGGGACAGCTCGCCCGGCACGCCGGCGTTGGGCCACCGCTCGTACGCGATCGCCGCGCCGGCGTCCTCGCTGTCGGCGTACGCCGCCTTGAAGCCGGCCTGGCACGGCTTGTCGCCGCCCCCGCCGGAGCGGAACCGGCGGACCAGGTCGGCGTCGGGCGACGTGCTGACGTACCCGTCGCCGATGCGGGCGGCCAGGTCGACGGCCTTCGGGCCGAAACCGGAGACATAGACCGGAGGGGGAGCGTCGGGCAGGGTGTAGAGGCGGGCGTGCTCGACGGTGTAATGCCGGCCGTGGTGGTTGACGAACCCGCCCCGCCACAGCTCGCGCATCACCTCGACGGCCTCCTCCAGCATCTCCAGGCGCACGTCGGCCTGCGGCCAGGCGTCGCCGAAGATGTGCTCGTTGAGGGCCTCGCCGGAGCCCACCCCGAGGAAGAACCGCCCCTGGTGCAGCACGGCGCTGGTCGCCGCCGCCTGGGCGAGCACCGCCGGGTGGATACGCACCGTCGGGCAGGTCACGGCCGTGGTGACCGGCAGCGAGCAGACCTGGCTGAGCGCCCCGATCATCGACCAGACGAACGGGCTCTGGCCCTGGGCGTCCGTCCACGGATGGTAGTGGTCGGAGATCCACAGCGCCTCGAAGCCGGCCCGCTCGGCACCCCGGGCCTGCTCCAGCAGTTGCGCCGGGGTCAGCTCCTCGCTGGACAGGAAGTAGCCGATCCTCATCGTTCCCCCTCGCCGTGCCCGGCGCGCGGCGCACCGGCGGCACGACGACAGCCGTACCCCATGGGCCAAGGGGTGAACCCGGCGCGGCGGGGCGGCGGCCGTGGTGGCGGGCCGGTGCCGCCCGCCGGGCGGCGGACGTGGGGTCAGCGCCGGCCGAACATGGCCCGGATCGCGGCGAGCAGCAGGAGGCCGCCGACGATCAGGCCGAGCAGGCGGACGCCGGGCACGTCGGCCGCGCTGGTGGCGTCGGCGAGCGGCGGGACAGGCATGTGGGAACTCTCCCACGAAGGGCCGGACCGCGCCAGACAGTAACAGTAAGGTTTATTGACTATTTGCCGGCGGTGGTGTGACCATGGCAGCACCGCCGCGGCCAGCGGCCGGTCCGACACGGCACAAGACGGGGGTACGGCAGCCGCATGAGCAGCGCACCGACGGGGAACCTGGCGAGCCTGGCGGCCGCCGTCCTGCAACCCGGATTCGTCGGCACCACCCCGCCGCCGTGGGTCCTGCGGTGGCTCGGCGACGGGCTCGGCTCGGTGGTGCTCTTCGCCCGCAACATCGTCGACCTCGACCAGGTCGCCGCGCTCACCGCCGCGCTGCGCGCCGAGCGCCCCGACGTGATCGTCGCCATCGACGAGGAGGCCGGCGACGTCACCCGCATCGAGTCCGGCCGGGGCAGCTCCCGGCCCGGCAACTTCGCCCTCGGCGCCGTCGACGACCCGCAGCTGACCGCCGAGGTCGCCCGCGACCTGGGCCGCGAGCTGGCATCCGTCGGGGTCACCCTCGACTACGCCCCGGACGCCGACGTCAACTCCAACCCCGCCAACCCCGTGATCGGGGTACGCGCCTTCGGCGCCGACCCGGACCTCGTCGCGCGGCACACCGCCGCCTGGGTACGCGGCCTCCAGTCCGGCGGCGTCGCCGCCTGCGCCAAGCACTTCCCCGGCCACGGCGACACCCGCGTCGACTCCCACCACGACCTGCCCCGCATCGGCGGCAGCCGCGCACAGCTCGACGCCGCCGAACTGGTGCCGTTCCGGGCCGCCGTGGCGGCCGGGGTGCAGGCGGTGATGACCGGCCACCTCCTCGTGCCGGCCCTCGACCCGCGGCTGCCGGCCACCCTCAGCCCCCGCATCCTCGGCGGCCTGCTCCGCGAGGAACTGGGCTTCTCGGGCGTGATCGTCACCGACGCGGTGGAGATGCGGGCGGTCGCCGACCGGTACGGCTTCGCCGGCGCGGCGGTCCGCGCCCTCGCCGCCGGAGCGGACGCGATCTGCGTCGGCGGTGAACGCGCCGACGAGGACGCCGCCCGCGAGCTGCGCGACGCGATCGTCGCCGCCGTCGTCTCCGGCGAGCTGCCCGAACAACGGCTGGCCGAGGCGGCCAAGCGGGTCGGCCAGCTCGCCGCCTGGACGGTGGCCGCCCGGGCCGACGCCCCGTCCCGCCCCACCGTCACGCCCGGCGGCTCCCCGATCGGGCTGGCCGCCGCCCGCCGCGCCGTACGGGTCACGGCGAGCGCCGCCGGGGCCCTGCCGCTGGCCGGGGCCCCGCACGTGGTCGAGTTCGAGCCGCCCCGCAACATCGCCATCGGCGCGGAGACCCCGTGGGGGATCGCCGCCCCGCTGGCCGCCCTGCTCCCGGGCACCACCGCGGTCCGCCTCGGCGCGGACGATCTCGGTGACGTCCCCGCAGGGGCGGTCGGCGGTGCTCCTGCCGGTGCTGCTGATGCTCTTGCCGGTCCTGCCGGCGGAGTTCTTGCCGGTGCTGCCGGCGGAGTTCTTGCCGGTGCTGTCGCCGGGGCCGCCGGCCGGCCGCTGGTGCTGGTCGTCCGCGACCTGCACCGGCACGACTGGATGCGCGCCGCCGTGGCCCGGGCCCTCGTCGCCCGCCCGGACGCGGTGGTGGTCGAGCTGGGCGTGCCGGCCCTCGTCACAGGCGCCGTGCACGTCGCCACCCACGGCGCGACCCGGGCCGGTGCCCTGGCCGCCGCCGAACTGCTGGCCGGCACAGGACTCGCCGCCGCGATGCCGCTGGCCGGCGTGGCCGAGCCCGTGGTCGGCTGAACCCTCTGCCGGAGGGGCTTCGGTGGTGCCTGCCTGCCGGCGGGGTCTGCTGTCCGGCGGTGCCTGTTGCCCGGCGGCGTCTGCGGCTCGGGTGCGGCTGCTGCTCGACGGTGCCTGCTGCTCTGCTTCGGCTGAGCCCGGCCTCGGCTGGGCGCGGCGGGGTCAGGTGCCGTTGCGGCCGTCAGGGGGCGGGGGTGACCAGGTCCGCGTACTCGGGGTGGCGCTCGATGAAGGCCGCCATGAACGGGCACCTCGGCACCACCCGGCCGCCGCGCTCGCGGACCTGGTCCAGGGTGGCCCGCATCAGCGCCGCCCCGACACCCATGTTCTGGAACTTCGCGTCGACCTCGGTGTGTGTGAAGATCAGCACCTCGCCCCGGGGCAGGTACGCGGTGAACCCGGCCAGCGCGTCGTCGACCAGGATCTCGAAGCGGTGGCGGGCGGGATTGTCCTCGACCAGGAAGCTCACCCGGCCATTCTGCCCCCGCCACCCGCCGCCCGGTCCAATTCACCCCCACTCCGCGCCCGTCGGCGGCCCGCTGCTGCGTCGTCAGCCCTGCCCGCTCCCGGCGGCCCGCGCCCGTCGGCGGGCGGCCTGCCGCCGGTGCGGGGTGTGAGAAGGGTGCCCTTCTCTACCGGAGGCGTTAACAAGGGGCCCTTCCTTGCACGTCGGGCGGGTCGCGGGGGTCTCGTACCCTTGATCGGGTGACGAACCGACGCGGTACCTCCCCGTCCACCCCCACCCGCCGCGCCGCCGGCCTGCTGGCCGGCCTGGCACTCGGCGTCGCCCTGCTCGCCGGGTGCAGCTCCGAGGGTGCCTCCACCGACTGCGGCCTGGACTCCTGCGCGGTGACCTTCGACCGGGGCGTCGAGGCCAGCGCCACCATCCTCGGCGTCGAGGCCAAGCTGGTCGGCGCCCAGGGCGACCAGGTGACCGTCGAGGTCGCCGGCGAGCAGCTGTCGCTGACCGTGGGCCAGCAGGCCACCGAGGTCGGCGGCTTCGCCGTCACGCTGGACAGCGTCACCAACGAGCAGGTCGTGATCCGCGTCTCGCGCAACCCCAACGGCTAGCCAGGGTGCCGCGCGGGCGGCGGCCGACGTTTGGGGATCTCCGCAATCGGAGATTGAGGCGCCATGTCACTCACCCGAAACGCCGAAGCCACCGCCTCGCAGGCCGCGAACAGCCGGTGGCTCGAACTACTCGCCCGGGCCGGTTTCATCGGCTACGGCGTCGTGCACCTGCTGTTCGCCTGGCTCGCCCTGCAGATCGCCTTCGGCGACTCGGGCGGCAAGGACGGCGACCAGACCGGTGCGCTGAGCACCCTGGCCGAGCAGCCGATGGGCAAGTTCCTCTGTGTCGCGATCGCCGTCGGCATGCTCGCCATGGCGATCTGGCAGGCGCTGGAGGCCGCCGTCGGGCACCGCGCCGAGCGCGGCCGGGAGCGGGTCTTCGAGCGGATCGCCTCCGCCGCCCGCACCCTCGTCTACCTCTACTTCGCCTGGACCGCCTGGAAGGTCTTCTCCAACGCCGGGTCGAGCGGCGCCGACCAGCAGGAGGCCCTCACCGGCAAGCTGATGGAGTCCACTGGCGGTCGGCTGCTGGTCGGCCTGGCCGGGCTGGTGCTCGCCGCGATCGGCGTCGGCCTGGTGATCTACGGCTGGAAGAAGAAGTTCCGCAAGCACCTCAAGACCGGCGAGATGGACGCGCACACCCAGACCCTGGCCCTGCGCCTCGGCATGGCCGGCTACATCGCCAAGGGCGTCGCGTACGGCATCGCCGGCCTGCTGGTGGTCGTCGCCGCGGTCAACTACGACCCGGAGAAGGCCCGTGGCCTCGACGCCGCGCTGCGCACCCTGCGCGACCAGTCGTACGGCCCGTTCCTGCTCGCCCTGGTCGCCCTCGGCATCGCCTGCTTCGGCGTGTACTGCTTCCTCCAGTCCCGGTACCGCAAGGTGTGATCGTCCTGGCCCGGCCGGTCTCGGCCCGGCTTGGCCGACACGGCGGACAGCGGGCACCATTGGGCCTTTGCCCGGATCAAGGGACCCGCTGAAGGGGGAGAGACACCCGTGCAGAGCTACCTCATGACGATCGTCGCCGCGCTCGCCGCGGCGGCGATCGCCCTTTTCCTGGCCGAGGTGGTGCACCGGACGACCCGTCGGCTCGGCCGACGTTCGTTGCTGATGACCGAGCTGACCGACCACGCGCACCGCCCGTTCCAGGTCGCCGCGACCGTGCTCGCCGTGCAGTTCGCCGTCCGGTTCTCCACCGGCTACGCCGTCGGCACACCGTGGCGGCAGGTGGTGCTGCACGCGCTGGTGCTCGGCATCATCGCCACCCTGTCGTGGCTGGTCGCCTCGCTGCTGGTGGTGGTCGAGGACGTCGCCCTGGCCCGGTTCCGGGTGGACGTGCCGGACAACCGGCACGCCCGCCGCGTGCGTACCCAGGTGGTGATGCTGCGCCGGCTGACCATCGCGGTGATCGTGATCCTCGCCGTCGGCGTGATGCTGATGACCTTCCCGAGCGTCCGGGGCGTCGGGGCCGGCGTGCTGACCTCCGCCGGCGTGGTCGGTGTGGTGGCCGCGCTCGCCGCGCAGAGCCTGCTCGGCAACGTCTTCGCCGGCCTCCAGCTCGCCTTCAGCGACGCGGTGCGCCTCGACGACGTGGTGGTCGTCGAGGGGGAGTGGGGCCGCATCGAGGAGCTGACCCTCAGCTACGTCGTCGTGCAGATCTGGGACGACCGCCGGCTGATCCTGCCCACCTCGTACTTCACCAGCAAGCCCTTCCAGAACTGGACCCGTACGGAGGCGGCGGTGCTGGGCACCGCCGAGTTCGACGTCGACTGGTCGATCAACGTGCAGGCGATGCGGGAGGAGCTGCGCCGGCTGGTGGAGGGCAGCGAGCTGTGGGACGGCCGGGTCTGCGTCCTGCAGGTCACCGACGCCACGGGCGGCCTGATCAAGGTGCGGGCGCTGGTCAGCGCGGCGAACGCCGGCAGCCTGTGGGACCTGCGCTGCCTGGTGCGGGAGCACCTGGTCGGCTGGGTGCGGGACCACCGCCCGACCGCGCTGCCCCGGATGCGTGCCGAGGTCGGCGACGCGTCCGGCGCGCTGCCCTGGCAGGCGGTGCAGCCCCGCCGCCCGGCGCGCCGCCGCGCCGAGGCGGACGTGCCCGACGACGCCCGGGTCTTCGGCGGCAGCGACGACGGCGCGGCCCGCAGCGAGGCGTTCGTGGGCCCGGACGAGCCCGCCGCCCGCCCGGACGCCCCGGCCACGGCCGACAACCACGGCGCAGCCCTCTCCGACAACCCCGGCGCAGCCCCGTCCGACAACCACGCCGCCGCCCCGCGCTGACGGCGTGCACGGCGCGACGTGTCCTGTCCCGGCGGCGGGGCGTTGAACCGGCGGGAGGCCGGCCGCCCCGTCGCGGGGGCCGGGCGGGGTTTGAACGGCCGTCTCCCGGGGACTGCTGCGCGGCGCGGTCAGTGCGACTGGCCGCCCCGCGCAGGATTGACGGGCGGCGACTCCGGGCATACAGCGCGGTGATGACGAAAGGAGGACAGCATGGCTGACGTCGCGAATCACCGCACGTCGCGGACCGGGAGCGAGCCGTCCACCGCCGAACTCGTGCAACGGGCCACGGAGCAGGTCTCCCGACTCGTCCGCGACGAGCTGGCCCTGGCCCGGGCGGAGCTGACCCAGAAGGGCAAGCACGCCGGCATCGGGATCGGCCTCTTCGGCGGCGGCGGCGCACTGGCTCTCTACGGCCTGGGCGCGCTGATCGCCGCCGCGATCCTGCTGCTGGCACTGGTCGTGCCGGTCTGGGCGGCCGCGTTGATCGTCGCGGTGGTGCTCTTCCTGGCGGCCGGGATCCTCGCCCTGGTCGGCAAGAGGCAGGTCGGCCAGGCGGTCCCGCCGGTTCCGGCGGCGGCGGTGCGCAGCGTCCGGGCGGACGTGGACACCGTCACCGCCGCGGTGAAGGACAGGGGACGGGCATGACGGGCGGCGCGAGCAACGGCACCAACGGCACAGGAGACACCGAGGCGCTGCGCGAGGAGATCCGGCGTACCCGGGTGGAGCTCGGCGAGACGATGGAGGCGCTGGCCGCGAAGGCCGACGTGAAGGCCCGGCTGCGCTCCTCCGCCGAGCAGGCCAGGGGGCGGATGCGGGAGCAGGCCGCGCAGACCGTGGCCCGGGTGCGCGGGCAGGCCGCCCAGGGCGCCGAGGCCGCCCGGGAGCGGGCCGCCTCCGGTGCGGAGCTGGGCCGCAGCCCGGTGCCGTGGGCGGCGGTCGCCGCCGGCGCGGTGGCTACCATGATCGTGCTGTTGATCGTCCGGGGGAGGCGCAGGTGAGCAAGGGCATCGGCAGGGCCGCGTACAAGCCTGTCGGGGTGTTGATGGGGTTGGCCGCCGGTGCGGTCGCGGGCGTGATCTTCCGGCAGGTCTGGAAGGTGACGGCCGGCGACGGCGAGGCCCCGAGCGCGACCGACGAGGACCGCGGCTGGGGCGAGATCCTCGCCGCCGCCGCCCTCCAGGGCGCGATCTTCTCCGTGGTCCGCGCGGCCGTCGACCGGGGCGGCGCGGTGGGCGTACGCCGGCTGACCGGCCGCTGGCCCGACTGACCAGCCAGGACAGGCGTGGGCCCCCTTCCCGGGTGACCGGGAAGGGGGCCTTCGTGCGTGCGGGAAGGGCCCGGGAGGCCGGAATTCGGGCGTCCTTCAGGTCACATGTCGAAGAATTTCGTCCGGTAGGCTGTGCAGAGTTTTCGCTACGTGGTTTGCTGTTCCACGCTGTTGCGAGACAGCGTGGGTTGAGAGAAGTCTCCTGCACAGGGGGCCGCCTCAGGCGCCGCTGCTCGAAAACGGCCAATCGGCCGCACGGCGTGCTCGGCCGCCAGTTTTAGAAGGAGATACACATGGCGCAGGGAACCGTGAAGTGGTTCAACGCAGACAAGGGCTTCGGCTTCATCACCGTCGACGGCGGGGGTGCTGACGTGTTCGTCCACTTCTCGGCCATCCAGACCAGCGGCTACCGCACGCTGGAGGAGAACCAGCGGGTGGAGTTCGAGATCGCCCAGGGTCAGAAGGGCCCGCAGGCTGAGCAGGTCCGCCCGATCTGAGCAGCCGTGGCCGGCCCGCCGGCCGAGGGGATGATCCGACCCGGATCAAGTCAAGCCCCGTGTCCCGTTCGGGATGCGGGGCTTTTCACGTGCCCGCCCCACCCCGGGACGATTCCGCCGGGACCGGGTCGCGACCGCCTCCCCACCACCGTGGGCTGGCGGTCAGGGGCGGCGGCGTCGGGCGCGCAGGCCGTACCAGAGGGCCGCAAGTCCGATCAGGACCAGCACCGGGCCGAGCAGTGCCCAGATCCGCTGGTCGGTCATCATGCTCCCGCCGACGTAGCCGAGGCCCTGCACCGTCCAGACGGCGCCGACGACCATCGCGAGCAGGCCGAGGGTGAGCCGGAGCCACCCCTTCATCGCGTCCCCCCTCCGCTCACCGGCCGGGCCCGCCGGCCCGGTCCAGCATGCGCGTCGTTCCAGCATCCGCGTCGTCACCGCGGTGCGCGAGCACCGTCGCCGGGCGGGTCACCACCGGTCGTGCACCTGCGGCCGGATCAGCTCGTCGTAGGTGTCCCGCACGGCGGCCAGCTCGTCGGGCGTGAGCGGCGCGAGGCCGGCCGTGGCGGCGTTGCGCCGGGCCTGCTCGGCGTCGCGGGCACCGGGGATGACCACCGTGACGCCGGGTTGGTCGAGCACCCAGCGCAGCGCGAACTGGGCCATGGTGCGGCCCGTGCCGACCAGCGGGGCGAGCCGGCGCACGGCGGCCAGCCCGGTGCCGAAGTCCACCCCGGAGAACGTCTCCCCGACGTCGAACGACTCGCCGTGCCGGTTGTAGGTGCGGTGGTCGTCGGGGGCGAAGGTGGTGTGCTCGTCGTACCGGCCGGAGAGCAGGCCGCTGGCCAGCGGCACCCGCGCGATGATGCCGACCCCGGCGGCCGAGGCGGCCGGCAGCACCCGGTCGAGGGGCTTGAGGCGCAGCGCGTTCAGGATGATCTGGACGCTGGCCACGCCGGGCCGGGCGATCGCGGTGAGCGCCTGGTCGCAGGTCTCCACGCTGACCCCGTACGCGGCGATGCGCCCGTCGGCGACGAGGGCGTCGAGGGCGTCGAAGACCCGGTCGTCGGCGAACACGGCGGTGGGCGGGCAGTGCAGCTGGACCAGGTCGAGGGTGTCCACGCCGAGGTTGGCCCGGGACCGGTCGGTCCAGGCCCGGAAGTTCTCCGCCGTGTACGCCTCCGGCCGCTGCTCGACCCGGCGGCCCATCTTCGTCGCCACGGTCAGCCCCGCGTCGGGGCGGGACCGCAGGAACCGCCCGATGAACTGCTCGCTGCGCCCGTCGCCGTAGACGTCGGCGGTGTCGACGAACGTGACGCCCGAGTCCACGGCGGCGGCCAGGACGGCCATCGCGTCGGCCTCGTCGACCCGCCCCCAGTCCGCGCCGAGCTGCCAGGCGCCGAGCCCGACCACGCCGACGTGCCGTCCGAGCCGGGTAAAGGTGCGCTGCTCCATGCCCCGAGCCTAGTGATCGGCTTGTCCGGCCGTGCGGCGGGCCGTACCTTAAAACAAGACGGACGTACGGTTTGGAGGCGCGATGTGGGATCCGGCGACGTACCTGCGCTACCGCGACGAGCGGGGCCGGCCCTTCCACGACCTGCTCGCGCGGGTCCCGGCCGAGCGGCCGAGGGCCGTGGTGGACCTCGGCTGCGGGCCCGGGACGCTGACCGCCGGCCTGGCGGCCCGCTGGCCGCACGCCCGCGTCGCCGGCCTCGACGCCTCGGCGGAGATGATCGACCGGGCCGTCGCGCTGGCCGCGCCGGTGGACTTCGCGGTCGGCGACGTGCGCGACTGGCGGCCCGCCCCCGACGTCGACGTGGTGGTCAGCAACGCGTTGCTGCAGTGGGTGCCCGGCCACCGGGAGCTGCTGACCCGGTGGGCCGCCGAGCTGCCCGCCGGGGCCTGGCTCGCCTTCGCCGTGCCGGGCAACTTCGCCGCCCCCTCGCACCGGGCGCTGCACGCGGTGGCCCGGGGCGGGCCGTGGGCCGCCGCGCTCGCCCCGGCGCTGCGCGAGGATCCGGTCGACGACGCGGTCGGCTACGCCACGCTGCTGACCCGGGCCGGCTGCGCGGTCGACGCCTGGGAGACTACGTACGTGCACCTGCTGCCGGCCCCCGCCGACGCCGACCACCCGGTGCTGACCTGGATGGAGGGCACCGCCCTGCGCCCCGTCCGGGCGGCCCTGGACGACGCCCGGTGGGCCGACTTCCGCGCCCAGCTCGCCGCCCGCCTCGCGGCGGCGTACCCGGTCCGGCAGGGGCGGGTGTGCTTCCCGTTCCGCCGCGTGTTCGTCGTCGCCCGCACCGGTGCCCGCCCGCCGCACCCTCCCGAGGAGAGCCCGTGACCGACCTGTCCGCCTTCATCGCCGGCCTGCCCAAGGTGGAGCTGCACGTGCACCACGTCGGCTCCGCGTCGCCGCGCATCGTGGCCGAGCTGGCCGCCCGCCACGAGGGGGCCAGCCCGGTGCCGGCGGACCCGGACGCCCTCGCCGACTACTTCGCCTTCCGCGACTTCGCCCACTTCATCGAGGTCTACCTCAGCGTGGTGGACCTGGTCCGCGACCCCGAGGACGTCTGGATCCTCACCCACGAGGTGGCCCGCGAGCTGGCCCGCCAGCAGGTCCGGTACGCCGAGCTGACCGTCACGCCCTACTCGCACGTGCGCCGGGGCATCCCCGCCCCGGCGTTCTGCGAGGCCATCGAGGACGCCCGCAAGCGGGCCGAGGCCGACTTCGGCATCGCCCTGCGCTGGTGCTTCGACATCCCCGGCGAGGCGGGGCTGCCGGCGGCCGAGGAGACCCTGCGGATCTGCCTCGACGAGCAGCCCGCCGGCCTGATCAGCTTCGGCCTGGGCGGCCCCGAGATCGGCGTCCCCCGGCCCCAGTTCACGCCGTACTTCGACCAGGCGCGGGCGGCCGGGCTGCGCTCGGTCCCGCACGCGGGCGAGACCACCGGCCCGCAGACCGTCTGGGACGCGCTGCGCGACCTCGGCGCGGAACGCATCGGCCACGGCATCTCCGCCGCCGACGATCCCGAGCTGCTGGCCCACCTGGCGCAGCACCGCATCGCCTTGGAGGTCTGCCCCACCTCCAACGTGCGCACCCGGGCCGTCGCCTCGCTCGACGTCCACCCGCTGCCCCGGCTGGTCGAGGCCGGTGTGCTGGTCACCATCAACTCCGACGACCCGCCGATGTTCGGCACCACCCTCAACGACGAGTACGCGGTGGCGGCCCGGCTGCTCGGCCTCGGCCCGCAGGGGCTGGCGGCGCTGGCCACCGACGCGGTGACCGCGTCGTTCCTGTCGCCGGGGGAGAAGGCGCGGCTGGCCGGCGAGATCGACGGCTACCTGGCCGCGTCGGCCGGCTGACCGGGGGCTTGTCGGCCCGCCGGAGCGCGGGTCGACGGGCGCCCGGATCCGGGCTGGCGCGCGGCGGGAGGAGGTTGTGGGGGGACCGCACTCCCGCCGCGCGCACGGCTCCACCGACCGGAGGAGATCCCGGAATGGCCGGTGGAACTGATGGGTTCGCCCCAGATCCTGCCACCGCGCGCCCGGTGTGCCGCCGTGGTTAATCCGGATCTAAGGAAGACTTGCGTCTGCGCACAACCGGCCGCGCCCCGGGCCGGCGGCCGACCAGCCGCGGCGCAGCCGGGGCGGTCAGCCGTCCGACGGGCGGCGGCGGGTCCAGCGGCGGCCCTCGGCCTTCGGCTCCCGCGCGTCGCGGGCCATCCGCCCGACCAGGCCGAACCGGTTGACCTGCCGCGGGACGGCCTCCGGGTCGGCCAGCAGCATCACCACGCTGGCCCCGCCGAGCCGGGCCCGGTCGATGCTCACCGACCCGTTGGCCTGCAACGCCACCCGCTTGGCGATGTCCAGGCCCAGGCCGGTGGAGCCCTGGTCGCTGGCGCCCCGGGCGAGCGCCCGGTCCGGGTTGGCGATGCCGGGGCCGGCGTCGTCGATGCGGATCGCGACATACCCGTCCCGGCGGGAGACCGCCACCTCGAACGCGGTGCCCTGCGGGGTGTAGCGGAACACGTTGCCGATCACCGCGTCGAGCGCGGCGGCCAGCTCGGCGCGCGGCACCGGCGCCGGGATGCGCAGCTGCGCGCCGCTGACCCGGTGCGGCCGGTTCTGGTCACCGGCGAGGGCCGACCAGAACACCATCCGGTCCCGGACGACCTCGCTGACGTCGCACATCGCCGGCCCGGCCTCGTGCGCGACCGCCTTACGGGTCGTGTTGATCAGCACGTCGATCTCGCCCTCCAGGGTGACGATCGCCTGCCGGATCCGCCGGATCGCGCGCCGGCGGTCCAGCTCCGCCTCGGTGAACGAGCCGACGCTGGTGTCGTCGGAGTCCAGCCCGTCGGCGTCGAGCCGCAGCACCGTCAGCGGGGTACGCAGCCGGTGCGACAGGTCGGCCACCAGTTCCCGCTCGTCGGTGCGGGCCGCCACCAGCCGGTCGGCCATCCGGTTGAACGCGTACCCGGCCTCGGCCAGCTCGCGCGGGCCGGTCGGCTCGACGCGTACCCCCAGGTCGCCGTCGCCGACGGCGAGGGCGGCCTGCACGAGCCCCCGGGTCGAGTCGACCGTGCGGGCCGCGACCCGGTCGACCACCAGCACGGCGGCGCCCACCAGCGCCAGCGCCACGGCCGCCAGCAGCAGCCACCGGCCCGTGGCGCCCTCGTCGAGGGTGGCGTCCGGGACGAACACCTCGACCACGGCCACCGAGTCGCCCAGCACCACCGGGTCGAGCCGCAGCACCCCGCCCGGCACGTCGGTGACCACGGAACGCCGGTCGGCGGCGGCCCGGGCCAGCGCGGCCCCGTCGGCCCGGCCGGCCGCGTCGTCACCGCCCAGCCCGTGCACCAGCGGCCGGGTCGCCGGGTCGTCGCCGCTGGCCTCGACGGCGCGTTGGACGACGGCCGGTTCGGTGCTGACCGCGAGGGCCCCGGTGACCAGCGCGCTGCGCCGGGCGGCGTCCGCGATGGCCTCCTCGCGGGTCCGCTCGCCCAGGCTGATGCCGAGGGGGATGAGGAACGCGAGCGCGACGAGGGTGCACATGCCGGCCGTGAGCCAGGCCAGCGCGCCCCTCAGTCCGGGGCCACCAACCGGAAGCCCACCCCCCGCACGGTGCGCAGGTAGCGCGGCTTCGCCGCGGACTCGCCCATTTTGCGACGCAGCCAATACAGATGAACGTCGATGGTCTGGTCCTCGCCGACCGACGGCTGCCGCCATACCTCCTCCAAGAGTTCCCGGCGGGACACTACCCGCCCGGGTCGGGCGGCGAGATACGCCAACAGGTCGAATTCCTTGCGGGTCAGTGCGAGGGGCACCCCGTCGAGCAGGGCGCTGCGCTCCCCGACGTCCACCCGCAGGCCGCCGACGGTGTGCACGGCCGGCTGCACCGTCCGGCTGGCCCGGCCCGCCCGGCGCAGCACGGTGGTGATGCGGGCGTCCAGGTGCGCGCCGGTGAACGGCTTGACCATGTAGTCGTCCGCGCCCGCCCGCAGCAGCCGCACCACCGACTGCTCGTCGTCGCGGGCGGTGGCGATGATGATCGGCACGTCGGTGATCCCGCGCAGCATCCGCAGGGCGTCCGAGCCGTCCAGGTCGGGCAGGCCCAGGTCCAGCACCACCAGGTCGGGGGTCTGGGCCGCGACCCGGCGCAGCGCGTCCAGCGCGGTGCCCACGGCGTGCACGGCGTGCCCACGGTCGGCGAGGGACCGCAGCATCGCGCCGCGTACGACGTGGTCGTCTTCGACCAGGAGCACCGTGGCCACGTCAGCACCGTACTCGCGATGGCAAGCGGGGCGCGTTGCGGCGCACCCGGCGACCGGGCAAGCTGGTACGGCCATGCCATTCACGCTTTTCGCGGACACCCGTGCGGCGCTCGCCCGGGACAGCCTGCACGGCCTCTCCGTCGGCGACGCCCTCGGCTCGCAGTTCTTCGTGCCGGGCCGGCGGCCCGGCGACCTCGCCGCCGGCCGGTTCCCGCCGCCGCCGTGGCAGTGGACCGACGACACCGAGATGGCCTGCTCCGTGGTGGCCGAGCTGACCGAGGTCGGTGAGATCGACCGGGACCGGCTGGCGCTGGCCTTCGCGCACCGCTGCGAGCCGTACCGCGGCTACGGGCCCGGCGCGGTGACCATCCTGCGCCTGATCCGCACCGGCACGCCGTGGCCCGTCGCCGCGGCCTCCGCGTTCGACGGGCAGGGCTCGTGCGGCAACGGCGCGGCGATGCGGGTCGGCCCGCTCGGTGCGTGGTTCGCCGACTCGACCCGGCAGGCGGCGGCCCAGGCCCGGGCCTCCGCCGAGGTCACCCACGCCCACCCGGAGGGCATCGCCGGCGCCGTCGCGGTCGCGGTGGCCGCCGCCCTGGCCACCCGGGCCCGCCTCGACGGGGACCGCCCGCCGCCGTCGCGGCTGCTCGCCGCGGTGGCCGCGGCCCTCGACCCCGGCGAGGTGCACCAGGGGGTACGCCGCGCGGCCGGCCTGCTCGGCCGCCCCCTCGCCGTCGCCGTGGACGCGCTCGGCAACGGCTCCCGGGTGACCGCGCAGGACACGGTGCCGCTCACGCTCTGGGCGGCGGCGACCCACCTCGACGACTACCCGGCCGCGATCCGGGCCTGCGTCGAGGCGGGCGGGGACGTCGACACCACGGCCGCCATCGTCGGGGCGGTCGTGGCCGCCCACACCGGCGTCGGCACGCCGGGCGGCGTACCCGCCGACTGGCTCGCCGCCCGCGAGCCCCTGCCCGACTGGGTCGCCTGACCGGCCGCGTCGCCTGACCGGCCGCGTCGCCTGACCGGCCGCGTCGCCGCTCGGCCCGCCGCTCTACCGGCCCGCCGGCTGCGGCTCCGGCGCCGCGACCGCCCCGGCCTCGTCGGCGGTCCCGGCGGCCCCGTTCGTGGTCTCGCCGGCGTGGACCGCGGTCGTGGTGCTCCCGCCCGTGGTCCCGGTCGTGTCGTCCGCGTCCCGCGGCGGGAGGTCGCCGTCGAGGATCCGGCGCAGCTCGTCGCCCTCGGGCGCGGTCACCCCCGGCGGGTCGGTCCGTCGCCGCCACCGGGTCGCCAGCCAACCGAGCGCGGCGCCCCCGCCGAGCCCCGCGACCAGCCCCGCCGCCAGCAGGGCATCGGTGAACCCACGGTCGCCTGCGGCGTCGCCGTCCGACAGGGCGACGGCCGGCGTGGGAGCCTCGCCGGCCGCCGTCGTGTCGGACGGGCCCCCGCCGTGCGCGCCGGTGGCCCCGTCCCCGCCGTGCCCGCTCGCCGCCGGCAGCAGGGTCAACACCGGTGCGGGCCGCGCACCGCCGGCCGGGTCCGCCCAGCGCACGACCGCGCCGTCGGAGTACGTCTGCACCACCTCGAACACCATCTTCTCGGCCTGGGGCAGCGGCCCCATCGAGACGGCGAGCCGGGCGGGGCCGGCGGGCGCGCCCTCGGCCCGGGTCCAGACCACCGAGGCGGTGACCGTGTCCATCGTCGTGCCGTGGATGCCGGGAATGGGCTCGGCCAGCTTCCGCGTGGTGATCCGGGGCGCCCAACCGGGCACCGACATCGGGTACGCCTCGCCCACGGGCGCCGCCGCCGGCAGCCGCAGCTCGACCCGCTCGGTCCGGGTGCCCGGGCGCTCCTCGGGCACGACGATCTCCAGCCGTACCGGGTCGCCCTGGCGGGCCTGCTCAGGGGTGCTCGTCACGTCCGCCGCCAGCGCCGTACCGGCCCAGCCCAGCGTCGCCGCGACGACGGCCAGGACGGCCGACGCCGACATCCGGAGCCCTCGCTTGTGCCTGCGGATCATCGCCACCCTCGCCCCTGCCCTTCGTCTTCCTCCGGCCGCTTCCGACACCGGCCCCACCCGGTAGTTCGGCTGGCGCGGCCGAAAGGTTCAATCCGGCACCCGCTCGTGCCGGCCCTCCCTCCCTCGCCCCCGCCCGCCGGCCCGCCCGCCGGCCCGCCCGCCGGCCCGCCCGTGGCCCGCCGCCGTGCGCCGCGTCGCCCGGCCCTCGGCGTTAATAAGGGGCCCTTCCACTACCGAATGCGATAAGAAGGGGCCCTTCCTTGCCCGCTAGCATCAGCGGGGGCGGCCGGCCGGCCGCTGTTTGTCGTCCTCTGGAGGAGTCACCGTGTCCGCACCCCGTACCCCCGTCGTGGCCGACCCCGTCGTCGTCGCCGCCGGGACGACGGCGGCCGACGCGGTGGCCGCGGCCGGGCTGCCGTCCACCGGCCCGAAGGCGGTCGTCGTGGTCCGCGACCCGCAGGGCAACCTGCGCGACCTGGACTGGGCGCCCGCCGAGGAGACCGTCGTCGAGCCGGTCGCCCTCGACACCCCGGACGGGCTCAACGTGCTGCGCCACTCGACCGCGCACGTGCTCGCCCAGGCGGTGCAGGACGTCTTCCCCGACGCGAAGCTCGGCATCGGCCCGCCGATCGAGAACGGCTTCTACTACGACTTCGCCGTCGACAAGCCGTTCCAGCCCGACGACCTGGCGAAGCTCGAGAAGCGGATGCAGGAGATCGTCAAGTCCGGGCAGCGGTTCCGGCGGCGGCGGTTCGCCAGCCTCGACGAGGCGAAGGCCGAGCTGGCCGCCGAGCCGTTCAAGCTGGAGCTGATCGACGTCAAGGGCGAGGGGCTGGACTCCTCCGAGGTGATGGAGGTGGGCGGCGGCGAGCTGACCATCTACGACAACCTCGCCGCCAAGGAGGACAAGGTCTGCTGGTCGGACCTGTGCCGGGGCCCGCACCTGCCGAACACCCGGCTGATCGGCGCGTTCAAGCTGATGCGGTCGGCCGCCGCGTACTGGCGGGGCAGCGAGAAGAACCCGCAGCTGCAGCGGGTGTACGGCACCGCCTGGCCGACCCGCGACGAGCTGAAGGCGTACCTGAAGCTCCTGGAGGAGGCCGCCCGCCGCGACCACCGCAAGCTCGGCGTCGACCTGGACCTGTTCAGCTTCCCCGACGAGCTGGGCTCCGGCCTGGCGGTCTTCCACCCCAAGGGCGGGATCATCCGCCGGGAGATGGAGAACTACTCGCGGATCAAGCACGAGCAGGCCGGCTACTCCTTCGTCAACACCCCGCACATCACCAAGGGGCACCTGTACGAGGTCTCCGGGCACCTCGACTGGTACGCCGACGGCATGTTCCCGCCCATGGAGGTCGAGGGCGCGAACTACTACCTCAAGCCGATGAACTGCCCGATGCACGACCTGATCTTCCGGTCCCGGGGTCGCTCCTACCGGGAGCTGCCGCTGCGGATGTTCGAGTTCGGCACGGTCTACCGGTACGAGAAGTCCGGTGTGGTGCACGGCCTGACCCGGGTGCGGGGCATGACCCAGGACGACGCGCACATCTTCTGCACCGAGGAGCAGATGGCCGGGGAGCTGAAGTCCCTGCTCGCCTTCGTGCTCGAACTGCTGCGCGACTACGGCCTGGACGACTTCTACCTGGAGTTGTCGACCCGTAACCCGGAGAAGTCGGTCGGCACCGACGAGAACTGGGAGCGGGCGACCGAGGCGCTGCGCTCGGCGGCGCAGGAGTCCGGCCTCAACCTGGTGCCCGACCCGGGCGGCGCGGCCTTCTACGGACCGAAGATCTCCGTGCAGGCCAAGGACGCCATCGGCCGGACCTGGCAGATGTCCACCATCCAGGTCGACTTCAACCTGCCGGAGCGCTTCGGCCTGGAGTACCAGGCGGCCGACGGCAGCCGGCAGCGGCCCGTGATGATCCACCGCGCGCTGTTCGGGTCGATCGAGCGGTTCTTCGGGGTGCTCACCGAGCACTACGCGGGGGCGTTCCCGGCCTGGCTGGCCCCGGTGCAGGTGGTGGGCATCCCGATCCGCGAGGACCACACCGACTACCTGCACGGGTTCGTGGCGGCGCTGCGCGCCGAGGGCATCCGGGCCCAGGTGGACGCGGGCGACGACCGGATGCAGAAGAAGATCCGCAACGCCCAGCAGCAGAAGATCCCGTTCATGGTGATCGCGGGGGACGACGACGTGGCCGCCGGCACGGTGTCGTTCCGCTACCGGGACGGCTCGCAGCGCAACGGCGTGCCGGTCGACGAGGCGGTGGCCCACGTGCTCGACGTGGTCAACTCCCGCACCAACGCCGGCCCGTCGGCCCAGGGCTAAGGAAGGGCCCCCTCTTAACGCATTCGGTAGAGAAGGGTTCCCCTCTCACGGCAGCCGTGAGAAGGGAACCCTTCCTGCCCGGTGACCGTCAGATGCCGCAGCTCGGGGCCGACCAGCCGCCCGCCGCTCCGACGTGGACGTGGTCGTTGTGGTCGGGGTAGCCGGGGCCGAGGATCTGCGCGAAGCCGTGGTTGCGGGCCTGCTGGGCCAGCCGGCACAGCGAGTGCGGGCCGGAGCCCATGTCGACGCCGTCGCCGTAGAGGTGCCGGCTGTTGGACGCGCCGCCGACCGCGCTGTTGCAGGCGTAGCTGCGGAAGCCGCTGGTGATCCGGATCGACTGGTCGCCGAGGGCGTGCCGCAGGGCCTGGAGCTTCCACATCGACACGAGGGCGTTGAACCGCGCGGTGCTCGCCGACACCGCCCCGCCGGACCAGTCGCTGTTGCAGTTGTTCAGCTCGGCGTAGCTGAAGTTGGCCGGCGTGCAGTCGTCGTCCTGGAGCGCGTACAGCATGTTGAAGGTCTGCGGGCCGGCGGAGCCGTCGGCGGACAGGCCGTACGCCTGCTGGAAGCGGATCAGCGCCGAGCGGGTGGCCGGGCCGAACGAGCCGTCGAGGCTGAGGACCGCGCCGTAGCCGGGGTAGCCGGCGAGGCGGATCTGGAGCTGCCGGACGTCCTCGCCGGTGGCGCCGGAGGTCAGCGCCCGGCCCCACGTGTAGCACCCGTCGGCGTGCGCGGCGCCGGTCGTCACGGTCAGCCCCACCAGGGTGGTGGCGGCGGCGAGAGCGCAGGCGGCCAGGGCCCTGCCGAGCCGTCGGAGTGCGGTCTTCACGTGATCTCCCATCGACGATTGTCGAGCTTTCTCCTGACTGGAAGCTTCATTGATCAACGTCTCTTCGTCAAGATTCTTCACCCCCTATCCGCCGCCGGGACCGTAGGATCGACGGCGTGACAGGGGAGGAACGGCACACGGGCAACGGCATGACCGACGGGCTGGAACGGCTCTGGACTCCGCACCGGATGACGTACGTCTCCGGTTCCGACCGCCCGGAGGGCGGCTACGACAAGCCCGGCGGCTGTCCGTTCTGCCTGGCCCCCGGCCTGCCGGCCGAGGAGAGCCTGGTGGTGGCCCGGGGCGAGCGGGTCTTCGCGGTGCTCAACCTCTACCCCTACAACCCGGGGCACCTGCTGATCTGCCCCTACCGGCACGTGCCCGACTACACCGACCTCGACCTCGCCGAGACCGCCGAGCTGGCGGCCTTCACCCAGACCGCGATGCGGGTGGTGCGGCGGGTCAGCAACGCCCACGGGTTCAACCTGGGGATGAACCAGGGCGGCGTCGCCGGGGCCGGCATCGCCGAGCACCTGCACCAGCACGTGGTGCCCCGGTGGGGCGGCGACGCCAACTTCATGCCGGTGATCGGGCGGACGAAGGTGCTGCCCCAGCTGCTCACCGACACCCGCGACCTGTTCCGCCACGCCTGGCCGAGCTGACCCTGCGTGGCCGGGTCGTCTCGTTCCGGTGAAACGGCCGCCCGCGGCGGCGCTCCGAGTGGCACGATCTGGCGGTGGCAGTGACGACACGGACATTGGGTCGCAGCGGCATCGAGGTCAGCGCCCTCGGCATGGGCTGCTGGGCCATCGGCGGCCCCTGGGCCGAGGGCACCCAGCCGCTGGGCTGGGGCGCGGTCGACGACGCCGAGTCGATCCGCGCGGTCCGCCGGGCGCTCGATCTCGGCGTGACCCTCTTCGACACCGCCGACACGTACGGCGCCGGGCACGGCGAGCAGGTCCTCGGCCGGGCCCTCGCCGGCCGCCGAGACGAGGCCGTGATCGCCACCAAGTGGGGCTACACGTTCGACCCCCCGACCCGCCAGGCCACCGGGCAGGACGCCTCGCCGGCGCACCTGCGCCGGGCCGTGGTCGACTCGCTGCGTCGCCTCGGCACCGACCGCATCGACCTCTACCAGCTGCACCTGGGCGACCTGCCGGTGCCGCGCGCGCAGGCGCTCTTCGCGGCCTGCGACGACCTCGTCGCCGAGGGGCTGATCCGGGCGTACGGGTGGAGCACCGACCGGGTGGACCGGGCCGACGCCCTCGGCCAGGGCGCCCGCCCCGGCACCGCCGTGCAGCACGACCTGTCCGTGCTGCGTGACACCCCCGACATGCTCGCCGTGTGCGACAAGTACGACCTGGCCAGCATCAACCGCGCCCCGCTGGGCATGGGCCTGCTCACCGGCAAGTACGCCGCCGGCTCCACCCTGCCCCGCGACGACGTGCGGGGGGCGACGGCGACCTGGCTGGAGTGGTTCCGCAGCGGCCGGCCGGCCCCGGAGTGGCTGCGCCGGGTCGGCGCGGTCCGGGCGGCGCTGACCGCCGACGGCCGCACCCTCGCCCAGGGGGCGCTGGGCTGGCTCTGGGCCCGCAGCGACCGCGCGATCCCGATCCCCGGCTGCCGCACGGTCGCCCAGGTGGAGGAGAACGCCGCCGCCATGGCCCTCGGCCCGCTGGCCCCGGACCACTTCGCCGAGGTGGAACGCCAACTGGCGGCGCTGCGGTCGGCGGCCCTGCGCTCCGCCGACCGCCCCTACTGGCCCATGCCGCCGACCCCGCCCACCCGTCCCTGACCGCGGGTCAGTGGGTGGGGGCGGGCTCGTAGCGGGCGAACCGGCGGCGGAAGGTGCCCGTCCCGGAGGTGAGCGAGCGCAGCTCGACGGCGTAGCGCAGCAGCTCGACGGCCGGCACCTCGGCGCGCACCAGCGTCTGCCCCTCGGCGTCCGGGTCGGGCTCGGTGCCGAGCACCCGGCCGCGCCGGCCGGCCAGGTCGCCCAGCACCGCGCCGACGGCGTGCCCCGGCACCCGCACGACCACCTCGTCGATCGGCTCCAGCAGGACGGGCTGGCCCTTCTCGGCGGCGTCGCGCAGCGCGAGCGCCCCGGCGGTCTGGAACGCCGCGTCGGAGGAGTCGACGCTGTGCGCCTTGCCGTCGACCAGGGTCACCCGCAGGTCCACCACCGGGTGCCCGGCGACCAGGCCCCGCTCCAGCTGCGCCCGGACGCCCTTCTCCACCGACGGGACGTACTGGTGCGGCACCGCGCCGCCGACGACCCGGTCGACGAACTCGAACCCCGTGCCCCGGGGCAGCGGCTCGACCTCGATGTCGCAGACGGCGTACTGGCCGTGGCCGCCGGACTGCTTGACGTGCCGGCCGTGCCCCTTCGCGGGCGCGGCGAGGGTCTCCCGCAGCGGCACCCGCACCGGCTCGGTGTCCAGCTCGACGCCGCCGCCGCGCAGCCGGTCGAGCACCACGTCGGCGTGCGCCTCGCCCATGCACCACAGCACGAGCTGGTGGGTCTCCGGGTTACGTTCCAGCCGCAGGGTCGGGTCGCCTGCGACGAGCCGGGCCAGGTTGCGGGCCAGCGCGTCCTCGTCGGCGCGGCTGCGCGCGACGACGGCCACCGGCAGCAGCGGCTCGGGCATCTCCCAGGGGGCGACCAGCAGCGGGTCGTCCTTGGCGGAGATGGTGTCGCCGGTCTCCGCGCTGCCCGACTTGGTGACCGCGCAGATGTCGCCGGCCACGCACGCGCCCACCTCGCGCAGGCTCGCGCCCAGCGGGGTGTAGATGTGCCCGACCCGCTCGTCGGCGTCGTGGTCGGGGTGCCCCCGCTCGGCCATGCCGTGGCCGGCGACGTGCACGGTCAGCTCGGGGCGCAGCGTGCCGGAGAAGACCCGGACCAGCGACACCCGCCCGACGTGCCGGTCCACGGTCGTGCGGACCACCTCGGCGACGAGCGGCCCGGACGGGTCGCAGGTCAGCGGCGGCCGGGGCGAGCCGTCGACCCCGGTGACGGCGGGCAGCTCGTGCTCCAACGGTGAGGGGAACGCCGACACCAGGCCGTCGAGCAGCACGTCCAGCCCGACCCCGGTGGCCGCGCAGACCGGCAGCACCGGGTGGAAGTGCCCCCGGGCGACGGCCTTCTCCAGGTCGGCGATCAGCACGGCGGTGTCGATCTCCTCGCCGGCGAGGTAGCGGTCCATGAGGGACTCGTCCTCGCTCTCGGCGATGATGCCCTCGATCAGCTCGTTGCGGGACTCGGCGATCGCCGGCAGGTGCTCCGGGTCCGGCTCGCGCACCTGCGCCGGCAGGCCGGCGGTGTAGTCGAAGACCCGGCGGGTGACGAGGCCGAGCAGCCCCGCGACCGACTCGCCGTCGTCGCCGAGCATGGTCAGGTGCAGCGGGAGCACGTTGTCGCCGAAGACCCGCTGGCACAGCGCCACGGCCTCGTCGAAGTCGGCGCGCGGGTGGTCCAGCCGGGTCACCGCGACCGCCCGGGGCATGCCGACGGCGGCGCACTCCTCCCACAGCGCGGCGGTGGTGGCGTCCATCCCGTCGACGGCGGAGACCACGAACAGGGCGGCGTCCGCGGCCCGCAGGCCGGCGCGCAGCTCGCCGACGAAGTCGGCGTAGCCGGGGGTGTCCAGCAGGTTGATCTTGACGCCCTGGTGCACCAGCGGGGCGCAGGCCAGGCTCACCGAGCGCTGCTGGCGCACCGCCGCCGGGTCGTGGTCGCAGACCGTGGTGCCGTCGGCGACCGAGCCGGCCCGGCCGATCGTGCCGGTGGCGGCGAGCAGCGCCTCGACCAGGGTCGTCTTGCCCGCCCCGGAGTGCCCGACGAGCACCACGTTGCGTACCCCGCCGGGCTCGGTGACCGTCGGCGCGCCGCCGGCGGCCCCCTTGTCCTGACTCTTCTGCGCCATGGGGCGCACCTCCCTTGGCCGGTGGTGGGTGACGACCGCCGCGCGCGACGGGAAGCGGCCCGATGCTGCTGCCGCGGCGACATCCTCCGGTGATCGGCTGCACGACTGATACGGGACGGTCCGGCGGGTGAGCTAACTCACCCACACACCCGATCTCACACCTCTTGCGGAGCCGGCACAAGACTTCCCCGGGCGGGTCGGCGACCGGGGCGTACCGCCGCGGGGTGCCGGCCGTTATCGTGGGACCGCCATGGCGAAGATCTTCCAAGTGTCGGCCCGCGCGGGGATGACCCGCGTCGTCGAGCCGATCGCGCGCCGCCTGCTCCGCGCAGGCGTGACCCCGAACGCCGTCACCGTGACCGGCACCCTCGGGGTGCTCGTCGGCGCGCTCGGCCTCGGCGCCCGCGGCCACCTCGTCGCCGGCGCGCTGGTCGTGACGTTCTTCGCGCTCACCGACCTGCTCGACGGCACGATGGCCCGGATGAGCGGCGGCTCGACGCGGTTCGGCGCATTCCTCGACTCGAGCATGGACCGGGTCGCCGACAGCGCCGTCTTCGGCGCGGTCGCCTACTGGCTGGCCACCCAGGGCGACCACGCCGGCGTCGCCGCCGCGCTGCTCTGCCTGGCCGCCGGGGGCCTCGTCTCCTACGTCAAGGCCCGCGCCGAGGGGCTCGGGATGACCTGCAACGTCGGCATCGCCGAGCGCACCGAGCGGCTGCTCATCGTCGGCGTCGGCGGCCTGCTCACCGGCGTCGGCGTCCCGTACGCCCTCCAGGTCGCGCTCTGGCTGCTGGCCGCCGTCTCGATCTTCACCGTGGGCCAGCGGATGGCCCACGTCTACCGGCAGGCCCAGGCGAACACGCCGAGCGGGTCCCGGGGGTGAACCTCACCGAGCTGGGCTACGTCGCCGGCTGGCGCCTGGCCCGCGCGCTGCCCCGGCCCGTCGTGGCCGCGGCCTTCCGGGCGGGCGCCGACCGCGCCCACCGCGCCGGCGGCGGGGGTACGGCCCGACTGCGCGCCAACCTGCGCCGGGTCGTCGGCCCCGAGCTGCCCGAGGCGGAACTGGACGACCTGGTCCGCCGGGGCCTGCGCTCCTACGCCCGCTACTGGATGGAGGCGTTCCGGCTGCCGTCGCTGAGCCGCGAGCAGATCCTCACCGGGTTCCGCCTCGCCCCCGATGGCGTCGACCGGCTCGCCGCCGACGTCGCCGCCGGCCGGGGCGCGGTGGTGGCGCTGCCGCACGCCGGCAACTGGGACGCCGCCGGCGCCTGGGTGGCCGCCACCGGCTGGCCGATCACCACGGTCGCCGAGCGGCTCAAGCCCGAGGCCGTCTACCAGCGCTTCCTCGCCTTCCGCCGGGGCCTGGGCATGGAGATCCTGCCCACCCACGGCGGGGACCGCCCCGCCTTCGACGTGCTGGTCGACCGGCTGCGCAGCGGCGCGGTGGTGCCGCTGCTGGCCGACCGGGACCTCTCGGCCCGGGGGATCGAGGTCGACTTCTTCGGCGCGCGGACCCGGATGCCCGCCGGCCCGGCGCTGCTGGCCATCCGCACCGGCGCGCCGCTCTACGTCGCCTCGATGTGGTACGAAACGGACGCCGCGTGCGCCTCGATCGCCGGCCCGCTGCCCCTGCCCGACGCCGACAGCGGGCCGCTGGACCAGCGGGTCCGGGTGCTGACCCAGCACATTGCCGACGGTCTGTCGGCGGGCATCGCCCGGCATCCGGAAGACTGGCACATGTTGCAGCGGATGTGGCTGGACCAGCGCGGCACCGGCGACGACGGGTCCCGGCCCGCCGCCGGCCCGCCGGCCGCCACCGGGACGGCCTGAGGCGAAGGGGCGCGGGAATGCGGATCGGCATCGTGTGCCCATACTCCTTCGACGTGCCCGGCGGGGTGCAGAACCACGTGATGGACCTGGCGGAGGCGCTGCTCGGGCTCGGGCACGAGGTGAGCGTCCTCGCCCCCGCCGACGAGGACTCCCCGCTGCCGCCGTACGTGGTGCCGGCGGGCCGGGCCGTGCCGCTGCCGTACAACGGGTCGGTGGCCCGGATCGCGTTCGGCCCGGTCTCCTCCGCCCGCGTCCGGCGCTGGATCGCCCGGGGCGAGTTCGACGTGCTGCACGTGCACGAGCCGCTGACCCTCAGCCTGTCGATGCTGGCCGTGCTGTCGGCCAAGGGGCCGGTGGTGGCCACCTTCCACACCGCGATGACCCGGTCCCGGGTGCTCGCCGCCGCCCAGGGCGTGCTCCAGATCGTGCTGGAGCGGATCACCGCCCGCATCGCGGTCAGCGCGCTGGCCCGCAAGGTTCAGGTCGAGCACATGGACGGCGGCGCGGTGGAGATCCCCAACGGCGTCACCGTCGCCAAGTTCAGCCACGCGGCACCGCTGCCCGGCTGGCCCGGGGAGTGCGGGCCCGGCGAGGGCGGCACGCTGGGCTTCCTCGGTCGGTTCACCGAGGCCCGCAAGGGCTTCCCGATCCTGCGCGACGCGTTCGTCGAGCTGGCCGGCACGCGGCCCGGGCTGCGGCTGCTGGTCGCCGGGCCGGGCGACCCGGACGACCTGTTCGACCGGTTTCCCGCCCCGCTGCGCGACCGGGTCACGTTCCTCGGCCTGGTCTCCGAGGCCGACAAGGCGCGGATGCTGCGCAGCGTCCACCTCTACGTGGCCCCGAACACCGGCGGCGAGTCGTTCGGCATGATCCTCACCGAGGCCCTGGCCGCCGGCACGACCGTGGTGGCCAGCGACCTCGACGCGTTCCGCCGGGTGCTCGACGGCGGCCGGGCCGGGCAGCTCTTCCCCACCGGCGACGCCGCGGCGCTGCGGGCGGCCCTCGCGGAGCTGCTCGACGATCCGGCGCGGCGGGCCGACCTGACCGCCTGCGGCGACCAGGTGGTGGCGCACTTCGACTGGCCCGTGGTCGCCCGCCGGGTCCTGGAGGTCTACGCGGCGGCGATCGAGGCGACCGACGGGCGGGTCATCGACCAGGAGTGGGCGGGGCTGGGCTGAGTGGTGTGACCGGGGTGGCTTCCGTGACGGGAGTGACCGCCGGCCGCGTCGGCCGCACCCCGGACGAGGCGAACGGAGCAGCACTACGATGCCGGGCATGTGGTGGGTGGTGGGCGCGAGCCTGGTCGTCGGGCTCGTCGCGGCGTACCTGATCTGGACCGCCGGCCGGGTCGAGCGGCTGCGCGTCCGCGCGGAGTCCGCCGCCCGGGCCCTCGACGCGCACCTGCTGCGCCGCGCCGCGGCGGCGGCCGTGCTGGCCGAGCGGCGCTACGGCGTGGAGCTGTACGCGGCGGCCCGGATCGCCCTCGACGCCGAGCCGCAGGAGCGGGAGGCCGCCGAGAACGACCTCACCCGGCAGTTGCGGGCGGTGCGGCTGGACCCGACCGAACCGGACTGCGAGGCGGTGATCGCCGCGAGCCGCCGGCTCGCGCTGGCCCGCCAGGTGCACACCGACCTGGTCCGCGACGCCCGGTCCGCCCGGGGCCGACCCCTGGTGCGGCTGTTGCGGATGGGGCGACGGCACCCCTGGCCGCGCTACTTCGACATCGACGACCCGACCCTGGAGCTCCCCGCCGACGTGCCCGCCTGAGCCGCGCCGGCCGGGTGACGACGGCCACAGGGCAGGCCACCGTGGGTCTGATTGGCTGTCGGAGCGGCGTTACGCCCGTCGTAGCATTCAGCTAGCCGCCACCCCCCGAGCACGCCGAGGAGCGATGACCCGTGCCCGAAACCACCTCCCCGAACGCCAGCGCCACCCCCGTCGTCGGGACCGCCCGCGTCAAGCGCGGCATGGCCGAGATGCTCAAGGGCGGCGTGATCATGGACGTGGTCACCCCCGAGCAGGCCAAGATCGCTGAGGACGCCGGCGCCGTCGCGGTGATGGCCCTGGAGCGGGTCCCCGCCGACATCCGCGCCCAGGGCGGGGTGTCCCGGATGAGCGACCCCGACATGATCGACGGCATCATCGACGCCGTGTCGATCCCGGTCATGGCGAAGGCCCGCATCGGCCACTTCGTCGAGGCCCAGGTCCTGCAGGCCCTCGGCGTGGACTACGTCGACGAGTCCGAGGTGCTGACCCCCGCCGACTACGCCAACCACATCGACAAGTGGGCGTTCACCGTCCCCTTCGTGTGCGGGGCGACCAACCTGGGCGAGGCGCTGCGCCGGATCACCGAGGGCGCGGCCATGATCCGCTCCAAGGGCGAGGCCGGCACCGGCGACGTCTCCAACGCCACCATGCACATGCGCAAGATCCGCCAGGAGATCGCCCGGCTGCGCTCCCTGCCGGCCGACGAGCTGTTCGTCGCGGCCAAGGAGCTCCAGGCGCCGTACGAGC
This sequence comes from Micromonospora sp. PTRAS2, assembly GCF_054052245.1. Taxonomy (NCBI): domain Bacteria; kingdom Bacillati; phylum Actinomycetota; class Actinomycetes; order Micromonosporales; family Micromonosporaceae; genus Micromonospora; species Micromonospora sp. PTRAS2. The sequence continues at coordinate 408,684 of NZ_JBSWBU010000005.1, forward strand.
TGGTCCGGGAGATCGCCGAGACCGGCAAGCTCCCGGTGGTGCTGTTCACCGCCGGCGGCATCGCCACCCCGGCCGACGCGGCGATGATGATGCAGCTCGGTGCGGAGGGCGTCTTCGTCGGCTCCGGCATCTTCAAGTCCGGCAACCCGGCGCAGCGCGCCGCCGCGATCGTGAAGGCCACCACCTTCCACGACGACCCGGACGTGCTGGCCAAGGTCTCCCGGGGCCTCGGCGAGGCGATGGTCGGCATCAACGTCGACGAGATCCCGCAGCCGCACCGCCTGGCCGAACGCGGCTGGTGACGCGCAAGGAGGGGCCCCTGTTAACGCATTCCGCATAGGAAGGGCCCCTTCCTAACAACCAGCCGAGGAGAGGAGCGAACGTGACGGCAGCACCCGCCATCGGTGTGCTCGCGCTCCAGGGCGACGTCCGGGAACACGTGGCGGCCCTGACCGGCGCGGGCGCGCACGCCCGCCCCGTACGTCGGCCGCAGGAGCTGGACGCGGTCGACGGCCTGGTCATCCCGGGCGGCGAGTCCACCACGATCAGCAAACTCGCCGACATCTTCGACATGCGTGAGCCCATCGACAAGCGGATCGCCGCCGGCATGCCGGTCTACGGCTCCTGCGCCGGCATGATCATGTTGGCCACCGAGGTGCTGGACGGCCGCCCCGACCAGCGGGGCTTCGCCGGCATCGAGATGACCGTCCGGCGCAACGCGTTCGGCCGGCAGGTCGACTCGTTCGAGGCCCCGGTGACGATCGCCGGGGTCGAGGGGGAGCCGTTCCACGCGGTGTTCATCCGGGCGCCCTGGGTCGAGCGGGTCGGCGCCGGCGTCGACGTGCTCGGCGAGGTGACCGAGGGGCCGGCCGCCGGTCGGATCGTCGCGGTCCGGCAGGGCAACCTGCTGGCCACCTCCTTCCACCCCGAGTTGACCGGCGACCTGCGGCTGCACCGCTACTTCGTGGACCTGGTGCGCGCCGCCTGAGCCGTGGCCGAGGGGCCCGCCCGGACGACCGGGCGGGCCCCTCGGCACGTGCGCCGTCGGGCGTGCCGGTGCCGGGTGTGACACCGGCGCACCCCACCTCGGTAGGATTGCCGCGGTTCGGCAGGGCTCCGCGCCCGCCGCGGCCATCCACGCAGAGCCGACCGGCCCGTCGTACGCCGGTGGAGAAGTGGAGTTGGCGCGGGCAGTCGACGCAGGCGTGATCAACAGACGGAGGTAGCAGATGTCCGGCCACTCAAAGTGGGCGACCACCAAGCACAAGAAGGCCGTGATCGACGCCAAGCGCGGCAAGATGTTCGCCAAGCTGATCAAGAACGTCGAGGTCGCGGCCCGCACCGGCGGCGGCGACCCGGCCGGCAACCCGACGCTCTACGACGCCATCCAGAAGGCGAAGAAGAACTCCGTACCGAACGACAACATCGACCGGGCGGTCAAGCGCGGCTCCGGCCTGGAGGCCGGCGGCGCCGACTGGCAGACGATCATGTATGAGGGGTACGGCCCGAACGGCGTCGCGATGCTGATCGAGTGCCTCACCGACAACCGCAACCGGGCGGCGACCGAGGTGCGCACGGCGCTGACCCGCAACGGCGGCTCGCTCGCCGACGCCGGCTCGGTGTCGTACATGTTCTCCCGCAAGGGCGTGGTGATCGTCCCCAAGGCGGGCACCAGCGAGGACGACGTGATGATGGCCGTCCTCGACGCCGGCGCGGAGGAGGTCAACGATCTCGGTGAGGCGTACGAGGTGGTCTCCGAGCCGAGCGACCTGATCGCGGTCCGCACCGCCCTGCAGGACGCCGGCATCGAGTACGAGTCGGCCGAGTCGTCCCTCATCCCCAGCGTCAACGTGCAGCTGGACGAGGACGGCGCCCGCAAGGTCTTCAAGCTGATCGACGTCCTCGAGGACTGCGACGACGTGCAGAACGTATTCGCGAACTTCGATGTCTCTGACGAGGTCATGGCGGCGGTCGGCTGAGCCGTGGCGGCCGGGGGCGGGCGGCGGTTCGCGCCGGGCGACGTGGTCGTCCGGCGGGAGATCCTGCGCGGTGAGGTCTGGTTCGGGGTCCCGACGATCTGCGTCGTGGACTCCGCGGAGCTGCTCGCCCTCTACCTGCCCGGCGGTGCGGAGTTCGGCTTCCCCGAGCGGGGGAGCTTCCCATGCGGGCGGCACCCGTGGCAGGTGGCCGGGCAGCGGGCCTGGCGCGGGCACGGCAAGCTGATGCTGCACCGTCCCGGCGAGGCGCACTCCGTCGACGTGTTCTGGGCCGGTCCGGGGCGGGAGTTCGCGGGCTGGTACTTCAACCTCCAGGACCCGGTGCGGCGTACCCCGATCGGGGTGGACACCCTCGACCACGAGCTGGACCTGTGGTGGGCGGCGGACGCCGACCGGTACGTCTTCAAGGACGTGGAGGTGTTCGCCCAGCGCCTGACCGAGGGACGGTATCCGGGGATGGCGGAGGCCATCCGCGCGGAGGGCGACCGGATCGCCGCGCTGCTCGACGCGGGGGAGCGCTGGTGGGACCCGGCCTGGGCGCACTGGCGGCCCGACCCCGCCTGGCCGGTGCCGGCGCTGCCGACCGGCTGGGAGGCCGTGCCCTGGTGACCCCGGCCGGGCACCCCGCCGACGCGCCCGGGCCGGCCGCCGTGGGCGGGCCGGCCCGGGGACGGGCGTCGCGGGGCGCTCAGGCCGCCCGGCGGCGGGCCTGCGCGGCGATGGCCACGGTGTTGCGCACCAGCGACGCCACCACCGCGACCAGGGCGATCGTGTAGACGACGTCCAGGTTGGCACCGTCGCGCAGCCAGTCGACGCGCTGCACGAACTCGGGGTTGAGCAGCCGGTCGGTGAGGACGAGCCACGCCACCGGCACGGCGAACGCCAGGTCGAGGGTGACCTTCGCGCCGACCAGCGGCCAGGTCCAGCGGCCGGCGCGGTGCCGGGCCACCTGCAGGACGATCTCGGCGACCAGCAGGGCGATGAGCGCCGGCAGCCAGAACCGCCACAGCGCGGGGTCGAGCACCGGGATGTGGTCGCCCCCGTCGTCGCGCACCCAGGACCGGAAGTGCTGCCAGGGCAGGAACGCGATCAGCAGCACCAGGGCCGCGATCGACACGGCCGTGTCGGCGAGCGGGACGCCGCGCCCGGCCGGTCGGTCCTCGGGCAGCTGGTCGACGGTCCACCGGGGCAGGTGCAGCGGCAGGCTCAACCGCTCGACGACCGCGAAGGTGAGCGTGACCCAGAAGGCGACCTGGACCACCACCTCGATGCCGGTGGTGATGCCGACGCCGATGGCCGAGCCCACGCTGCCGCCGTCGACGGCGTCGAGCACGGCCACCAGGGCACCGATGGCGATCGGCACGGTGGCGAGCAGCAGCCGCAGCAGCCGCCGCCAGGCCAGGTAGTAGGCGGGGCCGATGAGCTGGAGGCGGTGGTCGGCGTACCGGGCGGCCAGCCGCTCGGGGTTGCCCAGCTCGGTGAGCACCTCGCGCTCGGCGGTTTCGCGGTCCTGACCGGCGTCGGTGCGGCCGTCGATCATGTCGGCGATGGAGGCCCGCAGCTCGTCGGCGATCTCCGCCCGGCGCGGGGCCGGCACCGCCCGCAGCGTGGCGGCGAGATAGCGGTCGGTCAGGGAACTCATCGGGCCACTCCTTCGATCAGGCCGGTGAGGGATCTCTGCACGGCGGAGAAGTCGGCGAGCAACAGGCGCAGCACCGACTCCCCCTCGTCGCTGGTCCGGTAGAACTTCCGGGGCCGGCTCTCCTCGGTGTTCCACTCGCTGGTCAGCAGGCCCTGCTCCTCCAGTCGGCGCAGCAGGGGGTAGAGCGTGTTGGCGTCCACCGGGAAGCCGTGGTCGGTGAGCCGCTGGAGCAGGGCGTAGCCGTAGTCGGGCCGGCGCAGCGCGACCAGGCTCGCCACCACCACCGTGCCCCGGCGTAGCTCCTGGAGATGGGTCCGCAGGATGTCGTCGCTTACCACGACTCACACGATAGTGTGTGGCACACAATATTGCTAGCCACCGAGGCCGCTGCTGACCTTTTGCCCGTTTAGAGCACTATTGAGCCATATGCCTGTTTAACCTCATGTGGCGTATTCCTTCCGAGGGCGGGAGGGCAGATGGACAAGAGGCAGAGCGTGAAACTGGTAAGACGAATGGCATCAGTGGCGACCGTTGCCGTCGCCGGAGCGGGGTTCGCAGGGCTCGTCGCCCTGACGACCGGTGGTCCCGCCGTCGCGGCACCTGGTGACGCCAGTGCCCGTGGTGTGGTGGTGGATCTCTCCGCCAGCGTCCTCGGGGTGCCGGTCATCACCGCCAACGCCACCATCGGCAGCGCGACCGCGCCGCCCGGCGGCGGGACCGACACCACCACCGGACTCGCCGTGACCATCCCCGGTGCGGTGGGCGTCACCGCCAGCGGCACCGTGCTGGAGGTGAGCGCCACCCGTGGGCCGACCGCGTCGTCGGCGAACTCCGACATCGCCGAACTGGCGCTCGGGATCCTGGGCATTCCGGTCGTCGCCGCCGACCTGATCACCGCCGAGGTGAACTGCCCGCAGAGTGGCGCGCTCACCGCCGACACCAACGTCGTCGGGTTGACCCTGTTCGGCGCGCCCGCCGTGCTGGTGCCGAACACCCCCGGGGTGACCGCCAGCGCGGCCGTCGTGGTGCCCGGCCTGACCGAGGCCAGCCTCACCGTCACCCTCACCGCGGTGGAGGAGACCACAGCCGACACCGCCGCCGCGGTCGCGGTGCTGGCCACCGTCCAGTTGACGGGTTCGGTCGCCGGCGGCCAGGTCATCGACATCCCGGTCGGCACCGTCATCCTCGCCGAGGCCAACTGTGAGCGGCCGTTGGCCCCGACATCGCCGACGGCCACCCCGACGCAGCCGTCGGCCTCGCCCACCGAGACGCCGACGGCGTCACCGACCCAGCCGTCGGCCTCGCCCACCGTGACGCCCACGGAGTCCCCGTCGCCCACCCAGCCGACGCAGTCGCCGACCGCGTCGCCGTACCCGACGCGCCACCCGCACCTGCCGGTGACCGGCGACAGCGGATCAAGCCTGTGGTGGACGCTGGGTCTGGGCACCGGCATGGTCACCCTCGGCACGGGTGCCGTACTGGCCGTCCGTCGCTCGCGTCGGATGACCGGGGCGTGATGATCGGCAGCCGCCGCTGAGTCGGCGCGGGTGGGGTCCGGCGACGGCCGGGCCCCACCCGCAACTCGGCTCAGCGGTTCATTGACGTCGCCCTGGGCGCGCCGACACCGGCGATCGATGGCCGGGAGCGACGGTCACCAGGTGACCGGGAGGGTGTCCACTCCGTAGACCGCGCCGAAGGGCCGGAAGGCCGGCTCCGCGTCCGGTTGGGCCAGGGCGAGCCCGGGAAAGCGTCGCAGCAGCGCCGGGAAGGCGACGCGCATCTGCAGGCGTGCCAGTGGCGCGCCCAGGCAGCGATGCACGCCATGGCCGAAGGCCACGTGGCCCGGGGCGGCCCGGTCGATGTCGAGCCGGTCGGCGTCCCGGAGGAAGGCCCGGTCCCGGTTGGCCCGGGGCAGCGAGATCAGCACCGACGAGCCGGCGGGGATGGTGCGGCCGGCGAGGTGCATGTCGGTGGTCGTCGTGCGCCCGGTGACCGACACGACCGACAGGAAGCGCAACAGCTCCTCCACGGCCTGCTGGGCCTTCGCGGGGTCGTCACGCACCATGGCGAGCTGGTCCGGGTGTTGCAGGAGTGCCAGCGTGCCGAGGCTGAGCATGCCCGAGGTCGTCTCGTGGCCGCCGATCAGCAACGAGGCCACGATGCCGACCACCTCTTCCGTGCTGAGCTGGGCATCGTGCTCGCGCACGAGCATTCCCAGCAGGTTCTCGCCGGGCGCCGCCCGGGCCCGGGTGACCAGCTCCGCCAGGAAGCGCCGGTTCTCGGCGTGCACCGCCGTGTGCTGTTGCGGCGTCAGCGACAGATCCATCAGGCGGGTGAACCGGTCGGTCATCTCGGCGTGGTCGTCTCCCTCGACTCCCACCAGCTCGCAGATCACCAGCAGCGGGACCGGCAGGGCGAAGTGGCGCACGAGGTCGGCCGGCCTGCCGGCGCGCTCCAGGTCGTCCAGCGCGGACTCCACGATGGCGGCGATCGTCGGCTCCAGGCGTTCGAGCCGGCGCGCCGTGAACTGCGGTGTCATCGTGCGCCGCAGGCGGGTGTGTTCGGGCGGATCGAACAGCAGCATCGTCCCGGCCTGCAGTCGCCGGCGTTCCTCGTCGTCCAGATGCGCTCCGATCGAGCGCGGCAGGACGCTGGTGAACCGCTGGGGATCGGACAGCACCTGCCGGGCGTCCTCGTAGCGGCAGACAAGGTAGGCGGGCGTACCGTCGGGAAGGGCCACCTGGACGACGCCCTCGGTTTCGAGGATCTCGTCCAGCTCCTTCCCCGGGTCCAACCCGTAGCGTCGCATGTACAGCGGCACCTCCAGCGCCTCGCTCATCACGGCCCCCTTCCGTCACGGATCGTAGCGAGGAGGCTACTATAGATACCTACTGATCCTTCGATATAAGCTTCTGAAGCATTTGCGTCATCTGTATCTTTTGTGGCTTGTGACAGGTCCCACGTCGTCGCCGGACCGCACGTGACGACGGTTGGCCGAGGCGCACGGCCCGTCCTTTCAGCGGGGTTTTAGGGAACCTCCCTGTACTGGGTTGGCCCACGGCAGCGGTCGATCCGCGTCCTCTCGACAACCATGCGAGGTTAATCCGTGCGTATTCTGTTCACCTCGATGGCGGTTCGCTCCCACCTGTACCAACTCGCCCCCCTGATCTGGGCCTGCCGCACGGCCGGTCACGAGGTACGGGTGGCCGCGCAGCCCGAGCTCACCGAGGCGACGGTCGGCCTGGGGCTGCCCGCCGTCGAGGTCGGCCACGGCTACGACATGCTGAAGCAGCTGAGCAACAGACAGCAGGCCCAGCGTTACAAGGAGAGCCTCGACTCCGCCGTGCCGGTCGACGAGCGTCGTCGGATCCAGCAGGAGTCGCTGCGTCCACTCGTCGAGACGGTCACCGTGATGGCGCCGGACCTCCTGCGCTTCGCGCGGCGTTGGGAGCCGGACCTCGTGGTCACCGATCCACTGATGCTGGCCGCCCCGCTGCTGTCGCAGACCCTGGGCGTTCCGCTGGTGCGTCACCTCACGGGGCCCGACCTGCTGCGCCGCCTGTGTCCCGTGCAGGGGCAGCCGACCACCGGAGCCGAACGGGAGCAGTGGCCACCCGGCCTGGTCGAGCTGTACGACCGGTACGGCGTCGAGGTCCGCGATGACCATCCGGTGCGGACGGTCGACCCGTGGCCGGGCAGCCTGCAGTTGCCCGACGTCGTCGGCCGGATCCCCACCCGTTTCGTCCCCCACAACGGCGCGGCCGCCGCCCCCGACTGGCTCCTGGAGCCGCCCTCCCGCCCGCGGGTGTGTGTCACCTGGGGCACGACGACCACGATGCTCGGCGCGGACGACACCGTCCTGGCCCGCGTCGTCGGCGCGCTGGCGGCTGGCGACGTGGAGGTCGTCCTCGCGGTGGTGCGAGCGGACCGGGAGCGCCTCGGCCCGCTGCCGGACAACGTACGCGTGGCCGACAACGTGCCGATCAACCTGTACCTGGAATCGTGTGGCGCCGTCGTCAACGCGGGCGGCGCCGGCTCGGTGCTCACCGCGGCGAGCTACGGCGTGCCGCAGGTGATGCTGCCGCAGGCCTCGGACACGCCCGCCGTGGCGTTCAACTTCAGTGCCTCGGGGGCCGGCACCATGCTGGATGCCGCGACGGCCGACACCGCCACCATCGCGACGGCGGTCGACGCGGCGCTCACGGACGGCAAGATCCGGGATGCCGCCGAGCGGCTGCGGGAGGAGATCGCCGCCACCCCGTCCCCGGCGGACGTGGTGCAGGTCTTGGAGCAGCTCGGGTGAGGCCCGCGCCCGGGACGGGACGGGTGCGGTGCTTTTAGCGCTCGACTAGCCCGCCGTTAGTGCGGGCGCTCAAGCTTCGTACTGGCAGACCGGGTGGTCGGCGGCGGCGGACGAGGACCCGGTTCCGATGCCCGGTAGACCTGATCAACACCCTCGACTTCCCGGCGACAGCGTCGGAGGACGGCTATGGAGGTACCCAGTCATGGGCGAGGACAAGGACGCCATTCTTGAGCTGGTCCGGAAATACCACCGGGACCAGCGCGTCGACGGGTTCGTGCCGGGGACCACCCCGGTCCTCACCTCCGGGGCTGTGCTGGAGGAGAGCGATCGGGTCGCCCTGGTCGAGGCGGCGCTGGAGATGCGGATCGCGGCGGGCCCGAGCGCGCGCCGCTTCGAGCGGGAGTTCTCGCGCTACTTCGGGCTCCGCAAGGCGCACCTGACGAACTCCGGGTCGTCGGCGAATCTGCTGGCGCTGAGCGCGCTGACGTCACCGCAGCTCGGGGACGCGCGGCTGCGCCCCGGCGATGAGGTGATCACCGCTGCCGCCGGGTTCCCCACGACCGTCAATCCCGTTCTGCAGAACGGCTTGAAGCCGGTGTTCGTCGACGTCGAGCTGGGGACCTACAACCCGACTCCGGAACGCATCGCCGAGGCGATCGGGCCGCGAACCCGGGCGATCATGACCGCGCACGCCCTCGGCAACCCCTTCGCCGTGGCCGAGATCGCCGCGCTGGCCCGGGAGCACGACCTGTATCTGATCGAGGACAACTGCGACGCGGTCGGATCGCTGTACCAGGGCCGGCTGACCGGCACCTTCGGGCACTTCGCCACGGTGAGCTTCTACCCGGCGCACCACATCACGTTCGGCGAGGGCGGCTGCGTCCTGACCAACGACCTGGGGCTGGCCCGCCTGGTGGAGTCGATCCGCGACTGGGGACGCGACTGCTGGTGTGAACCCGGCGAGGACGACAGGTGCCTCAAGCGCTTCGACCAGCAACTGGGCTCGCTGCCGCGTGGCTACGACCACAAGTACATCTTCTCGCACGTCGGATACAACCTGAAGAGCACGGACCTGCACGCCTCGATCGGCCTGTCCCAGCTGCAGCGCATCGACGAGTTCGGCGAGGCGCGGCGCCGCAACTGGCGGCTGCTGCGCGACGGGCTCGACGGACTGGACGGTCTGCTGCTGCCGGAACCCACGCCGGGCTCGGACCCGAGCTGGTTCGGTTTCGTGCTGACGGTGCAGCCGGACGCGCCGTACACCCGTCAGGAGCTCGTCGCGTTCCTGGAGGGCCGGCGCATCGCCACCCGCCGGTTCTTCGGCGGCAACCTGACCCGTCATCCCGCGTACGCGGACGTCGAGTACCGGATCGCCGGCGACCTGTCGGTCAGCGACATCATCACCCAGCACACGTTCTGGATCGGGGTGTATCCCGGCATCACGGGCGAGATGATCCAGTACGTGGTCGACTCGATCCACGAGTTCGTGGCCAAGCATCGGTGAGAGCGGGCAGCAAGCGGCGGCGGCATCGTCGTCGCCGCCCTCCGGCGTCGCGCCGCCCGCCGGCCAGCTTCCGGCGTCGCGCCGGCAGCGTGGCCGGCGCGTCGGCGTGGGCCGCGCGGACCGTAGGTCGCACCGGCCCGACGCGGCGCGGGCCGGTCTGACGATCAGCCCGGCGGCGGTGCCGCCGTCGTCCCCGCGCCGGCGCTGCTCAGCTGGTCCCGCATCGTCTCGAGGGCCGCCTCGATCGGGGAGAACCGGATGCCGAGCACCTGTGCGGCGCGCTCGTTCGAGATGTTGAGGTAGCGGGGATAGGGCCGGCCGGACGTGCGCGCGTAGTCGGCGTAGTGGCCGGGGGAGACCTGCGAGCTGTCCAGGTCGAAGACGCGGGCCACCAGCACCGCGAGGTCGTAGGGCGACAGGCTGGTGCCGCCCGCGCAGTGGAAGAGCCCCTCCGGGGGCCGCAGCTCGGCGACCCGGTCGATCGCCGCGACGAACTCGTCGACGAAGACCGGACTCACCAGCGTGTCGCAGAACATCGGCGGCGTCCGCCCGGCGGTGAGCCCGCTGATCATCTTCCGGACGATGTCCCCCCTGCGGGCGTACCGTGCCCGGAAGGGGAACGAGGGCCGGAGGATGGAGAACCGGCATCCCGACCCGCGCACCTCGCCCTCGGCCCAATACTTCGTCCGGCTGTACCAGTCCTGTGGGGCCGGCACGTCCGACTCCCGATAGGGCTCCTCTTCGGCGCCACTGAAGACATAGTCGGTGGACACGTGGATGAGGTACTTGTCGTTCTCCCGGCAGGCGTGCGCGAGATTGCGCGTCCCGTCGACGTTCACCCGGTAGCAGGATCCGCCGCGCTCACCGGTCTGCGCGTGGGCGGCGGCGAGATCGGTGAACGCGGCGAAGTGGACGACGACCTCGGCCGGCGTCTGCGCGACCGCCCTGCGCACCGCTGCGGCGTCGGTCACGTCGCAGTCCAGCGCCCGCCAGCCGTGCGGCTCGCCCAGTTCCACGGCCCGGTCGCCGACCATCCCGCGCAACCCGGTGCCGGCCCGGGGCCACGCCTTCTCCGTACCCATCGGTCCTCCCGTCACCGCACCGACCCGCACACGCCCCGGACGGCCGGTGCCTCCCGCCCCACGCGTCAGGGCTCGAGGGAGAGCGCCCGGGCCGGGCAGAGGGCGACCGCGGTCTCCACCGCCTCCGCCGTGTCCGGAGCCGGCCGATCCGTGTTCAGCTGCACCATGCCGTCCTCCTCGCTCTGCCGGAAGACGCGCGGCTCGGTCAGTACGCACTGACCGGCCCCGATGCAGGCGTCCCGCTCGACAACGATGCGCATGTCCCTCGCCTCCGCCTCACGGTCCAGCCGACGACTCACCACTGGACGGGCAGCTCGTGGAGGCCGTACGTGTTGGAGTCGAACTTGAACGGCAGCTCCGCCAGGGGCTTCGCCAGCCGCAGGTTGGGCAGCCGGGCGAACAGCGTGGTGAAGACGATCTCCAGCTCGGCGCGGGCCAGGTTCTGTCCGAGGCACTGGTGAATGCCGTAACCGAAGGCCATGTGATGCCGCGTGCCCCGGTGGATGTCCAGCTTGTCGGGATCTTCGAAGATCGTCTCGTCGCGGTTGGCCGAGCCGAGGCAGAGCAGCACGCCGTCGTTCGCCCGGATCGTCGCCCCCTCGATCTCGATGTCCTCCTTGGCCACGCGGACCAGGACGTCCGAGATGGTGAAGTACCTGAGCAGCTCCTCGACGGTGCGCCCGATGAGGCTCGGATCGGCCTTCAGCTCGGCCAGGACGTGCGGGTTCTCCAGCAGGCCCGTGGTGCCGAGCGAGATCATGTTCGCGGTCGTCTCGTTGCCGGCGACCAGCAGGAGGTAGGCCATGTGCAGCAGGCCCTGGTGGGTGAAGACCTTCGTCTCGCGGTTGTTGACGATGAGGCGGCCCAGCAGGTCGTCCGTCGGCTCGCGGTCCTTCTCGATGAGCAGGCCGTTGATGAAGATGGCCAGTTCCATCATGGCCGTCCGGCGCTCCTGCGGACTGGTCGTCCTGCCGAGCATCTTGGAGGCGCGCACGTGGAAGAACTCGCGGTCGGGCGGGTTCACCCCGAGCAGCTCCGACAGCACCTGGGACGGCACGCTCACCGCCACCGTGCTGACCAGGTCGCTGCCGGGGCCGGCCGCGATCAGCTCGTCCACGCAACCGTCCACGATCTCCTGGATGCGGGGGCGCATTTCCTGGATGCGGCGGACCGTGAACTCGGCTATGACGGAACGGCGCGGCGCGGAGTGCTCCGGCGGATCGAGCCCGACCAGCGTGTTGACGGGCTCGTGCGGGGTGTCGATGTCCTCCGGGCGCAGCGGCGCCAGCATCGGCAGGTTCGGGTGGGTGTGGTCGGAGCTGATCCGTGGATCGGTGACCAGGGCGCGTACGTGCGCGTAGCTGGTGACCAGCCACGCCTTCTGCCCGCTGGGCAGGGCGACCTGGGTGACCGGGCGCTCCCGGCGCAGCCGCGCGTAGGCCGGCGCGGGATCGAGGGCGTAGCCGCGTGGCATCGGGAAGTCGGGCACGTCGGGAAGGTCGCCGACGTGCGCTGCCGTCGTGGCCTCGGTCATGATCAACTCCTGTTTCGGGACGCTGCGGATCTCCGGCGGGCGCACGATAATTGCATCGAATCACCTCTGCTTGCGGCGATGGTAATCCTATAGATGGCAGCTAAAATGCTGCTAATTTTTGCGTCGGGCTGAACGGTCGGGACAAAGGACCGGATTGTTTGCTAGCTTTGCCGTTGCTGTTGTTCCTTCGTAAGGTTCGGCGAGACCGTGCGCGGTCCGACGTGGGAGGCGCGATGAGTGCCGATGAGCCTGTCCGGATGCCGCCGTTCACCGACGGCGGCGCCGAAATCCTCGAGTGGATGAAGGGAATGCGTGACGACCGGCCGGTCTGGCGCGACGAGCACAACCGTTACTTCGTCTTCCGGTACGCCGACGTCCAGGCGGTGTTCTCCGACCCGGCCCGTTTCTCCTCAAACATCGGCCGGCTCATGCCGGTCTTCGGCGCGGAGAAGCTCAGCGCCAATCTGCCCTGGCAGGATCCGCCCGACCACCGCCGGCTGCGGCAACTGGTCAGTCAGGCCTTCACGCCCAAGACGGTCGCCGGGATGCGGCCGCGCATCGGCGAAGTGGTGGGCCAGCTGCTCGCCGAGGCGCCCGGCGACGAGTTCGACTTCGTGGAGCAGCTCGCCTACCCGCTGCCGGTCATCGTCATCGCCGAGCTGCTCGGCATCTCCCCGGGCGACCGGGCGTTCTTCCGCCGGTGTGCCGATCGCCTGCTCGGCATCGGCGCGGAGAAGGGGGAGTCGGAGCAGAAGGTGGTCGAGGCCATCGCGGAAGCCACCAAGGAGCTCGACGAGTACCTGCTCGCCGAGGTCCGGCAGCGGCGCGCGAAGGGATCCACCGACGACGTCCTCGGCGCCCTGGCCGCCGCCGAGCTCAACGGCGAGCGACTGACCGATCTGCAGGTGGCCACGTTCGCCGCGCTGCTGCTGAACACCGGGCACATCACCACCACGCTGCTGCTGGGCAACACCCTGCTGTGCCTGGACGACAACCCGGACGCCGAGGCCCGGATCAGGGCGGACCGCTCGCTGGTCCCCGCTGCGCTGGAAGAGGTCGTACGCCGTCGGCCGCCGTTTCCCCGGGCCTGCCGGATCGCCACCACCGACGTGGAGATCGCCGGCGAGGTCATCCCGGCCGACGCGTTCGTCATGCCGTCGATCCTCTCGGCCAACCATGACGAGCGGCAATTCGAGAAGCCCGAGCAGTTCGACATCCAGCGCGATCCCAACCGGCATTTCGGGTTCGGGCACGGCATCCATTTCTGCCTCGGCGCCCCGCTGGCCAGACTGGAGACCGAGATCGCGCTGAACCGGCTGATGACCGAATTCACCGATCTGCGGATCAGTGCGGATCCCGTTTTCCACCCGTCGGAGTTCTACGGGGTCAAGGAGATGACGGTGTCCGTCCGGAGGGCCTGAGCAAAGAGAGCGGACGGGTCCGGTGCGTGCGCTGAGAACCGCATTCGCCGGACCCGCCGGTGGCCCCTTCAGCCGAGGTGGTCAGGCCAGCTTCTCCAGCGTGTGCACCAGTTCCACGGGCGATGGCGCTTCGGCGATCTCGTCCTGGATCCGCCGTGCCGCGGCACGGATCCGCTCGTCGCCGAGCACGGCGTCGACCGCCCGGCCGACGGCCTCCGGGTCGGCGTCGCCCGCGTCCAGGGTGATCCCCGCGCCGCTCTCGCAGAAGGTGGCCGCGTTCGGTGGGCGCTCGACCAGCGGTACGAGCACCTGGGGAACACCGAGGGCGGCGGCGGTGAGGATGGTGTGCGTACCGCCCTCGCTGACCACGGCGTCACAGGTGGACAGCACCACGTCGGCCGGCACGTCCCCGGCGACGCGGACCGTCTCGGGAAGCGCGCCGAGCCTGTCCCGGTCGATCCCGCTGCCCGTGACGACGACCTCCACGTCCCGGCGGGTCAGCGCGTCGAGGATCCGGGGCAACGCGGGGGACTGCGCCGCGCGGGCCGCGTCACCCGGCTCGCCCCAGCTCAGGCAGACCCGGGGGCGTCCGGCCCGGCCCCAGGCCCACTCCGGCGAGGGGGCCGCCCCGTGGTACGGGATGTGCCGCACCGGGATGCGGGCGTGCGCGTCCGGCACCTGGATGCTGCCCGGCCACGGGTCGATGCTGCCGAGCGAGTGGTCGTTGTGGATGGCCACCCCGAACTCCTCGAACAGTTCACGCAGTCCCTCGGGCCAGTTCGGGCTGTACTCGTCGCCGGTGATCGGCCCGTGCATCGGGTAGATGGTGCGGTGCATGACGTCCGGGCCCGTGAGGTGGCGCAGCAGGGGGATACCCAGGGCCGCCGAGACGAGAGGAGCCGCGAAGGCCAGCGAGTCGGCGACGACGATCTGGGGCTCCCAGCGATCGGCGAACCGCACCAGGCCCGGGGCCATCTCGCCGGCCAGGTCCACCATGGGCGCGAACCGTCGGTCCAGCAGCCGGTGCCGCTCGTCGCCGGACGTCCGGGCGAGACCGGCCTGGGTGACGGCGGGGCCGTGCCTCCGCCGGCCCGCGCCGTCCCCGCCGACCTCGACCGGGCTCAGGCCGGTCCGCAGCGTCGTCTCGGTCAGGTGTGGGTGGCCGGCGACGCGCACCTCGTGCCCCGCCGCGCGGCAGGCCCACGCCAGCGGCGTCATGAAGAACAGGTGCGGCGGGCTGGGAAAAGGGATGAACAGGACGCGCACAGGGCTCTCCCCTCGGGATGGTGTACCTCATCGAAGGTGGCCGCGCTAAACGGGGACTGAACCTCGGGCCGCGCCGGCACCCGCGGCCGGGCGACCCCGGCCCTATCTTTGCGCGGTGACGTACGCCGACGTCACGTTCGAGCAGTGGAACGCGCGCCGTCGTGTGCGGCGGCGACGGCGGCAGCGCCACGTGCGGCGGCAGCGGATTCTTCCTCGGCTGGCTGACCCTCGCGACCGCCTACCGCGACGAGGAGTTCGGCCGGTGGCTCGCCTCCGACGGCGGGTACGCCGCCAAGGTCCTGACCCGACCCGTCATCCAGCTGGCCTGACGCGCACGGTCGCGTGGACGCGGCGGCCGGCGATGCCGGTCGATCGGGATAATCGGCTGGTGCCGAATCTGAACTTCTACGCGGCCGACGATGATTGGGCCTCGGTCGTCGAGTCCGTCTTCGGGCTGGGCCTGTTCCGGGTCTTCGAGTCCGACTCGGAGCCGGGCCGCGAGCTGCGTGAGTTCCGGGCTGCCGCCGACATTGCGACGGCGCCGCAGGGACGACACCTGGAGTTGTTCGTCGTCGGCTCCGGGCCGGAGCCGACGCTCAGTCGGATCGACCTGTCCGCAGATTCGCCGGAGGATCCGACGTTTCGATACTGCTGCGAAGGCTGGGGGCTCGTCCAGCTCTACTACGGCGGACCATTCGGGACGCGGGAGCTGCGCTGGAGCCACACCAACCACAATTCGGCCAAGCGCGCCGCGACGTGGGCGCCGACCGTGCCGCGCCTGGGCGATCCCGCCGCGTGGGACTGGGCGGCGGTCACCAGCGCCTCCGGCAGACTGAACCGGGTGATCCGCCGGATGGCCGTGAGCAGGATCGGCTCGCGCCCCGTGCTGCCGCACGCCGGGCGGTTGATCGCGGACGGCGGCCTGCGACACGAGTACGGCACGGGCGTCCACGCGACCCTGTCCCACGGATAGCCGGGCCCGCAACGGCCATCGCGCGACGACGGTGGTCGCCGCGCGATGGCCGCGAGGGCGGGTGGATCAGGCCGCGATGGTCTGTAGCTCGGCGAGCCCGCCGCAGGTGGTGCCGCCGAGGTTCTTGAACGAGATCAGGATCTGGCGCTGGGATGATCCGTCGCTGTTGATGCTCTGCCGGTAGATCATGCGGGTGACCTCGAACTGGCAGGTGATGGGCGCGCTGCCCTGCGGTGACGCGCCGACCAGGTAGACCGAGGTGACGGGGTTCGCGTTGAACCAGACCGTGGACCAGGTGGTGCCGGAGGCGATGGTGGCGATGGTGAAGTTGTAGGAGACGGCGGTGGAGCCGAGCCGGATGTCGGTCTGGCAGGCGATGGTCCCCACGTTCTTGACTTCCACGTAGAGCTGGCGGACCGCGCCCGCTGCGGCCGGCTGCACGAACCAGGTGCGGGTCACCTGGAACTGGCAGGCCGCCGAGCTGGTGGCGCCACTCGGGTTGAGTCCCACCACCCAGTTGGTGTGCCAGGGGATGTTCCACAGGTGCGTCTGGGTGCCACCCGGGCTGACCCCGCCGGTGGAGGTCGCGACCGAGCTGCTCACCGCCGCGAGCTGGACCGTAGCGCCGCAGGCGATCGAGCCGACGTTCTTCAGGGTGAACTGGAACTGCCGCTGGCCGCCCCAGAGCTGGACGTACCGGCTGCTGATCGTCTCGAACTGGCACATGGACGAGGTGGTGGCGCCGACCGGGTTGTACCCGACCACGTAGGCGGCGTCGGCCGGGGCGTTGGTCCAGGTCCAGCCCTGCGTGCCGCCCGCCGCGACCGTCCCGGTGAACCACGTCGCGGCGGTGCCGAACCCGCCCTTCGCGGCGGCGCCGAGCTCACCCGAGGCCGTCGCGGCGGCCCGTGCGTCCCGCATCGACGGCTGCGACGACGCGTCGGCCTGTGCGACGCCGGCTGCCGCGATGACCAGGCCGAGTGTCGCCGCGGCGACCACGACGGCGCGGATTCTTCCTCCCATTGAAACTCCTTTACCGATTGATCCGGGTCATCCGCCCGGCCTTTCCATTGAGGTTGCGCGGGCCGCCTTGCCATCGGCTAGCCGTCCGATAGCCACCCCGGCTTCGGCGAATAAAATGTGATCGATCTGTTGAGGTGGGGATTGCATGAGATGGCGCCTACTCGGTCCGGTCGAGGCCGTGGTGCGGGGCGAGCGGATGCCGTTGGGCCGGCCCCAACAGCGCGCCGTGCTGGCCTATCTGCTGCTCAATGCGAATGTGCTGGTGTCGGCGGAACAGGTGGCCGAGGCGCTGTGGGGCGGGGCGCCGCCGGCACGGGCGCGCGCGCAGGTCCAGGTGTGCGTCTCCCGCCTGCGGCAACTGACCCGCGCGGCCGACCTGCCGGAAATGATCTTCTCGGAATTCGGCGGGTACCGTCTCGACCTCGACGGTGACGACCTGGACACGCGGGTCTTCTCCGGCCTCGTCGCGGCTGCCCGCCGGCACGCCGATGCCGGCGAGCACGAGCCGGCCGCCGGCCTGTTGCGCCAGGCGCTGGCGTTGTGGCGCGGCCCGGCGCTCGCGGGCGCGTCCGCGGTCTTCGTGCCGGGGGCCGCCGCCAGCCTGCACGACAGGCGGCTCGCCGCGTCCGAGGACCTGTTCGACGCAGAGTTCGCGCTCGGCCGGCACGCCGAGGCGGTGGCGCCGCTGCGCAGGCTGGTGGCCGCCGACCCGTGGCACGAGGGCCTCGTCGTACGGCTGATGACGGCCCTGGCGGGGGCGGGGCACCAGGCCGAGGCGCTGCGGGTGTTCGAGCGGGCCCGCCGCCGGCTCGCCGACGAGCTGGGCGTCGAGCCGGGCGGGCGGCTCGCGGAGACCCACCTGCGGCTGCTGCGGCAGCAGGTCCCGTCGACCGGGCCCGCGCCCGCCCCGACCGGCCCCGCGCCCGCCGCCCGGGACGCCGGACCGGGCCTGCGCCCGGCGCAACTGCCCGCCGGCCTGTCGACCTTCACCGGTCGCGTCGACGCGCTGGCCGAACTGGACGCGATGCTGGACCGGGCCCGGCGGAGCGCCGCCCTGGCGGTCGTCGCGATCATCGGCACCGCCGGGGTCGGCAAGACGGCGCTGGCAGTCCGGTGGGCGCACCGCGTGCGGCCCCTGTTCGACGGCGGGCAGCTCTTCCTCGACCTGCGCGGCTACTCCCCCGGGGAGCCGCTCACGCCGCTGGACGCGGTGTCGCGCTGCCTCCGCGCGCTCGGCGTGCCGCCCGCGCAGGTCCCCGACGACGTCGACGAAGCCGCGAGCCTCTACCGGAGCGTGGTCGCGGACCGGCGGATGCTGTTCGTCCTCGACAACGCCCGGGACACCGCGCACGTCCGGCCGCTGCTACCCGGCGGCGCCGGCTGCCTGGTGATCGTGACCAGCCGGGGCCGCCTCGGCGGGTTGGCCACCCGGCACGACGCGCAGCGGTTGTCGCTGGACGTGCTCGCGCCCGGGGAGGCCACGGAGCTGCTGGCCCGCGTCATCGGCGCGGACCGGATCACCGGGCAGGAGGCCGCGCTCGCGGAGCTGGCCCAGGACTGCGCCGGCCTTCCGCTGGCGCTGCGCATCGCCGCGGCGGACCTGCAGACCCGTCCGCACGAGACGATCAGCGACTACCTGACCCGGCTCCGCGCCGGCGACCCGCTGACCATGCTGGCCGTACGCGAGGACGAGCAGATCGCGGTGCGGTCGGCGTTCGCCGCCTCCTACCGGACCCTGCCGCCGCGGCTGCAGCGGCTCTTCCGGCTGTTCGGCCTCGTGCCCGGCGCCGACGTGACAGCCGAGTCGGCCGCCGCGAGGATGGGCTGTACGACCGCGGAGGCGGCCGGGATGCTCGCCAGCCTCGCCGACGCGCACCTGGTGCACGAGCGGACGCCGGGTCGCTTCGGCACCCACGACCTGCTCGGCCGTTACGTCGTCGGGCTCGCGGCACTCGACGACAACCGGCGGACGTTGGCCGACCTGCTCTCCTGGTACCTGTTCAGCGTGCACTCCGCGGCCGACCGGTTGTGCCCGCAGGTGCTCCGCGTGCCCCTGCAACTGCCCGTCCCCGCACGTCCCCTGCGGTTCGCCAGCCACGTCGACGCTCTCGCCTGGCTCGACGCGGAACGCCACAACCTCGTCGCCGCGACCCGGCACGCGACCCGCCGGGGACTGCACGCGTACGCCTGGGCGCTGGCGGACGCGCTGCGGGGATACCTGTGGCTGGGCATGCACACCGCGGAATGGTCCGAGGTCGCCCGGCTCGGCCTCACCGCGGCCCAGGCCGCGCGTCACGAGCAGGCCGAGGCGGCGGCCCGCCTGAGCCTCGCGGCCCTGAACTGGCGTCTCGAACGGTTCCCGGAGGCGACCGACGACTACCGGCTGGCGCTGCGCTCGGCGAACCGGTCGGGATGGCACGACGGGCAGGCGGCGGCGCTGGGCAACCTGGGCCCGGTCTTCCGGATGACCGGCCAGCCGCGTGAAGCCCTGCGGGTCATGGAACAGGCGCTGGAGCTGAACCGCCGCACCCGCCGCACGGCCGGCGTCGCCGTCAACCACAACAACCTCGGACTGGTCTGCGCAGACCTCGGGCGGCTCAGCGAAGCGGCGAACCACCACCACGCGGCGCTCACCCTGGCCGACCAGAACAGGTCGGTGTGCAGCCGCGCGCTCATCCTGAACAACCTGGGCGCGGTCTACCACCTTCTCGGCCGCCTCGACGAGGCGGCGCGGACGTTGACCACCGCGATGGAGTTGCACGAGCAGACGGGCAGCCGGGGCCGGGTCACCGCACTGTGCGCGCTGGCGCGGGTGCACCACGACCGCGGCGACGACGCGCGCGCCTCGGCGCTCGCCCGTCAGGCGCTCGACATGGCGCGCGAGCCGGCCGAGCCCCGGCTCGAAGCGGTCGCACTCCACGTCCTGGGCCTCGTCGACGGGAAGGTCGGCCTCCTGGTGGACGCGCTGACGCACGCCCGCGCGTCTGCGGACCGCTACATCGAGGCCGACATCATCGTCAGCCTCGCCGAGGTCGACGAGCCCGCGGCGCCGTCCTGGTGCCATGCGGCGCTCTCCATCGCGCGGCAGTGCGGCTACCGGCTCCTCGAAGGCCGGGCGCTCGCCGCCCGCGCCGCAGCCGCGTACCGGGCCGGCGACCGGGCCACCGCCTGGCACAGCGCGCGGCTCGCCGCACAGTCCCACGCCGCGACCGGACACCAGCCGGGCGCCGACCGGATCGAGAAGCTGCTCGCCGTTCTGTCCCCGGTCTCCTCGCCCGGCTAGCCGTACCAGGAGGGCCCGGACCCATCCTGCGGGTCGCGCCGGCGCGACCGACGGGGACCGGCCGTACGCAAGGATGGGCCCATGACCGAAGAGCTGACCGTCAGCGTGCTGGGCACGGGCATCATGGGCACCGCCATGGCCCGCAATCTCGTCGGGGCGGGGCACGCCGTGCGGGTGTGGAACCGCTCCCCGGACAAGGCGGCGGAGACCGGCGCGACCGTGGCGGAATCGCCCGCCGACGCGGTCCGCGACGCCGACGTGATCATCACGATGCTGTACGACGGGGGGACGGTGCGCGACGTGATCGGGCGAGCCGCCCCCGGGCTGAAGGCGGGCGCGCTCTGGTTGCAGACGACCACCGCGAGCCTGGGTGACGTGGCCGGGCTCGCCGCGACAGCCGCCGAGCACTCGGTGGCGTTCTACGACGCGCCGGTGCTCGGCACCCGGCAGCCGGCCGAGGCCGGTCAGCTGACCGTGCTCGCCGCCGGGCCGGCCGCCGGTCGGGAGCGGCTCGCCCCGGTGCTCGACGCGATCGCGGCCCGGGTGGTCTGGCTGGGCGAGGACGGCGCGCGGGGCGACGGCACCCGGTTGAAGCTGGTGGCGAACAGTTGGGTGCTCACGGTGACGCACGGCGCGGCGGAGATGCTCGCGTTGGCCGGGGCGCTCGGCGTCGACCCGGACCGCTTCTTCGAGGTGATCGAGGGCGGTCCGCTCGACATGGGTTACCTGCACGCCAAGGCCGACCTCGTGCGGCAGGGCCGGCTGTCGCCGGCGAGTTTCGCGGTGGAGACCGCCGAGAAGGACGCGCGCCTGATCGTCGCGGCGGGCGAGGAGCACGGGGTACGCCTCGACGTCGTGGCCGCCGGCGCGGAACGGTTCCGGCGCGCGGCGGCGCAGGGACACGGCGGGCAGGACATGGGGGCGTCCTACTACGCCAGCTTCACCCCCTGACCCCGGAGGCGGGGCGCGGGCCCGGTGGGTGCGGGTGACGGTCGCGGGTGTCAGACTGCGAGCGGGGATGACAGGGCAGGGTGCCGGTGGACCGGTCCGCCCCCGCAGCCGCGAGCCGAGAAGGAGCATGTCGTGGACGAGCAGCCCGAGCCGCCAGCCATGGTCGCGGCGATCGATCCGGCGGTGCCGCCGAGCGGCCCGGGCTGCGTCGAGTGTGAGTCCTCCGGCGGGTGGTGGTTCCACCTGCGCCGCTGCGCGGCCTGCGGTCACGTCGGCTGCTGCGACTCCTCGCCGAGTCAGCACGCGACCGCGCACGCGGCCACGACGGGGCATCCGGTGGTGCGGAGCTTCGAACCGGGCGAGGCGTGGTTCTGGGACTACTCCGAGGACCAGTTCTATGCCGAGGGGCCGGAGCTGGCCGAGCCGCACTCGCGCCCACTCGACCAGCCCGCCCCCGGTCCCGCCGGCCGGGTGCCGCAGGACTGGCAGCGCCACCTGCACTGACCCCGCCGCCGACGATCACGGCGACGTGGTGGCGTCGGCGGCCGCACGGATGAGGTCGACGAGGGCGGCTGCCTCCGGGATGGCCACGGTGTGCGAGCCGCCGGGCAACTCCACCGTCCGCCGGGAGCCCGCCCGCTCGGCCATGAACCGGTGGGCGGCGACCGGGATGTTGAGGTCCTCGCTGCCGAACAGGAACCAGGACGGCAGCGCCTGCCAGGCGGGCTCGCCGGAGGGCTCGCCCAGGGCGGCCTCGGTGATCGGCCGCTGGGTCACCGCCATCACGGCGGCCCGCTGCGCCGGCGAGTCGGCGGCGAACTGGTGGTGATAGCGGTCCTGCCGGATGTAGAGGTCGGTGCCGCCGTCGGGAAGTGTGACGGGGACCAGCGTCTCGCCCAGGGAACTGCCGGGGAACCGCCCGGCCAGGTCGGCGGCGCTCTCACCGGCCGCGGGGGCGAACGCCCCGACGTAGACCAGGGCGGTGACGTTCGCGGCCCCCGCCGGCACGTTGGAGATCACCATTCCGCCGTACGAGTGCCCGACGAGGACGACGGGCCCGTCGATCCCGGTGAGTACGGCGCGCAGGTAGTCGGCGTCGTGTCGGACGCCGCGCAGCGGATTGGCCACGGCCACCGCCGGGTAGCCGCCGTCGAGCAGCTTGGCGATCACGCCGTCCCAGCTCGCCGATTCGGCGAAGGCTCCGTGGACGAGGACGACCGTCGGCCTGCCGGGCTGTGCGGTGGTGATGGACATCGCCGGTTACCTCCGAATAGTGGCTCGAACGTCAACCCCATCCTCGGGCCACCGGCGCACCGCGTCGTACGTCCACCGGCCGGCTCACCCGGCAGAGACCGTCGGGCGGCGGCGGAGGCCGGGTGTGGCGTGCCGTCACAGGTAGTCGGCCGGCCAGTGGAACGCCCCGGGTGCCGCCATGATCGCGGCGAGGTGCTCGGGTGTCGCGTGGATCGGCCGGACCATCCCGGTGGTGTCGGCCTCGACCACCGGGTCGGCCAGCAGGCACGGCAGCGCGGCGTCGATCGCCGGGTCGGCGGGCAGCCGGGCCACGCAGTGCCGTACGTCGCGCGCGGCGGCGGCGCGGGCGACGGCGCGGAACAGGGCGGGCAGGGTGTCCGGCCGGTCGGGCAGGGCGGCGGTCTCGACCACCCGGACGCGCCCGGGAGCCCAGGTCGCGGCCAGGTAGCCCGTGACCCGGCCCCGCTGGCGGGCCACCAGCAGTTCGGTGGGCGGGGAATACCAGACCGGCACCCGGAGCCGCCAGTCGTCGGCGGCGCGCACGGTGCTGAGCGGCCGGTCGGCGTTGAACGCCGCGTGCACCGGGGCCAGCTCCGCCCAGTCCACCCCGGGTTCCGTCCGCACCGTCCAGCCCGTCGGTGGGGCCGCGGCCGTGGCTGCCGCCGGCCGCCCGGTCGGGTAGCGCAGGGTGAACGGCCGGTAGCCGCTGGACGCGTACACGCCGGGTGTGCCGGTGAACAGCAGCGACCAGGCGCAGCCGTCCGCGGCCATCGCCGTGACGGCCAGGTCGAGCAGGCGGCGGACGTGCCCGCGTCCCCGTGCCCCGACCCGGGTGGCGACGTTGGCGACGCCGCCGACCAGGTCGACGCCGCCGGCGGCGTCCCGGATCCGGCGGGGCAGGTAGTAGACGGCGGCGACGACCGTCCCGGCCTGCACCGCCACGAAGGTACGCGGAAGGCGGCCGGGGTCGCCGGACCACAGCCGCACGACGTGCGCGTCGTCGAACGCCTCCGCCCAGGTGGCGTGCAGCGACGGCACGTCCGCCGCGGTGGCCGGACGGTACGCGACCGGGGCGGTCACGCCGGCGCGAGCGCGGTGCGCTGCCGGCCCAGCCCGTCGATCTCCATCTCCATCACGTCGCCCGCCGCGAGGTAGGGGAACCGGCCGGAGAGCGCCACCCCCTGCGGGGTGCCGGTGTTGACCAGGTCGCCGGGTTCGAGCACGGTGAACTGGGACAGGTGCCAGATCAGGTACGCCACGTCGAAGATCATGTCGGCGGTGCGGGAGTCCTGCCGTGGTGCGCCGTTGACCCACGAGCGCAGCCGCAGCGCCTGCGGGTCGCCCACCTCGTCCGGGGTGACCAGCCAGGGGCCGAGCGGGTTGAAGGTCTCGCACGACTTGCCCTTGGCCCACTGGCCCCCGGGGTCGGCGAACTGGTAGTCCCGCTCGGACACGTCGTTGGCGACCGCGTACCCGGCCACGTGGGCCAGCGCCTCGGCGGGGGAGTCGAGGTAGCGGGCCGGCCGGCCGATCACCACGGCCAGTTCGACCTCCCAGTCGGTCCGGGTCGAGCCGCGCGGGATCAGCACCCGGTCGTACGGGCCGACGACGGTGTTCGGCGACTTGTGGAACAGGATCGGCCGCTCGGGCGGGGCGACGCCGGACTCGGCGGCGTGCGCGGCGTAGTTCTGCCCGATGCAGAGCACCGCCCCGGGCCGGGCGACCGGCGCGCCGACCCGCTCCCCGGTCACGTCGAGACGCGGCAGCGGGCCGGCCGCCCGCACCCGCGCCACGGGGTCCCCGGCGAGGAACGCCGCGTCGATGTCGGCGGTGACCCCGCTCAGGTCGAAGTGGTCGGTGCCGTCGAACAGCACCGGCCGTTCGGCGCCGACCGGGCCGATCCGCATGAACTTCATGGTGTCCTCTCAGATGGTGCGGTGGGCCCCTCGACGGGCCCCGGTGGGGGTGGCTGCGCCGGTCAGCCCGTCCGGGCGAGCAGCTCGGGCGTGACCGCGTGGGCGAGGGGCCGCCCGCTGGCGTACCGGACGATCTCGTTGACGACGATCTCGCCCTGCCGCCGGCGGCCCTGCACGGTGCCGGCGGCCTGGTGCGGGGTGAGCAGCACGTTGGGCAGCGCCCGGAGGGGATGGCCGGTGGGCAGCGGCTCCTCGTCGAAGACGTCCAGCGCGGTGTCGATCCGGCCGCGGGTCAGCTCCGCGACGAGCGCCGCCTCGTCGACCAGCCAGGACCGGGCGGTGTTGACCAGCCCGGCGCCGTCGGGCAGCAGCGCCAGCTCGCGGGCGCCGAGCAGGTGCCGGGTCTCCGGCAGGGTCGGCGCGTGCAGCGCGACGATGCGGCTGCCGGCGAGCAGCTCGTCCAGGCCGACCAGCCGGGCGCCGAGCCGGGCGGCGTCCGCCGGGGTCAGGGTCGGGTCGCAGACGCTGACCTCCGCGCCGAGGGCACGGACCAGTTCCAGGTACGCCCGCCCGGTGCGGGACGCGCCGACGACGCCGACCGGGCAGCCGAGGATCTCGTGCCGGGGCGGCGTCTGCTCCGCCCGGTGCCACTCGGCGCCCGCGTGCAGGGCGTGGTCGAAGCGGGGCGTCTGGTGCAGCAGGGCCAGGGTGAACGTGAGGGCGACCTCGGCCACCGACCGGGCCATGCCCTGCCCGGCCTGGGTGACCGTGACGCCGCGCGCGAACAGTTCGGCGGTCACGAACGGCTTGACCGACGCGCCGGTGTGCGCGACCAGCCGCAGTGCCGGGGCCCGGTCGAGCAGGGCCGCGTCGAGCCGTGGCACACCCCAGGAGGTGACCAGCACCTCGGCCCGGGCCAGCACCGACGCCAGGTCGACGCCGGTGAGCGCCGCGTGGTCGTCGACGAGGGTGGCGTCGGTGGTCGCGGCCAGCCGGTCGCCGACCCGGTCGGGGAAGAACTGGGCCCGCAGCGCGGCGGACACGCTGACCACGGTGACCGGGCGGCGCGCGCCGGTGGGCGGGGTCACCGGTGGGCCGCCCGCCGGCCCGGCTCCCGTGCCGGCTCCCGTCGGCGGCTCACCGGAGCCAGCCATCGCGGTGCTCCGCGACGAAGTCGTCGTCGGTCAGCCACGGGTAGGCGGCGCTCACCCGGGTCAGCTCCTCCGCCTGGCCGGGCGACAGCCCCTCGGCCGGGTCGAGGCACCACACCCCGTCGAGCAGCCCCTGCCGGCGCAGCACCTCGTGCACCCCGGCGATGCAGCCGTGGAAGCCGTTCGCGGCGTCGAACACCGCCGCGTTCGCGTCGGTGACCGCCGCGCTCCGGTCGGTCAGCTCCGCCAGCGCCGCCGCGTCGCCGTCCCGGGCCGCGCGGGCCCGCGCGAACAGCCCGACGGCGGCGCGGGTCCACACCGCCCACTGGCCGAGCAGCCCGCCGACGAACCGGCGGCCGGCGAACTCGCCGAGCAGGTCGCCGACGATGTGGTCGTCGTTGCCGGTGTACAGGGCCACCTCCGCGCCCCGGTCGGCGGCGGCGATCCCGCGCACCGCCTCCAGGGTCCGGTACCGGTCGAACGGGGCCAGCTTCACCGCGACCACCGAGGGGAGGTCGGCGAACGCCCGCCAGAACGCCGGGGACAGGCGCGGCCCGCCGATGGCCGGCTGGAGGTAGAAGCCGATGACCGGCAGCACCTCGCCGACCGCCCGGGCCCGCCGGAGCAGGTACGCCTCGTCGGCCCCCGGCACGACGGGGGACAGCAGCACGGCGTGGTAGCCGAGGCCGGCGGCGAGTTCGGCCTCGGCGACGGCCTGGGCGGTGTCGCCGCACGCCCCGGCGATCTTCACCACGGGCCGCCCGGCCTCGGCGTCGACGGTCTCGGCGGCCAGGGCGAGCACCGGCCGCAGCTGGCCGGCCTGCCGGATCGTGAACTGGGTGGTGTGCACGCCGACGGCGAGGCCGCCGGCCCCGGCGGCCAGGTAGTAGCGGGTCAGCGCGCGCTGCCGCCGCTCGTCGAGGCGGCGGTCCGCGGTCAGCGCGAGCGGGTGCGCGGGGATGACGGTCCCCGCGCGCAGCAGGTCCAGGGACACGGTCAGAACCTCCCGTCGCGGACGGCGAACTTGGTGGGCTTGCCCGAGGTGGGCAGGCCGGCGGCCAGCCAGTCGGCCTGCCAGTCGATCAGGGTGCCCAGCGCGACGTCCGGGTAGCCGAACAGCGCGTGGCAGCGGGTGGCGTCGTTGAGCAGCGCGGTCGGCGCCTCCTCGCCGGTGTAGCCGACCGGCCGGCCGAGGCGCTCGCCCATCCGGGCGGCGATCCGGCGCACCGGGGCGGTCTCCGGGCCGGTCAGGTTCAGGGTGAACACGTCGGTGCTGGCGTGCCCGAGCGCGCGCAGCGCCACCTCGTTGGCGTAGCCCTGCCAGACCACGTTGACGTGGCCGGTGGTGACGTCGACCGGCTCTCCGGCGAGCACCGCGTGGCCGATGTCGGCGAGCACGCCGTAGCGCAGGTCGACCGCGTAGTTGAGCCGCAGCACCGCGACCGGGGTGTCCCGGGTGGCGGCGGCGTGCGCGAACACCTGCTCGCGGCCGAGGCAGCTCATCGCGTAGTCGCCGAGCGGCCCGGTCGGGTCGGTCTCCACGCAGCCGCCGGTGCCCACCCGCACCATCGGGTAGACGTTGCCGGTGGAGAAGGCGGCGATCCGGGCCGCCGGGTAACGCCGGGCCACCGCCGCGGGCAGCACCGCGTTGACCACCCAGGCCAGGTAGGGGGCGCTGGCGGTGCCGAACTTCGCGCCCACCATGAACACCACGTCGGCGGCGTCGGGCAGCCCGGCCAGGTCGCCGTCGCCGAGCAGGTCGAACGCGACCGGCTCCACCCCGTCGGCGGCCAGCGCGGCGGCGGTCGCCCGGTCCGACCAGCGCGACACCGCGTACACCCGGTCGCCGGTGCGGCCGGCGGCGTCGAGCCCCCGGCGGGCCAGCCGGCACAGCGACGGACCCATCTTGCCCCCGGCGCCGAGGACCACCAGGTCGCCGGCACCGCCGGCCAGGTCGGCGACGAGCGCCGTCGAGGGCCGGGCGAGCCGCTCCTCCAACTCGGTTTCACTGTCGAACACTGCACTCATCCCTTGATTCCGGACATCGTGACGCCCTCGGTGAAGTACCGCTGGCCCACGAGGTAGGCGGCGAAGATCGGCACGAACGCGACGACCGAGCCGGCGAGCATGACGTTGAGCGGCACCTGCTCCTTCTGCAGGGAGGCGATGCCGACGGTGAGGGTGCGCATGTCCCCGCTCTGCCCGATGATCAGCGGCCAGAGCAGGTCGTTCCAGTGCCACAGGAAGACGAACACGCCGAGGGTGGCCAGGATCGGCTTGCACAGCGGCAGCACGATCCGCACGAACATCCGCCACTCGGACGCGCCGTCGATCTTCGCCGCCTCGAAGAGCTCGTCGGGCAGGCCCTGGATGAACTGCCGCATCAGGAACACCGCCTGCGCGTTCGCCAGGGTGGGCAGGATCAACCCCCAGTACGTGTCGACCCCGCCGACCTTGGCGATGAGGATGAAGGTGGGGATGAGGGTGACGTGGTACGGCACCATGACCATCGCCAGGAACGACCAGAACATGGTCTCCCGGCCGGGGAAGCGCTTCTTCGCGAACGCGTACCCGGCCATGGCGGCGAGCAGCAGCACCGCGACGACACTGACCACCGAGTAGATGGTGGTGTTCAGCAGCCAGCGCAGGATGTCCCGCGAGTCGAGCACCGTCGCGTACGCGTCGAACTCGATCGGCCAGGGCAGCAGGCTGCCGGGGAACTCGACGGCGGCGGCGGGCTTGAGGCTCAGCACCACCATCGCGTAGAACGGGAACAACGTGACCACGCTGGCCACGGCGAGCAGCACGTAGCGCAGCACGACGCCGCCGGGCCCGGGTTGCAGCGCCCGGTAGGAGCGCCGTCGGCGGCGCGGCGGGGGCGCCGGGGTCGGCGCGGGGGCGGTGGTCGTGGCGGTCACTTGTCCCTCCCGAGGGTCAGCCGCTGGATCAGCGCGACGACCAGCGTCATCACGAACAGGGCCACCCCGATCGCGCTGGCGTAGCCGAGGTCGAAGTACTTGAAGCCCTGGTCGTACAGGGCCATGACGAGGGTGTAGCTGGCGCGGGCGGGGCCCCCGCCGGTCATCGCGTACACCAGGTCGAAGACCTGGAACGAGGCGGTCGTCTCGATCACCAGCAGGAAGAACAGCACGGGCTTGAGCTGGGGCAGCACGATCCAGCGGAACCGCTGCCACGGGCCGGCGCCGTCGGTGAGCGCCGCCTCCTCCTGCTCGCGGGGCAGGTCCTGGAGGCGGGCCAGCACGATCAGCATGCCGTAGCCGAAGTGCGACCAGACGCCGACCAGGGCGAGCGCCGGCAGCACCAGCGTGCTGGAGGCCAGCCAGGAGTCGTCGGGCAGGCCGACCCAGCCGAGGATCCGCGACCACGGGCCGTCGGAGGAGAACACCCAGGAGAAGATGGTGGCGACCAGCACCAGGCTGGTGACCACCGGCAGGAAGAACACCGACCGGAACAGGCCGACGCCACGGAAGCCGCGTCGGACCAGCAGCGCCAGCCCGACCGACGCGGCGACCGTCAGCGGCACGTACAGCACGGTGTAGCCGGCGGTGACCCGCAGCGCCTGCCAGAAGACGGGGTCGTCGGCCAGCCGCCGGGCGTTGTCGAGGCCGGTCCACTCGGTGTCGCCGCCGATCGTGTAGTCCATGAAGCCGAGCACCAGGCCGGCGATCGCCGGGCCGAAGCGGAACGCCAGGAACAGCAGGAACGCGGGGAGGACGAAGAGCAGACCCCATCGTGCCTCGCGCCGGGCGATCACCCGCCGGGCTCTGCGGGCCGGCAGCTGAGCAGGTACGGCCATCTCGCCATCCTCTTCGCAGATTCGACACCGGCCGGTCGGGCCGGTGTGGTGGTGCCCGGCCCGCCGCCGCACCGCGGCGGGCCGGCGGGGCTCAGAGCAGCGCGTCGGCGGCCTTCGCCGCGTCGGCGAGCGCCTGCTCCGGGGTCTTCTTGCCGATCAGGGCGGCCTGGATCTCGGGGGCGAGCACGCCCATCACCTCGCGGCTCTTCTCGTGGAGCGGGCCGACCGTGGTGCTGCCCAGGGTCTTCTCCATCTCGGTGCTCACCGGGTCCTGCGGGTACAGCGACCCGGCGGAAGTCTTGGCGGAGAAGTAGCCGCCGGCGACGTCGTACGCGGAGGCGACCGCCGGCGCGGTGACGAAGGTGATCCACTCGCCCGCGGCCTTCTTGGCCTTGCTGCCCTTGAGGATCGACAGGCTGCCCACGGTGCCGTAGCCGACGCTCTTGACGTCGCTCAGCGGCGGGAAGATCTTGATGTTCTCCTTGCCCCAGAACTGCTCCACGTCGGCGGGGACGTGCTGCCAGGTGCAGGCGACCTTGTTCTTCGCCACGTTGGTCTGCTCGAACGCCGGGATGCTGGTGATCAGGTCCTTCTGCACGTAGCCGCCGTCGACGAGCTGCTTGAGGAAGGTCAGCGCCTTGACGCCCTCGGGCCCGGCGAAGGCCACGGACGTGCCGTCGGCGGTGAACACGTCGCCCCCGGCCTGCCAGAGCAGCGGGTAGAAGGACTGGTTGAGCGTGGCGCTCGGGTCGGCGTAGTAGTTGGTGGCGTCGAAGCCCTTCGCCTTCAGCTTCGGCGCGAGGGCCAGCAGGTCGGCCCAGGTCTTCGGGTACTCGGTGAGCCCGGCGGCGGCGAACACCTTCGCGTTGCACATCAGCGGGTTGCTGCTGGTCAGCAGCGGCGCGCCGAGCATCTTGCCGTCGAGGGTGACGGCGGTCCGGACGTTCTCCCGGTAGTCGGCCTTCGCGTCGGCGGGCAGGTAGTCGTCCACCGGCTCGATCATCTTCTGGAACTTGCCGAGCTGGTCGGGGATCAGGTAGACGACGTCCGGGCCCTTGCCGCCGGCGATCGCCGCCGTCAGCGACTCCTCCCGCTTGGCCCACGGGAAGATCTCGACCTTGACGTCGATGTCCGGGTGGTCGGCCTTGAACGCGGCGACCTGCTTGTCCCAGAAGCCCTTGTGGGTGGCCTCGTCGGGGACCACCGGGTAGATCCACATGGTGACGCTCTGCCTGTCGCCGCCGGCCTCGGAGCCGCCGCCGCAGGCGGTGAGCAGCCCGGCCGCCAGCGCGACGGCCGCGACCGGTGCGAACCTGCGAAGTCTCATCTGTGCGTTCCTCTCGAAGTGGTTCACTGCGCGGGCACGGTCACGACCGCGCCGGTGTGCCGGGCCGTCTCGGCGGCGAAGACCGCGAGGTGGCTGGCGAGGGTCTCGTCCAGTCCGGACCGGATGTGGTGGTGGTCGCCGGTGGCCACGGCGCGGACGAAGGCGTCCATCAGCCCGGTGTCGCCGCCGCCGTGGTCGTCGGCGGCGGTGGACCCGCCGACCGTGCCGGCGTCGAGGACCTCGATCCGGTCGGTGCGGAAGTCGTGCACCCGGACCCGCTCGCCGTCGCCGGACAGGCAGCCGTGGGTGCCGAACAGCTGGGTCTGCCGGTGGGTCTGTTCGGTGAAGGCGGCCATGGTGAAGGTGGCGGTGACGCCGCCGGTCAGTTCCATCGCCACGACCTGGTGGTCGACGACGTCGTTGTCGCCGGAGTACACGCACCGCCCGTACGGGCCGGTGCGCAGCGCCTCGACCAGCGCGGCCTCGTCGGTGCCGTCGGTGACGACGCTGACCGGCCAGATCGGCCCGTGCTCCCGCAGCACCGGCAGGTACAGCTTCGGCGCGGAGTACGGGCAGCCCGGCTCGACCGGGCAGTCCAGGCACCGGGCGGCCGCGCCGGCCGGCGCCTGGTCGGGCCGGAAGTGGCGCAGCCCGCCGAAGCTGGCGACGCGTTCGATGCGCCGGCCGGTGACGTAGCCGAGCCAGTCCAGGTCGTGGCTGGACTTGGCCAGCAGCATCGGGGTGGCCAGCTCCTCCCGCCGCCAGGGGCCGCGCACGTAGGAGTGGGCGTAGTGCCACCAGCCGACCGGTTCGAGGTGCTGGACGCTGACGATCTCGCCCAGCACCCCGCTGTCCACCACCCGCTTCACCAGGTCGGTGTAGGGGGTGTACCGCAGCACGTGGCAGACGGCGAAGAGCACGCCGGTGGCGCGTACCGCGTCGACGATCTCGCGGCACTGGTCGGCCGTCGGCGCGAGCGGCTTCTCCACCAGCAGGTGCCGGCCGGCCCTGGCGAACGCGACGGCCGGCTCGACGTGCATCCGGTCCTGGGTGGCGACGACGACCGCGTCGGCCGCCAGGTCCGCCGCCAGCAGGTCCCGCCAGTCGGCGAACTCCGCCGCGCCCGGGTGGGCGGCGGTGATCAGACCCCGCTGGTGGGGACGCGGGTCGGCGACCGCGACGAGTCGCGCCCGCGTGGGGTTGGCGGCCACCCAGCGGGCGTACGTCTGGCCCCGGTTGCCCGCGCCCGCCAGCGCCACCCGCACCGGCCGGTCCTGCTGTCGCACCTGGCTCCTCGCCTTCTCTCGTCGTGGTGTGGTCAGACCGTGAGGTTCCCGGCGTCGCGGACGCGCGGGCCGGCGGCGGGCAGCTCCCGGGACACGCCCTCCTCGACGCACCCGGTGTGGTGCAGGTACGAGCCCTCGCCGAAGCCGGCGTCGGCCAGCCGCAGCTTCCCGCCGGTGAACTGGACGCCGACGGCGGAGTACCGGTTGGTGCCGGCGTCGACGGCCACGTGCGCGGTGCCGGCGTCGGCGGTGGTGCTGAGGTAGCCGCCCAGCTCCCACCGCACGACGCCGGTGGCCGCGGCGCGCGACAGCAGCGCCCCGGCGGAGTTGGTGCCGCTGAGCACCGCGCCGCCGCCGACGCTGATCCGCTGGTCGGCGGTGCCGGCGAGGCGGATGCCGGTGTCGGTGAGGGTGCCGCCGGTCACGCGCAGGTCGGCGGACTTGACGGTGGCCGGCGCGGCGTCGGGCGCGCCGACGAGCGTCACGTCGGTCAGGTGCAGCCGCCCGGTGCCGCTGAACGTGTGCCCGTCGACCCCGCGGATGGTGGTGCGGACCAGGTGCACCGGCGTGGTGACGCTGGCCTGCACCACGTCGGTGCCGGCGGTGGCGAGGGTGAAGGAGCAGCCCTCGATGACGTTGGGCCGCTGCGAGCGGGTGGACTGCTGGGAGATGATCAGCGTGTCGTCGGCGGAGCAGCCGCGCAGCTGCACCCCGTCGGCGTTGACCCACAGCATCCCGGAGCCGGCCAGCCCGGCCTTGCGGATGACCTGGACGTCCTCCAGGGTCAGGTCGGTGACCTTGACCCGGGCCACGAACCAGGAGCACACGTGCTTGCGGACGGTGATCCGCTTCGCCGCCGAGCCCCAGGCCGCCCCCGAGTTGGCGAACGTCATCAGCCCGGAGTTGCCGGTGTAGACGAGGTCGTGCTCGTACTGGCCGTGGGTGACGAAGGGGCCCTGGTCGTCGCCGTCGCCGTGGCAGTTGGTGACGTACCCGTACGCGGAGGCGGTCCAGTCGTTGAGGTGCCGGGCGTTGGAGGTGCGGCAGTCCTCGACGTGCCCGTACAGGCAGTAGATCTGCTGGGTGAGGTAGCCGGCGCCGCCCCAGGTGACGGAGGTCGGGTTCTTCAGGGTGCACCGGGCGGTGTGGAAGTAGGTGCACCAGCGCCGCATGATCACCGGCCAGAAGGTGCCGGTGGCGTCGATGTCGGCGACGTCGCAGTGCACCGCGTACTCGTAGGCGACCGGGTGCGAGCCGGTGTACTGGTCCGCGCCGTTGCCGGTGAAGACGAGGTTGCGCACGTGCACCCGGCTGACCGGTTCGACCCGGGTCCAGGTGAGGGTGCGCCCGGCGGCCAGCTCCCAGCCGTTCTTGTAGTTGACCCGGATGTGGGTGCCGTCGACGATCTGGGTGACCTGGACGAGTTTCTGCAGCTCCCGCTCCCAGGTGCCAGCGAGCCGGTTGACCTCGACGGCGTACCACTGGCCGACGGCGAACGCCGCGGAGTCGGCGACCTGGAACGAGTCCCAGCCCTCCCGGACGGCCTCGGTCAGGGTGTGGGTGCGTACCTCGTCGGTGACCTTGCCCCGGAAGAACAGCACGGCGGCGAACGGGTCGTCGCGGCCGGCGTCGGCGATGCCGTCGGTGGACATGGTGTGCCCGCCGAAGTCGAGCACCAGGTCGCTGCGGGTGAACCGGTGCCGCTTCACGAAGTGCAGGTCGGAGTGGGCCTCGATGCGGTGCACGGTGGGGTCGGTGACCATCGCGTCGAGGGCCGCGTCGGCGGGGGTGCCGGCGTCGAAGATGCCGAAGTGCCGGAACTCGACGACGCCGTCGTGGAGCTGGAGCCAACGCCCGGGCCGGTCGCCGTCGGGGGCGAGGACGGTGCCGCCGTTGGCGGGGGCGGTGCTGGCCGCGTCCCAGCGGAGCAGGCGGGCGGCGCCGTCGCCGGCGGCGTGGTAGCCGTCGATGTGCACGACCTGCCCGGCGCGCAGGGTCTGGGGCTTGACGGCGAGCAGCGCGGCGACGGTGCCCACGTGCAGCACCCCGTTGAGGCCGGGGGCCAGCGGTGCCGGCGGGGCGGGCGGGCCGTCCGGCTTGGCGGAGGCGGCGGTGGCGGGGGAGAGGGCGAGGGCGGTGCCGGCGAGGGCGAGCCCGCCGAGCCCGGAGGCGCGCAGCACGGCGCGGCGGGAGGCCGGCGCGAGGTGGTGGGTGGGTGTCCCGTCGGGGTTGGCGTTGTCGGCGTGCATGGGGGTGTCTCCTCCTGCGGGGGCGGTCAGAGGGCGAGGTTGTCGCGGGTGACGACGCGGGCGGACTCGGCGGGCAGCTCGCGGGCGACCCCCTCCTCGACGCACCCGGTGTGCAGCAGGGTGGAACCGGCGCCGAAGGCGGCGTCGGCGAGCGTCAGCCGGCCGCCGGAGAAGCGGGCGCCGACGGCGCGGTACCGGTTGACCCCGGCGTCGACGCGCACGTGCGCGGTCTGCGCGTCGGCCGCGGTGCTGCGGTAGTCGCCCAGCTCGATCCGGACGGCCCCGGTGCCGGCGGCCCGGGTCAGCAGGGCCCCCCGGGCGTTGGTGCCGGTGACCGCCGCGCCGCCGTCGACGACGAGGCGCTGGTCGCGCACGGCCGACAGCTCGATGCCGGTGTCGGTCAGGGTGCCGCCGCGCACCACCACCTCGGCCGCGCCGATCAGCAGCGGCGCCGCGCCGGGCGCCCCGGTCAGCGTGCAGTCGGTGAAGCGCACCGGGCCCGAGCCGCGCAGGATCGCGCCGTCGAGGCCGCGGAAGGTGGTGCGGACGAAGTGCACCGGGTTGCTCACCGGGGTCTGCACGATCACGGTGCCGGCGGGCTGGTCGAAGTCGCAGTCGGCGATGATCGTGGGCCGGCCCGATCGGGCCGAGCGCTGGGCGATGCTGAGCGTCCGCGCCGAGCAGCCGCGCAGCTGCGCGCCGTCGGCGTTGACCTGGAGCGTGCCGGCCGGGTCGAACGTCGAGCGGGGGATGACCCGCACGTCCTCCAGGGTCAGGTCGGTGATCTTGGTGCCGGCGACGAACCAGGAGCAGACGTGCCGCCGGACGGTGATCCGCTTGGCGCTGATGCCCCACTGGCCACCGCTGTTGGCGATGTCCATTAGGCCGGAGTTGCCGGTGAAGACCAGGTCGTGCTCGTACTGCCCGTGGGTGGTGAACGGGTTGCCGCCGGCGTCGTCGCCGTCGCCGTGGCAGTTCTCCACGGTGCAGTACGCCGAGGCGGTGAGGTCGTTGAGGTGCCGGGCGTTGCTGCTGCGGCAGTCCACCACGTGCCCGTACAGGCAGTAGATCTGCTGGGTGAGGTAGCCGGCGCCGCCGTACATCACGGCCGGCGGGTTCTTCAGGGTGCAGTTCGCGGTGGTGAAGTGGGTGCACCAGCGGCGCATGATCACCGGCCACCAGGTGCCGGTGGCGTCGATGCCGGAGACGTCGCAGCGCACGGCGTACTCGTAGGCGACGGGGTGGGAGCCGCTGTACTCGCGGTCGTCGGGCCCCGACCCGGGGTACTCGCCGGTGAAGGCGACGTGGCCGAAGAAGACCATGTCGCGCACGTGGGCCCGCTGGACCGGCTCCACCCGCTGCCAGGTGATCCGGCGGCCCGGCTCCAGGGTCCAGCCGTTGAGGTAGCCCACCCGGATGTGGGTGCCGTCGACGATCTGGGTGACCTGGACCATCTTCTGCAGTTCGCGCTCGTCGGCGCCGGCGAGGGCGTTGCTGGTTGCCGTCCACCACTGGCCGACGGCGAACCGCGCCGAGTCCGGCACCTGGAAGACGTCGGTCAGCTCGGGCACGGTCTCGGTGAGGGTATGGGTGATCACCGTCTCGGTCACCGTGCCGCGGAAGTACAGCACCGCGCCGAACGGGTTGTCGTGGGTGTTGCGCTCGATGCCGTCGGTGTGCACGGTGTGCCCGCCGAAGTCCAGCTCGATGTCGCTGCGGCCGAAGGTGTGCCGCTTGACGAAGCGCAGGTCGGTGTGGGCCTCGACCCGGTGGATCGTCGGGTCGCCGACCATGGCGTCCAGCGCGGCGTCGGCGGGGGTGTCCCGGCCGAAGATGCCGAACCGCCGGAAGTCGCCGGTCCCGTCGTGCACGGCCAGCCACCGGCCGCGCCGGTCGCCGCGGCCCGGGTACGGGTCGTGCACGGTGCCGCCGTTGCCGGCGGCGGTGCTGGTGGGGTCCCAACGCAGCAGGCCGCCGCCGCCGTCGCCGGGGCGGTGGTAGCCGGCGACCCGCACCAGGGCGCGGGCGGCCAGCGTGGCGGGGGCGAGCCGGGCCAGGTCGGCGACGGTGTCGACGCGCAGCATCTGGTCGTGGGGGGTGGGCGTGGACGTGCCAAGTAGACCCATGGAGAGCCTCAACCTTCGCGGTCCAGCCGTCCGGCGGGGCGCCGGACGGCGGTTGCTTGGGGGCCTGCGGGCGCCAAGGGGCGGCCACAGGCGGGGGAAGGTCGGGCAAACGCGCGAGGCGCGCAGGCGGCGGAGCTGCTGACCGGAACGCCCGGCGCCGGGGCTGCGGCGCGACGGGAGTCAGCTGTTCGCCCGAGACGGCCGCGGCTGGGGGGCCGCGACCTGCCACGGCCGGGGCCGTGACGTTGGCGGGAACGTTAAACAGCAGGTGAACCGGCTGTCAAGGGGTCTGCTCCGCCGGGACGTGGCCGAGGCGGACGGAGATGGCCTCGGCGGCCTGGCGCACCTGCCGGCCCAGCTCCTGGTAGCGCCAGCTGGGCAGGCCGAGCTTCAGCCCGGTCACGCTGATCGCGCCGCAGCACCCGCCGCTGTGGTCGCGCAGGGCGCTGCCGATGCAGAACACCCCCTCGGCGTCCTCCTCGTCGTCGAGGGCGTACCCGGCCTTGCGGACGTCGTGCAGGTGGGCCACGAGCGAGTCCAGGTCGGTGATGGTGTGGTCGGTGCGCCGGGGCAGCCCGACCCGGCCGATCAGCTCGGCCACCTGCGCCGGGGTCATCTCGGCCAGCAACGCCTTGCCCAGCCCGGTGCAGTGCGGCAGCTCGCGGGTGCCCATCCGCAGCTCGATCTGGATGCGCTCGCCGTTGCTGACCTGGTCGATGACGACCGCGTGGGCGCCCTCGGGGACGGCCAGCCGGGAGCTGAGCCCGGTGTCGCGGGTCAGCGCGGTCAGCACCGGACGGGCGATGTCGCGCAGCGACAGCTGCTCCTGGGCGCGGACGCCGAGGCGGGCCAGGGCCATGCCGAGCCGGTAGCGGCGGTTCATCCCCTCGCCGTCGTCGGCGGCCAGGCCGTGGTGGCACAGCGTGTGCAGGGTGGCGAACGCGGCGCTCTTGGACAGGCCGCAGGCGCGGGCGACGTCGGTGACGCTCAGCCCCTCGTTGGGAGCGGCGGCGGAGAGCACCTCCAGCACCTCGGCCGCGCGGCTGACGCTGCGCACCAGGTAGCGGGAGCTGTCGCCGTCTTCGGTGGTGGCCATGGTCCTTCTTTCGGTCAGTGACGCTGAAGCTGTTCGCCAAGACCGAACAGCGTAACAAACCCGTTCGGAATTCGGGCCCTCGCTGTTGACCTTCGCGATTTCACCTGCCTAGTATGCCGAACATCGTTTGGTATAGCCGAACACTGTTCCGAAGTTTTGTTGGTTCCTCCCGCGGCGGACAAACCGCGGCGTCGCGACCGGGCTGGGTCGCCGCGCCGCACCGATGAGGAGAAGGTGTGAATTCACGATCGGCCCCGTCCGGCGTCACCCTCGCCGAGCGGGCACGCCGGGTCATCCCCGGCGGCGTCAACAGCGGGCAGCGCAGCATCCCGGGCCTCACCGAGATGGTGATCGCCCGCGCCTCCGGCGCGCGCTTCTGGGACGCCGACGGACGCCAGTACACCGACTACCACGCGGCCTTCGGGCCGCCCCTGCTCGGCCACAACGACCCGGACGTCAACGCCGCCGTCGCCGAGGCCGGCACGCGGGTCGACCTGTGCGGGGTGGCCGTCACCCACGGCGAGATCCAGCTCGCCGAGACCCTCGCCGAGCTGGTCCCGAGCATCGAGAAGGTGCTGCTCACCAGCACCGGCAGCGAGGCCACCTTCCACGCCCTGCGGGTCGCCCGCGCCGCCACCGGCCGCCGCCTGGTGGTCAAGTTCCAGGGCTGCTACCACGGCTGGCACGACTCGGTCAGCCTGAACGTGATCTCCGCCCCCGACCGGGTCGGCCTGCCCGACCCGATCTCCACGGGCATCCTGCCGGAGGTCCTCGACGCCACCCTCGTGCTGCGCTTCAACGACGTGGCCGCCGTCCGGGCCGCCTTCGTCGCGCACGGCGACGACATCGCCGCCGTCATCGTCGAGCCGGTGCCGCACAACGTCGGCTGCCTTCTGCCCGACCAGGAGTTCCTGCAGGCGCTGCGCGACGAGTGCACCCGCGCCGGCAGCGTCCTGGTCTTCGACGAGGTGATCACCGGTTTCCGGCACGACCTGGGCGGCTGGCAGCGGATCAGCGGCGTCACCCCCGACCTGACCACCCTCGGCAAGGCCATCGCCAACGGCTACCCGATCGGCGCCCTGGGCGGCCGCGCCGACCTGATGGACCTGTTCAGCACCCGTCCGGGCGCGCCCGCCTTCTTCGCCGGCACCTACAACGGCCACCCGGCGGTGGTCGCCGCCGCCCTCGCCACCCTCGGCAAGCTGCGCGCCGAGCCCGTGCACGAGCACGTCTACCGCCTCGGCGAGCGGGCCCGCGCCGGCATCGCCGAGGTCCTCGCCGACCTCGGCGTCCCCGCCGTGGTCACCGGGCACGGCTCCGTGTTCGTGACCTACTTCATGTCGGGCCCGGCACCCCGCAGCTACGACGACCTGCTGCGCAACGATGCCGGCATGTTCATCGGCTACCGTCGGCGGATGCCCGAGCACGGCATCTTCGAGCTGCCGCTGAACCTCAAGCGCAACCACATCTCCTACGCGCACACCGACGCCGACATCGACCACCTCGTCGAGGCCACCCGGGCGGCCGTGCGCGACACGCTCGCCTCCGGGGGGACGACCGAGCTGGCCGGCACCGCCACCATGGGCGGCGCGGTCGCCGGCGGGGAGGGCCGCTGATGCTCACCGTCGACAAGACCAGACCGGTCGGGCCGGCCGGGCGGATCAGCCGGGTGGAGACCCTCACCCTCGGCACCGCCTGGCGCGACTTCTCCTACGTGCGGGTGCACACCGACGCCGGGCTGACCGGCGTCGGCGAGATCACCCACCCGTACCGGGCCCGGGAGACCTGCCAGCTCGCCGAGGCGATGGCCGGGCGGCACCTGATCGGCGCCGACCCGTTCGACGTCGAGGAGATCTGGCTGCGCATGTACCAGGGTGACTTCCTGCGCGGCGGTGACGTCGGCGGGATCGTCGTCTCCGGCGTCGACCAGGCCCTCTACGACCTGATGGGCAAGGCCCTCGGGGTGCCCGCGTACCGGCTCACCGGCGGCGCCTGCCGCGACCGCGTCCGGGTCTACGCCAACGGCTGGTACACCGGCGACCGGGAGCCCGCCGCGTTCGCCGAGCGGGCGCGGGCCACCGTCGCCAAGGGGTACACGGCGCTGAAGTTCGACCCGTTCGGCGCCGGCCTCGGCGAGCTGTCCCGGGCCGAGCTGCGCCGCTCGATCGACATCGTCGCCGCCGTCCGCGCCGCCGTCGGAGAAGAGATCGAACTGTACGTCGAGGGCCACGCCCGCTTCGCCATGCACACCGCCGCCCGGCTGGTGCGGGAGCTGGAGCCGTTCGACCTCGGCTGGTTCGAGGAGCCGCTGCCGTGGACCCACATCGAGCGGTACGCCGAGCTGCGCGCCCGGGCCACCATGCCGATCTCCGGCGGCGAGCACTTCCACAACCGCTACGAGTACGCCCGGCTGTTCGCCACCGACGCCGTCGACATCATCCAGCCCGACCTCTCCATGGCCGGCGGCTTCACCGAGGTGCGCAAGCTCGCCGCCATCGCCGACCAGCACGCCATGGTGGTCGCCCCGCACAACTCCAACTCGCCGCTGTGCACCACCGCCTCGGTGCACGCCGTCCTCGGGATGCCGAACTTCAAGATCCTGGAGACCTTCGACGGGCTGCTGGAGGACTACGTCTTCGACGCCGTGCGGGGCGCCCTGCCGGTGGTCGACGGGCACATCGACCTGCCCACCGCGCCCGGCCTCGGCATCGAGCTGGTGGACGAGGTGTTCGCCGAGCACCCGCCGAGCCACGGCTTCTGGAACATGTTCGCCGAGGGGTGGGAGAAGCGGGACCGCCGATGATCGTCGACGTGCACTCGCACCTGTTCGACTGCCCCGACCACGTCGGCGACCCGTTCGCCGCCGAGGCGGCGCGGGCCCACGGCGGCGAGGTCGACCTGACGGTGCGGTGGTCGCAGTACGCGGCCACCGCACCGGCGGACACCCGCACCGTCGTCGTCGGTGGCAAGGCCCGCCGGTCCGGGCTGTGGGTCGACGACGCGGCGGTGGCCGCGTACGTGGCCGCCCGGCCGGACCGGCTCGTCGGCTACCTCGCCCTGGACCCCACCCAGCCCGGCTGGCGCGACGAGCTGGAGCACGGGCACCGCGACCTGGGCCTGCGCGGCATCAAGCTGATGCCGATGTACGCCGGGTTCGACCCCGCCGACCCCGCCTACGACGACCTGTACGCCTACGCCGAACGGCACGGGCTGCCGCTGCTGGTGCACACCGGCACCACGTTCGTCTCCACGGCGCCGCTGCGCTACGCGCTTCCGGTGCACCTCGACGAGGTGGCCATCCGCCACCCCGAGCTGCGCATGGTGCTCGCCCACCTCGGCCACCCGTACGAGGGGGAGTGCATCGCGGTCGTCCGCAAGCACCGGCACGTCTACGCCGACGTGTCCGCGCTGCACTACCGCCCCTTCCAGCTCTGGCACAGCCTGCGGCTCGTGCAGGACTACGGCGTGTGGCACAAGCTGATGTTCGGCAGCGACTACCCCTTCACCACCGTCGACGCCTCGATCGAGGGGCTGCGGGCGGTCGGGCGGGTGCCCGGCATCCCCGGCCTCGACCCGCTCGACACCGAGCAGATCGAGCGGCTGATCCACCGTCCGTCCCTCGACCTGCTGGGGTTGGCATGACCTCCCGCGTCCCGCCCTCCTTCGACCTGTCCGGCCGGCTGGCCGTGGTGACCGGAGCCGCGCGCGGGCTCGGCGCCGCGTTCGCCGCCGGCCTCGCCTCGGCCGGCGCCGACGTGGTGGTGGTGGACCGGCCCGGTGTCGACCTCGACCCGGTCGTGGCCGCGGTGACCGAGCGGGGCCGCGCCTGCCACCCGTACCCCTTCGACCTCGCCGACACCGAGGCGATCGCGGCCTGGTTCGACGGGGTACGCCGCGACCGCGGCCCGGTGCACATCCTGGTCAACAACGCCGGCGTGGCCCGGCTGGAGCACTTCAACGAGATCACCGTCGCCGCCTGGCGCGAGGTGATGCGGGTGAACGTGGACGCCGTCTTCTTCCTCGCCCAGCGCGCCGCCGAACACATGATCGCCGACGGGGTGGCGGGCCGGATCGTCAACGTCTCCTCCAAGAACGGGCTGATGGCCGAGGCCGGGCTGGCCCACTACAACGCCTCCAAGGCCGCCGTCGAGCTGCTCACCCGGTCGCTCGCCGCCGAGCTGGGGCCGCACGGCATCACCGCCAACACGATCGCCCCCGGCATGATCGCCACCCCGATCGACGGCGAGTTCCCCCTGGACCGGCAGGCGTTCGAGGCCGCCTGGGCGGAGCGGATCCCGCTGCGCGGCGGCTACGGCACGCCGGCCGACTGCGTCGGCGCGCTGCTGCTGCTCGCCTCCGCCGCAGGCCGCTACATCAACGGCACCCACCTGGTCGTCGACGGCGGAGTGCTCGCCGACCAGATGCCCCGGCTGCGGTTCATGCCGCCCTACCGCAGCAGCCTCTGACCACGCGGCCGGCCCCGCCGCGGCGTCCGGGCCGGGAGCGCACGCGGTGCGAGCGCTTCCGGCGCTGCCCCACTGTCGGTAGGTTGGTGCTGCCTCCGCGTGACGGCCACGGGGCTTCGTCAGGTGGCCGGCCCCGGGTTGGCGCCGAGCGGACAGGGGAGGCCCTCGAATGAAGATCGTCGCGTTGTCCTGCACGCAGAAACGTCTGCCGTCGGTGACCGACGCGCTGCTCGAAGCGGCGATCACCGGCGTCGTCCGGGAGGTCGGCGACGCGCAGATCCAACGGATCCGGCTGATCGACCACCGCATCGCGATGTGCGAGGGCGAGGACACCTGCCTCGATCCCGAGGTGGGCCGGTGCACCCTCGACGACGACTTCGCGCACGTCGTCGACCTGGCCGAGGGCGCGCAGGCGATGCTGCTCGCCATGCCGGTGTACGCGGGGAACGTGCCGGCCGTGCTGAAGATCTTCCAGGAACGCCTGAAGAGCTTCATGAACGCCCCGCACCGCCCGTTCGGCAACCTGCTGGTGGGCACGATCGTCCACTCGCGCACGATGCTGACCGAGCCCGCGCTGGGCGCGCTGTTCCCGTGGTATCTGCGCCTGCGGAACAGGAACGTGGCGTCGGCGTGCGTCACCCAGAACGAGCACCAGGACCTGACCCGCACCGCGGCGGTCGACCTGTGCGTGGCCGTGGGCCGGCAACTCGGCATGACGCTCGACGCCAGCCGGTCGCCGGCCCCCGACCGCACGGCCCTGCCGGTGGTTCAGGCGCCGGCCCGTCCCCGCTGCGGCGAGCCGGCCGCGTCCCCCGCCGGTGCGTGAGGAGGGGACTCCGCGCGCCAGGTGCACCCCTCGCCCGCCTGGTCACAGGTCACCGTGACGTCCGGCTCCACGTAGCGGGCGGCGATGGCGGTGTTGAGTTCCTGGCAGTACGCGCACGGCGACGAGAACGTCAGCACGACGCCGGCGCGGGCGGCCCGCTTGCGGTACCGCAGGATCCCGCAGTCGGCGTTGCGCAGGACGGTGCCCGAGGGGCCGGGCTCACTCGTCACCGCCGAGTCGTACAGCAACAGCTGGTTGCGCAGCCGCGTCATGAAGTGGTCGGTGGCGGACACCCCGGCGGGCCGTTGCGCCCGCAGCAGCTCCGCGGTGATCCGGGAGTTCGCCTGGATCCACGCGGCGAGGCCCTCCTCGCCGTGCTCGCCCAGGACGAACTCCTCCGCGGCGGCCTGGGCCTCGAAGAACCGCTGACGCCACAGGTCGACCTTCTCGGCCGGGTCGAGGGGAGACGACTCACCGGTCACGGTCCGCGTCCTTGTCCGCGGCGGCGTCCAACTCGGCGAAGACCTCCTGGGCGACGCGCAGCCCGTTGTTGGCCACCGGCCAGCCACCGTAGTAGGCGAGCTGGATGATGACCTCGACGATCTTCTCCCGCGACATCCCGAGGTGCAGGGCGGCGCCGATGTGGCCGCGTAGCTCCCAGTCGGTCCGGGCCAGCGCCACCGCGGTCAGCGCCACCAGTTCCCGCTCCTCGACGCTGAGGTGCGGGCGGGTCCAGATCTCGCCGAACAGGTGGTCGACGGTGATCCGCAGGAACTCCGGGTAGGAGCCCGGGCGCGGTTCGCGGCCGAAGACCTGCTGGAACATGGCCACGCCCTGCTCGTGGCGGACATCCGGCTGGCTCATCGATCAACTCCTTCGCATTGGCCGAACAGTTGGCAACGTCCACGCCGCCACGAAGGCGGCGGCCAGGAGCGCCGCGCCGCTGCCGAAGGCGGCCGGCACGCCCACCCGCTCGGCGACGAGGCCGACCACGACGGGCCCGACCACGGCGCCGACGTCGGTGCACATCGAGAAGACGGCGACGCCACTGCCGGCGCGGCCCGCGACGACGTCACCGATCAGCGCGGCCGGCGCGGCGTTGAGCAGCGCCGAACCCGCCGCGTACACACAGAGCAGCACGACGAGCCAGG
Source organism: Micromonospora sp. PTRAS2 (assembly GCF_054052245.1). Taxonomy (NCBI): domain Bacteria; kingdom Bacillati; phylum Actinomycetota; class Actinomycetes; order Micromonosporales; family Micromonosporaceae; genus Micromonospora; species Micromonospora sp. PTRAS2. Next base: position 452,328 of record NZ_JBSWBU010000005.1, read on the forward strand.
CGTAGCTGTCCACGAACGCCAGGGCGGCGATCGCCGCCGCGGCCACCCCGGTGCCGGCGACCATGGCGGGCCGGCGGCCGGCCCGGTCCACGACCCGACCCGCCGGAACGATCAGCAGCGCCTGGACGACGGCGGACGTCGTGAACGCCCAGCCGACCCACGTCACGTCGTGCCGCCAGGCCACCACCACCGTGGGCACCAGCGCGCCGCGCAGCCCGAACAGGACCCAGCCCTGCGCCAGCGCCGCGAGGCACGCCGCCACGTAGCGGCGGTCCCGCAGCAGGACCGGCAGCCCGACCGCGTCCCGGCCGGGCTCCGCGCCGGCGGTGCGGCCGGTGCGGAGCACCGCCAGGGTCAGCGCCGCGGCGGCCAGCAACAGCACGGCGTACGCCAGGAACGGCGTGGACAGGTCGACGAGGGCGAGGAGCCCGCCCAGCGCCGGTCCGCAGACCCCGCCGAGCAGGAAGCCCGCCTCGAACACGGCGCTGGCCCGGCCCCGCCGGTCGGCCGGCGCGACCGCCAGGAGCGTCGCCAGGGCGGACACCGAGAACAGCACCGAACCGACGCCGCCGAGGCCCCGGAACACGAGCAACTGCCCGTAGGACGAGGCGAACGCGGTGAGGGCCGAGGAGACCGCGCACAGCAGCAGGCCGGCGACGAGGACCCGCCGTTCCCCGAACCGGGCGCCGAGCCGGCCGCAGAACGGGCTGGCGGCCAGCCGCAGCAACGCGAACAGGGCGACGAGCACGCCGATCCGGGTGGGCCCCGCCCCGAACGTCGCCGCGTACACCGGCAGCACCGGCAGCACCAGCCCCAGGCCGAGCATGACGCAGCCACCGACGACACTGAGGACGTAGACCTCGCGGGGGAGACCCGGCTGGGCGGTGGCAACGGGTGGGGCGTTGCCGGTGCCGGCCGCCGTCACTGCCCGGTCACAGGATGATGCTGAGCTTGCCGTGCTCGTACAACGTCTCGTGGTCGAGCACCACGACCCGTCGCCGGACCCGGAACGACTCGCCCGCGACGACCAGCTCGAACCGGTACTTTCCGACGTAGGCGTCGGAGCGCCCGTGCCCGAACCGGTGCACGACGACGTTCGCCGCCACGTCGAGGTGTGTGCCCCGGTCGGCCAGGATCTCCACGTTGCCGATCATCCGGTTCGTCCGCGACCGGGGGTTCTCGCACCACACCTCGTCGTTGAGGAGCTGTTCGATGCGCTGGCGCAGCCGGGCGGCGTCGTCGTCGACGAGCCCGAGCGCGTCGGTCGTCCCGTCGCGGACGTCGGTGGCGGGCACCGCGTAGCGGACGTCGTCGGTCAGCATCTCGTCGTACCACTCGCGCAGGCGCCACTCGTCGAGCAGGCGCGCCTCGCGGAACAGGAACCGGCTCACCCGGTGCCACAGCCGGACCTGGGCCGCCTCGTCGACGCTCAGCTCGATGGTCATCGTGGTCCCGTCCCGTGCGCGCCGCCGGGGTGGGCGGCCTCGACGTGGTGGCCGTCGTCGCCGTGCATCAGCCGGTCCCACTGCCGCCAGAACTCGCGGGCGGGAAGCTCGTCGGTCGTCTCCGGGACCTCCTTGTTCATGCCCCGGGACAGGTCGGAGTAGCGGACCGTGCGGTTGAGGTAGCCCCGCTGGCACGACTCGATGATCTCGATGTCGTCGGGGGTGGCGAAGCCGGCGGGACCGAGGAACGTCAGGTAGTGGCTCTTGCGGAGCTCCCGGATGTCCGGATCCTCGTCCCTGGGGGCCAGGGCGACCGAGGTGATGGCCATCCGGCCGGCGCCGACCGGGTCGATCTTGCGGATCGTGATCGCGATCGCGTCGATGATCATCAGGTTGGGGAAGACCAGCAGCGCGCGGTTGGTGCCGGTGATCCGCTGGGCGCGTTCGGGGCCGAACCGGTCGACGAAGCGGGCGGCCGTCGCCTCGATCCGGGGCCGGACCTCCGCGCCGAACATCGGCGTCCAGTAGGCGAGCGGCCGGGCCGCCGCCGGCGGCAGCTCGTTGGCGCCGTGACCCCGGCCGAGGGCACGGCCGAAGCCGCCCCGCCGCCGGGGTGGCACCGACCCGAGCGACTCCATGTAGCTGACGTACCGCTTGTGCAGGGCCCGGAAATGGTAGATGTCGACGCTGTTCTCCATCATGAGCTTCCAGTTGGCCTGGGCCCCGTGCAGTTGCGCGCCGCGGATCACCTCCATCCCCGCCTCGGACTGGTCGTCGACGAGGTCGAGGTATTCCGTCGCACCCGCCAGGTATTCGGTCAGGGTGAGCGGCTGCTGCGGATCGAAAGTGACGAACACGAAACCGCGGTAGGTGTCACTGCGGTGCCGCGCGAGGCCGAAGTCCGCCTTCCGGAAACCCGGCCCGTATCCGTCCGGGATCGGGACCCCGACCAGGTCGCCCTGATTGGAGAACGTCCAGTCGTGGTACGGGCACCGGAACGATCTGACCTGCCCGGCCGGCTGCGAGCAGATCAGGGCCCCACGGTGGGTGCAACTGTTGGCGAACACCCGGATCACCCCGTCGGACCCGCGCGCCATGACCACCGGACGCCCGCCGACGTCGCGGGCCACGTACGAGCCCGGCCCGGGCACCTCCGACTCGTGCCCGACGTACAACCAGCACCGGTCGAAGATGCGGGTCAGTTCCCGGGCGGCCACGTCCTCGTCGGTGTAGGCGCGGCGGTCCACCCGGAACGAGTGACGCCCGGGATCGTCGAGCACGATCGGGTCGCCGACCGGCCGCTGCAGTTCGATGGTCACCGCGCCCCCTGCCGCTGCAGCGTCTCGACCGCGCCGACGACCAGCTCGGCCGTGCGTGCGGCGGAGTCGCCGCACTCCGGCTGCGCGGCGCGCAGCCGGGCCCGGTAGTCCCGGGCGGGATCGAGCAGGTCGGCGACCGCGGCGGCGACCGCCTGCCCGGTGACGTCGGCCGGCGGCAACGCCGTGCCGAAGCCCGCGCTGCCCACGAAGTGCGCCTGGATGGGCTGGTCCACCGCCAGCGGGATCACCAGCATCGGCGTCGCCGCCCGGACCGACTCCGCCACCGAGTTGTAGCCGCCGTGGGTGACGAACACGTCGGCGCGTTCGAGCACCTCACGTTGCGGCAGGTAGGGGGCGGTGAGCACGTCGTCGGGCAGCGCCAGCTCCGCGGCGAGGTCGCCCACCGCGGCGATCACCTGGGCACCGGTCGCGGCCGCCCCGAGGATCACCGTGCGCAGCAGCTCCGGCCGCCGGTAGAAGATGGTGCCGAAGGACACGTACACCACCGGGCGGTCGGGGTCGAGCCGGTCCAGGCCCGCGAAGGCGACCTCGTCCCCGCGTGCCCCCGCCGCGCCCGGCAGCCCGACGAGCTGCACACCGTCGTCGGTCACCGCGTCGGCACCGACGAGGGCGGGAATCGTCGGCATCAGGTTGAGGATCGGCGACCGCGCGGAGTGGGTCCGGGTCGACCACCCCACCCCGTGCCCGGTCAGATAGGCGCCGACCTGCTCGTCGTAGGGCCAGCGGCCCCGCCGGTGCTCGGCCGGGCACACTCCGCCGAGGTTGGCCCAGATCATCCCGTACGGCACGCCGGACGCGTGCGCGCCGACCATGGCCGCCGCCGTGACCGGCAGCGAGTCGACGAGCACGAAGTCCGGTTCGACCGCCCGGATCGCGTCGGCGGTCTGGTCCGCCACCGGCGACGACCGGAGCATCGGGCCGATCTTCGCCGGGTCGTCGCTCCACGGCGCCATCTCGACCTGCCCGACCCCGTGGACCTCTGCCTTGCCCAGTGCCTGGCGGCGCTGCTCGTCGAGCGCGCCGCCGTCGGCGGACAACAGCAACAGCGCGACCTCACTGCCAGCACTCTGGAGCGCGTTGACCACCGGAACATACGGGTTCAGATGGCCGTGCTGAGTCGTGGTGAGCAGGGCGACGCGCATCAGATCTCCGATCCATCGAGAGAAGACGACCAGGCCGACCCGGGATCTGGCTCCGGACGAATCACAGCAGCCACGACCGCGACACCCCCTGGCTTCGGCAACGAGTCGGGACGGCGACGCACGAACGGCAGGACTCTGCCCCCGGACAGGCGAGAAAACGCCCGGCAGGCGAAAGGGACCGTCGACGTCCAGGTACTACTACGAGGTGTTACGCATTTCCCTCATCGCTGAGGGGAACATCGATTGACGTTACTCGGCACAACTCGAACAACCCGGTTCGCCGCCTGCCCGCAGACGGTTTCACAAAGCCTGCCGGGATGTGCAATCGATGTCAATGCCTCTGCGTGTCGCGGATGTCGCGGTGTGTCGCGACCGCGGCTCCGCCCGCCGGCAGCCCTCGACCGGGCCTCTCCGGTGGCCGCCCGGCGGGGGGAAGGCCGGGACGACAGTTCGACGAGCACCCGCTGCCTCAGCGTCTCGTGCTCGGCGCGGCATCGTCGGGGTGCCCGGCGGCCGTTGCTGCACCTGACCGCCGACGACGGCCTCATCCGGGCGGAACTGGTCGGCCGTGAGGTCGATGTGCCTGCCGTCGGGCAGCCGGTTCCAGTGGCGGTGACCGGTCCTGGTGCCGTTGGCGAAGACCTCGCCGAGGATGAGCTCCCCGCCGTGCTGGCCCTGCACCGACTGTTCCGCCGCCGCGTACCACGTGCGTTCTGGCACCTGGGGGCCCGCAACGGGCCGGGCGGCGACCGTGGCCCGCGGTCGCCGCCCGGACGACCCCGCCCGTGCGCGGTCCACCCGCCGTCGCGCCGGGACGGGGTCGGCGCGACGGCGGGGGACCCGGCGTCGCTAGGACGTC
>NZ_JBSWBU010000006.1:0-395677 GCF_054052245.1 Micromonospora sp. PTRAS2
AGGTCTATGCCGAGAGCATCCATGCTTACCTGGCTCCGGATCCACTCCCCGACACCGATCGCGTGACAAGCTACCTGCGCGACGGGCACGAGTTGATCGACGTAATGGGCGCAGAGCTGGACGTCCTCGGCAGCGGCCGACACCTCGTCGGCGGGGCGTCGGTCATGACCGACGGCGAATGGATCTGGCGCGACGACCTCTGGTTCTACGTAGCGACCTACCACGTACGCCTCCCGGACGACTTCCTCGCCCACATCAGCGCGAACGACCATCACGTTCCTGACCTTCGGATCGAGGACCTTCGCGCGGCGGGCAAGGAAGCGATGCGCATCCTTAGCTACCGTCGGCCGCCGGCCGCATCGCTCCACTGAACAGCGTTCACCCGTGACCGGTGGTCGACATTCAGGCGATGAAGCGCATCGCCCAGGCGTTTGGGCTTCGGGGCCGGGCGACGGATGGCGTCGGGCAGCCCAGATTCGGAGACCGGGCCACCCGGAACTGGATGGCCGCACGCCCCCTCGACGCGCCGGCCGAAGACCACGGACAGGATGTCCCTGACTATCGGTTGCGCACGTAGCCCGGCCGGGCACGCAGGTCACGATCCTGACCGCTCCAACTGACAGGCACCGCCCCTCCGTCGGCATCGCCAGGCGGGGTGACTGCCTCCCGTCGAATAGGGAGCTGAGTCATATACGACATCACCATGCCCGGTGCGCTCTCGGCGGGGGCGACCACGCCCCAGCCCGGTCCGGTGATCAAGAGAAAAGCGTCAAAGTTGATCTCTACAATGACCCGAATCTCTTGATCACCGGGCCACGCTGGGCCGAGCCGGGCGGGGTTGGAGCCGGGATGGGCGTGGGGTGGCAGGGGCGGCAAGGGTAGCCGGTGATGTCGTAGACGACTCAGCTCCGTAGGGGCCGGTGCACCGCATCAGCCGTCACGGCTCACAGCTCCCGGTTACACCGGTCGCGCCCAGGCCAACCCCGGTCCGACTAGGATCGCGGCAGGAACGGGCTGGGTGACCCGCTCCACGACACGTGCAGCGCCTCCCGGGCGCGGGTGGCCGCGACGAAGAGCAAACAGCGTTCGCGCAACAGGTCACTGTCGTGCTGCACCTGGTCGACCTCGCTGGGCGTGACCTCCTTGGTGAAGGGGACCGCCTTCGCCGTCACCCCCACCACCGCGACGCAGCGGAACTCGAGGCCCTTCATCGCGTGCAGCGTGGCGAGGCGTACGCCGTCGGCGTCCGCGCCGGGCTGGTCGCGTACCCGAACGGCGGGGATGCCGGCGGCGGTCAGCTCGTCGTACACGGTGTTGAGCAGCAGGTTGAACCGCGCGCAGATGGCGATCTCGCCGGGCTGGACGCCCTGGTCGAGCCACTTGCCCACCCGCGTCACCAGCGCCGCGACCTCGGCCTGCTGCGTGTCGTGCCCCTGCGCGTGCGGCCGGGTGCCGTGCAGCAGCGACCGGTAGCCAGCGAGGCTGTCCTCGCCCTCGCCCCCGAGGTCGTCGACCCGCGACCCGACCAGCACGCCGGCGGCCCAGGACAGGATCTCCTCCGTGTTGCGGTAGTTGATGCGCAGCCGGCTGCTGCGCCCCGTGACGGAGATGCCGAGGGCGCTCAGCGACACCCGGGAGTCGTAGATCCGCTGGTGCGGGTCGCCGGTGATGAACAGGTCGTCCGGTCCGGGCGCGACGGCGGCACGCAGCACCCGCCACTGCGCGGGGTGCAGGTCCTGGGCCTCGTCGACCACCACGTGGTCGAAACCGTGGACGCTCAGGTCGGCGCCGTCGAGCAGGTGCGCCGCCCGCGCGCACACCTGCAGGTGCGTCAGGTTGCCGGCGGCCGACAGTTCGGCCAGGAACATCTCGATGGCGTCCCACACCTGGTCGCGTTGCCGGGTGCCCAGCGCCGTCCCGCGGCCCCGCCGGCTGGCCGCGCGGTAGTCGTCACGGCTGCGCACGTCTTGGGCGAGGACGACGTGCCGGAACTCCTGCGCGAGGAACTGCTCGGACCAGGGCAGGTCGAGCCGCCGGCACACCCGCCGCCACACCTGCCGTTCGTCGGCGTCCCCGATCGGTGCCGCGACCCGGCCGGCGAGCGCACGCACGCTGCGGCTGGCGAAGGCGTTCACCGTGGTCACCTCGGCCCGCGCCAACTGCTCGTCGTCGCCGAGGAGCAGCGCCAGGTGCTCCCGCAGGGTCGCGGCCAGGGCATTGGTGTACGTGGTGAGCAGCACGCGGCTGTCGGGCGTACGGGAAAGGAGGTGTTTGACCCGGTGCAGCGCGACCACCGTCTTGCCGGTGCCCGGCCCGCCCGTCACCTGCGCCGGCCCCTTGTAGGACACCCGGTAGGCGACGCGCCGCTGCGACGGGTGCAGGAACACCCGCCAGGCGGCGAACGGCTTGTCGAGGATCTCGGCCAGTTCGTCGGGCCGGGTCACCAGCGTGATCCGGCTGGCGGTGTTGGCGATCGCCATCGCCAGGCTCTCGTTGGGCTCGGTCGGGGCGTCGGCGGGCCGGCGTTCGACGACCAGGTCCCGGTAGACCTCGTCGGGCGAGAAGCCCTCGGCGAGATACTGCAGCACCTCGAACTGGTCCTCGGGCAGTAGCGTGCCGAACGCCTCCAACTGCGGCTTGTCGACGATCGTCCGGACGGCCCGCAGCACCTGGTCGTCGATGCCGAGGTCCCGCAGCACGGTGTCGGAGTGTCGGGCGAACAGCAGGGACGGGGCTCCGGCCGCCGCCTTCTCCAGCGCCGGAGTCAGCTGCTCGATGGCGGTGACGTTGCGGACCTCCAACGCCCGCGTCGCCGTGTTGACGGTGTAGAGGCGCTTCGCCGCCCAGGTGTACGCGTCGTCGTGCGGCACAACGTTGAGCAGCAGGAACGTGTCGCTGCCGTCGTCGGGGGCGAGCACGACCCCGCGCCAGAAGTCGTTGATCCGGATCGTACGCATGCGCGGGTCCCGGGCGTTGTGCACCGACTCCAGGTGCAGGCCCTTGTCGGCACGCAGCTCGGCGATGGTGAGCTGCTGGAACTTCTCCATCGCCTTGCGTACGCCGGCCTTGACCGGCTTCTCCAGGACGTCGAAGCTGTGCCAGAAGCTGTTGGCGAAGGCGAGCTGCGGCACGGACGGGACCTCCGGGGCGGTGGATCGGGTCAGGCGGATCGGCTAGACCAGGGCGACTTCGTCGGGGGCGCTGAGCTGCGCTTGGTCGTAGAACCAGCGCAGGTGGTCGAGCAGGGCCTCGCGGGCGTCGGCGTCGGCGAGGACCGTCAACGGAAAGCCCGGCCGCAAAGTCAGCTTGGCAGCGGCGATCCTGACGCCCGGCAACTGGTTCAACCGCTGCCGCAGCTCCTCCCGCAGGGTCACGTCGTCGAACGGCGTGCGGACGCTGAGGTGCTGGAAGACCACCTCGAACTTTCCGCCCGGGTAGATCACGGCCGGCCAGATGCTGCCCAGTTCGTGTTCCCTGCGCCGGGCCATCAGGAAGCAGGATGTCTCCCCGCCGGTGCCGTAGGACAGGGTCCCGCCCAGCGTGGTCCATTCCTCGAGCAGCACGAGCACGGCGGTGGTGACGGCCGGGCTCTGCCGGGCGGTGAGCTGCTCGATGAACCGGTCGGCGTAGGTCCCGCCCTGGCCCGGCCCGGGTCGGGGGGCACGTTCGGGCAGTTCCTCCGGCGTGATGCCGGCGAGCTGCGCCAACTCCTCGACGGTGATGCGCTGGGCCTGGTCGGCGCGGCCGTGCTGGTCGAACGTCACGCCCTCGGCGCGGAGCACGTCGCGCGGGTCGTCGGTGCGGTCGGGTTCGAGCCACTTGAAGTTGCCCGCGACGATCCCGCCGGCCTGGAGCACCCGGTGGGCGTTCAGGGTCGGATGGTTGGCCAGCCGGTTCCCCACCGGTTGCGCCGCCGTGCCGATCAGGGCGGCCAGGTCACCGTAGGTGGTCCACGAGCCGGCCGGCAGCTCGGCGAGGGCCTTCGCCAGCACGTCCCAGGGCACGTCGGACTGGTTGCCGCTTTCCTCGGTGGGGCCCGGCCAGCTGGTGATGATCCGGTCGGCGAGGGTGTCGGCCCGCGCCAGGATCTCCGAGCGACCCCACCGCTGCCGGTCGGCGATGTCCCGGCTCAGCTGGACACCGCTCTTCGCCAGGGCAGTCCGCTTGGCCGCGAACGGCTTGTTGCTCAACTCCGAGTTGTAGCCGGTGAGGGTCAGGTTGCCCAGGGTGTGCACGAGCGCGTCGTGCGCCTCGCCGGGGGTCTCGTCCGTGTCGAGGTCGGCGGCGAGCATCTGCGCCCACTCGTCGCTGAGGGTCTGCGGCAGCACGTGTTCGATGGTCAGCTTCTCCAGCGCCACCGGCTCCTTGCTGCCGTGGGACTCCTCCAGCCAGCGCAGCACCAGGCTGCGCTGGCTGGCCCGGCCGTTGAGATAGAACGGGATGGTCCGCACCAGGGCACGCAGGCTCGCGTCGGTGGCCCAGTGCTTACGGCCCGTCGACAGGTACTTCCGCACCGCCTCGTGGACCGGCAGGTCCCGGTCCATCTCGGTGACCACGGCGAGCAGGATGCGGTTGATGTTCATCGTGCTCCGGCCGATCAGCAGCCGCCGGACGAAGAAGCTCTCCAGGTACAGCATCGCGGCGGCGATCTGCTCGGAGGTCGCGGTGCCCTGGTCCCGTCGGTCGAGCAGGTGCAGCAGCACCGGGTAGACGGTGGTGGTGCCCCACGCGCTGAGCCGCTCCAGCCGCTGCCGTACGCCCGGGTCGTGTTCCTCGGCGGGGTGCAGGATCACCCGCAGCAGCGCGCCGAGCCGGCTGAACCGCTGCACCTCGGCTTCGACGGCCGCTTCGGTGTGCAGCTTCTCGAGGCGGGCCTGCTGCGTCGAGTACGTGTCGCTCTGCTTGACCTTCGGATCGTGGTGCACCAGGTCGAGCCAGAAGAGCAGGACCAGCTCCGTCGGGGTAAACCGCTGCTGCAGCGGCAGCCAGAGCGACTCGTAGACGGCCTGTCCCCGGTTGGGCAGCCGCATGAAGATGTAGTTGCGCAGCAGGTCGGCCTGGGTGAGCGTCAGCCCGGTGTTGTTCAGCGACTCGAAGATCCGGTAGACGTTGTCGCCGGTTCTGGCGGTGATCGCCACCAACGCCAGGCCGGTGATCACGGCGCTCTCGATCTGCTGGACGGTGATCGGTTCCTCGGCGGCGCCGAGGTTGTCCAGCGCCTTGGCGAAGAACCGGTACGCCCGGCCCACCGCGTTGTCACCGCCGGCCTGCGGCGTGGACTTCACGCAGGCCACGTACGCGTCCCGGTCGGCCTGGGTGGGGACCAGCTTCAACCAGCGCTGTTCCTCGAACGGGTTGGTCAGATACTGCTGGTCGAGCCGGAGCCGGTGCTTCTCGCCCTCGTGCTCGGCCCGGTGGTCGCGGATGGCGCAGAGCAGGATGGTCAGCGTGGTGAGCCGCTGCTGACCATCCACCACGAGGTATTCGGCGACGCCGACCGGCCCCATGGTCGGGCTGGGCGCGAGCACCAGCGAGCCGATGAAGTGGGTGGCGTCCGGGTGGTCGACCCGGTCCCTGGCGAGCTGGCAGACGTCGTCCCAGATCCGTTTGAGTTGAATCTCGGTCCACGAGTAGGTCCGCTGGTAGAGCGGCACGTGATACTGCTTCGCCCCCTCCAGCAGAGCCTGCAACGTGGTTTCCTGCGCCGTGACCATCCCGCACCCGTCCCCTTTGGACCCACCCTTGAGCCGGCAAGACAACCAGATCGATGCAGCCGGGGGCAACACGCACGGCAGGTTGCCGCGTCGGATAGCCGACAGCAGGTGGCGGTCACCCGATCGGGCGGCGCGACGGGCACGATCGACCGCGCCCGTTGACCGAAAGTGCATAGCCGGAAAGGAACACCGACGGGCGTTCCGGCACATCCCGCAGAATGCATTCAATTAGCTCGAATAATTTAGGTATCCGACCATTGCCGCAACTACCGCGACTCCACGAGCCGCAGGCATCCTTTCACGACATGTCGCAGCATTCGCGACGCCGCATGTCTCAACAGCAGAACGATTCCAGGGTGAATATGGCGGCGAATGCATCTGGCCTCGTATTCATAGATCCAGATCATGCCGCCTGAATGCCCCCGGAGGAACGATGTCCACTGAAGCCGACGCGGCGCATTCAGCGCCCGCCCGACCCGCCGGCCCGGAACGGCCGGCGTCACCACCGCCCGTCGGCGGGCCGGACCACGCCGGCCCGCCCGACCGGCCGCGCACCAGGTTCCGTGGCGACATCGAGGGAATCCGCGCGGTCGCCGTGGTGACGGTGATGCTGTTCCACGCCGGCGTGCCGGCGCTCTCCGGCGGCTTCGTCGGCGTCGACGTCTTCTTCGTCATCTCGGGCTATCTCATCACCACCCAACTGCTGTCCGAACAGAGCCGGACCGGCGGGGTCGCGCTGATGGGCTTCTACGCCCGCCGGGCCAAGCGGCTGCTGCCGGCGGCCAACGTGGTGCTGGTGACGGCAGCGGTGTTCGTGTTCCTGATGGTGCCCCGTGGCCGGTGGGGTCAGATCGGCGGCGACATCGTCGCCGGGGCGTCCTACCTGTTGAACTGGCGGCTGGCCGAACGCTTCGCGAACCCCGACCCGACGATGCCGCCGTCCCCCGTACAGCATTTCTGGTCGCTTGCCGTCGAGGAGCAGTACTACCTGATCTGGCCGTTGCTGATCCTGCTGGCGGTGGCGCTGGCCAAGGTGTCCGGCGCCCGACTGAAGCCGGTGCTGGCGACGGCGCTGGGCCTGCTGGCCGCCGGCTCGCTGGCCTGGTCGGTGACCACCACCGTCGGCGCGCAGTCCCCGGCGTTCTTCCAGACCACTAGCCGGATCTGGGAGCTGGCCGTCGGCGCGGGCGTCGCCATGTCGGTCGGGGCGTGGGCCCGGCTGCCCAGGCCGGTCGCGGTCGTGCTGGGCTGGGCCGGGCTGGCGGCGGTGCTGGTGGCCTGCCTGTCCTTCACCCCGATGATGGACTTCCCCGGCTACACGGCCGCCCTGCCGGTGCTGGGCACCGCGGCGGTCATCGCGGCCGGCTGCGCCGCCCCGGCCAGGGGCGGGGTGGGGACCGCGCTCGGGGTCGCGCCGCTGCGCTGGATCGGCGCGCTGTCGTACTCGCTGTATCTGTGGCACTGGCCGATGATCGCGATCGCGGCCGCCTACTGGGGACCGCTGTCGACGTCCACCGGCCTGCTGGTGATCGCGCTGTCGACCGTCCCCGCCTGGCTGACCTTCCACTTCGTGGAGAACCGCATCAGATACTCCCGGCGGGTCTCGCAGTCGCCACGGCTCGCCCTGGGCATCGGGGCCGGTTTCTCCGCGCTGGGCGCGCTGGCCGGCGTCGCGCTGCTGCTGGCGGGCTGACCGGGTCCGGCACCGACCGTCCACCCGGTCGGCGCCGGGCCGACGGCCGCGACGTCAGACCGACGGAAAGTGGTACGGCTCAGAATGTCTGATCCTGGCCCGGTCGCTCGTCGGTAGGACGAATGCCGCCCGGCGGCCTGCCGAGCGGTTCCGGCCATGGAGGTTGACATGACGTACGCCTTTGACGCGGAGCTGGCGCCGTGGGTGCCGATGCTGCCCGTCCTCGATCTTCGTGACCCGGCCGCCGCGCGCGAGGTCGGACGGGCCATCGCCGCCCAGCTTCCCCCGCCCGACCTGACCGGCCTCACCGTGCTCGACCGCACGGTGCCCGGCCCAGCCGGCGCTCCCGCCGTCCCGGTGCGGATCTACACTCCGCAGCCGTTGGCGGCGTCGGCACCGGCCGTCCTGCACCTGCACGGCGGCGGCTTCGTGCTCGGCGACCTGGCGCTCGAACACGCCGACGCGGCCGCGTTCGCCACCGGCATCGGGGCCGTGGTGATCGCCGTCGACTACCGCCTCGCGCCCGAGGCGCCCTTCCCGGCGGCGCTGGAGGACAGCTACGCGGTGCTGTGCTGGCTGGCCGGCAACACCGACGAACTCGGCGTGGACCCCACCCGCCTGGGCCTCTACGGCCGCAGCGCCGGTGGCGGGATCGCCGCCGGCCTCACCCTGCTGACCCGCGACCGTGGCGGCCCACGGCTGGCCATGCAGTATCTCGACGTCCCGGTGCTCGACGACCGGCTCGACAGCGTGTCCATGCTCGCCTACGTCGACACCCCGATCTGGAATCGCCCCAGCGCCGAGCTGGGCTGGGCCCACTACCTCGGGGACGGCGTCAGGCCCGGCGACCCGGGCGTGTCGCCGTACGCCGCCCCGGCCCGCGCGGAGGACCTCGCCGGGCTGCCGCCGGCGTTCGTCTCAGGCTGCCAGTTCGATCCGGTACGCGACGAGGGGATGCGCTATGCGCAGCGGTTGGCCCAGGCCGGCGTGCCGACCGAGGCGCACCTGTACCCGGCCACGTTCCACGGCTCCGCGCTGGTGACCGAGGCGGCGGTGTCGCGGCGGATGCGGCGGGACGCGGTGGCCGCCTTCCGCCGGATGCTCTGACCGCCGCCCACGAAGTCGCGGCGCGGAAGCTATCTCAGGGCAGTACGACGAGCCCGGGAAAGCCGTCGAAATGTCGACGGTTCAATGTCAGCAATGGAGCCTCGTAGCGGATCGCCGTAGCACAGATCCAGAGATCGTTGGTCTGCGCCGTCTGCCCCAGCGCGTGGCCGGCGGACTGGGCCTGCGCCTTGAGCCGTCCCCACAACCGGGCCAACTCCTGATCATAGGGGGCCACCACGTAGCGCCGGACGGCCTCGTCGAGGGCCAGGACACGACGATCGCCCCATCCCGCCTTCGCCGCGCCGTAGTGCAGCTCAGCGACGGTCGCAAAGCTGAGAATGGGCATCGAGCCAATCATCTGCTGAGCGAGGTGGTCATCGGCTCCCTGCCAGATGATCGAGAAGGCATCAGTGTCGACGAGGACCCGCTTCACTGGCCTTCACCCTCACCTCTGGCCGAACGCAGCGCCGCCAGAAAGTCGTCCATGTCGCCTATCGGTGCCCCTCGTAGTTCCTCGACCGAACGGACCGGCGTCACGCCCTGCGCTCTGGCGATGTCGTCCAGGCTTTTCGGCTCGGCAGAGTCAAGCCTTCGCAGGCTCGACAGGTGCAGAATGTGGATTGTCGTGCCGTTGGGTTCGAGCTCGACGACGCCTTCCGCCATCACTACCTGGTCCATCGCGTCCAGCACAGCGTCCCGCAGGTCAGAGTCGAAGTCACAGAGGATACTTCCGGCATAGGTGTCGATCCGGCAGCGCAGGGTCGCGGGCGAGAAATCGCCCATGTGCAGGCGGCCGACGATTGTCGATTCCTGGGCGATCTTTTCAAGAGAAGTCCGTCGGACGGCTCGGTGGAGCGCTTCGTCGATCACGAACCGGGTGCGATCGCCCTGCCACAGCTCCACCCGGGTGACGTTCCTGGCACTGATCCCACCGGTCAGGCTTCTGAGCTGATTGAGCACTTGCGGGCCGAAGTGAGGTGGCAGGACCTCCGGTCGCTCGCGGAGACGGTTCGTGCCTTCCTCCAGCACCGTCAACGCCTGCTCCAACACTCCTTCGTCGAGTGAGAGCTGCCCGGTTCGCGCGATGTCCAGCAGCGCCGAGCCCGTTCGAAATCCGACGAAGTCGAGCCGCACCGCGTCCACGATCTCGCGGGGCCGACGGCCGGGGCCGGTGGCCTTGCCGGCGATGCTCAGGGCCAGCAGCTCCAGGGCCGCCTGCAACCCGCTTGCCAGCCGGGACAGCTCGGCGAGCGGGAGGCGACCACCCTCTGTGGCCGGCCCGACCGCCCGCAGCGTCAGGTCGACAGCCGGCGAATCGTCACCCGCCATCGCCACCTCCTCCACCACCACGCCCACCGGTCCAGACAGGGTACGCGCCCTTCGGCGCAGCAGCGGCCGCGACACTGAGCGACACTCCGAACACTGATCGCTCAGCCGTGGTGCACCTCCTCGCCGATCTTGACGATCAGTCGGCGCGACCCCTCCTCGCCCAGCGCCACCGCGTCGAGGCCGGCCCAGACCTGCTCGTAGGCGGCCCACTCCGCCGGCCGGTCGAGATAGAGCGCCCCGGTCAGCGACTCCTGGTAGACCACCGGCGGGTCGGGGTCGACGCGCAGGCCGAGCGGGAAGTCCAGCAGCACGAACGAGCCCGCGACCGCCCCGTCGCACGCCCCGGCGGCGAGCGGCAGCACCCGGATCGACACGTGCGGCAGCCGGCCCGCCTCCACCAGATGCCGGAGCTGCCCGTCCATGACCTCCGCGCCGCCCACCATCCGCAGCAGCACCGCCTCGGAGAGCACCACCTCGAACCGGGGCGGCGCGGGCAGCCGCCGCCGGAGCAGGCCCTGCCGCAGCAGCCGCGCCTCGACCGGCCGGTCCGCTCCTCGGCGGTCGCGCCGGGCCGGGGCGGGCACGTCGCGGACGCGTACGCCCGGGTCTGCAACAGCGCGGGGACCAGCGCCCCGGCGTGCTCGCGCAGCCGGCACGCGGCGGACTCCAGGCCGCCGTAGAGGTCGAGCCAGTCGGGTACGGGATCGCCGTACGCGTGCCACCAGCCCCTCCCCCGCGTCTCGCCGGCCAGGGCGACCAGCCCGGCGGTCAGCTCGCGCCGCGCGCCGTACAGCTCGCACATGGCCCGCACGTCGACCCCGCGTACCACGCCGAGGCCGCTCTCGATCCGCCACACCTTCTGCCGGCTGCACTCCAGTGCCTCGGCGACGCCTTCAGCGTCATGCACGCCTCGGTGCGCAGCTCCCGCAGCGCCCGCCCGAGCTGCCGACACGGCACCGACCCGCGCCGCTGGGCGGGCAGCTGCGCCCGGTAGCGGTCCGCGCGCTGGTTCGGCCGGCCCGCCGCCCGCCGCCGCTCGGGCCACCCGTGGCCGACCGCGCCGTCGCACCGCGAGGTCGCCACCCCATCGGGTACGACCGCCTCGGCGACCCGCCGCCGCCAGCGCCCCGGCTCGGCGTCTTCGTTGCCGACAACTCGGGACAGCACTCGTAGAGTGTCGCCAGGATCCTGAGGCCATAGCCTCCCGGACTCGCCTCAACCACCCTCAGTCCTTTCGCCGGCGGGATCTCGAATCCGGGAGAACACGACGGCGTCAGCACGCCGGTCGGGAAAGGTCAGGAAGCTGTGCAGCACGCCCTCCTGCTCGAATCCGGCAGCGGTGAGAACCCGTCGGGACGCCTCGTTGTCCGGCTCGACCCACGCCTCCACCCGCGCGATGCCCGCGACATCCAGGGCCCACGAAGTAACCAGCGTCGCCGCTCGCCTGGCATATCCATGCCCCCCGCGCCAAGGGGATGAGCCAGTACCCGAGGCCGGCGACACCCGGCTGTGGTCGCAGCATGAGCACAACCGAACCGACGGCCTGGCCGGTCACCGCATCGGCGACCGCGAGCGAAATCCCCTGACCGCCCTCCACCCGGCTCCACTGTCGACGAACGAACGCACACGTCGCATCCACCGAGAACGCCTGTGGAACCGTGGTGGCCTCGGGAATCCGCGGATCCAGGGCAGCCGCCCGGAGGCAATCCAGATCATCCTCGCGCAACCGCCCCCGCTCGCCCCCGTGATCAAGAGAAAAGCGTCAGAGTTGATCTCGACGGTGACGCAAACCTCTTGATCACCGGCCCGGGACGCGGGGGGCGCCGGGGCCCGGCGCGACAGAGACCGGGGTGGGCACAGGGGCGGGGTGGGTGACGGGGTGATGACGTAGACGACTCAGCTCCATAGGACCCGTCCCCACTACGTCGACCGTCGTCTTCCACAACAACGGGGAGGGACGATGTTCCGCCCCTCCCCGCTTCGTGAACCCGCTTCAGGACAGGAACTTGTCCAGGGCCGCCTCGATGGTGCCGCTGTCCGGCGAGGCGTACGACTTCATGGTGATCTTGTTGTACGAGATGAAGCTCGGGCACCGGTTGGCCGGGGCGTTCACGGTGCCGCCGTCGCCGATCTTCTCCGCGGTCTTCGCCGCGTAGAAGGTCATCGTGTAGCGCGACGAGATGTAGGAGATCGTGACCTGCTTGCCGGAGTTGTCCTTGTAGTCGCACTTCTTGGGCGTGCCCTCGCTGCCCTCGTCGACCTTCAGGCAGGCGACCACCGACACCGACGTGAAGTCGGCCGACTTCGCGTAGTACGGCTTCGCCGAACTGACCGACTTTGTCGACCAGAACGTGGGCCGCTCGATGGAGTTCGCGAAGGTGTACGCCTTCGCGCCGGACGGGCCGCTGTAGGTCGCCGCGTTCAGGATCGGGCTGCCGTCGCAGACCCCGGACAGGTCGCTGGAGTAGCGCGCCGTCAGCGCGTTGTTGTTGTTCGGCTGCTCCTGAGACTCGGCCGGCTCGGGGGCGGCCGAAGTCTCCGTGCCGGGCTGGGGGTTGCCGTTGCTCGGGGCCGCCGTCGCGGGGCCGGACGCGATCGGGGTGGGATCTTCGTCGTCGCCAACGAGGGCGAGCCCGATGCCGGCGCCGCAGATCGCGAGGACGACGACCACGGCACCGGCGGCCAGGCCGATGATCAGACCCCGGTTCGACTTCTGCGGCGGGGGCATGGGGGCACCGAACTGCGGGGGCCCCGGCTGGCCGTACGCGGGCTGGCCGTAGCCCGGCTGGCCGTACGCGGGATACCCGGCGGGCTGCGCGGGGGCGGGCGGCCCACTCCACGGGGTGACGTTCGGATCCGGCTGCCCTCCGTACGGAGGGTGATTGCTGCTCATCTGAAGCCCTTATCGCTATCGGCGGGTGCCACGGCACGGGATCATGAAACAGGGTAGTGAGCGGCGCAAATTGTCGCCCCGCCGATCAGGGCGGGTGACCGACGTCGATCACGCCACGTCAGGAGTCATGACTTTCCGTGTCGGGTGGGCTGCGCTGGCGATTCTCCCCCGACGGGGGAATGGGCCCTTTGGCGGCCGGTTGCGGTTTTCGGGAAAGAGGTCCCGCTGCAGGTGGACGACGGGAGCGGTCCCGCCGGCCGAACGGTTCAACGTGTGACGCAGATTACTCAACTCGCTGTCAGGATCGGGCCCGTGGTGACCCACCGGGACAGCCGTCGGGAGGGGGCGGACACGGGGCCGGGCACCGCCGGCGGGTCGGTGCCCTTCGACGGTGCCCGGCTGGGCCAGCCCTGGTTCGGGCCTACTGGAGGTGGGCGCGGGTCAGGACACCGGCTCCCGGACGTCCATGCGTTCCACCAGGCCGTCCCGGATGGTGTAGAGGTGGTGCACCACCTGGTCGGCCAGCACCTCCCCGTCGAGGGTCCGGACAACCTGGTGGACCTCGACGCAGATCCGGCCGTCGGGTTCCGGGGTGATGGCGCGCGGTTCGACCCGGGGGTCGATCGAGTCGAACTGACGCCGCCAGTACTCGCTCACCGCCACCGGCCCGGTGGCGCGGACACCGTCGATCAGGTTGGGCCAGTCGACCGCCGGGCTGAGAACGGTGACGATGTCGTCGATGTCTCGGGCGTTGAACGAGGCGTAGAGGCGGCGGAGCAGTTCCGTCACCTCCGGTTCCAGATTGGTCGTCATGCCCCGAGTGTGGGCAGCCATGTCGGGCAGATCAGGTGAATCATATTATTCGGTGATTTCACATCTTCGGCGCTGCCTTCGGGGTCGGGGAGCGGGGTTCACCCGATACTTCGGCCGGTGCCGGGCCGGCACGCTCAGTAGGTCCCCGCGACCACGGCGGGCGAACGCCGTCGAAGGAGTGGATGTGTCGAGTCCGACCGCCGGCCCGGCCGGCATCCCCACGGTGCCGGGAAAGCTGCCGGGCATCGGTCACGTGCCCCGGCTGCTCAGGAACCCCCTCGCTTTCATGCGTTCGCTACGCGACACCGGCGACCTCGCCTGGGTGCACCTCGGGCCGCAACGGGTCCTGTCGGTGAACTCCCCGGAGTTGGTGCACCGGATGCTGGTGACCGACGGCCGCAAGTACGACCAGGGAAAGTACTTCGACAAGATCCGTCAGGAGTTCGGCAACGGGCTGCCGGTGTCCAACGGGGCCTTCCACACCCGGCAGCGCCGGCTCATCCAGCCCGCCTTCCACCGCGAGCGCATCGAGGACTACTTCCGGGTGATGGCCGACTCCGCCGCCGCCATGACGTCGCGCTGGCAGCCGGGCGAGGTCGTGCCGCTGAAGGCCCAGGCCCTCCAGCTCATGCTGGGGATGGTGGCGAAGACGCTCTTCTCGGCGGACGTCAGCGGCCGGGTCAACGACGAGGTGCAGCGGTCGTGGACGACCATCGTCAAGGGAGTGGCCTGGCGGACCATGTCACCGGTGGAGTTCCTGGAGAAGGTGCCCACGCCGGGCAACCGGCGCTACGTCCAGGCCAGCCGCCGCATGCGCGCCGCGGTCCGGGAGGCGGTCGTCGAGCAACGCAGGACCGGCGCCGACGACGCCAGCCTGCTCACCATGCTCCTGGCCGCGCGGGACGCCGAGACCGGCGAGAGGATGAGCGACGAGCAGATCATCGCGGAGATCTTCCTGATCCTGTTCGCCGGCACCGAGACGGCGGCCTTCATGACGGTCTGGCTCTTCCACGAGCTGGCCCGCGAGCCGGCGGTGGCCAAGCAGTTATACGCGGAGATCGACTCGGTGCTGGGCGACGGGCCGCCGACGTTCGAGGCCATCGGCAGGTTGACCTACACCCGCCGGGTGCTGACCGAGTGCCTGCGGCTCTACCACCCGGGCTGGATGTTCATGCGCCGGACCAACACCACGGTCGAGCTCGGTGGCCGGGAGCTGCCGCCGGGCACGGAGACCCTCTTCAGCATCTATGCCCAGCACCGCGACCCGCGGTCCTTCCCCGAGCCGCTGCGCTTCGACCCGGACCGCTGGCTGCCCGGAGCGCCGCAGCCGCCCGACGACGCGTACATCCCGTTCCTGGCCGGCAAGCGGCAGTGCATCGGCGACGGCTACGCGTGGGCGCAGATGGTGACGACGATCGCCACCATCGTGTCCCGCTGGCGCCTCGAACCGGTGCCCGGGCATCCGGTGAAGGAGCTGCCCCAGGCGCTGATGGCGCCGAGCGAGCTGCCGGTGGTGGTCAGGCCGCGGCCTTGACCTGGTCGGGGACGGCCCGCCGGACCCGGCGCTGGGCCAGCAGGATGAGCACGAAGGCGGCGAGGTAGAGGGCGCTCTCCCAGCCGAACACCACCCGGTAGCCGTGCATCGTGGCCGCCGCCTCGTCGCTCGGCCTGGTCAGCAGGTAACCCGCGACGGACCCCGCGAAGAGGGTGTTCAGCAGGGCCGTCACCATCGAGGCGCCCATCTGCTGGGTGGTGCTCACGACCGCGCTGGCCACCCCCGCGTCCTTCGGGTCGATGCCCAGCAGGACGACGTTGTTCAGTGGGAACAGCGACATGGCCACGCCCACCCCGATCAGCGCCAGGGGGATCAGCACGGCCGTGGGGTAGGGCGAGTCCACGCCGAGTCGGGTGAGGGTGAACAGCCCGGCCGCGCCGACCAGGGCGCCGACGGACATCACCGGCAGGGGTCCGAACCGCACCACGGCGGGCGCGCTGAACTGGGCGGTGGTGATGATGGCGAGGGCGAACGGAAGGAAGGCCAGGCCGGTCTGGACGGCCCCGTAGCCCCTGGTGTTCTGGAAGTAGAAGGTGAGGAAGAGGAACATCGACAGCTGCGCCCCGTTGGCCAGCACGGCGGCGAGGTAGAGCAGGGCCCGGTGCGGCTCGCTGACGATGCGCAGGGGCAGCAGGGGCTGCCTGCTGCGCGCCTCCACGAGGACGAAGACCCCGAGCAGGAGGACGCCGGCGGCCAGCGAGCCGAGGGTGACCACCGAGATCCACCCGTTGGCCTCGGCGAGGGTGAGGCCGTTGGCCAGGCACACCAGTCCGAGGGTGGCGGTCAGCGCCCCGGCGAGGTCGTAGCGGCGTCCCTTGACCGCCGGCGGGTCCGGCCGCAGCGTGGCGGCGGCCAGCACGACGGTGACGAGCACGATGGGAACGTTGACGAGCAGGCACCAGCGCCAGGAGGCGTACTGGGTGAGGGCGCCGCCGAGCAGGAGCCCGACGGCGGCGCCGCTGCCGGAGACCATGCCGTAGACGGCGAAGGCGCGGGCGCGGTCGGCCTGCTCGGTGAAGGTGACCGAGATGAGCGAGAGCACCGCGGGCGCCACGACGGCCGCGAAGGCGCCCTGCAGGGCCCGGGCCGCGAACAGTTGGACGCCGTTATCGGCCAGACCGCCGAGCGCGGAGGCGATGGCGAAGCCGACGAGCGCGGCCAGAAACATCCGCTTCTGCCCGAGATAGTCGACCAGTCGGCCGCCGAGGAGCAGCAGTCCGCCGAAGGCGATGGCGTAGCCGGAGACGACCCACTGCCGGTCGGCCAGGGAGATCGACAGGTCGGTCTGCATCTGCGGCAGCGCGACGAACACGACCGCGAGGTCGAGCACGATCATGAGTTGCGCGGTGGCGACGACCCCGAGGGCCAGCCAGCGGCGCGAATCGGCTGGAGAAAGATCCTTCGAAGACATGGCAACCTCTCACGCCGCGCGATTGGGAGGGCAGGATGTCCGTCTATTCGCTATCGCGCCGCAACGGTGAACCAGACAAGCATCCTAAGTGGATCGGTGTCAAGATTGAGAATTCGTTATGCCGTCGGCAGAATGTCATCTCACGGGATTTCGACCAATGAGGATCACAGTAGAATGGCTTCGGTATCGTCGTAGCTTCAACCGGAGGTAGCCAGATGACCCGCTCGCCCGAGCGCCTGGGAGCGATGTCACCAGACGCACCACTCGGAATCATCGCTCGCGCCGGCGAGAGCAACCTCAGCTTCGACGGCAACCTCTTCAACCGACTGCTCGAGGAGCGCATTATCTTCCTCGGCTCGGAAGTGAACGCGGAGGTGGCGAATCGCGTCTGCGGGCAGCTCCTGCTGCTGGCCGCCGCAGATCCGGTCCGCGACGTCCACCTCTACATCAACTCCCCCGGCGGTTCCGTGGACGCCGGATTGGCGATCTGCGACACGATGGACTTCATCGAGAACGACGTGTCGACACTGGTCGTCGGGCTCGCCGCGTCGATGGGTCAGGTTCTCTCGTCGGCGGGCACCAAGGGCAAGCGGTTCGCCCTGCCCCACTCGCGGATCATGATGCACCAGCCCCTCGGTGGCATCCAGGGCGTCGCGTCCGACGTGGCCATCCAGGCCGAGCAGATGCTCTACGTCAAGCGGGTGCTGCGCGAGGAGACGGCTCGCCACACGGGCAAGTCGGTGGACGAGATCGAGGCCGACGCCGACCGCGACCGGTGGTTCACCGCCGACGAGGCGGTCAACTACGGGCTGATCGACCGGGTCGTGTCCCGCGCGACGCACGTTCCGGACGGGGCCGGCACGCGGGGCTGAGCGATCCCGGGGTTGAGCAACCCCGGCAGCCAGCGAATGGCCGCCGCCGGTCGGACGACCGGCGGCGGCCATTCCTCTGCGGAGCGAGGCGGCTCCCCTGCGGGGAGTCTCCCTCCGCCCCTGGTGCAGGCATCCGGCCGTCGGCCAGCGGCTCAGGCCCCGTCGGCCAGCGCCTCCAGCGCGGCGTCGCAGCAGGCGACGTCCTGCTCGCCGGCCCCGCCGGTGACCCCCAGCGCGCCCACCACCACTCCCTCCCGCAGGACGGGCACTCCCCCGGGCAGGAACGTCAGGCCCGGCTCGGCCGCCAGCAAAGCCGTCCTGACCGGCTCGGGGAACGCCTCGACGGCGACGTGGGTCGGCACGCGGAAGTTCAGCGCCCCGTACGCCTTCTTGCGCGCCAGCAGCCCCGCGCTCGGGAAGCAACCGTCCATCCGCTGGGCGGCCACGGTGGTGCCGGAGGCGTCGACGACCTCGGCCGCGACGACCGCGCCGATCTTCCCGGCGTGGTCGACCACCGCCCTGAGCAGGGTGAGGGCCTGGTCGAGGGAGATGTCTGACATGGTGGACTCCTTGTCCGTCGGGGGCCCGGCGGGCCCATGGCTGATCGGCGCGGGTCGGTGCCGGGAAAGCTGGCGGAGCCGGGGGACCACCCGCCGGGCGAAGATCGTCATGCTCCGCCGGAGGAGCGGTGTCGGCATCGCGCCCAGGATGCCCCCGCCGCCGACGTGGACGGCCGCGCCCGTGTCCCGGAGATGTTCGTAGAGCCGGTCGCGGACGGTGCCGGGCGAGCCGACGAGGACGTGGCCCTGCGCGACGAGGTCGTCGTAGGACGGCGGCGGGAAACCCGGCCGGTCTCCCGCCCACGGCGTGCCGTCGGGCCCGGGGCCGCCCGGCACGGGCGGCGGGACGGCCGGCGTCGACGCGGCAGCGCGGAGGAGGCGTTCGTACTGCTCCCGCGCCTGCTCGTGGGCGGTCCCGTCGTGCTCGGCGAGGTGGACCGGCACGCAGGTCACGACGTCGGCGGGGGCGCGTCCGGCCGCCGCTGCCGCCTGCCGGTGCCGCCGGCAGACGTCGACGACCCAGGACCGGGGGCCGGTGGGCACCACGAGCGAGTGCCCCCGCCGGCCGGTCTCGGCGACGGTCGGCCGACCGGCCTCGGTCAGCAGCCAGACCGGCGGGCTCGGCGACTGCCGGGGCCGCACCGGGGCGTCGACCCGGGGCCGGTAGTGGTGCCGGCCGTCCCAGCGGAAGGGCCGGTCCTCCGCCCACGACCGCACGATCAGGTCGAGCCCCTCCCAGAACCGCTCCTCCACGGTGGTCGGGTCCAGCCGCGACGAGTGGAGATCGGCCCAGGTGCCCCGCACGAAGCCGGCGTCGAGACGTCCCGCCGACGCGAGGTCGAGCGTCGCCAGTGTCCGCGCCAACAGCAACGGGTCGTCGTGCAGCGGCAGCGCGTTGCCGACGACGGCGATCCTGATCCGCGTGGTCCGCGCGGCGACGACGGCGGCCAGGACGTTCGGGTCGCCGGCCCGGGCGTGCGACGCGAGGTGGTGGGCGCCCAGGCAGACGCCGTCGAAGCCGAGCGCCTCGGCCGCGACGGCCTCGTCGACGTACGCGGGGAGCAGGTCGCGGCCCGCGCCGAGGTCCGTGCGCCCGGGTGGCGGACCGGCCGGCCCCGTGAGGAGGTGGTAGAAGCGCATCACCCGCTGCCGATCCCGTCGAGGAAGCCGCCGACCAGGTCGGCGACGGCGTCGGGCCGCTCGACCACGAGCGCGTGGCCCGCCGCCTCGACCACGGCCAGTCGCGAGTCGGGCAGCAGCCGGTGGTAGCGGCGCGGCACCTCGACCGGCACGTACCGGTCGGCGCCGCCCACCACGACGAGAGCCGGCGCGGTCACCCGCCGCAGCAGGCGGGGCAACCGCCGGCTGTACGGCCGACGCCAGGACAGCCGCGCGTAGGCAGCCTGGTCGGCGTGCAGGCCACGCCGCCGGGCGGCGCGGGGCAGCGCGCCCACGGCGGGCAGATCGTTCATGGTCAGCTCGATCAGTTCCCGGTCCGTGGCGGCGAAGGGGTCGACGGCGACGGGCGGCCCGTCGGGCGGGGCCAGGCCGACCGGCGCGATCAGCACGAGCGCGCGCACCAGGTGGGGATACGTCACCGCGAACTCCGCCGCAACCCAGCCGCCGAAGGAGTATCCGACGAGGTCGAACGGCCGGTGGAGGCCGAGCGTGCGGCGCAGGTCGTCGTAGTGCGTGACCAGGTCGTCGAAGCCGTGCAGCCAGTCCGGCAGGGGCGTGTCGCCGCAGCCGAGCTGGTCGGGCGCGACGACGTCGGCGCGTCGCGCCAGCAGCTCGTGGAACCGCAGCCAGCGACCGGCGAGGCCCGCCCCGTGCAGGAACAGCAGCGCGGGCCCGGCGCCGCGGCGGCGGACCGCCACCGGTGTGCCGTGCACGTCGACGAGGTCGGGCCGCACCGGCGGGGGCAGGCGCAGCCGCCGGTGCGTGGGGACGACCATCCCGGTCAGCTCCCGGCCCGCCGCCGCAGCACCCGCATCCGCAGACCCGGCCGGGGCCGCACGATGATCCGCGCCTGAGGCTGCACCCGCTGGCCGCCCAGTGGTGCGAAGTGCCAGCTCTGGCAGATCGTGGCCAGGGCGATGACCGCCTCCATCTGGGCGAAGACGTTGCCGATGCACTGCCGGGGGCCACCACCGAACGGGAAGTACGCGAACTTGGGACGGTCCGGGCCGAGGGCGGTCCCGGTGAGCGGGTCGTCCTCGCCGGAGGGTTCCAGCCAGCGCTGCGGGGCGAACCGCTCGGGGTCGGCCCAGAGCACGGGGTCGCGGTGCACGACCCAGGGGCTCATCATGACCATCGCGTCCGGGGGCAGGCGGTAGCCGCTGAGGACGCGCTCCTGCAGGGGGCGACGCCCCACGGTCCACACCGGCGGGAAGATCCGCAACGCCTCCTGGAACACGGCCGTGGTCCACTTCAACCGGGGCAGGTCCTCCAGGGTGGCCCGGCGGCCGTCGAGCACCTCGTCGACCTCGCGGTGCAGCCGGGCCAGCGCGGCGGGTTCCCCGACCAGCAGGTGCAGCGCCCACGCCAGGGCGTTGGCGGTGGTGTCGTGCCCGGCCATCAGCAGCGTCAGCGCCTCGTCGCGGACCTGGCGGTCGTCCATCGGCTCGCCCGTGTCGGCGTCGCGCGCCTGCAGCAGCAGCGACAGCAGGTCCGCGCCGTCCGCGCCCTCGTCCCGGCGGCGGGCGATCAGCTCGAACACCACCGAGTCGAGCGCGGCACGGCCCCGCCAGAACCGGATGTTCGACGGCGAGGGCAGCCGGGCCAGCAGGCCACCCATCGGCATCAGGGCGTACCGCAGGGGCCCGTCGTTGCGCGGCATCGCGGTGCGGATGGTCTCCGCCTCCCGGCTGCCGAGGGCGACGTCGAAGACCGTGCGGGCCACGATGGACAGGGTCAGGGTGACCATCTCCCGGAGCATGTCCACCTCGCCCCCGTCCGGCCAGTCCCGCACGTGGCGTTCCGACAGCGCCGCGAAGTCCTCCGCGTACCCGGCGATGCGCTGCCGGTGGAACAGGGGCTGGATCAGCCGTCGCTGCCGGCGGTGCAGGTCACCGTCGCTGGTCAGCAGGCCCTGACCGAGCAGCATCGTCAGGGGCGTCTCCCGGCGGCCGGTGGCGGCGCTGCGCAGGATGTCGTTGCCGTAGAAGCGGTTCGCCGTGACGAGCACCTCCTGGATGGCGTGCGGGTCGCTGACCAGGTAGATGGGTCGCTGCGGCAGGGGCAGCCGAACGAACGGCCCGTGCCGGTCGCGCATCTCGGCGAAGAACAGCGGCGGCTGGTTGGCCAGGGTGCGCAGCGCGCTCAGCGGAATCCGCTTCGGGCCCGGCATCGGCGGGGCCGCGTCGACGCGCGGGGAGGTGGTTCCGGTCATGGTCGCCTCTTCCGATCGCTGTTTGACAGGCGTGGTCAGTCGACGGGGCGACGGACCGGTGCGGTGCGCGACTCGTACACCCCGCGGTAGCCGAGGGCGCGGCCGAGCGGGGCGAGGGTCCGGAAGACCAGGTCCTGCAGCCACAGCGGCGGCCCGGCGAGGTAGAGCTCCCCCCGGAAGTGCGCGCCGCTGACCGCCGCCTGGAGGAGGCCGGGGATGCCGCGTCGGTTGGTGCGGCCGTCGGAGGCGAGCGCCCACATCGTCTGCAGGAGTTCGTCGGAGAGCATCGCCGGCCGCAGGGTGCTGTAGAGATGCGCCGAGGCCGAGGTGTGGTTGACGATCCGGTGGGCGACCCCCGGGGGCACGACGTACGTCCGGCCGGGCTCGGCGAGGATCTCCCGGCCCCCGATGCGGATCCGGACCCTGCCCTCCAGGACCTCGAAGGTCTCCTCCTGGCGGGGGTGGACGTGCGCCGCCGCCACGTACCCGCCGGCGGTGAGGTGGTAGTCCGCCTCCAGCAGCTTGCCGTCAGTCTCGTGACGGGTCGAGCGGAACACCGCCCGCTCCCCGGTCATCGTGTTCTCGATCATGTCGCCGGCCCGGGGCATCGGGCACCTCCTGGATCGTGTCGACGTACCTGGTGATGGCATCGGTCCGGTCGGCGGGGCAGAGCAGGGCGACGTAGCGGTCCGGACGGACCACGACCGCCGTCGGCCGCCGCACCCGCAGCGCCTGCGCCACCTCAGGCTGCGGCAGCCGCAGCACCGGCAGCGCGGGCGCAAGCCCGTGCGGGGCCGGCCCGGCCGGGCCGACGAGGAGCACGCAGAAGCCGTCGGGGAGCAGGTCCCACAGCCGGGCGTCGCCGACCGTCACGTTCGGCAGGCGCCCGCCGGGGCCGGGCGCGAAGGGCAGGAGGGGTCGGCGTCCCGGGCTGACCGCCGACTTCCGGTAGCGCTGCGTCAACCCGGCCATCGCCGGCGCCGCGTACCGGTCGACCACGCCCAGCCGCATCGCCGCCCGCCACAGTCCGTCGCGGGCCCCGACGGCCACCGGGGACCGCAGGGTCCCGGCCCGGGTCGCCCGGTCGGTCGCCGCGACGACGGCCGCCGCGGCGGGCCTGCGCTCCAGGTCGTAGCTGGTCAGCAGCTCGGCGGGGCTGCTGCCCCGGCACACCCTGGCGAGCTTCCAGCCGAGGTTGGCCGCGTCCTGCAGCCCCGAGTTGATGCCCTGCGCCCCGGCGGGGCTGTGCACGTGGGCGGCGTCGCCGGCGACCAGGACCCGGCCCAGCCGGAACCGGGTGGCGAGCCCCTGGCGCACCCGGAAGCCGGTCACCCATTCCGTCTCGTGCACCCGGACGGGGACGGCGGCGCGGCGCGCGGCCTCCGCCGCGAGGCGCTCCAGCGGCCAGTCGGCGGGGTCGGGCCGGGTCTTCCCGACGTTCATCGTGATGCGCCACGTCGGGGTGCCGCCGCCCACGCGCAGCGGCACGACGTGCAGCACCTCCCCGGCGGAGAGGAAGTAGTTGACCCGCGTCGGTTCGAGTGCGGTGCTCAGCCGCACGTCCGCGCCGATCCACCCCTCGGGCTCCAGCCGCTGACGCATGGCGATGCCGGCGGCGGCCCGGACGACGCTATCGGAGCCGTCGCAGCCGACGACCCAGCCGACCCGGCGTTCCTCGGTGCCGCCGGGATGCTGCAGGACGACGGTGACGCCGAGCGGGTCGGCGCGCACCGCCACGCACGCGACGCCGCGTTCGACCTCGCCGCCGAGCGCGGCGAGCCGGCGCTCCAGGATCTCCTCGGTCTCGTACTGGGGCAGCACCAGGCCGAACGGGAAGCGGCTGGGCAGGTCGTGGAGGCCGAAGGAGAGCGTCGGGCGGCCGTGCGACCAGGCCGTGGCGCCGGCGAGCCGGATGCCCCGGTCGACCGCCTCGTCGGCGGCGCCGAGGTCGGCCAGGATCTCCAGGACGCGGGGCCAGATCGCGATCGCCTTGCTCCGGTCGCCCCGCCGGACGCGGGCCTCCACCACCGCGCAGGGCACGCCGCGTCGGCGCAGCTCGCAGGCGAGTGCGAGGCCGGTGGGCCCGGCGCCGACCACGAGCACGGAGTTGTCGCCGGCCATCAGACGATCCGGTAGATCTCGTACTCGAGGCCGAGTCCGGGCAGGAACCGGCCCTGGCCGACGAAGAGGGCCTGGTTGACCCACTCGTATCCCTCGCCGCCCGTCTCCAGGCGGGGGGTGATGCGGAAGTAGTGGTCGGTGAACTCGGTGGGGGTGCCCTCGGCGAGCGCCCGGACGGTGGCGTCGTTCATCTCGATCAGGCCGTGGTACTGCGCGTAGAGGACGGCCCCGTCCTCTGTCTCGAACTGGGCGCGGACGTCCATCCGGGCCCAGTTGTCCGAGCCGACCAGGACCCAGTCGGCCCCCGCGCCGACCACCCTGGCCTTGATCCGGGGCCCGCTGAGCTCGCCCTCGACCACCTGGAAGACCATCCGGATCCCCAGCGGACCGGCGCCGACCATGAGGGGCGACTTGAGCTGGGCGGTGCAGCGTGCTTCGAATTCGAGATCCATGCTCACTCCTCGGGTTGGTGGCGGCGGAACACGAGCGAGGCGTTGTGGCCACCGAAGGCGAACGAGTTCGACAGGGCGGCGCGGACCTGCCGGGAGCGGCCGACGTTGGGCACGTAGTCCAGGTCGCACTCGGGATCGGGGACCTGGTGGTTGACCGTGGGCGGGATCCACTGGTGCCGCAGGGCCAGCGCGCAGATCGCGGCCTCCAGGGCCCCGGCGGCACCGAGCAGGTGGCCCGTCATCGACTTGGTCGAGCTGACCGGCAGCGCTGCGGCGTACGCGCCGAACGCCCGCCGGATGGCCACCGTCTCGGCGATGTCGGCCATCTTCGTCGACGTCGCGTGGGCGTTGACGTAGTCGACGTGGCCGGCGGGGAGGCCGGCGTCGGCCAGCGCCGCGGTCATGGCGGCCGCGGCGCCCCGGCCGGTGGGGTCGGGGGCCGTCATGTGGTGCGCGTCGTTGCTCTGCCCGAACCCGCTGACCTCGGCGTAGACGCGCGCGCCCCGGCGCAGGGCCGCCTCGACCGGTTCGAGCACCAGCATCGCCGCGCCCTCGGCGAGCACGAAGCCGTCCCGGCGGGCGTCGAACGGCCGTGAGGCCCCCGTGGGGTCGTCGTTGCGCACGGACAGGGCGCGCATGTTCGCGAAGCCGGCGACGATCGGCGACACGAGGCAGGACTCGGCGCCGCCGGCCACCGCGGCGTCGGCGTACCCGTCCCGGACCAGCCGCATCGCCTGCCCGACCGCGTCGGTCGACGCCGCGCACGCGGTGACCGGCGCCGAGCTGGGCCCGCGCAGGCCGAACCGGTGGGCGACGAACGCGGCCGGCATGTTCGCGATCGAGTTCGGCACGAAGAAGGGCGACACCATCCGGGGCCGGTCGATGTCGACGTGCACGCCCCGCTCGATGCTCGCGGCGCCGCCGATCGCGCTGCCCACGACGGTGGCCGTGCTGTCCGGGTCAGCGAGGCCGCCCGCGTCGTCGACGGCCTGCTGCGCCGCCGCCAGTGCGAAGTGCAGCACCCGGTCGAGGCGGATGCAGTCCTTGCGGGACACCCAGTCGTGCGGGTCGAAGTCGACGACCTCGCCGGCGATCTGCACGGGCAGCCGGGTCGCGTCGAACCGCGAGATGGGCCGGATCCCGGACGAGCCGCGCCGCAGCCCGTCCCACACCGCGTCCACGCCGACGCCGAGCGGGGTGACCAGGCCGATCCCGGTGACCGCCACCCGGCGACGGGTCGGTGTCATCGCGGCCCGTCGCCGTCGAGGCCGAACATGCGTTCCATCCGCATGGCGAGCTGCACGTCGCCCTGCACCCGCAGCTGCCCGTGCAGCATCAGGTCGACGCCGCGCCGGGCGCCGCTGGCCATCTCGACGAAGGCGGCGCTGTCGAAGACGAGCGTCACCGCGGCGGCACGGTCGGCGGCGACGGGCCGCACCTCGCACCCGTGCGGCCCGAGCGCCAGGTCGTACTCGATCGGTTCGGCCGGCGGCCGGCGCACCCGCCAGCGGGCCACCGTCTCCTCGCCGAGGAGGTTGCGGACGAAGAAGTCCGGCATCCGCCGGAACGCGTCGTGCAGCACCTCGGCGCCCGCCGGGGTGCGCAGCCAGGCCACGAGCTGGGCGCGGGTCAGGTCGGCCAGGGCGGCGCGGACGGCCGCCCGTTCCCCGGA
Organism: Micromonospora sp. PTRAS2; assembly: GCF_054052245.1. NCBI lineage: Bacteria > Bacillati > Actinomycetota > Actinomycetes > Micromonosporales > Micromonosporaceae > Micromonospora > Micromonospora sp. PTRAS2. Next base: position 25,584 of record NZ_JBSWBU010000006.1, read on the forward strand.
GCGCAGGCCGGCCTCGGTCGCCGGCGCCAGGGCCTCCGGGCGCTCGGTCTCGGTCATCGGATTCCCGCCCTTCCGACGGTCGTCGCCGACAGTCCCGCGGCGGCCGTCAACGCCGCCGCCAGTTCCCGCTCCGGGTCCTCGCCGGGCAGCCGGTCGGCCACGTGCCCGTCGGGCCGGACCAGCACCGCCTCCCGTGGGGCCAGCCGGTAGGCGTCGGCGAAGGCCCCGGTGGTGTCGGCGACGGTGTCCGCCGACTCCGGTGCGTCGGCGTCCGTCACGGCGACGAGCACCACCGGCACGGGGCCCGGCCAGGCCCGTACGGCGTGCCGCCACCGGTCGGCGGGCCCGGCCGTGAACAGCGCGAAGCCGGTCGCGGTCCAGTCCTCCACGGCGGCGCGGCGGGTGGCGGAGTCGAGCCAGGCGTGCGGCGCGCGCGCCCCGGGCACGGCCTCCGGCTGGTAGCGCACGACGTCGCGTACCACCTCGGCGGGTGCGTCGGCGGCCCGGTCCGCCGCCGACGGGTACCGGAAGCCGAGGGCCTGCCCGGCGAAGTCGAAGTGGGGCCGGTGCTGTTCCAGCATCGGCGCGAGCGCCGCGACGGCGTCCCGGGCGTCGTCGCCGGCACGGGCCAGGGCCGTGGCGTAGGGGGCGGCGTCGTGCTCCAGGAAGTCCCGCATGAGCAGCGCGTTGTGCTCGCTCTGCCGGGCGTTGAAGTCGGCCACCGGGCGGCGCTCCCGCTCGTAGTCGTCGAGCAGTCCCGCCCCGCCCCAGCCCCGCAGCACCGCCGCCAGCCGCCAGGCCAGGTGGTGGGCGTCCTGGATGCCGGTGTTCATGCCGAAGCCGCCGGTGGGCGGGAAGGTGTGGGCCGCGTCCCCGGCGACGAACACCCGCCCGGAACCGTCCCGCCACCGGTGCGCGGCGGTGGTGCCCATGGTCCAGGTCCGGACCGAGCGGACCTCGACCCGGACCGACGCGCCGACCGCCTCGGCGACGAGGGCCGCGTGGTCCCGGTCGGGGGCGAACAGCGTCTCGTCGGCGTCGTCGCCGAGCGCGGGCACCTCCAGCAGCCACTCTCTGCGCTGCGGGTCCACGGCGATGATCACCCCGTTCACCCGGGGGTTGACGATCCAGTACAGGGCGCTCTCCCGGCCCCGGATCCAGGGGGTGAGGTCGCCGACGAAGTGCACGTCCAGCAGGCGGCCCAGCGGCGGCTGGTGCCGCACCTCCAGCCCGGCCCTGCTGCGGATCCGGCCGTGCAGACCCTCGGCGAGCACGGCGTACCGGGCCTCGACGTGCCCGACCACGCCGTCGGGGCCGCGGTGGGTGAGGCGGACGCCGACGTCCGGGTCGGCGACGAGGTCGGTCACCGTCGTGCCCGTCCGAAGCTCCACGCCGGGGTTCGCGCGCAGCGCGTCCGCGAGGATCCGTTCGAGCCGGTGCTGCGGGCAGATGGTCGGCAGCACGGGGCTCTGCGCCATCATCCGCATCAGCGTGGCGGCGTCGGAGACCAGCTCGATCGAGCCGAGGTGGACGCCCGCAAGGGAACGGACGAACGACACCCGGGGCATGTCCTCGATGGGCACCCCGGCCTGCCGGACGGCCTCCGCGAGCCCGAACCGGCGCAGGATCTCCATCGTCCGGGCGTTGACCATGGTGGCCCTCGGGTGCCGGGCGGGGGTGGCGCGCGCCTCGACGACCGTCGAGCGGATGCCGTGGGCCGCCAGAGCGTGTGCGGCGGCGAGGCCGACGGGGCCGCCGCCGACGATCGCCACCTCGGTACGGGAGTCCGTCACCGTGGGCCTGCCGACACGGTCGGTCCTGCGGCGGCGACGAGCGCCGGCGCCAGGCGGCGGTGCACCGCCCTGGACAGCGCCCCCCGGTTCACGGCGTGGGCCGCGACGAGCACCGGCAGACCGAGCAGGATCGCCCCGGCCAGGGTGCCGACGAAGGCGCCGGTCAGCAGCGCCCGCCCGCCGGCGGTCCGGCGCTGTCGGATCCGGCGCCCCCACCACCCGAACGCGACCCCGGCGAGCAGGTCCCCGGCGGCGATCGGCACCTCCACCGGTGCCGCGTCCCGGCGGTGCAGCAGGTCGCCGACGCGGTGGGCGAGGGGCGCGGCGGCCGGCGTGGTGAGCACGGCGGCGAGTTCCTCGCCCAGGTCGCGCACCCGCGTCAGCTCCCGCTCGTTCACGCCGGCCGCGGGGAACCGCCAGAAGGGGCCCCGGCGGCCGGCCAGCAGCCACCGCAGCGTGGTGACGAAGGTGACCCCGGCCGGCGCGGTGTCGATGGCGGCCACGGTGCCCACCAGCCGCCCGCCCGCCGCCTCCACCAGCCGCCGGAACTCCAGCGCCGCCGAATACCACATGTTGCGGCACGCGACCACGCCGAGCACGTCCCGCCCGGCGAGGTGACCGCTGTCCAGCAGGGACCGGACGGGGATCGACGGGGCGAGGTACCAGACCTGGTAGCCGAGCACCACGAGGTCGCCCGGGGACGCGGTGGGAGGATCCAGGGTGTACGGCACCCGCGCCGCCGGGTCGACCGCCTCGCCGAAGATGCCGAAGAAGCGGCGCACCGGCCACGGGAAGGGGTACGGGGTGACCGGCCGGACCGTGACGGTGTCGACCTCGACGCCCGCCTTCGCCAGCGGGGCCGTCAGGGCACCCAGGACCTCGTCGAGTTGGCCGGTCTGGCTGTAGGAGTAGACGGTCACGGTCGGCGGGGCCGAGGCGGCGTCCGGCACCCGTCAGCCCTCCCCGTCGGCGGTCACCGCGGTCAGGTGCATGAACGAGACGGAGAACCGGCCCGACTCGGGCACCATGCACAGCATGGTGTCGCCGGGGTTGACCAGCCCCTGGGAGAGGATCTCCTCCAGGATCACGTAGATGCTGGCGCACCCGATGTTGCCCACCTGCGGCAGGTTGCTGTACCACACGTCGACGGGCGGGCCGGGGGTGCCGCGGCGGGCCATCTCGCGCAGCACCATCTGCTTCATCCGCTCGCTGGAGTAGTGCGCGGGAAGCCACCGCAGGGTGTGTGGGTCGAACCGGCCGGCCGCGAGCAGCCGCTCGTATTCGTCGATGCCGACCTTCACCAGGTGCGGCAGCAGCGCGAGGTTCTGCCGCAGGGACAGGGCGCCGTCGGCGAGGGCGTCGGCCGGGGTGTCGTAGTCCCACCACGCCTTGGTGGAGGTGTTGTTCGGCAGGCCGAAGTACATGCAGGTGTCGCCGGTGTTCGCATACGACGTCAGGGTGAGCCAGTCGATGCGCAGGCTGACCCCGGCGGAGGCGGGCCGGTCCTGGACGAGCGCCGCGCCGGCGCCGTCGGAGAGCATGTAGCGCAGGAAGGCCATCTCCAGCGCCAGGGAGCCCTCCTCGTCCACCGGGCGGACGTCGCTGTTCCGGATGCTCTTGAAGCTGCGGGTCGGGTTCTCGCAGGCCACGGCGATCGCGTTGCGCTTCTCGCCGACGTTGATCTGGAGGTAGGCGTTCTTCAGGGCCATCATCCCGGAGTTGCACACGCCGTGCGTCGAGACGATCTCGCACGGCGCGTTGCCCAGCTCGCCGTGCACCATGCTGGCCATTCCCGGTGCGATCAGGTCCGGGATGGTGCTGCCGGCGGCGATCAGGTCGATGTCGTCGAGCTGGATCTCCGACCGGGCGACGGCGGCGCGCACGGCCTCGGCCGCCATCCGGGTGTTCGAGTACCGGGTCTGCTGGTTCTTGTCGATCGCGTAGTACCGCGTCTTGATGCCGGCGTTGGCGAGGGTCTGCTCCCGCAGGTTGGACGTCGCCCGGCCGATGACGCCGATGTAGTCCTCGACCTCCTCGTTGGGCACCGGCTCGCCAGGCAGGAAGCGGCCCATCGCGGTGATGTAGGCGGGCATGTGTCACCTCTCCAGGACGGTCGATTCGCCGGCGCCGGCGCCGGCCACGCGGTCCGACATGCGTCGGCGGACGAAGGCGACGACGTCGCCGACGGTCCGGATCTCGGCGATGCCCTCGTTGTCGAGGGCCACCGAGTACTTGCTCTGCAGCGCCTGCGCCATCCCGATCAGGTCCAGCGAGTCGAGACCCAGCTCGTCGAAGAGCTGCGTGGTCGGCCCCACCCGGGCCGGGTCGACGGCGCAGTGGTTCGCCAACAGCGTCGTGACGTCGTCGTACAACTCGTCATCGAGCGTCATGCGCAACCTCCCCCGGTCGACGGCGGTGAGCCGTCGACGTCGTCGTCGTGCGGGCGGGGCCGTGACGCCCCGCGGCACGGGATACAGACTGTCGGCCGGCACCCCGGCCGACCATCCGGAGAACCCCGCTCGGGCACCCCGAATCAGCCGGCGCGGCGTCGGGCGGGGGTTCGGGGTGCCGACCACGCGTCGGGGCGGCCCGTCGCCCGGGTGGCGGGGCGCCGGATGCGTTCCCGCTCCACGGCTCGCGCGAGCAGGGCCCGCGAGGTGATGCCGAGCTTGCCGAAGATGCGGGTCAGGTGGGTCTCCACCGTCTTGGCGCTCAGCAGCAGGGTCGCGGCGATCTGCCGGTTGGTGCGGCCCGCCGCCACCAGCTCGGCGATCTGCCACTCCCGGTCCGACAGCGGCAGGCGCTGGTCGGCCACCGTCGGCACCGGGCCCAGCGGGGTGCGCCGGCCGAGCCGGCGCAGTTCCCTGGCGGCCTCCCGTTCGTAGCGCACCGCGCCGCAGTCCCGGAACTCGTCGAGCGCCACCCGCAGCACGGTCGCCGCGCCGGCCCGGTTGCCGCCCAGGGCCAGCGCCGCGGCCTCGGTGAGCATGTCCCGGGCCGCCTCGACGCGCGCGCCGGCCGCGGCGGCGGACCGGGCGGCGGCGCGGGCGCACTCCGCCGCCGCAGCCGCGTCCCGTCGGGCGAGGTGCACCATCGCCCGGGCCCGTCGGGCGTGGACCGTGGCCATCGGCAGCCCCGTGGCCCGGGCGACGTCCTCGGCGGCGCGGGCCTGCTCGTCGGCCTCGTCGAAGCGGTTCTCGCCGAGCGCCGCCGCAGCGGCGCAGCAGCGCCACGCCCCGTCGCTGACGGGGTCGACGGGTGCCACCCGCCGCAGCGCCACGACCGTCTCCAGGTCGGCGACGACGTCGCCCACGTCGATCCGGACGATGGTCGCCCACTGCTCGGCCAGCGCCCGCGAGGTGTCGTCGTCGCCGGTCGCGGCGACGGCCTCCAGCGCCAGCCGAACCGCGCCGTCGTCGTCGTCGGCCAGCGTACGGAGCTCGGCGGCGGTCAGCAGCGCCCAGGGCAGCACGGCCCGCGCCTGCCCGTCCTCGGCGAGTTCGACGGCGGCCTCGACGAGTTCCGCCGCCTCCGCCGGCTCCCCGAGGGCGAGTCGGGCCCGGGCGGCGATCCAGAGCGCCGGGGCGCGCCACCAGGCGGCCGGGGCGGGCCGCCGGTAGGACAGCAGCCGGTCGACGAGCACGATGGCCTCGGCGTAGCCGCCCATCAACAGTTCGAGCAGCGCCGGGACGAGCAGCGCCTCGGGGTGCGCCGGCAGCTCCCGGTCGCAGACCAGGGCCAGCTCCCGCCGGGCCGCGACGCGGGCCGCCAGCGCCTGGTTCATGGCGTGCTGCTGGAGCTGGCCGAGGCCGACGAGACCGTTGGCCAGGGCACGGGCGGGGGGCGTGCGGGCGTGCTGGAGCGACTCGGCGGCCAGCCGCTGCAGCTCCGCGGAGTCGCCCGCCTGGGCGGCGGCGCAGGCCCCGAGCGCCGACAGCAGCGCCACGGCCTCCGTGTCGGCGCTGTCCGCCTCCGCGCGCAGCGCCCGGACCCGCTCCCGCGTCCTGGTGTGGTGTCCGGTCAGGAGCTCCACCATGGCCAGCCGGCGGGCCAGTTCGAGCCGGCCGTCGGGGCGTCGGCCGGGCTCGTGCGACCAGGCCCGGTCGTATGCGGCGCGGGCCTGCTGCAGCAACCCGGCCGCCGCGGCGGCGTCGCCCTGGCCCAGGAGCGCCTCGTGCCGGGCCACCGGGTCCCGTTCCAGGGCGCGGGCGGTCCGGAACCACTCGGCGGCCCGTGCCGGGTCCACGTCCATGGTCTCCCGCGCGGCCTCGGTCAGGGTGGCCGCCGCCTCCGGGTCCGGCGGGGTGGCGAACGCCGCCAGGTGCACGGCACGCCGCCGGGCGGGAGCGCCGCGCAGCGCCTCGGCGGCCCGTCGGTGGCCGGACACCCGGCGGCCCGGCGAGGCGAGCTGGTAGACCCCGTGGCGGACGATCGGCTGCCGGAAGGCGAACTCACGCGGTACGTCGGTCTCCCTGATCAGCCCGGAGGAGACCAGCTCGTCCGCCGCCAGGAGGGTCTGTTCGTCGGTGGTGCCGTTGACGGCCCGCACGAGTTCCAGGTGGAAGGTCTCCCCCACGATCGCCGCGGACGTGAGCAGGTGCCGCGCGGGCTCGCTGAGGCGGCCGAGTTCCCAGCGCAGCACGGTGACGATCCGGTCGGGAAGGCGGTCGACGGGCCGGCCGCCCTGCTCGGCCAGGGCCCGCAGGTAGCAGGGGTTGCCGCCGCAGAGGCGCAGCAGCTCGGCCCGGCGGCGCGGGCCGCGTACGGCGGTCAGGAACGCCTCGGCCTCCCGGTCGGGCAGCGGCTCCAGCTCGACGGCGACGCCGGGCTGTTCGGTGCACAGGCACAGGCCGACCAGCGGCCCCTCGCATGGCCCGCTGCGCCAGGCGGCGAGCAGCAGCAGCCGGCCCTTGGGCTGCCGTTCGAGCAGGTGGGCGAGGAAGGCCACGGATTCCCGGTCGGCCCACTGCAGGTCGTCGAGGACGAGGACGAGGCCCGACGGCTCGGCGAGCCGCTCCACGAGCGCCCGCATCGCCCGGTGGGCGCGGTAGTTGTTGTCCTGGGCCGCCTGCGGGCAGGTCTGGTCCCGGCCGCTCAGCGAGGGGAAGACCCGCGCGAGGTCGGCCACCCGGTTGTCGCCCAACCCGGCCAGCAGGTCGCCGCCCAGGCCGTCGAGGTAGTCGTCCAGCGCGTGCACCAGCAGGCTGAACGGCACGTGTCGCTCGTATTCGCTGCCCCGGCCCCGGAGCACCAGGAAGCCCTCCCCGGCGGCCTCCTCGGCGACCGCGTTGAGCAGCCAGGTCTTGCCGGTGCCGGGATCGCCCCGGACGAAGGCCCAGGCCGTGCCGGACCCCGCCAGGTCGAACACCGTACGCAGTTGGTCGAGTTCACGACGCCGCGGCGTCGCGGCGGTGTTGTCGATGAATGGCATTGCTCTCCCCCGTCTGGACGACCTCGGTGATGACGTTCGCCGGTGGCGGGGACCGCGCCGCCGGCCGGACGCCGGGACTCACGGCACCTGGACGACCTGGGCGGCGTAGGCCAGCCCGGCACCGAAGCCGACCAGCAGCGCCCAGTCGCCGCGGTGGGCGCGCCCGGCCTGCCGGAGCTGCTCCAGGGCCAGCGGGATGGACGCCGCGGAGGTGTTTCCGGCGTTGATGATGTCGTCGGCGACCGGGGTGTCGGCCGACAGGCCGAGCCGTTCGGCGGCCCGCTCGATGATGCGCAGGTTGGCCTGGTGCGGCACGAACGCCCTGACCTGGGCCATCTCCAGGCCCGCTGCCTCCACCGCGCGCCGGCCGAGCTCCGGAACGGTGTCGATGGCCCAGCGGAACACCTCACGCCCCGCCATCTGCATGGTCGGCCAGGGCTGCTCCGGTCGGTCCCGGTAGTCCCGCCAGCTCGCCCCGTGGGCGATGAGCTCGCGACGGGCGCCGTCGGCGCCCCACACCGTCGGCCCGATCCCCATCGTGTCGCCGGGGCCGATGACCACGGCCCCGGCGCCGTCGGCGAACAGCAGCGCGGCGCTGCCCTCGCGGGAGACCAGGTCGGTCATCCGGTCGACGCCGATCAGCAGCACGTGCCGGACGGTCCCGGCGCGGACCAGCGCGTCGGCCATGCCCACCCCGTAGCTGAACCCGGCGCAGGCGGCGTCGATGTCGAGTGCCGCCGCCCGCCGGGCCCCCAGCCTGAAGGCGATCTCGGGGGCCGCCGCCGGGGTCTGCCGGAGGTCCGACATGGAGGCGACGAGCACCATGTCGACGGCGTCGGCGGAGATGCCGGCGGCGGCCAGCGCCCGGCTGCCGGCCCGGCTGGCCATTTCCGTGATGGTCTCGTCCGCGGCGGCGTGTCCACGTCGTACGACGCCGGTGCGGCGCCTGACCCAGTCGTCCGTATAGGTCGTGCCCCGCACCAGATCATCGTTACATACAATTGTCCGTGGTCGATATGTGCCGATGCCGATCATCCTCGCGCCAGAAGTCGCCAAGGCCACCTACACCACCAATCGCACGTTCTCGGCAAACGGGAATGTGAATCGCCCACGACTTAGCGCCGAATCGAATCGCCCGCTCTGCGGGAGCCCACGATCCGGCTCACCCAGCAAGGAACAACAAAGGGGAAGCGCGGCCTCCGATGGCCACACATGTCAGACAGGACAGCTCAGATTCCCCCCGAAGCTGCACTCAACCTTCGCCAAGTTACTGCCAGCAACCCGGCACTTACGGTGCCGGATGCAAATTTTTCACGATGTGAAATCTGTTCACGCTCTGATAACATCGAAGCCACTGAGGACGGACGCGACGCGCCAAGCCAGGGAATCGACACCTATAACCGTTCAAAATGGCCCGACGGGCCGTCGGATACGCCGTCACGACCAATCATTGACGGAAACCGGACAGTTTCCGCTCACCCGTCGGCCACGCCCTCCGCGCCCATCGGCGTCAACTCGGCCACGGTCGCGCGCACCAACTCGGCGACACCTCCGGGGCCGACGACGATCCGCCCCTCCAGCAGGAGCGAGGCGAGGCCGTGCACGAGCGACCAGGTGGCGAGCAGCGCCGCGGGCCGCCGCCCGGCCGGCACCTCTCGCGCCAGCCGGCCCTCGATGACCGCCATGCACCTCGCGGCCGCGGCGAGCGCCTCGGCGTTCGACCGTCCACACGGGTAGGCGTACATCAGCCGGAACAGCCCCGGGCGGTCCAGGGCGAACCGCACGTACGCCTCAGCCATGGCGGGGATCGCCTCCGCCGCGCCGCCCGCGCCGTCGGCGGCCGAGAGGCACTCGGCGAGGGCGTCGTATCCGCGCACCGCCAGGGCGGTGAGCAGCGCGTCCTTGTCCGCGTAGTGCCGGTACGGGGCGTTCGCGGAGACCCCGGCGCGGCGCGCCACCTCCCGCAGCGACAGCGCCCCTGGCTCACCGGAGGCCAGCAGCAGCTCCATCCCCGCGTCGAGCAGGGCGTGCGGCAGATTGCCGTGGTGGAAGGGACCCGACCGCGATGTTGACACTGCACACACCCTCTCCTACGCTGGCATCCGCCCGTGACATCCGAGCACCGCCCCCCGCACCGCGCGCAACCAGCCTTCCTGACCACTCCCTGAGCGGAGCGCGTAGTCATGACCGTGCGGCACGTGGACGTCGTCATCGTCGGGGCCGGCCTGTCCGGCATCGGCGCAGCCTACCGACTACAGACCAGAAGACCGGGCACCTCCTTCCTCGTCCTCGAGGCGCGCGACGCCCTCGGCGGCACCTGGGACCTCTTCCGCTACCCCGGCGTCCGCTCGGACTCCGACATGTTCACCCTCGGTTACCCGTTCCGCCCCTGGACCGGCGAGCGGTCCATCGCCGACGGGGCGGGCGTCCTGGACTACATCCGCCGCACGGCCGTCGACGCCGGCCTCGACCGGCACATCCGGCTCCACCACCGGGTGGTGCGGGCGTCCTGGTCCTCGGCGCACGCCCGGTGGACCGTGGAGGCCGAGGTCGGCCCGCAGCGGCAGCCGGCCAGCTGGTCGTGCCGGTTCCTCTACCTGTGCAGCGGCTACTTCAGCTACACCGGCGGCCACGAGATCGACCTGCCCGGGCGGGAGACCTTCCGGGGCCGGGTGGTGCACCCGCAGGACTGGCCCGAAGACCTCGACCACGCCGACCGGCGGATCGCCGTGATCGGCAGCGGCGCCACCGCGATCACCCTCGTGCCGGCGCTGGCCGAACGGGCGGCGCACGTCACCATGGTGCAACGGTCGCCGACGTACGTCGTCGCACAGCCCACCCGGGACCGGATGGTCGCCGCCCTGCGGGCGGTGCTGCCGGCGGCGGCCGTGCACCGGGCCGCCCGGGTCAAGAACGTCGCGGTCACGACCCTCGCCTACCACCTCATGCGGCGCTGGCCGGCCCGCGCCGCGGCCCTGTTGCGGGCGGGCGTGGCCCGGGAACTCGCCGGCGCGCTGCCGCTCGACCCGCACTTCCGCCCCCGCTACGACCCGTGGGACGAGCGCCTCTGCCTCAGCGCCGACGGGGACTTCTTCCGGGCCATCAGGCAACGGCGCGCCAGCGTGGTCACCGGCGAGGTCACCGCGCTGGTCCCCGACGGGCTGCGGATGGCCTCCGGCGAGACGGTGCCCGCCGACATCGTCGTCACCGCCACCGGCCTGCGCATGGTCGCGCTGGGCGAGATCGCCCTCGACGTCGACGGCACGCCGGTCGACCCGGGCCGGACGCTGATGTACAAGGGCATGATGCTGTCCGGCGTGCCGAACCTCGCCTGGTGCGTCGGCTACGCGAACGCGTCGTGGACGCTGCGCGCCGACCTCACCTCGCAGTACGTGTGCCGGCTGCTCGCACACCTGGACCGCCGCGGGCTCGCGTGGGCCGCGCCCCACGTCGACGGCCGGGCCGAAGCCGTCCGCCCCCTGGTCGGCCTCACGTCGGGATACGTGCGCCGGGCCGCCGCGAGCCTGCCCAAGCAGGGCGAACGGCCACCCTGGCGGGTCCGCCGCAACTATCCGTCCGACCTCGTCGCCCTGCGCTACGGGCGGATCGCGGACGGCGCCATGCGCTTCGGCGTGCGGGGCACGCCGGTGCGCCCCCGCAGCGGCGAGGAGTCGCTCGTGTGAACCCGGCACCACCTCGGGCCCGCGTCACCACCGCCAGGCGATCCCCGAGGCGAGCCCGCCGTAGCAGTGGTGGAAGGTCATCGAGACCAGGCCCGCGTCGTTGGGCACGATGCGCACCCCCTCGTCCGGCTCTCCCGGCCGGGCGATCCGGCTCAGCTTGTCGTATCCCCACACGGCGTCCGGCCGGTCCCCGACGAAGCGGACCCCGACCCGGTAGGTGAGGGTCGGTGCCTCGAAGGTCTGCCCGGACAGGTCGACCGCCGGGGCCTCGGCGGACCGGTGCGCGGCGGGCACCCGCTCCCGGAAGCTGAACTCGTGGGCCGCGCCCACCCCCACCGGCCGCGGGAAGCGCAGGTCGTGCAGGGTGCCTCCGGGCAGCTGCCGGGTGGTCGCCTCGGCGCCGGACACGTCGGACAGCTCGGTCGGGCTGTAGGTGCCGTACTGGAAGGTCTCCGCCGCGTCGACCAGGGAGATGACGACCCGACGCTGCCGTGACTCGACGAACCTGCGGTCCTCGATGAGGCAGACCACGTCGAGGTCGCGGATCAGCAGGCCGCCGTGCGGGACCGGGAAGTCCCCGGGGGTGGGCGCGCCCGCGTAGAAGCGGGACACCAGCCGCAACGCCAGCACGTCGACGGCCTCGTCCTCCCACATCCGGACGGCGTCCGGCTTGCGGCCGACCGACCGGCCGTACGCGGCCCGCCGGCCCTCCAGGCTGCCGCCGGCCTCGCCGGTCAGGTCGTACGCGGCCCACAGCGCCGGCCCCTGGGGAATGTCCCCGAGCGACATGACCGCCGACCGGAAGCGCTCGAAGCTGGTCTCCACCGGCAGCCCGCGGCCCCCCACGGCGTCGACCACGGCGCCGGCGCCGGCGAAACGCTTCGGCGTGCAGCCCGCGCCCTTGCGCAGGTATCTGAGATCCTTGACGAGGTCGGATTCGTCGTCGCCCACCGGTCCCCCATGATCGACTTTCCGGTTCCGTTCCACTTTCCACCGTACAAGTTGGAGCGGTGTTCGGATCGACTCAGCCCGCCGCACGTGCGGCGGCCGAGTCGAGGAGCGTGAGCGACATGTCCGGCACCCCTTCCGCCATGCGGCCCACCACCGTCCCGCGTACGCCGCTGGCGACGGAGGTCGTCGCGCCGCGCCCCCGCCCCGGACGCCCGCTGGCCGACCTGCTGCCGGCCGCCGAGCGCCGCGCCGACTGGCGGCACGTGCGGGGGCTGCACCGCCAGCACGTCCAGTTCGCCGACGGCGGGGGCGCGCGCGTGCCCGCCGTGCTCCGGGAGGCGCTCGCCGACGCGATCCTGGACGTCTCGTCGAGCTACGCCGGGCACGAGGACGAGCTGGTCGAGCACGGCCTCGCGGTGCTCGCCGACGTCGAGGGCCACGAGATCGTCGACGAGGAGCTGTTCCGGGCGTACTACGAGGACGACCGCTTCACCCCGGGCGGCGGCGACGATCCGACCGGCCGCCGGCAGCCGGGGCTGTTCGAGGCCCTCGTCGAGACGTGCCGGCGGCGGCGCGACGCCCGGGGGCTGCGCGACGCCCTGCGCGGCACGGGCACCTCGGGTCTGCTCATCGGCTCCACCAGCTACGGCCGCTTCCACAACGTCCGGGGGAACCGGAACGGGACGGCCGCCTCGGACCTCGACTTCGTGGTCGTCGTCGACGATCCGGCGATCCTGGGCTGCGTGGACGGGCTCCTGGCGACGGCGCTGCCCGGCGTCCCGGCGGCGGACCTCGACCGGATGCGGCACCGGGCCGAGGTGTTCACCGGCGGCCTCGACGACGGCCGGACGGTGTTCAGCCACAAGCTGCGGCTGTGGGCGGACGGCGCCCCGGACCCGATGCTGCCCGCCGGGGTGGCGGCGTCCGACTACCTGGTGAGCCTGCACTTCCTGACCCGGCCCGTGCTGGACTACGTCCTCGTGGCCTCCACGCCGCGGCTGCGCCGGGACGCCGCCGGGGCCCGCCGGACGGTGCACGACTACCGGGAGGCGCCGGTCACCCGGCGGGACCACCACCGCACCTTCGCCGGGCGCAGCTACCAGTTGCCGCTCGACACGGTCGCGACGGAGGGCGGCCACCTCACCTCGCCCCGGGTCTACTACATCGACGACTTCGACTCCTACTGCCCGGGCTTCTTCCAGACGATGCTGCTGCCCCGCCCGGACGTCCTCTGGGACGGGCTCGACGTGGCGCCCGCGCTCGACCAGTTCCAGCGCAAGATCTCCGAGCGCGTGCGGTACGAGGCCGACCGCCCGCCGCACGCCATGGTGCGGCAGAGCTTCGCCCACGTGCGACGGGACGCCTTCGCTCCACGGGTCATCCGGCTTCTGGACGGGTGACCCGCGCGCCGGGGGTGGTCCAGGCCGCCAGCGGTGATGCGGCGGCCCGCGCCGCGTCACCGCCCGGCCGGTCGCCGATCTCGAAGTCACCGGCCATGCCCAGCTCCCGCCGGGCCACGAGCACGAACTCGCGCTCGGCGACCCAGAGCCCCTCGAACCGCTCCGGCGGGACGGCGTCGACGTCGTGCGCGGCCCGGTCGGCGGCGAGCAGCCGGGCGTGCCGGACCATCGCGTTGACGGCCCGGACGGTGTCCGGGCCGTCGGCGACCAGCCGCACCGCCGTCTTGGTGGCCTCCAGGCGCTCCCGGTAGGCGCTGCCCTCGTCGTCGAAGAACGGCATCGGGTCGTGCGGCGGTCGCGGCCGGGGCACCGCGACGACCCGCGCGTCCGGGCGGAGCACGTACGCGACGTACTCCCGGAACGCGGTCAGGAAGTCACGGTAGGCGGCGAGCCGGATGTCCCGCCACTGCCGCTGCTGGTCCCGTCGCCACAACCGGTCCTGGGCGCGGACGGTCAGCCAGCCCCCGAGCACGACGGCCACCAGGGTGGTCGCCGCGGTGATCCCCAACTCGGCCAGGTTCACGTGCACCTCGCAGACTCGCCGGCACCCACCGTCGACGTCATTGTCACATTCGGTCGCCAGCCCCCGGGCGGGTCACATCGGGTTCCAGCCGTCGGAGCCCGCGAGGTACTTCTGCGGCGTGTAGTTGGCCGCCTGCGAGTCGCTGAGCTGCGGACGGTTGCTGTTGACGCCCGCACCGGCCCCGGTGTTGCGGTATTCCAGGAACCGGGCGTTCTGCCAGACGTTGCCGGACATGTCGGTCCAGGGTTGCGCCGTCTTGATGGTCCCGCTGAGCGACGACTCCCGGTACAGCACCTGGGCGGTCGGGCCCCACGGCCGGCCGAGGGTGGTGGTGTTGCTGGTCGCGCCGGTGATGGTCGAACGGTAGATCAGCATCCCGTACGTCTTGTTGGCGGGCGTGCGGGCGGCGGTGATCGGCCCGCCGGTGGACCGCTTCTCGTAGATCGAGGCCCGGTCGAGCACGACGGTGCCGCCGCCGAAGATGAAGTCGACGGTGCCCTCCACGTAGGAGTCGACCACGTAGGCGCGGGTGTTGTCGTTGACCAGGAAGGTGTCCTGGTCGCCGAGCAGCCGGACGTTGCGCAGCACCGCCCGGTCGGCGTTGAGGTGCAGGGCGACCGCCTGCTGGTCGCTGTTGTTCCAGTTCTCGACGTAGTCGTTGGAGATCGTCAGGTTCTCGGCGACGAAGTTGGCCCCGTAGACGAACATGCTGGCGCTGTTGAAGGTGCCGTGGGTGGCGGCGTAGTTGTTGTAGACGAGCACGGTGTTCGACGGCGACGAGCCCAGGCCCCGCAGGGTGATGTGGGGCTTGTTGGCCGGCACCGTGACGACCTCGCGGTAGGTGCCCGGCTTGATGGTGATGGTGACCCGCGAGCTGTTGTTCGTCGGCACCGCGTTGATCGCGGCCTGCACGGTGCGGTACGTGCCGGTGCCGTCGGCCGCCACGGTCGGCGTCCCGGCCGGCGGCGGGGTCGTCGCGGGCGGGGTCGTCGGCGGCGGAGTGGTCGGGGGCGCAGTGGTCGGCGGCGGGGTCGTCGGCGGGGCGGTGGTGGGCGCGGTCGTGCCCGTGCAGGCGGTCCCGTTGAGGGTGAAGACGGTCGGCGCGGGGTTGCTGGAGTTGTTCCAGGACCCGTTGAAGCCGACCTCCACCGCGCCGTTGGTCGGGATGGACGCGGTGTAGTCCACGTTCGTCGCGACCACGTTGCCGCTGGCCGGGCTCGCGGTGAAGCCCCACGACTGGATCACGGCCTGACCGGCGGTGAACGTCCAGCCCAGGCGCCATCCGGTGACGGCGTCCCCCAGATTCTTGATCCTGATGGTGGCGCTGAAGCCGCCGTCCCACTGGCTGGCCACCGCGTAGGTGACCTGGCAGCCGGCCGCGGCCTGCGCGGAGCCGGTGGTCGCGACGCCCGCGACGACCGTGGTGGCGGTGGTGAGGGCGGCGGCGGCCACCGACAGGACTCGCCGCCGCCTCGACAGAACGTTCACGCTGACTCTCCCAGGGGTCCTGGCCTGCGGATGGGCCAGCCATCGAGATGTGCCTATATTACGGGGCCATATCGTGGCACGGCGCGGACGAGCTGTAAAGCGCTTTCCCAGCATCCTCGAGGTGACCGTGACCTGGTTCGAGTACGGGCAGCGCCACGGATCGACCCAGACCGTCACGGCCGTCCAGCGGGTTGCGGGCAGGTCGTCGGGGAGGATGATGGGGGCTTGGACATCGAGCCGGTCGACCCCGCCCCCGTCCGGGCGTTCCCCCGGGCGAGCCTGCGGCAACGCTGGACGGACCTGACCTTCGTGCACTGGGCGGTCGCGCCGGAACTCGTCGCGCCGCTGCTGCCCGCCGGCACCCGCCCCGACACCCTCGACGGGGCGGCCCACGTCGGCCTCGTCGGCTTCCGGATGGTCGGGCTGGGCCTCGGCCGGGGGCCGGGGGTGCCCTACCTCGGCACCTTCTGGGAGACCAACGTCCGGCTCTACTCCGTCGACGACGCCGGGCGGCGGGCCGTGGTGTTCCGGTCACTCGACGCGTCCCGGCTGGTTCCCGTGCTCGTCGCCCGGGCGAGCCTGCGGCTGCCGTACCTGTGGTCGAGGATGCGGCTGGACCGCGACGGCGACACCCTCACGTACCGCTGCCGGCGCCGCTGGCCCGGCCCGGCCGGCGCGGCGAGCCGCATGGTGGTCCGGGTCGGCGACCCGATCGCCGACCCGACGCCCCTGGAACACTTCCTCACCGCCCGCTGGGGGCTGCACACCCGGGCGTACGGGCGCACGCTGCACCTGCCGAACTGGCATCCCCGCTGGCCGTTGCACCGGGCCGAGCTGCTGAGCCTGGACGACGAGCTGGTCGCCGCCGCCGGGCTGCCCGCGCCCACCGAGGCGCCGGTGAGCGTGCTCTACTCCCCCGGCGTGCCGGTCGTGTTCGGCCTGCCCACCCTCGCGCGCCGGCCCGGCTGACGGGCCGGCAGGGGCCCGCCGCCGGACCGGCGCGCGACGAGATGCGGTGGGGTCAGAACCGGCCCCAGTCGTCGGCGGCCGGCCGCCACACGTCGATGTTGCGGGGGTCCACCGACATGCGGCGGGCCCGGTGGGTCTCGTGCTCCTCGGGCGTGAAGACCCGGTGCCGGTCGCACAGCTCGTAGCGCGGCCCGTGCACCGGGTCGTGCATGTAGAAGGCGATCGACGTCGACGCGGAGTGGTTGACCAGGTCCGAGGCGATGGGCACCTGCTTGTACTGGGCCCGCGCCCGGCCGCGCATCACGTGGTCGAAGCTCTTCATCATGAAGCACAGGTGCGCGACGTAGAACTCCTTGTTGCGCTGGATCGCCAGGCTGTGGTGGTAGCGGTCCTCGCTGCGCAGGAAGGCCGTCACGTCGCCGACGTAGTCGGAGACGAGGAAGCCGAGCACCTCGGTGTAGAAGCGCAGGGTCTCCTCGTACTTCTCGGTGGCGAGGAACGGGTGCACCAGGTCCAGCGGGCGCAGCTCGATCAGCGGCGGCTCGGCGTACTCGGCGAACTCGGTGAACAGCTCGACGATCAGGCCGTTGGGGTCCTTGACGGCGAAGCCGCGCTGGACGAGGCCCTTGACCCGGTCGGCCAGCTCGAGCACCTCGTGCCCGGCCGCGGTGACCCGCTCCCGCAGGTCGTCGAGGACCGCGTCGGACTCGACGCTGAACCCGACCGCCGTGGTCCAGGAGACCTCCCGCTGCGGTGCGGCGACCAGCTCGATGCTGTGGTGCTCGATGTCGGCGCGCAGGAAGGCGTACTCGTCGTCGTGCTGCTCCAGCTGCAGGCCGACGTGGTACTGGAGGAACTCGATGGAGGCGGCCAGGTCCGGCACCTCGATCCGGGCGTACTCCATGCCGTACGGCCCGCGGCGGCGGGCGGCGGCCTCGGTGGTCATCTGCTACCCCTCTCGGTGTGCTGGTGGTCCCCGGCGGTGGGGAAGCTGACGATGGCCTGGCGCTCGACGACCGGACGCCAGCGTTCCCGGACGAACCGCTCGTGCGAGTCGCTGTGCAGGTAGTCGAGCAGGTCCTGCTCGGTGGGGAACTCCACGACGAAGCCGTGGCTCATGGTGTCGTCGCGGGTGCTGACGTTGGCCCCGCTGCGCCAGTTGCGCATCGCCGGATACTGCGACGGGAACGTCTCCAGCTCGGCCAGGACGGACTCGGCCGCGCCGGGCGGCAGGTCGTCGCGGAAGCGGAACACGAGCATGTGGGTGATCATGGCGGCCGGCTCAGAGGATGAAGCTGAGTCGGGCGCCGGGGTCCATGGACTCCATCACCGGCACGGCCCGCCGCACCCGGAACCGCAGCCCGTCGGCCTCGACCTTGAGCACGTGCTCGTAGCGGCCCACGTAGGTGTAGGCGCCGCCGTCGCGGTAGCGGTGGATGACGAAGTTCGCGGTGATCCAGACGGTCTCGGCGCCGGCCTCCAGCAGGATCACGTTGGACACCATGCGGTGGGTGCGCGAGTGCGGGTTCTCCGCGTGGGCCTTGCGGCTCTTGAGCCGCTTGACCCGGGCCCGGATCAGCTCGTAGTCGTCGGCGACGAAGTATCCGGCGGTGGTGGCGTCCCAGCCGGCCCAGTCGGTGGTCGGCACCTCCAGCCGGCCGCCGGGCTCGAAGAGGGTCAACCACTCGTCGAGGCGCCACTCGTCGAGCAGCTGGGCCTCGCGGTAGAGGAACTCCTCCACCTCGGCGCGGGTGACCTCGCGCGACTCCACACTCACCACTCCCCCACGGCTGCCGTTGGTCGACGTCACGGCGCTCACTCCCCCGCCCTGGCGGCGGCCGGGCCGCTCGCCGGGGCACCGGCCGGCGGCGCGCCGGCCACGCTGGTGGACGCGCCGACGACGTGCGCCCAGTGCCGCCAGAAGCTGCGCATCGCGCCCTCGTCGATCGAGCGCCCCTGGTTGCCCTGCTTCTCGTTGGCCATGCCGCGCGACATGTCGCTCCAGTCGTGGGCGGGGTCGGCCGCGTCGGCGGTGGCGATGATGCCGCGCTGCACCGCCTCGTACGCCTCGATGTCGTCGGGGGTGGCCAGGCCGCCCGGCCCGACGAAGCTGACCATCGTCTTGATGCGCAGCGCGCGCACCGACTCGGGCTCGCCGACCTCGACGAACTGCCACGCCCGCACGTCGGTGCGGTCGGCGGCGACCGGTTCGAGCTGCCGGATGGTCAGCGCCTCCAGGTCGAACAGCAGCAGGTTGGGGAAGACGAACAGGATGCGGCTGGCGTCGGCCACCTCGGCGGCGAGCTCGGGCCCGAGGCGGGCCTCCAGCTCGCGCCGCTTGACGACGGTGCGCTCCTTCTCCTCCTCGCCGAAGCGGGGCTCCCAGACCATGCCGATGCGGCCGTTGTGTCCGGTGAGGACGAGCAGGCCGTGGCCGCCGCCGAGGTCGTAGGCGTACTGGTCGTCGTCGGTGACGGCGAAGCCGGTCTCGCGCAGGTAGCCGACGAACGTGTTGTGCGTCGGGGCGAAGTGGTAGCCGTCCATCGCGTTCTCGACGGCCAGCTTCCAGTTGCCCTTGACGCTGTAGAGCTGCACCCCGGGCAGGGTGGTCATGCCGCGCTCGCCGATCTTGGCCGTGAGCGACATGTAGTGCGCCGCCGGGCCGAGGTGGGTCAGCAGGTCGGGCACGTCGGGGTCGAAGGCGATGAAGACGAAGCCCTCGTGGATCTGCAGGCGGGGCACCTGACGCAGCGCCATCGACGCCCGGAAGGCCGGGTCGTCGGGGTACGCGTCGTCGCCGGGCAGCGCGGCCAGTTCCCCGGAGTTGCTGAACGCCCAGGCGTGGTAGAAGCACTGGAAGAACTTGGTGTTGCCCTCGCTGTGCCGGCACAGCACGGTGCCCCGGTGGGTGCAGGAGTTGAAGAACACCCGCACCTCGCCGTCGGCGTCGCGGCAGAAGATCAGCGGACGCCCGCCCAGCGTGCGGGTCTTGAAGTCGCCCGCCTTCGGGATCTCCGTCTCGTGACCGAGGTAGAGCCAGGTGTGCCCCCAGATCCGCGCGATCTCCTCGGCGAACACCTCCGGCTCGCGGTACGCCGAGCGGTGCACGCGGAACCGCAGCGCCTCCCAGTCCTCGTCGATCATCGCGCCGTCACCGGGTGCACCGAGCGGGCGTACCGGCGTCTGCTGCGCCATCACCTCACCGCCTTCTACGTCATGCGAGACAGCGTCTCGCACCACGATGCTGCTATCCGGGCCCGCCACCTGTCAAGAGCAGGAGATACTCCGGCACCGGGTTACTCGCTGTTAATACGGGCGCAACACGCAACGGCGGTTTCGTTGGCCACGATGCCGAACGTCGACAGGGCGCGGCCACGCCGCTGCACCGCGAGCACGGGCCCCCTGCGCCGCACGCCGCCCATCGCACCGCCAGCCGGTGTCACCCCTCCCGGAGGATCCCATGCTCCAGCCGCACGAAGGCCCGATCGCTGGAACCCACTACCTGCCCAGCACACCCGACACCTGCCTGTGGGGGCGGCTGCCCGCCCGGCGGCACGAACCCGTCCTGCGGATCCGCTCCGGCGAGACGGTGACGATCGACACGCTCAGCCACGAGGGGATCCTGGAGGACCAGGGCCGCGACCCGGTCGCGTACCTCAAGCAGTTCGACGTACCCGCCGACGGGGTCCTCGCCGACGCCCGCGACCTGGCCGCCTCCGACGTCGCCCACGACTACGACGCCGACGGGCCGCACGTGGTCACCGGGCCCATCGCGGTCGACGGGGCCGAACCGGGCGACGTGCTCCGCGTCGAGGTTCTCGACCTGCTCATCCGGGCCCCGTACGGCTTCGTCAGCAGCCGCCACGGCTATGGCGCGCTGCCCGGCGAGTTCCCGCTAACCCCGACCGACACCGGCGCGGGCGGTGACGTCCCCCGCGAGTACGGCAGCGTCTGCCACTTCACCGAGGTGGTCAGCAGCGGCGGCCGGCTGTACGGGACGCTGCCGTACGGCGACGGGCGCGCCGCCCGCTTCCCCCTCGCCCCGTTCCTCGGCCTGATGGGCGTGGCGGTGGACACCGACGACCCGGTGCACTCCGTGCCACCCGGCGCGTTCGGCGGCAACCTCGACATCAACGAGCTCCAGATCGGCTCCGCCCTCTACCTGCCCGTGCAGCTGCCCGGGGCCGGCTTCTACGCCGGCGACCCGCACTACGCCCAGGGCGACGGCGAGGTGGCGCTGACCGCCCTGGAGGCGCCGCTGCGGGCCACGTTGCGGCTGTCGGTCGTCCCGCAGGCGCAGGCGGGGGCGCTGGGCGTCGCCGACGGCCCCTTCGCCGAGACCGCCACCCACTGGCTGCCCGTCGGCCTGCACAGCGACCTCGACGAGGCGATGCGCCGGGCCGTACGCGCCGCCGTCGCCTTCCTCGCCCGCACCCAGGGCATGCCGCCGCAGACCGCCCTGGCCTACCTGAGCGCCGCCGCCGACTTCGAGGTCAGCCAGGTCGTCGACGGGGTGAAGGGCATCCACTGCCTGATCCGCAAGGCGGACTTCCCGGCCCACGTCTGAGCCGTTCGCCCGGCCGCCTCCCGGCAGCGCCGCCGGGGCGGGCGGGCGGGTGGGTGGGCCCGCAGAGCCGCCCGGCAGGTGACGTACCGTCACGCGCCGCCGCCCTGCGGCCACGAGTCCCCCGGCGCCCTTTGCTCTGCACCCGGATACGCAACGGTTGACCCGCCGTGACGGGCCGCTTCACCCCCGGACATCGGCGTCCGAGATTCCGCCTGGTGGGTGGGGTGCTGCGTGGGTGGGTGCAGAGCAAAGCGAGCGCGCGACGTTGTCCGGGGTCGAAGGAGCGCCACGGAGCGTGAAGGCGGCGACCCCACCGGCAGACGGCACCAGCATGCACACGCACCGTGGCCGGCACCGGTGGGCGAGCCGGGGTGGGCTCCACCCCCGGTGCCCGCTGCGGCCCCTACGAGGCCGCCGGCACCTCGGCGCGACGGGGCGCGGCGGCCATCGCGCCCGGCCGGGTCACGGTCACCGCCGCCACCCGGCTCGCCCAACGGGCCGCCTCGTCGATCGCCGCGCCGTCGAGCAGCGCGTCGGCCAGCGCCGCGCAGAAGGTGTCCCCCGCGCCGGTGGCGTCCACCGCGTCGACGCGCTCGGCCGGCACCAGCCACTCCCGGTCGGCGGTGACCACCAGCGCGCCGTCCGCGCCGAGGGTCACCACCACCGGCCCCCGCGTCCCCAACGACCGGGCCAGCGCGGGCAGCTCCGCCGGGCCGGGTGGGGACGCCGCGGCCGGAGCCCCGGCCAGGGCCGCCAGCTCGCCCCGGTTCGGCACCAGGATGTCGACCCGGGCCAGGGTCGCCGCGTCCACCGGCCGGGCCGGGGCCGGGTTGAGCACCACCAGGCCACCCGCCGCGGCCACCGCGGCGGCGACCACCTCGGCGCCGACCTCCTGCTGCAACAGCACCGCGCGGGCCGAGGCGATCAGGTCGTACGACGGCGCGAGGTGCTCGGGTGCGAGCCACATGTTGGCCCCGGAGCTGACCGCGATGGTGCTGTCGCCGTCGGCGGTGACCAGCACGATCGCCTGACCGGTCGGGCGGGGCGCGCGCAGCACCCCGGTCGTGTCCACGCCCTCGGCGGCGAGCAGGCCGGTGAGCCACTCCCCCTCCGGGTCGTCGCCGACCGCGCCGACCATGGCGACGCGGCGGCCCAGCCGGGCGGCGGCGACCGCCTGGTTGGCGCCCTTGCCGCCACCGGCACGCCGGTGGTCGGCGGTGCCGAGCACGGTCTGTCCGGGCGCGGGCAGCTCGGCCAGGGGCACCACCACGTCGACGTTGAGGCTGCCCACCACCACGATGTCGGTCACGGCGGCCTCAGTCCTGCCCGGGACGCCAGGCGTGCGCCAGGAAGTCCGCCCGGGGCGGCGCGAAGACGTCCAGGTTGATGCAGGGGCCCTCGGTCGGCTCTACGTAGTGCTCCGCGCCGCGCGGCACGAGCAGCATCGAGCCCGCCCCCATCGGGTTCGCCACCCCGTCGACGTAGTAGTTGCACCGGCCGCCGAGGATCAGCACGAGCTGGTCGAAGTCGTCGTGGTGGTGCGGGTTGAGCGTCATGCCCACGCTCAGTTCGTGCCAGGCCAGCACGACCTCGTCGGTGGCGTACACCTTGCGGCGCACCCCGGGCCGCACGTCGGTGGCCGGGATGTCGTCCCAGTTCACCGCGATGCCGTAGAGCTGCGGGTTGAGCATGTCAGCGCTCCCTTTCCGGGTGGGGGTCAGCCGGCGAGCCGGCGCAGGCCGGCGCCGAGCAGTTGCAGGTCCGAGCCGACCACCAGGTAGCCGGCGTCGGTGAGGCCGTACCGGCCCAGGGCCTCGGCCGTGCGGTCGGCCGCCCAGCCGCCCAGCGCGGCCCCGGTCCCCCGGGCCGCCTCGGCGACGTCGCCGGTGCGCCGCAGCAGCGGCGTCGGGTCGTCGGTGCTGGCGAGGCCGAGGCTGACCGCCAGGTCGGTGGTGCCGACGAACCCGACATCCACGCCGGCCAGCAGGTCGGGCAGGGGATCGTCGGTGGTCGCCGTCTCGATCTGGGCGACCAGCAGCGGCGGGTCGGCGGCCTCCGCCGCCAGGTACCGGTCGAGGCCGCCGACGCCGTAGCCAGCCGCCGGGTGGGCGAGGCTGATGCTGCGTCGCCCGTGCGGGGCGTACCGGCTGGCCGCGCGCAGCGCCTCCACCTCGGCCCGGCTGCGGACGGTGGAGAGCTGGACCCCGACGGCGCCGGCCTCCAGCAGCCGGTTGACCTGGCCCGGGTCGACCGCCGGCACCCGGACCAGCGCCGGCAGGCCGAGCGCGGCGGCGAACCGGAGCTGGTCGGCGGCGGCGCGCTCGTCCAGCGCGGAGTGCTCCAGGTCGACCACGACGAAGTCGAGCCCCGCCTGGGTGGCCAGGGCCACCACGTCGGGGCCGGGCAGCTTGAGGAACGTGCCGACGAGCCGCCCGCCACCGCGCAGCGCCGCCCGCAGTCGCCTGCGGGAGCGGTGCACGCCGACGGGCGGCTCGGCATCGGTGGCGGGCATCAGCGGTTCAGGCCCCGCCACGGCACGGTCGGCACCTGCTCGCCGGCGAGCAGCACCAGGCTCGGCTCCAGCCGCGGCGCGACGATCCGGTTGCCGGCGGCGTCGGGCAGCTCGGCCTCCTCGGCGTCGGCGAGGACCGTGACGTGGGCCGGGCCGCCCTCGACGAGGCTGCCGTAGCCCTCGGCGTCGAGGCCGGTCAGGCGGGCCGGGGCGGACGTCACCCGGGGCACGATCTGCTCCATGGTCATGCCCATGGCCCGCAGCTTGGCCATGCTGGTGACCAGGTCGAACACCGGGCCGCGCCAGTTGCGGCCGCTGGTGTCGGAGGTGATCACGTCGGGCAGGAAGCCCTGCTCGATGGCCGGGCGGGCCACGGCGAAGCTCAGGTTGCTCTTGCCGTGGGCCGACTCGAACAGCACGCCGCGCTCGCGGGCGGCGTACACCTCGGGCAGGACCTTGCCGTCGCCGAGGATGCCGTACGGCTTGCCGGTGTAGCAGTGGGCCACGACGTCGCCGGGGCGCAGCAGGTCGAGGATCACCGGCAGCGGCTCCGGGGTCTCCCCGATGTGGATCATCAGCGGGAGCCCGGCCTCGGCCGACAGCGCCAGGGAGCGCTTGAGCAGCGTCCGCCACTCCAGCCCCACGACGTCCTCGGAGAGGCGGATCTTGAAGCCACGGACCCGGTGCGGATTGGCGGCGGCGATCTCCAGGGCGTCCTCCGGCACCAGCGTGCCCGGGTTGAGCAACTCGCCGAACCGGAAGTCGATCAGGCCGAGGACCGAGACGTTGAGGAAGTTGACCAGCCGCATCCGGGCCGGGGCGGCGACGAAGCGCTCGAACGCGGCGAAGGTGGACGCGCCGACGGTGCCGGCGTCGCAGGCCGCGACGACGCCCCGGTGCAGGTGCGCCTCGTCCGGCGGCGCGCCGACCTTGGAGACCTCGGCGAAGATGTGGGTGTGCGCCTCGACCAGGCCGGGCAGCACGTACTGCCCGGAGCAGTCGACCACCTGCCGGCCCTGCGCGGCGAGGCCGGGGGCGATCCGGGCCACCCGGTCGCCGGTCACCGCGACGTCGGTCACCTGGCTGGCGCCGGTGGCGGCGTCGAACACCTCGCCGCCGGCCAGCACCAGGTCGTAGCGCGGGGAACTGTCAGTCATGGCATCAGACTCTCTGTACGAAGCGGCAGCGACGGGCGGGCGTCGCCGGGAAGGGGGTCGGGCTCGGCCGCTGGGGCCGGGGTCCCGGCTGCCGGGGCCGGGGTGTCGGCGCGGAACCGGGTGCGTAGCGGCAGCACCCCGGCGACGGTGACCTCGACCAGGTCGCCGGGGCTCAGGAAGCAGCCCCGGTCCTGGCCGGTGCCGGTGGGGGTGCCGGTGAGCACCACATCGCCGGGCTCCAGCACCACGTACCGGGAGATCCAGGCGAGCAGGTCGGGCACCGGGAAGATGAGGTCGGCGGTGCTGGCCTGCTGGCGCAGCTCCCCGTTGACCGTGGTCCGTACGCCGATGGCGTCGCGGTCGGCGACGGCGTCCAGGCCGAGGACCGAGGCGCCGAGCGCGCCGAAGCCGGGGAAGCTCTTGGCCAGGGTGGGGCTGCCGGAGGCGACCATCACGTCGCGGCAGGTCAGGTCGTTGGCGGCGGTGATCCCGGCGACGTGCGCCCAGGCCCGCTCGGCGGGCGTATGGTGCATTCGCGCGCCGATGACCAGGGCGACCTCGCCCTCGTAGTCGGACTGCGCGCTGACCGAGGTGGGCAGCGGCACGGTGTCGTCGGGGCCGGAGCCGGCGTTGGGCGACTTGAGGTAGAGCACCGGCTGGGTGGGCAGGGGCCGCCCGGTGGTGCGCGCCTTGCAGTGGTAGTTGAGGCCCACCCCCCACACGGCCGGCGTCCCGCCCAGCGGGGCGACGACGTCGCCCGCGAGGGCGTCCAGCGGCAGCCGGCGGCGCACGGCCGCGGCGCGGGCCGGGGCGAGCCCGGCGCCCGCGCGCAGCAGCGCGGCCACGTCGGCGTACGGCAGGTCGAGCAGCTCGACGTCGCCGTCGCCGGTGAACCGGCCCAGCCCGTGCCGGGTGGCGACCAGGTGCGTGCCGTCGCCGGCGGTGTGCCGGGCGTCGTCGCGGGGGGCGGTCATGCCGCGTCCGAGGAGTGTCCGGGCACCGTGCCCAGCGCCGGGTTGACCAGCGGGGCCAGGTTGTTGACGGCGGCGGCGGCCTCGCCGAAGCCGACGGAGATCAGCCGCACCTTGCCCTCGTAGTCGGTGATGTCGCCGGCGGCGAAGACGCGCGGCAGGTTGGTGCGCATCGACCGGTCGACGGCGACGTAGCGCCGGTGCATCTCCAGGCCCCAGCGTTCCATGGCGCTGAGGTCGGCGATGAAGCCGAGGGCGGCCACCACCGCCTGCGCGGGCAGCTCCTCGCGGCCCTCGCCGCGCACCTCGGCGATCGTCACGGACGTGACGTTCTGCTCCCCGGCGATGCCGCACACCTCGTACGGGGTGACCACGCGCACGGTGGACGCCTCCAGTTGGGCGACGCTGTGCTCGTGGGCGCGGAACTGCGGCCGGCGGTGCACGAGGGTGACGCTGCGGGCGTGCGGCTCCAGCGCGAGGGCCCAGTCGACGGCGGAGTCGCCGCCGCCGACCACGACGACCTCCTGGCCGGCGAGTTCGTCGAGGCGGGGCACGAAGTAGCGCAGGCCCCGGCCGAGGTAGTCGCTGCCGACGGGCAGCTCCCGGGGGGTGAAGGTGCCGATGCCGGCGGTGAGCAGGACGGCCTTGGCGCGCACCTGGGTGCCGGCGTCGGTGCCGATGAGCACGTGGTCCTCGGCGGTCGTCAGGTCGACGGCGCTCTCGCCGAGCAGGAACGTCGGCTTGGCGGTGGCGGCCTGGGTGAGCAGGGCGTCGACGAGTTCCTGGCCGCGCACCGAGGGCAGGCCGGCGATGTCGTAGATGGCCTTCTCGGGGTAGAGGGCGGCGATCTGGCCGCCGGGTTCGGGCAGCGAGTCGATCACCGCCACGCTCATCCCGCGGAAGCCGGCGTAGTAGGTGGCGTACAGGCCGGCGGGGCCGGCGCCGACGATCGCGAGGTCGACTTCGTGCAGCTCGCCCATCAGGTGGCGCTCCCCGCGACGGCCGGGTGGTCGCGGCCGACCCGACCGATCTTGCGGGCCCCGCCGGGGCTGCCGATCTCGCCGAAGAACTCGGCGTTGATCGGGCCGAAGTGGGCCCGGTCGGCCGGCAGGTCCTCCAGGTGGAAGATCGACGTGACGGGGCAGACCGGCTCGCAGCGCCCGCAGTCGACGCACTCGTCCGGGTTGATGTACATCATCCGGTCGCCCTCGTAGATGCAGTCCACGGGGCACTCCTCGACGCAGGACCGATCCTGCACGTCCACACACTCGTCGGTGACCACGTAGGTCATCGGTCCTCCAGCGGTTGGGTCGGCCGTCCGCATCCGCACCGCTGACCGTCGCGCTGACGTCGCCGGATGCGGGGCGATGTCGTTGATGTCAGGTCACGCTAGAGAAGCCATCCCGAGTATGTCAACATACGAGACGTCATCTTGAATGAAGTCACGGCGGCGGGAGCGCGGGGATGGACGACGAGGTGCCGGCGGCACTGCGACGGGCGGCCGAGGAGGCCATCGACGAGGCGGGCGTCCTCGACGCGCTGGCCGCGCTGGGGGCGGAGCACAGCCCGTACGGCCGGGAACGGGCCACGGCCCACCGGCTCGCCGACTGGGCCGCCGCGCGCTGGCCGGAGCTGTCCTGGCGGGTCGACCCCCTGGACCCGACGGCGGCGCTGCCCGACAGCGCCAACCTGGTCGGCTCCTCCGCCCTCGGCACCGCGCCGGAGCTGCTCCTCTACTCGCACCTGGACACGTCGCTGACCGGCGGGGCCGAGTTCGACGCGCCGATCACCGGCCTGGACGCCCCCGCGCCCGAGCTGATCAGGCCGGCCGGGACGGGCGCCGAGCGGGTGGTCAGCGGCTTCGGCCTCGGGGTGGCCCGCGCGGCGACCGCCGCCGCCCTGGTCGGCTTCGCCGCGGCGGCCGGCGCGTGCCGGGCCGCCGGCCGGCCGCACCGGCTGACCCTGCTGCTCGCCGCCGCCGGCACCCACCGCACCGACCCCGACGCCGGCCCCACCGCCGGCGGGGTGGTCCACCACCTGGACCGGCACCCGCTGCCGGCCGCCGCCGTGGTGGCCAAGAGCGGCCCGCCGGGCGTGCTCACCGCCGAGCCGGGGGCCATGTTCGTCCGGGTACGGCTGACCAGCCGGTTCCATCCGGCGTTGTTCCGCGACGCCGCCGTCCCGCCGGGGGGCCTGCTGGCGCACCTCGGCCGGGTGGTCGCGGCGCTGGAGGCGTTCCGCGCCGCGCACCTGGCCAGTCGCGCCGGGCGCGGCGGCCAGGTCGGGGCGGAGGTGGGCATCGGCGCGGTGCGGGCCGGCCAACCGGGCAAGCCCGACCTGCTGCCCGGGCGGCTCGACTTCCACCTCTACCTGGTGACGGTCCCCGGCGACGAGCCGGCGGAGATCGCCGACGCCTTGGCCGCGACGCTGGCCGAAAGGCTGCGCGGCACCCCGCTGGGCGACTGCGGGGTGAGCGTGACCGGCTGGCCCGTCCACCCGGCCGCCGCCACCGATCCCGACGCCCCGATCTGCCACTGGGCCGACGCCGCCTGGCGGGCCGCGCACGGCCACGCGCCCCAGCCGATCCGGGGCTGGACGGGGTCGACCGACGGGGTGGTGCTGCGCGGGCGGGGGGTGCCGACCGTCCGGCTGGGCCCGCCGTCGCTGCCGGCGGACCCGAGCGACCCTCGGCGGGACCGCTACGCGGTGGCCGAGCTGACGCGTTTCGCCCGGATTTATGCCGACATCGCGCTACGAAGCCGGCAGATATCGACAGCCTGATGTGCCATATGCCATGATACTGTCTCACTTCACGCAACGAGGGATCCAGATGGCGGACGACAGCCCCTCGCCGGGGAAGAACGCGGACCAGAGCGCCCCGGCGATCCAGACCGTGCAGCGCGCGGCGGTCATCCTCAACGCGTTCACCGCAGCGCGCCCACGACTCAGCCTCAACGAACTGACCGCCAGCCTCGGCACCAGCAAGGCGACGGCCCACCGCTACACCAAGGCGCTGCGCGAGAGCAACCTGCTGCGCTACGACGAGCGGGAGGGACTCTACTCGCTCGGCCCGCAGATCCTGACCCTCTCCGCCGCCGCGCGTGCCGCGATGCCGGTGATCAGCATCGCCGGCCCGCACATGCAGCAGCTCGTCCGCGAGATCGACGAGACCGTGGTGCTCAGCGTCTGGGACGGCGACACGGCAGTGGTCGTCCGCGCCGACGACAACACCGACCGGGTCATCCGCGTCAGCGTCCGCACCGGCTCCCGGCTCTCGCGCACCGAGTCCGCCCAGGGCCGGGTCTTCTGCGCCTTCCTGCCCGAGGACGACGTGGTCGGGCTGGCCGACGAGCTGGCCGCCTCGGCCGAGCTGCGCCGGGAGGTCGACAAGATCCGCCGCACCGGCATCTCGGCGAACACGCCGTCGGCCAACGGCGTGCGCAGCATCGCCGCGCCCATCTTCCGCGGCAGCACGCTGATCGCCGCGATGGCCATCGTCGGCACCACCACCTCCGTGCCGGAGGGCACCGACACCCCGCTCGCCATCGCCCTGCAGCGCGTCGCCGCCCTGGTCACCGCCGAGCTGGGCAGCACCGGCACCGGCCACCACCCCGCGCCGGAGAACGGCAACGGCCACCGTTCCCGTCCCCCGGCGGCACGCGGGAGCGCCGGCCGGGTCAGCTGACGGCCGCGCCGAGCCCCTCGGACAACTCGCGCGCGATGCGCAGCAGGGTGTCCGCCGCCGCGGCCTCCGCCGCACCGGAGAGCACCGCGTCCGTGCCGAGCACGCCCAACGCGGCCACCACCTGGGTACGCTCGAACACCGGGGCGGCCAGCACCCGCACCCCGAAGTCCTCCGGCGAGTTGACGGCGAACCCGTCGCGGCGCACCTGCTCGACCACCGCCCGCAGCCCGGCCGACAGGCGCAGCTGGCGGGCCACCACGGGGGCCTCGGCGGGCGGCAGGTACGCGCAGAACACCCGGCCCTGCGCCGAGCGCACCAGGTCCAGCGGCGATCCCGTACGCACGCTCAGCCGCACGTCGCCGCTGACGTTGTCCATGCAGCGGACCACGATCGGGCTCTCGCCGTTCCACACGCTGAGCACCGAGGTCTGGTTGGTGAGCCGGGTCAGCCGGTCCAGGTAGGGCTCGGCGGCGGTGACGATGGGCAGCGCCGCGCGGGCGGCGGCCTCCATCGCCAGCACCTGCGGGCCCAGCGTGTACGTGGCGGTGGCCGTGTCGAAGCGCAGCAGGTTGGCCGCGCGCAGCGCGCGGGCGTACCGGTGGGCGGTGGCCCGGCTGATCGCGAGGTCGGCGGTCAGCTCGGCCAGCGTGAGCCGGGGCCGCTCGGCGGAGAACGCCTTCAGGATGGTGGCGGCCCGCTGCACGGTCTGGATCGCCGGCGCGTCGCCGTGATGTTCCTCCACCCCGACCCCGACCGCCATCGCGTCACCTCGCGCATCCCCGTCGTCTCCGCAGGATGCGCACTCTACCCAGCGCGACGGGAAGTGCGCGAACGTGGCGGAGGGGCGGCGTGGCCGCCGCCCCTCCGCCACACCCTCCGACTACGGTGCGTGATATAGGGGTGCCAGGCCGCCGGGGCCCGGCCGGCGCTGACGCTGCGTCACGCCCCGCGAGACCGGACCACGCACCCCGCACCCTTTGCTCTGCACCCACCGAGGCAACACGGCCGTCACGCTGCAATTCTGCGGAGTGCCACCAACAGCCACCGGCGGCGGTCAACTACTCTCAGCGACCGCTGCGTCCGTGGGTGCAGAGCAAAGGGGGTCAGCCGGCGACATCGGCCCAGGCGCGGCGACCACGCCCAGTCACTGCTCGACGGCGAGCTGCCGGTGCACCTCGCCGCTGTCCCAGTAGTCGACCCGGTGCGCGACCAGGCCGTCGGCGTCGACCCGGAACCGGAACATCCCGCGCACGCGCACCGGGGCCCGGCCCGCGGAGACCAGCCGGAACGACATCCGGTACGCCAGCGCGGCCCGGTCCCCCTCGACGATCAGCTCCTCCACCTCGTAGCGGAGGTCGGCGAACTCGGCCAGGAAGCCGTCGAGCCGCTCCCGGTAGCCGGCCCGGCCGACCACCCCGCGACCGAGCCCGGCGGTGTGCTCGTTGACGAAGCCGACGCTGACGCAGGCGGCGACGGCGTCGGCGTCGTGGGCGTTCAACGCGGCCAGGTAGCGCAGCACCGCGGCCCGGGTCCCCGCCGCGGTCAGTTCCCCCACAGCCGCCGTACGGTGTCGAACACCTGCTGGTCGTGGGAGATCTCGATGACGTTGCCGTCGGGGTCCTTCAGCGCGCAGATGTAGCCGACCGGCGGCGGCATCTGGCGGGGCTCCCAGTGCAGGCAGCCCAGCTCGCGGGCCCGCGCGGCGATCTCGTCGACGTCCGAGCGCTGCGGCACCTCGATACCGATGTGCGCGAACGGGTGGAGCAGGCCGAGCTGGCCGCCCTTGTCCTTGTTGAACGAGACGAGCACCAGCACGAACGGCGTCTCGACCTGCTTGTCGTTGGAGAGCCACACGCTCTCCCCGTCGGCGTCGGCGAACCGCTCCACCACCACCAGCGGGGTGAGCGTGGTGTAGAACGCGATCGCCTTGTCGAGGTCGCCGGTGGGCAGTGCCACGTGCGTCCATCGGGCTTGGGTCAGGCCGGTCCCCATGAGTACCTCCACCGTGCCGGAATGTCCATAACAACGCTGTCACCAGCCTATTCGTCCCCCGGTCCCGGCGGCGATGTGCCGGGGACACAAACCCGTCCGGGCCGATTCGACCCGGCGGGACAGTGCCGGGGGTCGGGTCGGCGTGCCAGCGTGGTCACACACACCAGCAGGAGGACGATCAGATCATGCGCTACCGCAGGCTCGGCGGCACGGGCGTCGAGGTCAGCACGCTCTGCCTCGGCACGATGATGTTCGGCGCGTGGGGCAACACCGACGAGAAGGAGTGCCACCGGATCGTCGCCGAGGCGCTCGACGCCGGGGTCAACCTGGTCGACACCGCCGACGTGTACGCGCACGGCGAGACCGAGGAGATCGTCGGCCGGGCGCTGCGCGGGCGGCGCGACGACGTGGTGCTGGCCACCAAGTTCCACGAGCCGATGGGCACCGACCGCAACCGGCGGGGCAACTCCCGGCGATGGATCACGCAGGCGGTCGAGGACAGCCTGCGCCGGCTGGGCACCGACTGGATCGACGTCTACCAGGTGCACCGCCCCGACCCGCGCACCGACGTCGACGAGACCCTCGGCGCCCTGTCCGACCTGGTCCGGCAGGGCAAGGTACGCCTCATCGGCACCTCCGCGTTCCCCGCCGAGCAGATCGTCGAGGCACAGTGGGTCGCGCAGCAGCGCCAGCGGGAACGCTTCACCACCGAGCAGCTGGCGTACTCGATCCTGGCCCGGGGCGCCGAGGCCGGCGTGCTGCCGACCTGCGAGCGGCACCGGCTCGGGGTGATGGTCTTCAGCCCGCTCAACGGCGGCTGGCTGACGGGCAAGTACCGCGCGGGCAGCGTGCCGGCGGACTCCCGCGCCGGGCGCAACGGCGACCACTTCGACTTCCGCGACGCCGCCGCCCGCGACCGCAAGCTCGACCTGGTCGGCGAGCTGGACGCGCTGGCCCGGGAGAGCGGCCTGACGCTGATCGAGCTGGCACTGGGCTTCGTGCTCAGCCACCCGG
This sequence comes from Micromonospora sp. PTRAS2, assembly GCF_054052245.1. Taxonomy (NCBI): domain Bacteria; kingdom Bacillati; phylum Actinomycetota; class Actinomycetes; order Micromonosporales; family Micromonosporaceae; genus Micromonospora; species Micromonospora sp. PTRAS2. The sequence continues at coordinate 57,780 of NZ_JBSWBU010000006.1, forward strand.
CCGTGACCAGCGCCGTCATCGGCCCCCGCACCCTGGAGCAGCTGCGTAGCCAGCTCGGCGCGGGCCAGCTCGACGGGCTGCCGGCCGACGTGCTGGACCGCATCGACGCGCTGGTGCCGCCGGGCCACAACGTCAACCCGGCCGACGCCGGGTACCAGCCGCCGGCGCTGACCGACCCGGCCCTGCGGCGGCGCTGACGCCACAGGCGGCCGTCGCCCCGGCCGCGAGGGCGGCATCGCTGGATAGGGTGCCCCCGTGGCCCTCTCGACACCGCCGGCCATCCCCGCCGGGACGCTTGCCGCCCGCCCGCAGCCGGTGCTTCCCGCTGCGGGCGGGCTGTTCCTGCGCCCGTGGGCGCCCTGCGACGCGGCGGTCTTCTTCGCCGCCTACGCGGACCCGGAGATTCGGCACTGGCACACTCGTCAGCCTGCCTCCCAGGAGCAGGTCCACGAATGGTTCGATCAGTATCGTCAGGCGTGGGCGCGGGAAACCGGTGCCAGTTGGGCAGTGACCCGCAGCGACGGCGAGGTGCTGGGACGTATCGCCATGGGTGGCCTGAACCTCGATGACGGTGTCGCGGGGTGCGCCTACTGGGTGCTTCCCGCCGCCAGGGGAGCGGGGGTGGCCTCGCGCGCACTGACCGGCCTGAGCGCCTGGGCACTGGGCGAGGCCGGTTTCCACCGTCTGCACCTGGACCACTCGACCCGCAACATCGCCTCCTGCCGGGTCGCCGCCAAGGCCGGCTTCCTGCTTGAGGGCACCAAGCGCAGCGACGCCGTCCACTCCGACGGCCGGCACGACATGCACCTCCACGCCCGCATCCGAGGTGACGAGCAACTCGCCTGACGCACTCCACCAGGCGGCTCGCGGCGGGAACACCGGACGTAACCCCATTGGCGACCGACGATCACCGTCGGCTCCTTTGCTTGCCCGTGTGAGCGGTCACATGTTAACTTTCCCGAGGAGCTACCGGGCCGCTCCAAGCAGCTTATCGGGATCCCCGCCGGTCTCGGAGCGATGCGTATTACCGCGTCGAGCCGTGGCCATTCGGGAATTCCGCGCAGCGCTGAGGACAGGTCGCATTCCCGCCCCGTAATCGCAGGTGACCGCCACCAAGATGTCACCAGTGCACCACTCATGCCTGCCGAATGGCATATCAATTGGCAGGCGGCACGACGACGTCCACCGTCCCGAAGATGGAGAGTCAATGCGCGCACGTACGAGATGGTTCGCCGCCCTTGGCGTCGCACTCCTGGGAGCAGTCGGATTGACCGTGGTCGACACGGTTGCCGCGCCGCAACCAGCTCAGGCGTTGGACAACGGGGTGGGCCGCACCCCGCCGATGGGCTGGAACAGCTGGAACACGTTCGGCTGCAACATCAGCGAGGCGCTGATCCGGCAGATGGCCGACGCCATGGTCAACTCCGGCATGCGGGACGCCGGCTACCAGTACGTCGTCGTCGACGACTGCTGGATGAACCCCAACCGCGACTCGGCCGGCAACCTGCAGGGCGATCCGACCCGTTTCCCCAGCGGCATGAAGGCCCTGGGTGACTACATCCACAGCAAGGGCCTCAAGTTCGGCATCTACCAGGCACCGCTGGACAAGACCTGCGCCCAGTACTTCAACTCCTACCCCGGGGCCACCGGTGCCATGGGCCACGAGGCCCAGGACGCCCGCCAGTTCGCCGCCTGGGGCGTCGACTATCTCAAGTACGACTGGTGCTCGCCCACCGGCACCATCAACGAGCAGGTCAACCGGTTCGCCATCATGCGCGACGCGCTCGCCGCCACCGGTCGCCCCATTCTCTACAGCATCAACTCCAACAGCATCCACGAGAAGACCGGCCCCATGCGCAACTGGGGCGACGTCGCCAACATCTGGCGCACCACCGAGGACATCACCAACGCCTGGAACACCGGCCAGACCAACGGCTACCCGATGGGCATCCAGAACATCATCAACGTGACCGTGCCGCTGGCCGGTTACGCGCGTCCGGGTGCGTTCAACGACCCCGACATGATGGAGGTCGGCCGGGGCGGCATGAACGACACCGAGATGCGTAGCCACTTCGCGATGTGGGCGATCATGGCCTCGCCGCTGATCGCCGGCAACGACATCCGCAACATGGACAGCGCCACGCAGACCATCCTCAAGAACGCCAACCTCATCGCGATCAACCAGGACACCCTCGGCCTCCAGGGCACGCAGGTCTCCAACGACGGCACCCGCCGGGTGCTCGCCAAGCGGCTCGCCAACGGCGACGTGGCCGTCGCCCTGTTCAACCAGGGCAGCTCCACTACCACCGTCTCCACCACCGCCGCCGCGATCGGCAAGTCCGGCTCCTCGTTCACCCTGCGCGACGCCTGGACGAACGGCACGTCCACCACCACCGGCACCATCTCCGCCAGCGTGCCGGCCCACGGCACGGTCGTCTACCGGGTCAGCGGCGGCGGCACCACCACCCCGCCGCCCACCACCACGTTCCGGCTGCGCAGCGAGTCCAGCGGCCGGTGCCTGGACGTCGACAACGGCAACACGGCCAACGGCACGGGGGCGCTGATCTGGGACTGCCACAGCAACGCCAACCAGCAGTTCACCCAGTCCGGCCAGGCCCTCCAGGTCCTGGGCAAGTGCCTGGAGCTGCCCACGAACGCCGCGGCCGGCACGCGGGCCCAGATCTGGGACTGCAACGGCGGCACCAACCAGCAGTGGACCTTCAACGGCAACGGCACCATCAGCAACGTACGGTTCCCGTCGCTCTGCCTGGACGTCAACAACGCCGGCACGACCAACGGCACCACCGTGCTCGCCTGGACCTGCCACACCGCCGCGAACCAGCGGTGGAGCCGGGCCTGACCTGACCCCACGCGCCACCGGGCGCCCCGGACGCCACCGTCGGCAGACGGCCCGGCATCCGGGGCGCCCGCCTTCCCGTACGAAAATCCGCCACACTGTGCCGCATGAGCGGATCGCAGGTGCCGGTGCTGGAGATGCTGTGGGAGGCGCACGATCCGCACCGCGCGCTCGACGCAAGGTTCGGCTTCGGCGACGCGCGGGCGGCGGGCCGTTGGGTCGCCGACGTCCTGAACGAACACTGGGGCGTACGCGTCGACTCCTGCGAGCGGATCGTGATGAGCGGCGGCAACGCGCTGGCGTGGGTCGACACGCCGTCCGGTCGGCGGCTCGCGAAGCGGTCGGTGCTGCCCGATCGTTTCCCGCGCCTGGCCGAGGTGGCCCGACTCACGAGCTGGCTCGACGGCCAGGGCCTGCCGGTCTCGGCGCCGGTTCCCACCCGGGACGGCCGGCTCCAGGTCGAGGCCGACGGTGTCTCGCTGGGCCTGCAACGGGTGATCGAGGGCGATCTTCTCGACACCACCGACCCCGGTCAGGTGCGGGCAGCCGGCGCCGTCCTGGCCCGGCTGCACGATGTGCTCGCCGCATACCCGCACGCCGAACGATTCGCCACGCTCGCCGTGGCGTCCCCACCGTTGACACAGCAGATCACCGAATGGCTCGACAGCCGCGCCGCACCGCTGCCCGCGGTGGCCCGTGACGTGCTGCGCGGACTGGTCGCCGGCGCGCCACCCGACCGGCTGCCGCGGCAGCTCGTCCACGTCGACTTCCGCTCCGCCAACGTCCTGTGTGCCGGCGGCGAGATCACCGCGGTCCTCGACTTCGAGGAAGCCCGGCACGACCACCGGCTCGTCGACCTGGCCCGCGCGACGGTCCTGCTCGGCACCCGCTACCACGACTGGGGGCCGGTGCCACCTGAGGCCCAGGCCCAGTTTCTCGCCGGCTACCAGGCCGTGCGCCCGCTGACTTCGGCGGAGGCGGGCTGGTGGGACATCCTGCTGCTCTGGCAGGCCCTCGCGATGGTGCCGCCCGGGGAGGACCCGACCGGGTGGGGACCGTCCGCGCTGAGTCGACTGCCGCGACCCTGAGCACGATCCACTCTCGGCGAGCCGGGCCGGATCGGGTGTGGTGCACGATCAGTCGGCCGGCGGGGTGCCGTCCCGGTCGGATTCGGCGGGTTGGGTTGCCGTGTTCCACAGGAGCACTTCCGTGGCGGTGCGCAGGACGTCGCGGGCGGCGGTGGCGACCGGGCAGTCCGCTGTTCGGCAGGTCGGGCAGTGGCCGTCGGGGTCGGGTTGGTGGTCGCGTAGGACCCAGCGGGCGGTGAGGATGAGCCGGTTGCGGATCTGGGCCAGGGACAAAAACGGCGCGGTCATCCTCAGCCCACCCCGATGGTGGCGGCGAGGTGGACGATGATCATCGGGGCGGCCGGGTCGCGGGCGACCTGGGCGAGGACGTCGCGGCCGGCGGGTCGGTGGCGGATCTCGGCCGGCGCGATCCGGTCGGCCTCCATCAGGACCCGGCCGGCGTTGACCGGGTCGCCGGTCTGGAGGTACGCGCGGGCGGTGTCGAGCAGGTGCGCGGCGCGGTGTTCGGCGGGCAGCCACCGCCAGCCGTCCCGCGCGGTCGCCTTCTCGTGCCGGGCCACCGCGTTCCCGCTGTCGCCCCACTCCATCGCCGCGGCGGCACGGGCCAACTCCACCGCCGTCGGCCCGAACCCGGTGCGGTGGTGGTACTCACCCCCAGTACGAATGAGCTGGTCAGGAGTCACCCACGTCGCTGTCTGCGACGGGAAACGTCGACTGTCGGTCACCGTAGGGATGGCGATGGCACCGTTCGAACGATCCACCCCGGCTCGCGGCGACGTGACCGGCTACCTGCTGAAGCTGATCCGGGAATCCATCCCCCTGACCCAGGAACAGCTCAGTGTGAAACTCTGCGTCGACCGTGCGACCGTCCAGAGTTGGGAGTCAGGGCGGCGACCGTTCCACGCCGTCCCGTTCGGCCAGGCCGTCAGGATCCGGCATCAGCTCGGCAGCCTCGGGGCACATCCGGTACTCCTCGACGCCGTCACGGACGCCGTCGAGGCCGACACCGTCCTCGCCGCCCTGCTCGGCCCGAAGATCGAGCGGGCAGACCTCACCGCGCAACCCCTTGGCTGCATGGTGCTCACCCACCGGCTGACCGACCTGATCCTCTGGGCGGTCCTCGGCCAGACACCCACCTTCATCAGAAGCCTGCCGATCTCCCACCGTCGACGCGGCCCCGTCGCCACCGGCCCCACCCTGCCGCCAGCGGAACAGCGAGCCTTCTTCGCGGGCCTGCATGTCCTGGCCGAACGCTCCACAGCCCAGCACCACCCCGATTTGCTGCTGCACCGGCAGGCGTGCTTCCTCGCCGGCATGGACCCCACAGGCACCTCCACTGATTGGCTCGCCCAGAGCAACGCTCGGAAGGCGCCAGGGAAGACCGCCTTCCATACCTGGTCACCGCTGTGGCCCGATGCCCGCTCCGTCGTCACATCCCTGGCCAACCAAGGAGACCCCGAGCCGCTCCGGGACTTCATCGCCCGCGCGCACCCCGATGATGCCTGCCAGCGTGCGGCCCTCAACTACTCGGCGTACTGGGTCGGCGAGATCCCTTACCGCCGACCCGACGACACCTTCATGCCTGCCACCATCGACGATTGGCGCGGCAACCGACTCCTGCGGCACCTGGTCGAGCGCCTCAACGTCGAGCACCCGTTCATCGACCTCAACACCCACAACCTGTGGGCCCTGCTCACCGCCCGACGCGGGCTCGTCCACGATCACCCCGCCATCGGGCGAGCCCTCGCCCACCGTGCCGTCGCCGTTCTCGACAGCGACCGGATCTCGGCGCAGTCCCGCCAGGAACTAACCTCTATCGTCTACAGCCTGCGGACAGAAGGCATCACCGGCACGGGGACGGGCAGATGAGCGAGGACCAGCACGCCGCCGCGATGAGGTTCGTCTTCGAGGCCGGCGTCCTCAAACGCGCCGCCCGAACCGGCTGGTGGTTCGCCGGGGTCAAGCACCCCGAGACCATCGCCGAACACTCCCACCGCACCGCCCTCATCGGCATGATCCTCGCCGCCATGGAAGGCGCCGACCCCGCCCGCGTCACCATGCTCTGCGTCCTGCACGACACCCAGGAAACCCGCACCACCGACCTGCCCCACATCGCCAAGCGCTACCTCACCGCCGCCCCCAACACCACCATCACCGCAGACCAGGTCGCCGGCTGCCCACCCGCCGTCACCGACACCATCACCGCCGCCGTCACCGAATACGAAGCCGGCGAAACCCTCGACGCCATCGTCGCCCGCGACGCCGACAAACTCGAGTGCCTCGTCCAAGCCGTCGAATACCGCCACCAGGGCATCGACAACGTCCAACGCTGGATCGACAGCAGCCGCGCCGCACTCCGGACCAACTCCGCACATCGCCTCGCCGACGCCGCACTGACCGGACAGCCGCTGGCCTGGCTCACGCCCCCCGCACGGCCGGAGTAGCGGCTCCCTCGTCGGTGGGTTCCTTTCCCTGTGCCGCCGCTGCGGGTGCCCTACCCCAGGCTCAGGTTGTGCTCCTCAAGGGAGTGCTGGATGATCCCGAGGGCCTTCGGCCCCATGCCGTGCAGCCTGGCCAGCTCGGCGCGGGGCACCCCGGCCAGCTCGCGCAGGGTCGTGTAGCCGGCGTTGTTCAGGGCCCGCGTCGCGGGTGCTCCGATCCTGGGGAGCGCGTCGAGGGCAGAAGTCACGTCGTCGACCCTACGGGCAGGTCAGCGCGATCTCCGGGCTGGGCTCAGGATTCCACTCCGGCGAGTCGGGCGGCTCGGTGCCAGAACCGGTCGATGTTGGCTTCGTCTTCACCCTCCCCCGCAACCTCATCGAAGAGTAGCCATACCGGCGCACTCAGCTACCTCTCAGGTTGAGTTGGTACTTTCCCGGCGCAGCGGCTTCCACCATGGACGCCGCTGAATCCGTTGTGGCACAAGGGTTTCCGGTGAAAGTTCCGCCGAATCCCGCGTGGCGCGCGTGGTGGCTGTCAAGGGAGACGCACGGAGTGTTCAAGAAGATGTTAGGCGCGTTCGGGGTGGGTGGCCCGAGCGTCGACACGGTCCTGCCCAACCCGAACACCCGCCCGGGGTTGCTGCTCGGAGGGCAGGTGAACCTGACCGGCGGCAGCCACGACGTGGAAATCGACCACATCACCGTCGGCCTGGTCACCCGGGTGGAGGTCGACGGCGCGGAGGAGGGGTACGACGCGCTCGTCGAGTTCCACCGCGTCCAGGTCGCCGGCGGCCTGCACCTGCGGGAGGGGCAGCACCTCTCCCTGCCGTTCCAGGTGGCGATGCCGTGGGAGACCCCGGTGACCGACCTGTACGGGCAGCACCTGCACGGCATGACGATGGGCCTGCGCACCGAGGTGGCCATCCGCGGCGCGGTCGACAAGGGTGACCTCGACCCGGTGTACGTGCACCCGCTGCCGGCGCAGGAGCGCATCCTGGAGGCGTTCGGCCGGCTCGGCTTCCAGTTCAAGGCCGCCGACCTCGAACGCGGCCACATCTCCGGGCTGCACCAGACGCTGCCGTTCTACCAGGAGATCGAATACTTCGCGGCCCCGCAGTACGCCCACGCCGTCAACGAGGTCGAGCTGACCTTCGTCGCCAACGAGCACGGCGTCGACGTCGTGCTGGAGTTCGACAAGCGCGGCGGCCTGTTCGGCGGCGGCCATGACTCGTACGGCCGCCATCACGTCGCCCACGGCGGCGCCGAGCACGGCGACTGGGCCGCGCAGGTCGACGGCTGGATCCGCCAGGTCCTCGACGGCCACCAGAGCCCGCACGCCGGCCTCGGCTACGCCCCGCCCGTCCAGGGCTACGGCGCTCCCGGCTACCCGCCGCCGCCCCCGCCGCCCGGCTACGGCCAGCCCGCATACGGCCAGCCCGCATACGGCGCGCCCGGCTACGGGCACCCCGGGGGCCACTACAAGGAGGAGCACCACGAGCGGCACGACGGGCCCGGCATGGGCGGGGTCGCCGCCGGGGTGGTCGGCGGCGCGGCGCTCGGCTTCGCCGGCGGCATGATCGCCGACGAGGTCTTCGGCGACGACGACGAGGACGACGGCGGCGACGAGGAGTGAGCCTCCGGCGGGTCCACTGTGGATCCGCACGCCGTTTCATGATCTAATTTGTCAGGTTTGTCCGCATCTGGCCGGGCCGTCCGGCCGGAGTTTCGAAGGAGTGTGCATGCCCGTCACCGCCGACCTCACCAAGCTGGTCGACAAGGCCTACCAGGACAAGACCCTCACCGAGATCGTCGACGCCCCGGTGTCCGCCCTCGCCGGGGTCAGCGACGGCGACGCGAAGCTGCTCAAGGACGCCTTCAACATCACCACCGTCGGCGACCTCGGCCGCAACCCCTACTTCCGCACCGCCAACGCCCTGGTCGCGCTGACCGGCACCACGAAGTAGCGCTACGACGGGTGCCCGGCGGCCGAGAGCAGTTCTCGGCGCACCGGGCACCCGTCCGTTTCGCTGCCGCCCGCGTCAGGTGGTGCCGCGCTGGAACGGCTGGGCCAGCGCCCGGGGTTCGCGGTGCGCGGTGGCGAACACCAGCATCGCGAGCAGGGCCAGCAGGTACGGCGCGGCGATCAGCAGCTGCGAGTTCATGGTGACCCCGAGCGCCGGCAGCGCCAGCCGCATCGCGTCGGCGAGGCCGAAGACGACGCAGCCGACCAGCGTGCGGCCGAGCCGCCAGGCGCCGAAGATCACGGCCGCGATCACCAGGTAGCCGCGCCCGGCCGTCATGTTCTGGTTGAACGAGCCGACCTCGCCGACGGCCAGGTACGCGCCGCCGAGCCCGGCGAGCAGACCGCACCACAGCAGCGCCTGCCGGCGGCGGAGGTTGACGTGGATCCCGCTCACGTCGGCGGCCTGCGGGTTCTCCCCGACGGCCCGTAGCTCCAGCCCCCACCGGCTGCGCTGCACCAGCCACCAGGTCAACGGGATGACCGCCAGCAGCAGATACACCGGCCAGCGCTGCACGAACAGCATCGGGCCGACGATCGGGATGTCCCGCAGCACCGGCACGCTCACCTGCCACACCTGGTGCCCGGTGAAGGTGCTCACCGTGATCAGGTAGCTGGTCAGGCCCAGCACGAGGGCGTTGAGGACCAGGCCGACCACGAACGTGTTGATCTGCACCCGGTGCGACAGGTTGCCGTGCACGAACGCCACCGCCACGCCGACGAGCGCGCCCGCGGCCAGGCCGATGGTGGCGCTCCCGGTGGCGCTGGCCACGGCGATCGACCCGAACGCGGCGCCGAGCATCATCGCCTCGACGGAGATGTTGAGGGTGCCGGCGCGCTGGGCCACGTACTCGCCGCAGGCGGCGAAGGCCAGGGGGACGGTGAGCCGGGCCCCGCTGGAGAGGATGGTGGCGATGTTGTCGGCGGCGCTCATGCCAGACTGCCTTCCATAGCGTCCTGCTTGCTCACGGCCGGGTCGGTGGCGGGCGTGGTGGTCGCCGGCTCGCCGGCGCGGCGGCGTTTGCGCAGCATGTCGATCACCACCGGCGGCGCGACGAACGCCAGCACCAGCAGCGCCTTGACCACGTCGACGAGGAACGGCGGCACCCCGGTGGCGGCCAGGAAGCTGCCCCCGGCCCGGAGCACGCCGAACAGCACCGCGACCGGGATGGCCAGCAGCGGGTTGTTCCGGGCGACGAGGGCGACCAGCAGGCCGTCCCAGCCGATGTTGAGGGACATGCCGGGCTGCAACCGGTTGGTGCCGACGGGGCTGGCCAGCAGCAGCGCCCCGGCCAGGCCGGCGAGGCCGCCGGAGATGGCCAGCGCCATCCCGCCGAGGGCGCCGACGCGCACGCCGGCATGCCGGGCCGCCGCCGGGCTGAGGCCGGTCATCGTGAGCCGGAACCCCCATCGGGTACGCGCCAGCGCAAGGCTGAACACGACCGCGACGACGATGGCCAGGACGAGGCCGCCGTTGATCTGGAGGTTCGGGTACTCGCCGAGGGAGCTGATCCGCGCGCCCTCGGGCAGCGGGTTGGACTGCGGGGACAGGGTGCCCCGGCCCAGGCGGGACTCCTGCAGCAGCCACGGGGTGTTCACCGCGAACGAGACGAGCTGCTGGGCCAGGAACGTCATCAGCATCGTGCTGACCACGACGTTGACGCCGCGGAAGCGGTACATCAGGGCGCTGAGCCCGGCCCACGCGCCCGCGCCGACTGCCGCGGCGGCCAGCACGCTGACGACGAGCAGCGGTCCGGGCAGCGCCAGGCGCAGGCCGGCCCAGGCGCCGAAGAGCGCCCCGATCAGCACCTGCCCCTCCTGGCCGATGTTGAAGAAGCCGGAGCGGGCGCTGACGCAGGCCCCGACGGCGACCAGTAGCAGCGGCGCGACGTACAGCAGGGAGGTGGTCCAGGCGGCGGGGCTGGCCATGCTGCCCTGGTACATGGCCTTGGCCGAGGCGGTCGGCGAGCCGCCGGTGACCGAGATCAGCAGGGCGGACAGGGCGAGGGCGACGGCGACGGTCGCCGCCGTGGCGGCGGCCACCTGCCAGCCGCCGACGCCCGGGTTGAGCCGGCGCAGCAGCCGGCGGCCGGTGGCGTCGGGGCCGCTCGGGCCGGTGGGCGGCGCGGCGACGGTGGTGGCGGCCATCAGTGCGCCACCCCGCCGACCAGCATGCCGAGGCGTTCCGCGGTGGCCTCGGCGGTGGGGAGGACCCCGACGATCCGGCCGGAGGAGATCACCGCGATCCGGTCGGCCAGGGCCATCACCTCCTCCAGCTCGGTGGAGATCAGCAACACGGCCACTCCTTCCGCGGCGGCCTGCCGCAGCCGCACGTACATGTCTTCGATCGCGCCGACGTCCAGCCCGTGGGTGGGTTGGGCGGCGACCAGCGCCTTGGGTCCGGCGGACAGCTCCCGGGCCAGCACCACCCGCTGCTGGTTGCCGCCGGAGAGGCTGCGCAGCGGGGTGTCCGGCGAGGGGGCCACGATGTTGAACTCGGCCATCTGCCGGCGGGCGATCCGGTGCATCCGCCGCCGGCTGAGCACCCCGCGCGTGCAGACCCCGGCGAGGGACTTCATGACGAGGTTCTCCGCCACGCTCATGTCGAGCACCACCCCGGAGTGGTGCCGGTCCTCGGGGACGATGCCGAGGCCGGCCTCGTGCAGCGTGCCCGGCCGGGTCAGCTCGACGGGGCGGCCGCCGACCTCGACGGCGCCTTCGTCGGGGACCAGCAGCCCGGACAGCAGCTCGCCGAGGGTGGCCTGGCCGTTGCCCTCGACCCCGTACAGGCCGACGATCTCGCCGGGGGCGACGTCGAGGTGCAGGTCGTCGAGGACGGGCAGGCCGCCGACGCGCAGGGTCACCCCGCGCAGCCGCAGCGCGGCCGGCGTGGTGGGGTCCGCCGCCGGGGCCGCCCCGGCGGGGTCGGTGGACGGCGGCGCGCCGGCCGGGCTCTGGGGCTCGACGGGCAGCAGGCCCAGGGCCGCGCCCTCGGCGCGCAGCGAGACGTCGCGGCCGACCATCTGCCGGGCCAGCTCCTGGGCGGTGGTGTCCGCCGTCGTGCCGTGGAACGCCACCGCGCCGCGCCGCAGCACGGTCACCCGGTCGGTGGCGGCCATGATCTCGGCGAGCTTGTGGCTGATCAGGATGACGGCGCGGTTCTCGGCCTGCACGACCCGGCGCAGCACCGTGAACAGCTCGGCCGACTCGGCCTGGGTGAGCACGGAGGTCGGCTCGTCGAGGATCAGCACGGACGGGTCGCGCCGCAGGCACTTGATCAGCTCGACGCGCTGCCGTTCCCCGGCGGAGAGCCGGTCGACCCGGGCGAGCGGGTCGATGGGCAGCCCGTAGCGCTGGGCGACCTGCTCGACCTGGGCGCAGGCCGCCGCCCGGTCGACCCGCCCGGTGTCGCCGAGGATGACGTTCTCCCAGACGGTGAGCGGCTCGATCAGGCTGAAGTGCTGGTGGACCATGCCCAGCCCGAGGTCGGCGGCGACCTGCGGGCTGTCGATCTCGATCGGTTCGGTGCCGCGCAGGATGGTGCCGGTGTCCCGGTGCACCAGCCCGAGCAGGATCTTCATCAGGGTCGACTTCCCGGCCCCGTTCTCGCCGAGGAGGCCGTGGATCTCGCCGGGCCGTACGGCGAGATCCACGGCGTCGCAGGCGACAACCGGACCGTAACGCTTGCTGACCCCGCGCAGGGTGAGAGCCGGCGTCAGCTGGTCGTCAACGTTCACAGTCCGTCCACCTCGTTGGTCGTCGAGCGGCAGGGGTCAGGAGCCGAGCTTGGCGACTTCCGCCTTGGTGTCGATCTTGTCGGCACCCACGTCGGCGATGAAGGCGTCCATCTTCTGGGTCTGCTCGGCGGTGGGGGAGCAGATCTTGACCGTCGGGTACGCGTCCTTGCCGAGGTGCCACACCTTGGTGGTGCCGAGCTGCATCTCGCCCTTGGCGAACAGCTCCAGGGCGGCGGCGAAGTACGCGCCCGGGTCGAAGATGACCGAGATGTCGAAGCGCGGGTCGGTCGAGTCGCAGCGGTCGGTGCCGGGGGTCAGGGTGATCGCCCCACCGCCGGCGGCGAGCTTGGCGGCGGCGTCGGTGGCCCCGCCCAGGTACGGGTAGATGACCTTCACGCCCTGGCTGAGCTGCGCCTGGACGGCCTCCCGGGCCTTGGCCGAGTCGTTGAAGTCACCGGTGTAGGTGGTGACCAGCTCGGCCTTCGGCACGACCATGCGGATGCCGGCCTTGAACGCCTTGGCGGCGTTGACGGAGAAGTCGGCCTCCATGCCGGTGACGAAGCCGGCCTTGGTGGCGTTCTTCTGCTGCATAAGCAGGCCGGTGGCGTAGCCGGCGGCCAGCATGCTCTGGTTGGGGTCGTCGCTGGAGATGACGGTGCGCGCGGTCTGCGGAACGTTCTCCGACGACGGCACGTACCAGGCGGTCTTCGCGCAGACCGGCTCCTCGGAGGCGGGGATGGCGTCCTTGAGCTCGGAGGCGCCGAGGGCGACCATGTCCACGCCCTGCTGACACATCGCCCGCGCGGCGGCGAGCGCCTCGGTGGCCGGGACGCTGCCGCGCTTGATGACCTGCCAGCCCTTGCTGGTGGCGAACTTCTCGGCGCCGACGACGAAGCTCTCGTAGTAGCCCTTGTCGTTGATGTCGCCGGGGCTGAGCACCCCGATGACGACCTTGCCGTCGCCGTTGACGTCGGGCTGGCCGGCCTGGGTGGTCCCGCCGCTGGCGGTTCCGGCCGCCGAGGGCGCGGACGCGTCGTTGCTCGCGCAGCCGAACAGGGCGAAGGCGAGGGCGCCGGCGAGCACCGCCGCCGGGCCCTTCGCGGTACGAAGTGTCATGGTGCGTTTCCTTTCACAGTGGGGGCGCTGCGGCGGCCGGCTCGGCCGGGCGCGCGCAGTGTTCGGTCGCGGGCACGGTCGGCCAGCGATGGGGGATGTCGATGCCGGCCCGGTGCAGCAGGGCGGCCCGGCGTGCGGTGGCCTCCTCGCGCAGGGCGTCGACGTCGACGGTGGTGACCCGCCGGTCGCGGACCACCAGCCGACCGTCGACCAGGACGTCGCGGACGGTGTGCCCGGCCGCGCCCCAGACGAGCTGGGTGGCCAGGTCGCCGCGCGGGGCCCAGGAGATGGTCCGGGTGTCCAGCACGACCAGGTCGGCGGCCTTGCCGACCTCGATCGAGCCGGTCGTGCGCCCCAGCCCGACGGCGTCCGCGCCGTCGATGGTGGCCAGGGCGAACACCTCGTCGGCGCGCAGCGGGTCGGGCGTGCCCCGGTCCCGCTCCAGGCCGGCGAAGAGCCGGGCGGCGCGCCACACGTCGGGGGTGTCCCCGGCGTTGTGCGAGTCGCAGCCCAGCGCGAGCCGGCCGCCGGCGCGGCGCAGCTCGGTGTGCCGGCCGGCACGGCTGACGCCCTGCCCGAGGCGCAGGTACGCGCCGGGGCAGGCGGCGACGGCGGTGCCGGAGTCGACGAGCGCGGCCAGCTCGGCGTCGTCGAGCCAGACGGCGTGGCCGAGCAGCAGCCGGGGGCCGAGCACGCCGAGGTCGCGCAGGTGCAGCACGGGCCGCGCGCGGCCGGCGGCGGCGTACGCGGTGACGTCGTCCGGGCCCGGCGAGATGTGCCAGGTCATCGGCACGTCGAGCCGCTCGGCCAGCTCGGCGGCGCCGGTGAACAGCTCGTCGCTGACCAGGTCGTGCCCGAGCAGCGTGATCCAGCCGGTGACGAGGTCGTCGCCGGCGAGCGCGGCGACGGTGTCGGCCTGGGCGGCGAGGGCCTCGGCGGCGGGCAGCGCGTAGGGCGCGCCGGGGGTGTCCCAGCCCCAGCCGCCGACGCGGGCGCGGATGCCGGCGGCGCGCAGCCCCCGGGCGACCCGCAGCGGGTGGGCCACGGTGCCGGGCTCCAGCAGCGTGGTGACGCCGTAGCTGAGCGCCTCGACGGCGGTGAGGGTGGCCGACAGCTCGTCGTCGTCGCCGGTGACGGCGGCGTGCAGCGGCACGATCCAGTCGTAGATGGCCTGCTGGGCGGGGACGTCGTCGGGGATGCTGCTGCGCACGAGCGGGTCGGCGGTGGTGTGCTGGTGGGCGTTGACCAGGCCGGGCACGACCACGCAGCCGGCGGCGTCGAGTTCCGGGCTGCCCGGGTACGCGGCGCGCAGCGCGTCGGCGGGGCCGAGCGCGGCGATCCGGCCGGCGGTGACCGCGATCGCGCCGCCGGTGACGACCTCGCGGCCGGGGGCCATGGTGACGATCTCGGCGTCGACGATCAGCAGGTCGGCGGGGCCGGCGGCGGCCGGGGTCGGCGGCGGGGTCCCGGTCATGGCCGCACCAGGATCTTGCCGACGAGGTCGCGGGACTCCTGCCGGGCGTACGCCTCGGGCAGGTCGGCCAGCGGGTATTCGGTGGCCCGCACCACGCGCAGCCCGCCCGCGTAGAACGCGTCGAGCATGGCGGCGAAGTCGGCGGGGGCGTACGCGCCCGCGCCGAGCAGGCGCAGCCCCCGGTGGTAGACGTCGGCCAGGGAGAAGGTCACCTGGTCGCCGCTGGTGTTGCCGAGCAGCGCCAGCCGGCCGCCGGTGCGGAGGCTGGCCAGGGAGACCGGCCAGGTGGCGGTGCCGACGTGGTCGACGACGAGGTCGACGCCGTGGCCGCCGGTGCGCTCGCGCACCTCGGCGACGGTCCGCTCGTCGAGGTCGAGCGCGTCGGCGCCGAGGTCGGCGGCGAGGGCCCGCTTGGCCTCGGTGCGGGCCACGGCGATCACCCGTGCCCCGGCGCGGCGGGCGAGCTGGATGGCGGCGATGCTGACGGCGCTCGCGCCGGCCTGCACCAGCACCCACTCCCCCGCGCGGACGGCCCCGACGCGGTGCACGGCGTGCCAGGCGAGGCTCCAGGCGGTGGGCAGGGCTGCGGCGTCGGCGAGGTCGACGTGCGCGGGCACGGGGTGCACGACGGCGGCGGGGACGGCGACGTACTCGGCGAAGCCGCCGGGGCGGTTGCCGCCGACGACCGCGAGCCGGGGACAGTAGCCGGGCTGGCCGGCGGCGCAGGAGGGGCACGCGCCGCAGCCGACGGTCGGGTCGACCAGCACCCGGTCGCCGGGGCGTACCGTAGTGACGTCGGAACCGACGGCGACGACCTGGCCGGCGACGTCCATCCCGGCGACGTGGGGCAGGCGGAAGCCGGGCAGCCGGCCGGGGCCCTTGCGCTGCAGCAGGTCGAGGTGGTTGAGCGCGGCGGCGTGCACCTGGATGACGGCCTCGGTCGGGCCGGGCTCGGGGTCGGGCAGGTGGCGCAGTCGCACCACCTCCGGGCCACCGAACCCCGTCTGGACCATCGCTCGCACAGGACCCCTCCGGCGCTCTGCCAATCAATATGGCGTCTTGCATTGTGATTCGCGTTGCTTAGCGACGTACTCTGCCTGCGGTCCGTCGGCATGTCAACGGCTTGACCGAAACAGGAACGCCAGCGAAACCAAGCCGTGCCTTTACGTCCCCGGCGCACCGTTCACCGGGCATCGACCAGCAGGTCAGCCCGGGTCGGACGCGGCCAGCAGCTCCCGCGCGGAGAGCGCGGTGCGCAGCACCGTCGCCGTGTCGGGATCGAGCGGGTCGACGCCGAGCAGCCGCTTGATCAAACCCACCCGGTAGCCGACCGAGTTGCGGTGCAGGTGCAGGCGCTCGCTGACGGCCTGCCGGCTGCCCCCGGTGGCCAGCCAGCAGTCCAGGGTGCGCAGCAGGTCGTCGCGGTGCGCGATCGGCCCCAGGTGCCGCCGCACGAACCAGCGCAGCCGCTCGTCGGGCACGGCCAGCAGGACCTGGTGCAGCCCGGCCCGACCGAACGACAGCTCCGGCGGCGCGTCCGGCTGGCGCAGCAGCAGGCTCAGCAGGCGGTCCGCGTCGCGGAACGACGCCGCCGTCCGGGCGGCCCCGCTGACCGTCGCGCCGCTGGCCACCCGCACCTGCCCCACGCCGACGATCTGGTCCAGCCGGGCCCGCAGCCGGGTCGCCTCACGCTCGACGTCCTCGCCGTGCAGCAGGGTCCAGGCCCGCCGTCCCTCGGCGAGCACGGGCCGGTCCAGCCAGCTCAGCGCCGACGCCCAGCGCCGCTGCTGGGCCCCGGTGTAACCGATCCCGGCGACCGCGTGCGGCTGGTCCAGCCGCCACCCGTGCGTCGCCCCGGCCCGCAGCAGGTCGGCCTCGGTGAACCCGCGCGGGCCGACGGCCCCACCGGAGCCGGCGACGCCGGGCGGGACGCCCGCACCGAGCGGGTCGCCGGGGCCGGGCGGGCGGACGCCGTCACGCAGCGCCCGCAGCACGGCCGCGGCGTCGGCGAGGGCGGGCGGCGGGGGCGACTCGCGGCGTACGGCGTCGATCAGCAGCGCGGTGGTCGCGGCCCGCGCCAGGTCGAGCTGCCCGGCGGTGACCGGCTCGGCCACCAGCAGCGCGCCGAGCCGCCGCTGCCCCGCGCCGACCGGCACGGCGCGGCCGGTCCACCCGTCGGCGCAGCGGACCCGGCCCGCGACGATCCCCGGCACCGGCCCGCCGCCGGCCCGGGAGCCGGCCAGCGCCCGGCGTACGTCGTCGGGGTCGGCGCCGCGGGCGTCGCCGGCCGCGCCGTCGCTGGCGGCCAGCAGCTCCCCGGCCTCGGAGACCAGCCGGCAGGCCGCCCCGACGCGCTGCGCGAGCGCGGCCAGCAGGCCCGGCCAGCCGGCGCCGCCGAAGGCCAACTCGGCGAGGGCCTGGGCGAACACGGCCGGCGGCGGCCCGGTCGCGACGGTCAGCCGCGTCCGGGCCGCCGGAAGCTCGCCCGGCCGGGTCACGCCGGTGGGCGGTCGAGCAGGCGGACCGCCACGGCCTTCTCCTGGGTGTACTCGCGCAGCGCCGCGTAGCCGCCGCCCCGGCTGAACCCGCTCTCCTTCTGCATGTTGAACGGGAAGCCGATCACCCCGGCGTCGTGGAACTGGTTGACCGCCACCTGGCCGCTGCGCGCGTCGGCGGCGACCCGCAGCGCCCGGGAGACGTCACTGGTCCAGATGCAGGTCAGCAGCCCGAAGTCGGTGCCGTTGACCAGCGCCACGGCCTCGTCGACGCCGCGGAAGCCCTGCACGGCCAGCACCGGGCCGAAGACCTCCTCGCGGGCCAGCCGCATGCCGGAGTCGACCCCGTCGAAGACGGTCGGCGCGACGAACCAGCCGTCGCCGTGGCGTCCGCCGGCCGACTCGCCGCCGGTGACCAGCCGGGCCCCGGCGGTCGGGGCCTCGGCCAGGAAGCCGCGCACCCGGTCGTACTGGGCCTGGCTGACCAGCGGCCCCATGTCCAGGTCCTGGTCCCATGCGCCGGTACGCACGGCCGCCATGCCGGCGGCGACCCGCTCCACCACCTCGGCGCGGATCGACTCCTCGACCAGCAGCCGGGACCCGGCGTAGCAGTTCTGCCCGGCGTTCTCGGTGATCGAGGTGACGATCGCCGGGATCGCCACGTCCAGGTCGGCGTCGGCGAAGACGACGTTCGGGGACTTGCCGCCCAGCTCCAGCTTCACGGGGACGAGGTTCTCGGCGGCGGCCCGCATGACGGCCCGGCCGGTCACCGTGGACCCGACGAAGCTGATGTGGTCGACGTCGCGGTGCCCGGTGAGCGCGGTGCCCGCCTCGGGGCCGAGGCCGGTGACGGCGTTGAGCACGCCCGGCGGCAGGCCGGCCCGGCGGGCCAGCTCGGCCAGGGCGAACGGGGCCAGCGGCGCGATCTCGGAGGGCTTGAGCACGACGGTGTTGCCGGCGGCGAGGGCCGGGGCGACGTTGGCCGCGGTGAGCACGGCGGGCACGTTCCACGGGATGATCACGGCGCACACGCCGTACGGCTCGGGGCGGGTGTAGCCGAAGTAGTCCGGCGTGCGGGTGGGCAGGGTGACGCCGGTGAGCTTGTCGGCCGCGCCGGCGAAGTAGTCGACGATGCCGTGCGCGATGTACATGTTGAGACGCCCGCCGGAGCGGGGCTTGCCCACGTCCCGCGCCTCGTGGGCGGCGAGTTCCTCGACGTGGGCGGCGATCAGGTCGGCCCAGCGGCGCAGGATCGCCCCGCGCTCGGTGGGTGAGGTCGCCGCCCAGGCGGGGAAGGCCCGGCGGGCCGCCGCGACGGCGGCGTCGACGTCGGCCGCCCGGGCCCGCGCCACCGGCTGGATGGGCGCGCGGGTCGCGGGATCGAGCACCGGCAGCTCGCCCTGGTCGGCGGCGGCGACCCAGGCGCCGTCGATGAGCTGGCGGGCGGGGGGAATGTCCAGGTCAGCCATGAGGGAATCCTTGACCCTTCATGTTTCACATGTCAAGATGCAGTCTCGCTTTGTGAGTTGACCGGGAGGACGTGTGCGGATCACTGCGGCGGTGCTGGAGAGCGCGGGAGCGCCGTTCACCCTCCAGCAGCTCGACCTCGCCGAGCCGGGGCCGGACGAGGTGCTGGTGCGGGTGGACAGCGTCGGCGTCTGCGGCACGGACCTGGAGTTCTCGAACTTCTTCCCCACCCCGGCGGTCCTCGGCCACGAGGGCAGCGGCGTGGTGGAGCAGGTGGGCGGGCGGGTCACCGGCGTCGCCGTCGGGGACCACGTGGCCATGAGCTTCGCCTCCTGCGGCGAGTGCCCGCTCTGCCTCGGCGGAAACCCGGCGTATTGTCGCCGGTTCGACGCCGTGAACTTCGCCGGGCGGCGGCCGGACGGCAGTTCGGCGCTGTCCCGCGACGGCGCGCCCGTCAACGGCCACTTCCTGGGCCAGTCGTCCTTCGCCACCCACGTGGTCGCCCCGGCCCGCGCCGTGGTGCCCGTCGCCAAGGAGATCGACCTGCGGGTCGTCGGCCCGTTCGGGTGTGGCTTCGGCACCGGCGCCGGCGCGGTGCTCAACGTGCTGCGCCCGGAGGTCGGGTCGTCGCTGGTCGTCTTCGGCGCGGGCGCGGTCGGCGTCGCGGCGATCCTGGCCGCCCGCGCGGCCGGCTGCGCCGTGGTGGCCGCCGTGGACGTCAACGCCGGCAAGCTGGACACCGCGCGGCTGCTCGGCGCGACCCACGGGGTGCACTCGGCCGCCGGGGACCCGCGCGAACTGCTGGCGGCGATCGCCCCGCACGGCTTCGACGTCGCGATCGACACCACCGGCCGGGAGGACGTGCTGCGCACGGCGGTGGAGGTCCTCGGCCCGCTGGGCCGCTGCGGCGTCATCGGCGTCGGGCCGAGCGAGCGGATGAGCTTCGACTGGCGCAGCATCCTCAACGGCCGCACCGTCACCGGCATCATCGGCGGCAACAGCCTGCCCCAGGTCTTCCTGCCGAAGCTGCTCGACCTGCACGCCGCCGGCCGGTTCCCGGTGGACCGGCTGATCACCTACTTCCCGTTCGAGCAGATCAACGAGGCGGTGGCGGCGGTACGCGCCGGCGAGGTCGGCAAGGCCGTCCTCACCTTCTGATGCTCGATTCGTAACACCGTCTCGTGATGCGAGCGAGTTACGCTCGTCGTCCGACACCCCAGTGGCGCGGCTGGGCAACACCGCGCAGCGTCCCGCACCCGTGGAGCTCGTCCCCATGACCGAACACCAGCTGACCACACCGGCCGCCCCCTTCGACCACCACTCGGCCGAGTGCAACGCCGACCCCGTGGGCTACTACGAGGCGTACCGGCAGACCTGCCCGGTCGGGCGCACCACCGCGCACGGCGGCTTTGTCTACACCACCCGGTACGCCGAC
Organism: Micromonospora sp. PTRAS2; assembly: GCF_054052245.1. Lineage (NCBI taxonomy): Bacteria > Bacillati > Actinomycetota > Actinomycetes > Micromonosporales > Micromonosporaceae > Micromonospora > Micromonospora sp. PTRAS2. The sequence continues at coordinate 77,910 of NZ_JBSWBU010000006.1, forward strand.
GTGGTCCGCATCGCCCGCGACGACGACGCCTTCTCCTCCGCCCGGTCCGTCGCCGGGGGCGACGGCACCGCCATCGTCATCCCCCGGGGCCCCGGCCTGGAGCAGTACCCGATCGAGCTGGACCCGCCGGCCGCCACGGAGTACCGCGACCTGATCAACCCGCTGCTCACCCAGGACGCGGTGGCCACGCTGGCCCCCATGATCGCCCGGCACACCACCCGCGTGATCGACGCCTTCATCACCGAAGGCTCGGTCGACTTCGTCCGCGACCTGACCAACCCGCTGCCGGCCGCCGTCACCCTCGACTGGCTGGGCTTCCCGGAGGCCGACTGGGCCAAGCTGGCCGGCCCCATCCACGACATCTTCGCCGCACTGCCCGGCAGCGAACGCGCCGCGCGCGGGGCCGCCGGCCTGGCGTACCTCGACCAGCGCATCCGCGAGCTGATCGTCGAGCGCCGCGCGCAGCCGACCGGCGACGCCGTGAGCTACCTGGCCACCCAGCGCCGCCCCGACGGCGAGCTGTTCGACGCCGACGAACTGGTCTCCGTCATCGGGCTGCTGATCGCCGGCGGGGTCGACACCACCACGTCGCTGACCGGGTCCACGCTGGTGCACCTGAGCCGCCACCCGGAGGACCGGCAGCGGCTGATCGACTCCCCCGACCTGCTGCACAACGCCACCGAGGAGTTCCTGCGGGCGTTCGCCCCGTCGCAGTCGATGGCCCGCACCGCCCGCGCCGACGCCGAGGTGGGCGGCTGCCCGGTCACCGCCGGCGAGCGGGTGCTGATCCCCTGGGTCGCCGCCAACCACGACCCGGCGGTGTTCCCCGAGCCCGAGCAGATCCGGCTCGACCGCGACGCCACCCGGCACCTCAGCTTCGGCATCGGCAGCCACCGCTGCGCCGGCGCCCACCTGGCCCGCCTCATGTTCCGCGAGATGATCACGCAGGTGCTCACCCGGCTGCCCGACTACCGGGTCGTCGAGGAGGGCCTGGTCACCTACCCGACCCGGGGCAACCAGACCGGCTGGGACGCCGTACCCGCCGTGTTCACCCCCGGCCCCCGCGCCGCCGACACCCCGGGCGCACGCCCGGCCGCGGGCCCGACCCTCGACCGGGACCTGCGCGTGGAGGTCGCGGCCGTCGCCGCCGACGACGTGCTGGAGGTACGCCTCGCCGACGCCGCCGGCGCGCCGCTGCCGCCCTGGGCGCCCGGGGCGCACCTGGAGGTGCGGCTGCCGTCGGGCCGGGTCCGGCAGTATTCCCTGTGCGGCGACCCGGACGACGCCCACCACTACCGCATCGCCGCCCTGCGCGAGGCCGGCGGCCGGGGCGGCTCGGTGGAGCTGCACGCGGTGGCCCGCGCCGGGGCGACCCTGTCCGTGCGCGGCCCGCGCAACCACTTCCCGCTCGTCGACGCCCCCGGCTACCTGTTCCTCGCCGGCGGCATCGGCATCACCCCGATCCTGGCGATGGCCCGCGAGGCACACCGCCGGGGCGTGCCGTTCCGGCTGGTGTACGGCGGGCGCACCCGCGCCTCGATGGCCTTCGCCGACGAGGTCGTGGCGCTCGCCGGGGACCGGGCCACCCTGCTGCCGCAGGACGAGGCCGGCCTGCCCGACCTGGCGGCGCTCGTCGCGTCCGCCGGCCCGGACACCGCCATCTACTGCTGCGGGCCCACCGCCATGATCGGCGCGCTGGAGCGGACCTGCGCCGAGGCGGGCCGGTCGGGCCAGCTGCACGTCGAGCGGTTCACCGCCGGCGACGACCTGGAGGTCGCCTTCGACCCGGCGGCCAACACCGAGTTCGAGGTGCACCTCGCCCGCACCGGGGCGACCGTGCGGGTGCCGAGGGACCGCCGGATGATCGACGTGCTGCGCGAGACGGTGCCCGGCCTGACGTACGACTGCGAGAAGGGCTACTGCGGCGCGTGCGAGACGCGGGTGCTGGCCGGCACGCCGGAGCACCGCGACTCGCTGCTCACCGAAGCCGAGCGCGCGGCCGGACGCAGCATGATGATCTGCGTGGGCCGCAGCTGCTCCGAACGACTGGTGCTGGACCTCTAGCACCCGCCTGCTGAGCGGGCCGGCCCTCGCACCGGGGCCGGCCCGTTCGGCGTGATGGGGCTACGGGCCCGCGGGGCCGTTGCGGGCCGCCAGCGCGTCGAGGATCAGGTCGAGGCCGAACTCGAACTGCCCGCCGAAGTCGTAGCCGGGCTGCCGGACGTGCTGCGTCGCGAACTCGACCAGGTGCGGGTAGTCGCCCGCCGCGAACCCCTCCATGATCGACTCCGCGACCTCGGTGGCGGCGTCGCCGCCGTCGAACGGCAGCGACGCCTCCTGCAACACGAAGCCGAAGACGTACGCGTCGACGATCGCGTACGCGTGGGCCGTCATCGGCAGCGAGAAGCCCCCGGCCCGCAGCACGCCGAGCATGGCGTCGTGGTGGCGCAGGGTCGCCGGCCCGGGGCTGGTCCGGGTCTCGACCAGCGCCAGCGCCCAGGGGTGCCGGGCGAGGACCGCACGGGCCGAGAGGCACCGCCGGCGCACCTCGGCCCGCCAGTCGCCGCCCGCCCCGGGCAGGTCGATCTCCGCGAAGACGCCGTCGACGAGCGCGTCGAGGAGCTCCTCCTTGTTGCGGATGTAGTGGTAGAGCGACATCGGCCTGGTGTCCAGCTCGGCGGCCAGCGACCGCATGGTCAACGCCGCCAGGCCGTGCGCGTCGGCGATCCCGACGGCCGCCCGCAGCACCCGCTCGCGGCTGAGCTGCCGCCCCGCTCCGCCCACCGCCCGGCCCCCTCCGCCCGACACCGCGTTGACCGCGCTTGCCTGCCGAGCCTATCGTACTTAGTACCACGTACTTAGTACGAGAGCCTGGGAGGCTCGATGTCCCTCCGTGTGGCCGGCCGCTGCGCCGGCGCGTTCTTCCTGCTGGCGTTCGTCGCCTACGGCGTCGGCAGCGCCCTGCCCGGGCAGCCCGCCGGGGCGGCGCTCGTGGCGCTCAACTCCGCCCTGGTCGCCGCCATCGGCGCGCTGGCCTTCCGGACGCTGCGCCCCGCCCACCCCGGAGCCGCCTGGGGCTACCTCGTCGGGCGCGGCGCGGAGGCGTTCCTGCTCGCCGCCGGGCTCGTCCTGCGGGACTCCGCCGGGGCCGCGGCCGCCGACATCGCCTACCAGGCGGCCATGCTGTCCCTGGGCCTGGGCAGCGTGCCGTTCTGCCTGGCCCTGGCCCGGCAGCGCTGGCTGCCGGGCTGGCTCGCGGGCTGGGGAGTCGCCGGGTACGCGCTGCTGGCGGCCGGCGCGGCGGCCGAGCTGGCGGGGATCCGGGTCGGGCTCGTGCTGGCGGCACCGGGCGGGCTGTTCGAGCTCGTGTTCGGCGCGCTCCTGCTGGCCCGCGGCTTCGCCCCGGCCACCGGCGGGCGGCCCGGCCCCACCGGCGACGTGGCGTCGAGCGCCGCCGGGGCCGGCGACACCCGGGTGTGGCGCGCCGCGCGGGCGGCCGGGTCGGCCTGCTGCTGATGGCGGTGCTCGCCGGGCTGGCCAACTTCGGCATCGTGCAACGGCTGGCCGCCGCCGACGCTGCCGGGACCAGCGGCCTACCGCTGTCGCACCAGCGGGCCCTCGTCCTGGCCGTCGTCGCCCTGCTCGCGGTGGCCTGCCTCGACGTGCTGGTCGCCTGGGCGCTGCGCGCGTTCCTCGCCGACGCCGGCCGCGCCGTCGCGCTGCTCGCCGCCTGGTGCCGCACCGGGTACGCGGTCGTCCTCGCCGTGGCGATCACGCACCTGGTCGCCGCCGCCGGCCTCCTGCGCGACGGCGGCACCGACCGGATCGACGCCGGCATCCGCGCGCGGATCGCCGACTTCGAGGAGGTCTGGAACGTGGGCCTGATCCTGTTCGGCGTCCACCTGCTGCTGGTCGGGTGGCTGGCCTGGCGGTCGGCCGCCGTGCCGGCCTGGGTGGCGGCGCTCGTGGCGGTCGCCGGGGCGGGCTACCTCGCCGACTCGATCGGCGCGCTGGTGCCGGCCGCGTACCCGGTGCAGGTCGCCGCCGTCACGTTCGTCGGCGAGGTCGTCCTCATGGGGTGGCTGCTCTGGTTCGCCGCGCGCCGGCGTCCCGACCGGGGGGCCGACCGGGACGCGGGCCGCGCCCGCCAGGCGCAGCCCGCGTGAGGGCGACGGGCGGTCACGACGCGGACGGCCCGCCGCGCCACGACTCTGGGGCGCTGCGGGCCGTCCTGACGAGGGGCCGGCGGGTCAGTTGCCCCACTCGAAGTTGGGCTCGACCGCCTCGGCGATGCGGAACCGGCCGCCCGGCGCGATCTCGCTGCCGCGCTCGGTCACCACGTGCTTGCCGAACCCGGCGACCAGCGGCCGGCCGACGTCGCGCTTGAGCCACAGCCGCAGCAGGTGGCGGCGGCGCTCCGGCTCGGGGAAGTCGACGTAGCCGGTGCGCGAGTGCAGGGCGGCGTAGTTGAGCAGCCACTGCACGTCCCCGGGCTGGAAGTCCATGTCCAGGGCCAGGCCGGGGGCCTGGGACACCTCGTCGTAGAGGTGCAGCAGCTCGATCTGCGCCTCGGTGAGCCGGGGCACCTCCGGGTAGTCCTGCGCGGAGAAGATCATCGAGCTGCCGGCGTACGTGCTGAAGATGCCGTCGACGTAGCTGCAGATGGGCGAGGTGTAGGTGCGGGCCGGGGCGTCCGGGTCCTGCCGGTGCCAGTCCCAGTGCCACGACTCGAACAGCAGCGGCGCGAGGTCCGGCCGGCGACGCAGGATCTCGTTGTAGATGGTGGTGCCGCTGACCAGGCTGCTCGCCCCGCCGGCCTTGGCCGCCCGCAGGCACATCAGCGCGACGACGTCGGAGCTGTCGGAGTGGAACGGCAGCCGGTCCCGCACCCGCGACGGCAGCGCCGACGGGTCGTCGAGGGTCTTGTTGGAGGTGGCGATGACGTGGTCGAGCACGTCGCCCATCTGGTTCTGCCCCATCGGCACGCCGAGGTGCAGCCCCATCAGGAAGAAGATGGCGCCGGCGAGGGTGTCGCCGTACTCCTCCGTGCGCAGGCCCCGGACCAGGATGAAGCCGCGCCCGGAGTCGAGCTGGCGGGCGCACTCCTCGTTGAGGCCGGCGCAGGCCGGCAGCGGGTAGTCGGCGGCGGTCACGGTACGCAGGTCGGGGTTGTCGGCCACGAAGCGGCGGCCGACGGTCTCCAGCTCGGCACGCTCGGCGTCACTGAGCTGGTAGACCCACTCGGTCGAGGTACGCAGCTCGTCGCCGCGCCAGGCGGACGGGCCGGAGATGGGGGCGAGGTCGATTGCGGTGGTCATGATGATGCGCTCCGAGGGTCGGTTCTGACGGGTACGGATCGGTGCCCCGGCGCGGGCGTTGCCACGGGCCGGGCGATCGACGACAGGGGCGGCCTCGCCGCCGTTCACGGCGGCGGGGCGGCCCGTCAGAAGGGGGTCTGCGGATCCCCGGCGGCGGTCCCGGGGCGCATGCCCTCTCGCGGCGGGTGTACCCGCAGCGGCTCCTCGTAACCGCGCACCAACAATCCAGCGCCTTGCGGAACTCGGATCATGGCGTCTCCTGCGGCTGACGGTGTCGCCCCAGGCTAGGGCAGCCCCAGCGCGACGTCAAGAGAGACGGCGTCTCGCAATCTGACAAGCAGGCCAGGGGCGCCCCCGCGGAATCTAAGACATTTCCCAAACGAATTGTCGAGCATCGATGCTGATCGCCGCGCAGGGCGGCCGGTCAGACGAGGAGCGACCATGCCCGTACGACAGTCCGACACGATCCACGGCGCGACGCCCCGCCCGGTCAGCGCCCTCCCCGCCGGTCCGGACGACTGGCGAGGCCCCCTGCTGGACCACCTTCCACCGCGCGAGCGCCGGCTGTTCCACCGGTTCGGCCGGGGACCCGAGGTGACCGTGCCCGACCTGCGCATCCACCAGGCGTTCGAACGCTGGGCCGCCGCCACGCCCGACGCCGTCGCCGCCGAGCACCTCGGCGAGACGATCGGCTACCGCGAGCTGGACCGCCAGGCCAACCGGCTCGCGGCCCGGCTCGCCGACCTCGGCGTACGGGCCGGGGACGCCGTGGGCGTCTTCGCCAGCCGCTCGCTGCCGATGCTGGTGGGGATCCTGGCGACGCTGAAGGCCGGGGCGGCCTACGTCCCGCAGGACGTCCGGATCACCCCGCACCGGCAGCTGCGGCAGGTCGCGACGACCGCCCGGTGCCGGGTGGTGCTGACCACGGCCGGCGCCCTGGACACGGTGCCGGCGCTGCCCGGCGTGACGCGGCTCGCCGTCGACGAGCTGATGGCGCAGCCGCTGCCGCCCGGCCGGCACCTGACCGCCCCCGGCACCGACCGCCCGGTGACCGCCGACGACGGCTGCTACGTCCTGTTCACCTCCGGCACCACCGGCACGCCGAACGGGGTCACCGTCACCCACGGCAACGTGGCCAACCTCCTGCTCACCGCGCCGGGAAACCTGGGGATCCGGCCGGGCCGGCGGGTGGCCCAGCTGCTCAACGTCGCCTTCGACATGGCCGCCTGGGAGATCCTCGGCTGCCTCGCCAACGGCGGCACCCTGCTCGTGCGCGACCGCGACCTCACCGCCACCGCCGCCCGCGCCGACGTGGTGGTCGCCACCCCGTCGGTGCTCGGGCGCATCGACCCGGACCGGTGCGCCGGGGTGCGGACGGTCGCCGTGGCGGGCGAGCCCTGCCCGCGCCCGCTGGCCGACCGCTGGGCCGCCGGCCGCGCCTTCTACAACTGCTGCGGGCCGACCGAGACCACCATCGTCAACACCATGCACCGGCACCGGCCCGGCGGACCGCTCACCATCGGCCGGCCGACGCCGAACAACACCGTCTACGTCCTCGACGCCGACGGGCGGCCGTGCCGCATCGGCGAGGTCGGCGAGATGTGGGCCGGCGGCGGCTGCGTCTCCGCCGGCTACCTCGACAACGACGCGCTCAACGCCGAGCGGTACGCCCCGGACCCGTTCCTCGGCGGCGGCCGGCTGATGTTCCGCACCCGCGACCGGGGCCGCTGGAGCGCCGACGGGGAGTTGGAGCACCTGGGCCGCACCGACGACCAGGTGAAGGTCCGGGGCTTCCGGGTCGAGTTGGACGCGGTCTCGACCGTGCTGGAGGCGGTGCCGGGCTGCCGGGCGGCGGTCACGCTCAAGCTGACCGACCGTGACCTGGTCTCCTTCGTCGCCCCGGCCGAGCTGGACCCGCAGCGGTGCCGGGACGCGGTGGCCGCCGCACTGGCCTACTACTGCGTGCCGGCGGCCGTGCACCCGCTGCCGGAGCTGCCGATGACCGGGCGGGGCAAGGTCGACCGGGACGCGCTGCGCCGGCTCGCCCTCGACCTGCGCTGGCAGTGGGCGCACATCGAGGAGGCGGCGGCGTGACCACCACCCCCGTCCGGCCGCAGCCGGCCCCGCCCGCTCCCCCGCGTACCGACGCGGCCGGCCCGCCCGGCGACGCGCCGCCACCCCCGGTGTCGACGCTGCGCCGGATCCTCGCCCACCCCCGGTTCATGCACCACCACCGCCTGGTCGCGGCGGTGCTCGCGGCCAACGCCGCGCTGCTGGCGTACGGCCTGGCCGCCGACTGGTGGCGCGGGCCCGGCGCGGCCGAGGCCCTGGGCGCCGCCGCGCTGGCCAACGTCGCGCTGGCGGTCCTGGTGCGCCAGCAGTACGTGATCAACCTGCTCTTCTGGCTGGCCACCCGCGCGCCGACCCGGTGGCCCCTGCGGATCCGCTGGACCCTGGGCAAGGTCTACCACTTCGGCGGGCTGCACGTCGGCGGGGCGCTCGCCGGCACCGCCTGGTACCTCGGGCAGCTCGGCGCGCTGACCGCCGCCGGCGGGCACGGGCCGGGCGGGGCGGGGGCCCTGGTCACCGGGTACGCCACCGCCGGCCTGCTGCTGGCGGTCGTCGGCACCGCCCTGCCGCCGGTGCGGTCCCGCCGGCACGACCTGTTCGAACGCACCCACCGCCTCGGCGGCTGGGCGGCGCTGCTGCTGCTGTGGGCGCAGGCCGGCCTCCTGGCCGGCGGGCCGGTCGCCCTCGCCGCCTCCCCGCAGGGCTGGGTGCTCGCCGTGCTGACCGCCAGCATCGCCCTGCCCTGGCTGCGGCTGCGCCGGGTGCCGGTCGTGGTCGAGCGCCCCTCGTCGCACGTGGCGCTGGTCCACTTCGACCACGGGGTGACCCCGTTCCCCGGCTCGTCCACCGCGATCAGCCGCCGGCCGCTGTGGGAGTGGCACTCCTTCGCCAATGTGCCCGCGCCGGGGCGCAGCGGCTTCCGGCTGACCGTCTCCCGCGCCGGCGACTGGACCGGACGGTTCATCGACGACGCGCCGCAGCGGGTCTGGGTGAAGGGGATCAGCACCGCCGGGGTCGCCAACGTCGAGACCCTGTTCCGGCGGGTGGTCTACGTGGCCACCGGCAGCGGCATCGGCCCGGTGCTGCCGCACCTGCTGGCCGAGCAGGTGCCGGCCCGCCTCGTCTGGGTGGCCCGTCGGCACCGGGAGACCTTCGGCGACGCGCTGGTCGACGAGATCCTCGCCCACCAGCCCGACGCGCTGCTGTGGGACACCGCCCGCGACGGCAAGCCCGACATGCTGCGGCTGGCCTGGCAGGCGTACCGCCAGTTCGACGCCGAGGCGGTCATCTGCATCTCGAACCGCCCGCTGACCTGGCAGGTGGTGCGGGGCATGGAGGAACGCGGCGTCCCCGCGTACGGCGCGATCTGGGACTCCTGACGGACGGGCCGCCCGGCCGCCCGGGACCGCACCGGTCCCGGGCGGCCGGCTCAGAGTGCGCCGATCTGGTAGCCGAGGCCGTGCACGGTGCGGACCACCCCGTCGCCGAGCTTGCGCCGCAGGTAGTGCACGTACGTGTCGACCACCGCCTCGGTGCGGTCGGCGCCGAAGACCCGCCCCCGCAGCTGGCTGCGGCTGTGCACCATGCGGGGCTGGGTGGCGAGCAGCCGGATCAGCTCGAACTCCCGCCCGCTGAGCGTCACCTCCCGGCCGTCGGGCAGCCGGACCCCGCGTTGGGCCAGGTCGAGCTGCCCGGCCCCGATGGGGATCAGCTCCGCCCCGTCGAAGCGGCGGCGGGTCAGCGCCCGGACCCGGGCCATCAGCTCCGCCACCTCGAAGGGCTTCGGCAGGTAGTCGTCGGCCCCGGCGTCCAGGCCCCGGATCCGCTCGGTGGGGTCGGCCAGGGCGCTGAGCATGAGCACGCGGGCGGCGACCGCGCAGCGCCGCAGCCGGATGAGCAGGTCGACGCCGTCGATGGCGGGCAGCCGCCGGTCGAGCATGATCACCTGGTAGCGGCCGCGCAGGGCCAGGTGCAGGCCCCGCTGCCCGTCCCGGGCCAGGTCGATGCGGTAGCCGTCCCCGCTGAACAGCTCGACCAGCATGTCGGCGAGCTCCGCGTCGTCCTCGACGAGGAGCAGCGGTCCGTGCGCCGGGGCCGGCGGGTCGTCCATTTGTTTATGGTCCCACCGAATGCTGAGAAGGTTGACCCGCGGAATTCTCCGCTGGTCGGGACCCGGTCAGGACCCGGTCAGCTCGCGCTCCTGGCCTGCCCGGTCGCGGCCGACGCGCCAGCAGAAGGGCCACCGGGACCCGGTGGCGTCGCCGTCCGGGGGTGTCGCGCCGGGCCGCGTCCCGTCACGCACCGGCAGCCGTACGGTGAAGGCGGCCCCGGCCCCCGGCCGGCCGGCGGCGCTGATCGTGCCGCCGTGCGCGGTGACCACCTCGCGGATCAGGGCCAGCCCGAGCCCGACCCGGCGGTCGCCGGAGCCGGGGCCCCGGTGGAACCGGTCGAAGATCCGGTCGGCGTGCCGGGGGTCGAAGCCCCGGCCGGAGTCGGTGACCACCAGCTCGACGTGGCCCGGCGTCGCCGGGCGCAGCCGCACCTCGACGCGGCCGCCGGACGGGGTGTGGTTCAGCGCGTTGGCCAGCAGCTCCGCCACCACCCGGCGCAGGGCCGGCCCGACGCCGTGCACCGGCACCGGGGCGTCCGCGCCGGCGACGGCGAGCGTCACCCCGTGCTCGGCGGCGCGGGGCGCGTCCGCCTCGACCGCCTCGGCGACGAGCGCGGCGAGGTCGACCGTGGCGGGCGGCCGGGCCACCGACGTCGTGTCGGCCAGCCGGGCCGACAGCAGCAGCTCGTCGACGATCTCCCCCAGCCGTCGGGTGGTGTCCAGCAGCCGGTCCAGGTCCGCCCGGTCCGCGTCGTGGCCGGAGTGCGCCGCGCGCCGCGCCAGCAACTGTGCCGCCGTGTGCACCCGGGTGATCGGGGCGCGCAGCTCGTGGCTGGCGTCGGCGACGAAGCGCCGCTGCCGGTCGAGCGCCTCGGCCAGCGGCAGCACCGCCGCGCGGCGCAACCGCAGGTCGGTCACGGTCGCCGCGACCAGCACCGCCGCCGCCGCGAGCGACACCCCCCAGAGCAGGTAGCGCCGCTCGGCGAGCTGGAACCGGGCGTCGAAGACCACCTGGACGACCTCGTCGCCGCGTAGCTGCGTCCGCACGTGGTAGACGGTGCCGTTGCGGGCCACCTCGCCGACCTGTGGCCGGCCGGTGCGGGCCACGGCGTGGATCGCCTCGTGCCGCGGGAAGCCGGCCGGGGGCGCGCCCGCGTGCCCCGTGTCGCTCGCGCCGCCGAAGATCCAGGTGCAGCCGGACGGGTCGGCCGGGCGGCCGTGCAGCACCGCCCAGTCGAGCTCGTGGCGGATCTTCGCCTGCTGGACGTGCAGCAGGGCGGCGTACGCGACGCCCCCGAACAGGGCCAGCAGCGCGACGACCAGCAGGCCGACGGTCAGCCCGGTGCGGGGTCGGGCTCGGCGCGCGGCCGACCGCCCGTCGTCGGTCAGCGGCACCGCGCTATCGCCCCCCGCCCCCCTGCGGGGACGTGGCCCCCTCTGCCAGCGCGCCTATCGACCCGCACCCATCGAAGATGACACATCACCGATCGGATCGGAAGGGATCACCGAGCGTCCTCCCGGATGGCGGGCCCGCCCGCCGCCCAGCGGCGGGCCAGCTCGGCGCAGACCAGCAGCTGGAGCTGGTGGAACAACATCAGCGGCAGCAGCACCAGGCCGACGGTCTGCGGGCTGAACAGCACCGCCGCCATCGGCAGCCCCGTCGCCATGCTCTTCTTCGACCCGCAGAAGATCGCGGTGATCCGGTCGGGCCGGGTGAAGCCGAGCAGCCGCGCCGCCCCGGCCGTGGCGAGCAGGACCACCAGCAGCAGCGCCGCCAGCACCCCGAGCAGCGCCAGCAGCCGGCCCGGCGAGGTGCGCTGCCAGACCCCGGCGACCACCCCGGCGCTGAACGCGGTGTAGACGACCAGCAGGATCGACCCCCGGTCGACGAGGGTGAGCACCCGCTTGTGCCGGCCCATCCAGCCGCCGAGCCAGGGCCGCAGGGCCTGCCCAGCGGCGAACGGCAGCAGCAGCTGGGCCACGATCTCCAGGACCGACCCCGCCGAGAAGCTCACCGCGCCGGTGCCGGCCAGCACCACGCCGGCCAGCACGGGGGTGAGCAGCACGCCGGCCACGTTGGAGAAGGAGGCGCTGAAGATGGCGGCCGGCACGTTGCCGCCGGCCATCGAGGTGAACGCGATCGACGACTGCACGGTGGACGGCACCACGCACAGGAACAGCAGCCCCTGGTAGAGCTCCGGCGTCAGCACGGCGGGCTGCAGCACCCGGGCGGCCAGCCCGAGCAGCGGGAACAGCACGAACGTGCTGGACAGCACCAGCACGTGCAGGCGCCAGTGCCGGGCCCCGGCCCACGCCTCGCCGGGCGAGATGCGGGCGCCGTAGAGGAAGAACAGCAGCCCGATGGCGAGGGTGGTGGCCACGGACGCGCCGTCGGCGAACCGGCCCCGGGCCGGCAGCACGGTGGCGACCACCAGGGTCGCCAGCAGCGCCAGGATGTACGGGTCGAGCGGGATCCGGGACAGCCAGCGGCGCACGATCGACCCTTCCCCGACGGTCACCACAATTCGAGACAGCGTCTCGCCTTGCGATGCTGCTACGGGCGTCGGTGCGGAGTCAAGGACTGCGGCGACGGTCACACCACCCGTCGCGGCCGACACCCCCTGCGGCCCGGCCCGGGATGCGCAGCCATGCCAGGATGTGGCCGTGTCGTATCCTCCTCACCCGTCGTACCCGCCCGGGCCCGGCGCGGTCGCGCCGCTGACCGCCTACCCGCAACCGATCCCGCCGCCCCCGGGCCACGCCGTGCTGGTCGTCTCGGTCAACCGGGGGCCCTACCTCGTCCCCGCCCCGGCCACCAGCAAGTTCAAGATCGACGGCCGGACGGTGCCGATCCCCGGCGAGGGCACCTGGCACGTGGCCGTCCCGGCGGGGCCGCACGACGTGCGGTACACGGACTTCATCGGAATCCCCGTCATCACCACCACGCTCGTCGCGCAGCCCGGGGCCGCGCACCACCTGTCGTTCCGCTTCGGCGGCTGGCGCAACCGGGTCCACGACGGGCACGGCACCGACGTCACGCGCTTCGGCATGTGGTCCAACTACAGCATCCTGCTCGTCACGCTGGCCGTGGTCGGCGTGCTGTGCTGCGGCGGCTTCGGGCTCGTCGCCGCCCTGTCCGGCACCTCCTGACCGGCACGTCCCGGCCGGTTCCCGCCCGCACGGCCAGGGGCCGCCCGTCCGCCGCAGCGGAGGGCGACCCCTGGCCGACGGCACGGTCAGGGCAGCGACACCGGGAACCGTTCCCACACCCGGTGCGCGGCCAGCAGCCGCTGCACGGCCGCGAGGGCGTCGTCGCCGGAGTCGCCCGCGACCACGCCCGGGGTGCCGGCCACCCCCGCCAGCTCCAGCACGGCGACGCCCGCACCCCACGCGCCGATCGCCTTCGCGTGCCGCCAGCACTCCTGCACCAGCAGCAGCACGCGCGGGTCGACGGCCGCCGGACCCGGCGCGCCCGCCTTCTCGTCGCGCGCCGGCAGCGCGTCCGGCGCGGGCACGGGCGCCCCGGCCAGCAGCAGCGCGTCGAACTCGACCGACCGGCCGGTGGCGAAGGTCCGCTGCACCGGCAGCCCGCCCACGGTCCCGCCGTGCGGGGCGATCAGCAGCGGCACCATGCCGGCCGCGAAGACGGCCCGCTGCACCTGGCCGACCCCGTCGAGGCCGGCGTCGGGGTCGACGACGATCCCGACCGTGCGGCCGTCCGCCGGCCACTCGCGGCCGACCTGCGACAGCGCGGGGCTGGGCGCGACGTCGGCCAGCGGCACGGTCGGCTCCGGGGCGGGCAGGCCCAGCCCGGCGGCCACCTGCGCGCACAGCACCGGGTCGATGTTCGCCAGGCAGGCGAGCTGACGTTCCCGGATCGCCTGGTGGTAGCACTTGCCCAGCTCGAACGTGTAGGCGCGGACGATGTGCTCCCGCTCCACCGGCGCCATGCTCAGCCAGAACAGGCGGGCCTGGCTGAAGTGGTCGTCGAACGAGGCCGGGTTCGCGCGCACCTTCGGCGCCTGCGCCACCGTCACCGGCACGTCGACGAACGCGCCCTCGGCGTCGCCGGCAGGGAACGGGTTGCCGCCGTCGAGGGAGTTCGGCCGGTACGGCGCGACGCCCGCGTGCACCGCCTGCTGGTGGAAGCCGTCGCGGAGCATGTCGTTGACCGGGGCGTGCGGGCGGTTGACCGGGATCTGGGAGAAGTTCGGCCCGCCGAGCCGGGTGAGCTGCGTGTCGACGTACGAGAAGAGCCGGCCCTGCAACAGCGGGTCGTTGGTGACGTCGATGCCCGGCGGCAGGTGCCCGACGTGGAAGGCGACCTGCTCGGTCTCGGCGAAGAAGTTCGTCGGCGTCCGGTTGAGCGTGAGCCGCCCGATCGGCTGCACCGGCGCGAGCTCCTCCGGCACGATCTTCGTCGGGTCCAGCAGGTCGATCCCGGCGAACGTCTCCTCCGGCGTGTCGGGCAGGACCTGCACGCCCAGCTCCCACTCGGGGTACGCCCCCGCCTCGATCGCGTCGTAGAGGTCCCGACGGTGGAAGTCCGGGTCCACGCCGCCGAGCAGCTGCGCCTCCTCCCAGGTCAGGGAGTGCACGCCCAGCTGCGGCTTCCAGTGGAACTTGACCAGCACGGTCTCCCCGGCGGCGTTGACCAGCCGGAAGGTGTGCACGCCGAAGCCCTCCATCATCCGGTACGAGCGCGGGATCCCCCGGTCGGACATGTTCCACATCGTGTGGTGCTGCGCCTCCGTGTGCAGGGAGACGAAGTCCCAGAACGTGTCGTGCGCGCTCTGCGCCTGCGGGATCTCCCGGTCGGGGTGCGGCTTGCCGGCGTGGATGATGTCGGGGAACTTGATCGCATCCTGGATGAAGAAGACCGGCATGTTGTTGGCGACGAGGTCGAAGGTGCCCTCGTCGGTGTAGAACTTCGTCGCGAAGCCCCGGGTGTCGCGGACCGTGTCGGCCGAGCCGCGCGAGCCGAGCACGGTGGAGAACCGCACGAAGACCTCGGTCTCGCGGCCCTTGGCGAGGAAGCCCGCCCGCGTGATCGGTTCGGCGGTGCCGTAGCCGACGAAGACGCCGTGCGCCCCCGTCCCCCGGGCGTGCACGACGCGCTCGGGGATGCGCTCGTGGTCGAAGTGCGTGATCTTCTCGCGGAAGTGGTGGTCCTGCAGCAGGATCGGGCCGCGCGGCCCGGCCTTGAGCGAATGGTCCGTGTCGCGCAGCCGCGCCCCCTGCGAGGTGGTGAGGTAGGCGCCCTGCTGGCCGTTCGCGGTCGTCGGCGCGCCGGTCGGCGCACCGGTCGGGCTGCGGGTCTCGGGAGCGCCCTGCTCCCCCTTCGGTGGCAGCGGGCCGTGCGGCGTCGTCGGCTCCGCGACGGGGGGCGGGACGCTGCCGGGCGCGCCGGGGGCGTCGGGGGTCAGGACGTCGGCGACCTTCCCCGCGGCGGCCTCGACCACATCCTTGACCGCCTTGGCGGGCTTGCGAGCACTCATCTGGACGGGTACCTCCGGGATGCGGCGATGAACGGGCATCCGGGTCGTACCCTGCTGGGTTCGAGCAAAACGGACCAGACGGGTGTCGGGTCGTCGGACGTCGCCGGTCAGCCGGGCCAGCGCCCGGCCAGCACCGCGGCCCCGTCGCCGTCGAGCTCGGGCAGGGCCACCCGTCGGCCGGTCAGCGTCAGCAGCAGCGCCTCACCGGTACCCCGGACCACCGGTCCCTCGCCCGCCGCCCAGTCCAGGTCGGTGGCCTCGAACCGCAGCCCGGCGACCCGGCGGCGATCGACGAAGCCGACGGCCCGGCCGCCGGTCAGGAAGTCCAGCGACGTACGCAGCCGCAGCGGGTCCAGGTCGGCGGGCAGGCCCAGCGGGCGGCGGATGTCCTGCCCGTGCACCTGCACGTCGGTGAGCTGGCCGAAGAACCCGACCACGGGCGGCCGGAACGGATGCTCGGCGTGGGTCCGCAGCGCCGCGGCCAGCTCGCCGGCCGGCCGGCGGGCCACCTGGCTGGCCAGGCGCGCGTTCGCCGCGTGCAGGTTGAAACCGGAGCGCAGCACGAGCGGCAGGACCCGCCACGGGCTGACCACCAGCGGCGAGACCAGGTGGCCGGCGACCTCCCGCACGGTCCAGGCCCCGCACAGGCTGGGCGTGTCCAGCTGGGCGGGGGTCAGCGAGTCGAGCAGGTCGGCGATGCGGCGGCGTTCGGCGGCGATCATCGCCAGCAGGTCGGAGGACACGGCGACATTCTGCCTCCTGCGCGCCGCCCCGGCACCGGCCGTGCGGCCCGCCGCCGGGCGGCGGCACCGCTGTCCAGGGTCGCCGTCGACCGGCCCACCCCTCAGCCGGACGCCGGCCGCCCCAGCACGGCGCCCAGCTCGGCGCGGCTGGAGATGCCGAGCTTGCGGTAGGCCCGGGCGAGGTTGGCCTCGACGGTCTTCGGGCTGATGAACAGCGTGTCGGCGATGACCCGGTTGGTGCGCCCCTGCGCGGCCAGCCGGGCCACCCGCTCCTCGGTGGCGGTGAGCGTGGTCGGTGCGGCCGTCCGCCGGCCGATCCGGTCCAGCTCGCCGCGCGTCGCGGCGGCGAACGCGGCGGCGCCGAGCGCGTCGAACTCGGCCTCGGCCGCTTCCAGGGCCGCGCGGGCCTCCCGGCGACGCCGGGCCCGCCGCAGCGCGCGACCCGCGACCAGCAGGCAGCGGGCGCGGTCCAGCGGTAGCACGTCCGCCGGTACGGCCGACCGCGCGGCACCGAGCGCGGCGAGCGCCGGCGACGTGTCGACGCCGGCGGCGCCAGCGACCAGCACCCGGCTGCGGGCCAGCCCGAGCGTGGTCCACGGCCGGGGCAGTCGCCCGTGCCGTTCGGCGAGACGGGCGAGGGCCCGGCCCGCCGTGTCGAGGTCACCGCAGCCGACGCACGCCTCGATCCAGTCCGGTTCGAAGCGCAGGGCGACCGGCTCGACGATCCCGGAGCCGGACAGCGCCCCCGCCAGCTCGCCGTACGCGGCGGCGGCCTCGCCGGCCCGGCCGGCGGACAACGCCACGAACCCGGCCAGTTGCAGGTGGATGCGCCGGCTCCAGTCGTCGTCGACCTCCCGGGCCCGGCGCAGGCCCTCCTCCGCCACCCCGGCGGCCTCGGCCAGCCGCCCCCGGTACGCGGCCAGCGTCCCCGCCAGCCAGGTCTCGCCGACCAGCGCGCTGCCGAGCTGCTCACCCAGCTGCCGGGCGGCGGCGATGTGCGCCTCGGCGGCGGCGAACCGGCCGGCCAGCAGCTCCGCCTCGCCGAGGTGGGTGAGCAGCTCGTGCTGCCATGGCTCGTCGCCCCGCGCCGCCGCCCGGGCGCGCATGTCGTGCAGCCGTTCGCGCGCCCGGTCGTGGTCGTCGACGGCCTTCCACCAGATCGCCGGGATCGTGCCGGCCAGCCACGACGGCTCGCCGGCCTCCAGTGCCAGCGCCCGGTCGAGCAGCCCGGTGCGGGCGGGCAGGCCCGCGCGCACCTCGTGGAAGAACAGCAGCAGCAGCGACGCGGTCAGCAGGGGCCGGTCCTCGTCGGCGCCGAGCAGGGCGATGGCGGCCTCGGCGTGCCGCCGGGCGGCCCCGGGCCCGTCGTGGAACAGGGTGAGGTGGGCGTGGATCCGCCCCGCGAGGGGGCCGCCGTCCGCGGCGGCCAGCGCGCGCTCGCCCGTGGACACGGCGGTGGCGAGATCGTCGGCGAACCATGCGACCAACGCGCGCAGGAGCAGCGCCTCCGCCCGCGCCTGCCCGGTGAGCTGCCCGGTCGCGGCGTCGGCCGCCGCGCCCGCCGCCGCGTGGTCGCCGCTGTCGATGCGGCAGCGCACCGCGGCCAGGCGACGCCGGTCCCGGTCGTCGGCCTGGGCGGCGGGCGTGAGCTGCGCGGCCCGCTCGAACAGGTCCGCGGCGACGGCGGGGGCACCCCGGGTGCGCTGACGTTCGGCGGCGGCGGCCAGCTCGGCGGCGACCGCTCCATCGGGCTCGACGACGCACCGGGCGAGCTGGCGGGCGCGTTCGTCGGGATCCGGCACCGCGTCGGCCAGCGTCCGGTGCAGCCGCCGGCGCACCCCGGGCGGGATGCCGCCGCGGACGGCGGCGGCGTAGCTCGGGTGGACGAAGCCGACCCGGTCCGGGGCGACATGGAGCAGGCCGGCCTCCTCCGCCGCGTCCCAGGCGTCCGCCGGCACCCCGGCCGCGGCGAGGTCCGGCAGGGTGGGCACGGTCAGCAGCGCGGCCAGCCGCACCGCGTCCCGGGTGGGGGCGGGCAGCGCCCGCAGCGCGTCGGCGAGCAGCTGGCGCAGCGACGACGGCACCGGCAGGTCCTCGTCGGGCCCCGGTGGGCGGGGCAGGCGCAGCGCCGCCCGGGCCATCTCGATGGCCAGCAGCGGGTTGCCCCCGGCGTCTCGGACGATGCGGGCGAACAGCGGGCGGCTGAGCGCGCCGTCCAGCCGGGTCCGGACGATGTGGTGCAGGGAGCCGGCGTCCAGCGGGGGCAGGGCGACGCGGGTCACCGGCGCGCCGCCGGGCCGGTCGTCGTCGAGGCCGAGGGGCGCGGCGGCGGGCCCGGTGCCGTCCGTGCGCCGGGCGACCAGCACGGCGGGCCGGGGCGCGAGCCGGCGCAGCGCGAACCGCAACGCCCGCTCGCTCGGCGGGTCGAGCCAGGGCGCGTCGTCGACGGCGAGCAGCACCGGGGCCCTCGCGCCGAACGCGCCCTCGATCAGGGCGCGGGTCGCCGCGCCGACCGCCCGTTCGTCGATCACCTCGTCGCCGGGCGCGGCCAGCAGCACCATCTCGGCGGCGGCGCGCTGCGGCGGGGGCAGGGCCGGCACCGCGGCGGCCAGCGGCCGGAGCAGGTCGGCCAGCGCGGCGAACGGCAGCGCCGCCTCGGCCTCGGCCGGGGCGCAGGTCAGCGTCGACCACCCGGCCCGCTCGGCCCGGCCGACCAGGGCCCGCCAGAGCGCGGTCTTGCCGATGCCGCTGCGGCCTTCCACGAGCACCGGCGCTCCCGCGACCAGCGCCCGCCATGCCCGGTCGGCGGCCGCGTCGCGCCCCACCAGGGAGGTCTCCATGGCGGGATGATGGCACGGGTCCGCCACCGGGGGGCCAGGCGGCGGTCAGCGCGGCGGCGTCCGCAGACCGCGACGCCCGGCGCGACCTCCCCGGCGCGGGCGCGACCGTCCTCAGAGCCGGGTGGCGACGGTACGGGCGAGCGACTCCAACGGCCCGCGGTTGGCCTCGGGGTCGTTGAGCCGCACCAGCCGGACGGCCACCCACCTGCCGGAGGCGTTGACGAAGAACGAGTCGGCGGTCGCGTACGCCTCGTCGCCCACGCCGGGCAGCGCCCGCGTCTCGTGCCCGAGCGCCCGCTCGACGTCGAGGTAGTTCTTCGCGCCGTCGCCGACGAAGACCTCGACCTGCGCGGTCGGCCCGTCGGCGGGCGCGGTGTAGGTGCAGGTGTCCCCGACCGACTTGCCGTCGCCCAGCCCGAGGCCGGCCAGCTTCTCGGCCTCGGCCTTGCGGACCAGGGCGCAGGGGTCGGGCAGGGCCACCGCCTCGTCCCCCGGCTCCGGCGACTGCCCGTCGGTCGGGTCGGTCGGGTCGCCGGGTTCCGGAGCGGCCGGGTCGGCCGACCCGTCGGGCTGCGACGCCACCGGGGCGGGCCGGTCGGCGGCGTCGCCCGGGTCGGCGGAGAGCGGGCCGGCCAGCTGGCCGCAGGCGGCGGGGGCCAGCAGGGCGAGCAGCAGGACGGGTGCCAGGCGGCGGAACCGCGTGGTGACCCGGGCCGGGTGGAGCGGGCGGGCCGGGGTGTGCGTACGACGGGGCATGCGCCTGACGCTAGGGCCGCGCGCCCGCGCGGTAATCGGGTGTTTCCCTACGCTGCGGCGGGACCGGGATTGTGTCGATCATCGTTCTGCGCTCTGCTGGGTGAAAGCGCGTGCCCCGTGGGCGGCGCGGCCCGTCCGACGGACGGGCGTCCGGGCACGGACCAGGGTCCGCTCCGGCATCCGGCGGGCACCGGATGCCGGCACCTCCGCGGGCCCCACGTACAGCCAGGGAGCAACATGCTGCACAGACAGCGTCGAAAGTCCCTTCTCGTCGTCACAGCGGCGGCGGCCACGCTCGCCGCCGCGGGGGTCGTGGCCACGGCGGGCGCCGCGCAGGCCGCCGCCGGCTGCCGCGTCAGCTACGCGGTCGGCTCGCAGTGGCCGGGCGGCTTCTCCACCACGGTCACCCTCACCAACGTCGGCGACCCCCTCACCTCGTGGCGGCTCACCTGGTCGTTCGGCGCCGGCCAGACGGTCACCCAGGCGTGGAACGCCACCGTGACGCAGAGCGGCAGCGCGGTGACCGCCACGAACGTGAGCTTCAACGGCAACCTCGCCACCAACGCGTCGACCGCGTTCGGCTTCAACGGCACGTGGAACAACAGCAGCAACCCGACGCCGACCAGTTTCGCGGTCAACGGCGTCACCTGCACCGGCGGGACCAGCCCCACCACGCCGGGCAACCCGACCACGCCGCCACCGACCACGCCGCCGCCCACCACGCCGCCGCCGACCGGATCCTGGCCGACACCGACCGGGCAGGTCGGCGTCGACGGCACGATCCCGGTGTCCGGGGTGTTCGACGGCGGCATGCGCCGGTACTGCTGCATCGGCGACGGCAGCCAGGAGGAGAGCCAGGACCCGATGTTCCAGCTCGCCGCGGGGGCCACCCTGCAGAACGTCATCATCGGCGGGCCCGCCGGTGACGGCGTGCACTGCGCCGGGTCCTGCACGCTGCGCAACGTGTGGTGGGAGGACGTGGGCGAGGACGCCGCCACGTTCCGCGGCAGCGGGTCGCCCGTCTTCCTGGTCGACGGCGGTGGCGCGCGCAGCGCCAGCGACAAGGTCTTCCAGCACAACGGGGCGGGCACGCTGACCGTCCAGAACTTCCAGGCGACCAACTTCGGGACGTTCTACCGCTCCTGCGGCAACTGCTCCACCCAGTACAAGCGCGCCGTCGTCATCCGCAACAGCACGCTGACCCGCCCCGGCAACACGGTGGCCGGGATCAACGTCAACTACGGCGACACCGCCCGGTTCTCGGGCATCACGATCGTCAACGACTCGAGCCGGTCGATGGTGATCTGCCGCAAGTACAACGGCAACAACACCGGCAGCGAGCCCACCCAGGTCGGCACCGGGGCCGACGGCACCAACTGCCTCTACTCCTCGTCCGACCTGACCTACCGGTAACCCCCGCACCGGCGTCGCGGGCCCGCAGCGTCGCGGGTCCGCGACGCGGACGCCGGGCCGCGCGTGGGCTACCGGGCCGCCATGCGGCGGGTCAACTCGGCCGCCCGGTACGCGGCGACCTCGCGCGCCTTGGCCGCCACGAACCGCCGCAGCGGCACCGGGGCCTCGGCGGTCACCCCTTCCCGCACCCGGGTGCCGCCCGCCTCGGCGGCCAGGTCCACCACCGCGCGCAGCGACACCCAGCCGGGGCTGCGCACCTCGCTGACCAGTTGCTCGCCCGGCCGCGTCGCCACCATCCGTACCCGGATCGGGTTGTCCCACCGCACCGGGCCGACCAGCCGGAACCGCTCGACGGCGACGTAGCGGGCGACGGCCCGGCCCTGCGCGTCGTGGCCCGTGCGCACGTCGCGGACCGCCACGATCAGCGGCGACAGCCCGACGTAGCTGAACGGGTCGGACAGGTGGTGGTAGACCTCGTCCGGCGGCGCCGCGACGACGCAGGTCGTCTCGAACGCGACCGGTGGTCTGCGGGCCTCGGGCACGCCGACATCCTGCCACGCCGAAGCGGCGCGACCGTCGGGAAGGGACATTGCCGCAGACATCGACGCACATTATTATGTCAATGCCGTTCCGTGAGCGGATGGACGGGGAGGGCGGAGATGAGCGGGAGACCCTCCCTGGCCATCGGCATCGCCTCCTCGGCGTCGCACCGCCGCCGCCTCGCTGAGCTGTTCGGCGGGTCCGAGGCCGTCCTGATCGTCTCCAGCGTGGACCAGGCGCGGCGGTTCCTCGGCGTGGCCGGCGAGCCCGCCGCCCCGCCCGCCGAGTCGGCGGCCCACCGGGTCGCGGTCACCGCCGCGCCGGCCGCGACCGCGCTGAGCATCGACTCCGACCGGCGGGTGCTGCGCTGGCGCAACCGCGAGATCGGGCTGACCCCGCTGGAGCACGACCTGCTGCGCTGCCTGGTGGGCACGCCCGGGCACACCTGGACCCACCGGCGGCTGCACCGCGAGGTCTGGGGCACCGAGCGCCTGGGCCGCGGCTCCGACCTGCACTCGGTGGTGCGGCGGGTGCGGCGCAAGCTGGCCCGGCTAGGCGTGCCGGCGACCATCGACGCGGTCCGGGGGGTCGGCTTCCGGCTGGCGCTACCCTGAGCCCCTCCCCCGTCCGCCGGCACGGGCCCTCGAACACGCCGGGCTCCGAGCCGCCGGCCCGCCGCAGGACGCCCGCGGCCCGCCCGGTCGGGTGACCGGGCGGGCCGGGGCTGTCCCGTCAGCCGTCGACGGTCAGCAGCGGATCGGCGCCAACGCGAAGTTCTCCACGGTGGGCGTGCTGGTGTTGATCTTCGTCTGGCGGGTCTGCGGCTTCCAGCCGTCCTTGGCGACGATCAACGTCAGCGGGTTGTTCCGCTTGTCCAGCCAGTAGGCGTACCGGCCCTGGTCGTCGGTGGCGAACGTCCACGACATCGCCCAGGAGTCGACCTGGACCACCGCACCGGAGATCGGCGCGCCGACGCCCTGGCAGCTCGTCCCGGTCACCGTGCCCAGCAGCTTGCCCCAGGTCTTCGGCGGCTGCGCGGTCATCGTGACCGGCACCGGCGCGACGGTGTACGGCGTGTTCTCGGTGATCACCACCGACGCCGTGTACGTGCCCGGCTGGTCCACGGTGGCCGCGATCCCGACGGTGACCGTGACCTTCTCGCCCGGCGCCAGCGTGGCCGCCGTCTTGTCGATCGTCAGCCAGCTGACGTCCGCGGCGGCCTCGGCGCACTCGCCGAAGCCGGGCAGCGCCTCGCTGTCCGCCGTCGCCGTGAAGCCGCCCGAGGAGCCGCCGACCTTGTAGAAGCCGCACGCCGCGCCGCCCCGGTACCGGGCGGTGTTGGCGTTCGGCAGGGCCGACCACGAGTTGCCCACCGGGTCGTAGGCGAAGCCGGCGTTGGTGATCGCCCCGCCCTGCGAGCCGCCGACGACCAGCAGCTTGCCGTTGGCCACGGCGAACGAGCTGGCCCAGTTGTCGGCCGGCGCGTCGGCGATCGCGGTCCAGGCGTTGGTGCCCGGGTCGAAGGCGTAGCCGGCCTTCTGCGCGACGGAGCCGTCGTTGCCGCCGGTGCAGTAGACGACGCCGCCGATGCCGCCGCAGGACAGGAACGCCACCGCCTTCGGGTAGTCGGGCAGCGTCTCCCAGGTGTCGCCGGCCGGGTCGTACCGGAGCACGTCGTTCGACATCGGCGTGCAGTTCGCCGTCGTGCAGCCGCCGACCGCGTACAGCTTGCCGTCGGCGACGGCCTGGCCGGCGGCGGACCGGGGCGCCGGGTTGTTCGCCTTCTTCGTCCACGCGTTGGCCGCCGGGTCGTACGACCAGGTGGCCGCGTCGGGGCCGGACGCGCCCCAACCGCCGGTCACGATGATCTTCCCGTCGACGACGCCGGCCGTGACGGCGTTGCGCGCGCCGGGCAGGTCGGCGATCGCGGTCCAGGTCTGGGCGATGGGGTCGTAGGCGTAGTTCTTCGCCGACGACGCCGTGCCGTTGCCGCCGGCGATCGAGTACACCTTGCCGTCCAGGCTGACCACCCGGTTGTCCATGATGGTGGCCGGGAAGTCGGTGACGTCCGTCCACGGCGCGGCCTGCGGGCCGGCCGGGGCGGGGGCCGCCGAAGCCGCCTTGCCGGACGCCCGCGCGGCCAGCGACGTGGCGGCGGTGATCCGCTGCTCCGGGGCCCCCTCGGCGGCCAGGATCTGCCGCTGGGTCACCCGGGAGCCGTCGGCCCGCAGCAGCTCGAAGCCGCCGTCGCGCTCGCCGAAGCGGACGTCGACGGGGGCCCCGCCGGTGTTGGTCACCGTGAAGGTCTTGGCGACGGTGCCGGTGGGCATCCGCACGGTGCCGCTGACCTCCGCCGGCTGCACGGACAGCCGGCCCGCCGCGAGCTTGAAGGTCGCGGTGGTGGCCCAGTCGGCCTCGACCGTGACCTGCTTGCCCTGGCTGACGTAGCCGCCGGCCTTGGCGGTGAACCGGTGCGCGCCGGTCAGCGACGAGAACAGCCAGTAGAAGCCGTCGGGCAGCTCGGTGTCGTCGGGAGTGGCCACGGTGGTGGTCGTCTGCGCCGGCCGGTCGTCGCTGGTGACGGTCGCGCCGTTGACGTACCCGTTGTCGTTGGCGTCGCGGACGTGGCCGAGCACCAGGCCGCCGTCGGTCGGCGCGCAGGTGACCTCGCTGCCGATCAGCACGTTGTCGACCTGCCACCACCACTCCCAGGTGGCGTCGTAGTAGTGGAACCGCACCTGGACCCCGGACTCGCCCGCCGCCTGCGGGATCGCGATCTCGGTGACCTTGGGCCCGCGTACGTCCGCCGCCTGGCGCAGCACGTTGGTCCAGGTCTCGCCACCGTCGACGCTGAGGTCGACGTCGGCGCGCTCGGAGCTGACCCAGTTGAGGTCCTGGTTGAACCGGATCACCGGCGCGGCGACGTCGGTGAGGTCGACGACCGGGCTGACCAGCGAGGTGTCCTGCTTCCCGCCACTGCCGTAGTCGTCGCTGTCGACGATCGCGAAGCCGCCGGTGCCGCCGGTGAGGTTGCCCCGGTTCCCCGTGTCGGTGAACCGCCACCCCTGGCCGGTGCCGGCGTTGTCCACGACCGACCAGCCGGCCGGGGCGCGGTCGCCGTCGAAGGTCTCGTACACGCCGTCGGAGCCGTACCCGTAGCCGGGCGCGGTGGTGCAGGCGGCCGGGTCCACGGTGACGGCGACGTTCTGGGTCTTGTTGCCGGAGCCGACCACGACCTCGCGGGTCACGGTCTGGTAGCCCGGGTACTGCGGCTCCACCTTCAGCGTGTACGTGGCCGAGGCGGGCAGGGTGAGGCTGTAGCGGCCGTTGCCGGGCGTGGTGTAGTCGGACACCGGCAGGCCCTCGACGCTGACCTTCGCGTACAACGGCCAGCCGTGGCCGGAGCCGTCGGTGACCGCTCCGCTGACGGTGACCGACGGCACCGCCGTCAGGGCGACGTCGAGCGTCGTGGTGGCGGCGGCGCGGACCGTGGCGGGCAGGGTCCGGGCGGCGTAGCCGAACGCGGTCACGGCGACCTGGTAGTCGCCGGCGGGCAGCAGGGACGAGTACCTGCCGTCGGCGCCGGTGGTGAGCTGCCGGGACGCCGGGCCGGTGAGGGCGACCGTGGCGCCGGGGACCGTGGCGCCGGTGGCCGCGTCGGTGACCGTGCCGGCGAGGGTGCCGGTCTCCCCGATCGGGGCGGCGTCGAGCAGCGCGAGGGCGTCGAGGCGGCCCTCGCCGAAGACGTTGTTGTCGTCGGCGGTGCCGCCGCACTGGGCGTCGGCGGTGTCGATCGCCGAGTCGTCCAGCAGGGCGCGGGTGGCCGCGACGTCGCCGACCAGCGCGGGCGCCGCCGACCACAGCAGCGCCACCGCGCCCGCGAGGTGCGGGGAGGCCATGGAGGTGCCGCTGAGGCTGCCGTAGCCGCCGCCGGGGATGCTGGAGCGGACGTTGACGCCGGGCGCGGCGATGTCGGGCTTGACGGCACCGCCCTGGCCGGCGCCCCGGGCGGAGAAGCTGGCGATGGCGTTGTTGACGTCGTACGCGCCGGTGGAGTAGTTGCTGGACCGGCTGCCCGGCGAGCCGCTGGTCTGGCAGGACGGGCCGCTGTTGCCGTTGGACCAGGCGCCGAAGATGCCCGACGCGGCCCAGGCCAGCGTCACGTCCTCCATGAACGGGTCGTTGGAGGGCAGCCGGGTGCCCCACGAGTTGTTGATGACATGGGGCCGCTTGCTGGCGTCGGGGTTCTCGCCGTCGAGGTCGGTGGGTTCGAGCATCCACTGGCCGGAGGCGATCAGCGCGGCGTCGGTCGGGCAGCAGCCGTTGGCCGCGATCCACCGGACGCCGGGCGCGACGCCGATCTGGTTGGCGCCGTCGGCGCCGGCCATCGTGCCCATCGTGTGGGTGCCGTGGCCGTCGCCGTCGCAGGGGGCGGCGGCGCAGTCGCCGGCCGCGTCGAACCAGTTGTAGTTGTGGTCGAAGGTGCCGTCGCCGTTGTTGCCCCGGTACGCCCGCACCAGCGCCGGGTGGTCGAACTGCACGCCGGAGTCGATGCTCGCCACCGTGATGCCGGCGCCGGTGACGCCGTAGCGGGACCAGACGTCGTCGGCGTTGATGTTGGCGATGCCCCACTCCAGGGCGTTGGCCGTCTTCTCGTCGGTGCCCTTCGTGACCTCGGGCAGCTCGTAGGCGACGGGCGCGTAGACGCCGTCGACCTCGGCGTGCGCGGCGAGGCTCTGCACCATCGTCAGGGAGCCGCTGCTGACCTTGATGGCGTTGGTCGCCCAGAAGGTCTGGTACTTCGCGCCCGCGCCGTCGAGCTCGGCGCGGACCTTGGCCTGGCTGTCGGCGGCGGTGCGGCGCAGCGCGTCCGCCACGGCGGCGCCCCGCTTGGTCCAGTCGGTGATCGCGGCGGCCTTGCCCAGGTCCGCCCGGGCACCGAAGTGGATCCAGAAGTCGCTTTCGGTCTTGGTCTGGAGCTGCTTGACCAGCTCGGGCCGGATCTTGTCCGCGGGCGTGCCGCCCGGCGCGGCCTGCGCCCCGGAACCGGTCGCGACCAGGGCCGTCGCGGCGAGGACGAGCGCCGCACCGGCGCTCACCAGGCGCCCGGCCGGGCCCCTGGGGTGTGGACGTCTCAGCATCGGTGCTGCCTCCTGCAGAACGACCCGCGGTTGGTCGGGCCGTGACAGGGGTACAACGACCGTGCCTCCCCTCTGGACGCACCGGCACGCGCGGTTCCCCAGGCCCTCCAGGCGCCGTGCGGGTCACGCCGGCAGCCTGTGGGCAAACTATGATCGACAAAGATGAAGGATCAAGCACGCGACGTGAGCAACTCGTCGCTAGGAGCAGCCCGCCCGACGGTGGTGGCCGCCCGTCGCTGTCACCGCGCTGACAGACTCGGGCAGCAGCCGCCGATCGCGCCCGGGTGGGCGCGGTGAGCGGCGGCGACGGCAGCGTGCCGCCCGGTCCCCTCGACGAGGCGGGGCCGCCGACCCCGCTGGTGATCGCGGTGACGCCGTCGCCGGCCGAGCGGATCCGGCTCGCCGAACGCCTCGACGGCATCGCGCCCCTGCTGCTGGTGGCCGACCTCGACGAGTTGCGCCGGCTCATCGCGGTGCCCCAGGGGCCGCCCGCAGCGGGGCGGCCGACCCCCGAGGCGGGCCCGGACGACCTGCTGCGGATCGACCCGGCCCGGTCCACGGCCCGCTACGGCGAACGCGAGGTCTTCCTCACCCGGCTCGAACGCGACCTGCTGGCCCGCCTGACCAGCGAACCGGTCCGAGTCTGGAGCTACGCCGAGCTGCACCGGACGGTCTGGCACGACGAGGGGCGGCAGCACCCGGCCGGCGTGCAGTCCCTGGTGAAGCGGCTGCGCCGCAAGCTCGACCAGCTCGGCACCGGCGTCACCGTCGTGGCGGTGCGGGGGGTCGGGTTCCGGCTGACCGACCACCGGCGGCCCCGGGTCGACGGCGGGTGAGGCCCCGGCCGTGGCGTTGCAGGATGGGGGCATGGCAGGGCTTGTCGGGCGGGACGACCAGATCAGCCTGCTCGGGGATCTGCTCACCCACGCCATCGACGGGCGGGGCGGCGCGCTGGTGTTGCGCGGCGAGGCGGGGATCGGCAAGTCGGCCCTGCTGGAGCACGTGGTCCGCGCCGGGCGCGGGCGCGGGGTGCGCGTACTGGGCGTGACCGGCGTGCAGGCCGAGGGGCAGATCCCGTACGCGGGGCTCGACCACCTGCTCCGCCCGCTGCGTGCCGCCGCGCTGACGGCGGACTCGCCGTACCGGCGGGCCGTCGAGGTGCTGCACCTGCTCGGCGAACCGGAGCAGCCCACGCTGCTCGCGGTCGAGGACGCGCACTGGCTGGACGCCGCCACCTGGGAGACCCTGACGTTCCTCTGCCGGCGGGTCGGGTCGGACCCGGTCGCCGTGGTCATGGCGGTACGCGACGGCGAGGACGTCGACCGGCGGCTCACCAGGGCGGGGCTGCCCGAGCTGCGGCTGGAGCCCCTGCACCCGGCGGACGCCGGGACGCTGCTGGACCGGACCGCGCCCCGGTTGGCCCGGCGGCTGCGGGACCGGGTGCTGGACGAGGCCGCCGGAAACCCGCTGGGCATCGTGGAGCTCGGCACCTCGGTCGCCCGGCTCGGCGACGGCGCGCTGTCGCCGGCGGCGCTGCCGCTGAGCGCGCGCGTGGAGCGGACCTTCGGCGGGCTGGTCGCCGACCTGCCGCCGCAGACCCGGACCCTGCTGCTGATCGCGGCGCTGAACGACGGGACCGGCCTGGGCGAGATCCTGGCGGCCGCCGCGGTCCTGGCCGGCGTCGACGTGCCCACCGAGGCGATCCAGCCGGCGGTGACCGCCCGTCTGGTCGCCGTCGACGAGCGGTACGAGCTGCGGTTCCGGCACCCGTTGCTGCGCTCGGCGCTGCGTCAGCAGGCCGCGCCCGCGGACCGTCGCCGCGTGCACGCGGCGCTGGCCGAGGTGCTGTCCGCCAGCCCGCAGCGCCGGCTCTGGCACCGGGCGTCGGCCGCACCGGGCCCGGACGAGGCGCTGGCCCGGGAACTCACCGAGGTGGCGATCGCCGCCGCGCCGCGTCAGGCGCCGCTCGCGCTGGCCGCGCTCACCCGGGCCGTTCAGCTCAGCGGGGATCCTGCCGCGCGCGGCCACCGGCAGGTGTCGAGCTGCCTCGTGGCGCACGAGCAGGGCGACCCGCACACCGTGCGGCGGCTGCTCGGCGAGATCGACGAGCACGCGCTGCGGCGGGCCGACCACGCGCGGCTGACCTGGCTACGCGAGACGTACCTGCCGGTGGCCTGGTCCGGGCCGGAACGGCTGCTGGCCTACGCCGACCTGATCGACGCGATGCGCCGCGACGGCGACCCCGAGCGCGCCCTCCAGGCGATGAACGACCTGGCGCTGCGCGTCTACTACTCCAACGTGCCGGCGCCCGTCCGCGACCGGTTCACCGAGGTCACGCTCGCGCTCGGGTCCGTCGACGACGACCCGCGCGTGACCGCGATCATGCTGCTGGTCGCACCGGTCGAGCACGGCGCCGCCGCGCTGCGGCGGCTGGAGCGGCTGGTGCACCGGATGGACCTGCCACCGGCCCTGCGCAGCGACCTGTCGATCGCCGCCTGGGCCGTCGGCGCGTTCGACCTGGCCGGGACGTTCGCGCTGTCCGCCGCGGCCGAGCTGCGCGCACAGGGCCGGATCGGTGTCCTCTCCCAGGCGCTCAACGCGGCCGCGTCGGCGTACGCGGCGCTGGGCGACACCCGGGCCGCCGTGCCGCTGGCCGCCGAGTGCATCAGCCTGGCGGAGGAGACCGGGCTGCCGATGTGGGCGTTGGGCGGCAGCCTCACCATGGGCCTGGCCGAGGCGCTGCGGGGCGACGTCACCGCCGCCCGCCGCCGGGCCGAAGCCGCCGAGCAGGTGCTCTCCGCCGGCCGGCGGCTGCCGATGCTGGCCCTCGTGCAGCGCATCCGGGGCGTCGCCGCGCTCGCCGAGGGCCACCCGGACGACGCGTTCCGGCAGCTCATGCGGATCTTCGACCCGGCGGACAGCGCCTACTTCCCGGGCCACCGGTTGCTCGTGCTCGGGCACCTGGCCGAGGCGGCCCTGCTCGGCGGCTTCCAGGACGAGCTGCGCCCGGTGGTCCACGACCTGGAGCCGGTCGCCGTGCGGACCGGGTCGCCGTCGCTGCGGGTCGGCCTCGGCTACGCCCGCGCGGTGCTCGGCGGGGACTACCGGGCCGCGCTGGCCGAGGACCTGACCGGCTGGCCGTTCGACCGGGCCCGCCTCCAGCTCGCGCACGGCACGGCGCTGCGGCGGGCGCACCGGGTCACGGAGAGCCGGCCGCCGCTGCGGGCCGCCGTGGCCACCTTCGACGCGCTCGGCGTCACCCCCTGGGCCGACCGGGCCCGGTCGGAGCTGCGGGCCACGGGCGAGACCCGGCGGCGGCCGACGGACGCGCTGACCACCCTCACCCCGCAGGAGCAGCAGATCGCCCGACTGGCCGCGGAGGGGCTGAGCAACCGGGAGATCGGCGCGCACCTGTTCCTGTCCCCGCGGACGGTCAGCACCCACCTGTACCGGATCTACCCGAAGGTGCACGTCAAGTCGCGGGCGGAGCTGGCCCGCGTCATTACGTCATCCGACGTACGCTGAGCATCCACGTCGCTACCTATCGTCATGCCATGCCTGTTTCGCACAGTGTCGATCCGCGCCGCCCGGCGACGCACCTGCGGATCCTCGGCCCGCTACGGGTCCGGCGCGGCGACGCCGAGGTGGATGCCGGGCCGCCGCAGCAACGCTGCCTGCTGGCGCTCCTGCTCGCCCGCGCCGGTCACCCGGTCGGCACGCCCGAGCTGGTCGACCTGCTCTGGGGCCCGGGCGCGCCGCCGAGCGCGGTCAACACCATCCACAAGTACGTCGGTGGCCTCCGCCGCCTGCTCGAACCGGGCCTGCCGCCGCGCGCCCCGGGCGCGTACCTGACCCGGCACGGCCACGGGTACCGCTTCGCGGCCGGGCCGGAGGCACTCGACCTCGTGCTGTTCCGGCGCACCGTCGCCGAGGCGAAGGCGTACGCGCGGGGCGGCGAGCCCGCCGCGGCACTCGACCGGTACGCCGCGGCGCTGCGGCTCGGCCACGGCCCCGCCGGCGACGGCCTGGCCGGCACCCCGGCGGCCCTGGCCACGTTCGCGCGCCTCGACGGCGAGTTCACCGACGCCGTCCTCGACGCCGCCGGGATCGCGGTCCGGCTGCGCCGTCCGGCGCCGGTGCTGGCGCCGCTGCGCCGCGCGGCCGAGCGGGACCCGCTCGACGAGCGCGTCCAGGCGGGCCTGGTGACGACGCTCGCCGCCGCCGGCCGCCAGGCCGAGGCCCTGGCGGCGTACCGCTCGGTCCGCGAGCGGCTCGCCGACGAGCTGGGCATCGACCCGGGAGCGGACCTGCGGGAGGCGCACCGGCGGGTGCTGACCCAGGCCGGGCCGCCACCTCGGCGGACCAGCAGGGCCGTAGCCAGGCGGCGGCGCTGGCTACGGCCCTCCCGCCGGTCGGCGGAGCCGGTGGATCAGGCCGCCGAGTTCACGCTGAACGTGATGCCGGAGAACGAGCGCGCGGAGTCGAAGACCTTCGACAGCGGCGAGTAGTACGACCGCGTGGTGCAGTTGCCGACCTTGTTGGTGCCGCCGTGCAGGATGCCGTAGGCCATGTGGTCGACCTCGCTGAAGAGCGGGCCGCCGCTGTCCCCGTCCTGCGTGCAGATGTCCGTGATCATCCCGCCGTCCTTCGTGAGGACCGTGCCGCACCTGGTGTTGTTGGACGTCTGACCGGTGTGGCAGGCCACCCAGCCGACCCCGATCTGGGAGTAGCTGTACATTCCGTAGATCGGGAACTGCGCGCTCACCCGCGAGTTGAACACCGTGTTGCGTGGGTTCACCACCCAGTACGTGACGTACTCGAAGCCGTTCATCACCACGTACGGCATGATGATTCCGTCGTTGGGGTAGATCTCGCTGACATAGGTCGGATTGTTGTAGCGGCCGACCCACAGGCCCGCGTGCCGGGAGTAGTAGCCGTCCCCGGCTTTGCTGCAGTGCCCCGCCGTGACCGTGTACTGCCAGCCGTCCGAGCCGTGCACGTTGAAGCCGTTGGTGCAGGTCCGCTTCGGATTCTTGTTGAAGTCGAGGAAGTCCAGCGTCAGTCCGCCGCGCATCGGCGCCTCGCAGTTGCGGATCGCGCAGGCCTGTGGGACGGGGGTCGGCGAGTCGACCACCGTGACGCCCAGGTCGGCGGCCAGCGCGAGCCGGCCGGCCGAGCCGCGCACGGCGTCCGCCGCGCCATGATGCAGTTCCACCCGGTTGCGCTGCGGGTTGATCACCGGCTCCTGCTCAGGCGTGAGCCCCAGCCGGGCAGTGACCTCTCTGGCCCTGGCCTCGAGCTCCCGGAGGGAGTGCCGCACCCCGACGACGCGGATGTGCCGCCGGTCCGGGATCGCGCCCAGCGCGGGGGCCAGCCTTTCGGCGGCGGTGCTGGCGACGTGGAGCACGCCCCCGTTCTCCTGGTCGATCCAGGAACCCGCGAAGGTGTCGCCGTGGTCGCGGGCCAGCACGTCCTGCAACGCCCCCGCGGTCCGCTGCAACTCCAGCCGCCGCACCGCCTCCCGCACGCTGACGCCGTAGGTCCTGGTGAGATAGTCGACCGAGCCGGCGACGTCGGCCGGTTGCACGGGGGCCGCCGCAGCCAGCCGGATGACGGGGGCGGCGGTCGCCGGCCCGGAAACCGTGAGGGATCCGGCGGCGGCGACCAGGCTGAGCGCCGCGGCCAGCCTCCAGTTCGTTCCTCTTCGCACCTGAGTCGCGTCCCTTCGCCACGTGACGCCCTTCGCGTCTGTGCCGTAGACGCTGCCAGCCGGCTGTGGAAGCGATCTGGACGGTGAGTGGAAGGCGGGCGCGGCCGGCTACGGCCGCGCGGCGGCGCAGTTGTTGCTCTTGCGGGTGACCGTGTATTCGACGTCGTCGTGGGTGATCCCCGACGGCTCGCCGTCGAACCAGGTCTCGACCTTCTCCCAGCCCCGGCGCTGCTCGTAGTGCAGGTGGGGCGCGCCGGAGTTGCCGGTGCTGCCGACCCGCCCGATCTGCTCGCCCTGGGCGACCCGCTGACCCTCGCGGACCAGCGGCGGTTCGAGCAGGTGCAGGTACTGCGTCTCCCACCGGCCGCCGTGGTCGATCTTCACCCAGTACCCGCCGCCCCGGCCGCGCGGGCCGTCCGGGTTGTCGGGGGTGCGGCCACCCAGCGACCCGTTGATCCCCGCCACGGTCACCGTGCCGGCGTACGAGGCGAGCACCGGCCGCCCCCACGCCTCGCCCCGCTTGGGGAACAGGTCGACGTCGTAGTCGTCGTGCCCGGGATAGGTGCCGAGCTGCCATGTCTCGCCGCAGGCGACGGGGAGCTGGAACAGCGGGCGCGGGCCCGGTGGCCGCAGGAACTGCCAGGCGACCCCGGCGACGGCGACGAGGGCGGCGACCGCCCCGAGCGCCAGGACGACGAGGGCGGCCCGGCGGCGCGGGCGGCGTGAAGTGGGGCGGCCGGTCGTCATCGTGCCGAGCATGGCAGACCCCGGCAACGCCCCGGGTGCCGGGTGGCCGGGCCGAGGGGGCGGCCCGGGGTGCCGGCGGGCGGCCCGCTCGGGGCGGCACCGCCACGACATCGATCCCCGTCTTGTCCGTGTTAACGGTAACAAGTATCCTGCCTCTCAGGAGCGAAGGGCACGCTCCGCCGCCGCCACCGAGATCGCCGATCCGGGGCGGCAGAGCCAGAGCAACAGCCGGGAGCTGAGCACGTCCGGCGTCCGCGTGGACGTCAGGGCCCGCTCCGACCCGTGATGTCGCAGCCCCTACCAGGGCCGACCGCGCCGCCGCACCCCCGGGCGGGTGCCGGTCGACCACCCACGCACTCACCCACCCCGGGCGGACACCTGTGCCAGGTGCGCTGCCCACGCCTCGGGAGGTATCTGTGAAGACCCTGACCGGCACGAGACTCAGGCGCGGTGTCGCCTTGGTCGCGACCCTGCTCTGCGTCGGGACGCTGTTCGCCGCCCCGGCCCACGCGGACAACCCGATCGTGCAGACGATCTATACCGCTGATCCTGCGCCGTTGGTGCACAACGGTCGGGTGTATCTGTACACCGGGCATGACGAGGACGGGTCGACGTACTTCACGATGAAGGACTGGCGGGTGTTCTCGTCGGCCGACATGGTGAACTGGACTGATCATGGTTCGCCGATGAGTCTGGCGACGTTCGCGTGGGCGGAGTCGGATGCGTGGGCGGGTCACGTCGTCGCGCGGAACAACAAGTTCTACTGGTATGTGCCGGTGAAGCAGCGTGGTGGCGGGATGGTGATCGGTGTCGGGGTGGCCGACAGTCCGACCGGTCCGTTCCGCGACGCGATCGGTCGTCCTCTGGTCGGTAACGGTGAGATCGATCCGAACGTGATGATCGACGACGACGGGCAGGCGTACCTGTACTGGGGTAACCCGAACCTGTGGTACGTGAAGCTGAACCAGGACATGATCTCCTACTCGGGCAGCCCGACGAAGATCCCGTTGACCACGGCGGGGTTCGGCACCCGTACGGGTAACGCGTCCCGGCCGACTCTGTATGAGGAGGGGCCGTGGGTGTACAAGCGTAACGGCCTGTACTACAACGTGTTCGCGGCGGAGTGTTGTGGTGAGTTCATCGCGTATTCGACGGCGCCGGGTCCGACGGGGCCGTGGACGTACCGGGGGACGGTGATGCCGCGGCAGGGCAGCAGTTTCACCAACCACCCTGGTGTCATCGATTTCAATGGTGGGTCGTATTTCTTCTACCACAATGGTGCGTTGCCGGGTGGTGGTGGTTTCACCAGGTCGGTGGCGGTGGAGAAGTTCTCCTACAACAGTGACGGCACGATCCCGAGCATGAACATGACCACGACGGGGGCCCCGCAGGTGGGCACGCTGAACCCGTACGTGCGGCAGGAGGCCGAGACCATCGCCTGGTCCGTCGGCGTCGAGACGGAGCCGGCCAGCGAGGGCGGCATGAACGCCAGCTTCCTCAGCAACGGTGACTACATCAAGGTCAAGGGAGTGGCGTTCGGGGCGGGCGCGTCGTCGTTCAGCGCGCGGGTGGCCTCGGCCGGCAGTGGCGGCACGATCGAGGTGCGGCTGGGCGGCCCCACGGGCACCCGGGTCGGCGCGTGCACGGTGCCCGTCACCGGCGGCTGGCAGACCTGGCAGACGGTGTCCTGCCCGGTGACCGGCGCGACCGGCACCCAGGACCTCTACCTCCGCTTCACCGGCGGCAGCGGCAACCTGTTCAACCTCAACTGGTGGCAGTTCGGCACCGGCAGCAACCCGACGCCGACGCCCACCACCCCGGCCCCCACCACGCCCGCTCCCACCACCCCGCCGCCCACCACGCCGCCGGCCGGGCAGTCGTGCGGCGTCACGTACACGCAGGTCGGGTCCTGGTCCGGCGGCTACGAGGGCAGGCTGACCATCACCAACACCGGGGGCACCGCCATCAGCGGCTGGCGGGTGACGTTCTCGCTGCCCAGCGGGCAGTCCCTGTCCCAGGGCTGGAACGCGACCTTCGGCCAGCAGGGCAGCCAGGTCACCGTGACCAACGCCGCCTACAACGGACAGTTGGCCACCGGCGGCTCGACCACGGCCGGCTTCATCGCCTCCAGCACCGGCACCCCGCAGGCGCCCACCAGCCTCACCTGCACGTCCTCCTGACCCCCGGCCACACCTCCACCACCACCGACAGAGGAGTCAACAGATGACCCGACACAGATCCTGGTTCGCGCCCGTCGCGGGCGCCGCGCTGCTCGCGCTGGCCCTGGTCGGCTCGACGCTCAGCGGCGGCCTCGGCGCCACGGCGTCGGCCGCCGAGATCGGCGCCGCCGCGGCGACCGCCGGGTGCGGCAAGGCCCCGACGCTGCGCAGCGGCACCCAGACGATCACCAGCAACGGCAAGAACCGCAGCTTCATCCTGCGCATCCCGGACAACTACAACAACAACAACCCGTACCGCCTGATCTTCGGGTTCCACTGGGTGGGCGGCACCGCCGTCGACGTGGACACCGGCCAGACCGTGCAGCGCGACGTCTGGTCCTACTACGGGCTCAAGCAGCTGGCGAACAACAGCGCCATCTTCGTCGCCCCGCAGGGCATCAACAACGGCTGGGGCAACGCCGGCGGCGAGGACGTCACCTTCGTCGACGACATCATCCGCCGGATCGAGGCCGACCTGTGCGTCGACACGGCGCAGCGCTTCTCGGTGGGCTTCAGCTACGGCGGCGCCATGACGTACGCCCTCGCGTGCGCCCGGCCGAACGTCTTCCGGGCGGTGGCGGTCTACTCCGCCGGGGCGATCAGCGGGTGCAGCGGCGGCACGTCGCCGATCGCGTACCTCGGGGTGCACGGCATCCGGGACGGGGTGTTCCCCATCTCCACCGGGCGGTCGCTGCGCGACCGGTTCGTCCGCAACAACGGCTGCACCGCCCAGAACCCGGCCGAGCCCACCCAGGGCAGCCTGCGGCACATCACCACGAACTACTCGGGGTGCCAGGCCGGCTACCCGGTCACCTGGATCGCGTTCGACGAGGGGCACATCGCCGCCCCGCAGGACGGCGCGACCGGTGACAGCGGCTCGCGCACCTGGCTGCCGGGCGAGACCTGGCGGTTCTTCACCCAGTTCGGCGGCACCACGCCGACCCCGAACCCGACCACGCCGACCCCCGGGCCGACCACCCCCGGGCCGACCACCCCGCCGCCGGGCAACGCGGCCTGCCGCGTCACCGCGACCGTCAACGCCTGGAGCAACGGCCTGACCGAGGACCTCACCGTCACCAACACCGGCAGCAGCACCATCAACGGCTGGTCCCTGGCCTTCACGCTGCCCGGCGGCCAGAGCATCACCGGCGGTTGGAACGCCACCTACTCCCCCACCTCCGGGCAGGTGACCGCCAAGAACGTCTCCTACAACGGCACCATCGCCCCCAACGCCTCGGTGAGCATCGGCTTCCAGGCCAACCACACCGGCAACACCGCCAAGCCCAGTTCCTTCACCCTCAACGGCGCGACCTGCACGATCGCCTGACCGTCGGCGACGGTGACCGGGGGTGGGCCGACCAGGCCCGCCCCCGGTCAGCGCGTACGGGACGGGGGCGCGGTGCTGTCGCGGACGACGAGTTCGGTGGCGAGCTCGATCCGCGGGCTCTCGATCTTCTCGCCCCGGGCGAGCCGCAGCACGGTACGCGCCGCCAGCATGCCCATCTCCACGAGCGGCTGCCGGACGGTGGTCAGCGGCGGGGAGCACCACCGCACCTCGGGCAGGTCGTCGAAGCCGACCACGCTGACGTCGTCGGGCACCCGCAGGCCGCGCTTGCGGACCGCCTCGTAGACGCCGAGCGCCATCTGGTCGCTGGAGGCGAAGATCGCGGTCGGCGGGTCGGGCAGGGCCAGCAGCTGGGTGCCGGCGGCGTAGCCCGACTCGTGGTAGAAGTTGCCCGGCCGGATGAGGGCGTCGTCGACGGCGACGCCGGCGGCGTCGAGCGCCGCCCGGTAGCCGTCCAGCCGGGCCCGGCTGCACATCAGCTGCGGCGGCCCGGCGATGAAGCCGACCCGACGGTGCCCCAGGCCGAGCAGGTACTGGTTGGCCTCCAGGCTGCCCGCCCAGTTGGTGGCGCCGATGGTGGGCGCCTCCTGCGGGGCCACGCCGGCCGGGTCGACGATGACCACCGGCAGGTTGAGCCGGCGCAGCTCGGCCTGCAACGGCGGCGCCACCATCGAGGTCACGAAGATGACCCCCTCCGTGGACCGGCCACGCATGTTGTCGAGCCACTGCTTGGCCGAGGAGGTGCGCTGGTGGATGGCCGAGACGACGGTGCCCGCGCCGCTGCTGTGCGCGACGTCCTCCACCCCCCGGATGATCTCCACGGCCCAGGGGCTGTCCAGGTCGTTGAAGACCAGGTCGATCAGGGCCGAGCTGGTACGCCTGCTCGGCAGCCGGCGACGGTAGCCGTGCCGGGTCAGCAGCTCCTCGACGCGTTCCCGGGTCTGGGGGGCGACGTCGGAGCGGCCGTTGATGACCCGGGAGACCGTGGGCACGGAAACGCCGGCCAGACGCGCGATCATCGCGATGGTGACGTTTCGGCTGCTGTCGGAACCCACGGTCCGCCCTTTCGTCTCACCTGGTGCCTACGGTCGCAGAAGGCTATCGCAGCGGTCGCCGGTCACCCCTTGACACTGCCCGAGAGACCGCTGATGAGCTGGCGTTCGGCCACGGCGTAGAAGCCGAGCGCCGGCACCATGGACAGCACCACGTAGGCGAGCACCCTTGCGGTGTCGTCGGAGTACTGCCCCTGGAACGCCTGGACCCCGACGGGCAGGGTCCACCAGCTCTGGTCGGTGAACACGACCAGCGGGAGCATGAAGTTGTTCCAGCTGGTCACGAGGGCCAGCACGGAGACGGTGGCCAGCGCGGGGCGGGCCATCGGCAGCAGGATCCGCCAGAAGAACCCGAACGGGCTGCACCCGTCGAGGATCGCCGCCTCCTCGACCTCGCCGGGGATGGTGCGGAAGAACTGCCGCAGGATGATGACGGTGATCGGCAGGCCGAACGCGGCCTGGGGCAGGATCACCCCGAGCGGGTTGTCCAGCAGGCCCAGGCCACGCAGCAGCACGAACAACGGCAGGATGGCCACCGCGAACGGGAACATCAGCCCCACGCCGAAGAGGGTGAACAGCAGCTCCCGCCCCCGGAACGCGAAGCGCGCGAAGACGAACGCGGCCATCGCCGCCGCGGCGACCATGATGAACGTGCCGGTCACCGCGATGAGGACGCTGTTGCCCAACTGCCGCCAGAACACCTCGGAGGCGAGGATGTCGGTGTAGTTGCTCGGCGCCCACGGGTCGGGCAGGCCGAGGGGATTGGTGGACAGCTGCCCGTTGTCCTTGAACCCGCCGAGCACCCCGAACAGGACCGGCACGACGATGACCGCGCCGACGGCGATGCAGACGAGGTGCAACACGAGGCGGCGGGCCCGCAGGGCGGGGTTCGCCGTGCTGGTCATCGGTTGTCTCCCTGGTTGGTGATCGCGCCCTCGGTGTCGCGGCGCAGCACGACGCGCTGGTAGACGAGGGCGAACACGAAGCTCAGCAGGAACATGACGATGCTGATCGCGCTGGCGTAGCCGACCTCGAAGCGGCGGAAGCCGTACTGGAACATCGTCACGGCCATGGTCTCGGAGGCGTGGATGGGGCCGCCGCCGGTGAGTACCCAGACCATGTCGAACAGCTGGATGGTGCCGATGACCGACAGGAAGACGCTGATCCGGATCGTCGGCCCGAGCAGGGGCAGGGTGACGTGCCGGAAGGCCTGCCAGGGGCCGGCGCCGTCGGTGGTGGCCGCCTCGTTCAGCTCCTTGGGGATGCCCTGCCGGGCGGCCAGGAAGAGCATCATGTAGAGCCCGAAGTACTTCCAGGACACGATCATGAAGACGGCGTACAGCACGGTGTCCGGGTCGGCGAAGATCGTGCCGGCGTCGGAGCCCAGCCACCGCGCGATCGAGTCGCCCAGCCCCCGGTTCGGCGAGAACACCAGGTTGAACAGGACGGCGGTGGTGACCTCGGAGAGCACGTACGGGGCGAAGAAGATCAGCCGGTAGATGCTGCGGCCCCGCAGGGGCTGGTTGAGCAGCATGGCCAGGCCCAGCGCGGCGGGCAGCTGGACGGTCAGCGACAGCACGATCAGCACGAGGGCGTGCCACAGGTCGCCGCGGAACGTCGGGTCGCCGAAGGCGCGCGTGTAGTTGTCCAGCCCGACGAAGTTCTCCGGCAGGCCGAAGCCGTTCCACTTGTAGAGGCTGGCGTAGCTGGCCACCACGATGGGGGCGATGACCAGCAGCAGGAACAGCGCCAGGGCCGGGGTCAGGAAGGCGGCGAGGACGCGGCGGCGGCCCGGCCGGGGCCGGGCGCCGCGCCGTCGCGCGGTGCCCGGCCCCGGCGGGTCGGTCGCCGGGCCGCCGCGCCTGGTGTCCGGCACGGTCGATGGCCTGGTCATACGTGTTCCACTCGATTCTCTCAGCGGGCCACGGGGCGGGCCACGGCTACTGGCTCTTCGCGACCGCGGTGATGTCCTTGAGGATCTGCGCGGACGTCTTGTTGCCGGCGATCAGTTCGGCGACGCTGTCGTTGACCTGCTGGCCGACGGCGGGCGGGTACGCCTGGTCGAGGTAGAGCTGGAAGCCGGTCGCGCTGGCCAGGGCCTGCGCGACGGTCTTGTTGTTGGGGTCGGAGATCGCGTCGGTCGCCTCCTTGACCGTCGGCAGCACCGCGCCGGTCTTGGCGGACTTGCGCTGGCTGTCGACGCTGAGCAGGGCCTTGAGGAAGTCGAGGGTCGCCGCGGGGGCGTCCTTGCCGACGGCGAAGCCGTTGCCGCCGCCGAACACCTCCGTGGCGGAGCCCTTGCCGCCGTCGACGGCCGGGAACGGGAAGAAGCCGAGCTTGTCGCCGATGCCCTTCTTGCTGGTGGAGCTGGACGCCTGCACGGACGGGGCCCACTGCCCCATCAGCTCCAGGGCGGCGCCGCCGTTGCCCATGGTGGCGGCCTGGCCGTCCGGGGAGCCGTACTCGGCGCCGAGGAAGCCCTTCTGGAACGGCTGCAGGTCGACCAGTTCCTTGAGCCGGTCGCCGGCGGCCACGAAGTCGGGGGTGTCGAAGTTCTTGTCCTTGGCGGCCTGCTGGAGGGCGCCGAGCCCACCGATGCGCATGGACAGGTAGGCCCAGTAGAAGTGGGCGGGCCACTTCTCCTTGCCGGCCAGCGCGATCGGGACGATGCCGGCGGCCTTGAGCTTGCGGACCGTGTCGAGCAGCGCGGCCCAGGTGGTCGGCGGCTCGGTGATCTGGGCCTTGGCGAAGAGGTCCTTGTTGTACCAGAACCCGACCATGCCGATGTCGAACGGCACGCCGTAGATCTTGCCGTCGATGGTGTAGGGCTCCAGGGACAGGGGCAGCAGGCTCCCGATCCACGGCTGCACGTCGTCGGTGATGTCCTTGACCAGGCCGGCCTCCGCCTGCTGCCGGAGCACCCCGCCGCCCCACGACTGGAAGAGGTCGGGCGGGGACCCGGCCTGGGTGGCGGTGGTCAGCTTCGCCTTGAACGCCTCGTTCTCCAGCGGCTGAATCTCGATCTTGACGTTCGAGTGCGCGGTCTTGTACTCCTCGGCCGCCGCCGCCCACACCGGCAGCATCGGCTCGGTGTTCTGGATGTGCCACCAGTCGATGGTCTGCGGGGCGTTCGGGTCGCCGGATTCGTCGTCGCCGCTACAGCCGCTGAGCAGGTAGGCGCCGGCGCCGGCGCCGACGAGGCCGAGCAGCGTTCTGCGGGAGAGGTGCGCTGACATGGTCCATCCCTTCGGGGACTCACGAGGTGCTCGGATGCTGATCGAGCCGGCAGGACTCGACGTTATCTTCGGAAGTTCCAATGCTTCGCCGGTATTACCGATCGATGGCGGGCACGCTACGACGAAGCGTATGTCCGGGTCAAGGGGTCTGTCCTAAGGCGACGTCAACGGCTACCGTGGTCGGCACCTACCGATAATCCGGGCCGAGCGTCCGGAAGTTCCGAAAGCCGCACCAGAGGAGCCGACGTGTCGACCGAGACCGCTGACGTGGCGACCGCTGCCCGGTCGATCCGCAACCCCGTCCTTCCCGGGTTCCACCCGGACCCGTCGATCCTGCGGGTCGGCGACGACTACTACCTGGCCACCTCCACGTTCGAGTGGTACCCGGGCGTCCGCGTGCACCACTCCCGCGACCTCGTGCACTGGCGCCCGCTCGGCGGGATCGTCACCGAACGCCGCCTGCTCGACCTGCGCGGCTGCGGCGACTCCAACGGGGTGTGGGCACCGGACCTGACCTGGCACGACGGGCAGTTCTTCCTCGTCTACAGCGACGTGGCCAGCTTCGCCAGCGGCTACTGGGACCCGCAGAACTACCTCATCACCGCGCCCGACATCGCCGGCCCCTGGTCGGATCCGGTGCAGCTGCACGGGCGCGGCTTCGACGCGTCGCTGTTCCACGACGACGACGGCAGCACCTGGATGCTGAGCATGCGCGCGGACTGGCGACCCGGGCGCGACCGCTTCGCCGGCATCGAGATCCAGCGCTACGACCGCGCCCGGCGCCGCCTCGTGGGCCGCCCCCAACTGCTGTTCACCGGCACGTCGGTCGGGCTCACCGAGGGCCCGCACATCTACCGTCACGACGGCTGGTACTGGCTGGTCACCGCCGAGGGGGGCACCAGCTGGGAACACCAGGTCACGGTGGCCCGCTCCCGCGAGCTGCTCGGGCCGTACGAGGTGGACCCGGCGGGACCGCTGCTGACCTCGGTGGGCCGGCCCGACCTGTCGCTGCAGAAGGCCGGGCACGGCAGCCTGGTGCACACCCAGCACGGCGACTGGTACCTGGCGCACCTCGTCGGCCGCCCCTACACCCCGCTGGGCAACTGCGTGCTGGGGCGGGAGACCGCCATCCAGCGGGTCGACTGGCCCGCCGGTGGCTGGCCGAGCGTCCCCGGCGGCGTGCCGGCGGACGAGGTCGCGGGGCCCGGCCTGCCCCTGCACCCGTGGCCCGACGAGCCCGTCACCGACCACTTCGACGCCGGCGAGCTGGGCGCGTCCTGGTCGACGCTGCGCCGGCCCGCCACCGACGACTGGGTCGACCTGCGCATCCGCCCCTCCCACCTGCGTGTCCACGGGGGACAGTCGCCGGTGGGCAAGCAGGCGCCCAGCCTGGTCGCGCGGCGCGTCGGCGCCACGCACTGCTCCCTGGAGACCGTCGTCGAGTTCGACCCGGTCGACCACTACCAGCTCGCCGGGGTGACCGCCTACTACAACACCCTCAACTGGCACCACCTCTACCTCACCCGGGCCGACGACGGCCGACGGGTGCTGGAGCTGCTCAGCTCCGACAGCGGGCGGCGCACCGCGTACCCCGAACTCACCGTCGACGCGCCCGGCACCGGCCCGGTGGGCCTGCGGGCCGAGTTCGACGGGCCCGTGGTGCGCTTCTGGTACGACCTCGGCGCCGGGTGGCGGCGGATCCCGGTGGAGCTGGACGCGACGATCCTGTCGGACGAGCACGCCGCGCTGATCATCGACGGCGAGCCGGCGGCGTGGGGCTTCACCGGGGCCCTGCTCGGGCTGTGGGTGCAGGACCTCGGCGGCGACGGCGCCCACGCGGACTTCGACCTGGCCACCTACCGGGAACACTGACGGTCCGATGCGACCTGTCCCCGCGCCCCGCCCCGGGGTGAGCGCCGACATCGTCGACACCACCCGGGGTGGGGGGCGGGTGCTCGGCCTCACCTTCGACGACGGGCCGAACCCCGCCGACACGCCGCGCCTGCTCGACGTGCTGCGCCGGCACGGCATCACGGCAGTGTTCTGCCTGTGGGGCGAGCACGTCGACGCCCACCCCGACGTGGTACGCCGGATCGTGGCCGACGGGCACACCCTGGGCAACCACAGCATGCGCCACGAGGACATGAGCTCCTGGTCCGCCGAGCGGATCGAGGCGGACCTGCGGGAGGCCGACGCGGCCATCCGCCGTGCCGTGCCGGGGGCGCGGATCCCGTACTTCCGCGCCCCCTACGGCGCCTGGGGCCGGACGCCCGCCGTGGCCGCCGCCATGGGCATGCGGCCGCTGGGCTGGCGGTTGGCCCTCGGCGACTGGGACCCGCCGGGCACCGACGAGCTGGTCCGCCGCCTGCGCGACGGGATCACCCCGGGGGCCGTGGTACTGCTGCACGACGGGGGCGGCGACCGCAGCCAGACCGTCGACACGGTCGAACGCGTCGTGCCCGTCCTGGCGGCGGAGGGCTGGCGGTTCGCCCTGCCGCGGCGGCCGGACTGGCCGTGACGCGGGCCCGACCCGTGGGCCCCGGAACCCGGCGACTCAGAACCCGGCGAGGACGATCTTGCCGATCGTCGCACCGCTCTCGACCGCGGCGTGCGCCCGCCGCAGGTTGGCCGCGTCGATGCCGTCGATCCGCGTGGTCATCGTGGTCCGCAGCACCCCCTGGTCCACCAGCTCGGCGACCCGCCGCAGGATGTGGTGCTGCGCGAGGCTGGCCGGATCGTACAGGGGCCGGGTGAACATCAGCTCCCAGTGCCAGGAGATGCTCTTGGCCTTGAGCGGCAGCAGGTCCAGGCCCGGCGGCTCGTCGATGGCGACCACGGCCCCGAACGGGCGCACGATCCGGGCGAAGGTCTCGACCATCCCGGCGGAGAACGGGCTGAAGACGTGGTCGACGCCGCCGGGCAGCGCCTCGACGAGGTCCTCGTGGTAGTCGACGACCCGGTGCGCGCCCTGGTCGAGGACGAACCGCCGGGACTCGGGGCGCGACGCCGTCCCGACGACCTCGACGTCGGTCAGGTGCCGGGCGAGCTGGACGAGGATGGAGCCCACCCCGCCGGCCGCGCCCAGGACCAGCAGGGTGCCGGTGCTGGTGGCGGTCAGCCGGAGCCGGTCGAACAGGGACTCCCACGCGGTGAGCGCCGTCAGCGGCAGGGCCGCGGCCTCGGCGAAGTCCAGCGACGCCGGCTTCGGCCCGACGATGCGCTCGTCGACCAGGTGCAGCTCGGAGTTCGTGCCGGGGCGGACCATCGAGCCCGCGTACCAGACCTCGTCGCCGGGGGCGAAGAGGGTGACGGCCGGGCCGACGCGCTCCACCACGCCGGCGGCGTCGTACCCGAGGATCTTCGGCTCGTCGCCCGGCGCGCTGCCGGCGCGGACCTTGACGTCGGCCGGGTTGACGGAGACGGCCTCGACCCGGACGAGAAGGTCGTGGTCCCCGAGGGTCGGGACGGGGAGGGTCAGGTCGAGCAGTGAGGACGGATCGGAGCTGGGCAGGTTCCTGCGGTACCCGACCGCACGCATCAGTTCAGCCATGCCCGGGACGCTATTTCGCCGGCCCTAGTTACCGTCAACGGTCATTGGTATCCGAAGGGAACTACGATGGCCGGGTGCTCACCACCGCA
Organism: Micromonospora sp. PTRAS2; assembly: GCF_054052245.1. Lineage (NCBI taxonomy): Bacteria > Bacillati > Actinomycetota > Actinomycetes > Micromonosporales > Micromonosporaceae > Micromonospora > Micromonospora sp. PTRAS2. Next base: position 122,287 of record NZ_JBSWBU010000006.1, read on the forward strand.
TGCGGACGGGCCCACGACGTCTACGACGCGTCCTGCCCGTGCCGCCACATCCTGGACCTGCTGGCCAACAAGTGGAGCGCGCTGGCGTTGGGGGCGCTGGAGGACGGGCCCCGGCGCTTCGGCGAACTCCGCGCCCGCCTCGACGGGATCAGCCCGAAGGTGCTCACCGCCACACTGCGCCGCCTGGAAGAACACGGCCTCGTCGACCGCACGGTGTATCCGGCGGTGCCGCTGCACGTGGAATACTCCCTGACCGCCCTCGGGTGGGACGCGTGCGAGCCGTTGGCCCGGCTGCGCCGCTGGGTGGTGGAGAACATCGAGCGTTTCCCGGCCGGGGCGGGCGCGCCGGCCGGTCAGTAGTCCCGGTCGGAGACGACGTGCATCGCGGCCTCCTCGGCGGAGGCCGCCGCGCCGTCGACGCCGATGTCGGTGGCGTACAGGTCGAGGCTGTCGGAGTCGTCGCCGCCGTAGGCCGAGACCAGCCGCCCGGCCCGCCCGTCGCCCACCTCGTCGTCGATCAGCTCGCCGTCGGTGTCGCTCGCGTCGCCGAGGCCGTCGCCGGCCCAGTCGTCGCCCTCCGGCAGCTCGCGCCGGAGCCGGCCGGCGAGGCTCTCCCCCTGCTCCTGTTCGCGGGCCGTGGTGCCCCAGTCGTCGACCGCCCACGGCCGCTCCGCGGGCGACCAGCCCTCGTCGAGGACGTCGGCCACCCCCCGGTCGTCCAGGCTGTCCTCCGGCTGCAGCACCCCGGACTCGTCCGGGCCGTCGTAGTCACTCATGGTTTCCTCCCACCGGCGTGCCTGCTCCCGCGGGGCGGGCCGGGGCCCGGTGCACCGTGGGTCCCCTGGACGGTACAACCCCCCGGCGCACACCACGGGGCCGGTGCGGAGCTCGCCCCCTCCGCACCGGCCCCACCGGCTCGGCCGGCCGGCGCGTCCGCGCCCGCCTGTGGCCGGTGCACTGCCGGTGGTGATCCCGGTGCCGGTCGTGGGTCCGACCGGCACCGGAGCGTCGACCCCGCCGACGTACGCCGTCAGCAGGTGGAGTTGGTCTGGGTGATCAGGCCCAGCCGCCAGGGCAGGCTGTTGTAGTCGCCACCGGCGTTCGGGTCCAGCCCCTGGTAGAGGAAGCGCAGGTTGCAGGGGCTGATCGGCAGGGTCTGGTCGTTGCCGCTGCGGATCAGCTCACCGTGGCTGATGTCCCGCGACCAGGCCGTGCCGCTGAAGGTCACGTTGTTGTGGCGGGCGAACGGGTTGTTCTCCTCGGCGGCCAGGGCCTGCCACGGCCCGGCGATGCTGGTGGAGGTCCAGGAGCGGAACCAGCGCCGCCCGTCGCCGCCGATCGCCTCGATCAGCAGCAGGTACCGGTCGCCGACCCGGTAGACGTTGGACGCCTCGAACAGCCGGTTCTTGTTCGCGTCCTGCATCGCGATCACCGGCTGGCTCATCCCGTTGGGGAAGTTCGCCACGCTCGTCTGCGAGCGGTAGAGGTGGCCGTTGTCGTCGGAGGAGAACAGGTGACAGTTGGCGCTGTCGCAGATGACCCACATGTCGACCCAGTAGCCGTCGCCGATGTTGTCGCGGATGATCTGCGGCATGCCGCTGTAGAAGTGCTTCGGCGCGGTCCACCCGTTCGGGTTGCTGATGTCCGGGTTCGTCGAGTACGACGCGTTGCCGGTCTGGTAGACCAGGTACCACAGCCGCTGCGGCGCGAAGTAGAACACCTGCGGGGCCGCCCGGTAGCCGGTCCCGATGGGCGACTGGTCGAGGTAGTGGAACGTCGCCGAGCCCGCCTGCGACCAGTCGGTGAAGTTGAAGTAGACCAGGTTGTAGCCCGCCGTCTGCGCCGTGCTGGCGAACACGTGGTACTTGCCGTCGTGGTAGACCACGGACGGGTCCTTGATCCCCGCGATGCCCCGCCCGTCGTTCTTCGGGCCGACCAGCGCGCCGCTGGAGGACCACGTGAAGCTGGTCGGCAGCGTCTGCGTGGGCGGCGTCGTCGGCGGCGGGGTGGTGGGCGGGGGCGTGCTCGTCGGGGGCGGGGTGGTCGTGGGCGGGGGCGTGGTCGGGTTCGTGACGCCGCCCGTGCAGGCGGTGCCGTTGAGGGTGAAGCTCGTCGGGGCGGGGTTGCTGCCGGCCCAGGAACCGTTGAAGCCGAACGACACGCTGGCGTTGGTGCCGATGGTCGCGTTGTAGCCGACGTTGCGGGCCACCACTTGGGCGCCGCTCTGCGTCACCGTCGCGTTCCACGCCTGGGTCACCTGCTGCCCCGCCCCGTACGACCAGGTCAGCGACCAGCCGTTGACCGGGTCACCGAGGTTCGTCACCGTCACGTTCGCGCCGAAGCCGCCCGTCCACTGCGACGACACGGCGTAGCTGACCGAACAGCCGGCGGCCGCTGCCCGCGCGGGCAGCACGGCGGCGGTACCGGAGGCGGCGAGCCCGGCGGCGGCCAGGACCAGCCCGGCTCGGACCCTCGCAGACATTCGCACTGGCATTCCCAATCTGTGATGGTGTGGCAGACGAGGACACGAGTCGACGGTCGCGCCCGGGCACCCCGGGACAGGGGCGGGCGGCGCGCGGTGCACATCGGCTGGGGGGGTGCCCGGCGGCCCTTGCCGGGGCACAGGGGCGGACGGACCGCCAGTGGCTCCCGCGCGGACGGCGTCGGGTGGAGCGTGCCCTTCGCTCCCGTAGCGGAGGGTATCTTGTGACCGCTCACACTCACAAGGCATCGACGTGTGGCGATCCTGCCGGGAGGGCCGCCGGCGACACACGGGCGGCGCGCAGCGCCACTTTTCGATCCCGTCCCGCCATCCGGTCACACGGCAACTAAACAAGCCGCCCGGGGCTCGCGACCGCCGCCGGACAGCCAGCGAAAACTCGCTAAACCGGCGCTAACCATCGGAGTCACCACTCGTCGGACTGTCGGGACCCAAGGTGTGAGATACGGCCGAGTCCGGCCAACCACCACTCTTGCGATGATTGTTAAACCTATGAATACTTCGACGCCTCCGATCGGGTGGGCCTCACCAGCCGATCGGCTGCCCGGGGCAGCCCGAAAGGCTGCCCGTGCTCAGCTCCAGGAGGTACCACATGCGACTCTCCGGGTCCCCGCTGCGCCGCGCCACCGCCGCATCGGTAGCCGGCGCGCTGGTCGTCGGCGCGCTGACCGGCGCTCCCGCCCAGGCCGCACCCGCGACGCCCGCCTCCCCAGACCAGGTCACCGCGCTCGCCGCCGCACTCGGCGACCGCTCCGCCGGGGCGTACGCCCGCCCCGACGGCACCATGGTCGTCACCGTGACCGACGACGCCGCCGCCCGGAAGGTCCGCGCGGCCGGCGCGACCCCGAAGCTCGTCACCCGCGGCGCCGACGACCTCGCCCGCGCCACCGCCGCCCTCGACAGCTCCGCGCGGATCCCCGGCACCGCGTGGTGGACCGACCCGGCCACCAACCAGGTCGTCGTCTCCGTCGACAGCACCGTCACCGGCGCGCAGCTCCAGCGCGTCGAGGCCGTCGCCGGCCGCCTCGGCGGCAGCGTCCGCATCGAGCGGGAAGCCGGGACACTCAGCATCCGGGCCGCTGGCGGCGAGGCGATCTGGGCCGAGGGCGGCGGGCGCTGCTCGCTCGGCTTCAACGTCCGCAGCGGCGACACCTACTACTTCCTCACCGCCGGACACTGCACCGACATCGCCGCCAACTGGTACGCCGACTCCGGGCAGAGCAGCCTGCTCGGCTCCGGCGGCACGGGCAGCTTCCCCGGCGACGACTACGGCATCGTCGCGCACAGCGACGCGGCGGCCGCCGACGGCAGCGTCTCCCGCTACGACGGCACCACCCAGGACATCACCGCGGCCGCCGACGCCTTCGTCGGGCAGAGCGTGCAACGCTCCGGCAGCACCACCGGCCTGCACGACGGCACGGTCGAGGCGGTCGACGCCACGGTGAACTACGTCGAGGGCTCCGTCACCGGGCTGATCCGCACCACCGTCTGCGCCGAGCCGGGCGACAGCGGCGGCGCGCTGTTCAGCGGGAGCACCGCCCTGGGCCTCACCTCGGGCGGCAACGGCAACTGCTCCTCCGGCGGCACCACCTACTTCCAGCCGGTGACCGAGGCGCTGAGCGTCTACGGGGTCGAGATCGTCTGAGCGACGGGCGGGGCGGGACGCCGGCTGCGCGGCGGCCCGCCCCGCCCGTCCCCGCACCTTTCGTCGCCGTCACACGACCGGTGCCGGCCCGCGTGATTCCCCGGGCAACGGGCGCGCCGGCATCGACGGGGGCCCGGCAGCCGGGGCGGCTTTCCGGCATTGCCGCCCCGCGATGCGCGACATGCCCGACCACCGTGTCGAGGACCTGGGGATACGACGCGACAAGTCGAATCGCCCACCGCGAGAGCACGGGTCTCCCGCGTCGACCGCGCGGGAGGGCACCATGCCGAGAACAGCGTCGGCGGCCCCTGCCACGGGCGCAATCCGCAGGCCGCGGGACAGCAGTTCCCGTACCATCCGGACGGCCCGCCATGGGATGCGGATCGCCTTGCGCCGCAACAGGATCCGGCACCGGCGGGGCGACGACGGCCACCCGGCCGACAGCCGGCTCGAATTCACCGGCGTGCGCCCTTTCCGTTGAATGAGGCGGATTTCGGCGTATTGAGCGGAACGAACAATCCGCCCTCCGGGCGACCTCTATCAGTGAAGGCACCGAATCAACCTGGCCCGAACGGCGGAAATTGTCCACCGCTGATCCGGGTGTAACCTTGTTGCAATATGAGTGTGGTCAAGTCGATCACATGACGATACCCGTTCCGGGAAAAGCGATTCGGAGTGCGGGCCGGGCACTCCTTTGGACGTCCGGGCTGATTGCACTGGCCCTTCCTCTGACAGCGGCACCTGTCGACGCTCAGGGCCCGGCCGCCACCACCATCGTGATGCCCGAGTGCGCGTGGGCGTCGAAATACGGGGTTACGGGGCTGAATGCCTACTGGCCCGACAGCGCCGCCACCTACTGGTCGACCGTCTACCCCGTGACGGAGGACCTGGAGATCACCATCTCCGGGGTCTACCCGGACGCCCGCTACGCGTCCTTCACCGTCTACGACGACAAGCCCACCTGGTTCAGTCGTAACGGCGCCAGCTCCAGCCTGCCCGACTACCTCATCGCCCCGGACCCGGGCAGCGCCAACCCGTGGCAGGGCGTGCGGAGGCCGGGCGGCCGGTTCACCCTCACGCTCAGCCCGGACGTGGCCCCCGGGCAGCCCAACCGGTTGCCGCTGTCCCGGGAGGACGCCCTCCCCGGGGCGAAGGCCTCCGTGATCTACCGGGTCTACCTGCCCACCGGCGGCGACTCGACGGTGGTGCTGCCGACGGTGACCCTGACCCAGGGAGGCGTGTCGAAGACGCTGCCCACCTGCCCGCCCGCCCCGCCGCCGACCCCGACCCCGACCCCGACCCCGCCACCGCCCTCTCCGCCGACCAGCCCGTCGCCCACGCCCCCGGCCACCACGCCCCCGGCCACCACGCCGCCCGCCACCACGCCCGCCGCGCCGGCCGCCGTCCCGGCGGAGGACGTGGCGGCGACCTCCGACTCGACCGACCGGGCGGTCGGCGACGACCCCGAGGGCCCCGGCGAGGCGGATCGCCCCAGCCCTCCCCCGATCACCGGCGACAAGCTCTTCACCCGCACCTCCGAGGTGGAGAACCTCGCGCCGAACCCGGACAACGCCTACCTCGGCGCCTGGCTCCTCCCACCGGGGCCGGACCACGTCGTGGTGATCCGGGGCCGGGCAGCGCAGGCGGTCTCCGGGAGCCGTCCGGTCTCCTGGCCCCGCCGGCGCGCCGAGGTCCGCTACTGGTCGATGTGCACCAACCTCGGCGGCCAGTACAAGCCCGTCGTGATCAACCGGTTCGCCGACGGGTCGACGAGCTACGGCTGCCGCTACAACGACGAGACCCGGCTCGACCGGCACGGGAACTACGCCTTCGTCCTCGGCACGGAGGGGCAGCGGGCGGCCATCGAGGACGTCAGGAACACCACCTTCGTGCCCTTCTCCGTCTCGTACCCGACGGTCCCGCACATGGTCCTGCTCCGGCACCTGCTTCCGGTGGCGGACTTCCCGTACGCCGTGCAGAACGTGCCGATGAACAGCTCGGCGGAGACCGCCGCGGCGATCATGGTGGAGTACTACCCGCTGGTGACCGTCTGCTCGTTGGCCACGCTCACCACCGAGGGGCCCCACGGCTGCTCCGCCTGAGCGGCGCGGCGCACCCTCCGCGAGCGGGGCGATGATCGGGCTACGGCCCGACCGCCCGCCGCCCGGCCCGCTGGTCCCGCGGGCCGGGCGGACGGCCGGAACCTGCCACGGCAGGTCGACACGTCGCCGGTTCAGGCGTTCACCCCTCGGCCACATTCGGCGCGCGAGGCGGTGACAGTGCGACGCCCGACAGCCGCATGCGCCTGAGGCGAGCCGGGTCGAGCGTGCCCGCCGTGACGACCTGCCTGCCGGTCAGCGCACCGACCGCGCCACGGGCACGGCCGCCGCGCCGACGGCGTACGGGTTCAGCACGTCGGTCGGCTCGTCGGAGAAGTCGACCTCCGTGCCCACCCCGAGCTGCGCGGCCCACTCGACGAAGAGGTCCAGGGCGACGTGGTCCTCGAGTGCGATGCCGGTCGAGTCGAAGATCGTCTGGCCGTGCCGGGCGTCCGCCACGATGCCCGGGTCGGCGCAGATCTCGCTGAGCGAGGGGCCGAGGCGTCGCGGATCGAGGACCTGGCTCTCGCCCTCCCGTGTCGCCTGCTCCGGGTGGTCGGGACAGACGAGTGCCCGGTCCACCAACGTCCGGGGCAGCTCGACCTTGCCGACGATGTCGGAGCCGACCGCATTGACGTGCAGGTGCTCCCGCAGTGCGGCATCCGGGAAGACGGGCCCCGCGCCGATGCCCACCGACGTCGCCGTCACCAGGATGTCGGCGGACCTCGCCACCTCGTCGGGGCTGGCCGCCGTCACCGCCAGCCCGGTGAAGCCGGCCCTGCGGCCGAAGGACGCCAGGTGGGCGGGGTCGACATCCCAGGCCAGCACCGTGTCGATCGGGAAGACGAGGCTCAGGGCGTGCAGTTGGGTGACCGCCTGGGCGCCACAGCCGATCAGCCCGACCGTCCGGCTGTCGGGGTGGGCCAGCGCCCGGCTGGCCAGCGCCGACGCGGCACCGGTGCGCAGGGCGGTGAGCGCCGCGCCGTCGGCCACCACCGTCGTACGCCCGGTCCGGTCGTCGAAGCGCGCCACGCAGGCGGTGATCGTCGGCAGGCCGTGGTCGTCGCCGTTCGACGGGGTGTACGAGACGACCTTGATGGTGGTGCTGTCGTTCCGCTCCCGGTGCGGCATCCACTCGATCACCCCCGGGGCGGGTCCCTCCCGCTCGAACGCTCCCCGGGCGGGCGACAACTCGGCCACACCCTTGTGCACCTCGACGAATTTGTCGCCGAGGCGCGAGATCAGCTCCGTCAGCAATGCGTCGACGCCGACCTCGTCCATTATTCGACCAATGTGCCGCTGGGTCAGAATGAGCATCTCGCTGGAACCCTTGTCTGTAGAGCCATGGCTTCGCCGTCGGGAACGCGTTCTGTGCGGAGACGCCAAAAGGCCGGATCGGGCCGGAACGCCACAACCCAACAGGTCAATCGAAGCCAATCACCAACCATCGGCACGCGACAACACCGAATAGTAGTAGACCCCACACCGGACGGCAACGGCCGACGCTCCCGTCACGGCCAGGGCACCCCGTTTCACCTCGATTCACATCGTTTTCTCATCCAAGATTCACCTCATTCTCACTGCAAATCAAAAGCACACCGGCGCGAATCACCACACATCGACGCAGGCCACTTCAGCTCTCACCGGGCGGCGCCGGGGTGCCCCGCCGGCAACCCCCGCCGACAGCCCTCGCGGCGGCGGCACGGAGCCACCGGAAGGCCGCCGCCGGACAGGAAGGGACGAGACGCCACCCGGATCGACGAGCGCCGTTGCCATAACACTTAACTTTCTTTATAGTGCGATGACGTAGATCACCTTCCCAGTCCCCGGAGGCACCCGTGCGACCTCGCGGCAGAACACTCCTGGCCGCCGGCCTCGCCGCGGCCCTCGCGCTGGCCCCGCTCGCCCTGACCGGCACCGCCGGTGCGGCGGCGGCGCCGACCGCGAGCTTCACCAAGGTGAACGACTGGGGCTCCGGGTGGGAGGGCAGCTACCGGATCACTAACTCCGGCAGCACCACCATCAGCTCCTGGCGGCTGGAGTTCGACCTGCCCGCCGGCACCACCGTCGGCTCGTACTGGGACGCGCTGCTGACCAGCACCGGCCAGCACCACACCTTCACCAACCGGTCCTGGAACGGCACGGTCGCCCCGGGCGCCTCGGTGACCTTCGGCTTCGTCGCCAGCGGCACCGGCGCCCCGACCGGCTGCACCCTCAACGGCCAGCCCTGCACCGGCGGCACCACCCCGACCCCCGCCCCGCCGCCGACCACCACGCCACCGGCCACCGTCCCGCCCACCACCGCGCCGCCCACGACGACGCCACCGCCGACCGGCCTCTCGCCGGTCGCCGCCAACGGCCAGCTCCGCGTCTGCGGCCGCCAGCTCTGCAACCGCGACGGCCGGGCGATCCAGTTGCGCGGCATGAGCACGCACGGCATCCAGTGGTACGCGAACTGCGCCACCCCGGCCTCACTGGACGTGCTCGCCCGCGAGTGGAACGCCGACGTGCTGCGCATCTCGATGTACGTCCAGGAGGACGGGTACGAGACCGACCCACGCCGCTTCACCGACCTGGTGCACAACTACATCGAGCTGGCCACCGCCCGGGGCATGTACGCCATCGTCGACTGGCACATGCTCAGCCCCGGCGACCCGAACTTCAACCTGACCCAGGCGCGCACCTTCTTCGCCGAGATCGCCGACCGGCACAAGGACAAGGTCAACGTGCTCTACGAGATCGCCAACGAGCCCAACGGCGTGCCGTGGAGCGCCATCAAAAGCTACGCCGAGCAGGTCGTCCCGGTCATCCGCAGCCGCGACCCGGAGGCTGTGGTGCTGGTCGGCACCCCCGACTGGTCGTCCCTCGGCGTCTCCGGCAGCGGCGGCGGGGTGGACACGATCGCGGCAAACCCGGTCGCCGGCGGCAACCTCATGTACGTCTTCCACTTCTACGCCGCCTCGCACGGCGACGCGTACTACGACACCTTCGCCCGCGCCGCCGACCGGCTGCCGCTGTTCGTCACCGAGTTCGGCACCCAGGACTACTCCGGCGACGGCCCGAACGACTTCGCCATGGCCCAGCGCTACCTCGACCTGATGGCCAGCAAGAAGATCAGCTGGACGAACTGGAACTTCTCCGACGACTTCCGCTCCGGCGCGGTCTTCACCACCGGCACCTGCGGCAGCGGCCAGTTCGGCGGCACGGCCCGCCTCAAGCCGGCCGGCACCTGGATCCGCGACCGCATCCGCACCCCCGACACCTTCTGACAACCCACCCACCCCACCCAGCCCTCGGTGATCAAAGGGCTGGGGTGGGGCGGGGCGGGGCGGGGGGCAACCGGGGCGGTTACTGCTAGTGATGCTTCTTACTTTGGGTGGGGCGGTGGGGGTGGTGGGGGGTGCGTGTCTGGTGGGGCTGACGGGGGTGGCGGTTTGCGTCTCCCCCGGAACTTCTGGGCGGTTGTGAACAGGGAAAACTGACCGATCGGACAGAGGGTGGCCGCAGATTTGGGTCGCCGGTCGGCTGTTCGTGGGAGCGTCTTCGGGGCGGCGGGCTCGGCACTCTTGAGTCGTTCCCGTTCACCGTGCGTAAGGGCCCCGACCATGTCGCAGCTCCTGCCCGCCGCCGACCGGCCCCTCCCGCCGGCCGTCGCCCCGGTCACCCCGCCCATCCCGGCCGCCCCATCGTCGCCGGCCGTCGACCCGGCCGTCGCCGTCGCCGCTCCCGTCGCCCCCGGGGCCCGTACCGCCGTGGTCGGCCTCGGCTACGTCGGCCTGCCGACCAGCCTGGCCCTGGTCGGCAGCGGCGCGCGGGTGATCGGCATCGACATCGACCCGGCCCGGCTCGACGACATCCGCGCCGACCGCGCCGACCTGCTCGACGTCGACCGCGAGCGGCTCCGCGACACGTTGCGGGCGACCGACCCGGCCCTGCGGCTCACCACGTCGATCGCCGAGATCGCCGACGCCGACACGGTGCTGATCTGCGTGCCCACGCCGGTGGACCGCCACCTCGACCCGGACCTCACCGCGCTGCGGGCCGCCTGTGCCGCGGTGGTCGCCCACGCCCGCGCCGGCCAGACCATCGTGCTCACCTCGACCAGCTACGTCGGCACCACCCGCGACCTGCTGGTCGAGCCGCTGGCCGCCCGGGGCCTGCGGGTCGGCCAGGAGGTGTGGGTGGCGTTCGCCCCGGAACGGGTCGACCCCGGCAACGACGGGCACCGCCAGGAGCTGACCCCCCGGGTCGTCGGCGGGGTCACCCCGGACTGCACCGCGCGGGCCGCCGCAGCGCTGTCCCGGATCACCCCCCGGGTGCACCGGCTCGGCTCGCCCGAGGCCGCCGAGATGACCAAGCTGCTGGAGAACACGTTCCGGGCCGTCAACATCGCCCTGGCCAACGAGTTCGCCGACGTCTGCCGGGACCTGCACCTGGACGTCACCGAGGTGATCGACGGGGCGGCCACCAAGCCGTACGGGTTCATGGCCTTCCAGCCCGGCCCGGGGGTGGGCGGGCACTGCATCCCCTGCGACCCGCACTACCTGCTGTGGCAGCTGCGCGGGCAGCGCCGCGAGGCGCCGCTGATCGAGACCGCGATGCGCGGCATCTCCGCCCGCCCCCGCCGCGTCGTCGAGCGGGTCCGGGACCTGCTCGCCGGGTCCGGTCGTACGCTGCTCGGGGCCCGCGTCCTGCTGGTCGGGGTGACCTACAAGCCCGGCGTCGCGGACGTCCGCGAGTCGCCGGCGCTGGAGATCATCGGCGAGCTGGTCCGGGCCGGCGCGGACGTCGGCTTCGTCGACGACCTCGTCGCGTCGGTGCGCACCCCCGACGGCGCGACCCTGCACCGGCTGACCGACCACACCGAGCGGGAGTGGGACCTGGTGGTCGTGCACACCGCCCAGTCCGACCTGGACGACGCGTGGCTGCGCGGCCAGCCGATGGTGCTCGACGCCACCTACCGGATGACCGGGCTGCCGCGCCGCGAGGTCGTCTGACATGCCGGTGCCCCACGAGGTCCGGGGCGCGTCGGTCGAGGCGCCGGTGCTCCACCCGGTGCGGCGCGGCGTGCGTCGGCTGCTCGCCGCGCTCTGCCTGCTCCCGCTGATCGCCCTGCTGGCCCGGCAGCTGCCCCAGTTGCCGTACGCGCCGCTGGCGGCGTACTACGGCTTCGCCGTGCTCACCGCCACCGTCGCCGTGTTCTACCTGGCCTACGCCCGCTACGAGGACCCCAGCGAGGCCCCGCCGCACCCCCGGCACGCGGCCACGTTCCCGTCGCTGCCCCCGGCCCCCCGGGTCAGCCTGCTGGTGGCCGTCAAGGACGAGGTCGACGGGATCGAGGCGTGCGTACGGTCGATGACCGGCAGCGACCACCGGCCGTTGCAGGTGATCGTGGTCGACGACGGCTCCACCGACGGCACCGCCGAGGTGCTGGACCGGCTCGCCGCCGAACTCCCCGTCACCGTGCTGCACCTGCCCCGCAACGTCGGCAAGAAGCGGGCCCTGGTGCACGGCGCCCGGCACGCCACCGGCGACGTGCTCGCCTTCACCGACTCCGACTGCGTCCTCGCCCCGGACGCGCTGCGCCGCTGCGTCGAGGCCCTGCTGCGCCAGCCCGACCTGGGCGCGGTCAGCGGGCACGCCCGCGCGCTCAACCCCGACGAGTCGCTGCTCACCCGCGTACAGGACGTCTGGTACGAGGGCCAGTTCCGGGTGGCCAAGGCCGCCGAGGCGTCGTTCGGGGCGGTGACCTGCGTCTCCGGCCCGCTGGCGGTGTTCCGGCGGGAGGCCGTGATCAACTACCTGCCGGCCTGGGCGGCGGACCGGTTCCTCGGCGGCGAGTTCCGCTTCGCCACCGACCGGCAGCTCACCGGCTACGTCCTCGGGCAGCGCTGGATCGGCGTACGCCTCAAGCGGCGCTTCGCCGACTCGCCGTTCGTCCGCGACGAGGACCACCCGCCCCGGGCCTGGCGGGTCGGGTACGTCCGCTCCGCGCGGGTGTGGACGACGGTGCCGGCGCGACCGCGCCCGTTCCTGCGCCAGCAGACCCGCTGGAAGAAGAGCTACGTGCGCAACCTCTTCTTCACCGGCACGTTCATGTGGCGGCGCGGCCCCGGCCCGGCGGCGCTCTACTACGGGCACGCGCTGTGGGTCGCGGTCGCCCCGGTGATGGCCTTCGCCCACCTGGTGTGGGCCCCGCTGCGCGGCTGGTGGGCGGTGCCGCTGCTCTACCTGTGCGGGGTGCTGCTCAAGGGCACCTTCTGGGGGCTGGCCTACCGGCTGGACAACCCGGGCGACCCGCGCTGGGCGTACCGGCCGCTGATGAGCGTGCTCTCCGCCACGGTGCTGTCCTGGCTGCTGCCCTACTCGGTGGGCACGATCCGGCGCGGCGTCTGGTCGCGGAGCGCGGTGTGAACGCGGGCCGGCGGCTGCTCGCCAGGCTGGCCCGGGTGGCGCTCACCCTCGCCGGGGCCGTGGCGCTGGTGGCGCTCTACGTCGTGGTGTTCACCCGTGGGGAGGTGCTGCGGTGACGCGCTGGTGGCCGCGCCCGCTGGGGGCGCTGCTCTCGCTGGTCACCCTGCTGGTGGTGGCGACGCCGTTCGGGGTCTCCTGGTATCTGGCCGACCTGCGGCGGCACGTCGGCGCGCAGCGGGACACCGCCGTGACCCGGCTCGACCCGGCCGACCTGCGCCGGTTCACGGAGCTGGCCGGTCGGCTGCCGCAGCGGGCCGCGCCGGTGGTGGTGGCCTACCACGACATCCGGCCGCACGGCGACGACCCGGCCGCGACCGAGCCGGGCGGCCGGGAGCACTACGTGGTCAGCCCGGAGGAGTTCGACGCGCAGCTCACCGCCCTGCAGGCGGCCGGCTACCGGTCGATCTCCTCGGCGCAGTACGTCGACTACCTGCGCGGCGGCGCGGTGCCGGAGCGCTCGGTCTACCTGACGTTCGACGACGGCACCCGGGGCCTGTGGGCGTACGCCGACCGGATCCTCGCCCGGCACGACATGGTGGCCGCCTCCTACCTGATCACCGGGCAGGTGGGCGAGCACCGGCCGTACTACCTGAGCTGGGCGGAGATCGCCCGGATGGCGCGCTCGGGCCGGTGGGACTTCCAGGCGCACACCCACGACCTGCACACCCGGGTGCAGACCGGGCCGGGCACGCAGGGCTCGCCGCTGACCCACCGGCGGTGGGATCCGGCCGCGGAGGCGCAGGAGAGCCTGGCCGCCTACCGGCAGCGGCTCACCGCCGACCTCGACGCGATGTTCGCCGCGTTCACCGCCCACGACCTGCCCCGGCCGCAGCTGTTCGCGTACCCGTTCTCCGAGGTCGGCGACGCCGTGACCGACCCGGCGGCGGCCGAGTTCAGCCGCGAGCTGGTCGCCGGGCGGTTCGCCGGCGCGCTGACCAACAAGTCGCGGGGGCCCGAGCCGAGCAGCCGCCGGTCCGCGGCCGGCGGCCAGGTCGAGCGGGCCGAGGTGTACGCCACGACGAGCGCCGCCGAGCTGGTCAGCGCGGTGGTCGAGCGGACGGCCGTGCCCCCGCTGGTGAGCGCCCCGTTCACGAACCCCTGGGACTGGCGCGACCAGCAGGGCGAGCCGATGACGGACCTGTCGTCGCTGACCGCCGGCCGGTTCACCGCCGCCAGCCCGCGCCGCGCCTACGGCACGCTGCTCGCCTACGCCAGCGCGGACTGGACCGACTACACGGTCGACGCGGCGCTGCGCGGCCTGCGGGCCGACGGCGGCACCGTCACGCTGACGGTCCGGGTGGACAGCGACGACCCGGTGTCGGTGCGCGTCGGGCACGGCCGGGTGGCGCTGCTGCGCGGCGACCGGGTGGTCGCCGAGGCGGCCCTGGACCCGGCCGCCACCCACCGGGTGGCGGTGACGGTGCGCGACGGCGAGACCGTCGCCCGGGTCGACGGCGGCCCCGCCCTGCGGGTGGCGACGCCGGCCGGGCCGCGTTCCACGGGTGGGCTCGCGGTCGCGGTCGACGACGCGGCGGGCCGCCCCCACCCGTCGGTCGCCGCCCTCGACGTGCGCGCCGCGGACTGACGGCCGCGACGGCCGGGCCGGGCGACCGCCCCGCCCCGGCCCCGTCGCAGGGACCGGGCCGGGCGCGGGGACGCCTCAGCCGTCGCGCAGCACCCGGCGGGACAGGCCGAAACCGAAGGCGGCCCCCAGCGTCGCGGCCGTGGCCAGGAACAGCACCGGGCTGCCGTACGCGTCCACGACCAGCCCCGCCGCCGCGCCGGAGAGCGGGAACAGGCCCAGCGCGGCGAGGAGGATGGCGCTCATCACCCGGCCGAGCAGGTGGGGGGCGGTGTGCTGCTGGACGACGGTGATCACCAGGACGTTGGTCACGGTGCTGGCGACCCCGGCCACGGCCAGCGCGACGAGGGCGCCGGCGTACCCGGTGAACGGCACGAGGGCCACCGCCCCGGCCAGCACCAGGCCGGCGAGCATGGCCGTGGCGCCGCGCCGGCGGATCCCGGTCAGCCCGGCGGTGAAGAACCCGCCGGCCAGCGAGCCGCCGGTGAACGCGGCCAGCAGGCCGCCGAAGCCCTCGGCCCCGGCGGACAGGTCGGCGCTGGCCAGCGAGGGCAGGCCCACCCGGACCATCCCGCCGACGGTCAGGTTGGCCGCGGCGGTCACCACCAGCACGGTACGCAGCAGCGGCGACCCGCGCAGCAGCTGCCAGAACGTCAGCCGGGGCGGCGACGCCGCGCCCCCGGCGGGCGGGGCGGCGGCCGGCGCGGCCCGCCGGTGGTGCGCCCCGATGACGGCGAGGCAGGCCGCCGACACCGCGAAGGTCAGCGCGTCGACGCCGAACGCGACGCCCGGCGAGAGCAGCACGACGACGAGCCCGGCCACCCCGGGCCCGACCAGCCCGGCGGCGAAGCCGGCGGTGCTGTGCAGTGCGTTGCCGGCCTGCAACTGCTCGGCCGGCAGCAACCGGGGAGTGATGGCGTAGGCGGCCGGCTGGAACAGGCCGGCCCCCAGGCCGGCGACGGCGACCAGCACCCCGATCAGGACGAGGCCCGGGTCACCGGCGACGGCGGCCACCGCGATCGGGGCCGTGGCCGCCAGCCGGAGCAGGTCGGAGACCAGCATCACCTGCCAGGGGCCGACCCGGTCGGCGAGGATCCCGCCCAGCGGGGTGGTCGCGAGCCGGCACAGGCCGTAGCCGGCGACCAGCAGCCCGAGTTCGCGGGCACCCCCGCCGACCTGGTAGACGAGGAAGGGCAGCGCGACGGCGTGGAAGGCGTCGCCGAAGACCGACACCGACTCGGCGACGAAGAGCAGCCGGTAGTCGCGGGACCGCAGCGGCGCCAGGCTCAGCCGCGGCCGGCGGCGGGGCGTCCGGGTGGCGGTGGTGTCAGCCACGGGGGGCCACCGGCAGCGACTCCAGCCCCCGCAGCATGATCGTGTTGCGCCAGCGCAGGTCCGTCTCCGTGCCGGCCAGGGCCAGCGCAGGGAAGCGGTCCAGCAGCCCGGCCAGCGCCACCTCGCCCTCCAGCTTGCCGAGGAACGCGCCGAGGCAGCGGTGCGTCCCGTGGCCGAAGGCGAGGTGCCCGGCGTCGCCCCGGTCGAGCAGCAGCCGGTCGGCGTCGGGGAACCGGTCGGGGTCGCGGTTCGCCCCGCCGAGGGACACCAGCACCAGCTCCCCGGCGGGGATCTCGACCCCGTCGACGTCCACCGGCGCGGTGGTGAACCGCAGGGTCGCCATGCTCACCGGCGACTCGTACCGGAGGAACTCGTCGACCGCCGCGGGCAGCGCGGCCCGGTTGCGCCGCAGCCAGGCGTGCTGGTCGGGGTGGCGCAGCAGCGCCAGGGTGGCCGTGCCGAGCAGGTTGACGGTCGTCTCGTGGCCCCCGATGAGCAGCAGGAACACCATGCCCACGATCTCGTCGTCGGTGAGCTGCCCCTGGTCGCGGGCCGTGAGCAGGAGGGTCAGCAGATCGTCGCGCGGGTCGGTGCGCCGCCGCCGCAGCACGACGGCGATGTGCTCGGTCAGCTCCCGCAGCGCCCGGCCGAACGCCGCCGGGTCGTCGCCGTGGGTCAGGATCGCCGTCGACCAGCTCCGGTAGGCGGCCCGTTCCTCGGCGGGGAAGCCGATCAGCTCGCAGATGACCAGCATGGGCAGCGGGAACGCGAAGTCCGCCACCAGGTCGGCGGTGTCGCGGTCGGCCAGCTCGTCGAGCAGGGCGGTGGTGATCCGCTGCACCAGCGGACGCATGGCCGCCACCCGGCGTGCGGTGAAGAACCCGTGGATCAGCCGGCGCAGCCGGGTGTGGTCGGGCGGGTCGCTGTTGAGCATGTGGACCATGTCGCCGCCGAGCGTCACCCCCGCCACCCGGCGGTCGGCCAGTTCCTGCGCCCGCCGGGCGTCCTGGCCGAACCTCGGGTCGGCCAGCGCCGCGCGCACGTCGCGGTAGCGGGCGACGACCCACATGGGCAGCCCCTCGTCGCTGTGCAGGATCGACACCGGGCCGTTGGCCCGGATCCGGGCCAGCGTCGGGTACGGGTCGACGACGAACGGGGCCTGTCGTGGCGGCGTCGGCCCGTCCTCGGCGGTGGTCATGGGTCTCCTCTTCGGTGGCGCTCGGGCGGTGCTAGACGATCAGGGCGGGGAAGGGCCAGCGGTGGGCGCGGGTCGGCAGCCACCACAGGTGGCCGGCCTGCTCGGCGACCAGGTGCGCTCCGACGAGTTCCCGGCGCACGTCGGCCGGCACCGCCGTCGCCACGACGCCCTCGGCCAGCGTCTCGATCGCCGCCAGGTGGCCCGGCTCGTCGATCGTCACCACCTCCAGGGCGCCGGAGCGCCGGTCGCGGACCTCCACGAAGCCGGGGCCGCGCCGGTAGACGCAGAGGCCGAGGAAGAACGCCGCCCGCCAGCGGGCCGCGACCGTGCCGGTGGCGTCCCCGTCCAGGCGGGACGGTGGGCACAGGTGGGTGAACAGGTCGCCGCCGTGGCAGCCGTCCCGGCAGCGCGCCGTCCAGTCCACCGCGATCCCCCGGGCGGTCAGCTCCCGGACCAGCAGGAGGGACCGCGCCGCGCGGGCGTCCGCGTCGGCGCACAGGTCCACCGGGTGGGCCAGCCGCGCGTGCCGCGCGCCGGCGGCATACCAACCGGCCACCGTCCCCCCGCACGGCCCGACCAGCCGGTGCGTGCCGAGCGCCATCCCGGGCAGCCGGGCGGCGGCCGGATCGTAGTCGCGGGACAGCTCGACCTCGACCACGGTCGCGCCGAAGTCACCCCGCGGCGACGGCATGGCGGTCCTGTCCGGCGCGCGCGGCGGCGTCCGCGGCGGCCCGCTGGTGGTCGACCCGGGCCAGCACCTGGTTGTGCGACTCGACGGCGGTGTGCACCCAGCAGCCTCCCTCGTGGAACACGATGCCCAGCTCCGACCACTGGTCGAGCAGCGGCCGGACCGTCGCCGCCCCGCCGGGGACGCGGGCCGCCAGGGTGGCGTCCGTGCGGGGCTGCGCCAGCAGCCGGAACAGCGCCACCTCGGCCGGCGTGGCCAGCTCGCGCACCGACCAGTCGTACGCGGCGCGGCGGCTGACCAGCACGACCCGGTCGTCGATCTCCTGGTAGGTGAGCCGGCTGACCGGGTACTCGGTGCGCCACCGGTCGATCGCCGCGTCCAACGCCGCCGCCTCGGCCCGGCCGATGCCCCGGGCCACGGTGGTGAAGATGTACGCCAGGTCGGTCAGCTCGGCGGCGGGCAGGTCGTAGATCTCCCGGTACTGCGGGGCGGGCTCCAGCACCGGGAAGCCCAGCTCCGGCTGGTTGAAGTAGGGGCTGAACCGCTCGATGGCGATGCGCGCCGCGCCCATCGGCGGGTCGAGGTGGTGCAGCGCCGGCAGCTGCGCGACGACGTCGGTGTAGTCCTCGGCGGTCTCGCCGGGGAAGCCGTAGAGGTAGTTCCAGCTCGTCGTCACCCCGGCGCTCTGGGCCTCGCGCAGCGCGCGGACGTTCTGGCAGCCGGTCACGCCCTTGTCCATCAGCCGCAGCACGTGGGTGCTGAGGTTCTCCACCCCGGGCTGGACCTGCACCGCCCCGGCCTCGGCGAGCCGTTGGAAGTGCTGCCGGCGCAGGTTGGCCTTGACCTCGAAGTGCAGGCGGACGTCGTAGTCGGATTCGGCCAGCCGCAGCAGCACCGAGTCGAAGTACGCCATGTCCAGGATGTTGTCGACCACGATGAAGTCGAGCAGCTGGTGCCGGCGGGCCAGGTCCAGCACCTCGTCGAGGAAGCGTCCCGGGCTCTTGCTGCGGAACTGCATCGACGAGCCGTTGAGGCCGCAGAAGGTGCAGTGGTGCTTCTCGCCCCACCAGCAGCCCCGGGAGCCCTCGACGACGAGCTTCGGGGCCACCCACTCGGCCGCCGCCGAGGCGTCGAGGCGTTCGACGAAGCCCGTGTAGTCGGGGGCGACGATCCGGCCCGGCGGCAGCGGTTGCGCCGACATGGGGTTAGCCCGCGCGACGCCCGTGGGGTCCCGCCAGCACAGCCCAGGGACGTCCGCGAGGCCACCGGCAGGGCCGCCGCCGGGACGCGGGTCGCCGCCGCCGACCGGTGCGGCGTCGAGCGCGTCGAGCAGCGCGGGGAAGGCCGCCTCCCCCTCGCCGCGCACGACGAAGTCGAGGAACGGGAAGTTGCGGTGCAGCGCCGCGCCCTGCGCACCGTCGCAGTTGGCCCCGCCGAGGACGGTCCGCACGGCGGGCCTGCGCTGCTTGAGCAGCCGGGCGGCGGCCAGGCTGGCGGTGTTCTGCTGGAAGGTGCTGGTGAACCCGACGACGTCGGGCGCGGCGGCGTCCAGCTCGGCGACCAGGGTCGCCACGAACTCCGGCACCAGCTCGTGCAGCGCGGCGGTCATGGCCGTCTCGGCCCGGCTCGCCCCCGCGTCGGCCAGCAGCCGGTGCAACGGCCCGAAGTCGCGCCGCCGCCCGTAGAGGGCACCGGCGAACACCCAGTCCCCGGCGCCCTGGAAGTAGGAGGTCTCGGAGAAGTACTGGTAGTCGGCCAGGCCGAAGGTGAGCCGGTCCACCGCCCAGTCGACGAAGTCGAGGTTCGCGTGGCGGACCCGCACGTCGTGGCCGGCGGCACCGGCGGCGGTGCGCAGGATGCCCAGGGCGAGCGACGGGACGTCGAGCGATCCCCACGGCATGTGCACCAGGACGACCTTCATCGCCGGTCTCCTCTCGGGCGGGCTGGGCATCGTTCCGGGGCCTCGCGGCGGCGCCCCGGAACGACGTCGTGGACGTGCGTCACCGCGGCCGGGTCACTTGCCGGCCGGCGGCGCCTCGGTCACCTGGGGTCGCGCGGCCGGGACCGCCCGGTCAAGATCGAGGAGCATCTTGACGATGACGGCGCCGCGGTCCCGCTCGCCCGTGCTGATCGGGTCGTGCCGCACAGTGCGTCGCTTCATTGCATTCACCTCCCTCCGGTCGGTCGGGGTTCGGACCCCGCCGGTCGCGGTGGTCCTGACTGGGGGCCGCCGGGGGCGGCCCGTACGGGGGGAGCACCGCGGTGGCGTAGCGGAGCAGGGCGGCGAAGACGACCGACTGTCCGGCGGCGTCGCCGTGGTGGCCGCCGGTGGTCCAGAGCACCTCGTGCGGCACCGCGCGGTCCCGCAGCGCGGCCACGTACCGGCCGACGGCCTCGGCGGGGCACCGCTCGTCGTCGGTGGCGGCGGCGACGAACAGCGGGCCGCGCACCCGGTCCAGGTACGTCATCGGGTCGGCGGCCCGGTACCGGTCGGGGACCTCGGCGGGGGTGCCGCCGAAGAGTTCCTCGTCCGCCTCGCGCACGGCGGGCAGCGTGGCGCGGTGCGCGGTCGCGTAGTCGGCCACCGGGGAGACCGCCAGCCCGACCGCCCAGTCGTCGGGGGCGACGCCCAGCGCGAGCAGCACCAGGTAGCCGCCCCAGGAGTAGCCGCACAGCCCGATCCGCCCCGGCTGCGCCACGCCGAGGTCGACCAGGTGCCGGCGTACGGCGTCGAGGTCCTCCAGCTGGGCCAGGCCGACCCGGTGGCCGAAGTCGTGCCGCCAGCGCGGGCCGTAGCCGGTGGATCCCCGGTAGTTGGTGCGCACGACGGCGTAGCCGGCCCCGGTGAGCAGTTCCACCCGGGGGTCGTAGCTGTCCCGGTCGTGCAGGAACGGCCCGCCGTGCAGCAGGAGGATCGTCGGCCACGGACCGGTGCCGGGCGGGGTGGCCAGGAAGCTGTGGATCCGGCCGTACGGCTGGGGTGTCCACACCTCGCGGCGGCCCGGCGCGGCGGGCGGGCCGGGCGTCGGACGGGGGTCGGCGGCCGGGTCGACGACGAGCCGGCGCGGCGGCGTCGCCTCCCGGCTCCACACGTAGTGGATCGTGCCCTCGGGGGCGCAGGCCAGCTCCAGGATGGTCCCCGCCGGGGTGGGCAGGACGGCCGGCTCGCCGCCGTCGAGGTCGGTCAGGAGCAGCCGGCTGCGTCCCGCCCGGTCCTGTTGGACCAGCACCCGTCGGCCGTCGACGTGCCAGTGCGCGGTGATCTCCGTGTCGAACGCCAACCGCTCGTGCAGCCGGACGTTCCGGCCCGGCCGCCAGGTGCCGACGGTGTAGTGCCCGCCCGCCTCCACGACCAGCAGCAACTCCGCGTCGCCGGCCGGGTCGGGGCGGAACTCCAGGGCCCACACCCGGCGGTGCGGGCCGCCGGCGAGGGCCTCGGTGTGGCCGTCGGTGCGGCGGACCACCGTGACCGCGGCCGGCCCGTCCGGTCGGCCGGCGAGGGCGAGCAGGGTGCCGTCGGGGCTCAGGTCCACCAGGGGCGCGTAGCCGGCCACGGTCGCCAGCGGGCGGGCCGGTCCGCCGGGCGGGCCGAGGTGGTACCGGGACTCCGCGTCGTGCCCGACGCAGACGACCGCCAGCGTGCCGGCGTGGTCGAAGGCGATGCCGTACGGCCGGCCGCGGGGCAGCCCGGTCAGCGCGGGCGCGGCCGGTCCGCCGTCGAACGGCTGGCGGCGCCAGGCACCGACGCCGTCCGGGTCGGCGTCGAACCACCAGACGTGGCCGCCGTCCGGCTCCAGGTCGCAGGCGTCCACCCCGTGCCGCGCCCGGGTCAGCACCCGACGCTGCCCGGTGGCGCGGTCCCACGCGACGACCTGGGGGCGGCCCGCGACGTCGTCGAGCTCGACGGCCCGCAGCGGGGCGGCGGCGGCGAATGCCGGTGCGCGCGGTGCAATCACGACGACCCCGTTCCACCGGACGGCCGGAGCACCGATCGTAATAGACGGATGACGATGCGTACATGCCGTCGGCCGCGGTTGCCCACCGCCCCGCAACTGTCACTTCACGGGCGCTTTCCGGTGAGTCGTCATGACGCGCCGCAAAATGGTCCGCGCGCATCCCGGCGACGGCGGTCACCGTGGACGTCGGTGCCGGCCGCCCTGCGCGGCTGGGTTACCGTACCCGGGTGCCGCCGCACGGACCTCGTCATCTCGGCCGCCGCTGCAGGCGGGCCCCCTCGTGACCGCTCCCCCGGTGCTACGCGTGACGGGCGCGACCGTCGTCCGGGACGGCAGACCGATCCTGAGCGAGGTGTCGCTGACGGTCCGCGCCGGCGAGCACTGGGCGCTGCTCGGCCCCAACGGGGCGGGCAAGAGCACACTGCTCGGCCTTCTCGGTGCCGTCACGCACCCCACCCGGGGCACCGTCGAGGTGCTGGGCCACCGGCTGGGGCGGGTCGACATGCGCGAGTTGCGGTCCCACGTCGGCCACGTCGACCCGCGGCACGACCTGCGCTCGCCCCTCACGGTGCACGACGTCGTGTTGACCGGGCTGACCAACACCGTCGAACGCGTTCCCCGCTGGGCGCCGACACCCGAGCAGGCCGCGCAGGCCGACCGGCTGATCGGACTGCTCGGCCTCGGCGAGCGCCACGGCGCGCGGTGGCCGACCCTGTCGCAGGGGGAGCGGGGCCGTGCGCTCATCGCCCGCGCGCTGATGCCCAGTCCGCGGCTGCTGCTGCTCGACGAGCCCGCGACCGGTCTCGACGTCGCCGGCCGGGAACAGCTCATCGAGCGCCTCGACACGCTGCACCACACCTACCCGCGGCTCGCGTCCGTCCTGGTCACCCACCACCTGGAGGAGCTTCCCCCGGGGACGACCCACGTGCTGCTGCTGCGGGACGGGCGCTGCCTGGCGTCGGGGCCCGCCGACGAGGTCCTCACCAGCGACCAGGTCAGCAAGTGCTTCGACCATCCCGTCCGGCTCACCCGCGTCGAGGGACGGTGGAGCGTGCGGGCGAACCGCCCGGCGAGGCCGGCCGGCTGAGCCGGTGCCGCGGGCTCACACGTCGGTGACGCGCAGGCCGGCGTGCGCCTTGTAACGGCGGTTGACCGAGATGAGGTTGGCGGTGAACGCCTCCACCTGGTGGGCGTTGCGCAGCCGCCCGCCGTAGACGCCACGCACCCCGGGGATGACGGCGGCGAGGTCCTGGACGAGGTCGGTGGCCGCGCGGTCGTCGCCGAGCACGAGCACGTCGGTGTCGACCGTGTCGAGGTCGGGATCCTCCAGGAGCACGGCGGAGACGTGGTGGAACGCGCCGACCACGGTCGACCCGGTGAGGATGGCCGCCGCCTGCTGGGCCGCCGAGCCCTCGGCGACGGGGAGGGCGTACGCGCCCTGCCGGTCGAAGCCCAGCGGGTTGACGCAGTCGACCACGACCTTCCCGGCCAGCGCCGGGGCCAGCTCGGTGAGCAGCTCGGCGTGGCCGTCCCACGGCACGGCCACCACGACGATGTCGCCGGCCGCCGCCGCGTCGGCGTTCGCCGTGCCCCGGACCCGGCCGGGCAGGGCCGCGGCGGTGCTCTCCGCGCGCGCGGCGTCCCGCGAGCCGAGCACCACGTCGAGCCCGGCCGCGGCGAAGCGGCGGGCGAGGCCGCGCCCCTGCGGGCCGGTGCCGCCGAGCACGGCGACGGTACGGCCGCGAAGCGCGTCGCTGACGGTCATGCCGGGTTCCTTTCGTAGACGACGAGCGGGTTGCCGCAGGGGTCGACGACCACCGCCCGCCGCTCGTGCGGGCCGGCCTGCGGGGCCCCGGCCGTGGCGCCGGCCGCCACCAGCCCGGCCAGGCAGGCGTCCAGGTCGTCGACCTGCACGCTGAGCAGGGTCCGCCCGGCGACGGGCTGCTGGGTGGCGTCGGCGAGGCCGACGGTGACGGTGCCGTCGGTGACGGCGGCGTACCGGTCGCCGTCGCGGAACCGCACCGTCAGGCCGAGGGTGGTGTAGAAGGCGAGCTGGGCGTCCAGGTCCCCGGCGGGGACGATCACGTGCCCGATCCTCATGGGCGGAACCTCGGCATGACCTCGCGGGCGAACCGCTCGACGATCTCGATGGACCGCTCGATGGGCAGGCCGAGCCACTGGGCGCGGAAGACGAAGTGGTTGTAGCCGGCGTCGGCGAAGTCGCGGATCTTCGCGGCGATGTCGTCGGGCGAGCCGAAGAACAGCGCCTTCTCCTTGATCGCGTCCCACTGCGACTCGAAGAAGTCCATGCCGTACTGGACGTACTCGCCGTAGGAGCGGCGCACCGCGTCGCCGGCCACCGCGAAGGCGGCCTCCGCCGAGTCCGCGACGCACAGGTCGCGGTGGATCGGGAACACCGCGCCGTCCTCGTCGAAGCCGGCCGCCCGGCGCTGCTCCCGGTAGTCGGCCAGGTTGCCGACGGCCCAGTTGCGGCGCACGTTCGACGGGGCCAGCCACGGCAGGCCCTGCCGGGCGATCCGGGCGATGCCCGTCGGGCCGTTCGCGCCGACCCACACCGGCGGGTGCGGGCGCTGCACGGGCAGGACGCTGCAGCGTACGCCGTCGAGGGCGAAGTGCTTGCCCTCGTGGTGGACCGTCTCCCCCATCCACAGCCGCTGCATCACCGCGAGGGCCTCGTTCATCCGCGACACGCGGGTGCGCCGGTCGATGCCGAACGACGCGAACTCGACGTCGCGGTAGCCGGAGCCGATGCCCAGCACGAACCGGCCGCCGGACATCTGGTCGATGGTCGCGATCTCCTCGGCCCAGTGCACCGGGTGGCCCAGCGGCAGGATGAGGATGCCGGTGCCGAGCTGCATGGTCCCGGAGTGGTCCACGAGCCGGCTCAGCAGCGGCAGCGGCTGCGGCGTGCTCAGCGACGACAGGTAGTGGTGGATGCCGAACACCGAGTCGTAGCCCAGGTCGCGGACGTGCTGGACGTACTCGACGGTCTCGCCGATGCGCCGGCCCAGGTCGTCGCCGGGGGCGTACTGGTGGTCGAGGAGGATGCCGAACTTCACGCCGCGCGCCTACTCTTCCCGGGACCGGGTGTCGCTGAGCCGGAAGTAGGGCGCGACCAGCCGGTCCCGGTCGGCCAGCGCCTGGGCGATGCCCTTCTCGCGGCGCTCCTTGAGGAAGTTCCAGTCGCCCTCGTCGAAGCTGACGTTGGTGGCCCAGCCGTGCCCGACCCAGCCGGTCATCGCGCCCAGACCCTTACCCCGGGCCTCCATGACCACCTGCATCATCGACTTGCCCATCATCAGCGAGTCCAGCGGCATGACCGCGATCGCGTCGGCGTAGTCGTCGACCCACTTCTGCAGCTCGTCGCGCTCGACGACCTTGGTGACCAGGCCCTTGCGCTCGCCCTCCTCGGCGCCGATGGCCCGCATGGTCAGCATGACGTCCTTCATCGTCGTCAGGCCGACCTTCTCGATCCAGTGGTACATGTCCTGCGGGGCGGGGCCGAGGTAGCGGAACGCCGGGTGGGTGAACCGGGCGTCCGGGGAGGCGATGACGATGTCGGCCGACAGCGCGATCTGGAAGTGGCCGCCGTAGCAGTAGCCCTGCACCTGGCAGATGGTCGCCTTCAGCGACTCGATGATCGGGCGGGTGAAGCCGGAGCTGAGCACGTTGCGGTCGGGCAGGATGCGCTGCCGCTGCGCCGGCCGCCGCCGCGACGCCTTGTCGGTGCCGGTCCGGTAGCCGATGTAGTGGCCCAGCTCGGCGGCGTCCGCGCCGGTGCCGAAGTGCTCGCCCTCGCCCTTGAACACGATGACCTTGACCCGGTCGTCGGTCTCGGCCTCCCGCACCAGGTCGCCGACCCGCTCGAACGCGGCGACGGGGATCGCGTTGAGCCGCTCGGGACGGTCGAAGGTGATGGTCGCGACGGACCGCTGTTCGTCGACGTCGTAGCGGACGTACTTCGCGAGGACCTCGGGGTCGACCTCCATGTTCTCGACGTCCCACTGGTGTTCCAGAAGCTCGGCTTCGGTCTTCTTCACGGCGGTTCCTTAGGTGGCGGGGGTGCGGAAGGCGGGGATCACTTCGGTGGCGAACAGCCGCAGCGAGGCGCGCAGCTTCTCGGTGGGCATGCCCAGCCACCCGGGGCGGAAGATCAGGTGGTCGAAGCCCAGGTCGCGCAGGGCGGAGATCCGTTCGACGAGGAACTCCGGGGAGCCCAGCAGCAGGGTGTTGCGCACCAGCTCGTCGAACCGGTCCCGCTGCCAGCGCAGCGCCGGGTACTCGGCGTACGTCGAGTACTCGACGCGGGCGTGGGGCAGCGCCTCCTCGACGGCCCGCTCGGTGGTCGGCGCGCAGTACAGCTCGACGCCGACGGGCCGCTGCACGGTCGCCGGGTCGCGGCCATACTCGGCCAGGGCCTCGTTGTAGACGGCCAGGTGCTCGGGCAGGAAGCGGCGGCTCGGGGAGTTGCCCGGCGCGTACCAGGCGTCGCCGAGGCGGGCCGCCCGGCGGACGGCCTTCTTGCCGCCCGCGCCGATCCAGATCGGCGGGCCGCCCGGGGTCAGCGGGCGCACCCCGATCGTGGCGTCGGTCTGCGGGTAGAACTCGCCCTCGTGGGTGACGGGCTGCCCGGTCCACAGGGCCCGGATGAGCCGCAGGCTCTCGTCGAAGCGGCGGAACCGGGTCTCCGGGTCGATGCCGAACGCGGCGAACTCGTTGTCGCGGTAGCCGGCGCCGACGCCGAGGACCACCCGCCCGCCGGAGAGGTGGTCGAGGGTGGCGAACTCCTCGGCGACGTGCACCGGGTGGAACATCGGCAGCAGCAGGATGCCGGTGCCGAGCAGCATGTCGCCGGAGCGCGGGATCAGGCTGGCCAGCATCGAGATCGGCTGGGGCGTGGCCAGGTTGGACTGGAAGTGGTTGATCGTCCACACCGAGTCGTAGCCCAGCTCGGCGGCCAGCTCGACGGTGCCGAACAGGTCGTCCAGGTGTCTGCGCAGGTCGTCGCCGTGCGGGTACTGGTGCGACGCCATGATGCCGAACCTCATCAGCTTCCCCCTCCCTGCGACACGGGTGCCGCCGCGCGGCTGGTCTTGCCGGTGGTGCTGCGTTCCAGGGCGGGCACGAACTCGACCCGCCGGGGGGTCTTGAAGTGGGCGAGGCGGTCCCGGGCGTACGCGACGACGGCGTCGGCGAGGTCGGCGTCGGTGACCGCGTCGTCGGCCTCCCGCACGACGAGCGCCACGGGGATCTCGCCCAGCCGGTCGTCGGGGCGGCCGAGCACCCGCACGTCGCGCACGAGCGGGTGCTCGCGCAGCACGTCCTCGATCTCCTCGGGCCACACCTGGAAACCGCCGCACTTGATCATGTCGCGCTTGCGGCCGACGAGGAACAGGACGCCGTCGGCGTCGACGTAGCCGATGTCGCCGGTGTGCACCCAGCCGTCGCGGACCAGGTCACGGGACGCCTCGGCGTCGTCGACGTACCCCCGGGTCAGCGCGGACCGGACGACCACCTCGCCCGACGAGCCGGTGGGCAGGGCCTCGCCCGCGTCGTCGCGGATCTCCAGCTCCACGCCCGGGTAGACCCGGCCGGCCGAACCGGGCTTCCACCGGCCGGCCTTCATGTCCCGGCCGGTCCAGCCGGCGATGTGCCCGGCCTCGGTCGAGCCGTAGTTGACCAGGATCGGCACCCGGTAGCGCTCCTCGAAGGCGCGCCGCACCGGCCACGAGATCGCCTGCCCGGCCACGAGGACGGACTTGACCCCGTGAAACGGCAGGTCCCGCTCGGCGTGCACGATGTCGAAGACCATCGTGGGCAGCAGGAAGAGGTTGTCGAACGCGAACCGGTCCATCAGGTCGGCGAGCCGGTCGACGCCGAAGCGTTCCCAGACCACGGCGGCCCGCCCGACGAAGTACGCGAACAGCAGCGAGTGCTGGCCGCCGCTGTGGAACAGCGGCAGGGCGATGAGGTTGGGGGCGGCGTCGGGCGCGGCGGTGCCCTCGGCGTCGGTGCCGGTGCTGACCCGGGCCAGCCGTCCGAGCGACTCGCGGGTCCCGCCGTGGGTGACGCTGACCGCCTTCGGCCGCCCGGTGGTGGTGCCGCCGGTGAACAGGATGCACGCCTCGGCCTCGGGCGCGACGTCGACCGTCGGCACCCGCGCCTCGTGCCGCCACGGCAGCGCCGACGCCCCGGCGAGCGGCTCCGCGACGCTACGCACCGGCGGCGCGTCCCCGGCGGCGGCGAGGAACTCGGCGACCACGTCCGGGCGGCGGTCGTCGACGAGCAGCAGGCGCGGGTCGGTCTTCGCGACCGACTCGGCCAGTTCGGCGGCGTTGTAGAGGCTGCTGACGGTGACCGGGACCGCGCCGATCTTCCACGCGCCGAAGAGGAAGAAGACGATCTCCGGGCCGTTGGTCAGGTAGCAGGCGACGCGGTCGCCGGGGCCGACGCCCTCGGCGCGCAGCGCGGCGGCGACCCCGCCGGCGAGCAGGTCGATCTGGTCGAACGTCCACGACCGGCCGTCCTCGCCGTACAGGCCGGGCACGTCGGGGCGGTCGGCGCAGCGCCGGTCGAGGATGCGGGCGAGGTTGCCGGCGCTCATCGGGACGCCTCCCGTCCGGTCGGTGCGGTGTCGACGCGCGCGATGACCTCCGCGCCGAAGCGGGCGAGCTGCTCCATCGCCTCGTCCTGGCCGGCGCCGACGAACTGGTGGCGCAGGGAGACCTCCGTGATGCCGAGGTCGGTCTCCCAGCGGCGCAGCTTGTCGACGATCTCGTCGGCCGACCCGACGAGGCAGTCCTCGGCGAGGTAGCGGTCGAGGTCGAGGGACTGGGCGTCGTCCCACGACTTGTAGCCCGCGTACTGGCGCTGCAGGTGGGGACGGACGGCGGCGACGGCGCCGGCGTAGCTGTCGCCGAGGTACGCCTCGCGGGTCATCGGGTACTCCCGGTCGAGGGCGAAGCCGCGCTCGGCGAGGTCGGCGCGGTAGATGCCGAGCAGGCGGGCCAGCTCGGCGTCGTTGCCCTTGGGGCCGATGAGCCACGGGGCGTCCAGCCGGGCGGCCCGGCGGATCGCGGGCTCGGCGAACGCGCCGATCCACAGCGGCGGGCCGCCGGGCTGCACCGGGCGCAGCGCCAGGGACGCGCCGGGGACCTCGCCCCAGCTGCCGGCGAGATCGACGGTCTCGCCGTTCCACAGCGACCGCAGCGTCGGCACGTACTCGCGCAGGCGGCGCAGCCGGTCGTCCCAGGCGACGCCGAAGGCGGCGGTCTCCCGCTTGCGGTAGCCGGCGCCGACGCCGACGGTCAGCCGGCCGCGCGAGAGCACGTCGAGGGACGCGAGGTCCTCGGCGAGCGCGACCGGGTTCAGCAGCGGCGCGAGCAGCACCCCGAAGCCGATGCGGACCCGCGAGGTGGCGCGGGCGAGGTACCCGGCGAGCGGGATCGGCTGGACGAACGCCGACCGGGCCAGGTAGTGGTGGCCGAGGTAGACGGCGTGGAAGCCGGCCGCCTCGGCGGCGGCGGCCTGGGCGAGCACGCCGTCGATGCCGTCGACGGCGGAGGCCGACGGGTCGAACTGGGCGCTGAGGAAGCAGCTGATCCTCACCCGACGACCGCCTCGGTGACGGGCGGGGCGACCGGGGCGGCGTCGGCCTTCTCCTGGGCGCGGAAGTGCGGGATGACCTTCTCGGCGAACTCCTCCATCGACCGCAGCGCGGCCCGGCGGTCCAGCGACGGGATCCGCAGCCAGCCGATGTAGTGGTTGATGCCGAGCTGTTCGCGCAGCATCTCGATGGTCTCGATGACCCGCTGCGCCGAGCCGAAGTTGCCGCCGTGGGTCAGCGTCTGCTCCAGGGTCAACAGCTCGATGTTCTTCGCGACGGCCGCGTAGTAGGAGCGTTCCTGCTCGATGGCCTCCTCCGAGCCGGGGATGACCTTGCCGACCGACTTGTAGTAGTTCATCGCGGCCAGGGCGGCCTCCCGCAGGCCCTCCTCGCCCTCGCCGCACCAGACCTGCTGCATGAACGGCAGTTCGTAGTCGGCGATGTCGAACCCGTTCTCCCGCATGCTCTGCCGGTAGAGGCTGAAGTTCTTCTGCATGATGCCCAACGGCGTGAAGTTCGGGGAGGTGATGATCGACTCGCCGACCGCGCCGCGCTCGCGGAAGCTGTCCGGGGAGACGGTGCCCTGCAGGATCGGCGGGCCGCCGGGGGTGTGCGGGCGCGGGTAGGTCGTGACGTTGTCGTAGTGGAAGATCTGGCCGTGGTAGGAGAAGTTCTCCTGCGACAGCGCCAGCCGCAGGATCTCCAGGGTCTCCTGGTAGCGCTGCTTGGACTCCTCGAGGGGGATGCCGAAGCCGGCGAACTCGGCGGGCTGGTAGCCGCGGCCGACGCCGATGCGGACCCGGCCGCCGCTGAGCACGTCGAGGGCGGCGATGTCCTCGGCCAGGCGCAGCGGGTGGTGCAGCGGCAGCACGAGGACGGCGGTGCCGATGGTGATCCGCCGGGTCCGCTCGGCGACGGCCATGCCGAAGTTCACCGGGCTGCCGAGGATGCCGTACTTGGAGAAGTGGTGCTCGGCCAGCCAGATCGAGTCGAAGCCGAGCTCGTCGGCCAGCTGGATCTCGTCGAGGGTCTCCCGCAGCACCTGGTGGTCCGATGTGCCATCGCTCACCGGAAACAGGTTCATGATTCCGAACTTCACGGCCTCTCCTCGTTTATTCCGACCAGCCGGTATGTTACTGCCGTGGTAGATGGCCTGCAAGGGTTACGCAGGTCAGGCCGCTGCTGTGCGGCCGGGCGGCGCGCCGGCGCGCGCGCCGACCCGCAGCTCGCCGGCGCGACGGCGGTGCCACGAGCCGCGCCCGAACCGGGCGTCGAGCACGAGCGCCCGGCGCAGGAACAGGTGCGGGTCCGCCTCCATCGTGATGCCCATCCCGCCGTGCACCTGGATGCACCGCTCGGCGGCGAAGACCGCCGCGCGCCCGGCCGCGGCCTTCGCCGCGTGCACCTGGATCCCGGCGTCGGGGCGGCCGGTGTCGACCGCCCAGGCGGCGTACAGGGTCAGGTCCCACGCGGCCTTGCGCGCCGTGGCGGCCTCCGCGAGCTGGAACGCGACCCCCTGGAACGAGCCGATCACCCGCCCGAACTGCCGGCGGGTGCGGGCCTGCTCGGCGGCCAGGTCGATCGCGCCCTGCGCGACCCCGCACAGCTCGGCGGCCACCACCAGCGCGGCGCGCCGCACGCCCGCACCGGCGGGCGACACCCGCCCCGGCGCGGTCACGGTGACGTCCGACAGCGGCACCGACGGGTCGACGGAATCGCGCGCGGCGACCCCGGCCGCCTCGGCGGTCCAGACCCCGTCGGGGCCCAGGACGGCGAGGCCGTCGGCCTGTGCCGCGTACGGCACCAGGGTCCGCACCAGCGGATCGGGCGACACCGCGGCCGCCCAGCCGGAGCCGCCCGGCACGTCGACCGCGCAGGTGAGCACCCGGCCGCCGGAGAGCACCTCGTCGGGCAGCGGGTCGGGCCGGTCGCCGCCGCAGAGCAGCTGGACGGCCGCCGCGTGCGCCGGGAACCGGCTCGGCACGAGCCGCTCGCCGAGCGCCTCGACGGCGACCAGCAGGTCGATCAGGTGCGACCCGACGCCGCCGGCGGCCTCGGGCACCCCGAGGAGGCCGAAGTCGCCCAGCAGCAGGCCGTCGCAGGCCGGGGCGCGCCACGGGCCCGTCAGGGCGTCGCGGGCCCGGACTTTCTCCCCCGCCGCGAGGGCCGCGACGGTGTCGCCGATCTCCCGCTGCTCCGGGGTGAAGGTTGCTCGCATGTGGCCACTCCGCTCAGCGCGAGCGGGGCAGGTTCAGCACCCGCTCCGCGAGGATCGACTTCTGGACTTCCTCCGTGCCGCCCTCGATGGTGTGGGCGCGGGCACGCAGGTAGCGGCGCATCCGGGCGGCGGCCCCGTCACCGTCGAGCAGCACGCCGCCGGCCTCGTCGAGCTGCACGGCGAGGCGGTTGGCGTTCTGCACCACCTGCGCCCACAGGCTCTTGAGCGCCGACGTCTCCGGGCCCGGCACGCCGCCGGCCCGGCTCTCGCCGAGCATGCGCATCGACCCGATCCGGACCGCCTCGGCGTCGCAGTGCAGCGCGCCCACGGTGTCGAGGAACGCGCCGTCGTCGGCCATCCCGCGCGCGACCGCGAGGTCGACGACGCGGTCCACCGCCTGGCGGGCCCACACCCACAGGTTCAGCGCCATGCTGCCGCGCTCGAACGCCAGCGTGGTGAGCGCGACGGTCCAGCCGTTGCCGACGCCGCCGAGCACGTCGGAGTCGGGCACGAAGACGTCGTCGAGGAACATCTCGTTGAACTCGGTGTCCCCGTTGATCATCTCCAGCGACCGGACGGTGAAGGCGTCCATCGGGGCGAGGAAGTAGGTGATGCCCCGGTGCTTCGGCGCGTCGGGGTCGGTGCGCGCCAGCAGCAGGCA
The DNA here is from genome assembly GCF_054052245.1 of Micromonospora sp. PTRAS2. Classification (NCBI taxonomy): domain Bacteria; kingdom Bacillati; phylum Actinomycetota; class Actinomycetes; order Micromonosporales; family Micromonosporaceae; genus Micromonospora; species Micromonospora sp. PTRAS2. The sequence goes on from NZ_JBSWBU010000006.1 coordinate 154,270, forward strand.
CTTCGACGCGTTGTGCGCGTTGGACGTCCAGATCTTCGCGCCGTTGACGCGCCACCCGCCGTCGACCCGGGTCGCGGCCGTACGCAGGCTCGCCAGGTCGGAGCCGGAGCCGGGCTCGCTGAAGCCCTGGCACCAGTACGTCTCGCCGCGCAGGATCCCGGGCAGGTGCCGGGCCTGCTGCTCGTCGGTGCCGTGGGCGATGATCGTGGGCCCGGCCAGCATCATGCCGACCCCGTTGAGCGGGTACGGCGCGCCGCGCACGGCGGCCTCCTCGTTGAAGATGGCCTGCGCCAGCGAGTCCATGCCCCGGCCGCCGTGCGCGGTCGGCCACGACAGGCCGGCCCAGCCGCCGGTGCACAGCCGGTCCTGCCACACCCGCGACCAGTGCTCGCGCTCGTCCTGCGACAGCTCCTCCTGGTCGGGCACGTCGGCCAGCGCCTTGTCGAGCCAGTCGCCGACCTCGCGCCGGAACGCCAGGTCGGTGCCGCTGTCAGCGAAGTCCATGCCCACCTCCCAGCGGGTCGTCGTCGATGCCGCTCACGCGGAGAGCTCCTCGGAGCGCGTGAGCCGGGCCTTGTAGAGCTTGCCGTTCGGGTCGCGCGGCAGCGCGTCGCGCACGACGTACGACACCGGGCGCTTCGGCTTGGCCAGCCGCTGCGCGAGGTGGTCGCGCAGCCGCGCCACGGCCGCGTCGGCGTCGGGCGCGGTGTCGGCCAGCACGACGTGCGCCTGCGGCACCTCGCCGAACTCCTCGTCGGGCACGCCGACCACGCCGGCGTCGACGACCCAGTCGTGTTCGAGCAGCGCCGCCTCGATCTCGGCCGGGTAGACGTTGACGCCGCCGACGAGGATCAGCTCGGCCGCGCGGCCGGTGACGTAGAGGAAACCGTCGGCGTCGACGTGGCCGACGTCCCAGACGGTCATCAGGCCGTCGCGGCGCGCGCCGTCGGTCTTGCCGGGGTCGTTGTGGTATTCGACCCGGTCGTCGCCCTGGCGCATGTAGACGATGCCGGTCTGCCCGACGGGCACCTCGTTGCCCAGCTCGTCGAGGATCTTCAGCGTGGAGATCGAGGCCGGGCGGCCGACCGTGCCGGGGTGGGCGAGCCACTCGTGGGGGCGCGCGATGGTGGTGCCGACCTCGGTCGAGCCGTAGTACTCGTAGACGACGGGGCCGAACCAGTCGAGGATGCGCTGCTTGACCTCGCGGGGGCAGGGCGCCGCGCCGTGCAGCACGTAGCGCAGCGTGGAGACGTCGTAGGCGTCGCGCACGTCGGCGGGCAGTTGCAGCAGCCGGTAGAAGTGCGTCGGCACCATGCTGGTGCCGGTGACCCGCTGGTCCTGGACCCGCCGCAGGAAGCCCTCCGGCGTCCAGCCGTCCATCAGGACCAGGGTGCCGCCGGCGTGCAGCGCGCCCATGGCCGGGGTGATGTTGGCCGAGTGGTACATCGGCGCGGAGACCAACCAGGACGCGAACGCGGGGCGTTCCATCCCGAACTCCTTGAACAGCCAGACGTACGTCAGCGCCCCGGTGTCGGCGTCGACGCCGCTGAGCGGCCGCTTGACGCCCTTCGGGCGGCCGGTGGTGCCCGAGGTGTACATCATCAGGGAGCCGGCCGGCGTGTCCTGCGGGCTCGTGTCGGGCATGCCCCCGGTGAGCGCCGACAGCGGCCGGGCCCGGCCCGTGCGGGGGGTGCCGTCGACGAACACGTCGATGTCGGGGGTGGCCCCGGCGGCGGCGACCACCACGTCCTCGACGCGGGCGGAGCCGACGACCACCTTCGCGCCGCTGTCGGCGAGGATGTAGCCGACCTCGGGCGCGGTGAGGTGGTAGTTGAGCGTCACGAGGTAGAGCCCCGACTGCATCGCCGCGAGATACAGCGCCACCATGCCGGCGCTGTTCGTCATGACCGCCGCGACCGTGTCGCCGGCCTGGAGGCCCGCCCGGGTACGCAGGCCGTGCGAGATCCGGTTCACCTCGGCGAACAGCTCGCCGTAGGAGATCCGCCGATCGTCGGCGGTCACGATCGCGCACAGGTCCGGTTCGGCGACGGCCCACAGCCGAAACCCCGTCCGCTCCTCGCTCATCGGACTCCTTGAATTAAATTCCGACCATCCGGTATGTTGTTGTCACACAGTAAGGGAGCCGTCCGACGATGTCCATACCCGTGAGCGACGCACACGCCGCCAGCTACCGCGCCCGCCAGGTGCCGGCCCCCGTCCAGGTCGCCGACGGCGTCTGGGGCATCCCGATCCCCCTGCACGGCAGCGCCCTGCGCTACGTCACCGTCTACCTGGTCGACACCGGCGACGGCCCGGTCCTCGTCGACGCCGGCTACGACCACCCGACCTGCTGGGCGTCGTTCCAACGGTCGGTCGAGTCGCTCGGCCACCGGGTCGAGGCCATCACGACCGTCCTCCTCACCCACAACCACCCCGACCACGTCGGCTTCGCCGCCCGCCTGCGGGAGGTCTCCGGGGCGCGGATCGTCATGGGACGCGCCGACGACTTCGCCACCGCGCATCGCACCCGCGGCACCTTCCTCGCCCAGCTCCGCGCCGCCCTCGACCTCACCGGCGCGCCGGCCGACGTCGTCGACGGCATGTACGCCGACGCCGTCGCGGTCGCCGAGCACCACGAGACGCTGCGGCTCGACGTCGCCCTCGACGCCGACACCGAGTTCCGCTTCGGCGACGTGACCATCCACGCCGTGCCCGCCCCCGGGCACACCTACGGGCACACGGTCTACTTCGACGCCCGCGGCCTGGTCTTCACCGGCGACACGATGATGGCCGAGGGGCCGACCCAGCTCGCGATCGTGAGCCGGCCCGACGACGACCCGGCCGGCGACCTGCTCCGTTCCCTGGCGCGCATCCGCGACCTCGGCGCGACCGTCGCCTGCCCCGCCCACCAGTTCCCCTACCGGGACGTGGCGGCGCGCGCCGACGAGCTGTCGGCCTTCCACCGGGGTGAGGTCGACCGGGTCCGGGACCTGGCCGGCGACGGCGCCGACGCGTGGACGCTTGCGCCGCGCATGCCGTGGCGCAAGCCGTGGGACGACCTCGGCCGGGGCACCCGACGCTTCTCCCTGATGCACACCCTCGCCCTGCTGCGCCACGTGACCGGCGCCAACCGGTAGGCGTCGGCGGGCGGCGCGTCAGCCGCGCCCGGACTCGGCGTACGCCCAGTCGGGGCGCAGGTCGGCGCGCAGCTGGCGCAGGGTCCGCTTGAGCACCTTCCCCGACGGGTTCGTCGGCAGCTCCGCCACCAGGTAGACCTCCTTCGGCACCTTGAACCGGCCGAGCCGCTGCCGGGCGTACGCGATCAGGTCCTCGGCCCGAAGCCCCGGCCGGCCGACGACGAACGCCACCGGCACCTCCACCCACACGGGGTGCGGCGCACCCACCACCGACGCGGCGAGCACGAGCGGGTGCCCGGCGAGCACGTTCTCGATCTCGGCGCTGGCGATGTTCTCCCCGCCGCTGCGGATCATGTCCTTGAGCCGGTCGCGGATGTAGAGGTAGCCGTCGGCGTCGAGGCAGCCGACGTCGCCGGTGTGGAACCAGCCGTCGCGGAACGCGGCCCGCGTCGCCTCCGGGTCGTCGAGGTAGCCGGGGCTCACCTTCGGCCCCCGCGCCACCACCTCGCCGTCCTCGCCGACCGGCACGTCGCGGCCGTCCGGGTCGACCACCCGCACCTGCACCCACGGCACCGGCAGGCCGACCGAGCCCTGCTTGGCCTCCTGGTGGGCGGCGTCGAGGTAGGTCAGCCCGCTGCACGTCTCGGTGAGGCCGTAGCCCTCGATCAGGCGCGCGTTGCCGAACAGCTCCCGCGCCACGGCGAACAGCGCCGACGTCACCTGCGAGTAGATGACCCAGCGCACCGACGACAGGTCGGCCGCGACGCCCGTCGCGCGGCGGAGCATGTCGAGCATCGTCGCCGCCATCACCATGCCGGTGATCCGTTCCGCCTCGATCGCCCGCAGCACGGCCGCCGGCTCGAAGCGCCGCAGCAGCACCATCGTGCCGCCGACGTGCCAGATGCCGTAGCCGGGCAGGTCGGTGCCGCCGACGTGGTAGAGCGGGGCGAAGTTGAGGATCCGGTCGCCGGGGCGCAGCCCCAGCTCCACGATCTGGGCGTGCATGTTCATGTTCACGTTGCCGTGGGTGAGCAGGACGCCCTTGGGCAGGCTGGTCGTGCCGGAGGTGTAGACGATCCGCTGCAGGGCGGCGTCGTCCAGGTCGGCGTCGGCGACCCGGGCCCCCCGGTGGGCGTCGATCAGCGCCCGCAGGTCGAGCCAGCCGTCGCCGATCGGTTCGAGGGCGAGGCGGCGCACGCCCCCCGGGCCGGGACCATCGGCGGCCGGCGCGGCCTCCGCCAGCCCGGCTTCGGTCAGGGCGGCTTCGGTCAGGGCCGCGAACTCCGGGACGGTCGCGACCGCCTGGACCCGGGCGTGCGCGAGCAGCCGCGCCAGCTCTCCCGCCGTGAGCCGGTAGTTCAACGGCACGAAGACCGCGCCGAGCTTCGCCAGCGCCAGGGACAGGATGAGGAACTCCGGCACGTTGTTCGCCACGATCGCCACCCGGCTGTCCCGGCGTACCCCCTCGGCCGACAGGCCCGCGGCCAGGGCGTTGACATCGGCGTCGAGCTGCCGGTGGGTCCACCGGCGGCCCTCGAAGACGAGCGCGTCGACGTCGGCGAAGCGCCGGGCGTTGCCGGCCAGCATCGCGGCGATGTTGGCGGTGCTCACCCGGCCACCGCCGGGCGCGGGGAGCTGTGCACCGGTGGTGGCGTCCCGGTGCCGCCCTGGCGCAGCAGCGTCTTGAGGACCTTGCCGGAGTCGTTGCGCGGCAGCGCGGCGACGACCTCGACGTACTTCGGGACCTTGTACCGGGCCAGTTCGGCCCGGCAGTGCCCGCGCAGGTCCTCGGCGGCGGTGGCCGCGCCGTCGCGCAGGACGACGAACGCCTTCGGCACCTCGTCCCACTGCGGGTCGGGGACGCCGACGACGGCGACCTCGGCGACGTCGGGGTGCCGGGCGAGGACCCGTTCGATCTCGGCGCTGGCGATGTTCTCCCCACCGGACTTGATCAGGTCGGCGCGGCGGTCGACGAACCACAGGTAGCCGTCGGCGTCGATCCGCCCGACGTCGCCGGTGAGGAACCAGCCGTCGCGGCGGGTCCGCCGGTTGGCCTCGTCGTCGTTCCAGTAGCCGGGCGAGACCTTCTCGCCGCGTACGACGATCTCCCCCGCCACCCCGGGGGCGACGGGCCGGAAGTGCTCGTCGACGATCCGGATCTGCACGCCGGGGAACGGCGCGCCGAGCGCGCCCAGCTTCGCCTCCTCGTGCGCGGCGTCCAGGTAGCAGACGCCGTTGCACAGCTCGGTCATGCCGAAGGTGTCGACGAGGCGCACGTGCGGCAGGCGGCGCTTTACCTCCCGGCGCACGCCCGGCGCGACCCCGGCGAAGAGCAGGTAGCGCAGCGCGGCGAGGTCCGGCGGGTCGGGCAGGTCCAGCACGCCGAAGAGGATCTGCGCGGCCAGCACCATGCCGGTGATGCGTTCCTCGGCGGCGATGCGGGCGATGTCCGCCGCCTTGAACGTCGGCGTGAGCACCATCGTCGCGCCCGCCACGAACGTCGCCAGGCCCGGCGCCTCCAGCCCGCTGACGTGGAACAGCGGCGCGGAGACCAGGATCCGGTCGGCGGCGGTCAGCTCCAGTTCGAGGACCTGCGCGAGGTGGTTCGCGGCGAGGTTGCCGTAGGTGTGCACGACCCCCTTGGGCCGGGCCGTGGTGCCCGAGGTGTAGAGCAGCCGGTGCACGTCGGCGGGGCCCTTCTCGGCGTCGGCGACCCGCACGCCGGCCGGCTGCCCGGCGAGCAGGTCGGCCAGCCGCCGCGCGCCGCCGACGACCCGTTCGCCGTTGGCGACGAGGGTCCGCAGCCCGGTCGCGGTCGCCAGCCGGGCGGCGTCGTCGGCGAAGTCGTCGTCGTAGAGCAGGCCGGTGACGCCGGCCTGGTCGAGGACGTAGGCCTGCTCGTTGACGTGCAGCCGCCAGTTCAGGGGCACCGAGATCGCGCCGATGCGGCTGAGCGCGAGCAGCTCGATGACGTAGGTGGCGGTGTTGCGCCCGAGCACGCCGACCAGATCGTCGGCGGTGATGCCGGCGGCCAGCAGCGCCGCCGCGTGCCGGTCGACGTCCGCGTCGAGCGCGGCGTACGTGAACCGGCGGTCCCCGTCGACGAGGGCCTCCCGGTCGGCGCGGCGCAGCGCCTGCCGGCGCAGGTGCTCGGTGACGTTGCTGGCGGCCATCAGTTGCCGCCGCCCTCGCGCCGCCGGGCCAGGATCTCCTCCCGGGACGGCAGCGACACGAACTCCAGCAGGTTGCCGTCGAGGTCGCGGGCCGCGAACGCGGTGATGTGGCCGTAGTTCTCCAGCAGCACCCGGTTGGGGGTGGTCAGGCAGTCGGCGCCCAGCTCGACGAGCCGCTGGTGCAGCTCGTGGATCTCGTCGAGCGGCACCTCGAAGCTGAGCAGGAAGGGCCCCAGCTCCAGGTGGCCGCCGGTCGCCGTCCGGGTGGTGGCGCCGTTCCACTCGATGAGTTCGAGCTGGCCGACGCGGCTGGGCCCCTGCAGGTACTGGACCTTCCCGGTGGTGCCGGCGGGCAGGCCCAGCGACACCTCGATCCCGGGGCCGCCGACATCGGTGCGCAGCGTCCTGCGGTAGCCGAGGGCCCGCTCGTAGAAGTCCGCGGCCCGGTCGACGTCGGAGACGGTGATGGCCACGTGGTGCACTTCGCTGACCGGCATGGTGACTCGCTTTCTGGGTTGTCCGCGCGGCTCAGGCGGCCGGTCCGGGCGGGCCGGCCAGGACCCGCTGGATCAGCGTGACCTCGTCGGCGCCGCTGTCGGGCACGACGAAGTCGTCGAGCCGGCAGATGTCGTCGATGGACCCGTCGATGTCGTCGGGGGTGGCCGGCTCGGGCCCGCCGTACCAGCCGGGGGTGACGCCGAGGAAGATCCGGCCGACCCGGCCGCCGCCGACGGTGAGGATGTGCCGGTTGATCCGGCACCGCTCGGAGGCGAGGTACGTCGCCACGGCCGCGACGTGCCGCGGGTCGAACCGGTCGGCCAGGTCGCCGAGGAGGTTCTCGGTCATCCGGGTCGCCGCCGTGGGCGCGATCGCGTTGACCAGGATGCCGTGCCGGGCGCCCTCCAGCGCGAGGACGTTCATCAGGCCCACCAGCCCGGCCTTCGCCGCCCCGTAGTTGGCCTGGCCGAAGTTGCCGAACAGCCCGGACGACGAGCTGGTCAGCACGATGCGGCCGTAGCCGCGCTCGACCAGGTGCGGCCAGGCGGGACGCAGCACGTGGAACGCCCCGGCGAGGTGCACGTCGAGCACGGCGGCGACGTCGTCGTCGCCCATCTTGGCCAGCGTCCGGTCCCGCAGGATGCCGGCGTTGTGGATGACCGCGTCGAGGCGGCCGTACGCGTCGACGGCGCGGCGCACGAGGCTCGCGCCGCCCTCGGCGGTCGCCACCGAGTCGGTCGAGGCGACGGCGGTGCCGCCGGCCGCGCGGATCTCGGCGACGACCTGCTCGGCCGCGCCGGAGGAGCCCGACCCGTCGACCGCGCCGCCGAGGTCGTTGACGACGACCGCCGCGCCCCGCTCGGCGAGGCTGAGGGCGTGGGCCCGGCCGATGCCGTTGCCGGCCCCGGTGACGACGACGACCCGGCCGTCGAGGGTGACCCGGGCGCTCATCGCTCGTTCCCCAGGACCGCCACGAACGCGACGGAGGAGCCGGGCTGCCCGCCGAGGTTCTGCGCGACCGCCAGCCGGGCGTCGGGCACCTGCCGGCTGCCGGCCTCGCCGCGCAGCTGCGTGAAGCACTCGAACATCATCCGCAGCCCGGTCGCGCCGATCGGGTGGCCGAACGACTTGAGGCCGCCGTCGGTGTTGACCGGCAGCGCCCCGTCGAGGTCGTAGCGGCCGTCGAGGATGTCGCGCCAGGCCTTGCCGCGTTCCGAGAACCCGAGGTCCTCCATGAGCACCACCTCCGTCGGTGTGAAACAGTCGTGCACCTCGGCCAGGGAGATCTGCGTGGCCGGGTCCGTGACGCCGGCCTGCTCGTAGGCCTGCCGGGCCGCCGCGACCACCTCCGGGAAGGTGGTGAAGTCGTAGCCGTCGGTGGCCAGCCCGGCCCCCGACCCGGCGACGAAGCCCATCCCCCGCAGGTAGACGGGCCGGTCGGTGTAGCGGTGGGCGTCCTCGGCGCGCACGAGGATCGCGGCGGCGGCCCCGTCGGAGACGCCCGAGCAGTCCATGACGCCCAGCGGGCCGGCCACGCGCGGGGAGTTCTCCACCGTCTCGGCGGTCACCGCCTTGCGGAACTGGGCGCGCTCGTTGCGCGCGCCGTTGGCGTGGTTCTTCACGGCGACCCGGGTCAGGGCGTCGCGCATGCCGCGCGCGTCCACCCCGTACGCCCGCTGGTAGGCGGGGACGAGCAGGGAGAACCCGCCGGGCGCGGTCCAGTCGACGTCGGTGCCGTCGGCGGGCGGGTAGACGGCGGACAGCCCCGAGTAGGAGGAGTCCTTCAGCTTCTCCACCCCGGTCGCCATGACCATGTCGTACGCCCCGGACGCGACGGCGTAGGCGGCGTTGCGGAACGCCTCGGAGCCGGTGGCGCAGTAGTTCTCGACGCGGGTGACGGGCTTGCCGGTCAGCCGCAGCGGCCGGGCGAGGGTCTGCCCGGACAGGCCCGAGCCCTGCGTGCCGACCCAGAACGCGTCGACGTCGTCGAGGGTGACGGCGGGCAGCGACCCGACGCACTCCCGCACCGCGTCGACGAGCAGGTCGTCGGCCGAGGCGTGCCAGTGGTCGCGGAACGGGGTGCAGCCCATCGCGACGATCGCGACGTCGTTGACCGTGCGCCTACTGGCCATCGGTGGTGTCCTTTCCGGGCGGGGCGTCCTGGGGTGCCGGGCGGAGCTTCCAGAAGTAGTTGTGGATCGCGTCGGTGGTCCACAGCCGCCGGAAGGTCGGCGTCATCGCCATGCCCACCGTGACGTCGGCGGGCGCGACGTCGGTCGCGTACGCGCTGAGCCGGCCGCCGCCGTCGACGTCGGCGACGACGACCGCGACCTCCGGCTCCGGCATGGTGGTCAGGTGGTCGCGGGTCACCGACACGACCCGGGCGGTGCGCTCGCGCAGCGACACCTTCCCGGTCGCGTCGGGCGCTCCGGCGATGCCGCAGGCGGCGCAGACCCGGCCGGGCGGCGTGGTGACCGCGCCGCAGGCGCCGCAGCGGCTGCCCTCCAGGCGGTACTTCCAGCCGGCACGGCGGTGCATCGGCGGGGCCGCCGGGGCGGGTGCCGCCGGCCGCGCCGGGCCCTGCACGTCGAGCAGCCCGCGCCAGCGCAGGTAGCGGCCGTAGCCGAGGGGCTGCCGCGCGGCGAGCTGGTCGCGCACGGACGGGCCGCCGCGCGCCGCGCGTACCCCGTCGCCGACGCGGAGGACGAACGCGTCGGCGCCCTCGGTGGCCGACAGCAACAGGATCGTCTGGCCGGGGCGGGCCTCGTCGAGCGCGGCGGCGAGCAGCAGCCCGGGGTGGGCGGCGCCGGTGAAGCCGGTGGCCCGCTCGATCGTCGCGTCCCGGCCGTCGCCGCCCAGCGCCCGGCGCAGCGCCGCCGCCGCGCGGGGGTTCGACGACGACACGACGACGGTGTCGACGGCGTCGAGGGACGCCTCGGCCAGGGCACGGCGGGCCGAGGCGAGGCCGGCGGCGGCGAGGACCTCGGCGGTGAACCGCTCGTCCCAGACCCGGTCGTGCCGTTCCCCGGGCAGCCGCCAGCGTTCCAGGACCTCGGCGGTGCGGCCGGCGCGGGCCAGGAGCACGGCGGCGGCGTGGCCGCCGCCGACGAGGCCGACGGCGGCGTCGCCCTGGGCCAGCTCGTCGGGCGCGCCGGGGCGGGTGGTGCGCAGGTCGGCCAGGGCGGCGGTCGCGCCGGCCCGGACGACGAGGTCGAGGGCGGTGGCGCCGCTGCGGTGTCCGCGCAGGTCGACCGCGCCGATCCCCGGGTCGAGCCCGAGGGCCTCGTGCACCACGCCGGCGGACGTCTTCGCCTCGTACGGGGCGTTGGTGGTGGCGAACAGCAGTTGCCCGCCGGACGGGCTGGCGGCGGCGACGGGGCGCAGCGCCTCGACGGCCATCGTGACGGTGTCCTCGTCGAACGCGGCGACGCCCCGGGCCGGGCCGCCGCGGCGGGGCGGGTCGGTCGCGTCGAGTCGGTTGTCGGCGAGCACGTACGCCGGGAGGTAGGCCGCGTAGGCGTCGATGCCGGGCTGCTCGGGCATGGGTGGCGGGTTCTCCTTCGGCTCCACGCGGTTCTGGTCGGGCTCCACGCGGTTCTCCTTCAGGTCCACGAGGGGATGGCGGCGAGGAGCCGTCGGGTGTAGTCCTGCTGCGGCCGGTCCAGCACGCTCGCGGCGTCACCGGCCTCGACGACCCGCCCGCCGCTCATCACCGTGATCCGGTCGCAGAGGTCGCTGGCCAGCATGAGGTCGTGGGTGACGAACAGCAGGCCGATGCCGAGCTCGTCGACGAGGGTGCGGAACAGGCCGACGACCTTGGTCTGCGTCGTGACGTCCAGGGCCGTGGTGCACTCGTCGGCGATCACCAGGGCGGGGCGGGTGACGACGGCGAGCGCGATGGCGACCCGCTGGCGCAGGCCGCCGGAGAGCTGGTGGGGGTAGCTGTCGAGGACGCGGGCCGGGTCGGCGATGCGCATCTGCTCCAGCACCTCCAGCGAGCGGCGGCGCACCTCGGCCCGGGTGATGTCGCGGACGTGCCGGCGCAGCACCTCGGCGAGCTGGGTGCGGACCCGCATCAGCGGGTTCAGCGACCGCGACGCGTCCTGGAAGACCATGCCGACGGCGCTGCCGCGCACCCGGTCGGTGCGGTCGACGCCGGGGGCCACCACCACGTCGCCGGCCAGCGTGACGGAGCCGCGCTCGACGCGGACGTTGCGGTCGAGCAGCCCGACGACGCAGCGGGCGAGGGTGGTCTTGCCGCTGCCGGACTCCCCGACGACGCCGACGATCTGGCCCCGGCGGATCTCCAGGTCGACGTCGTCGAGCAGGCGCAGGTCGCCGCCGGAGAGCCGGGCGGTGACGGCGAGGCCGTCGGCCTTCAGCAGTACGCTCATCGGCGCGCCTTCCGGGGGTCGTGGTGGGTGAGCAGCGCGTCGCCGAGCAGGTTCACCAGCAGCACCAGCAGCGTGATGGCGAGCCCGGGGAAGAAGGCGATCCACCACGCCTGGCTCAGCTCGTCCTGGCCGGACGCCAGCATCGAGCCCCAGCTGTTCATCGGCGGCACCACGCCCAGGCCGAGGAAGCTCAGCGCGCTCTCGACCAGGATGGCCGTGCCGACCTGGAGGGTGCCGAGCGCGACGGTCGTGCCGGCCAGGTTGGGCAGGATGTGCCGGAAGACGATCCGGGGTTCCGACGCGCCGGCCGCGCGCAGGCCGAACACGAACTGCCGCTCCCGGATCGCCATGGTCGCCGAGCGGGTGACGCGGGCGCAGACGGCCCAGCCGGTGAGCGCCAGCACGAGGAACAGCACCGGCAGCGAGCTGCCCCGGTTCGCAATGATCGCGAGGGCGACGAGGATGAACGGCAGGGCGAGCTGGGCGTCGATGAGCACCGAGATGACCCGGTCGACCCAGCCCCGGAAGTAGCCGGCGAGCACGCCGAGCAGCGTGCCGGGGCCGATGGCGACGAGCGCGCCGACCAGGCCGATGACGATCGTCAGGCGGCCGGCCGTGACGAACTGGGTGAGCACGTCCTGGCCGAGCTTGTCGGTGCCGAGGGGGTGCGCCCAGGTGCCGCCGGGCAGGAAGGCCGGCGGCTGCCGGGTCGCCGCCAAGTCCTGGCCGGCCGCCGGGAGCAGCCCGGTCAGCGGCAGCACGAACACCCCGACGGAGACGACGGCCAGCGGCAGGGACAGCCAGAACACGGAGGTACGCGCGCGCCGGCCGGGCCGCCGGGGCGGCGCCCCCGCGGCGGTCGGGTCGAGTTCGAGTTGGCTCACGCCGGTCACCTCACCCTCGGGTCGACGATCGAGTGCAGGACGTCGACGACCAGGTTGAGCAGGACGAAGACCAGCGCGCCGAAGACGACGATCGCCTGCACGAGCGGGAAGTCGCGGAACTGGATGGCCTGGAGCGCGAGCTGCCCGAGGCCCGGCCAGGAGTAGACGTACTCGACGGCGACGGCGCCCGAGAGCAGGATGCCGGTCTGCAGCACGACGATCGTCAGGATCGGCATCATGGCGTTGGCGAACGCGTGCCGCCACACGACCCGGCGGTTGCCGAGCCCCCGGGCGCGGGCGGAGTCGATGTAGGGCTCGGCGAGGGCCTCGCTCATCGAGGCGCGGGTGAGCCGGGCGATGTGCGCCATCGGGTAGACCGACATGGTGAGGGCGGGCAGGATCAGGTGCTTCGGGGTGCCCGACTGCCCGGCGGGCAGCCAGCCGAGCTTCACGGCGAACAGCACCACGAGCATCATGCCGAACCAGAAGACGGGCACGGACTGCCCGAGCAGGGCGACGGTGGAGGCGGCCCGGTCCCACCAGGTGCCCTCGCGGGTCGCGGCGAGCACGCCGAGGGGCACGCCGACGCACACGGCGAGGCCCATGCCGGCGGCGACCAGTTGCAGCGTGTACGGCAGCCGGTCGGCGATCATCGACGTGTTGGACTGGTAGAACTGCAGCGACTGGCCGAGGTCGCCGGTGAGGACGCCCCGCAGGTAGTCGAAGTACTGCACGACCAGCGGCAGGTCGAGGCCCAGCTCGTGGCGCAGCGCCTCGCGCTGCTCCGGCGGTGCCAGCGGCCCGAGGATGGTGGCGGTGGGGTCGCCGGAGAGGCGGCCCAGCAGGAACGCGAGGCTGAGGGCGATCAGCAGCGACGCGAACAGGGACGCGAGCCGGCTGCCGACCCGGCGGACGGTGCTGGCCTTCATCGGCGGGACCTCCAGCGCGCTCCGGGCATGGCCGCGAGCAGCTCGCGGGTGTAGTCGTTCTCGGGGGTGACGAAGACCTGCTCGCAGGGTCCCGACTCGACGACCCGGCCGCGGTACATGACGTGCACGACGTCGCAGAGCGAGCGGACGACGGCGAGGTCGTGGCTGATCATCAGCAGCGCCGCGCCGGTGGTGGCGCGGATCTGCCGGAGCAGGGCCAGCACGTCGGCCTGGACGGAGACGTCGAGGCCGGAGGTCGGCTCGTCGGCGACGATGAGTCGCGGGCGCATGAGCAGCGCGCGGGCGATGCAGACCCGCTGGGCCTGGCCCCCGGAGAGCTGGTGCGGGTAGCGGTCGAGCAGCTCGGGGGCGAGCCGGACGCTGCCGAGCAGCTCGGCGTCGCCGATCCAGGAGGTGCGCTCGGGTTGCAGGGCGCGCAGTTCCCGCAGCCCGGACCGCACGGACTGCCGGGGGTCGAGGGAGCCGTGCGGGTCCTGGAAGACGACCTGCACCTCGGGCCGCAGCCGGCGCAGCCGCGTACGACTGATCTTCGACAGGGAGTGGCCGAGCAGCCGGATGTCGCCCCCGCCGCGCGGGCCCAGCGCGGTGGCGGCCATCGCGAGCGTCGTCTTGCCGGAGCCGGACTCGCCGACGACGGCGACGCTCTCGCCGGCGTCGATGCGCAGCGACACGTGGTCCACGGCGCGGAAGACCTGGCCGGTGCCGCGGTCGCGGTGCTCGACGACGAGGTCGTCGACCACCAGCACGGGGGTGTCCGTCTCCGGGGTGCGGGGGTGCCGGGCGGCCTCGCCCGACACCCCCTTGCGCACTGCCTCGGTCATCGTCAGCGGGTCGTCTTCGTGAAGTCCACGGTGTTCAGGGGGCCGAACACCACGCCGGAGACGCCGGGGGCGGTCGCGTAGTTGAACACCTGCCGGTACAGCGGCACGTAGCAGTGCTTGTCCACGACGCCGATGGTGTTGAGCTGGTCGTAGATCGGGGCGGCCTGCTCGGCGCCGTCCTGTTCCAGCGCCTGCTGGGCGAGTTCGTCGATCTTCGGGTCCGGGCAGTTGCCGGTGATCGACTTCGTCTTCAGGAAGCCGCTGACGAAGTAGTCCGGCACGGCGACGTTCGGCACCCCGGCGAAGATGGAGATGCCGGGCACCTGGCGGCCGATGATCCGCTTGACGAGCGTGCCGTAGTCGAGCGGCACGTACGTCACCTTGAAGCCGGCCTGTTCGAGGCTGCCGCCGACGGCCTGGGCGACCTCCTCGATGTTGGTGTACTGGGCCGCCGGGTAGCTGATCTGCACAGTCGGGGCGGCGGAGCCGACGAGTTCCTTCGCCCGGGCGGCGTCGGCGGTCACGCTGCGCGACGGCTGCTGGCCCGGCTTGACGTTGAGCAGCCCGGCGTCGGCGACGGCCTGGCCGTCGAAGATGCCCTTGACGATCGCGTCTCGGTCGATGGCCAGGGCGGCGGCCTCGCGCAGCTTCGGGTCGTCGAAGGGCGCCTTCGTCGAGTCGAGGAACGCGATGATCTTCATGGCGGTCTCGGTGCTGACCACGTCGACGCCGGCGCTCTTGGCCGCGCTCGCCTGCGCGGGCGGCAGGTCGAAGGAGATGTCGACGCTCTTGCTCTGGATCAGCGCGAGGCGCTGCGCGGCCTCGTTGGCCCAGGTGAAGGTGACGCCGTCGTTGGTGGCCTTCGTGCCCCAGTAGTCGGGGTTCTTCTTGACCGAGATGTCGCGGCCGGCGTTCGCGCCCGCCCACACGTACGGGCCGGTGCCGACGGGTGCGGCGGCGAAGCCCTCCGACCCCTTCTCCTGGTAGTACTTCGGCGGCACCAGGTAGACCGTGGTGAGCAGGTCGGGGATGTTGTACTGCGGGGTCTTCGTCTTCACCACGACGGTGGTGGCGTCGGGCGCCTCGATCGCGGTGACGTTGGTGAAGTAGGACTTGAGCTGGGAGGCGGCGGCGTCGCGGGTGAGCGTGATGGTGTTCGCCACGGCCGCGGCGTCGGCCTTCTCGCCGTTGCTGAAGGCGATGTCGGGCCGGACCTTGAAGGTCCAGGTCGTCGCGTCGGTGCGCGTCCAGCTCGTGACCAGGCCCGTGTCGGTCGGGGCGAGGTCCTTGTCGGTGTTGATCAAGGGCTCCAGCATCGTCGCCCAGACGATCTGGGCGGAGCGCGCGCCGACGATCGGGTCGAGGGTCGCCGGCTGGGCGGCGAGCAGCGCCCGGATGGTGGCCGAGCCGGACGACCGGGCGTCATCGGAGTCGGACCCGCCGCACGCGGTGAGGCTGGCGCTCGCGACGGCAAGGGCGGCGGCCACGGCGAGGGGCCGCCGGGAGCGCAGGAATTTCGTGATCATCATGGGCGTCCTTCAGAGGCGATGGACCCGTCATGTCTCGGCCTGGGCCGGCGGTGACGTTCGCCACAAAGTACCGACCAGCCGGTATCAAGTCAACGGGTCGAGCGGGTATCTCGTCCGTGACGTTCGTGTGTCAAAGGGCCGCCCGCCAGGGGCGTTGTATTCATACCGACCGGTATGTATGATGCGGCGGTGACCATCACCCTCACCCATGGGCACGACGGACGCGTGGCGCACGTCCGCTACGACAACGCCGCGCGCGGCAACTGCGTCGATGACGCCGCGCTACGGGAACTCGTCGACACCATGACGTCCGCCGCCGCCGACGAGACCTGCGTGGTGATCCGCCTCGACATGGCCGGGCGGCACTTCTGCGGCGGCTGGGACACCTCGTCCTTCGCCGGGCTGGCCGGCGCGACCCGCGAGGCGGTCTCCGCCCGGCTGCGCGGCAGCGACGCGGCGCTGGAGGAGATCCGGCGGCTCCCGGTGCCCGTCGTCGCCGCCGTCCGGGGCCACGTCATCGGGTTCGGCGCGGGCCTGCTCGACGCCGTGCACCTGCCGGTCGCCGCCGCCGACGCCCGACTGTCGCTGCCGGAGGCCCGCTTCGGCTTCGCGCCCGCCGGGGTCGGCCACACGATCGCCCGGGCCCTGCCCCGGGCGCACGCCTACCACCTGCTGACCGGCGCGGCGACCGCCACCGCCGCCCAGCTGCACGCGTGGGGCCTGGTCGCCCGGGTCGTCCCCGACGCCCACCTCGACCGCGAGGTCGACGACCTCGTCGACTCGCTGCTCGCGCTGCCGCGGGGCACCCTGCGGGCGGTGGTCGAGGTCGTCGAGTCGAGCCTGGCCACCGGCGCCCCCGACCACGCGTACGACGTGTCGGCGCGCACGATCGTGGCCGGCCTCGCCGCGCGGGCGGTGTCCGGGTGAGCCGGCCGTTCCGGCCCGGCGAGGCCGTCTGGGTGGAGCTGTGCACCCCGCATCCCGAGCGGGCCGAGGCCTTCTACGGCGCCCTGCTCGGCTGGACGGTCCGCGCGGAGCGGCTGGGCGCCACCACCTACCGCATGTGCGGCGTCGCCGGGCGCGACGTCGCCGGCATCTCCGACGCCGCCGCCCTGCACGGCGGCCGCCCCCGGGGCTGGCTCACCTACTTCGCCGTCGACGACGTCGCGGCGTCGGCGCGGCAGGCGGTCGCGCTCGGCGGGGAGCTGGTCACGCCCCCGCGCTACCTGCCCGCGGCCGGCACCGGCGCGGCGGTCGTCGACCCCTTCGGCGCGGCCTTCGGCCTCTACCAGGGCGAGTCGCGCGCCGGCGTCCAGGCCCTCAACTCGGTCGGCGCGCTGTGCTGGAACGAGCTGGACACCGGCGAGCCCGCGCGGGCGGTGGCCTACTACCGGGCCCTGTTCGGCTACACCAGCCGCCAGCGCGGCGACGCGCCGACGGCCCGGCCCTACACGCTGCTGATGCTCGACGACGTCCCGGTGGCCGGCGTCCTCGAACTGGACAACGAGTGGCCCAACCTCATCCCGTCGAAGTGGATCACCTACTTCGCCGTCGCCGACCTCGACGACGCGCTGGCCCGGGTCGCCGCCCTGGGCGGCACCCCGACCGTCGGGCCGGTCGACAGCCCGCACGGACGCCTGCACCTGATCAAGGACCCCGGCGGACACACGCTGTGCCTCATCCAGCTCGAAGGCGGGCTGCGCCCCGTGCCCGACTCCTGCGACCCGGCGGTGACCCGATGATGGCCGAGCCCCTGTTCGACTCCGCCGAGTTCCGCCAGGTGTGCGGGCACTTCCCCACCGGCGTGACCGCCGTGACCGCCGTGACCGGCGCCGGCGAGGTCGCCGCGCTGACCGTGAACTCGTTCACCTCGGTCTCGCTGCAGCCGCCGAAGGTGCTGTTCTGCGTCACCAGCCACTCGTCGAGCTTCCCGGTCCTGATGGCGGCCGACCGCATCGCGATCCACATCCTCAGCCAGAACCAGGAGGACGTGGCCCGGCGGTTCGCCACCTCCGGCCTGTCCGGCGCGCAGCGGCTCGACGGGGTGTCCTGGGTGCCCGGCCCCGACGCCGTCCCGCTGCTGCCCGGCACGCCGGCGATCCTCGCCGGCCGCCGCGACGAGGTGATCACCAGCGGCGACCACGTGATCGTCCTGCTGGACGTCGACCACGTGCACCTGAAGCCGACGGGCGTGCCCGCGCTGTCGTTCTACCGGGGCCGGTTCGTCGCCCCGTCGGACGCCGCGCCGGAGTGAGCGCGCCGGCGCAGACGACCGGCGGGCAGGCGCCGGCGCGACCCGTCGGGTCGCGCCGGCGCGGCGGTCGCCCGCAGCAGCGGACTCAGCCGTGGTAGCGGAACAGGATCTCCGCCACGCAGCAGGGCTGCGACTGGTCGGCGAACTCCACGACCACCGACGCCTTGGCCTGCACGCCGCCGGGCGAGCCGTCCTGCGCCGCCGGGATCGGCCGGGCCGAGACGAGGGTCGCCGTGCCCTGGATCTCGACGCCCGGCGGCAGCGGCCGCACGAAGCGGACCCGGTCCAGGCCGTAGTTGACCCCCATCGAGTGCTCCCGCACCTCGAGGATGTCCGCGAGCAGGAGCGGGACGAGCGCCAGGGTCAGGAACCCGTGCACGACCGTCGTGCCGAACGGCCCCGAGCGCGCCCGTTCGACGTCGACGTGGATCCACTGGTGGTCGCCGGTGACGTCGGCGAACCGGTCGATCTGCTCCTGGGTCACCACCCGGGGCTCGCTCGCGCCCAGGTCCTGGCCGACGAGGTCGAGCAGGTCGCCCGGGGTGTTCACGATCGTCTTCTTCGCGGTGCGCATGGGTCGCTCCGTTCCAGCGTGTCGGTCGAGGGGTGCGGCGGGACAGGGCTGTGGCGGGACAGGGCCGTGGACTAGGCCGGGGGCCCTGGCGGGCCGGCGGGGCCCGCCGCCTGGTCCGCGACGTGCGCGACGAGGGTCTCCCACTCCCTCGCCCAGGCCGCGTCGGCGACGGCGGGCCGGGCGAGGCCCAGCATCCGGCGGACCGCCGTCTCGTCGCGGGCCGCGATGGTGGCCACCAGCGCGTCGACGTGCGGCACGAGGTCGGCGTCGGCGACGGCCTCGCTGACCAGGCCCCGGCGGGCGGCCTCGTCGGCCGTCCATGTCTCGCCGGTGACGAGCAGCCGGCGGGCCAGCGCCGGGCCGACGGCGAGCGGCAGCAGGACGCTGGAGCCCCAGCCGGGGACCTGGCCGACGGCGAGGTGCCGGTCGCCGAGGCGGGCGCTGCCGGCGGCGACGGCGACGTCGCAGGCCAGCAGCAGTTCGAGCCCGCCGCCGAAGGCCGCCCCGTTGACCGCGGCGACGGTGGGCACCGGGGCCGACCCGATCGCGCGCACGAGGCGGCGGCCCCGGTCGAGGAAGGCCCGCAGTGCGGGCTGGTCGCCGAGCAGGCCGGTGGCCTCCGCGAGGTCCGCGCCGGCGCAGAAGCTCCGGCCGGTCCCGGTGAGCACGAGTGCCCGTACGCCGGGATCGTCCGCACCGGCGAGCCACCGTTCGAGGCCGGCGAGCACCGTGCTGTCGCACGCGTTGCCCGCGCCCGGGCGGTCGATGCGGGCCCAGAGGGCGGGCCCGCGCCGGGTGACGACGACGGTCATGCCAGGCTCACGCAGAGCTTGCCGAACGCGGTGCCGGCGAGCATCCGGGCGGCCTGGGTGCGGACGTCGGCGAGGTCGACGACGCTGTCGACGGCGGGCCGGATGCCGTGGGTGTCGACGTAGTCGACGAGGGCCCGGAACTCGTCGAGGGAGCCCATGGTGGACCCGTGGACGGTGATCTCCCGGGCGAACAGGCGCGGCAGGTCCAGCTGGGCGGTGAAGCCGCTCGTGCCGCCGCACACGACGATGACGCCGCCGGCCCTGGTCGAGCGCACCGAGTGCGCGAAGGTGGCGGGGCCGACGGTCTCGACGACGACGTCGGCGAGCTCCGGCACGCGTTCGCCGACGTCCAGGGCGACGGCGGCGCCGAGGGCGAGCGCCCGCTCGCGCTTGGCCGGGGAGCGGGAGGTGACGACGACGGTGGCGCCGGCCGCCACGGCGAGGCCGACGGCGGCGGTCGCGACGCCCCCGCCCGCGCCCTGCACGAGCACGACCCGCCCGGGCCCGACCGTGGCCTTGGTGAACAGCATCCGGTACGCGGTCAGCCAGGCCGTGGGCAGGCACGCGGCCTCGGCCCAGCTCAGGGCGGCGGGCTTGGGCACGAGGTGGCCCGCCGGCACGACGGCGCGCTCGGCGAGGAGGCCGTGGCCGGCGTCGGGCAGCAGCGTCGCGTGGGTGACGGTGCGGCCGTCGGGCGCGGTGGGCAGCACCGGGTAGACGACGACGTCCCGGCCGTCGGCCACCCCGGCGGCGTCGCTGCCGATGACGTGGGGCCCGCCGTGGGGGCGGCCGGCGACGCCGCGCAGCGTCCAGATGTCGTGCATGTTGAGCGCGCCGGCCCGGACGTCGACGCCCACCCAGCCGGGGGGCGGCTGCGGGTCGGCGAGGTCGCCGACGCGGAGGGCCTCGACGGGGCGGTCGGCGCAGGGCTCGACGACATGGGCGGCCCTCATGCCGGCGCCGATCCCGCCGGCTCGACGGGTCCGTTCCAGAACGCCACGTCCGCCAGGTCGGCGCGGGCGGCGGGGCGGAAGTCGACGCCCCGGGTGTAGGCGACGGGGAGCAGGGTGATCGGCCGCCACTCGGCCGGCAGGCCGAGCACCGCCTGGACGCCGCTGGCCTTGTGGGCCAGGGCGGTGGCCAGCACCGAGCCGAGGCCCCGGGAGCGCAGCGCGAGCTGGAAGGACCAGGCGAACGGGAAGATCGAGCCGTAGTATCCCGACGCGGTGCCGCCGACCGGCCGCTGCGGCAGCGGCTTGGTGCTGCACAGGACGACCAGGACCGGCACCCGGTCGAGGTGGTCGACCAGGTACTTCACCGCGCGCAGGACCCGGGCCTGCCGGGCCTGGGCCTGCGGGTCGGCGCGGACGGTCGGCGACAGGCGGGTGGTGGTCGCCGCCTCGCCGCTGGCCAGGGGGCGTTCCACCGTCTGGTGCCAGACCTCGGTGTAGAGCCCGGACAGCTTCCGTTTGAGGGTGGGGTCGTCGACGGCGACGATGCGCCAGTCCTCAAGGTTGGAGCCCATCGGCGCCTGCTGCGCGAGTCGGAGGCACTCCTCGACGACGGCGCGGGCGACCGGCCGGTCGAAGTCCATCCGGCGGCGCACCGCGCGGGTGGTCGTCAGCACCTCGTCGATGTCGGTGATCACTCTGGCGCTCATCCGGGTTCCTCTCCCGTGCGGCGGCCGACCTCCGCGTCGAAGCCCATCAGGTCGGCGATGTGCAGGGTGTCGCAGTACTCCCGGACCTCGCCGATGCCGTCGGCCCGGACGTCGACGATCCACAGGTAGCGGTTCTGGTAACGGGCCCCGTCGGCGAGGACGGCGTCGCCTACCGCCTCGACGGCGACCAGGGTGTCGTCGGCGATCCAGCGGCGCGGGGTCACCGTGACGGCGGGCGACCGGTGGCCGCCGAACGTGTCGAGGTCGCCCCGGGCCAGCGCCGGCCACATCGCCAGGACCGCCGCCACGGCCGGCGGTGGGTCGCCGGGGTCGGGCGCGTCGCCGGCCGTCGGGTGGTCGAGGCTGCTTCGGGGTACGGGCGCACCGCCGCCCACCACCTGCTGGGCGTGGACGGTGTCGAGGTACTCGCGGACCGCGACGATGGCACCGGTGGCGTCGACGTCGAAGACGAACCCGTACCGGTTGGCGTACTCGACGCCGCTGGCGTGCACGCCGTGCCCCTCGACCTCGATGACGCACGTGTCGTCACCGGCGACGACGCGGCGCGGGATCTGCCGGCAACCGGTCGGGAACGCGGTGGGGCCGAGCCGGCGCATCAGCGCGAGCTTGTCGTCCATCCGCATGACGCCGTGCAGCGGGAACCGGCCGCTTCCGTGGGGGGACAGTTGCGGGTCGCCGCCGCGGCGGTCCGGGCCGGTGTCGACCCACCAGGTCGCGCCGGTGGCGCAGAGGCGGGCGAGGCCGCCGAGGCTTCCCCGGTCGAGCGCGGAGATGAAGTCCATCCCCGCCCGTACGGCGCGTGTCACCCGACCCCCTACATACCGACTGGAAGGTATCTACCACGCCCGGCCAGGCAACTCAAGGGGCAGAGTTCATACCGACCGGATGGTATCCTGTCGCGACAGGCTGTCCGACGAGGGGGTTCGTGGTGTTCGAGGCGTACCAGTTGCCCGAGGAGCACGCGGAGGTGCGGGCGGCCGTCCGCGCGGTGTGCGACGCCAAGGTCGCGCCCCACGCGGCCGAGGCCGACGAGACCGGCCAGTTCCCGCAGTCCTCCTACGACGCGCTGCGCGCCGCCGACTTCCACGCCCCGCACGTACCCGCCGCGTACGGCGGCGCCGGGGCCGACGCCCTCGCCACCGCGATCGTCATCGAGGAGGTCGCCCGCGCCTGCGCCTGCTCCTCCCTCGTCCCGGCCGGCAACAAGCTGGGCACCATGCCGCTGCTGCTGGCCGCCGACGAGCAGCTCAAGCAGCGCTACCTCCCGCCGGTGGCCCGGGGCGAGGCCATGTTCTCCTACTGCCTGTCCGAGCCGGAGGCCGGCAGCGACGCGGCGAGCATGCGCACCCGCGCGGAGCGCGACGGCGACACCTGGGTGCTCAACGGGGTCAAGCGGTGGATCACCAACGCCGGGCTGAGCGAGTTCTACACGGTGTTCGCCGTCACCGACCCGACCGCGCGCTCCCGGGGCATCTCCGCGTTCGTGGTGGAGCGCACCGACCCCGGGATCAGCTTCGGCGCGCCCGAGCGGAAGCTCGGCATCAAGGGCTCGCCGACCCGCGAGGTCTACTTCGACGACTGCCGAATCCCGGCCGACCGGATCATCGGCGCGCCGGGCACCGGCTTCGCCACCGCGATGCGGACGCTGGACCACACCCGGGTCACCATCGCCGCCCAGGCCCTCGGCATCGCGCAGGGCGCGCTCGACCACGCGCTGGCCTACGTGCGCCAGCGCCGGCAGTTCGGCAGGGCGGTCGCCGACTTCCAGGGCGTCCAGTTCATGCTCGCCGACATGGGCATGAACCTGGAGGCGGCCCGTCAGTTGACGTACGCCGCCGCCGGCCGGTCCGAACGCGGCGAGGCGGACCTGACCTACTTCGGCGCGGCGGCGAAGTGCTTCGCCTCCGACGTGGCCATGCGGGTCACCACCGACGCGGTGCAGCTGCTCGGCGGCTACGGCTACACCCGGGACTTCCCGCTGGAGCGGATGATGCGCGACGCCAAGATCACCCAGATCTACGAGGGGACCAACCAGGTCCAGCGCATCGTGATGGCCCGCCAGCTCCTCGGCGGCTGAGACGGCCGGCGGCTCCCCGGCCGGCGGTCAGGCGTAGAGGCCCTCCAGCACCATCGCGCTGAACTGGCGCGCCACCTCGTCGACGCTGAGCGGGCCGCCGACGTTGAGCCACTGGTACGCCCAGGCGCACATGCCGACCAGCCCGAACGTGGCGATGCGCGGATCGACGTCGGAGCGGAACGCCCCCCGGGCGACGCCGTCGGCGATCATCCCGGCGAAGGCCGACTCCACCAGGCCCCGCTTGCGGGTCACCTCGGCGAACAGGTCGGCGGTGAGGTTGCGCCGTTCCTGGTAGAAGATCGTCACGTGCGCCCGGTATTCGGCGACGCTGGTCAGGCTGAACCGGATCAGCTCGGCCACCCGCACCTTCGGGTCGTCGCTGCCGGCCTCGATCTTCGCGATCGCGGCGAGCTGTGCCTCCAGGTACTCCTCCTGGATGTGGCGCAGCAGGTCGTCCTTGCTCTCGAAGTGGTGGTAGAAGGCACCCTTGGTGAGCTTGGCCCGGTCGGCGATCTCCTGCACCGACGTGCGGTCGAAGCCGCGCTTCTCGAACAGCTCCAGCGCGCTGGCGATCAGCGACTTGCGGGTGTTCTCCGGGTCGTAGCCGTCGGGCCACCGCTGCCGGCGACGGGTCGACTCCGGCCGGTTGGACGTGGCACGCGCCATTGGTGGCCTCCTATCCCCTGCACAGCCCCACAATGCTACCGTCCGGTCGGAAGGAACGGGGTACGCGGCCCGGGGCGGTTCGCGCCGCGCCCCGTCGGTCAGGCCGCGCCCCCGTTGACGTACACCACCTGGCCGTTGATCCAGCGGGCCGGGCCGGCCAGGAACGCCACCACCTCGGCGGTGTCGGACGGGTCGCCGAGCCGCCCCATCGGCGACATCGCCGCCATCGCCGCGATCGTCTGCTCGTCCTTGCCCGCCAGGAACAGGTCCGTGCCGGTGGCGCCCGGCGCGACCGCGTTCACCGTGACGTCACGCCCGCGAAGCTCCCGGGCCAGGATCAACGTGATCGCGTCCACCGCCGCCTTGCTGGAGGCGTACGCGGCGTAGCCGGGCATGGACAACCGGGGCGTTGTGCTGGAGATGTTGACCAGCGCGCCGCCGGGCCGGATCCGGCGGGCCGCCTGCTGGTCGACCACGAAGGTGCCGCGCACGTTGACGCGGTGCACGCGGTCCAGCTCCGCCAGATCCAGCTCGGTCACCGGGGCGTGCGACGCCACCCCGGCCGAGTGCACGACGACGTCGATCCCCCCGTACGTCCGCTCGGCCACGTCGAACAGCTCCGCCACCGCCACCTCGTCGGCGACGTCGGCCGGCACCGCGACGGCGTCCCCGCCGGCGGCGACGATCGCCGCCACGACCTGCTCCGCCGCGGACTTGCCGGTGGCGAAGTTGACCACCACCGCGAAGCCGTCCGCCGCCAGCCGCTGCGCGACCTGCCGGCCGATGCCCTGGGAACCGCCGGTCACGATGGCGACACGCTGCGGGACGGTCATGACGATTCTCCTGGTCCTCGCGGGGCCGGGACGGCGACGCCGCCCCCGGAGATCGAATTAGATCAAACGGCGTACGTCAAGGGCCGCCCCCACGGTCGCCCCGCACCAGGCGCCGTGGGGGCGGCGGTCCACGCCGGCCCGCCCGTGGATCAGCCGGCCGCCGGTGCCACCCAGGAGGACCGGATCAGCTCCCGCTCGGTGGCGGCGAGGTGGGCGGTCGCGGCGAGCCAGGCCCAGGCGTACCGGTCCGGGTCGGGGTCGGTGAGCCGCCCGAACGCGTCCCGGCCGCGCCGGTCCGACTCCGCCACCAGCGCCGACGCCACCGCGGCGGCGGTGGTGAAGCCGGCCCGGCGCAACGGCACCGCCAGCGAGGCGGCCTCGTCGCGGGCCGCCTCGGCCACCGCCCGGCGGCCACCCGAGACGGCCAGCTCCACCAGCCGACGCACCCGCCACAGCGGGGACTCCGCGACCGCGTCGACGTCCGGCGCCGACTGCGCCGCACCGGCCTGCGCGCGGGGCGGCAGGTGCGAGCCCTGGATCTGGTCGTAGCCCAGGTCCGCCCGCCCGTGCCACTCGGGCGGCAGCCGCAGGGTCTCGGTGGCACCCGGCACCGCGCCGACCGCGAGCGGGCGCAGCGTGCCGGCCCGGTCGGGGTCCAGCCGACCGACCACCCGGATCCGCAGGCCCGGCCAGGACGCCAGCCGCCGCAGGTTGGCCACGTGCGCCAGCACCGGGTGCGGGTTGGCCGGCACCAACCGGATCACCGGCCCGTCCGGCACCGGTGCCCGGTCCGCCCCCGCGCCGGGGGCCAGCTCGCGGGCCAGCACCTGGTCGCCGACCGCGCCGACCACCACCAGGTCGGCGCCGAGCAGCGCCGTGCCGGCCCGCCCCGCATCGGCCGGGTCGTCGACGGCGAGCTGCCCGGACACCACCTCCGCCAGCGGCCGGGCGAACAGCTCCGCCAGCACGCCGCTGGACCAGTCGGCCCCGGTGAGGGGGGTGGCCCGCACCCCCGCGCCGGCACCGAGCCGGCCGTCCGGGGAGACCGTGCTGCCGGTGATCCGCAGGCCGCCCCGGGCCAGCGCCGCGTGGTCGACCGAGGCCGCGCCCATCTCCGTGACCGCGTGGGCGCAGTCCCTGGCGCGGTTCGGGCCGCCCGGCTTCACGTCGGCGAACGAGAGCCGACGGCCGTCGGCGGCGACCAGGTGGGTGACCACGCCGGCGTACCCGGTCGCGCTGATCACCGGTTCCCGGCAGACGCCGTACACCTCCAGCGTGCCGTCCGGCTCGTAGGCCCGCCGCAGCACGCCGACCAGCGCCGGATCGGGATCGCCGGCGGCGAGCCGACCCGCCGCGTACAGCAGGTCGTGCAGCACCTCGACCAGGTCGGCGAGCCGGTGGCCGGTCTGCCGGGACCGGTGCGCGCGCAGGCCGCGCACCAGGCGCAGCGCGGCGGCCTCGGCGCGCGGCAGGCCGGCCAGGCGGGCACCGTGCGCGGCGCGCAGCAGATCGGCCTGACCGACCGCGCCGGCGGCCGGGACACCGGAGGCGAGCACCGCGGCGGCGGCCCGCCACAGGGCACCGGCGGCGGCCCGCTGCGCCTTCGTCGGCGCGCCACCGGCGACGGCCGGGCCGGCCGCGCCCGCCCGCCCGGCCCTTCTGGCCCGCCCGGTGCCGTCCGGGGTGGACGGCGCGGCGGGTGCCGGGTCGGGGTGGCTGGCCGGGTCGGCGACCGGGCAGGCGGCCAGGACCGCCGCGAGGTGCAGGCAGCGGGGTGCCAGCAGGCAGGCACACCGGGCCTGCTCCGGACCGGTGACCGCGCCGGTCGGGCCGGGCCGCAGCACGACCAGGGCCTCCGGCCCACACTCGACCGACACGCCGCCGTCGACCTGGCCGACCGGCAGCGCGGCCAGCCGCTCGACGGTGGCGTCCAGCCGCCGGCGCAGCCGCGACGGCAGGGCCGCCACCGCCGCGGCGGCGACCGCCGGCGACACCGGCGGTAACCGGTCCGCGGCCACGGCGGTGGGGGTACGGTTCGTCAACGTGATCCTCCCCGGACACGGTCGCCCACCCAGCGGGCGAGTTCGAGCGGGCTGAGCGCGGCGACCGGCATCCCGGCCGCGACAAGCTGCTCGGCGACCGGCACCGAGTAGCAGGGCAACCCCCGGTCGTTGAGCGCGGCGCAGCCCAGCAGGTGCACGCCGGCCGACGCCAGGGTGCGGACCTCGCCGAGCAGCCCGGCCAGCGGGTAGCCCTCCTCGAAGTCGCTGACCACGGCGACGATGGTGCGGCTCGGCACGGTCACCAGCGAGCGGGCGTGGGCCAGCCCGGCGGCGATGTGCGTGCCGCCGCCGACGCGCACCTCCAGCAGCAGCGACAGCGGGTCGTCGACCCGGTCGGTCAGGTCGACCACCTCGGTGGAGAAGGCGAGGAAGTGGGTCGACAGGGTGGGCACCCCGGCCAGCACGGCGGCGGTCAGCGCCGACCACACCACCGACGCCTCCATCGAGCCGGACACGTCGACCACCAGCACCAGCCGCCAGTCGGCCTCCCGGCGGGTGCGGGTGTGGAACACCGGGCGCTGCGGCACGACCACCGTCCGGCCGTCGCCGAGCCGCCGGGTGTGCGCCAGGTTTGCCCGCAGCGTACGGGCGAGGTTGATCCGCCCACCGGGTCGGCGGGTCGGGCGCGGGCTGGTCAGCCCGGTCAACGCCGGCCGCGCCTGGTTGGCCAACCGCGCGGTCAGCTCCTCGACCAGTCGCCGCACCAGGGGCCGCAACGCGGCCAGCTTCGCCTCGGGCAGGCCGCCCGCCAGCGACAGCACCGACGCCAGCAGCTCCACCGAGGGGCGCACCGAGGCCGGGTCGAGTTCGCTGAGCACGTCGGTGCGGCCGTTCTCGGCGGCCCGGGCGATGACCTCCTCGCGCACCGTCGTGCCGAACAGCGCCTCCAGTTCGTCGGCCCACTCGCGGGCCGTCGGGAAGGCGGGCTCCTGCCCACCGCCTGCCGAGGGGCCGAGGTCGATGCCGCCCTCGCCGCGCCCCGCCCCGTACAACTCGTCGAGGGCGCGGGCGTAGCGGCGGGCGTCGGCCGGCAGCCGGTCGGGTTGCCGGCCGAGCAGCAGCCGCCACCGGTCGGCCGGGGTCAGCCCGCCGCCCGGCGCAGCCGCCGCCCGGTCCCCGCCGCCGACGGGGGCGTCGACGGCACCGGCGTCCGGGCCCGGGAGCGGCAGGGCGCGGGCGAGCAGCACGGCCCGGCCGGCCGCGTCGGCGGCGGCCCACCGGGCCAGCAGCTCGGGCGGGGCGGACAGGGACAGGTCGAGCCGGTCGCCCAGCCGTTCGGCGACGGTGTCCAGCAGCCGCTCCCGGGCCGCCGGGGTGAGCGCGTCGAACCCGCCCCGCAGCGCGGGCAGCCGGTCCAGGAACTCGGGGTCGGTGAGTCGTTCGACCCGGTCCAGCAGCGGGTCCAGCGCGGCGGGCGCGGACTGCAGCAGGGGGTGCGCGGCGGTGAGCAGGCCGCCGAGCAGCCGGTGCAGGTGCCGTCGCGTGTCCGGCCCGGTGGCCGCGTCGACCCAGCCGGCCACGCGGGTGCCCAGGGTCGCCAGGTCGGTCAGGTCGAGCAGCACCCGGGCCGCCAGGGCGGCGCCCTGCATCAGCGCCGAGCCCGACCGGGTCAGGTCGTCGAGGGCGGCGTCCAGGCGCAGGCCGATCCGGTCCTGCCCGGCCCGCACGGCGAGGTCGACCAGGGCGGCCGCGTCGTCCGCGGCGTCGCTGCCGGCCAGGCCCGGCAGCCCGCGCACCGCCGCGTCCAGCAGCACGACGGCCAACTCGGCCGCCCGGTCCCGGCTCTCGGCGGTGGTGCCGGGCAGGTGCTGCCGGCGCAGCGCCTCCAGCAGGTCCAGTGCCGCCAGCAGCTCCGGCAGCGTGCCGGTGGCGGGCAGCACGGCGGCGGCCAGGTCGAGCCGGTCGGCGACCAGCTCGGGCAGGTCGCACCGGGCGGCGTCGCGGAGCCCGGCGAGCAGCTGCGCGGCGGTGGGCCCGCCGTCGGCGACCTCGCGGCGGAACCGCTCCCGCAGCGTGCCGGTCGCGGCCAGCGCCGCGGTGACCCCGCGCACGCCGACCAGGTCCAGACGGGCCGCCACGGACGGGGTCCAGGCCAGCTGCCAGCGGGTGGTCAGGGCGGCCCCGTCGCCGGTGCCGGTCACCGCGACGGGTTCGCCGTAGCCGACACCGCAGACGTGCAGGCGGTGCAGCAGGACCTCCCGCCGCCGGTCCAGGTCGGTGCGCAGCGGGTCCAGGCGGACCTCGCGGGCCTTCGGGCTGTCGGGGTGGGGCAGGCGCAGCGCGGCCAGCGCCGCCTCGACCGCCGGGCCGAGCCCGGAGCGGGGCGTGCCGGGGGCCGTCCGTCCCCGGTCGGCGCCGACCAGCACGGTCTCCAGCGCACGGGCCAGGGCGCGGCCCCGGCCGAGCAGCTCGCCCTGGCCGAGCACGGTGGTGACCGCCTCCAGCACCTCGCCCCGGCCGGGGGCGGGCAGGCCGCGCAGCCGGGCCAGGTCGTCGGCGAGCCGCACCGCCTCGGCGGCCTCGCCGGTGCCGGCGGTGTGCCCGGCCGCGCGCAGCTCCCGGCACACGTCGGTGACGGCGCGGGCGGCGGCGGCCCGGATCCGGTCCGGGTCACCGCCGGCGGCGAGGACGGCCTGCTGCCAGCGCGGGTCGCGGATCCCGGCCGGGTAGCCGGACCGGGAGTCGAGCAGATCGAACGCGTAGGGCACCAGCGAGGTGGCGACGGCGTCGCCGGGTGGGGCGCTCGACCGGTCGGCCGCCCCGCCCAGCGGGCCGTCGGTCGACCGGGCCGGGCCGCCGGTGGCGGGGCCGGCGTGACCGGCGGCGTCGGGCGCGAGCAGGGCCGGGGCGTGGAAGGCGCCGACGACGGCGGCGACCCGTCGGCCGTCCGCGCCCGCGTCGGCCAGCACCCGGCGCATGTGCTCCTCGCGGGCCAGGTCCCGCGCCGGTACGCCCTCGTCGCCGGCGCTGTCGGCGCGCATCGCCCAGCCCACCCCGAGGGCGGCCCGGCGCACGGCCTCCGGCGAACAGCCCGGGGCGCGTACCTCGACCACCCGGTCCCACATGTCGTCGCCGTCGCGGCCGGTGCCGCTGGCGCCGAGCCCGGCGGCGTAGCGCGCCGGGCGGGGGCCGGGCACGCCCTGGTCCGCGTCGGCACCGCCGACGGTCGTCGGAGCCGCGCCGGCGGCCGTCCAGCCGGGATCGGCCAGCGGCAGGTCACAGCAGATCACCTCGACGCCGCGCTGCCGGGCCCAGCGGATCGCCGCCAGCTCCGGCGAGAAGTCGGCGAACGGGTAGAAGCCCATCGGCCCGTCCGCGCCGTGGCTGCCGACCACGGCCAGCGGCGCCCGGGCGGCCGGGTCGGACAGGTACGGCAGCCAGTGCTGGAAGTCCGCCGGCAGCTCGACGGCGACCACCTCGGCCCCGGCGGCGTCCAGCAGGGCGGGGACCACCGACGCCAGGGCGGGGCTGTGGTGCCGCACCCCGATCAGGTAGGGCCGCGCCGAGGCGGCGAGGGCGTCGACCACGGCGCGCGGGTCGGCGGCCGACAGGTCGGTCGCGGCCGGGCCGCCTGCCGGCGGGTCGAGCACGGCCGGTGCGCCGGCCGGGCCGGCGGGTTCGCGGGACGGTGGCGTCACCGCAGGCTCGCCCGCAGGTCCCAGAGCCGACGCCACATCGCCGAGCCGTCCTCGGCGCGGCGGCGGACCGGGCCGTCCCAGTAGCCGAGCAGCCGGGCGTGGTCGTTCTCGTCGTCCTTGCGGACCACCCCCAGCAGGTGCCCGGGGACCAGGTCGAGCGGGTCACCGCCGGGCAGGTACGCGGCGGCCAGCCCGAGCGACGCCGCCACCTGCACCGCCTCGGCGGTGGACATCACGGTGCCGGGCCGCTCCACGTCCCAGCCCTCGCCCGACCGGCCGGTGCGCAGGTCACGGAACACCGTGATCAGGGCGTCGAGCACCGCGTCGTCCACCGTGTACGGTGCTCCGGCGCGCTCGACGGCGGCGGTGGCCTGCCGGCGGACCAGGTCGGTCTCGGTGCCCGCGTCGGCGATCGGGTGGACCGTCTCGAAGTTGAACCGGCGCTTGAGGGCCGAGGACATCTCCGACACGCCCCGGTCGCGCAGGTTGGCGGTGGCGATCACGGTGAACCCGGGCGTCGCACGGATCAGGCCGTCCCCGGTGCCGGACAGCTCCGGCACGTTCATCCGCCGGTCGGACAGGATGGACACCAGGGCGTCCTGCACCTCGGGCAGGCAGCGGGTGACCTCCTCGATCCGGGCCACCCGGCCGGTGCGCATCGCGGTCAGCACCGGCGAGTCGACCAGGGCCTGGGGGGTGGGGCCCTGGGCGAGCAGCAGCGCGTAGTTCCAGCCGTACCGGAAGGCGTCCTCGGTGGTGCCGGCGGTGCCCTGCACGGTCAGGGCGCTGGTGCCGCAGATGGCGGCGGCCAGCAGCTCCGAGAGCATCGACTTGGCGGTGCCGGGCTCGCCGACGAGCAGCAGGCCCCGCTCGCCGGCCAGGGTGACCACGCACCGCTCGACCAGGCTGCGCTCGCCGACGAACTTCGGCGCGATGGTCATGCTCGCCGGCAGGTCGACGCCGCCGGGGCGGCTACGCCGGTCGGCCGGCAGCGACAGCGCCTCGCCGTCGCTGCCCCGGATGAAGGTGACCACCGCGCGCGGGGTCAGCGCCCAGCCCGGCGGCCGGGCCCCGTCGTCGTACGCGGCCAGGAAGGCCAGCTCGTCGGCGTACCGCTGCTCGGCGGAGAGCACCTGGGCGGCGGCGTTGTCCGGCGCCGCGGTGGGGCGGACGTGTTCCGTCACGGTCACGGGGTTCCTCGATCTCTCACTGGTGTCGGACGTGCGGGAGGTCGGTGGTGGGGCCGGCGGCCCCACCGCCGACGCGGGGATCAGCGCGGGGCGCGGGTGGCCGGGGCGTCGAGGCGGGGCGGGTCGCCGTCGCACGACCGCCGCCAGGCCCGCCGGTACAGGTCGGCGACCGGCTCGCCGGGCACGGTGACGCCGAGCGCGGCCGTGCCGTCGGGGGCCAGGTCGAACAGGGTGGCCTTCCAGCCCTCGATGGGGGCCTGCCCGCCGCCGCGGGCCAGCCACGGGCCGGGCAGGAACAGCGACCGACCGGCCCGGGGCCGGCTGGCGGCGACGACCAGGTCGGTGCCGGCCAGCTCTGCGCGGGCGGCCTTGAGCCGGGCCGGCTTCCAGCCGGTCCACGTCGCCGTGTTGCGGTCGGTCGGGTCCGGCATGGCCAGCAGCATCAGGTACACCGCCGCCGCGTCGGCGCCCAGGCCGTGCGCCGTGACCACCTCGGCGACGAGGTCGGGCACGGACCGGGTCGGGTCCTGCGGCCACCACGTCCCGTCGGCGGCCCGCTCGCCGCCGGCCGGGTCGCCGGGGTCGGCGAGCAGCGCCGCGAACCGCGGGTCGCGGACCAGCCGCAGGGCCACCTCCATCGGGTACGGCCGGGCCGCGTCGTAGCGCAGCGTCGGCAGGTACGGGTCCGTACCGTCGGCGTCGAGCAGGTCCGGCCGCAGCGCGGGCGAGGGCTGGTCGTCGTGGGTGGCCAGCACGATCGCGCCGTAGCGTTCCCAGCCCTTCCCGGTCTCCGACGGGGTGCCCGCCACCTGGCGGAAGTTGGGCAGGGAGACGTACCGGTCGAGGTCGAGCAGCAGCTCCGGGTTGGCCAGCCGCTCCCGGATCGCGGCCAGGGCGGCCGGCAGCGCGGCCCGGCACGCGTCGCCGGCCGGCGTGTGGTGGGCGACCCAGGCGGTCAGGGCGACCGTCGAGGTCAGCACCGCGCCGGTGAAGCCGGTGGCCCGCTCGTCGACCGGCCGGGCCCGGTCGCCGCTGATCCGGAAGGCCAGGTCGGTGCTCAGCTCGACCGACCGGGCCGGGTCGAGCAGCGCCGGCAACGCCTGGGCGGGGCTCCAGGCCGCACGGACCGCGCGCACCGCCGCGGCGAGCAGGTGCTCGGGCACCACGACCCGGCGGCCGAGGGCGGCGTTCCAGACCTCTGCCGCCGCGTCGACGTCCGGCCCGTCGGTCCACAGCCGGGCCGGGTCGGCGGGCAGCAGGGCCGCGACCACGGCCCGGCGCAGCGGCGCGGCGGCCTCGTTGAGCACGCCGAAGGCCAGCTTGACCTCGGCGACCTGCCGGATGCCGAGCGCCCGGCGGGCCTCGACCGGCACGGGGGTCGCCGAGTCCGCGTGCGGCAGGCCGGCCAGCACCAGCTTCGCGGCGGTGGGGGTGACGCCGGTCAGCTCGGCGAAGCGCTCGGCCGCCTCCGGCCGCCACGGCAGTGGGCCGCGCGCGGCCCACTCGGTGCGGAAGCGGGCCAGCCAGCCGGCCGGCCGGGCGTCGCCGACCGGGGTCGAGGCGTCCACCGTGTACGGCTCGGGCACGGCGAACACGCCGGCCGGGTCGTGGTGCAACGCGTCGAGGTGGTAGCCGGTGCGGGTGCCGCTGGCGGCGAGGACGGCGAGGAACGCCCCGTCGGGCAGCGGCAGGATGCCCGGCCGAGGATGCCGGCGCTTGCCCTGCGCGTCGTTCAGGTCGTCGTCGAGCAGGTGCAGCCGCAGCCGACGCCACCGGGCGGGTTCGGTGGCGGTGGTCAGGTCGAGCCGGTCGAGTTCCGTGAGCAGGGCGGCCAGGTCCTCCCGCTGCTCGTCGGGGGTGACCGCCGCGACGGCCCGGTAGGCGACGGCCGCGACGCCGTCGAGCACCGGCCACCAGTGCAGGGCGCCGGGCAGCACCGGCCCGTCGATGTGCAGGCGCACCCCGGGGTCGACGCCGCCGGTGGCGGAGCGCTGGGCGTCCAGCGCCTGGAACTGGGTGAAGGCGTGGGCCAGGTCGGCCTCCCCGTAGGCCGTGCCGCGCAGCCCGTCGAGCGCCGCGCTGAGCCGCCGGTCCGTGGGGCCGGCGGCGGTGGCCACCGGGGCCTGCGCCGGCGCGGAGAGCGCCCGGGTGAGCCGCCCGGTCGCCGCGTCCAGGTCGGTGCGGACGCGGGCGGCCATCCGCAGCACCCCGGCGACCCCGGCGAGCAGGGCGTCGTGGCTGATCGCCGGCACCGCCGACCGGATCAGCGCGACCAGCGGGTCAGGGGCGGTGGTGGCCGGCCCGCCGGCCCGTGCCGGGGCGGTCGCGCCGGGGCGGCTGGCCGCCGCCTGCGTCGCCGCCGCGTCGGCCAGCTGGGCGCGTCGTTCGTCGACGGCGGCGGCGAGCAGACCGGCGACGGCGTCCCGGTCGATCCGGCGCAGGGCGGTGGAGCCGGCCGGGTCCCGGGGCAGCAGATTGCCGAGGAAGTCCGGGCCGGGCAGCGGCACCGCGCCGGGGGTGTAGTCCTGGCCGGACACCCCGGCCACGGCCGACGCGACGCCGTCCGGGTCGAGCAGGGCGAGGTTGCCGAGCACGGCGCGGGGCCGCTCATCGCCGGGCAGCACCAGCGCGGCGACCGGTTCCTGTCCCGCCGGCACGGTGACGGCGCGGCCGGCCAGGTCCTCGCCGCACACGGAGCCGTCGGGCCGGGTGACGACCCGCCAGCCGAGCAGGCCGTCCACCGGCGCGGCGGCCGGGGTGGCCTGCGGCGACAGGGCGGACCGCAGCCAGCTCGTCCGCTCCGTGAGGCGCTCCCCGGCGGGCAGGTCGGCCAGGAACCGGGGCAGGCTGCGCCGGCCGTGGGCGCCGCTGGCCGGGTCGTGCTCGCGCCAGCCGTGGTCGCCGTCGTCGTCCCTGCGGTAGACCCAGTGGGTGGTGCCGTCGGTGATGACCGGCAGCTCGTCGGGGACGGCGGTGTCCCCGGCGTGCAGCACGCCGCCGCCGGTGGTCCGCCCGCCGCCGGCCAGGGGCAGGGTGATCGTGTTGCGTCGCGGCTGGCTGCCGCGGGTGCGGCCCTGGAGGGGCTGCGGCTCGTCGGGGGCCGTGTGCCAGTAGCCGCGCAGGTTGTAGTCGAGCTCCTGGGAGCGCCAGAAGACCAGCAGGCGGCCGTCGACGTAGTGGTAGCCGGGCTCGCCCCACCGGTCACGGGCGGGGATGCGCAGGTCGTGGCGGAGCACGATGCCCTCGGCGCCGATGACGCGGACGGTGGTGGGGCCGCCGAGGATCACGTAGGGCCAGGCTTCCTGCCGGGTCGTCTCGATTCGGTGGTCGCCGCCGGTCACCTCCTGCCAGGCCGTCTCCCACTCCGGCCAGCCCAGCTCGTCGAAGATGCCGCCGCGCAGGCTGGCGGCGACCTGCTCGGCGAGGTCGACGCCGAGGGCCCACCCGAGGTCGCCACCAGGGCCGGCGTCGGGCCCGTCGGCGTCGTCGGTGACCAGTCGCAGCGCCTCGGCCGGGAGCCCGCCCAGCCAGCCCACCGACTCCCGCAGGTACGGCAGCCCGGCGGTGAACCGGTCGCGGACGCGGCCCCGCAGCCAGTCGGCCAGCAGCGGCCGCAGGCCCGGCGTGTCGGCCAGCCGGCGCAGCGTCTCCGACTCGTTGTCGAGCCGGGCCAGCCCTCGGCGCAGGGGCTCGGTGAACCGGTCGTCGCCGGCCAGCGCGCGCAGGTCCCGTTCTCCCCCGGTCCTGGCCCACTGCGCCAGGTCCAGGGTCTCGCGCTGCCGCGGCGCGGCAACCGGCAGGTCGAGGGCGAGCAGCAGGTCGAGCAGGTCCAGGTCCTCGCCGATGGCGAGGGTCTCGCCGCTGTCGGCCAGCTCGGCGCGCAACCGGTCGGCCATCCGTTCGACCAGCGGATACAGCGCCGGAAGCCGAGGGGGCCGGTAGCCGGAGGTGGCCCGGTCGAGGAAGCGGCGCAGCCACCCGGCGGCACCGTCGCGGGGGCGGGCCGCGTCCGGCACGTCGGGGTTCCACAGCCCGGCGAGGGCGCCGGTCTCGGTCAGCAGGGCCAGCCAGGAGACCAGGTCGTCCCGGTCGGTGGGCATCAGGTCGAGCAGGTTGCCGCGCACCGCCGGCTCCCGGCCGGCCAGCGCCGCCACCGCGGGCAGGTGCGCCCGCCACCAGCCGGCCGGCGCCCCGGCGACGGCGGGCAGCCGGAGCAGCTCGGTCAGGTAGGCGGCCACCCGGTCGGCGGCGCCGGCGTCGGCCTTGCCGGCGGCCCGGGCCAGCCGGTTGACCGCGGTGGCCGACTGGGTGGACGGCACCACGCCGGTGGTGGCGGCCCGCAGCGCCAGCCGGCAGAACCGGTCCAGGGCCTCGCCGGGCGGCAACTGGGCGGACAGCTCCCGCGCGTAGCCGGCCAGCGCGGCGCCGGACACCACCTTGGCGGACGCGAACTCCAGGTAGACCTCGTCGAGCCGGTTCAGGTCGATGGGCAGGCCGTGCTGCGCCTCCGCCCGGCGCGCCTTGTTGAACAGCTGCGTCGCGTAGGTGTCCTGCCCGACGGCCAGGAACACCCGAGCCGCCTGCTCGAAGAACGTCGGCAGCACGTGCGGCAGCGTGCGGGCGAACCGCTCGGCGACGGCCAGGTGCCCGTCCAGGGCGACCTTGGGCCGGGACCGGGCCTGCCGGGCGAGCTTGCGCAGCTCGGGCACCACCGCCAGGACGTGCCGGCCGTCGGCCGGGTGGTGGACCAGCACCCACTCGGGGAACGCCAACGGACGGCGGGGTCCGAGCCCGACGACGGCCGGCTCGGCGGCCGGGGCGAGGCCGAGGAAGCCCACGGCGGCGTCCTCGCCCTCGCCGAGGGCGGCGTCGACCAGCCGTACGACCGGCCGGTCACCGAGGACCGGGTGCCCGTAGCTGCGGGCGGTCAGCGGCACCGCGACGTCGCCGGCCCCGGCGGCGCCGGTCGGCAGCACCGCCCCGGCGGCCAGCAGGCTCTCCGCCGACGGCGGGGCCGCGGCAGTGGTCGTGGTGGTGGTCGCGGTCATGCCGTCCTCCCCGTGGTGGTCGCGGCGCCGGACAGGGCCGTGGCCATGCGCATCCCCTCCGACCAGGCGACCGGCCCGACCTCGGCCAGCCGCAGGGTCGGCCCGTCCACGACCGTCCAGGACAGGCCGCCCAGCGTCGCCTCGGAGTCCCAGTAGTCCTCGTCGAAGCCCAGGGCGGCCTCGACCGTGTGGCCGCCCTCCCAGACGCGGCACCTGACCTGCGAGCCGGAGACCCGGAAGCCGAACGTGGCGGCCCGGACGGCCAACCGGTTGGGCACCTTCGTGCCCCGGAAGTCGGTGACGGTGGTGTCCCGGTCGGTCAGGGTCGCGGGCCGGGACCAGGTGCCCCGGTGCAGTTGCTCGACGCGCTGGGTGATGTCGAGTTCGTCGGCGAACTCGCGTAGGTCGGCCAGGGCGGGCAGGTGCGCCGGGTGGGGCAGCCGGGCAGTGGTCGGCGACAGCCGGACGGTCTCCCCGTCGAGGTCGACCATCCGCAGGTCGCCGCCGTCGGTGACGTCGCGCAGGAAGCCCGGCGCGGCCGGGTCGTCGCCGAGCACCACGAGGTCGCGCAGCGCGTCCCGCCAGGCCGGGTCCGGCCAGACCCGGGCCAGCAGCGCGGTCGGCACCGGCAGCGAGGACACCACCCAGGCGTCGACCCGGGCCAGGCACTCGGCGGCGTGCCGGTCCAGCCACTGGGCGAGCTGCCGCAGCCGGTCGACCTCCGGGTCGTCCCGCAACGCCTTGGGGAGGGTCTTCAGTGGACGCCCGGTGGCCCGTGGGCCGGCCGACCGGGCCGCCACCTTTCCGTCCACGAGGGAGATCTCGTACGAGTCTCCCACCGCTAGCCAGCCCATCAGGAACACCCTCCGCAATGGCGAAATCACCAGATTCCCCAAGGAATCCGTCATGATCGACGACGCACGGAGGCTAACAGTAGCGACCGACAAGATCGCTGGGGTCGGTCAGGGAGCGGTGCCGGACCAGGCCCGGGCGACGCCGGGAGCGGTTGTTGCGCCGGCCAGCCGGGCGAACGCGCCACCGGCGGCCAGCAGCACCCCGGGCGGCCCGCACTCCACCAGCCGGCCCCCGTCGAGGACCAGCACCAGGTCGGCGTCGGCGACCGTGGAGAGCCGGTGCGCGATCACCACCCGGGTCATGGGCAGCGCGCGCAGGCCGGCCTCGACCGCCGCCTCGGTCACCGTGTCCAGCGCGCTCGTCGCCTCGTCCATGATCAGCAGGGCGGGTTCGGCCAGCAGGGCCCGGGCGAGCGCGACCCGCTGCCGTTGCCCGCCGGACAGGCCGGCCCCGCCGTCACCGAGGCGGGTCTGCAACCCCATCGGTAGGGCCGCCACGTCGTCGTGCAGCGCGGCCAGCCGGATCGCGCGGGCGATCGCCGCGTCGGAGGCGTCGGGCCGGGACAGGGTCAGCGCCTCGCGCAGGGTGCCCGCGCCGACGTACGTCTCCTGCAACACCACGCCGATCTGCCGGCGCACCGAGGCCAGCTCCAGCGTGGTCAGGTCGACGCCGTCGAACCGGATCTGGCCCTCCGTCGGCGCGTACAGCCCGGTCAGCAGGCCGACCAGGGTGCTCTTGCCGCTGCCCGAGCCGCCGACCACGGCGACCTTCTCCCCCGGCCGGAACACGGCGGTCACCCCCCGCAGCGCCCAGGGGGAGCGCCGGTCGTACCGGAAGCCCACCCCGGTGAGGGTGACCAGGCCGATCAGCGCGGGCGCGGGCCGCCCCGGGGCGGGCTGTTCGACGGGTGCCTGGGCGATGTCGGCCAGCCGGTCCACCGTGGGCGTCAGCAGCGTGAACGACGGCAGCCGCTGCGCCAGCGCCACCGCCGGGGTGATCGCGGCGACCGCGAGCGCGGCCAGCCCGGCCGCCCGCCCGGGTGAGTCGGCCAGCCGGGCCGCCACCAGGAGCATGAGCACCGGGCTGGCCACCGACCACGCGGCGAGCAGCGCCTCCCCGGCCGCCGAGAGCCGGGCCAGCCGGTACGCCGCGTCGACGCCCCGGTCGAACGACTCCTGCCACCGCCGCAGCACCCGCCGCTGCGCCCCGGCGACCCGGATCGCCGCCATGCCCTGCAGCGCGTCGGTCAGCCGGGCCGCCTCCTCGCCCGAGGCCAGCAGCTCCTCCCGTTGCAGGGCGCTGGCGCGACTGCCGATACACGCCGCCGTGCCGACCTGCACGGCGATGACGCCGGCGGCCACCAGGCCCAGCAGCGGGGCCAGCACGGCCACCACGGTCAGGTAGCCGACGACCAGCAGCGCGTCGAGCGCCGTGGCCACCAGCGACGACGCCAGCAGGTCCCGCACGGAGCCGACCGCGCGCACCCGGTCGATCAGGTCGCCGGCCGAGCGGCGCTGGAAGTACCGGTAGACCACCTCGAACAGCCGGGTCACCGTGTCGATGCCGAGCCGGGTGCCGATGCGGCGTTGCAGGGCGGTCACGGCCAGGCCCCGCGCCAGCGACAGCGTGCCGGTGACCGCCGCGAGCGCGGCGACGGCGGCGAGCCACGACGCCTGCGGGGGCGTCGCGGCGTCGATGATGGCCGCCGTCGCCCACGGCACGGCCAGCCCCGCCACGGTGATCAGCAGCGACGCCGCCGCCAGCACGGCGAGCAGCCCGGTGTGCCGGCGGAGCACCGGCGCGAGCAGCTGGCGCACCGGCCCTGGGGAGGGGGTGACCGGCGGCGCGGGGCCGGCGGGCTCGGCCAGCAGCACCACCCCGGTCGAGCCGGCGCAGAACTGGGCGGGCGTCAGCCGCCGCCGCCCGACGGCCGGGTCGACGACGTCGACGCCGCGCCGGCCGACGCCTTCCACCACCACGTAGTGGTCGCCGTTCCAGTGCGCCACCAGGGGCAGCGGCAGCTCCCGCAGACGGGTCGCGTCCTGCCGCAGGGCCGGCAGCGCGATCGCCCGGCAGCGCAGCCCGAACTCGTGCGCCGCGTCCCGCAGGTCGCGCAGGCTCAGCCCGTCGCGGCCGACGTCGAGGTGGGCCCGCAGCCTCGCCACGGGCACCGTCCGGCCCGACGCGGCCAACAGCATGGCCAGCGCGCTGGGGCCGCAGTCGGTGGCGGCGACCTGGAGCACCACGGGCACCCGCCGCCGGCCGGTCACCGCGGTCGCGCCGTCCGGTCCCGGGGCAGCCAGAACCACTCGACGTCCGTGGCCGCCCGCCGGTCGGCCAGCCACCCGTCGAACACGGCCCGCTCGACCAGCGGCCGGACGGCGTCGTCCAGTTCGGCGGGCTCCCGGGCCACCACGACGGCCGTCACCGGCGTGCCGGCGACGACGGTCGGCACCGGCCCGCAGGCGGCGCGCACCTCCGGGGCCGCCGCGGTGGCGACCGTCCGCAGCACCCCGGCGGCCCGGCCGGCGCGCACGGCCCCGGCCACCGCCGCGAGGGCCGCCTCCGGTTCGGCGGGCAGCGCCGCGTCGGCGGCCCAGGCGACGACGAGGGTGTCGAAGTCCGACCGGTGCCGGGCGAACCAGGCCGGCAGCCGGTCGGCCACCACCCGCTCGCGCAGCCGGGCGACCGCCACCGTGTGGGCGACCAGGTCGGCGAAGTCCGCGGCGGACAACCCCCGCTCCGCCAGCCACCGCGCGGTCGACGCCGGGTCGAGCAGGCCCTTCGCCCGGCGGTACGCGTCGGCCGCCGCCTGCAGCTCGTCGTCGGTGACCTCCACGGGGTGCAGTTCCAGCTCGGCGGCGAGCACGCCGGTGTCGACCAGCCGGGCGAGCACGTCGTGGTCGTACCAGAGGAAGTCGAGCGCGGCCAGGGCCTCCCCCACCAGCAGCGTCCGGGTGCCGACCCGGACGAGGTGGTGTTCGGAGTGCCGGATCGCCCCGCGCAGCGGCCACGGCAGCGCCGGGGCCGGGCTGTACGCGACGGAGACCGTGCCGGCGGGCTCGCGCAGCAGCACGTCGAAGGAGACCGAGCCGTCGCTGCTCTCCTCGTCCCGCACGAGCGCGGGATCGGCCTGCGGCCAGCGGTGTCGCAGGGACGCGAGCCGGTGCTGCCCGTCGCGCAGGCTGGCCCGCGAGCGGGTCAGCTCCCGCGCCAGGGTGAGGGCCTCGTCGAGCAGGGCCGGGTCCAGGGTGCTCATGCGGCGGCTCCGGTGGTGGACGCGACCCCGGTCAGCAGGTCGACCACGGCTGCCGTGATGGGCAGCCCGGTCTCCTCCTCGACCCACAGGTACTGGCCGCTGGGATTGATCTCGATGTACACGTACCGGCGGTCGGGGGTGACGATCAGGTCCAGGGCGCCGTAGCACAGGCCGAGCGCGCGGGTCAGCGCCACGCAGCGCGCCGCCACGTCGGCGGGCAGGTCGTACGGGCTCAGTGGGGTGTTGCGGCCGTCCTGCCGCCGCCAGTCGTGGCGGGCGTGGTTGGAGCGCTGCGAGTCGATGGCCGCGGTGAACACCCGGTCGCCGACGACGGTGACCCGCAGCTCCACCTGCTTGGGCACGCGGGCCTGGGCGATGAACGGGCAGTGCCGTACCCCGTCGACGTGCCCGATGTCGCGGTGGGTGACGGGCTCGGTGAAGCGCATCAGCTCGTTGCCGATGTCGGTCAGGCCGACCTGCTTGGCGATCAGCCGGCCGCCGGTGTGGCCGAACAGGTCGAGCACGGCGGCCGGGTCGTTGCCGACGACGGTGGCCGGCACGTCGAAGCCGAGGCGCACCGCGAGCTGGAGCTGGCGGACCTTCTGCTGGGCCCGCAGGACCACCGGGCGGGGCGCGGGCAGGGTCGGCACCTCGGCGAGGGTCTCCCAGACGTCGCCGACGAACTGCCGGCTCTCCTCGGCCACGTACCGCGCGTACGGGTCGCCGAGGTGGGCGGGGGCGACCGGGTTGCCGGGGCGGCGGAACCAGACGGCCGTCACCGCGTCGAGGTCGACGACCTGCCTGGCGGCGGGGCCCGCGCCGGGGTTGGACGGGTCGGGGTGGCGCACGAGGGTACGGGTCAGCCGCCCGTCGCGGACGGCGACCGACAGCGACGCGCGGGCCGGCACGTCGGCCGGGTCGAAGCGGACCCAGGTCTCGCCGCGGCGGCGCAGCTCCACCTCGGCCGCGTCGGCGTGCACGTCGTCGGGGGCGGTCAGGATGAGGATCATGGAGGCTCCGGACGAGGTCGCCGCCGGGGGGCCGGCGGGTGGCAAGCAGTGTCTGCCGGCGGGGGCCGGGGGGACACCGGGGAAATCCCGGGCTTGGACCCCGGTTCTACGCTCACCGGCGTGTCTACCGAGATCGTGGCCGAGCGTCTCCTGTCGGCGGCCGACAGCGCCGACCCGGACCGGGCCGCCCGCCTGGCCTTCCGGGCGTTCGTCGCGCTGTCCCGCACCGCCGACAGCCACCAGATGCTGCCCTTCCTGGCCCGCGCGCGGAAGGCACACGACGCGGTCCGCTCGCCACGGACGGAGCTGATCTACTGCACGCTCGCGGGCACCGCGGCGACCCGGGCCGGCCTCGCCGACGGGCCGGACTACCTCGACAAGGCCCTGCGGATCTTCGACCAGAACGCCTTCGGCGACGATCCGGTGCTGGTCGAGTGCGCGCTGACGGCCGCGCTGACCCTGATGCGCCCGCAGGAGGCGCGGCGCTTCGCCCCGCTCGTCGCCGCCCTCGACCTGGCACCGCTGGACCGGGCCCGGCTGCTCGCGCTGATCGGCGCCGGTGACGCGTGGGCCGGCAACCTGGTCCGGGGGCAGGCCGAGCTGCGGGAGGCGGTGCGCCTCGCCGCGCTCTGCGACAGCCTGGACGTGCAGGCCGAGGCGACCTCGTGGCTGGCCAAGTGCGACGCGCTGCGGGGCGACCTGGACGAGGCGGCGGACCATCTCGACCAGGCCCGGGAGCTGGCCGCGCGGGTCGGTTCGGCCTGGGTCGCCCGGCATCTACCCGAGTGCACGGTCGCGCTGGCGTTCGCGCGCGGCGACCACGACGCGTGGGTGGGGCTGCTCGAACTCGTGGTGGCCACGGACGCCGGCGTGACCGCCGGCCTGCAACACGAGCACCGCTGGGAGCTGGCGACCCACCACGCCCTGGCCGGCCGGCCCGGGCTGGCCGCCACCCTGCTCGCCGACGTCGCCGACCCGCCCGCCTCCTGGCCGGGCGGCCCGGTGCTGCCGGCGTGGCGGGCGTGGATCCTCGATCCGGACTCGCCGGCGACCGCGGCGGCGCTCACGGCCGCGCTCGGGAG
Source organism: Micromonospora sp. PTRAS2 (assembly GCF_054052245.1). Lineage (NCBI taxonomy): Bacteria > Bacillati > Actinomycetota > Actinomycetes > Micromonosporales > Micromonosporaceae > Micromonospora > Micromonospora sp. PTRAS2. The sequence continues at coordinate 196,698 of NZ_JBSWBU010000006.1, forward strand.
GCTGACCCGCCCCATCGAGCGGCTGCTGGCGGCCCGCGTCGCCTGGCTGCTCGGCGCGCACCACGGCCGCTCCGGGCGGCGCGGCGAGGCGGCCCGGCTGCTGGAGCAGGCGTCCGCCGGCTACGCCCGCGCCGGTGCCGCCGGCCTACTCGCCCTGGTCCTCAAGGACCTGCGGCTGCTCGGCGGCCGGCCGCCCACCACCGGGCCCGGCGGCGCGGGCCCGGCCGGCACGGACCCGCCGCCGGCGCCGGCGTTCCCGGTCGCGGCGGGTCGGCCGGCGCTGACCGACGCCGAGGCCCGGGTCGCCGCCGCGATCGCCGACGGGCTCAGCAACCGGGAGGCGGCGCAGCGCCTGTTCGTCTCGGTCAAGACGATCGAGTTCCACCTGGGCAACATCTTCCGCAAGCTCGGGGTGCGCAACCGCACCGAGCTGGCCGCCCGCCGGGCGCGGACCGGCTGAGCCCGGGGCGGCACGACGGGGCCCGGTCGAGTCTCCCGGGCCCCGTCGGCGGGTCAGCGGTAGCCGGCGGCCACCACGTTGGCCTGCACCGCGTTCTCCGTCGCGTCGGACGGGTAGCCGGCGACCATCGCCCCCTCGTAGAAGGTGCCGGCGCTCAGGTTCGCGCCGCCGTCGGGCTTGCAGCAGTCCCCACCGCTGCCCAGGATGATGGCCCCCTGCTTCTTCATCGGGCTGTAGCCCGGCGGGAGCGCGCCGTCCCAGAGCGTGTAGAGGCCGCCCGACTGGGCGTTGCTGCCCTTGATCGCGAAGCGGCTCGTGCCGTTGTTCTTCAGCGTCGCGGTGACGAACTTGCTGGTGAACGCCCGCTGGTTGGGGTTCCAGGAGCTGCTCCCGCCGGGGAACAGCCCCCATTCGAGGTCCGCCTGCACCCACGGGCCGGTGCCGGAGCAGCCGCCGAACCAGCACTGGGTGCCGAAGTTGATGGCGTCCATCGCCCCGGCGGCGTCGGCCTTCCTCGTCGTCTCGCTGTTGCCGTAGTCGAAGCAGCAGCCGTTGTTGACGTGGGTGCCGCTGGTCACCATGTACATGCCCTCGGGCGCGGCGCCGGTCGGCACTCCGGTCAGGTGGCCGTCGCGCCAGTAGCTGTTTCCGGGGTTGATGTAGAGCGAGTACGCCTTCGCGCCGCCCACCGTGAGCGACTCCGAGGTCGCGACCGCCGGCTTGCTCTGCGGCGAGCCGGGCACCACGCTCGACCCCTGGTACCACAGGTCGTTGCCGCGGCCGGACTGGTCGTAGACGACCGTGATCACGCAGGTCGTGCCGGCGCAGAACGAGTCCTGCGTCGCCGCGTTGGCGGTGCCGCCCGCGCCCGACAGGCCGATGTTGCGGGTCGTGTTGTCCGACGAGCGCCGCACCTGGTAGAGGTTGCCGTTGTACGCCGCGTAGAGCGCCCGGGTCGTGCTGTGCGCCGCCACGCACGGGGTGCCGCCGGAGGCGTAGATGTCGCAGGGCCGCCCTCCGGTCGGCGGCGGGCTGGTCGTCGGCGGGGTCGTCGGCGGGGCGGTCGGCGACGTCCACTGCTGGTTGGCGCCGCCGTTGCACGCCCAGAGGATGAGCTTCGTGCCGTTGGCCGTGCCGGCGCCGTTGGCGTCCAGGCAGAGCCCGGACTGCACCCCGGTGACGGTGCCGTTGGCGTTGACGTTCCACTGCTGGTTGGCCTGGCCGTTGCAGTCCCAGATGATGGCCGCCGTGCCGTTGGCGGTGCCCTGGCCGGAGGCGTCGAGGCACTTGTTGCCGTACACCGTGAGTTGCCGGCCTGACGTCCAGGTCCAGGTCTGGTTGGTGCCGCCCTGGCAGTCCCACAGTTGGGTCTGGGTGCCGTTGGCCGTGCTGGAGTTGGGGACCTCGAGGCAGCGGCCGGACTGGACGCCGACGACCGGGGCGCTCTGCCCCGGCTCGATGGCGGTGACCGCCGACGCCGCCTCGGCGGCCGGGAACAGGGCGGCGGGCGCGGCGGCGCCGACGACGAGGAGGCCGAGCAGCGCGCCGGCGAGGACTCCGAGGCGGCGCGGGCGACGCCGCCTCGGTACGGGTTCGCGGGCCGGTCCTGGCCCGCTGGGGGACGGGGTTCGCACGGGGTCACTCCTTGTGTGGGTGGTGGGGGGAAGGCGGGACGGCTACCGGCCCCAGATCCGCCACGTCTGGTTCAGCGGGCTGCTCTGGCCGACCGGTTTGCAGGTCCACTGCAGGATCCGCGCCTGGGCTGCGGTGGAGACCCCGTTGACGTCGACGCACTTGCCGCTGTGCCGGGCGACGAGCTGGTAGTCGTGGGAGTCGTTGCCGGCGTAGGTCACCCTGCGGAGGGTGAACTGCTGGCTGGGACTGTTCTGGCAGGTCCACTGCTGCACGGCCGCGCCATCGGCGGTGGACGCCCCGCTGACGTCGAGGCACTTGCCGCTGCCCTGGTTGACCACGGTGTAGGTGTTGGCCACGCCGTCGACCGGGCGGAAGTTCCACAGCTGCTGGTCCCCGCCCTCGCAGTAGTACTGCTGCTGGGGGTTGCCGTCGGCGGCGCCCAGCCCCGTGTTGTCCAGGCACTGCTGGGAGTGCTGGGCCACCGCCACCGACTGGAAGCCGGCGTCCGAGGGCGGCAGCAGGGTGACGGTGTAGGTGTCGGTCTGGTTGCCGTACGGCAGGGTCACGGCGATGTTGTTGTTGGCCACGTTGACCACGCTGTTCGAGACCGTGACCGGCCCCTGCACCGCGCCCCCGCCGTTGTGGGGGATGCGCTGCGTGAGGACGCGCACCTGGTTGTTCTGCACGATGCCGCTGGTGGTGTCCAGCCGTTGCAGGTTGACGGTGAGGTTGCCGGTGGTGCGCCCGCCGCCGACGAGGACCTTCGCCGCGCCGGTGGCCTTGGTGGCGTACGCGTCGTAGGACTGGCTGGCGGTCACCGAGACGGCCTGCCCGGTCTGCGAGGCGTAGTAGCGGTAGGCCCACCACTCGCCCTTGGGTTGGTGCTGGCCGGCCGAGTTGCGGACCAGCAGGTTGCCGAGGTCGTTGTGCAGGTTGCCGCCGCCGGCCCAGTTGGCCCGCAGGCCGTCCGCGCGGGCCCGTTCCAGGCGCGCGATGTACCAGGCGCCGTCGGCCGGGTTCTGCTCGTCGGTCGCGCCGTACTCGTTGATCTGGTACGGCCGGGGGTGGGCGATGCCGCGCGGGTCGAGGGTGGCGTTGGCGGCGGCGACGTTGGCGACCGGGTCGCCCGGCAGCGAGTGCCAGCTGACGATGTCCGGCACGGTGTTGGTCGAGCGGACGAAGTCCAGGTACTGGTTCCAGAAGGCGTGGTTGGTCGACGGCACGCAGGCGCAGCTCGGCCCGACGATGAGCTGGTTGGGGAACTCCGAGCGCAGGCGCTGGTAGGTGCGCCGCCACAGTTCGAGGTACTGGGAGATCGGGCGGTTCCAGAAGATGGTGATGTTGGGTTCGTTCCAGATGTCCCACTGGACGGTCAGCCCGGCCGCCCGGACGTCGCCGATGAGCCGGGTGAGGAAGTTGTCGTAGTCGGTCCAGTTGCCGTTGTCGCCGGGGAAGCGGGAGATGCCGGCGCCGTCGGCGCCCCACAGGTCGTGCGGCAGGATGATGAACTGGCCGCCGAGGGCGGCGGTGCGGCGGGCCTGGGCGAGGGTGGAGTTCCAGCGGCGGTCGTAGTTGCCGCCGACCCAGCCGCTGCCGGGCAGTTGCGCGCCGCCGGCGCGCATGTACTGGAACTTGACGTCGCGGTAGAAGTGGTCGGCCGGTCCGCTGGCGTTCTCGGTCATGCCGTAGATCCAGCCGGACGCCCGGTAGGTCGGCGTGCCGGTGGTCGTGGCGAAGTTGACGGTGATCGACTCGTCGGCGGCCCGGGCGGGGGATCCGGCGACGGTCACGGCTGCGGTGGCGGCGAGCAGGCCGACCACGAGGCGGGCGACGAGCGCACGGGCTCCTCCTGGCCTGCGGCGGGACGGGGTTTTCACGGGCGGCTCCTTGGTGGGGCGTGGGGACGCACTCCGGAGGGCAGCGCTTGCGAACCGATTCGCAGGGATCGTAGGACCGGACGTCGATTGATGTCAATGAAGTGACAAGGCGGTGACGACGTGGTTTCCCACCTGGTAGATCCGTCGCGCCCGGCGGCCCTTGACCGCCAGCCATAGACGGACATATCTTCGTCCGAACCGGTTCGTCGAATCGGTTCGCCGACTGCGAAGCGTTCAGAGAAAGGGCACTCGCCGCCCATGACCGTCGCCCCGTCCGGCCCGGAGTTCCCCATCCAGGACATCCCGTTCAGCTACCGCGGATCCTGGCTCGACGTCTCCCCGGTGATCGCCGAGAAGACGTACGCCGACGACCTGCACCTGGTCTCGCACCAGACCGGGCTGCACGCCGTGCTGCGCCTGACCCCCGCCGGGTCCGACACCACGGTCGTCGCCACCCCCACGCTGCTGACCTGGCGCGACGGCACCGGCCGGATCGAGGCCGGCTACGCCGGGCCGGACACCCTGCGGCTGCGGGGCCGGGGGCTCGGGCTGCGGATCGCCGCGGCGGCGGCCACCCTCACCCCGTTCAGCGGCACCTACCTCTACCTCGACCCGCTCGACGGCTCGCATGTGTTCACCTCGTACGAGACCGGTCGCCGCTACCGGGTCACCGTGCTCTCCGGCGCGCTGCGGCAGACCGCGGGCGCCGAGGCGCTCGGCACCGCCGACCGGTTCCTCGACCTCCCCGGCGACCAGCCGTGGGAGGTGGCGATCGAGGAGTACGAGACCGCCCGCCCGCCGTACGCCGCGCCCGTCGACTTCGACCGGCTGTGCCGCGACCGCAGCGCCGAGTTCGCCGCCTTCGTCGACGCGGTCGCGCCGTGGCGCGGCGCGGACACCCCGGCCGCTGACCTGGCCGCGTACGTGCTGTGGTCGGCCACCGTCGCCCCCGCGGGCTTCGTCACCCGGCCCGCCGTCCTGATGTCCAAGCACTGGATGGACAAGGTGTGGAGCTGGGACCACTGCTTCAACGCCATCGCCCTGGCCGCCGGCGAGCCGGAGCTGGCCTGGCACCAGTTCCAGCTGCCCTTCGACCACCAGGACGCGGCCGGGGCCCTGCCCGACTCGGTCACCCACTCCGAGGTCCTGCACAACTACGTCAAGCCGCCCATCCACGGCTGGGCCCTGCGGCACCTGCGCCGCCGCCTGTCCGCGCCGCCGGACCGGGCGGCGCTGGCCCAGACGTACGACCGGCTGGCCCGCTGGACCGGGTTCTGGCTGGACGCACGCCGGGCCCCCGGCCAGGACCTGCCCCACTACCAGCACGGCAACGACAGCGGCTGGGACAACGCCACCACCTTCGACGGCGGCCGGGTCCTGCAGACCGCCGACCTCGCGGCGTTCCTGGTGTCGCAGCTGCGCTGCCTGGCCGACCTCGCCACCGAGCTGGGCGAGCCCGCCGGCCGCTGGTCCGCCGAGGCCGACCGGATCCGCGCGGCCATGCTCCGGGACCTGTGGGACGACGGGCGCTTCACCGCCCGCGATCCGCGTACGGGGCGACGGCGGGCGAGCCGCAGCCTGCTCGACCTGATGCCCGTCACGCTCGGCGCGGACCTGCCCGCCCCGGTCGCCGCCGCGCTGGCCCGGGGCGTCGAGGCCCACCTGACCACGCACGGGCTGGCCACCGAGCCGCCGGACTCGGCCGACTACCTGGCCGACGGCTACTGGCGCGGCCCCATCTGGGCCCCCTCCACGGTGCTGGTCGAGGACGGGCTGCGCCGGGCCGGGCACACCGCGCTCGCCGACGAGATCAGCCGGCGCTTCCTCGCCCTGTGCGAGAAGTCCGGCTTCGCGGAGAACTTCGACGCCGAGACCGGCGCCGGGCTGCGGGACCGCGCGTACACCTGGACCGCCAGCGGCTATCTCCTCCTCGCCGCCGCCCAGGAGCAGCGGCGGGCCACCGGCGGGTAGCCGGCCCGGTCAGCGCGGCCGGGCCGGGCCGGTGCTGGACCGCAGCGAGACAGGCGGGCTGTAGAGGCGGTGGCGCGGCACGGCGTCGGGCGCGGCGATGATCTCCAGCAGCAACGCCACCGCCTCGGTGCCCATGTCGACCATCGGCACGTCGGCGGCCGTCAGCGGCGGGGAGAAGTCCTCGGCCCAGTGCTGGGCGGCGACCCCGGTGACGGAGAAGTCCCCCGGCACGGCCAGCCCGGCGCCGGCCAGGGCGCGCTGCACGCCGGGCAGCGCGGCCTCGTTGATGGTGGCCATCGCGGTGAGCTGCGGGTACGTCGCGAGCAACTGCTCCACGCACGCCTCGCCGGAGGCGGCGTCGTCGCCGCAGCAGACGTCGACGCCGACCAGGCCCCGCTCCGCCACCGCCGCCCGGAAGCCGGCCAGCGCCCGGTGGCTGGGCCCGTAGCCGGAGGCCACCAGTTCGGCGGAACGGTTCACCAGGGCCACGTGCCGGTGCCCCAGGTCGGCCAGGTGGTGCACGCACCGGGCGATCAGCCCGGCGTAGTCGACGTCGATCCAGCTCATGCCGTGCGGCTCGGCCGTCCGGCCGATCGTGACGAACGGCAGGCCCACCTTGGCCAGCCGGGTCACCCGGTCGTCGGCCAGCCGGATCTCCATCAGGACCACGCCGTCGACCCGCCTCCCGGCGACGATCCGCTCGAACGAGCGGTCGTGGTCGCCGCCGGACGGGGACAGCAGCACGTCCAGGTCGTGCCGGGCCGCCGCCTCGACGACGCTGGCGACGAAGCCCAGCTGCATGTCGGTCAGCCGCTGGCTGGCCGGGGGGATCACCAGCCCGAGGGTGCGGGTGCGCCCCTCCTTCAGCGCGCGGGCGCTGGCGTTGGGCCGGTAGTCCAGCTCGTCGATGACCGCCTGAATCCGCTGTCGGGTCGCCTCCGACACGGTCCGCTTCCCGCTCAGCACGTACGACACGGTGCTGCGGGACACCCCCGCCCGCCGGGCGATCTCCCCGATGTTCATCACACCGCCCTCGACTCGACGCCCGCCCCGGCGCGGGGGACGGGCCATGCTCCGCGCCGAAGCATAGCCCTCCCCGTTCCCGGGCCGGGCCGCGACAGTGGCCGGGCCGTCACGCCGGGTGCCCGGCCGGACGGCCGGGCGGGCGAGGCGTGCCGGCCCGTCGGGAACCGGCTACCGGACGCGCTGCGCGGGCAGCGGGAAGGTGACGCCGGTCAGCTCCTCGGAGACCGTCCACAGGCGACGGGCGACCCCGCCGTCCCGGGCGGCCTTCGACCGGCCGACGAGCTTCGGCGCACCGCGCCCCTCGAGGAAGCCGCCCGGACCGGCGTAGCTGCCGCCCGGCACGTCGACCACCGCCGCGTAGAGCGTGGGCAGCGCGCCGTCCTCGTCGCTCTGCGCCAACCGGTTGGTCACCGCCGTCTGGAGCCGGTGCAGCAGGGAGCGGTCGTGGTCGAGGTGGCCGAGCAGGTTCGTGGCCGCGAGGCCGGGGTGGGCCGCGGTCGCGCGCACCGGCGAGCCGGCCTCGGTGAGGCGGCGCTGCAGCTCTGCGGTGAACAGCAGGTTCGCGAGCTTCGACTGCGCGTACGCGGAGAACGCCCGGTAGGGGCGGCGCTCCCAGTTGAGGTCGTCGAAGTCGATCGCCCCCGCCCGGTGCCCGCCGGAGGAGACGGTGACCACCCGCCCGCGGATCCGCGGCAGCAGCAGGTTGGTGAGCGCGAAGTGCCCAAGGTGGTTGGTGCCGAACTGGAGCTCGAAGCCGTCGGCGGTGCGGCCGAGCGGCGGGATCATCACGCCGGCGTTGTTGATCAGCACGTCGATCGGCTCGGTGACGCTCTCGGCGAACGCGCGGACCGAGGCGAGGTCGGCGAGGTCGAGCCGGCGTACGTCGACGTCGCCGGTCATGGTCGCGGCGGCGGCGCCGCCCTTGGCGGGGTCGCGGACGGCGAGCACGACGCGGGCGCCCTTGGCCGCGAGCGCGCGGGCGGCGGCGCGGCCGATGCCGCTGTTCGCGCCGGTGACGACGACGGTACGGCCGGTCATGGCGGGGATCTGGGCGGTCGTGAATGTTGTCATGGGAAACAATGTATGCGCTGACAACAATGTTGGCAATGACGACATCGTCGGCTACCATGGCCCGGTGCCCGCGTACCACCATGGGAACCTCCGCCCGACGTTGCTCGCCGCCGCCGAGCGCAGCCTGCGCCAGCACGGCGCGGAGCAGCTCTCGCTGCGCGAGCTGGCCCGCGCGGTCGGCGTCAGTCACGCCGCGCCGCGCCGGCACTTCCCCGACCGTCAGGCGCTGCTCGACGCGCTGGCCGAGGCCGGGTTCGCCCGGCTGGACGCGGAGCTCCGCGCGGCGCTCGCCGCCGCCGGGGACGACTTCGGGCCGCGCCTGCACGCCATGGCGGCGGCCTACCTGCGGTTCGCCACCGAGGACGCCGCGCTGCTGGAGCTGATGTTCACCAGCAAGCACCGCCCGGGCGCCGATCATCTCGTCGCGGCCGCCGCCGCGCCGGTCGGGCTGATGCACGATCTGATCGTGCAGGGGCAGGCGCAGGGCGTGCTGGAGGCCGGCGACCCGGAGCGCGTGGGCATCGTGCTGTTCGCGACGTTGCAGGGCATCGCCATGCTGGTCAACGGCAACCTGGTGGCCCCGGAGCTGCTCGACGGGATCGCGCAGACCGCCGTCGACCAGTTCATCCGGGGATCGCGACGCCAGTAGCGGGCCGGCGGCCCGCGTGCGACGCGCCGCGTGCGACGTCGTCGCCCGCCCGCGAACCCGCCACAGGTGCGGCGCGCAGGGCCGGCCACGGGCCGGCCCTGCGCGCCGGTTGCTCAGCTCCGCAGGCTCCACTGCTGGTTGGCGCCGCCGTTGCACGCCCAGAGGATGAGCTTCGTGCCGTTGGCCGTGCCGGCGCCGTTGGCGTCCAGGCAGAGCCCGGACTGCACCCCGGTGATCGTGCCGTTGGCGTTGACGTTCCACTGCTGGTTGGCCTGGCCGTTGCAGTCCCAGATCACGACCTGGGTGCCGTTGCTGGTGCCCTGCCCGGAGGCGTCCAGGCACTTGCTGCCGTAGACCATGAGCTGCCGGCCGGCGGTCTGCGTCCACCGCTGGTTGGCCGCGCCGCCGCAGTCCCAGAGCTGGGCCTGGGCGCCGTTGGCCGTGCTGGAGTTGGGGACCTCGGCGCACCGGCCCGACTGCACCCCGACGATCTGCGCACCCTGCGGCGAGGGGTTGGTGCCGCCCTGCGGACCGGCGTTGGCCATCACGGTCTGCGCACCCGAGGGCCAGTTGTTGTTGCTGACGACCGTGTTGTTGTTGACGACGTTGCCCCGGTCGCCGTTGGTCACGTTGGTGCTGTTGTTGGTCGACCAGTTGTTGGTGACGGTGAAGTTGCCCATGTTCTCGGCGTACCAGTAGTTGGCGGTGGCCCAGGTGCCGGTGCTGGAGAACACGTTGGTGCGGGCGGTGTAGTAACGGGACCCCTCGTCGAAGTAGAGCCCGAACCAGCCGTTGGTGCGCAGGCAGTAGTTCTCGTTGATGGTCGCGCCCGGGTTCGCCGACAGGGTGTAGATGCACCCGCCGTCGGTCATCTGCTGCATGACGTCGTGCACGTAGTTGCCGATGACCTGGTTGTTGGAGGCGGTGGTGGCCGTCGTGTAGCGCGGCTGGTAGTTGTACAGCCCGCGGTTGGCGTAGTGGTCGCTGCCACCGGCGTCGTTGGCGCCCCAGCCGTAGCCGACCGACAGGCCGGTGTACGGCATGTTGTAGACCTCGTTGTGGGAGACCAGCGAGGTGCTGACGTAGGTGGTCAGGATCGACACGACGCCCCGGTACTCCAGGCCCAGGTCGTGCACCCGGTTGTTGCTGATGGTGACGTTCCGGTTGACCATCCGCTGGTCGGCGGGGTGGTGGGCGTCGGCGCGCACGCCGCCGACCACGATGCCGCCGGCCGAGTTGCGGGCGATCTCGGAGCGGGTGACGGTGATGTTGCTGGTGCCGAGGCCGACCCCGCTGGCGTGGGCGTTGGCGTCGTTGCCGATGCCGATGGCGGTCTGCCCGAGGTTGACGAACTGGGAGTCGCTGAAGGTGATGGTGTTCGCGGCGGACACCTGCACGGCGGCGGGCATCTGGTTCCAGTGCGGACGGGTGGCCTCGAACTGCGGGCAGCCCTCCTGGCAGGAGGTCAGGGCGTCGGCCGGGCGGGCCCAGGTGCCGGTGATGTGGGCGCCGGTCTGCTGGTCGGCGAAGCCGTTGCTGCTGCTGGGGCCGAGCCAGCTGGTGCCGGTGAAGGTGATCCCGCTGAACGAGATGTGGTGCGCGGGGGCGTCGTAGGTGCCACCGACGTTCACCAGGGACTGCAGCTGCGGCAGCTCGACGCTGACGCTGCTCATGCTCTGCCCGGCCAGCGGGATGTAGTTGAGCTGCCCGCTGCCCGGGTTGAGGTACCACTCCCCCGGCGTGTCGAGGAACTCGTACGCGTTGGCCAGGTAGAACGGGCCGGCCCGGTGCGGCTTGGAGAGGGTGTCGAAGCCGAACGTGTTGTTGTTCCAGGCCGGCTGCTGCATGGTCAGGAAGTTGCCGCTGATGCTCTGCACCGGGGAGTACCGGTCGGTGAACGAGCCGACGCTCTCCACCTCGACCCGGTTCTGGTTGCCCAGGTTGTTGAGGTAGTTGAGCGCGCTGTTGCTGAACCGCAGGCCGGTGGTGGTGAAGGTGAAGTCGGCCCGGTTCACGGCAGTGCGCGCACGGGTGGCGACGGCGCCGTTGACGTAGAGCTGCCGGCTGTCGAGCCCGGCGGGGACGCTGGCCCGCCAGATGTTCCTGCCCGAGTCGACCAGCGACCAGCCGGTGACCGCCCGGGCGCCGCTCACGACGGGGCGGGCGGACGCGGCGGCCCGCCACGTCACGGTGTAGCCGTTGGTGCCGGAGTCCGCGGCGGTCATCCGCAGCGGCGCGGTGAGCCGGTACACGCCGTCGGCCAGCTCGACGACGATGTCGCCGGACATCGACGCGGTGCGGGAGCGGACGGCGTTCTGCGCCTCGGTCAGGGAACACGGCTGGCTGGCCGAGCACGCGGTGCCGCTGCCGGCGGGGGACGCGTAGAGGGTGGTGGTGGCCGCGAGGGCGGGTGTCGCCGCGGCGAACACGGCGGCCGCGGCGGCGAGCGTCGCCGCGGCGACGCCGGCCAGCACCGGCCGACGCCTGCTGGGGGATGACGGGACGGGCACGGGCGGGACTCCTATCGGTGGGGTGGCGGCCGGGGTCAGGGCCGGACGGCGGGCGAGGCGCCGTCGTGGGTGTGTGCGGGCGCGCCGGGCCGGACGGTGGCGTGCGGTCGCGCCGTGGCGTGGGCGTGGTCGGCCACCGCCAGCAGGCGTCGCCCGGCCCGTTCCGGCCGGACGTTGGGGCCGTCGGCGGCCGGGGCCTGCGGGGGGCGGTGGGGCGGGCGGATCTTCTCCTCGGCGACCGTGACGCCCAGGCCCGGCGAGTCGCCGAGGACGAACGCGCCGTCGGAGACGTGCAGGTCGAGGCTGACCCCGACCGGGGCGTGCAGGTCCTGCAGCTCGCTGACCAGGTGGTTCGGCACCGACGTGGCGGCGTGCAGCAGCCCGATGGGGCTGTTGCCGATCGGGCTGACCGGCAGGTCGAAGGCGTGCGCCAGGGCCGACACCCGCAGGAAGTGGGTGACGCCCCATACCGCGGCCGCCTGGACGACGTCGACCGCCGCGGCGGCGAGCAGCGGACGGTACTGTTCGAGGCCGGTGAGGTTCTCGCCGGTCGCGACCGAGGCGCGGATGCCCTGGCCGACGGCGGCGAGGCCCTCGGCGTCCCACCGGCGCACGGGCTCCTCGATCCAGACGAGGTCCAGGGTGCGTTCGAGCTCGCAGACGTGCCGGACGGCCTGCTTGCGGGTCCACGCCTCGTTCACGTCGAGCATCAGGCCGGGCCGCTGCCCGTGCGCGGCGTCGGTCAACACGTCCCGCACCAGGTGCAGGCGGTCGCGGTCCCGCTCGATGTCGAGGCCGCCCTTGAGCTTGGCGGCCCGCAGGCCGTGCCGGGCGTAGCCCTCGTACGCCGCGACCAGTTCGTCGTCGCCGAGCCCGATGTCCAGACCGGACGCGTAGGCGGGGACCCGCCGGTCGCGTCCGCCCAGCAGCCGCCAGAGCGGTTGCCCGGCCGCCTGCGCCTTGATGTCCCACAGGGCGGTGTCGAGCGCGCCGATGGTCCCGAACACCGAGCCGGCGTGGCCCGCCTTGAACGTCTGCCGCAGCATCCGGTCGTACAGGCTGGTCACGGCGCGGGGATCCTCGCCGTGCAGCGCGGCGAAGATGTTCTCGATGTCCCCGTGCGGGCCGAGGCCGACGCCGGTGATGCCCTCGTCGGTCTCCACCAGGACGATCGGCACGGCGGTGACGCCGTCGGCGAAGACGCCGTTGGCGTCCCCGACGGGGCGTCCCCATTCCTGGCTGGTCGTGAGGGTCCGGTATCCGGTGATCCGCATGTCAGCCCTTCGTGGAGCCGGCGGCGACGCCGTCGGCGATCTGACGCTGGAGGAAGAGGTAGACCACCAGGACGGGGATCGCGGCGATCAGCACCCCGGAGGCGAAGGTGGGAATGTCGGCGGAGTACTGCCCGCGCAGCGAGGTCACCCCGACCATGAGGGTGCGGTGCTCGGCCGAGGGCATCAGCAGCAGCGCGATCAGCACGTCGTTCCAGCAGAACAGGGCGTTGAGGATGCCGACCGACAGCAGCGCCGGGGCGCCCAGGGGCAGCATGATCCGCCGGTAGACGCCGTAGACGCTGTTGCCGTCGATGCGGGCCGCGTCGACGATCTCCGTCGGGATGGTCCGGTAGTAGCTGGTCATCAGGAAGATCGTGAAGGGGAGGAACTGCGCGACGTAGGCGAGGACGAGGCCGGGATAGGTGTCGACGAGCCCGGCGTCGGCCATGATCCGGTTCAGCGGCACCATGATCACCTGGAACGGGACGAAGAGCGCCGCGAGGCAGCCCAGGAACAGCACCGACGAGCCCCGGAAGCGCAGTTGGCTCAGCGCGAAGCCGGCCATGGAGCCGAACAGCAGCAGCAGGACCACCGCGGCGGTCACCGTGCCGACCGAGTTGGCCAGGTAACGGCCCATGTCGACGGTGTTCCACGCGGTGGCGATGTTCTCCCAGCGCAGGGCGTCGGCCAGCGAGAAGCGGTCGAGGACGTACTCGCGGCGGGTCTTCATCGCCACGTTGGCGGTGAAGACCAGCGGATAGATCGTCGCCAGCGCCAGGAGGGCCATCGGGAGGGCGAGCAGCCACCTGCTCGGCCGGACGCGGGACATCACGCCTCCCTCACCCCCCGCCGGAGCAGGCTGATCTGCAGCAGCCCCACCACGAGCATGACGCCGAACAACACCGTCGAGGCGGCCGAGGCGAGCGCCGGCCGGTTCATCTGTCCCTGCTGGATCCAGATGTAGTACTCGGGCAGGTAGGTCGAGCCCTCCGGGCCGCCGCTGGTCATCACGTAGAGCAGGCCGAACATGGAGGTCAGCATCCCGATCATGGTGGTCACGAAGACGAACTGGATGGTGCGGGAGAGGCTGGGGACGATCACGTGCCGGATGGTCTGGGGCAGCGACGCGCCGTCCACCCGGGCGGCGTCCAGCAGCGTGGCGTCCAGGGTGGCGAACCCGGCGAGGAACACCACCAGCGCCATGCCGAAGGTCGCCCAGACGTGCACCCCGACCACCACGAACATCGCCACGTCGGGGTCGCCGAGCCAGTCCGTGGGCCCGATGCCGACGCCGCCGAGCACGGTGTTGAGCGGGCCGTCGAAGGCGAGCAGGAGGTTGAAGATAGCGCCGACGATGACCGGGGAGAGCACCGCCGGGAAGAAGTAGACGCTGCGGTAGAAGCGGTGCCCCGGCACGCGCAGGTAGATGAAGGTCGCGAGCAGTCCGGGAATCGCCACCGCCACCGGCAGCAGCAGCACGAGCAGCCCGACGTTGCGCAGCGCGCCCCGGAACAGCGGGTCGGCCAGCAGCTCCCGGTAGTTGTCGAGACCGACCATCAGCCCGTCGCGGTCGCCGTCCCCGGTGAAGGAGAAGTTGACCCCGAGCAGCAGCGGCCACAGCCGCAGCAGCACGATGATCAGCACGGCCGGGGCCAGCAGGACGTACGGGGCGAGGCGTTCGCTCCGCCGGGCGCTGGTGTCGCGCCCGGTCGGTCCGCCCGGCCACCACCGGACGGACCGACGTCAACGGCTTTCCACTCGGCACGGGTCAACCGGCCTGGTCCGAGGCCGCCAACTGCCGCACGGCCTCGTCGACGGTGATCGAACCGCTCAGCAGCTTCTGGGAGACCCGGCCCATCAGGTCCAGGGTGCGCGAGGAGAGGGCCACGTGCAGGGCGGGCTTGCCGCTGGCGAGGTCGGTGACGATCGTGGTCACGGCCGGGCCGCCCTTCGACACGTCGATCGTCGTGTCGGCGGCGATGGCGCCCGCCTGCTCGTGGAAGGCCGTCAGGGCGTCGGTCGAGGTCAACGACCGCACCAGGTCGGCGGCCAGCTTCGGGTCCCTGGTCCACTTGGCGACCCCGTACCCGATGCCGCCGTCGAACGGCAGGCTCGGGGTGGCCCCGGGGACGACCACCGGTGCGCGCATCACGCCGATCTTGTCGGCCGGGAGGAACTCGCCGAAGTCCTTCCAGTGCCCGATGTCCGACATCAGGCCGATGACGTGGGAGGCCTTGGCGGACTGGAAGATCGCGAAGGCGTCGTTGAACATCGCCGTCGAGTTCGGCCCGTCGCTGTTGAGCTTCGCGTCCTGGGTCTCCTTCCACAGCGCGAAGATCCGCTTGACGTGGGGCGAGGTCCAGTCCCGCTTGCCGGCGATCCAGGCGTCGTACTCCTGCGGGGTGAGCACGCCCGATCCGAAGGCCGAGAGGAAGAACTGGATGCCGATGCCCTCCTTGTTGCCGAGGGCGAAGCACTTCGTGCCGGTCTGCTTCGTGATGGCGGCGCAGTTGGCGACGAACTCGGGCCACGTGGCGGCCGGCTTCGCCGGGTCGAGGCCGGCCTTCTCGTAGAGCGCCCGGTTGTAGTAGATCGGGTGGCCCTGGAGGGTCACCGGGCCGGCGTAGGTCTTGCCGTCCTTGGTGAACGCGTCCCAGCCGGCCAGCCGCTGCCGGTCCTCGGCCACGTACTCGTCCAGCGGCAGGAGCGCGTCCGCCCGGTCGCGGATCTGTCCGCCGCCGTTGAACAGGATGACGTCGGGCCCCTTGCCCGACTGGATCGCCGTGCCGAGCAGCGTGTAGTACTGGTCGTGGGGCTGGGCCACGAACTCGACGGTCACGCCGGGGTGCTTCCTGGCGAAGTCCGCCTTCGCCTTCTCGATGTACTGCGCGGCGGTGGCCTCGCCGGACTTCCAGTCCCAGACCACCAGTTTGGCGTCGGAGCCGCCGGGCGAGGAGCGCGTCCCCGAGGCGCTGCCGCAGCCACCCAGCACCAGTGCCGCGACGAGGATCGCTGGCCACACTGTTCGCTGCTTCATCGCTGCTCACCTTCGACTATGCGAGTGCCGGAGAGCCGGCCGTCGATGCAAGAATTGACGAGAAGGTAACTCGTATGACGTATGACGTCAACACTGGGGCGTAGAATTTCCCGACGGCGCACGACCGCCGCCCGCGGGGGCACTGGAGGGGACATGACGGCAGCACAGGAGACCACCCCGAGCACCTCGGGCCCCTCGGCGTGGGCGCGGCGACCCGCCAACCTCGCCACGGCGGTCACCGCGGAACTGGTGGAGCGCATCGTCCGCGGGGTGCACCCCCCGGGGACTCCCCTGCCTCCCGAGCCGGCGCTGTGCGGGGCGTTCTCCGTGAGCCGGACGGTCGTCCGGGAGGCGGTGAAGATCCTCCAGGAGAAGGGGCTGGTGCAGGTCCGCCAGGGCAGCGGCACCATCGTCACCCCGCCGTCGACGTGGGACATGCTCGACGAACTCGTCCTCGCGGCGACCATCGCCGAGGACGACAGCCTGGCGATCCTCGACGACCTGGTCGTCACCCGCCGGGTGTTGGAGTCCGACATGGCCAACGTCGCCGCCCGCCTGGCCGACCAGGAAACCGTCGACCGGCTGCGCGCCCTGGTCGACCGGATGGACGAGCTGGTCGACGACCACGTCACGTACCACGAGCACGACCGCGCGTTCCACGACGTGATCATGCAGGCGTCGGGGAACCGCATCGCCCGAGGCGTGGTGCGGGCCCTGGAGAGCCAGGTCGTGAACACCGCCCGGTACATGGGTCGCACCAAGCGCGCGCTCTGCGTGGCGTCCAACCGGGGGCACCGGCGCATCTACGAACGCATCGCGGCCCACGACCCCGACGGCGCCGCCCAGGCCATGTTCACCCACATCACCGAGGCGTGGCTCGTCCGCCGCAGCGGGCCGGACACCGCACGGCTGGTGCGCTGACGGGCGCGCCGCTCCCGGGAGGGACCACCCTGGGGCGGCCCCTCCCGGACAGGCTCGGGCAGCGGTCAGCTCCGCGTCCACTTCTGGCTGTTGCCGCCGGTGCAGGTCGAGATGACCACCTGCGTGCCGTTGGCGGTGCCGCCGCCGGTCGGGGACAGGCACAGCCCGGACTGCACCCCGGTGATCGTGCCGTCGGTGTTGAGGTTCCACTGCTGGTTGGTGCCGCCGGTGCAGTCCCAGATGATCACCCTGGTGCCCGACGAGGTTCCCGCGCCCTCGGCGTCGAGGCACTTCGTGCCGTACACCTGGAGCTGCTTGCCGGCGGTCTGCGTCCACTGCTGGTTGGGCCCGCCGTTGCAGTCCCACAGCGTCAGCTGGGTGCCGTTCGTCTGCGACTGCGACGGGACGTCCAGGCACCGGCCGGCGTTGGCGTTGCGCAGCGAGAACTGCGTGCCGCCGCCCACGCCCGGGACGACGCTGAGGTTGTCGAACTGGGCGGTCTGGCCCTGGCTGGTGCCGAAGCCGACCAGGCCCGCGCCGAAGGACGAGTCGGTGGCCGTGCCCACGGTGACCCCGTCGACGGTGGCGGTGATGGTGCTGCCGGAGAAGCCCAGGGCGAGGCTGTGCCAGCGGTTGGTGCCGAGCGCGGCGACGGTGCCGCTGCGCAGGGTGGTGAGCTGGTTGCTGGTGTTGTTGCGCAGGATCGACCAGGCGCCGGCGTCGGTGACCCGCAGGAAGTACGCGTTCTGGGCGCTGACCGGGTCCAGGTTCTGGCTGCCGACCCGGCCCTCCAGCTGGACGTAGCCGGCCTTCTCCAGCAGCACGTCGGCCGAGACCGTGTAGTTGTTCCAGTTCAGGTTGCCGCCGTACGTGCTGGGGTCGGCCAGGGTCTTCCAGGTGATCGGCGCCATCGGCGACGACTGGCGCAGGCACATGCCGGCACGGCCGCCGCCGCAGGTGGCGGTCTCGAACGCGCCCTGGTTGTCCTGGAGGTACCGGGCCAGCTTGCCGGCGGGGTAGCTGTCGAAGTTGTCGCTGTAGGGCAGGCTCAGCTGGCCCTGCGGGGGGCTGGTCGCGGTGCCCTTGCCGCCGCCGGTCGTGGTGGTGATCGTGTAGAGGTGACCGGGCTGCACGGTCAGCGAGTAGTTCCCGCCGGACGGGGTGATGTCGGCGCCGCGGACGAAGTGGTCGGCGGTGTTGGTGGAGTTCAGGTTGGTCGACCAGACGCGCACGGAGCCGGTGGAGAGCCCGCCGGTGACGCTGAGGTTCAGCGTCTGCGCGGCGGTCGCGTCCATGGTCTCGACGACCGTGGTGTAGTCGGTGTTGTTCGGCGACTTCAGCGACACGTAGCTGCCGTTGTTGCGCACGCCGCCGATGAATCCGCTGGACGAGTCGAGATACTTCCAGCCCGGGGCGGTGAACTGGGTGGTGTGGGCGAGCGTCCAGGAGTTCTTGCCGACGGCGTACCAGCCGGACCAGGGCTGGTTGGCCAGCATCAGCCCGACGGTGGCCCAGGGGATGTTCGTGGTGGTCGCGCCGATCAGGTTCCAGTTGATGTACGCGGTCATCTTCCCGTCGATGTACCCCCGGTTGATGCCACGCGCCAGTGGCTTGGCGCCGTCGTTGTAGTCCTGCGAGCCGCCCTCGCTGTTCCACAGGGTCTCGCCGGTGGCGGTGGCGTTGGCCGACACGGTGCAGGTGGTCTGCGCGGCCAGGTAGCCGCACGGGTAGTGGCCGCCGATGACGTCGATCGCGTTGCGCAGCGCCGCGTTGTTGACGGCCACGTTGGCCGGGTTCCAGCTGCCCGGGTAGTCGTCGCCGAAGATGAGCTTCACGCCGGCGTAGCCGTTGTTGTTGAGCGCGGTACGCAGGTTGATGGTCCAGTTGGCGTCGTACAACCGCTCGTTCTGGGCGGCGGTGAGGTAGTCGATGGTCAGGTTGTGCTGCTTGGCGCAGCCCAGCCAGGACAGGTGGTAGTCGATCGAGTCCTGGGACATGAAGGTGCCGTTGCCGATCCAGCCCGGCGCGCCCCAGGCCAGCCCGACGAGCGTGATGTTCGGGTTGCGGAGCTTGGCCTGCTCCATGATCCACCACTCGTAGCCGCGGTTGCAGTCGAGGTCGCCGCGGAAGTGGGAGTGGCTCGGCTCGGACCCGCTGGTGGAGTTGGTGTCGCCGCCGATCTCCACCTTGAGGATCTGCAACGAGGCGCCGTAGTTGGGCTTGAAGAGGTAGTCGAGGATCTGGCCGCGCTGGGGCTCCGGGTAGTCGATCAGCAGCCGGCTGTTGCCGCCGCCGCCGCTGACCGCGCCGAGGCCGTCGAACGTCTTGCCGCCCGACGCCCCGTTGATCGTGATCGAGGTGGCGGCCTGGGCCGGCGCGGCGAGCCCGCCCACCGCACCGCCGACGGCCAGCAGAGCGCCGACGACCAGGAGCGCGAGGGTCGATGGGCGGCGGAGTAGCCGCCTGGTTCCTGACATGGGTCGGGGCCTCCCCGGGAACATGGCCCGGCCTTGCCACCCCGCTGGGACCGGCCCACGTGTGGTGGTGGTGCGGTGCGGCATCAGGGAGGATCCGGTCGCGCCTATCCATAGACGAACTTCGACTTATCAGTCGTCATACGTTATAGCTGTCGCGGCGGCGCGGGTCAACCCACCCCGGCTAGGCGTCCGCCGCCCCGACGGCGAGCACCCGGCGCAGCCACGCCTCGGAGGTGTTGACGTGCATCAGCGCGCTGGCCTGGGCGAGCAACTGGTCGCGCGCCCGCAGCGCGAGGTAGATCGCGTGATGCTCGTCGATCGTCTGGTGCGCCGAGTTGCCCTCGATCAACCCGCGCCACACCCGCGCCCGCACCGTACGGCTGGACAGCCCGTCCAGCAGCGAGGTGAGGGTCTCGTTGCCGGTCGCGGCGACGACGGTGTGGTGGAAGGCGGTGTCGAACCGGATCAGCTTCTCGGCGTCGTCGGCCGCCGCCCGCATCTCCTCCAGGATCCGGCTCAGCTCGTCGAGGTCCGCGTCGGTCATCCGCAGCGCCGCCAGGCCGGTCGCCACCGGCTCCAGCATCCGGCGCACCTCCATCACCTCCAGCAGGGTGTCGTCGCGGAGCAACTCCACCGCGACACCCAGGCCCTCCAGCAGCAGCCGGGGGGCGAGGCTGGTGACGTACGTCCCGTCGCCCCGCCGCACGTCGAGCACCCGGGCCGACTCGAGCACCTTCACCGCCTCCCGCACCCCGCTGCGCGACAGCCCCATCTGCGCGGCCAGCTGCGGCTCCGGTGGCAGCCGCGCGCCCGGCGGCAGCTCGCCGCTCTGGATCATGCTCCGGATCTTCGCGATCGCGTCGTCGGTCAGTGCCACCCCGGCCCCCTCAGCACCCGCCGCCATGCGCCGACGGCATGGGACCCGGCGCCCACGCCCAGTGGGTGCCGGCAGCACCCCACTATAGGAGACGTCACATGTTTGCCACCCGGCGCGAGCACGGCGGGCGACGCGCCACGCCGGGAGCACGACGAGACCCCGGGGCGGCGGACCGTGCGTCCGCCGCCCCGGAGCCGGGGTACGCCTGCCGCCGTCCGGCGGTCAGCTGGCGGTGCAGGTGGGGGTCTGGGTGGGCGCGGTGCCGTTGCCCTGGAACCCGAACTCCGTCACCTGACCGGCGGCGAGCTGACCGTTGTAGTCGACGTTGGCGAACCGCACCGTCCCCGAACTACCACTGGCCGTCGCCGACCACGTACCCGTGACACTCGTGCCACCCGGCAACGTCACACTCACGTTCCAACCCCGGGTACCACCAGAACCCGCGGTCACCTTCACCGTCGCCACGAAACCACCCGTCCACGAATTCGCCGACACCGTCGCCGAACAACCCGCCCCACCCGGCGGCGGAGTCGTCGGGGGCGGGGTCGTCGGGGGCGGGGTCGTCGGGGGCGGAGTGGTCGGCGGCGGCGTGGTCGGCGGCGGGGTCGTGGGGGGCGGCGTGGTCGGGCTGGCCGCGTCGAAGCCGAGGAAGCGGATGGCCTGCGCGGTGTCGAAGGGGATGGAGTGGCCGTAACCCTGGAAGCTGATCGCCTCGACCGGCGCCGTGCCGCCGGTGCCGCCGTAGCGGGTACGGGTGGCGCTGGTCTGCGGGTAGTCGGTGTAGGCCGGCGTCTGGGACACGCCGAGCACGTTGGTCCACTGCTTGATCTGCTCGCCGAAGTTGACGTAGCTCAGCGTGGTGTCCGTGGTGCCGTGCCAGATCTGCATGCGGGGGCGCTTGCCGGTGTAGCCGGGGTAGGCGTTGCGCACCAGGTCGCCCCACTGCTGCGGGGTCTTGACGATCCGCCCGCCGGAGCACTCGCTGTTCCACTCCGAGCCGTTCGTGGTGGCGAAACAGCCGAACGGCACGCCGGAGGAGCTCACCCCGGCGTGGAACACGTCCGGGTAGAGGCCGGCCATCACGTTGGTCATCATGGCGCCGGACGAGAACCCGATGACCCCGATGCGGCTCGCGTCGACCGGGTAGCGGGCCCGGACGTAGTCGATCATGGACTTGAGGCCGACCGGGTCGCTGCCGCCGTCACGCCGCAGGGCCTGCGGGGAGGAGACGTCCCAGCACTTGCTGCTGCGGGTCACCGACGGGTAGATCACGATGTAGCCGTAGCGGTCGGCCATGGAGCTGAGCTGGTAGCCGGTGTGCAGCGCCGGGCCACTGCCGGTGCAGTAGTGCAGGGCCAGCAGCAGCGCGGGCCGGGCCGCCACCCGGTCCGGCACGTACAGGTGCATCTGGAGGTTGGTCGGGTTGGTGCCGAAGTTGGTGACCTGGGTGAGCGTCGCGGCCGACGCCGGGGTGGCGGCGGTGATCACGGCCGTCGTCGTCGCCAGGGCCGTCGCCAGCGCGGCCGCCAGCAGGGCGATCCTTCGTTTCATCGGCGGTTCCTTCGTGGTGGTGGGTGCGGCGGCAGGGCAGGGCCTGGCCTGGTCGGGCCGGGCACCGGTCGCCGGGCCGGCCCGACCAGGGGCGTCGGCCCGACCCGGAGCACCCCGGGTCGGGCCGACGGTGGATCAGCTGGCGGTGCAGGTGGGGGTCTGGGTGGGCGCGGTGCCGTTGCCCTGGAACCCGAACTCCGTCACCTGACCGGCGGCGAGCTGACCGTTGTAGTCGACGTTGGCGAACCGCACCGTCCCCGAACTACCACTGGCCGTCGCCGACCACGTACCCGTGACACTCGTGCCACCCGGCAACGTCACACTCACGTTCCAACCCCGGGTACCACCAGAACCCGCGGTCACCTTCACCGTCGCCACGAAACCACCCGTCCACGAATTCGCCGACACCGTCGCCGAACAACCCGCCCCACCCGGCGGCGGAGTCGTCGGGTTCGGCGGGGTGGTGGTGGGGTTCGGCGGGGTGGTCGTCGGGTTGGGGATGCCGGTGCCCGCGTTGAGGGCGTTGAGGACGGAGTCGTACGCCGGCTTCTTGTTGCCGTTGCAGTCGAACAGCAGGGCGTTGTCGGACCCGCGCCACGAGTCGCAGTCCCGCACGCCCCACACCGTGATGCCGGTGCAGCGCGACACGTTCATGCAGGCCCGGGTCACCGCGCCGAAGATGTTGGCCTGGTTGCCGCCGGTCATGACGTCCAGCTCGGTGATCTGCACGTCGACGCCGAGGTCGGCGAAGCGCTGGAGGTTGGCCTGGTAGTCGCTGGCCAGGGTGGTGCCCAGGTGGGACTGGAACCCGACGCAGTCGATCGGCACGCCCCGGGACTTGAAGTCGCGCACCATGTTGTAGATGCCGGTCGACTTCGCGTTGACGCCGTCGGTGTTGTAGTCGTTGTAGCAGAGCTTCGCGCCGGGGTCGGCGGCCCGCGCGGCGCGGAACGCCGCCTCGATCCAGTCGTTGCCGGTGCGCTGCAGGTTGGAGTCACGCCGCCCGCCGCTGCCGCCGTCGGCGAACGCCTCGTTCACCACGTCCCAGGCATAGATCTGCCCCTTGAAGTGGGTGGCGACCTGGGTGACGTGGTTGATCATCGCGCTGCGCAGGGCGCTGCCGGACATGTTCTGCGCCCAGCCCGGCTCCTGCTGGTGCCAGAGCAGGGCGTGGCCACGCACGCTCATGCCGTTGGCCCGGGCGTGGCTGACGAGACGGTCGCCGCCGCTGTAGTTGAACACCCCCTGCTGCGGCTCGGTGGCGTCCCACTTCATCTCGTTCTCGGCCACGACGCTGTTGAACTCGCGGTTGAGAATCGTCGTGTACGTGCTGTTGGAGAGCTTGCCCGTGGCGACCGCGGCGCCGAAGTAGCGGCCCTTTTCGGCAGCGGCGGCCCGCAGGGTCGTGCCGGCGCTGGCGGCGGGGGCCATCGTCACCAGTACGCCGGCGGTGAGTGCGCCGGTGACCGCGAGGGTCACCGTCGTCAGGAGGACTCTCTTGCGTCTCATGTCGATTCCTTCTCCGGGTGGATTGCAGCGGTGGTGGTGCGCCCGGATGCGCTTCGCAGAGGAGATCCGGGCGGATGATCCTGGAGGGTCACTGTTGCCGCACGAGGCCCGTCCCGCCGTCGCCGGCGGCGCTGTGGGGGTGCTGACACGACGCCCGCATGCCCTGTCGGGAAGTCGCGATCCTGAGGTGCGACCAGCAGGCCCGCCCGGTGGGCCATCGACGCTGGCAATCCTCGGCATCGACTGTGAACGATAACAAGGTCGTTCGTCAAGTCCTGCCGAATCGCACCGGTTCGGGCCGCCGCTCCGGTCGTCGATGGTGTCGGCAGGCCCCGCCGCCGGTGGGCCTCCTGCGCGATGGACTACCGCAGGCGCAGGAGAGGCACCCTGTGGCGTACTCCGCTGGACGGACGACGACAGCCGGTCTCATCGCCTACGGTCGGATCATGCACGCCGAGAGGTCCGTCCGGGGCTGGGTCGGATGCCACCCGTGGGCATCCTCCACCCTGCTCGCGGCAGCGGTGCTCGTCGGCTCGGCGATCGCCCGGCGCGGGCCCGACGAGCCGCCCCTGCCGCAGCCCTCAGCCGGCGGATGGGTCCTGGTCGTCCTCAGCTGCGCCGCGCTGGTGGTCCGCCTGCGCTGGCCGGTCCGGGTGTGGGCGGCGACCCTGGCGCTCTGTGTGCTCGCGACCGTCGTCGACGGTGGCATCGGCCGGGCCGTTCCCGCCGTGCTGGTGGCGGTGTACACGGTCGCGGCGTGGCGCCCCCTGCCGGTCGCGCTCGGCGCGGCGCTCGGTTCGGTGACGGCGTTCCTCGTGGCGTCGGTCGCCGTGTCGTCCGGTCCGGTGTTCTCCGAGGGCGCGTACGCGGTGGCGGCCTTCGTCGGCATGGTCTGTGCGATCGGGATCGCCGTGCGCAGTCAACGTGCCGTGGTCGCCGCCGCGCAGGAGCGCGCGCACACGGCGGAGCTGACCCGGGAGGAGGAGGCGCAGCGCCGGGTGGTCGAGGAGCGCCTACGGATCGCGCGGGAACTGCACGACGTCGTGGCCCACCACATCTCGGTGGTCAACGTCCAGGCGGGTGTCGCCCGGCACCTGCTCGTCAGCGACGTCGCAGCGGCGGACGCGGCGCTCGGCACCGTCCGCGAGTCGGCGGCACTCGTGCTGCGCGAGATGGGCTCGGTCATCGGGCTGCTGCGGACGACCGAGGAGCCGGCCGGGACAGAACCGACCCCGGGCGCCGACCACATCGACCGACTCGTCGCCGACGGGCGCCGGGCGGGCCTTGACGTGGCGGTTGCCGTCAACGGCACGCCCCGCACGCTCGCGCCGGTGGCCGACCTGGCGGCCTACCGGCTCGTCCAGGAGGCGCTCACGAACGCGCGGCGGCACGGCGCCGGACAGGTTCGGCTGACCCTCGACTGGACGCCCGGCGGGTTGG
Organism: Micromonospora sp. PTRAS2; assembly: GCF_054052245.1. Lineage (NCBI taxonomy): Bacteria > Bacillati > Actinomycetota > Actinomycetes > Micromonosporales > Micromonosporaceae > Micromonospora > Micromonospora sp. PTRAS2. Next base: position 220,983 of record NZ_JBSWBU010000006.1, read on the forward strand.
TCGTCGACGTACGCAACCGCGTCCGCCCGGAGGACGCGGGCGCGCGGGGCCCATCGGGAACGGTCGGAGGGCACGGCCTCGTCGGGATGCGGGAACGGGTCACCGCCGCCGGTGGACGGCTCGACGTCGGCCGCGACGATGACACCTTCACCGTCCGGGCGACGCTGCCGTACGGCGAGCCGCAGGGTGCACCGTCGGTGGCGCAGGTGCCGGACGTACTACCGGGGAGAAAGACGTGATCGGTGTCGTCATCGCCGACGACCAGGCCCTCATCCGGGCGGGGTTCGCCGCGTTGGTGCGCAGCGCGGCCGACATGACCGTCGTCGCTGAGGCGGGCGACGGTGAGCAGGCGTACGCCGCCGCACGGCGGCACCGGCCCGACGTCGTGCTCATGGACATCCGGATGCCGGGCACGGACGGGCTGTCCGCGACCCAACTGATCACCGGCGACGCCGAACTCGCCGGCGTCCGGGTCCTCGTGCTGACGACCTTCGAGGCCGACGAGTACGTCCTGGCCGCGCTCCGCTCCGGCGCGAGCGGGTTCCTCGGCAAGGGCGTCGAGCCCGCCGAACTGCTCGACGCGATCCGGGTCGTCGCCGCCGGTGACGCGCTGCTGTCGCCGAAAGCGACCAAGAGCCTCATCAGCAGGTTCCTCGCCGCACCGGTCGACGGCGCGGACGCCGCGGTGTCGGCGGAGCTCGACGTCCTCACCGAACGTGAGCGCGAGATCGTCGCGCTGGTGGCCCGGGGGCTCAGCAACGACGAGATCGCCGCTCGGCTCTACGTCTCCCCGTTCACGGCGAAGACCCACGTCAACCGCGCGATGGCCAAGCTCGGCGCCCGGGACCGGGCCCAACTCGTCGTCATCGCCTACCAGAGCGGGCTGGTCAGAGCGGGCACCCGACCGGACTGACGGCCGGTCCCCCTCCCCGGCCTACCGCAACCGCGGTACGCCGCGAACCATGCAGCCGGACGACGACGTTTCGCCCCTGGGTCCAGGACGGTGGACGGGCGCCTCGGCGACCGGCCGGGGAGCGTGTTCTCCTGACCGGAGGTCGATCCATGGCCGCGTCGCCCGTCGCCCTCGGCCCCGCCGCCCGTACGAGCGAGTCCCGGGTCCGGCGCCGCCCGCGAACCACCCTCACGGCCGCGCACGCGGCCGTCACGATCCTGATCGCCGCCGGTTGGCTCGCTGCGGGCCCGGTGTCCGGGCCGTACCGCAACCACGTCGCCGAGCTCGTCGGTCTCGAAGCGATCTGGCTCATGTCCTCGTCGGTGCTCATGCTCACCCGCTCTGAACGGCTCGAACGGGCCGTCGGCGGCGTCGAGGTCGAGCTGTGGTGGCACCGGCTCGCCGGAGCCCTCGGGCTCGCCCTCGGCATGGTGCATCCGAAACTGTTCGTCCCGTCCGGGGACGAACCGTCGTTCATGGCCGGGCTGGTCAACCTGCTGATGTTGGCCGGCATCGTGCTTGTCGCCTGGTCGTTCATGACGCCGTCGTCCCGGGTGGCCCGCTGGCGCGGACCGCTCGGCTGGCTGGCCCGGCGCGGATACGACCGCTGGTTGTCCATCCACCGTCTGCTCGCGGTCTTCGTCGTGGCCGCGATGGTGCACGGCGTCGTCGACAGCGCGACCCTGCTGCGGTCTCCGCTGCTCCTGCTCGGCTACGCCGGTGTCTGCGCGACCGGGCTGTACGCCCTCGTGGAACGCTTCGTTGCCGCCCGTCGCGGCGGCCGCGCCGTGGGCGCTTCGGTCGTCTCCGCGCGACGGCACGGCCGCACCGTCGTCCTGCGGATGCTGCCCGACCGGCCCGTCGCGCACGGGACCGCCCAGTTCGTCGAGCTCGGTGTCCCGGTGAGCCGGGAGCGCCCCCACCCGGTGACCGTGGTCAGCGCACCTGACGATCCGTTGATCGAGGTTGCGGTCCAGGCCGTCGGCGCGGGCACGACCCGGATCGTGGACGACGTCGCCCCGGGCGACCGGGTCCGCCTCGACGCCGTACGCGGGCTTCCCGACCACCCGGCGACGTCCGGCCGGGAGTTGTGGCTCGCGTCCGGCATCGGCATCACCCCGTTCGTCGCCCGGGTGCGCGCCCGCGCCGCGCTCGCCGGGGTGCCGCCGGTGGACCTGGTCTGGAGCCGGCGGGGGTTCGCCGACGCGCCGTACGTCGACGAGCTGCTGGAGGCCGGCCGGCACCTGCCGTGGCTCACGCTGCACCTGCGGGACACCGCACGGCAGGGCCGCGTCACCGTCGACGAGTTGCTCGACCTCGTCGATCACCGCCCGACGGAGCTCACGGTCGTCGCCTGTGGCTCCGCGACCGTGGTCCAGCCGCTGGTCAAGGGACTGGCGGCGCGCGGCGTCCCCCGGGCGCGAATCACGTCGGAGGCGTTCGGCTTCCGCTGACGGCTGCGCCCGCCCGGTCCGGCCGGCCGCCCCCGGTCAGGAGACCGCGGCCCTGACCAGCTCGACGACCTTCCGCTCGACGGCGGGGCTCCACGCCCGCAGCGCGTACGCCACCGGCCACAGGTCCCCGTCGTCGAGGTTGGCCGCGTCCTGGAAGCCGAGGGTCGAGTAGCGGTAGTTGAACTTGCCCGAGTCCTGGAAGAAGACGACGATCTTGCCGTCCGCGTTGGCGTAGGCGGGCATCCCGTACCAGGTCTTGGGCGACAGCTGCGGGGCGGCGGCGGTCACCGCCACGTGCACGCGCTCGGCGAGCGCGCGGTCCTCCGGCGCCATCTGCGCGATCCGGTCGAGGACCGCCTGGATCCCGTCGGCCTTCTTGGCGCCCTTCCTGCCCTCGGCGCGCAGCTCGGCGGCGCGCTCCTTCATCGCGGCACGCTCCTCGGGGGTGAAGCCGTCGGACGCGGTCGTGGAATCCGTGGGGGACATGCGGGGGCTCCCTTGCGCCGTTGCGGGCCGGCGGAGTACCGGCTACCTGGCAAAAGGCTAGGCCGGACGGCGTGACCGTGCTTCTCGATTCCTGATCTCCTCCGCCTGGCGGGCGGGACGCCCCCGCCGCGCGTCCCCGCGACGGCGGTGAGGTCACGGCGCGGGCGGCGCGGCGACGCATTCGCCGGCGAGGAGGTCGGCGGTGGTGTGGGCGGCGATGCCGGGCTGCGCACCGTCGGCGAACCGCGCGACGACCGCCCGGACGTGCCGCTCGGCGGGTGCGGCGAGGCCGTCGTAGACCGCCGCGAACAACTCCCGGGCCCGCTGCCTGGGCCACCCCGTCGGCAGCAGTTCCAGGGGCAACTGCGGATCGAGGACGGGAAAACGCCGGTAGGTGTCCATGACCTCGGTGCGCGCCCGCACCGCCGCCGCGCCGTCGATCCGTCCGGACCGCACCCGGGGCAGCAACGGGGTCCACCGCCGCAGGAACGCCTGGTAGTGCCGGCTGATCACGTCGATGTCCCAGGCGTCGACGGGAGCCCGGTGGCCGAGCGCGTCGAGCGCGGCCTGCCGGCCACGGAACACCGTGACGGCGCCGGGGGTGAGCTCGGCGAGGTGCGCCCGCGCCTTCGGCGTCAGGTCGTGCGGCGAGATCCACAACCCGTCGTACAGCGGCGCGTAGCCGAGCCAGCGGAGCTGGCCGCGCAGGGCCCGCCGCTGCGCGCTGCGCTCCTGCGGCAGCGAGAAGGCCACGATCGTCCAGCGCCCGTCCCACGGCACCGCCGCGGCGGTGGAGGCCACGATCCAGTTCCCTCCGGCGGCCAGGTTCGCGGCGGCGAGAGGGCTCAGCCGGTAGGCGCTGCGCCGGCCCTGGCGGCTGCCCTCCAGCACGCCCCGGCGGGCCAGCCGGCTGATCGCGGTCCGCGCGCCGGCCGTGGACACCCCGGCCTCGGCGAGCAGCGCGACGATCGCGGCGGACGGGAGCGCGGCCCGGGCCCGCAGGGTGTAGTCCGCCAGCAGGGTCACCGCGACCCCCTGGGGCGAGTTGCCGGCCTGCCTCCGGGGCAGCCGCAGCGGGCGCCCGTCGTCCGGATAGATCTCCTCGATGCTGAACGGGCTTGCCACAGGCGCTCCGGGCTCGAAGTCTCGGGGACAACCCACGACTGTAGACGGATCTCCCGACGGGCCGGCTCGCCGTGCCGGGCGCCGTCGGTGCGGCAGAGCGACCCGGCGGGCCCGCCGCGGCCGGGTCGACGACCCACGATGATCGAGCCATGTCGATTGACACTTGTGTGCCCCGGGGGAACACTAACTGCTACGCGATGCCCTACGGAGCCGGGCGGGCGAGCACACGCAGTGGGCGACACGCATCCCACGGGGCCGGGCGACCCCGACCGGGAGGCGTGGCCCGACCCAGCCCGCACACCCGCACAGGTGACCGAAGGAGTCGTCCCCGTGAGAATCAGAAGGAAACTGCTGCTCGGCCTGGCCACGACCCTGGTGGCGGCCGGCCTGGTGGCGCCGACGTTCCAGCCCGCGTACGCGGCGTCGCTGGTCGAGGTGACCAGCTTCGGCAACAACCCGGGCCGGATGCGCATGCACGTCTACGTGCCGGACAACCGCCCGGCCCACCCGGCGACGGTGATCGCCATGCACGGCTGCGGCGGCTCGGGCCCCGCCTTCTATTCCGGCAGCGAGTTCGCTTCCCTCGCCGACCGGTACGGGTTCATCGTGATCTACCCGACCGCGACCCAGCAGGCCGGCTTCGGCAACTGCTTCGACACCTGGTCGGACGCCGCCAAGCGCCACGACGGCGGCAGCGACCCGGTGTCGCTCGTGTCGATGGTCCGCTACGCGCAGCAGCAGTACGGCGCCGACCCCGAGCGGGTCTACGCCACCGGCAGCTCGTCCGGCGGCATGATGACCAACCACATGCTGGCCGTCTACCCCGAGGTGTTCAAGGCCGGCGCCGCGTTCATGGGAGTGCCCTACAACTGCTTCGCCGGCGCGGCGGACTACCCGCCCGGCAGCAGCCAGTGCACCGGCGGCAGCATGAACCGGACCCCGCAGCAGTGGGGCGACGCGGTCCGCCAGCAGGCGTACCCCGGCTACTCCGGCCCGCGCCCGCGGGTGCAGGTGTGGCACGGCACCGCCGACACGCTCGTGCCGTACAGCCTGCTCCAGGAGTCGATCGAGCAGTGGACGAACGTGTTCGGCCTCAGCCAGACCCCCACGTCCAGCGACACCCCGCAGGCCGGCTGGAACCGCCGCCGCTACGCCGACGGCAGCGGCACCGTCCAGGTCGAGGCGTACAGCATCCAGGGTGCCGGGCACAGCCTGCCCTCCGGTGGCATGGCCGCGGCCGCCATCGCGTTCTTCGGCCTGACCAGCACGCCGAGCCCGACCACCACGCCCAGCCCCACCGTGACGCCCACCCCCACCACGACCCCCAGCCCGACCCTGCCCCCCACCACGCCGCCGGCTTCCGGCGCCTGTCGCGTGACCGTCGCCGTCAACGCCTGGAACACCGGGCTGACCGCGAACCTCACCATCACCAACACCGGCGCCAGTGCCGTCAACGGCTGGTCCCTGGTGTTCGGTCTGCCCGCCGGGCAGACCATCACCTCCGGCTGGAACGCCACCTACTCCCCCACCTCCGGGCAGGTGACGGCCAGGAACCTCGCCTACAACGCGGCCATCCCCGCCAACGGATCGATTGACATCGGCTTCCAGGTCACCCACGGCGGCAACGCCGCCAAGCCGACCTCGTTCGCCCTCAACGGCGCGTCCTGCACGGTCGCCTGACAAGGCCGCGCTCCGGGGAGGCGTGCCCCGGCATGTCTCCCCGGAGCACCGGCGGGTGTCACCACCGCCCAGGCGAACGAACCGGCGGGCCGCGCCCGCCCCCTGTGCCATCTCCATCATATGGGCCGGTCAAGCCGCCCGAATCGTCCGGGATGCCGATCTTCTGTCCCCGGCCGACGCATAGTGTCGACCCGTCCGCGCCGGCCGCGCGCGCCGTGAGGCGCGCGGGCCGCAGCCGCCGCGCGCCTGTCGACCCGACACGCGCACGCCGAGGCGCCCGGCCAGGGCCGCGCGGGGCGACGCACGCAGGAATCGGGGGGCACCGTGTCGGAAGCAGCACACCAGATCGCCGTCGAACAGCAGGTAGTCGACCGGGTGTACGCGCGCCTGGAGGTCATGCGCGAGCAGACGAGGCAGCTGAGCGCGGAGGGACACCGCCGCGCCGGCTCCGGGCCGGTCACCGGCCTGGTCGAGCGGGACGCCATGGTCCTGGGCGCCGCCGCCAGGCTCGCGGAGCTCGACGGCCAGGAGGAGGGCATCGTCTTCGGCCGGCTGGACTTCGACGACGGTTACACCTACCGCATCGGCCGGCTCGGCGTACGCGACGAGGACCGGGAGCCGCTCGTCGTGGACTGGCGCGCGCCCGCCGCCGCGCCGTTCTACCGCGCCACCCCGGGCGAGCCGCTCGGGGTGGCACGACGCCGCGTCATCACCTGCGCGGGTGACCGGGTCGTCGGCCTCGACGACGAGGTCCTCACCACACGGGACGTCGACGGCGTGGTCGGCGAGGGAGCCCTGCTCACGTCGCTGACCCGGGCGCGCGGCGAACACATGCGCGACATCGTCGCGACGATCCAACGCGAGCAGGACGAGGCGATCCGCGCCCCCGCGCACGGCGTCACGCTGATCACCGGCGGGCCGGGCACCGGCAAGACGCAGGTGGCCCTGCACCGCGCGGCCTACCTGCTCTACACCGACCGGGGCAGGTTCACCGACGGGCGGGTGCTGGTGGTCGGCCCGTCGACGGTGTTCACGGAGTACATCGGCAAGGTGCTGCCCGGGCTCGGCGAGGACAGCGTCCACCTGCGCGCGATCGGTGAGCTGTTCGACGGCGTCGTCGCCACCCGGCGGGATCCCGCCGCCGTGGCCCGGTCCAAGGGCGACCTGAAGATGGTGCGGGTGCTGGCCGACCTGGCCTGGGACACCCCGCCCCACGCGCCGGAGCACCTGCGCGGCCTCACCGCCGACGACCTGGCGAAGGCCCGCGTCGAGATCCGGCGCAGGTGCGAGGCCAGGGGCGTCACCGTCAACGGTGCGCGGGCCGAGGCCGCGCGGGTGCTCGCCGAACTGCTGGACGGCGGGGAGGCGCCGGAGGCCTTCCTGAACGCGTGGTGGCCGCCGCTGACCCCGCAGGACGTCCTGCCCGCGCAGGACGGGCAGTGGTCGGTCGACGACGTCCCGCTGCTCGACGAGCTGGCCGAGATCCTGGGCAGGCCGCCGGAGCCGACCCGGGCCAAGCCGGAGTGGCAGCTCCGTGAGCTGCGCAGCGGCGCCCGCCTCGCGGAGACGTTCGTGCTGAGCTGGAGCCTCAACGACGGCTGGCAGCTCTTCGCGCCCGGCCTGGCCACGCCGATGGCGTCGTCCGGCCAGTCCATCGACCACAACGGCTACTGGTCGGCGCAGCGGTGGGCCGCCGCCATCATCCTGCGCGAGGGCCACCAGGTGGTGAGCTGGGTCGACGGCTTCGACCCGTACGGCGAGGAGGGCTACGTGCCGGTGCTGGCCGAGCCGTTGCCGGTGGCCGAGACCGAGGAACCCGTCGCCGACGCCTACCTGCACGTCATCCTCGACGAGGCGCAGGACCTGTCGCCGATGGAGTGCCGGATGATCGCCCGCCGCGCCGCGCACGCCTCGATGACCATCGTGGGCGACCTCGGCCAGGCCACCCACCCGCTGGCCGCCGACTCCTGGCCGGAGCTGGTGCGGCGGCTGGGCAAGCGCGAGGCCAGGACGCTCGACCTGCCCACCGGCTACCGGGTGCCGCAGGTCATCGCCGACTTCGCCGCCCGCGCCCTCGCGCCGGGGATCCCGCCCACCCGGTCCTTCCGGCCCGGCGGCAGCCTGGAGATCCGACAGGTCGACGACCTGGCCGAGGCGGTCGCCCGCGAGACGGGCACCGTCATCGCCCCCGACCACCTGGCCGCCGCCCTGGGCGCCGTGCCGGTCAGCCAGGTCAAGGGCCTCGAGTACGACCGCGTGGTGCTGGTGGAGCCGGCCGACATCGTCGCCGCCGAGCCCCGCGGGATGAACCGCCTCTACGTCGCCCTCACCCGGGCCGTCGCGGAGCTGGTCGTCCTGCACACCAGGCCGCTGCCGGAGAACCTCACCGTCGGCGGGCCGCAGGCTGGCTGACCCGACCCGCCCGGCGCTCAGAAGACGGACATGAACTCGATCGGCCCCATCCTGGCCGACGCGAGGCGGCGGACCGACTCCGCCCCGTCCCGCACGGCCGCCACGAACAGCTCCTCCAACCGCCCGGCGTCGCCCTCGGCGAACACCGCCGGGTCGACGTGCACCTGCCGCAGCTCGCCCAGCCCGGACAGGGTCACCGTCACCAGTCCCCCGCCGGCCCGGCCCGTCACCGACGTGCGGCCCAGCTCCTCCTGGGCGCTGGCCATCCGCTGCCGCAGCCGCTCGGCGCGGTCCAGCACGGCCCTGACCTCAGCTTGCACGCTCGCCTCCTGCGGGTTGCCGGGTGATCTGTTCCGCCGCCGCGGCCCGGCTCAGCCGGGGGCCCTGCGGCAGCACCGCCAGCAGCTGGCGGGGAAAGGGGACGGGCGGTCGCCCGCCGAGTTGGAGCGCCGCCACCGCCTGCGCGTCGGCGAGCGGGAACGCGACGCCGCCGTCGGAGATCAGCGACATCCCGGGCGCGGGGCCCGTCCCGTCGCCCGGGACGGCGACGACGAGCATGCCGGAGGCGGGTCCCGCGTGCACGAAGCCCCGCCCCCGGGCGTCGACCGCGGCCTGCTCGCGCGGGGCCAGGACGACCGTGCTGGCGTACGTGCTGGCCGAGGTGGGCTGCTGCCGCAGGCACAGCACCCGGCCGCCCGGGTCCTGCCACCCGGCCGCCGACAGGTCGGGCAGCCGGGACAGCAGCGAGCGGTCCGCCGACCTGGGCGCCTCGGCCAGCGCGGCGGTGTCCAACTCGATCGCGGCCCCGGCCGGCCCCGCCTCCAGGAACAGGGCCTCGGTGCGGTTCACCGGGGCGAGGCCGTCGGCGCGCAGCACGAAGTAGCGCCGCTCGCCGGAGGCCAGCTCCTGCCGGTACAGGGTGCCGATCGGGCGGCTGCGGCCGCCGACCTGCGGGCCCGCCGCGCCGGCCCCCGCGATGGTGGCCGCCCGCAGCGCCGGGCCGTCCGGGAGCCAGTCGAGCCACCGCTGCGGCGCCCGGACCGGGCGGGCGTCGAGGGCGCCGAGCGCGACCGGGACCACGTCGTCGAGCACCCGGTGCTTCACGCCGGCGTGGATCAGGAACCGCGCCCCGTCCGGCCCCCGCACCAGCAGGAACCGCCCGGCGGGCAGCGGCTCGGCGACGGCGCGCGGGTCGAGGTTGACGCCGAGGGACTCGCCGGGGGTGTCGACGACCGAGCCGGGCAGGCAGGCCAGCCACGGACCGGTGGTCAGCTCGGCCGGCGACGGCACGAGCTGCGGGGCGTCCGCGATCCCCAGGGCCGGGCCGCGCGGGACGTCCCGCAGCGAGTTGCGGGAGATCAGCTTGACCTTCGCCTGGCCGCCCTGCAGCAGCATCGCCGACGCCAGGTTCGGGGTGGGGTGCAGCACCCCGTCGAGATAGACGTACCGCGTGCCGGACTCCTTCTCGACGAGGATCGCGCCCTTCTCCCGGAAGGCCGCGCTGCCGCCCGGGACGATCCAGCCGTAGACGCCGAACCCGGCCGCGACGAGCACCGCGACCAGGATGCCGAAGCCGAGACCGGTCAGGGCCCGCCGGGCCGGGAAGACCGCCGTGCCGGGGTCGCCGAGCACGAGGGCGCAGCTGAGCCGGTCCATCATGAACTGGTACGCGTGGACATGGTCCCGCTGGGTCTGCATCCCCGCCCCTAACCGAACAGGCCCCGGGCCCAGGCGTAGACGCCCAGGACGTGCGCCAGCAGCGGTAGCACCGCCAGCCCGGTCGTGACGTCGAAGAACGTCGCCAGGTACTCCCAGATCGGAAGCATCCGGCGCGGCCACGGCCGGATCGCCGCGAGCACCAGCGCCACGACGAGACAGGCCAGGGCGACGAGCAGGCCCAGCCGTGCCCCCGGCGTCGCCCGCGCGGCGAACGTCGTGACCACCAGCAGGAGTCCGGATCCTCCGGCGGCCACCAGCGCCACCCGCTGCCACAGGCCCGTGAACGTGCGGGCCCGCAGCAGGACCGCGCTGGCCAGGACCGTCACGAGGGTCCAGCCGACCCAGCCCGGCGTCGCCATGACGAACAGGAAGAGCACCGGCAGCAGCAGCGCCGCGACCACCATCGTCACGGTCAGGTAGGTGTCGGCCAGGTAGGTGCGGTCCCGGACCTCGTCCGACGGCGCGGGCTCGATGTCGACGGTCATGTCGGCACCCGTCTTGGGCAGCTGCGGCCCCCGCAGCCCGGACATCCGGATCGCCGCCCTGGGTGCCAGCACCACGGCGACGACCACCGCCGTGGCCGCCACCGCCGCGGCCCGCTCGGCGCTCATGCCCATCGTGGCGTGCAGCGAGATCACGCAGACCACGACCAGCGCGGCGACGATCACCACGAGGAACGGCGCGAGCGGCAGCGCCGGGGCGACCGTACGCTGGGCGACGATCAACAGCACGGCCACGGCGGTGGCGGCCACCGCGGCGGCGCTGCCGGCCTCCGCCGTGACCGCGATCCGCTCCGGCGCGCCGTCGACGGCCGCGGCGGCGGCCAGCGCCGCGAAGGCCGCGGACGCCACGGCGAACACCAGCGACAGCGCCGGGTCGGCCAGCCGTCGGGCGATCCGCAACGCGGCGGCGCCGCAGGCGACGGCCAGCACGGCGGTGCCGGCCACCTGGGCCGGCAGCGGCCCGCGCGCCGCCGACGCGTACCCGAGCAGGCCGAGCGCCACGGCGGCGAGCGCGAGGAAGAGCCGACGGCGGTGGTGCGGCTGCCAGCGGTCCGCGCGGCGGTTGACGCTGGTGGCGATGCCGTCGGCCAGGTCGTCGAAGTCCAGCTCCGGCAGCGGGTCCTCGGCCGGGCGCAGCACGAGCTCCTCGCCCTCCAGCCAGTCGAGGCTCTCCGGCGTGCCGGCCAGGTCGAACGGGGCCTCGCCGACCCGCTGCAACACCCACCCGGCCGCGCCGTCCGCGTCGGTGGCCGGGCCCGCCGTCGCCGTGTGTCGCAGCAGGATCGGCAGCAGCGTCGCGACCGGGGTGCCCGACGGCACGGCCAGGTCCACCTTCCGCCGCGGGCCGGTCACGCTGATCCGGCAGAGGTCGTTGTCCAGTGTGCTGTTCACGTCATCTCCCGGTGGTCACGAAGCCGGTCTGGACCAGGCGTACGCCGCGCCGGGTCACCAGTTGGGCGCGGCCGGCCGGCAACTGTCGCGGCGTGGCCTCGCCGAGGAACCTGCCCTCCTCCTTGGGGTAGGAGAACAGCAGGGCGGGGCTGCCGAGCTCCCACAGCCGGCGGATGACCGGGTCCATCATCGCCCGCATCGCCCCGGACGTGCTCCGGGCGACGATCAGGTGCAGGCCGATGTAGGCGCCCTGGGCCAGCAGCGGCAGCAGCGGGTCGAGGGTCGAGCCGGCGCCGACGCCCCTGGTCATCAGGTCGTAGTCGTCGACGACGACGAACAGCTCCGGGCCCTGCCACCAGTCCCGGCGGCGCATCCGCTCCGACGAGACGTCCGGGCCGGGGATGCGGCGGCTCATCGACACCGCCGCCTGGCCCGCCAGCTCGAACAGCCTGTCGCCGGTGAGGCCGGTGCCGACCTGGTAGTCGGCCGGCAGGGCGGTGTCCAGGTCCCGCCGGGTGTCGCCCAGCACGACCTTCGCCTCGTCCGGGCCGTAGCGGCGGCGGACCGCGTCCAGCACCAGGCGCAGCGCGTTGGACTTCCCGGTCTCGGCGTCGCCGAACACCAGCAGGTGCGGGGTGGTCAGGAAGTCGTGCCACACCGGGGCGAGGCGCTGTTCGTCGCGGCCCACGCACACCCTGAACTCGGGCTCCGGCGGCGGCAGCTGGGCGACGGGCAGCCGGGTGGGCAGCAGCCGCACCTCGGGGGCGAGGCGACCCGGCCAGAACACCCGGATCTCCTCGGTCACCGCCTTGGTGGCCTCCGCCAGGTCGTCGACCGCCGAGCTGCCGTCCATCCGGGGCAGGGCGGTCAGGAAGTGCAGGCCGTCCGCGGTGATGCCGCGCCCCGGCTGGTTCGGCACGGTGGCCGCCTTGCGCGAGCCCACCTCCGACTCCATCGAGTCGCCGAGACGCAGCTCGACCTTCGTGCCCAGCAGGTCCCGCAGCCAGGTCCGCAGCTCCGACCAGCGGGTCGCGGTGACGACGAGGTGGATGCCGAACGACAGGCCACGGGAGGCCAGCTCGCCGATCCGCTGCTCCAGGTCGGGGTAGTCCTGCTTCACCGTGTACCAGCCGTCGACGACGAGGAACACGTGCCCGAACGGATCGTCGATCGCGCCCGCCGCCCGCTGCGCCAGGTAGGTGGCGACCGAGTCGATGCCCCGCTCGACGAACTCGGCCTCCCGCCGCTCCAGGACCTGCCGGACCTCCTCGACGGTGCGGACCACCCGGTCGCGTTCCAGCCGGGTCGCGACGGAGCCGACGTGCGGCAGCCCGGCCACCGCCGCCAGGCCGCCGCCGCTGAAGTCGAGGCCGTAGACCTGCACCTCCTCGGGGGTGTGGGTCACCGCCAGCGACAGGATCAGGGTGCGCAGCAGGGTCGACTTGCCGCTCTGCGGCGCACCGGCGACGCCGACGTGCCCGTCGGCCCCGGACAGGTCCGCGACGAACAGCTCGCGGAGCTGGTCCTGCGGCCGGTCGACGATCCCCACCGGCACCCGCAGGCGTCCGCGCAGCGCCGGGTCCCCGACGGTCGCGCCCCGCGCCGGGTCCGGGACGACGCTGGGCAGCAGCGTGTCCAGGCTGGGCGGGTCGGACAGCGGCGGCAGCCACACCTGGCGGGCCGGCGGGCCCGACCCCGCCAGCCGGCCGACGAGGACGTCGACGAGGTTGGGGCCGGTGGCCTCCTCGTCGGCTCCCGCCCCGTCCGCCGGGTCGGCCGACGGGGCGTCCGCCCGCGCCGGGTCGTGCCGGACGCGGGCCTGCCGGGTGCCGAACAGGACCACGTCGGCGGGCTCCCGGGCCTGCCGGCCGGGCTCGTCCACGACCGGGCGCCCGCCGGTGTACGGGCCGGACACGTACGCCGACTTGAACCGGACCAGGTTGCTGGTGTCGACCTTCAGGTAGCCGTTGCCCGGCTCGGACGGCAGCTCGTAGGCGGAGCCGACGCCGATGACGGCACGGGACTCCATGGTGGAGAACGTCCGCAGGGCCAGCCGGTAGGACAGGTGCCCCTCGACCCGGTTGATCCGGCCCTCGTCGAGCCGCTGCGAGGCGAGCAGCAGGTGGACGCCGAGGCTGCGGCCCAACCGGCCGATGGACACGAAGAGGTCCATGAACTCGCTCTTGCTGGACAGCAGCTCGCTGAACTCGTCGACGACGACCAGCAGCACCGGGAACGGCACGAGCGGGGCGCCGGCCGCGCGGGCCTTCTCGTAGTCGAACAGCGACGCGTGGCCGCTGGCCCGCAGCACCTCCTGCCGCCGCGTCAGCTCACCGTTGAGCGCGTCCTGCATCCGGTCGACCAGGGGCAGCTCGTCGGCCAGGTTGGTGATGACGGCCGAGGTGTGCGGCAGCCGCTCCATGCCGAGGAACGTCGCCCCGCCCTTGAAGTCCACGAGGACGAGGTTGAGGATCTCGGAGGAGTGGGTGGCGGCGAGCGCGCAGACCAGGGTACGCAGCAGCTCGCTCTTGCCCGAGCCGGTGGCGCCGATGAGGAGCCCGTGCGGGCCCATCCCGCCCTGGGCGGACTCCTTCAGGTCGAGCTCGATGACCTCGCCGTCGGCGGTGACCCCGATCGGCACGGTGAGCCGGGAGCGTTGCGGCTGCCGGCCGCGCCACGACGCCTGCACGTCGAAGGTGTGCGCGTCGCGGATGCCGAGCAGGGTGGTCAGGTCGAAGCTCGACTCCAGGGGCTTCTCGACCGCTTCGAGGGTGCCGCTGGTCCGCTTCGGCGCGATGACGCGGGCCAGCGCCTCGGCCGGCACCACGCCGAGACCGTCGCGCTCGGCCGACCGCGTCTCGTCACCGGCGGGGAAGGCGACCTCGGTGTCCCGCACGTCGAGCCGCAGCACCCGCGGCCCGCCGGGCAGGGCCCCGGTCAGGTCGAGCAGCACGACGTTGCGCAGCCCCGCGCCGTACAGGCGGGAGCTGTCCGGAAGCCGCGCCAGGTAGGCCAGGATGACGACGAACGGCTCCGCCGAGCTGGGCCGGGCCGACTGGTCGTGGTCGCCGCGGTCGACCACCTCCTGCCCGAGCAGGTCCATCAGCTCGTCGTGGCCGGCGGCGAAGAGCCGCGCCGGGCCGGCGGCGTCGTGGGCGGTGGGGTGCGCGTTGTGCGGCAGCCACTTGATCCAGTCCCATTCGGCGCGGTGCTCCTCGGCGGCCAGCACCGCGATCCGCAGCTCGTCGGGGGCGTGGAACGTGGCCAGCTGGGCGAGCATCGCCCGCGCCAGTTCGGCCGCCGGGCCGCCCTCACCCTCGAACTCGATGCTGGTGAAGCTGCGCAGACCGACGGCGATCGGCACGCCCGACACCGTGCGGTACGCCTCGGAGAAGCGGCGCAGGGAGATCGACGAGAGGGGTTCGAGATCCTCGATCGGCTTGGTGGTCGGGGGCAGGAACCGCATCATCGCGTTCTGCCGGCCCAGGCCGATCCGCACCCTGCCGAAGTCGTCGTGGCTCGGCCGGCGTTCCCAGAGGCGGCTGCTCATCGCCACCGACCAGAGCGTGTCCGGCTGGGGGTTGTCCCACAGCACGGCCTGCCGGTGCTGGTTGGCGGCCTTGCGGGCCTGCCGGCGGAGCTGGGTGACGTAGCGCAGGAAGTCCCGCCGTTCACCGCGCATCTTGCGCTTGCGGTCGGCGGCGGCCCGGCCGATCTGGACCAGCCCCATGAACAGCATCCCGACGGCCATCGCACCGCCCATGACGTACAGGATGGGGGTGCGGTTGAACAGGCCGAACATCATCATCATGCCGCCCATGCCCAGGCCCATCGGGACCATCATGGCGAACGACCGGAAGTCCAGCGGGGCCTCCTCGGCCATCAGCGGGGGCTCCTGGAGCTCGACCTCCCCGTCCGGGGCCTCCGGTCCGGCGGCACGCGGCGGCCGCTTGACGGTGATCGTGTTCACGTGCACCCTCCTCGGGTCCGGCTGCTCATCCGCCGCCCCAGGCGTCGTCCTCCCGCAGCAGCGTGACCGCGTACCGCGTGTCCTTCCCGGCGTCGTTCGCCGGCTCCTCGCCCATGGGGTCGTCGGCGACGTCGGCCGGGCCGGCGGCGGGCCGGCGTCCGGCGCGGGCGCGCCCGGCCGCTCTGCGCTCCTCCGCCTCCGCCTCGGCCCGGGCCCGCCGTTCCGCCTCGGCCCGGGCGCGCAGCTCGGCCCGTTCCGCCGCGGTGTAGTCCGGCCCGCCGCAGCGGGGCGGCTGTTCCTCGGCGAGGGGCGTGCCCCGCCGGTCCCACCGCCAGGTGCGGACCGGTTCCGGCCGGCTACGCATCCGTCCCCCGGTCCGCCCGGTCCGGGTCGGCGGCCGGCAGGTCCGCGCCGGCCAGCCACCACCGTTCGCCCGGCGCGTCCCAGGCGCTGGTGTCCTCGGGCTCGCCGGTCGGGCGTACCACCGGCACCCGGTCCGGAGCCGGCGCGTCGTCGGCGGCCCAGCTCGTCGGGGCCTCGATCAGCAGCTCGGCGGCCTCGGGCCGCTCGGCCTTCTCGCGTTCTCCGGGCCCGGGCACCGAACCGACCGGTGCGGCCGCCCACCCCGGCCGCACCGGCGCGGCGGGGCCGCCCGGTGGGTCGACGCCGCGCTCCGGGCCGGGCACACGCTCCGGGCCGGGCACACGCTGCGGCTCGGGGTCACCCTGCAGGCCGGCGGCACGCTTCGGGCCGGGCTTGCCCTGCGGCTCGGGGTCACGCTGCGGGCCGGCGGCCCGCGACGGCACGGGCACCGGCACCGGCACCGGCACCGGCAGGTCCTGGTGCCAGCCCGGTTCGGGGTCGAGCAGTTCGGCGGCGTCCGGCCGCTCCGATGCGGCGCGCCCGTCGGGATCGGCCGGTGCGGCCGGCGGCGCCACCACCGGCGGCAGGCCGGATCCACCGGGCGGCGCGCCCTGCGGGGCGTCCGGCGCGTCGACGCCGTCCGGCACCGGAGGCTGCCACGTCTGCGGCTCGCCCTCGACCAGTCCGGAGGCGTCCGGACGGTCGGGCGCACCACCCCCCGCGCCACCGGGCGCACCCGACGGCGGCGGCAGGAACGGGGGCACGCCGCCGGTCCCCGCCGGGGCGGGCGGCAGCGGGGACGCGCCGAGCCCGCTGCCCCCGGCCTCCGTGCCGCCCGGCGAGTGCGGCACGTCGACGCCGCCCGAGAGCGGCGGGTCCCAGGTCTGCCGCTCCCCCTCGACCAGGCCGGACGCGTCCGGACGGTCGGGCGCACCACCCCCCGCGCCACCGGGCGCACCCGACGGGGGCGGCAGGAACGGGGGCGCCCCGGAGGTGCCGTCCGGCCTGCCGCCACCGGTCGCGTCGGGCGGATCCACGCCGCCGAGCACCGGCGGGGCGAGCCCACCGGGCCCGTCCACGCCGGGCGGGTCGACCGTCGGCGGAGCGTCGACGCCCGGTGCCTCGAACCCCGGGAGCCCGCCGCCGTTCTGGCCGTCCGGCACCCCGCCGCTGCGGGGCGGTGGCGTGCCGGTCGGTGCCGACGGCGTACCGCCGGGCCGGTCCACGCGCGGCGGGGGCGTGGTCACCGGCGGCGTGCCGCCGGGCGGTCGCGGGGAGCCGACCGGCAGGGGCGTCGGCGGCCTCGTCACCACCGGAGGGGACGTCACCGGCGGCCGCGTCGTCACCGGCGGCGTCACGACCGGGGCCGTCACCGTGGGCTTCGGCGGCGACGTCACCACCGGGGACCTCGACGGCGGCCTCGTCACCGGCGGCGTCACCACGGGCGCGGAGGTCGACAACGGCGGCCTCGTCACCGGCGGCGTCGCCACCGGGGGGACCGTCGCCGACGGCCGCGTCGTCACCGGCGGCGTCACCACCGGGGCCGTCAACGACGGCTTCGTCACCGGCGGCGTGACCGGCGGCGGCTTCGCGGTGGTCGTCGGCGGCTTGGTCGAGGTGGACGGCGGCGTGACGGTCGGCGGCTTCGTGGGCGAGGGTTTCGGGGGCGGCGGCTTCGTCGTCGTCGGCGGCGGCTTCGTCGTGGTGGTGGGCGGTGGCTTCGTGGTCGTCGTCGGCGGCTTGGTGGTGGTGGCCGGCGGCGTCGTCGTGGGCCTGGTCGTGGTCGTCGGCGGTGTCGTCTGGAAGTTCTGGCTCGGGGTCGGTGGGACCACCCGGCCGTACGTGAGCTGGTACTGACCGGCGAGCGTGTCCACCACCTCGAACATCTGGGCGGTCATCGGCTTGACGTACTCGGTCGAGCTGATCGCGACGAGCCCGGTGTCGGTCACCCCCGCGCCGTTCGCCTTGGCGATCTCCGCCCAGCCGACGTCGATCGTCTCCATGGCGTTCTGCGCCCAGGCGAGGTAGTTGGCGCTGTTCCAGAGCTGGTCGGGAACTGATCCGGTGCCCCCGCTGCCGCCCCCGCCGGCGATCCGTTCGGCGTTGGCCCCGAGGTAGTCGGCGAACAACTGCATCTTGGCGAGGAACGCCTCGGCGGCCACTCCCGCCCACGCCCGGTCCTCGCCCGCGATCGCGTGCGCCTGGTCGTAGATGAACGACTCCAGCCAGGACAGCAGCTCGTACGCGTACTGGAAGGCGCCGTAGGCGTCGGCGAGGGACTGCGCGTCGACGATGCCGCTGGCGATCGCCGTCTTCTCCGCCCCGGAGATGGCGGTGGCCGACACCCCGACGACCGATGCCTTCAGCTTCTTCCACTGCGGCGGGTCGCTGTTGGCCCAGTCGACGTAGTCGTTGAGATCCTTGGCGGTGGCCGCCGTGCTGCCGAAGACGGCGTCCGGATCGATGTTCGGCCGCTTCCAGTCGGCATCGGGGTCGGAGTTGTTGTCCGCCACGGTTCATCCTCGATCCATCTGAAGTACGACCGGCTGGCTACGGCCGGCTCTTCCCTACGGCTGGTCGGTGGTGCCCTCGTCGTCGCCGTCGCCACCGGTCGAGCCGCCCGGCACGCCCGAACTGTTGTTGCCGTAGTCCTTGAACATGCCGATCTTGGACCAGGTGTCCCGCATGGCGTTGTCGAACCTGGCGGCGGTCAGCTTGTTGAGGTCCTCGGCGCTCTCGTATTCCCGCAGCATGGCGCGCAGGTTCCTGGCGAGGCCGACGAGTGCCTGGTCGACCGCGTTGAGGAAGCCGATGGTGTCGCCCTTGAGGCCGTAGTTGGTGGTGGAGCCGCTGGGTCCGGTGATCACCTCCCGTAGGGCGACGGCGTGACCGAAGGTGCCCGGTTTGATGTCCAGCACCGACAGTTTCCGCACCGCCTGGGTGAGTGACCCGTCCTCGGTGATGCTCTCGATCTGTCGGCAGAAGTATTCGATGGCCGCCGAACTGATGACGACCTCGCCCCGGTCGCCCGACCTTCCGTACACGCCCGTCGGCGGCTCGAAGTCGATGGGCGGCTTGTCCGTGTAGTGACGCTCCGGGTCGTAGTCGCCGGGGTCGGGGGCCGGATTCTCGACGAGCTTCTCCCACTTGTCCTGCGGGAGGATGTGGTCCCGGTAGTAGATCCAGATGTTGGTCTCGTACTGGGTGTACTCGTTGTCCATGAAGTTGTCTGCGGCGTCCTCCCGCATACGCACCACGGTGTCGAACGCCCAGCCAGGATAGTGATCGCCGTCGAATCGGTCGAGCAGCCTCAGGCTCTTGATGGCTTCGTCGTTCGGCGTGCTGTAGTCGACCATCTGACCTCCAGAACACGATGACCAGGAATGGTGCCGGTCGGGTGGGCGTCGAGGCCGCCGTCACGCGGCAGCCCCGACGCGCGGTCACCCGCCCCGGACGTCGTTCCAGATCTTCGCCGCGTTCTGTTCGGTGGTGCCGTAGTTGTCCGCGATGCTGAGCAGCGTCTGCCGCGCCGAATCCAGCGCGACCGTCATCTGGGCGGCCGCCGCGTTCCAGGCCGCCTTCGACACCTGGTACTGCTCCTGCGCCGCGCCGGTCCATTCGGCGAGCGTCCGCTCGACGCTGCCCTCCATCTCGGCCAGCGCGGAGGTGATACGCCCGTTGATCCCGTTCATGTCGGTCAGCGTGGCGTCGGCCTGGGTGAAGCTGAAACGGTAGTTCGACATCGGTCAGATCCTTTCTCGACGGTTCGGTCAGAAGCCCGGCAGCGCCTGTGCGAAGGACGCCGCCGTGGAGGACGCCTCGTCCTCGGCGGCCGAGTAGGACCGGGTGTTGACACCCATGGTCTCCATGATGGTCAGCAGCTCGTTGATCACCTTCTGGAACGCGTTCTCCCAGGCGTCCATGGCCGCGTTGAACTGAGCCGACGCCTCACCGGTCCAGGACGCCTGGAGCATTCCCATCTGGTCGTTGACGTTGCGCAGGTGAGTGGTGAACTCCTCTGCCCGGCTGGCGAACTCCTGGGCCGCCTGCTGCATGCCCGGTTCGTTGGTCTGCACCACTGGCATCGTCACAGCGAATCTCCTCCGAACGGTCGTTCCGCGATGACGCCGCGCGGTCGGCGATCCGGTTCCGCCGGCGTCGGCGACAGTTTTGCCAATCGACCCGCCCGTCGGGAGGCTTCCGCCGACGGGACTGCCCGTTCGACGCCCCGGATTGCCTTCCGGTGCCCTGTCGGCACACTCGGGAAGATCCGCTGCCTGTTCCGCCCTCATCGGCCGTCAGCGCCTTGGCCACGGCCGCCGCCGGTCCTGTACTGGGGGCCGCGTCCGGCGAAGGAGGAGCGCGTGGAGTTCAGCGAGCGCATCGAAAGCCTGTTCCAGCGGTACCAGCAGCAACGCGACGGCCTCGGCGCCCTGCGGCGGCGGATGCGGTCGATCGCCGTCACCCGCACGTCGCCGCGGCGCGAGGTGTCCGTGACCGTGGGGCACAACGGCGTCGTCTCGGACATCTCCTTCCCC
Source organism: Micromonospora sp. PTRAS2 (assembly GCF_054052245.1). NCBI lineage: Bacteria > Bacillati > Actinomycetota > Actinomycetes > Micromonosporales > Micromonosporaceae > Micromonospora > Micromonospora sp. PTRAS2. Next base: position 241,076 of record NZ_JBSWBU010000006.1, read on the forward strand.
ACCAACGCCTACCGCCGGCTCGCGCCGGCCGAGCTGCGCACCCTGCTCATGCAGACCATCGGGGAGGCGAGGGAGGAGGCCCAGTCGCAGGCCGCGGCGGTCATCGCGCCCCTGCTGCCGGACGGGCTGAACGCCCGGGACCTGATCAGCGGCGACGTGGACACCGACACGCTGCTGCCGCCGCAGCCACGGATGGTCAACAGCGTCCGGCAGCAGTTGGGGCTGGGGCGGGTGTCGGGATGAGCGGCGACCTCTTCGTCGACCCGGAGGGCCTGGGCCGCCTCGGGGACCAGTACCGCGGCCGGGCGGACGCGTTCCGCCAGCTCCAGGCGTACATCGAGGCCCTGCGCCACACGTACGGGACCAGTTGGGGCACCGACGACCTGGGCCAGCAGTTCGCCGAGAAGTTCGTCGCCGGGCTGCTCGCGCTGGAGAACATCGTCGGCGCGGCGGCCGACACGCTCGACTACACGGCCGACGGCCTGACCGTCTCCGGCACGACCTTCCGGGGCGCCGACGACGATGCGTACGGCGCCGGCCGCAAACTCGGGACCGTCTTCGGGAACCTCCGCCCGAACTCCGGCACCAACCCCGCCACGGACAACCGCCGCTACGAGAAGCTACGGCCGGCGCTGCTGCGTACCGTGCCGGACCGATTGGAGCCGGAACGGCTGAGGCCGGGGCTGGTCCTCACCGTGCCGGCGGGCACGCTCAGCTCCTCGGTCCTCGCCCCGGCGCTGCCGCCGGACGCCGAGGTCATGGTCGGCGGCGTGCCGGTGGGCGACCACCAGCAGGTGGTGTACTTCCGGGAGGTCGCGCCGGGCACCGTGCGGGTGGACACCAACCACTACCGCGCGATCACCCCTCTGCCGCCCGGGACGGACGTGCGGCTGGGAGGCACACCGTTCGAAGTGAAGGACGGCTACCAGCTGTTCCTGGTGGACCGCGCGCCGGCCGACGATCCGCCCGCCGGGCCCACGTACGTCGACTACCACCCCGACGGCACGTCCGAGCCGTACGGCACGGCTCAGGGATAGCGCCCGATGCCCGACCTGCACATCTCGACCGACCCGGAATGGCAGTGGGTCTACGACGCCATCCTCTACGGCGTCGGCGAGGAATACCCGGAGGCGGACCCGACCGCCCTGCGCCAGATGGGTGACGAGCTGCTCGCCTTCACCAACACCCTCAACGAGGAGGTGGCCGGGACCGCCGGCCTCGCGGGCAACATGCCCGCGCTCCTGAGCGGCGACGCGGCGCAGGCGTTCGAGCACTTCGCGCAGAGCCTCACCACGAACGTGCCGGTCGCCGGCGACATCTCCACCGCCCTCGGGCAGAGCGCCTACGACTTCGCCCTCGACGCGGAGCAGACGCAGTACAACATCGCCATCGCGATGTTCACCACGCTGTGGGACGTCTTCCTGGCCCTGTCCGGCGGAGCGAGCGCCTTCATGGTGCCGGCCCTGATCCGGACCGGCAGCGAGATCGTCAGCACCCTGATCGCGCAGTTGCGCAACCGCATCCTGCAACGCATCGCCAACCTGACGTTCGACGCCATCGGCGAGGGTTTCGAGGAGCTGTGGCAGGGCCTGGCCGCCCAGGGCCTGCAGATGGCCGAGGGCAACCGGGACAAGATCGACGGCAACGACGTGCTGCTGGACTTCCTCGCCGGCATGCTGATCGGGGCGACGGCGAGCGGCGTGATGCAGGCCGGCGCGAAGTGGTTCCCCAAGGTCGGCACCCACCGGTACGGCCAGGAGATCTTCGCCGCAGCCGGCGAGCTCCTCGGCGAGACCTTCCTCTGGGGGATCCTCGGCGGCGACTTCAACCCGGGTGCCACGGTGACCTCGTCCGTCATCACCGGCTTCACCCAGCAGTGGGCCGAGGACCTCGGCCAGCACGTCCGCCCCGGGCCGCAGTCCGGGCCCGGCGGCCACGGCCAGGGCGGAGACGGCATCGGGGACCCGGCCGGCCTGGACGGCCCGAAGACCGACCGGTCCGGCCCCGGGCAGGACCCGTGGCGGCCGGGCGACGACTCCCCGGCAGGGGAGTCCGGTGCCGAGGGGCCGGGCGGCGACCCGCCCCCGTACGAGCAGCCGCTCCCGTACGACGACGTGACCGGGGGCCCGCTGCCGGTGACGGACGGTGGGCTGCCCGGGGGACAGGGGCGCGAGCCCGGCGCGCAGCGCCCCGGCCCGCCGACGAACGTCGACGACGATCCGGAGCCGCGCTCGACCACGGGCGGCTCGACGGACCCCACCGGCCGGCGCGAACCCCCGCCCGTGACCCGGGACCCCGTCGCCGAGGCCGGGCCACGGACCCGCGACGAGACGCCGCCGACCCGAGACGGCGCGCCTGGCGACCCCGCGCCCCTGGACCCCGCGCCTGTCACCGGTCCGCCCGCCACCCACGAGTCCGTCACCCGCCCGCCCACCGGCCCGGGTGACCTGCCCGCCGGCGGGGACGCGCCGCCGCTGGACCCGCCCACCGACGGGGACACGCCGCCCGTCGACCCGCCCACCGACGGGGAGACGCCGCCCGTCGACCGGGACGGCCCCTCCCGCGGTCCCGAGCACGCGCCGCAGCGGCCCGGTGAGCAGCCGTCCACCCTCGACCCCGGGCGCGCCGACCCTGGCGAGACGCCGTCCCCGGTGGGCGACACACCCGGTCCGGCCGACCCGGAACACCGTGTCGGTGACCCGGAGCACCGCCCTGCCGGCCCCGAGAACCGTCTCGACGGCCCGGAGCACCGCTCCCCGGGCCCGGAGAGCCACTTCGGCGACCCGGAGAGCCGACCCGGCGACCCGGCGACCCGGCCCGGCGACCCGGCGACCCGACCCGGCGACCCGGAGGCGCGCCCGCACGGCCCCGGCGGCCACCTGCCCCCGCCCGTGGACACCGGCCTGCGGGGCGGCCCGCTCCCCCAGGACGCCGAGGGCGTCACCGCCGGGCCCACCGGCACCCCGCGCGGTCTCGACGGCCCGGCTCCCCTCGGCGGCCCGCCCGTGCCGACGGGCCCGGCCGACGAACGGCCCGACGGCGACGGCCTGCCCGGCGTGGTGACCCAGTTGACGCCCACCGGCCCGACCCCGCCGGGCGGCCCGGCGGCCGTGCCGGAGGCCGCCACCACCGCCACCGCGCCGGCCACGACCGCCCCGGCCACCGGCACCACCGGCCCGGCCACCGGCACCATCCGCCCGGCCACCGGCGCCGAGGGCCCGACCACCGCGCCGACCGGCCCGGCCCGCGACGGCACCACCGCACCCCCGCGCGGAGCCACCACCAGTCCGCCCCGGCGGCGCGGACACCCCCCTCGCGACGCCGACCCGCGCACCGCCACCGGCTCCGCCGCCGGCCCGCCACCGCAGGTCGCCGACAGCGTCGTCCGGCCGGTCGAGCCGCCGGTCGGGACCGCCCCGCCCGGGCCGGTCGCCCCTCCGGCCGAGGCGACCCGGTTGACCAAGCCGGCCCAGTCGACCGAGGCGACCCAGTCGAGTGCGACGGCCCGGTCCAGTGAGGCGACCCGGTCGAATGAGACGGCCCGGTCGACCGAGCCGGTGCGGGCCACCGCCGAGCCGCCCCCGCCGACCATGCCTGCGGGCGGCGAGGTCAGGCCGGCCCCGACCGACGGGCCACTGCAGGCCCCCACCGACGGGCCACCACAGGCCCCGACCGACGGGCCGCAGCCGGTCCCGGCCGGGTGGGCGCTCGTCGACCCGTACGACACGACCCACGCCGAGGCCGCCCGCTCGTTCCCCGCCCGCGACGGCGAGCTCGTCGTCTTCGCCCACGGCACCCCCGACCACCTGGTGCTCGGCGACCGGCGGGTCACGCCCGAGCAGCTCGCCGAGCTGCTCGGGGCAGACCGTCCACCGCGGATCGTCCTGATGTCCTGCGACACGGGTGCGGACGCCGACGGCTTCGCGGCCAAGCTGTCGCGGCTGCTGCCCGGCACCTCGGTCACCGCCCCCACCGGCACGGTCTGGACGACCCCCGGCGGGCACGCGTTCGTCGCGGCCACCGCCTACGGCCCCGACGGACGCCCCCGCCCGGCCGAGCCGGACGCCGACCACGGGTGGCGCACGTTCACCAGCGACGCCCCCGGCGACACCCACGTGCAGGAGGCCGGCGCCGACCTGCCGGGCACCCCGCCCCGCCCGGTCGCGGACGCGGCCGGGGACGCGGTCGCGTGGAAGGGCAACGGCCGGCCGTACGCCAACCGGCCGGTCCTGGAGACCACCGAGCACCTGATCTTCGCGACCCACCTGGAGGAGCAGCTCGGGGCATACCTGTACCGGCTACCCCGGGTGCGGCGGGCGGCGCAGGCCACCGTCGCGCGGCTCCGGGAGGTGCTGGACACCTTCGACGGTCGTCCCGGCGGCGTGTGGCGCTCGTTCATCAAGGACGACCCGACCAGCGCCGGGCAGGTGGGTGACCACCTCAGCGCCGCGCAGGTCGACGAGCTGCTGGACGACGGCAACCTGCGCGAGCTGATGACGGCCTTCTACAACGCCGCCTACTTTCACCACGCCTCGCCCGATCCGACCCTGAAGACCGTCGTCCAGGAGCTGTTCGCCGACGCGGACTGGGACCGGGCCGCGCAGCTCGGGCTGGACGTGCCGGCCCTGCAACGCCAGCACAAGCAGCTCGACACGCTCTCCGGTGCGCTGATCGGCGGGCTGGCCAAGCTGGCCGGCCGGGGGCACACCTTCGGCGAGGGCGACCCGTTCGCCCTCGGCCGCGTGGCCGGGCAGTCGGAGAAACCGCTGACCGACCTGATTGCGCTCGGCGGCAGCCAGGCCAACCGGATCGCCCGCCACGGCGACCAGGCCAACCGTGGCGGGCCCGGCAAGTTCACCCCCACCCACCTGGCTTCGCTCGGCGCGCCGCTGAGCGACCGGGAGAAGAGGTATCTCTCCGGCCGGGGACGTCGGCCCTTCACCGCCGTCGAGACGGACGGCACCGGGACGGTCCACGCCGAGCCCGACGCCTCGTGGACCGCCGAGGGTTCGCTGGGCGTCGAGATGCCCCTGCCCTGGATCGGCGGCCGGGCCGGCGTCGTGCTGGACACCGGTTCCCGGCTCGCCTCGGTCTGGTACCGCCGGACCCACCACGAGGCGGGCCTGCCGGTGACGGCCGGCATCTCCGGCACCACGGCCCGGCTCATGATGGCGTTCGAGTGGCTGAACGTGCCGGGGGTCAGCCGCGAGGACTTCCTGCTGGCCGTCATCGCGTGGATGCTCACCTTCCAGGACCACTCGCTGTACGAGATCCTGCGCGGCGCCGAGATCGTGGGCAGCGGCCCCCCGGTGTCCACCATGGCCGCCGACGAGGTGTACGAGGCGCTCGCCGCCCTCGGCGTTCCGGCCCCCGTCCTGCGCCAGGTCGGCGATCCGCAGCACCGGCTGCCGGCGGCCGCGCCCGAGGGGCTGCCTCCGGCGGTCGACCTGGCCGACACGGCGCTCCTGGAGCAGCTGCTGCCGCACGAGGCCGCCTACTTCGCCAAGGCCCGGGCCACGCACACCGCGCACGGCTACGCCGCGGTGACGTCCGACGAGTTGGACGGGTCCCTGGAGGTGGCCGACGAGTTGGCCAACGCCGCCTACGACGTGGCGACGGCCAAGCAGCTCACCCAGGAGTGGCTCAACTTCAACTCCGTGGACCCGAAGGCCCTGGCCAACCGGCTCACCCGGGCCCACCTGCTCGCCCTGCAGGTGTGGACCGGCTCCAACCACAGTCTGCTCAACGCGGTCGCCCCCGCCGGCCCGTTCACCGACCTCGCCGCCGAGCTGCTGCTGGAGCACAAGATCCGGGAGGCCGTCGACCTGCTCATCGACCTCGTCCCGGCCGAGATCCCGACCATCCTCGCCAACGACCCGGTCCTGCGTGGCCTGCACGACGACATGGCCACCGACCCCGACCGGACGCCGGAGCGGATCGCCACCGCGCGGGAGCAGGCGCAGGACCGGGGCCGGGAGATCCGGGACGCCGTCGAGGCCGAGCTACGGGCGCACTTCGACATGGTCGTCGACGCGCTGCGGCAGCTCCCCCCGGCCGACAAGGGCGTCGTGTGGCGCGCGGACTGGGCGGCCGGCGGCCTGACCAACCCGCTGGGGAAGATGTTCTCGGCCTACGGCGGGGACGACCTCACCCTCTCCGGCCTGAACAGCGCCAGCCGGGACGAGCGCGTCGCCCGGGGGATCCTGGCCAGGTACACCAACAGCGCCACCAGCCACCGGGTGCTGATCGGGATCGAGCTGGCCGGTCACGCCGGCCGGGACATCACCCCCTTCTCGGCGAAACCCACCGAGCAGGAGGTGCTCTTCCTTCCGGGCGCCCGCTTCGTCGTCACGTCCCGCGAGATCGACGAGACCGCCGGCATCGAGAAGATCATGGTGAGGGAGGTGGAGCCCGAGGGGGTCGCCCGGGAGACGCTCGTCGCCGAGGCCAAGCGGTCCGTCGCGGAGGTGTCGGGGCTCGGCGTCGCCGTCCGGAGTCTCGCCGAGACCGTTCCCGCCCTGGCCGAGCAGGTGCGGGCGCTGAAGCCGGGGTTGACCGCGGCCATCGCGAGGTTCCGTGACCTGCTCGACAGGTCCACGGCCCCGTCCGACGCCGACGGGTCGGTGCGGGAGCGGCGGAGCAGGGTGCTGGCGGCGCAGCGGACGACCGCCGACTACCAGCACACGATCGCGAGGGCCTGGGTCGCCGTACGGGACCTGGAGGACCGGGCGCAGGACCCGGGCAACGCCCGCGCGATCGTGACGGAGGCCGAGCGGATCTGGGCCGACCTGTACCAGGCCGGCGAGGACGCCCACGACATCCTCGAGGCCATGGAGCACGAGGCCCTGGCCGCCAACCGGGCCCTCGGCCAGGCGCAGCACGTCCTCTTCACCGACTTCCCCGCCACCGAGTCGGGGCCGCGCACCATCGACGAGGCCGGGCAGGCCGTGGACACCATCGAGGACGGCGTCACGCAGCTCGCCGCGGCCGAGCAGGAGTCCGCCCGGCTCACCCACGGCCTGCCCGACGACGACGGACTGCTGGTCCGGTCGGCGGCGCTGGCCCGCAACCGGGACGCCGCCACCCGGGCGATGCTGGAGGCCGAGGCGGCGCACGCCCACCTGCCGACGCAGATCCGTGGCCTGGCCGACGACCTCCGGCGGGTCGAAACGGCGGTCGCCAACGCGGAGTGGGAGATCGGCAGCGCCGACTCGGCCCTCGACGCGGTCCGGTCCCTGGCGGAGCAGATCGACGACCGGTACGGCCAGTCGCAGGAGCTGGCCCGGTTGATCGACGAACTTCTCGACGACCTCGACGTGCTGGTGTTCGACGCCGCCAACACCTTCGGGCCGGCCGCCTCGCCGCTGGAGGGCGAGCTGACCATCGGCTGGGTCACCGACCCGGTCGTCGACGAGCAGGTCCCCGCCGGACGGGTCCTGGTCACCGCAGCCGACGGGGCGAACATCGACGCCGCGCGGGCCTTCCCGGCCGACCCCGACCGGTACGTGATCTTCGCGCACGGCACGCCGCACGAGCTCGACCTCGGCGGGGGGCGGGGCCGCAGCCCGGCGGACGTGGCCCGGCTGATCAGGGACGACCCCGGGTGGCAGGGCCGGCCGATCCTGCTGATGTCGTGTCGCACCGCCGCCGACGCCGACACCGGCTTCGCCGCCGCGCTGGCCCGCCTGCTCGACGTGCCGGTGACCGCCCCGACCGGCACCGCCTGGAGCACCCCGGACGGTTCGGCGCTCGTCGCCGGCACCGTCCTCGACGCCGAGGGGCGGCCCCGGCCGGCGCAGCCGGGCCCCGACGACGGGTGGCGCACCTTCACCCCCACGGCCGACGACCTCCTCGCCGTCGACGACCTGGGACCCCGCCTCGCCGGGTCGGCTCCGCCCCACACCACCGCCTCCGCGCCGCCGCCGCACCCGGTCGCCTGGAGTCCCGACAGCCGCCCCTACGGCGCCCGGCCCATCCTCGACACCGCCGAGTACCGGGAACACGCCACCCGGTTCGAACGCGACCTCGGCGCCCACCTCTACCAGCTCCCCCACGTCCAGCACGCCGCGAAGGCCACCGTCGAACGGCTGCGTGAGGTCCTGGAGGCGTACGCGAACGACGGGCGTCCCGACGGCGTGCGCCGCTCGTTCGTCAAGGACGACCCGACCAGCGCCGGCCAGGTGGGCGACCACCTCACCGACGCGGAGGTCCGTGCGCTGCTGCGCGACGGCAACCTGCGTGAACTCATGACCGCCTTCTACAACGCGGCCTACTACAACGACGCCGGCCCCGAGGCCACCCTCAAGAAGGTCGTCCAGAGCATCGTCGCGGACCAGGACTGGACCCGGGCCGACGCGTTGGGCCTCGACAGCGCCGCGCTGCGGAAGCTGCGCCGGCAGCTGACCGGCTGGAACCGCACCGTCATGCAGGGCATCGCCGGCATCGTCGGCAAGGGCTACAACTACGCCTTCGACCCCTTCGCCCTCGGGAACATCACCGCCCTGTCGAAGAAGCCGGCCGCCGACACCACCGCCATCACCGCCAGCCAGGCGGGCCGCTCCAACCGGCTCGGCACGGCCGACTTCGCCAAGAACCTCGGCGTGCCCGGCAAGCTCACCCCACGGCAGCTCGCCGCCCTCGGCGCCGCGCTCAGCGACCGGGAACGCCGCTACCTCACCGGCCCCGGGCGCAGGGCCTTCACCGTCACCACCGCCGACGGCACCGAGCAGCGCCATGCCCAGCCGGAGAGCAGCTGGACGGACGAGGGCGCCCTCGGGGTCGAGCTGCCCCTGCCCTGGGTCGGCGGACGCGCCTGGTTCGACAACGACACCACCTCGCTGTGGTACCGCCACACCCACACCAAGACCGGCCTGCCGGTCGTCGCCGGCATCTCCGGCACCACCGCCCGGCTGCTCGCCGCCTTCGCCTGGCTCAAGGTCCCGGGCGTCGCGCCGGAGCACTTCCTGCTGGCCATCGCCGCCTGGATGCTCACCTCCGAGGACCACTCGCTGTACGAGATCCTCCGCGGCGCCGAGATCGTCGACGTCGGGCCCGTCGTGTCGGAGGCGACGAGCGCCGAGGACGTCCACCACGCCCTCGCCACGCTCGGCCTGCCGGTCACGACCCTGCGTGGCCTCGCCGACACCGGCATGCTCCCGCACGAGGCCGCCTACCAGGCCAAGGCGGAGGCACACGGCTTCAAGAGCATCACACCGGGCGACCTGGCGCGCGCCGGCAGGAGGCGGTACGAGCTGTGGCAGGCGGCGGGCCAGCCGCACCTGGCGTCGCCGGCCATGCTCGACTGGATCGCCACCAACGGGATGGACACCCGGGCGCTGACCCGGCAGCTCACCCCGGCGCACTTCACCGCGCTCCAGGCGTACACGGGCAGCAACCACAGCCTGCTCAACGCCGTCGCGCCCGCCCCCGTCGTGGGCACCGTCGCGTCGGGCCTGCTCCTCGAACGCGCGGTGCGAAGGAGCGTCGACCGCCTCGTCGAAATGGTCCTCGGCGCTGCGCCCCAGGAGATCCCCTCGGCGGTCAGCACGGACCCGGCGGTCGTCGAGCTGCTCGGGCAGTTCCAGGCCGACCCCGACAAGCACGACAAGGCCGACTCCTACCGGCAGAAGCTGCGCGACCGGGCGAGCGCCCTGGCGGCCGAGCTCGAGGCGGAGATGCGGGCGCACTTCGACATGGCCATCGAGGCCATCCAACTGCTCCCGCCCGCGACGGGCATGACGGTCTGGCGCAGTGACTGGGCCGCCGGGAAGCTGGGCGACCCGGTGTCGGGGAAACTCGGCCAGTACGGCGGCACCCAGATCACCTTCGGCACGCTCAGCAGCGCGAGCCGGCGGAGCAGGGTCGCGGAGGAGTTCCTGGCGGGCTACACCGCCGACGGCACCACCCATCCGGTGCTGCTGGAGCTGCGGCTGGACGGCCATTCGGGACGGGACATCACACCGCTGTCGGCCAAGCCCGGCGAACAGGAGGTGCTCTTCCTGCCCGGCGCCCGCTTCGAGGTGGTCAGCCGCACGACCAACGACCGCTACGAACACATCGTCGTCGAGGAGGTCACGCCGGCCGCCATCGCCCTGCACACCTTCGACACCACCGCCGAGCACGCACTGTTCGAGCTGACGGGCATCGGCCGCAGCATCGAACGGACCGTCGACGCGGTCACCGACCTGACCGACGCGGCGACCCGGACGGCGGCGCAGGTCGACCAGGCCGCCGCCGACGTCGGCCCGCCGCACCGGCGGGTGGCCGACCTCGCCCGGCAGGCCCTGACCACCCTCGGCGAGGCGAAGGCACTCGACGAGCAGGCCGGACGGGACCGGCAGGCCGCGCTGACCGTTGGCGAGCGGGCCCTCGCGGAGATCGCGCCCCTGGTCACCGACCGGCCGACGCCGGCGGCGCAGCGGGCCAGGCAACGGCGGGACGCGTTGACCCAGGCGCTGCGGGGCGCGATCGCCGCCCGGTCCGCCGCCCAGCAGGCCCTGCAAGGCGCCCTGCACGCCACCCAGCAGCTCGACCTGCTCGACCGGGCGGCCCGCCAAGCGGCCGACGTCGCGTCGCGGGCCGCCGCCTACACCGACGGCGTCGCCCGGCACGCCCGCCAGGCGGAGGCCACGGCACAGGCCAGCGCCACCACGATCGCCACCGCCATCGCCGCCGCCTCCGATCTGGCGAAGCAGGCCGCCGACGGGACGGCAGCCGACCCGAGGACCACCGCGCTGCTGCTGGCCCGGCACCGGGACTCGGCCGGCAACGCGGCGGCGGACGCCGAGTCGGCCCGGTCCACCACGGAGGCCGGGATGGCCGACGCCCCCCGCGCCCTCGCCGACGCCACCCGGGCCCTCGCCGAGGCGACGTCCCACGCCGGCACGGCCGAGCAGTACCGCGGTCGGCTCGACGCCGAACGTCGACACGTCGAGCACCACGCGAGCGAGGTCGCGCGCCTGAACGCACTCGTCGTGCAGGCCGCGGCGGACGCGGTCGACGCGGCCGAGATCGCCGGCATCGAGGACATGGCCGCCCTCGACGTCGCCCTCACCGACCTGAGCGCCGAGGTCACGGCCGCGTCGGCCGAGGCGGGCCGGCTCACCGGGGAGTCGCGGTCGCACCGCCGCACGGCGGATCTCGACCGGGCGGCGACGGCCGGGATCGCCGCCGCCGAGGCCGCCGACGGGCAGGCGCGCACGGCGTACGACGACGCCCGCGCGGCCGTCGAGCTGGCGGCAGCGAAGGTCACCGAACTCGCCGGCAAGGTGCCCGCCGCCAGGCTCCAGCCGGCGAGGGACGCCCAGTCGGCCGCGCAGGACGCCCTCAGCCGGGCCGAGGAGGCGCTGGCCACCGCCGCCGGGTCGCTCGACGGGGCCCGGGAGACGGCCGAGCGCCTGCACGCGTACGCCGCGTCGGTCCACCCGGCCGTCGCGCAGCTCGACCGGGCCGCGAAGGACGTCAGCGAGGCGACCGCCGAGGTCGCCAGGGCGCAGGCCGCGGCCCGGGACGGCGCGGCCCGGATCGCCGCCGCCGAACCCCACTCGGCCGCCGCCCGCCTGGCCGCCCGCGAGGCATGGGCGGCGTACGCCGCGGCGAAGTCGGCCCACGGCCGGGCCCGGGCCGCGCTCACCGCTGCCGCCGACGGCCTCGCGCGGGCGGACGCGGCGGCGGGCAGCCCCGAGCAGTGGTCGGCCGCCCTCGACACGGCCCTGCCTGAGGTCACCCGGCAGCAGCGCAGCGCGACCCTGCGCGCCGGGGAGACGACCGAATTGGCGACCAAGGTGACCACGGCCGCGCAGCAGGCGGCCCGGGAGCCCGTGCCGTGGGCGCGGAGGGACGCGCCCGGCGACGTGGTCGACCTGTCCGTGCCCGCCGGACGGGTGCTGGTGCCGGGGTCGGACCGGGCCAACCTCGACGCCGCCCGCGCCTTCGCGCCCGACCCCGACCGGTACGTCGTCTTCGCCCACGGCACGCCCGAGCACCTCGTCGTCGGCGACCGCCGGATCACGCCCGCGCAACTCGCGCGGATGATCCAGGACGACCCCGCCTGGGGTGGCCGGCCGGTCGTCCTGATGGCGTGCGACACGGCCGCGTCGCCGGCCGGGGCGGCACCGTCGGCGAGCTTCGCCGAAACGCTGGCGGGCCTGCTGCCGGGGACGCCCGTCACCGCGCCGAACGGCACGGCGTGGCTGGCCGGGGACGGTCAGGCGTTCGTGGCGGGCACCGACTACGACGCCGACGGACGTCCCCGGCCGGCCCCCAGCACGGAGGCCGACCAGTGGCGGACCCTGACGGTGGATCCGGACACCGGTCAGGTCGACTCCCGTCCCGACGGGGCACGCCTGGGCGGGGCGGCGCACCCGGCGGTGGCCGGGCCGGTCAGCTGGGCGCCGTCACCGCCGCCGCCGTCCTGGGAGCAGCAGGCGTGGCAGGCCTTCCAGGACCTGCAGGAGGCCCGGGGCTCGGAGCGGCAGGCGGAGCGGGAGCAGCAGCTCCAGGCCCTCGCCGGCACCCCGGAGCAGCAACAGAAGCTGCTGCTCATGGTGAGCGACCACGTGATCGAGACGACGAAGCGGCACCTCTACCGTGGCTCGGCGAACCAGGTCGACCACGTGGCCCGCACCGGCGGGCTGACCCACGAGTATCTCGGCAAGGTCCGCAGCGGCGACTACTTCACCCCGGACCAGGATCCGGCCGTGCGCCTGGCCCAGCAGGGCGTGGTCGCCACGCACCTGCACACCGGCAACTGCGGCGAGAACGCCGCGCTGGCGTTCTCGCTGCTCTGGCAGCTGCTGCCCGGGGTCCGGCTGACCCAGATCAACCACAGCCTCGACCACGCGTTCGTGGTCATCGGCGACCCCGACAGCGCCGACGCGGTGATCTGCGACCCCTGGCCGGTCCAGGCCACCGCGACGACCCGCCGCGACTACTTCATGTCCAACTACGACGGTCAGGACAACTTCACGGCGGTCTCCGACGGCACGGACCTGCTGGCCCGCGCCGCGTCCACCGTCGACCTGGAGGCCCTGGGCGCGGTCATGGACATGGAACGGCCCAGCGTCGGACTCGACGAACTCACCAGCCAGTTCGGCGACACCCTTCCGCGGGGCCTGTACCGGCACCTGCACACCACCGCCAACCCGCCCCCGCCCGTGGCGGCGGCCACCGGGCCCGGCGACGGCGACACCGGGGGCGGCGGCCGGGCCGATGCGGAGTCGGAGTCCGACGGCGGGGCCGACGCCATGGACACCGAGGACCTCGACGACGCCGCCTCGGACGACGACGCGACGACCGACGATGCCATGGACGACGCGATGGACGAGGCCCCGGACCCGGCCGACTCGGACGACGACGAGGGGGCCGACGCCGGCGACGACATGGAGCTGGACGACGGCGACGGCGACGGCGACGGCGACGGGATGGACGTGGACGCGCCCGCCGCCGTCCGGTTCGCCCAGCCGCCGACCGCCGCCGGTCCGGGCCCGATCGTGTCCACACCCGTGCCCGCCGGCCTCGTCTGGCTGCCGGCCGCCGACACCGCCAACCTGGACCTCGCCGCCAGCCACCCGCACACCTCGGGCCGGTACCTCGTCTTCGCCCACGGCACCCCCACCCACCTCGCCGCCGCCGACGCCACGCTGACCGCCGCCGAGCTCGCCGCCCTCGTCCGCGCCGACCCGGCCTGGCGTCCCGGGCAGGCCGTCACCCTCGTCAGCTGCGACACCGCCGCCCGACCCGACGGGTTCGCCACCCAGCTCGCCCACCACCTCGGCGTGCCCGTCACCGCGCCCACCCACGCCGCCTGGACCACGCCCGACCACCACACCTTCACGGCACCCACCGTCTACACCGCGGACGGCCGCCCCCGACCCGGTGCCGCCGGCACCGCCGTCTGGCACCACATCACCCCCGGCGCCGGGGCCACCACCAGCGTCGGACCCCACCTCGACCAGCCGACGACGGCGCCCGGCCCGGTGGCGGTGCCGTGGGGCCCGGCCACGGCACCGGTGGCCCCGCGACCGGTGCCGGCCGGGCTGCTGCTCGCCGACCCGGACGACACCGCCGCCCTCGACGCCGCGCGACGCTTCCCCGCCCGCGACGGCACGTTCGTCGTCTTCGCCGACGGCGACGCCGGCGGGATCGTCGTCGGCGACACGCCGCTGTCACCCACGCAGCTCGCGGACGCGATCCGCGCGGACCCACGCTGGACGGGGCGGCCGGTGCTGCTCCTCGCCGGGCGCACGGCGGCCGGGTCGGGCTTCGCCGAGCAGCTCGCCCGGCTGCTGCCCGGCACACCCGTCACCGCCCCGGAGGGTACGGCGTGGACCACGTCGGACGGCCGGGCGTTCGTCGCGCCCACCCGGCGCGACGGCGGCCGGGGCCGACCGGCGGAGCCCACCACCGCCGACCGGTGGAGGACGTTCACCGTGGACCCGGCGACGGGCCTGACGAGTGAGGAGTTCCTCGCCGCCGCGCTGCTCCCGGCGCGCCCCGACGCCGTGCCGGCCGGCGGGGAGGACCCGGTCTCCTGGGACGTGTCGGCGGCCGGACCGGGCACGCCGGACCCCACCGGCGACACCGACCTGGGCATCGGCGACACCGAGAACATCGTGCTCACGGACAGCTCGGGGAAGGTGGTCGCCGTCGTCTTCCCCGTTCAGCCCCGCGACCGCGAGCACATGCCCGAGAGCGTGCTGGGGATCGATCAGGACGGCGATCTGGGGTCCTACACGCAGACCACCAGCCTCCAACCGGACAGCGAGGAGCAGGAGCTGCCGATGCCCTTCGGCGGCCGTCGGGCGTTCGACGGACGGGAACCGGTGTACGTCTACACCCAGGGAAACCCGACGAGGTTCGCGGTGGCGTTGCGCGGCGGCGGCACCAGACTGCTCACGGGCGGGGACTTCGCCGCCCTCGTCCGGCAGACCGGCGCGTTGCGGCGGGCGCGTTCCGGGGCGCTGGCGCCGATCCTGTTCCTGACGCCCTCCAGCGCCCGCTACCCGGGCCCGGGCGGTGCCGCGCACGACTTCTTCCGGCAGGTGCAGGAGTGGGGACATCTCGGCGAGGCGTACGGGCCGACCCAGCGGCTGGTGCCGTCCATCTTCGAGAAGAACAAGATCACTGTCTCCGACATGGGGATGTTCGTGCAGATCCCCCAGTCGCCGGGCGACCTCACACCGGCGCCGCCGACGGCACCGGCCGTGCCCCTGGCCGTCACCGCGCCGACCGCCGCGGACCAGCCGACCAGGCGGGGACAGCCCCTGACCATCGACGACGTCGAACACGTCGTCGTGCGCAAGGCGGACCGGGTCGTCGGCATCGTCTTCCCGATCAAGGGCAGCACCAGGATCTGGTACGAGTTCCAGGATGTCGCCGAGGACGACCCGCTGGACCACTACGCCCAGACCAGTGACGGCGACCCCGACAGTTTCCAGCAGGAGCTGCCAACCCCGTTCGGCGGTCGCGCGGGGCTCGGCCAGCGGCAACTGTTCTACATCAGCGCCCACGCCGAACCGGCGAGCTTCCTCGTCCGGCTGGCGGCCAGCGGCGCGCACCGCAAGCTCAGGGGCAACGAGCTGGCGTTCCTGGTGTGGCAGTCCGGCGCCCTCCTCCAGGCGCCCTCCGGCAGGCAGGCGCCGCTGCTGTTCGTGTCGTGCAGCGGCGCCCGCTATCCCGGGCCGGGTGGCGCGGTGTACGAGTTCGTGCGCAGCGTCCAGGCGTGGGGACACGACGGCGAGGCGTACGGCGGCACGCAGACCACGTGGGTGTCGCTCACCGACAAGCACAAGATCACCGTGTCCGACATGGGGACGCTCGTGGCGTTCCCCGGCTCCGGCCGGCCGGCCGGTGGGCCGCCGCCCTGACGCGGCCGCCCGGCCGGGGCGGCCCGCCCGGCCGGGGCGCGGTGCGGTCGGGCAGTCCACCGCGCTGCCGGGGCAACGATGCGCGGGCACGGCTCGCGGGACGCCGCGCCGCCGTAGGTTGGGGCGCAACGACAGGACGGGAGGCGGGCGATGACCGAACCGACGACGCTCGGGCGTTACCACGAACTGCTGCTCAGGCTGGCCGGACGGGTGTCGGACGTGGTCGTCACGGGGGCCCGGCAACGGCTGTCCGAGGGGCGCGTCGAGGACGTGGCCCGGGCGCTGCGCGCCGCGGTCGGGTCGGGCCGGCTGACCGTCGACGCCGCCGAGGCGGCGCTGCTGGCCGCCGCCCTGCCGGACGTCGACGATCCCGCCCCGCGCGACGCCGGGCGGGCGGCTGCCCTGCCGGCGTACGCCTTCGCGCCGCTGCTGCCCGGGGCTTCCGCCACGATGGTGCCGGTGGTGCTGGACCTCACGTCGACCGTGGCCGCCGACGGTGGCCCGGACGCGGCAGCCGTCGCCGTGGCGGCCGCCGCGCCGGGGGCCGTCGGCCTGTGGCGGGCGTGGCGGGCGCCCAACGCCACGAACCCGGGCCGGCCGGCGCCGGTCTACCTGCTGGAGACCACGGCCGATCCCGAGGGGCAGCCCGGCATCGCCGCCGCCGTGCAGGGCGCGCTGTGGTCCGCCGGGGTCGAACACCCGCAGGTCGAGGTGTACGGTCCGGCGACCGCGCTGCCGCCGTACCAACGGCTCGCGCGCGGCCGTTCCGCGCTGCTGTGGGCCGCGCGGCCCGCCGGCCCGGTCACGATCGCCCGGGTCTTCGACCGGGTCGACCCGGTCGCCGGGCCGCGCTTCGACCCCGGCCACGAGGTGCTGCCGGCCGGCCCGGAGCGGGACCGCGTCCTGTCCTACCTGCGCGCCGGGCACGTGCTGATGGCGACGACCGCCGGCGCACCCGACGTCGTCGAGCCGCGGCGCGGCGACGTGGTGCCGATGAGCTACCGCACCGACGGGGCCTGGATCTGGACCGACACCGTGGCGTACTACCTGGAGAGTCACGGCCTGAGCCCCGACGTCGAGCTGATGGCGCACCTACGGTCGGCCGGTGACCGTCCCGTCGTCGACTCGGTGGCCGCGCACCGCGCGATGGTGGCGCTGACCGCTCCCGTCGAACAGCCGCCCGCCTGGACCGTCGCCGCGGCTCCGGCCCGGTGAGGCCCGGTGCCCCCGACCCGAGAGGCCGCCGAGATGCAGCCTGAGCTGCCGCACGACGCCGCGCACTACTTCCTCCTGATGGACCCGGCCTGGGAGCCGGAGCCGGGCGAGGAGGTGCCGCCGCTGGAGGTGGTCGTCGGCGGGTGGCCGGTGACCGACGGCGGCGACATCGGGGCGTTCCGGGCGAACCCCGGTTACGTGCCGAGCGACGAGAACGCCCCGACGGATCCGCTGGACGCCGTGCTGCGGCTCGTCATGTCCCACCGGGCCGACGCGGAACAGTTGCAGCTCGTCCTCCGCGACTCGGCCCTCGACATCGGCATGGACGGCGACGGGCGGCCCCTGGTCGCCCGGTCCCCCGACGGCGTGCCCTGCGTGGTGGTGGCGACCGGGCCCGCGCACCGGGCCCGCAGCGCGCCGCCGGCGTGGCGGCGCGGGGACCTCGACGACCTGGTGACCCTGCTGGTCGACGGCGTCGACGTGCTGGTCAACCCGGGTGGCCCGGCCGCCACCCGGCTGACCGGCGAGTTCGTCCGCGAGACGGTGCTGATGACCGACGCGGAGGTGAGCGCCGCTGCCGGGCGCTGCCTGCGCGCCGACGACCGCGTCGCCGTCGTCCGGTGGGACACTCCCCCGGCCGACGGCGACGCGGCCCGCCCCGGCGACGGCGCTCAGCCGGCCGCGCCGACGCCCACCGGGGCCTCCGACGACGGCTCCACGCCCGAGCGGCACTCGGGTGAGCTGGTGCCCGACCGGAACCCGATCCCCGCGTACCGTTCGTAGTCGGCGACCGTGCGCGCCGGGCCGCACCCCCACGGGCCCGGCGTCGCGTTGCGCAGCATCGTCACGACCCGGCGGCGGCTCGCCCGGTCCCGCGCCCACCAGGGCTTGCCCGCCCCGGGCTCGGTGTGGTCGGTCCAGTGCTTCGCGTCCTCCTGCCGCAGGTAGTAGTGCCAGGCCAGCAGGTCCGGCAGGTGGAACAGGTCGTAACCCCAGGTGTACGCGCGGACGGTCAGGCTGATCTCCTCGCCCATGAAGTAGACCCGCGGGTCGTACGGGACCTCGGTGACGAACGACCCGGGCGCGAAGAGGAAGTGCGCCGAGACGAACCGCGCCCGGGGTGGGCCCGCGAGCTGCTGCCAGCCGTCGATGGCCCGCTGGCCGAACAGCGGGATGCCGTCGTCGGTGAAGCTCTCGCACACCATCACGGTCGGCTCGCCCGTGCCGTCGCAGTCGGTGCCCGGCTCGTAGGCCGGCAGGTACGACGTGACGATCGGCTTCGCCGCGCCGGTGGCCGCCGCGTGCCGCAGCACCCTGCTGTCCCAGCCCGGCGCGAACCGGGTGTGACTGTCGATCTGGAGGAAGTGGTCCTCGCCGTCGTAGAGCCGCATGACCTCGGCGCGGGCCCAGCAGGCGCCCCGGCTCTCGGCCGCGTCGAACTCCACGATCCTGATCCGCGCGTCGCCGCGCAGCGCGGAGATGTCCTCTCCGTCGGCGTGCTGCCAGTTGACCCCGATGCGGAGGCTGTCGGGCCGGTCGGCCTTGGCCAGGCAGTCCTGGACCGTGGCGACGAGCTCCGGGTCGCGGTACGAGGCCACGGACACGAAGATCGTCCTGTTGGTGGCCGGTTCGGTCATTCCTGCTCCCTGGTTGGTCTGGCTTCCCGGTCAGGCCGTGCGCGCCGGGGCGAGGTCGTGCCGGAACGGGACCGGGTGGTCGCGGCCGTGGCCGCGCGCCGCCGACGCCGGGGCGGCCTCGGCCCGGGCCGGGGGACGCCCGCCCGCCGCCAGCACCCGGCGGTACGCGGCGCGCAGGGCCGGACCGGGCTCGACGCCGAGTTCCTCCCGCAGGGTGCGCCGCAGCCGCCGGAACACCACGAGGGCGTCGGCATGGCGGCCGGCCCGGTGCAGCGCCCGGATCAGCAGCTCGTGGACGGGTTCGTGCAGGCAGTTGGCGCGGGCCAGGCCCGCCAGCTCGGCCACCAGCCCGTAGTCGCGGCCACGGTCGAGCAGCAGCCGGGCCCACTGCTCGGCGGCGGCCAGCCGCAGCTCGGTCAACCGCTCCCGCTCCCACTCCAGGTGCGGCGCGCGGAGCCCGGCGTAGGGGTCGCCGTGCCACAACCGCAGCGCGTCGCCCAGCCGCCCGATGGCGCCCTCGGCGTCCCCGGCGGCCACCTTCGCCGCCGCCTCGGCCCGCCAGCGCTCGAAGACCGCCGCGTCCAGCGCGTCGCCGGGCAGCCGCAGCACGTAGCCGTGCGGCGTGGAGGTGAGCAGGTCGCCGGCCGGGGGGCGGGCCGGGTCCGGCTGGAGCCGGCGGCGCAGCCCGCAGACGTACGTGTAGACGCTGCCGACCGCCGTGGCCGGCGGGGAGGCGCCCCACACCGCCTCGACCAGCTCGTCCCGGCCGACCGCCCGGCCGGCGCGGGCGGCGAGCACCGCGAACACGGCCCGCTGCCGCGCCGGGCCGAGGTCGATCTCACTGCCGTGCACCCAGGCGCGGAGCCGGCCCAGGACCGACACCCGTAGGCGCGCCGCGGTCGCTCCGCCGACGGCGACCCGTTCCATCTGTTCTGTCCCCACCATTGCTGACCGCCTTTGCGCAGCTTCGACGAACCGTCTTCCCGGCCGCCGCCGGGTGGACGCCGGAAAACATAGGTCAGCGGTTTACGGCGACGATGGGTCCAAGTGCCCACCGCGGTCGTTGTGGGGGGCCCAATTCGCGGGCCCCGCCGTCGTTTCGCAATGGCGGGGCCGGATCGCCGGACGACAGTTTCCGGCGGGAATGCGCTGTTCGTATCCATGCTGGACACCGGACGGAAACACCGCGTCAATCTGCTCCGGCTCAACTTGCTCCGCTTCCGCCGCGGCCGGTATCGTGCCCGAATCATGGGGACGGGGGACGATGTGGGCGGGAAGGATTCGTCCACAGAGGACGCCGCCGGGTCCGACCGGCACATTCTCCCCCGGGGCGAGGCCCAGCGTCGCGTCCAGCTCGGCGCGCTCCTCGTCGGCGTCGCCGTGGCGACGATCGCCCTGCCGTCTCTGATCATGGGGCCCGGCGACGACGACCCGCCGGCGACGAGCCCACCGCCGATGGCGGTGTCGGCTCCGGCGAGCACGCCCGTCGGCCCACCGGCCTCGTCCGGCTCGCCGACCCCGGTGCCGTCGTCGGCTGCCGCGTCGCCGAGGTCCGGCGCGGCCACGCCCTCCGGCGGCTCCGCGTCGCGTCCCGTTTCCGGGTCGACCGCGTCGGGCACGACGCCTCGCTGCGCCGCCGAACCCGAGGGCAACGACGTCACCCTCACCGCGGCGGTTTCCTGCGGCGTCTACAACGCCGGTTTCGGCAACGGCTGGCGGGCAACCGGCGACGGGCTGAAGCTCCTGCCCGGCTGGAAGGTCCCGGACACCGGCGAGGTCGGCCTGCGGGTGGAGCGCACCCGGCCGGGGCTGCCGCAGACGGAGATGGCGCTGATCGCGGCCCGGCCCGTCCGCATCGACGGTGACGACGTGCTGCGGTTCCGGGTGTGGGGCGGCCGGGACTACGGCACCGTCCTGCGGGTCTCCGTCTCCCCCGCCGGGCGCGGCATGGTCACCGTCAGCGCCGGCGCGGACCGGTGGACCAACTACTCGGTCCGGCTGGGTCAGCTGACCGGCGCCGCCTCGCTGACCCGCATCGACCTGGTGGTGGCCGCCGACGAGGTCCCACAAGTCAACCGGTTCTACCTCGATGACATCGCCATCGTCGGCTGACCGGATCCACCCGGCCACCCAGGTCGAGCGGCTGGCGGCGGTGGCGGCGCTGTGCCGCGCCGTCCTGCTCGGGCGGGCGATCGTCACGGTCACCGCCTCGGCCGCCGGCCTGCTCATCGTCGAGCGCCCGGACCGGCTGCTGATGGTGATCGGCCTCGTCGTGCTGTCGACCACCGTCGAGGTGACCGTGCTCTCCCGGCACCCCCACTGCGTGCGGTTCGTCGGCTCCGCCCTCACCCTCGACGCGCTGCTGCTCGGTGCGGTGCTCGCCCTCCAGGCCGGCGGCGCGGCATTCTTCCTGTTCGCCGCCGGCGGCGCCGCCCTGGCCGGGGTGCTGCTGGGCACCCGCGCCTGGCCGTTGTGGGCGGTGGACGCGCTCCTCGGGTTCATCGCCGCGGCGCGGATCCTGCGCGCCGACGACGTGCCGTCGGAGGTGTCCGCGTTCGTGGTGGCGTTCCCGATGGCGACCGTCGTGACGGGGATCGTCGCCGCGTGGGTGACGCAGGCGACCGTGCGGCACGTGGACATGCTGGTCGACATCATCGGGGTCGCGCAGCGGTCGGCGGCGGCCTCCGAGCGGGCTCGGCTGGCCCGGGAGCTGCACGACTCGGTGGCGAAGACGTTGCGGGGGGTCTCCTTCGCCGCCCTGGCCCTGCCGGCGTCGCTGCGCAGCGGCCCGGAGCTGGCCGAACAGCTCGCCAACGTCGTCGCGGCCGGTGCCGACGCCGCCGCCGGCGAGGCGCGCGACCTGATCGAGGGGCTCCGCCTCGACGACGCCGACCAGGACTTCGCCGCCAGCCTCGACCGGATCTGCCGGGAGTGGTCGGCGGCCACGGGGACGCCGGTGCGGCTGACCGCCGAGGACGTCGACCCGACGGCGGCCGTACGCTACGAACTGAGCCGGATCCTGCGGGAGGCGCTGCACAACGTCGAGCGGCACGCCGAGGCCGGCCGGGTGACGGTCGGCCTCGCGCACACCGGCACGGTGCTCCGGCTGACCATCGAGGACGACGGGAAGGGCTTCGACGTGCCGGCCGACCTCACCGAGCTGCGCGCCAGGGGCCACTACGGCCTGCTGGGGATCGCGGAGCGCGCCCGCACGGTCGGCGGCACGGCCACGGTGCGCTCCAGCCCGGGGCGCGGCCTGACGGTCGAGGTCGGCGTGCCGCGACCCGCGCCGGTCGCCGCGCACCGACCGGCATGATCGACCTCGTCGTCGTGGACGACAACCCGATCGTCCGGGCGGCCGTGCGGGGCTTCCTCGCCGCCGCGTCCGACGTGCGGATCGTCGGCGAGGCATCGGACGGCCGGGAGGCGCTGCGGCTGGTGACCAGCCTGCGCCCGCACGTGACGCTGCTCGACTACCGCATGCCGGTCGCCGACGGGCTTTCGGTCGTCGGCGACCTGAGCGCGCACACCAGGATCCTGGCGTTGACCAGTGACACCGATCCCGGGACCGTCTCCGGGATGCTGCGCGGCGGGGCCGGCGGCTATCTGGTCTGGGGCCAGTTCCGGCCGGACGACCTGCTCGACGCCGTCCGGGAGGTCGCCGCCGGGGGAAGCTGGCTGTCGCCCACCGCGGCCTCCGTCGCGGTCACCGCGCTGCGCCGGCACGAGCCCCCGCCGGACGACGCCCGGGACCGCGACCTGGCCCGGCAGTCGGCGCTGCGCAGGTACGGACTGTCCCGGCGCGAACAGGAGGTGCTCGACCTGCTGGGCACCGGCATCACCAACGCCGCCATCGGCCGCCGGCTGGGGCTCACCGAGAAGACCGTGAAGAACCACCTCAACCACGTCTTCGCGAAGCTCGGCGTCCAGAACCGCACCGAGGCCGTCCTGCTCTGGCTGAACCACGACCACTGATCCACCCCGTCGCTCCCGCCGGTCTGATTCTGCACCGCCCCGAGGCCCGCACTCGTCCAGCCTGGCGCTCGCGTGCAGTCATGTTGCGCGCTCGTACCTCCCCGCCGCCGGGGCGCAGACCCGGCCGGGCCCCCGCTTGTACGGTCCGGTTGCCGCATGGCCCGCAGCGGGCGAGCCGCGCGGGTCGTGCGCCCGTCACCCGACCTCGACGGAAGGTGGAACGCCGTGGTATCCCTGCTCCGAGGCCGCTTCCGTGGTGACCGGGACCCCGGAGGCATCGTCCGGCACACCGTGGGCAACGCCGTGGTGCTGCACGCCGAGGGCGTGATCAGCCCGGAGGCCCAGTCGCTGGCGCTCTCCGTGGCCGAGGACCACGAGAACGACGTGGTGGTGCTGGACCTCGCCGACGGGATGCCGATCACGTCGTGGGAGTCGATGGCCGGGGCGCTGCCCCGCCGCCGCCGGGGCATCCGCCTGATGACCTGCGGTCGCCAGCACGGGCCGGCGGCGATGGCCGGGCAGTGGCTGTCCGAGCGGCTCAACCGCACGGTCGTCGCCCCCGACGGCACCCTCGTCCGGGGGGCGGCCGGATCGCTGTTCGTCCACTCCGCCTCCGACAGCGGCTGGATCCGGTTCCGGCCCGGCCGGGCACCGGAATGGGACTCGAAGCGCTATCCGGCGCCGTCCTGGGACGCCGCCGCCGTGCGGCGTCGCGCGTCCAGCTCGACGGGGGAGATCGAGCCGCTGCCGGGCGGCGTGTGGATCCACGACACCGGCGAGCCGGAGCTGATCGAGCGGCACCGCGACCGGCTGGTGAGCGGCGTGCCGTGCCACCACGAGACGATGACCGTGCTCCTCGGCTGCCCCGGCACCGCGCCGTTGTCGCTCGACGACGTCATGCGGTTCTGGCGCGATCTCGACGCGGACAGCCGCACCCGGGCCCGCTTCGTCCAGTACGGCACCGTCGACCTGCCCGACGGCGAGGCCCTCGGCCAGCGGCTCGCCGACCTCTTCCAGTCCACGGTGGTCTGCTACACCGGGGTGCCGATCGGCACCCCGGACCGGACCGAGTTCCGCACCGTACGCGCCGACGCGTCGCTGGGCTGGCCCGTCTTCGCCAGCGAACTCGGATACGCGCCCCGCTCGCGCCCCCGGTCGGCGGCCCGGTGTCCCGTGGTGCTCAGCCACCGTGGCCCGCTGCGCTGGAGCGACGAGGTGGAGCCGCGCGTCTACTGGTACGCCGCGGACGCCGTGATCGAGGTCGTGCAGGCCGGGCTGTGGATCCGGCCGCCGCAGGTGCCCCCGAACGCCGAGCGGGTCCGCGCCGCGTTCGTCGACCCGGAGCACAGCACCCTGTTCTTCGACGACTCCGTCGAGGAGACCGCCGCCCGGATGCGGGAGCTCGCCGCGGACGTGCTGGCCCGGCTCGACGAGCGCACGGCGGCGGGCAACGTGCTGCTGCCCGCGTCGGCCCTGGCCCCGGAGCCACGGCCCGCCGGACCGGCGCTCGGCGCGCTGAGCCCCGACGGGGATCGGCCGCCGGTCGTGGCGGTCCCGGCCGTCCCGGCGTCACCGGCCGTCGGGGTCCTGCCGCCCGCCCCCACCATCGGGACCGCCGCTGCGGTCGTGGGTGCCGTCGCCGAGGGCCTCGCCGCCGAGGTCGTCGCCGCGATCGAGCCGGTCACGGCCCTCGAGCCGGAGCCGACCGCCGCAGTGCCGATCGCCGCCGGGCCGGAGCCGACCGCCGGGCCGGAGCCGACCGTCGTGCCGACCGCCGCCGCACCGGGACCGGCCACCACCGTGCCGATCGCCGCGCCGATCGTCCCGCCGATCGCCGCCCTGCCGGAGCCGATCGCGCTGGCGGTCGGGCTGGCGCCGGTGTCGCCCGGACCGGCGTCCGCCCCGCCGCCCCCCACGCCGCGCCCGCACGACACCGCCTCCGACGCGACCGGCACCGCCCCCACGCCGCGCCCGCCCGCGCCCGCACCGTCCCCGGTCCGCCGGCAACCCGTCCCCGCTCCGGCGGCGGCGGCGCTGCTGGTCGAGGGACGACCACTGACCGACGAGCGGGCCTGGCTGCGGCGGACGCTGAGCCGCGAGTTCGACCAGCTCGCCAGCTCGGTGGCCCGGTTGCTGTCCGAGCATCCGGGGATGCAGCGCAGCGCCGGGCACGCCGTCGACGAGGTCCTGGCCGACTGGGTGGCCGTCCGCCTCTACCTGTCCCGGCGCGGCGCGGCCATCGACGCGGGCCTGCGCAGCGGGGAGCCCGGACCGCACGTGCCCTTCGCCCGCTGCGCGGTCGCCGGCCTGTCCCGGCTGCCGTCGCACCGGGGCGCCACCGTCTACACGACCACGGCCTCCGACGCCCAGTGGGCGCTCTACCGCCGGGGCGGGCTGGTCACCGAGTGGGGCTTCGTCAACGCCCTCACCGCGCCGTGCGCCGGTCAGGACGGCGACGTGGACGTGCTGCTGTGGTCGATGACCGCGCGCCGGACCGCCCTGCTCGAACCCGGCGGCGAGGAACGCGCCGACGACCGGGTGCTGTTCGTGCCCGGCACCAGCTTCAAGATCCTTGAGGTACGCCGCCCTGAGGGCGGCCGGCGCGGTCACGTCATGATGCGGGAGCTCGGCGCCAACGAGATCGACCCCGACGGGCGGGTCGACCCCCACCGGCTGTCCCTGGACGAGCTGGCCCTGACCACGCTGCGGCGCGGGGTGGACCGGTGGGCCGGGGCCGAACCCGCCACGCGGGTGGGCCCCGGGGCGGCGGGCCGGTTCGCCGCGCTGCCCGGCCTCGTCGTCGGTGCGGCGCGATGAGCGGCGAGGTGCTGGTGGTCGGCGGCGGCCGCCCGAACGCGTACCCGAGCATCGGCTCCGCGCTGTCGCGGGCCCGCCCGGGCACGACCATCGCGGTGCACGCCGGGCGCTACAGCGAGAGGCTCGTTGTCGGCAACAGCGTCACGATCGCCGCCGAGGACGGCGTCGGCACCGTCGAGGTGCACGTCGAGGAGGGCAGCGTCCTGGTCGGCAACGGCACGGGGGCGCAACTGCGCGGCATCGTGCTCTCCAGCGCGGACGACCGGCTCGCCGCCGTGGACGTGCACTCCGGGCAGGTCGCGCTGGACAACTGCGCCGTCCGGGGCGCCGCGTGGGTGGCGCTGCTGGCCCGGCACGAGGGCTCCATCGCGCTGCACGGCTGCACGGTCGGCAGCACGGGTGGCGCCGGCATCGTGGTCACCTCGGAGCGGCTCAGCACGGTCGAGGACACGGTGGTCACCGACGTCAGCTCGTCCGGCATCGTGGTCGCCGAGAAGGGCGTGCTCACCCTGCGGCGCAGCGCCGTGCGCAGCCCCGGCGACAACGGCATCTGCGTCAACGGCGACGCCCGCTGCGTCATCGAGGAGTGCGAGATCACCGGTGCGGGCAAACCCGCGCTGGTGGTGGAGCAGCGCGGGCACGCCCGGGTCACCGGGCTCACCGTGCGCGACAGCCGCAACGTCGACCTCTACGTCCGCGGCGAGGTGGACGTGACGGTCACGGGCTCCGAGTTCGCCGGCGCGCAGGTGCAGGCGGCGCACGTGGCCGACGGCGCCACGCCGCACTTCCACGACTGCCTCTTCCGCTCGGCGGGCGGGGCCGCCGTGCACGTCACCGGCGGGGCCCGCCCCCGCTTCACCGACTGCACGGTCGCCGACTCCCCGGTCGGCGTCCAGGCCGACGGCGGGAGCCGGCCACGGTTCGACGGCCTGACCGTGCACGGCACCGGCGAACACGTCGCCAGGGTCGTCGGCGGCGCCGACGTCGAGCTGGGGCGGCTGCGCGCGGACCGGTTCGCCGGCGCCGGCCTGCTGGTCGACGGCGCGACGGTCGAGGGCACGGACCTGCGGGTGGACGGCGGCGCGGGGGTCGCCGTCGAGGTCCGCGGCGGGGGCGTCGCGACGGTGTGCGACGCGCGGCTCTCCGGCGGCGGCGAGCACGCCGTCACGGTCGGCGGCGGGTCCACCCTGGGGCTCGAATCGGCCCGGCTGCGGGGCGCCGGACTGCTCGCCGTGGACGCGGCGACCGTCACCGTACGCGACTGCGAGATCGTGGCGGCATCGGGCACCGCGCTGACCGCCGGGGACGGGGTGGTCCTCACGGCCGCTCGTACCCGGATCCGCGACGCCGGCGGCACCGGCGTGCTGCTGGGCCCCGGCAGCAGCGGCACCCTCACCGAGTGCGAGGTGCTGGACAGCGCCGGCGACGGGGTCGGCGTCGACACCGGCCTGCCGGTCGAGCTGACCCGTTGCACGGTGCGGGGCAGCGCCGGGGAGGACCTGCGCCGCGGCGCGGACGCCCGGGTGGCGCTGCGGGACACGGAGGACCCCGTTCGCGCGCCGGGCCACTCCCCCCGCCCGCCCGACGCGTCCCCGGCCGACGACGGGCCGCCGACCCCACCGCCCGGCGCGGAGTCGCCGGCCGGGGCGCTGGGCGAACTCGCCGGCCTGATCGGGCTCAGGGGCGTCAAGCAGGAGGTCAGCGCCCTGGTCAACCTCATCCGGATGGCGCAGGCACGGCAGCGGATGGGCCTGCCGATGCCGCCGATGAGCCGGCACCTCGTCTTCGCCGGCCCGCCGGGCACCGGCAAGACCACGGTGGCCCGGCTCTACGGCTCGGTCCTGGCCGAACTCGGCGTCCTGACCAAGGGACACCTGGTCGAGGCGGCCCGGGCGGACCTGGTCGGGCAGTACATCGGATCGACTGCGATCAAGACCACCGAGCTGGTCACCAGTGCGCTGGGTGGGGTCCTGTTCGTCGACGAGGCGTACACGCTCTCCGCCGGCTCGGGCGGGTCCGGGCCGGACTTCGGCCAGGAGGCCATCGACGCGCTGATGAAGATGATGGAGGACCACCGCGACGAGCTGGTCGTGATCGTGGCCGGCTACTCGGAGCTGATGGGGCGGTTCCTCGACTCCAACCCCGGCCTGGCCTCCCGGTTCACCCGGACCGTCGAGTTCCCGAACTACTCGGTCGACGAGCTGGTCACGATCACGTCGAACCTGTGCGCCAAGCACTACTACGAGCTGACCGACGACGCCCACGACGCCGTGACCCGCTACTTCGAGCGGGTGCCGAAGGGGCCGACGTTCGGCAACGGCCGGGTCGCCCGCAAGCTGTTCGAGGCGATGATCAACAACCAGGCGTCCCGGCTGGCGGCCCTGCCGCCGGGCCGGGACGTCGCCCTGAACCGCCTGACCGCTGCCGACCTGGGGCCGGAGCTGGCCCTGCTCGACGAGCTGCCGACGCCGGCCGACGCCGCGCCCGACGCGGCGGCCGACCCGGCCGGCGCGGTCGACGCGACCCACGGCTGGCGGCGGATGGGCGAGCTGGTCGGCGGCGGGGCCGTGCGCGAGGCCGCGGCGGCGACCCTGGTGGAGCTCTGCCGGCTACGCGGCCGTCACCGGTCGATCGGCAGGGCCGGCAACGTCGTCATCACCGGCCGGCGGGGCGACGGCCGCACCGAGTACGCCCGGCACTACGCCGCGGCGCTGTCCGAGCTGGGCCTGGTGTCGACCGGCCAGCTGGTCCGGGTGTCGGTGGCCGGCGAGCTCGCGCCGCAGTGGCCCGGCCAGGCCCGCCACCTGGTCCGGGCGGCGGTCCGCGACGCGCGGGGCGGGGTGCTCGTCGTCGAACACGCCCACGCCGAGGCCGCCGCCGAGGTGCTGGAGGCGTTGGTCGACGAGATGCGCGACAACCCGGCCGACCCGCTGGTGGTCCTGATCGGCGAGGAGCCGGCAACCGACGGGGTGCCGGGGCTGGCGGACGCCTTCGGCCGGCACTGGCGGGTGCCGCCGCACTCGGCCGCCGAGCTGGGCGAGATCGCCGTACGGCAGCTGCTGCGCCGGGGACACGAGGTGCCCGACGACGTCCGCGCGGCGATCGCGGACCTGGCCGCGCGGCTGGCCGAGCCCACCGTACGCGGCGCGCACCTGCTCGCCGCCGGCCTGGCCCGCACCGCCGCGTCGCGTACCCTCGCCGTGGCCGACCTGGTCGGCGTGAGCTGGAGCCCGCAGCCGACGGGCGGCCTGGCCGCGGTCGGCTGAGGGCGGGCCCGTTGGACGCCGAGGACTTCGCCGGGGACCTGTTCCTCGCCCTGGCCACGCAGGGCCGCCTGGAGCTGGACGCGGCGGTGGCCGACGAGGCCGTCGCCGGGCTGCGGCGCACGCTGGACGTCGTCGTGGAGCGGATGCGGATCCTGCGGGTGTGGGAGGGCGGGGCCCGTCCCGCCGTGTGCGACCTGCCGCCGGGGCTCGCCCAGGCCGTGGTGGACGTCGTCTTCGCCGAGCAGCTGACGCCCGGCCGGCTGGAGCACGCCGCCCGGGAGCTACCCAAGTACATCGAGGCCCTCCGGCTCGCCCGCCGGCCGCCGCGGTGAGCCGCCCGCCGGGATCGTGAAGGGTTCGTGAAGACGCCCTGCCGAGACTTGGTCGCGTGCCGAGTCACCGGGAGGTTGTTGTGGAACAGGTCAGGGTCGCCGTGCACGCGACGGATCCGCTGAGCCGGGCCGGCGTCGGCGACTACCTGCGGCATCGCGCCGACGTGACCCTGCTCGACGACGGGCGGCAGGACGAGGCCGACGTGCTGCTCGTCGTCGCCGACCGGCTCACCACCGACGTCGTGGCGGTGCTGCGGCGCAACGCGGCCGGATCCGGCGCGCCCACCGTCCTGATCGCCAACGAGATCAGCCAGACGGAGTTGATCACGGCGGTCGACTGCCGGGTGGTGGCGATCCAGCCCCGGGCGGCGATCACCACGGACCGGCTCGTCGACAGCCTGGTGGCGGCCCGCGACGGCGGCGGGGTGATGCCCCCGAACCTGGTCGGCGAGCTGCTCAAGCACATCGAGCGGCTCCAGCGCGACGTGCTCACCCCGCACGGCCTGACCGCCTCGGGCCTGAACGCGCGGGAGATCGACGTGCTCCGCCTGATGGCCGAGGGCCTGGACACCAACGAGATCGCCAGCCGGCTCTGCTATTCCGAACGCACCGTCAAGAACGTCATCTACGGCTTCACGCACCGCCTCAAGCTGCGGAACCGCTCGCACGCGGTCGCGTACGCCCTCCGTGCCGGGATGATCTGACCACTGCCGTCGGCTGCGGGTCGCCCCCGCGTCGCGGCTCGTGCGCAACGGCGCCGGATCACTGCTGCTCCCCGCACGAGCGGCGGGCCACCAGTGCCGGCTCGAAGACGATCTCGACCGCGTCCTCGGGGGCCTCGACGACGAGTTCGGCCGCCCGCCGACCCATCTCGTAGGAGGGCTGGTCGACCACGGTGATCCCGAGCGTGGCCGCCCAGGGGAAGTCGTCCATCGTCAGGAACGCGACGTCGTCGGGGATGGCGACGCCGCGGGCCACCAGCGCCGAGTAGACAGCGACCGTCAACCAGCCGGCGGTGCAGACGATCGCGTCCAACGGCTTCCCCCGGGCCTGCCCGGCGGCGAGAAGCGCACCGACGGCCAGGTCCACCCCCTCCTCGTTCTCCGCCACGGTCACCGCCTCCTCGGGCAGCGGCAGGCCGGCGTCGGCCAGCCCGCGCCGCAGGCCCGCCGTGCGCTCGACCTGGGACGGCCGGGGCCCGGAGGAGACGACGCCGACAGCCGACCGCCCGCACCGGGCCAGGTGCGCGGCCATGAGCCGGCCCGCCCCGACGTTGTCCAGGCTGATCGAGTGCATGCCGGGAACGGGGTCGGGCACGGTGCGGGCGACGATCACACACGGCGTGCCGCGCTCGGCCATCCGCCGGGTCAGCTTGTCGGAGGCCTCGCCGGTCGTCACGACCAGACCCCGGACGCGCTGCTCGTCCATCGCCCGCACCTGTGCCACGTCGAGGTCGACGTGGCGGAACGTGTTCGCGAACATCACGAGGCTGTCGTTCGTCGCCGCCACCTCCTCGATGCCCCGCATGAGATCCAGGTAGAAGGGGCTGCTCAGGTCACGGATGACCACTCCGATCGTGCTGGAGCGCCCGGCGAAGATGCTCCTGGTGAGCGCGTTGGGGGTGTATTCGAGACGGGTGACCGCCTCCCACACCCTCGTGGCTGTCGCCTCGGCGACGGTGCCGCCGTTGATGACCCGGGAGACCGTGGCCGTGGACACGCCGGCGTGCGCGGCGACGTCGCCGATGGTTACTCGCCTTCCCATGCCTCGCAGATTCCTCTCCACCTGGTGTCGGTCAGCCGGTGACGCGCCGGCCGTCGCGGACCACGACCCTGCCGCCGATCATGACGATCCCCACCCGGGTCAGCTCCGCGGGGTCGGTCACGACCAGATCGGCGATCGCGCCCGGCACGACCCGGCCCCGCCGGGACGCCAGGCCGGGGATCGCGTCCGCGACATTGGCGGTGGCCATGGCGACCGCCGCCGGCAGGCCCACCACGCCTTCCCTGGTGCAGCGGTCGATCGCCAGCAGGATCGGGTCGTGGTGGCCGCCCGCGTAGTCGGTCGAGATGGTGTCCACCACCTGCGCGGCGAACATGGCGTAGAGCAGGTCCGGGCTGGGGGTGAGCCGCTGGGCGCCGAACGTGTCCAGGGTGGAGACGTCCACGATCGCCCCCGCCTCCTTGAGTCGCTCGGCGTGCTCGACCGCCTCGCGCAGTTCGAAGCTCGAATGGTTGGAATGTCCGGCAATCAACCTTACGTCGGTCTTCGCGATCGAGGTGACCTGGGTCATCGACGCCGCCGCGTTGTGCACCAGCACCGGCACGCCGTGCACCCGGGCCTGGTCGGCGGCCTCGGCGAGCCCGCGCAGGGCGATGTCGAAGGCCGGCAGCACGATGCCCGAGACGATCTCCCGGACGTCCTCGACCGACAACCTGCCGATCAGCCCCGCGGCCGCGAGCGCCTCCTCGACCGCGTCCTGGTCGAACGCCGACGCCGAGATGTGCCGGCCCAGCACCGCGATCTTCAGGCCGTTCGCCTGGCGGGGGGTGATCGTCACCCCGGTACGCCTGCGCACCTCCGCGGGGATGTACATGTAGCTCGCCCCGCCACCGCCCAGGGTGTGCCCCGCCCCGATCTCACCGAGTGCGACCGCGCCGGCGGCCACGGCCTGTCCCGCGCCGAACCGGCGGTTCGCCTCGGTGAGACCACCGCCGTCGGCGATGGTGGCCGCCTCCAGACAAGCCGGGGTGTTGCACGAGGCGAGCCGGACGTTGACCGGATGCGCCTCGTCGGTGCTCGCAAGTTCCTCGGCGGTGACGAAGCCGTCGACGCAGAGGACCGTCGTCGTGCCTTCGAGAAGGTGGCGGTCGAGATTCGCCCGTACCTGCTCGTGCGACAGGCGCTCGTGGCCGCTCGGGAACAGCGGCCCGTACGCGGTGCCGTGGGTGTGGTTGTTGATCAGGCCGGGAAGCACCAGCATGCCGGTGGCGTCGACGATCTCGTCCACCGCCTCGTAGGTCTCCGCCGGCCGCGAGGGGACGATCTCGACGACCACGTCGCCCTCGACGACGACGTCGACCCCCCGCTGCTGTTCCGTTCCCTGGCCGTCGATCAGATCGCAGGCGTGCAGGACGGTCGTGGCCACAGTCTCTCCCTTCCGTGCTTCGGGGTCAGGGTCAGAACCGCTCGAACCGGAACGCGGCCAGGGCGTCGTCCCGGTTCTCGCCGAGGGCCTCGGCGGCGACCAGGTCGCCGGCGTGCACGCTCAGGGTCGCCCCGCTGTGCGAGACGGCGAAGTGGAAGTTGGGCAGGTCGACCACGCGGCCCAACACCGGCAAGCCGTCACCGGGGATGGGGCGCTCGCCGACCCGCACGCTCTCCACGACCACGTCCCGCATCCCCGGGTACAAGGCACGGCCGGCAGCGAGCACCTTGTCGACCGCCCGTTGGTCGACGCTGGTCTCACCCCTGTCGTCGAGGTGCGCCGCGCCGTCGATCTCGTGGGTGTGCAGCAGGAGCCGTCCGCCGCCGTCGGGACGCAGGTGGACGCCGGGCGCGTGGACGACGCGGGACACCGCGACCGCGGCCGGAGACGTGTAGACGAGCACGCCCCGGGTGTTGCGCATCGGCAGGTTCAGCCCCGCCAGGCCGGCGATCCGGTCGGCCCCCGGCCCCGCACAGTTCACGACCGCGTCCGTGACGATCTTCCGCCCCGAGGCGAGGTGCACGGACCGGACCAGGCCGTCCGTCACCTCAAGGCCGGTGACGGCATCGTCTCGCACCAGCTCCGCGCCGGCGACGACCGAGGTCGAGAGCAGGTGGCCGATCAGCCGGGTCGGCTCGATCCAGCCCTCCTGCGGGAAGTAGGCGATCCCGTCGTCGGGCAGCTCGGCGGGGCTCATGTCCGGCTCCAGGCGCAGCGCCTGCGCCCGGGTGAGCCAGCGCGCCTCGTACCCGTAGGCGAGGACGCCCTCGACCTTCCGGCGCAGCTTCGCGCGCCCGGCCTCGTCGTCGGCCCATTCCAGGTTGCCGCCCTCGTGGTACCAGTCGCTCAGTGGCACCTCGGCCGCCAGCCTGCGGTGTGCCGCCATGCTCGCGACGCTCAGGTCATGGTACGGCCGGGGCTGCTTGCCGCAGGAGTTGGTCCAGGAGAACGTCGCGCCGGAGGTGCCGCCGGCCGGCGCCGCCGCGTCGACGACGGTGACGCGGGCGCCGCGTCGGGTCAGCGCGGCGGTCACCGCCGCGCCATAGACGCCAGCGCCGATGACGACTACGTGCTCAACCATGGTGATCTGGGTTCCGTTTCTCTCGGGAGACAGGTCGGGTCGCTGACGGGGAACAGCGGGGCGGCCGGTGGTCAGCTCGGCAGCGCACGGGCGATGCCCGGCGGGATCACGACGGATGCCTCGCCGCCCGGGGCCGGGATCCCCCGGCTGCCCGGGTCGGGCACGGCCACCCGCAGCCGCAGCGCCTCCGCGACCCGCACCACGACGGTCGCGACGCTGCCCTCGTTGACGACCTCCGTCACCCGGCCGTCGAGCGTGACGCCGGCCGGGGCGGGTGGATCGGTGGGACCGACGAGCCGCAGCGCCTCCGGTCGCAGCAGGAGCTGCACGGACGCCCCGGTCTCGGGAGCCTCCGCCCCCACGACCCGCGCGCGGACGGGGTGCGCCGCGCCGGGCAGCCGCACCGTGCACTCGGCCGCACCGGGCCCGGCACCCGTGCAGGTGCCGGTGACGAGGTTCGACTGGCCCACGAAGCCGGCCACGAACGAGTTCACCGGGTCGTGGTAGATCTGCTCGGGCGTACCGAGTTGTTCGATGCGTCCCGCACGCATCACCGCGATCCGGTCGCTCATCACCAGCGCCTCGGTCTGGTCGTG
This sequence comes from Micromonospora sp. PTRAS2, assembly GCF_054052245.1. Taxonomy (NCBI): domain Bacteria; kingdom Bacillati; phylum Actinomycetota; class Actinomycetes; order Micromonosporales; family Micromonosporaceae; genus Micromonospora; species Micromonospora sp. PTRAS2. The sequence continues at coordinate 275,069 of NZ_JBSWBU010000006.1, forward strand.
GGTGACGAACACCGACGTGATGCCGAGTTCGCGTTGCAGGTGCTTGATCTCCAGGCGGAGCTGCTCGCGTAGCTTGAGGTCCAGGTTGGACAACGGCTCGTCGAAGAGCAGGACCTTCGGCCGGACGACGATCGCCCTCGCCAACGCGACGCGCTGTTGTTGCCCGCCCGAGAGCTGGCCGGGTGCGTCCCCCTCGCGACCGGCCAGGCCGACCCGCTGGAGGGCGTCCGCGACCAGCGTCCGGATCTCCTCCGGACGCCGCCGGCGCATCCTGAGCCCGTAACCGACGTTCTGCCCGACGGTCAGGTGTGGAAAGAGCGCGTACTGCTGGAAGACCATGGCGGTGTCGCGCCGGTCCGGCGGCTGCCGGCTGACGTCCTGCCCGTCGAGCAGGATCCGCCCCCGGTCCGGGGTGAGGAACCCGGCGATCATGTTCAGCGTCGTCGTCTTGCCGCAGCCCGATGGGCCCAGCAGGGTCAGGAACTCGCCGGGACGCACGTCGAGGTTCAGGTCGTCGACGGCCACCGATGCCCGGAACTGCTTCCGGATGCTGTGCAGGACGACACCGAAGCCGCCGGAGGCCGCCGCCTCGGACGCGCGAGCCGACGGCTCGGCGCTGGTTCGCGTTGGTGCGATCATGTGGATTCTCCGTGGATGAAGTCGGTCAGGCGCACGAACCGGGAGGCCGCACCCGCGATCGCGCAGATGCCGACGACGCTCGTCACCGCCACGCAGGCCAGGGTGGGGGAATACTGGTACTCCATGTACTGGAGCAGCCGGATGGGCAGGGTGTTCGCGTCCCGGGAGGTCAGAAACAGCGACAGTTCGACGTTGTTGAAGGACACGATGAACGCGAACAGGGCTCCGGCGAACATCCCGGACCGCATCAGCGGCAGCGTCACCGTGTGAAAGGCCCGCCAGGCCGAGGCCCCGAGGTCGCGGGCGGCCCGTTCCCAGACCGGGTTGACGCCGAGCAGGCTGACCCCGACCGTCCGCAGCACGAAGGGGATCCCGATCAGCGCGTGCGTCGCCACCAGCAGGACCGGTCCGATCAGCCGCCGCGCGTCGAGCACGGAGACGAGTTGGACCACGGCGAGGCTGATCACGATCTCGGGCAGCAGCAGTGGGGCCGCGAGGAACCCCTCGAGGAACCGCCTCCCGCGGCCGGTGTCCCGGGCCAGGGTGTAGGCCGCGGCCGACCCCAACACCAGCGCACACACGGCGGATCCCAGGGCCACCTGTGCCGACAGGGCCATCGGAAGCAGCCACTCCCGGGTCAGCGCCGCGCTCCACCAGCGCAGCGACAGGCCGCTGGGCGGGAAAGCCGGGTAGGTGTCGGGCTGGATCGAGGTCCAGACCACCATGAGCATCGGCACGGCGATGAACCCGAGGATCAGGACGAGCAGCACGCCGCGCAGGACGATCCACGTACCGCGGTGCCGGAGGGCGGCACGGAGCACCCGGGTGTTCATCCGAGCCTCCCCCGGGGCCGGCGGCCGATCACCAGCAACGCCGAGACGGTCACCGCGCCGACCGCGAGGATGACCACGGAGATCGCCGCCGCCTGTCCCCATTCGAGGCTGACCACCATCCGGTCGCGCACCAAGGTGGCGAGGGTCTGCACCCGCCCGCCGCCGAGCACTGCGGCCGAGGCGTAGGCGCCGAGGCTGATCGCGAAGGTCAGGGTGAAGCCGGCGATCAGGCCCGGGCGGATCAGCGGCAGGGTGATCCGGTAGAACGTCGTCACGGGGCCGGCGCCCAGATCGCGGGAGGCCAACTCCAGGCGGGGGTCGACGCTCTGCAAACTCGACATGGCGGTGAACACCGCGAAGGGCAGCAGAACGTGGGCGAGACCGAGGATCACCGCGAACCGGGAACCGATGAGGGGTACCGGCGAGTCGATCAGCCCGGCTGCGAGCAGGGCCTTGTTGACCAGGCCGTCGTCCTGGAGCAGGACCAGCCATCCGTAGGTCCGGACGACGACGCTGGAGACCAGGGGTGAGATCACGATGAGCAGGACGAGTGTCCGCAACCGGGATGCCGACCGGACCAGGAAGTGCGCGACCGACAGCCCGGCCGTCATGCAGACGCAGCCCACGGTTCCCGACATCCACACCGTCTCCCAAAGGACGGACCGGAAGTAGCCGTTGCCGAACAGCTCGGCGTAGTTGGCGGCCGTGAGCGGGCCGGTCAGCGTCGCGCCGTCGTAGGTGAGGACGCTGCTGGCCAGGAGGATCGCCGTCGGGATCGCGAAGGTCGCCAGCACCCAGACCGTCGCGGGCAGGGCCAGCCACGGGAACGCCGACCGGAAGCCGGCTCGCGTGGCAGTGGTGGAGGGCCGGCTGGGGCTTCGAGCCGGCGGGATCGCCGTGGACGCCGTCACCGTACGGCCTCCGCCCACTGCTGTCCCCACGCGGTCCGGTTCCGCATGACCTTCGCCGCGTCGGCGATCCTGGTTCTCTCGAGCTGCTCGGGCGTGGTGATGTGCTTGGCGGCGAACTCGGCCGGGAAGTCCAGGCCGGTGATCGCCGGCCCCACGTGGTAGGCCAGCGCCCAGCGGCGCTGGACGTCCGCGGAGAGCCAGTAGTCGACGAACGAGTAGGCGGCCTCCTTGTGGGCGGCGCCGACGGGAATGCCCAGTGCACCCAGCAGCGCGTAGGTGCCCTCCCTGGGGACGGTGTAGTCGTAGTTGGTGGTCCGCGCGTAGATGGCTGCCCGCCCGTCGAAGTAGGGGAACGCGGTCGCGGTGCCCTTCTGCATGAACGGCACCGCCTCGGCCGAGGCCTGCGGCGTGGCGAGCGCGTGTTTCGCCAGCTCGGTGATCCGCGCGAAGCCGGGGGCCGTGTCGTCGATCCCGCCGCCGTCGAGTTCTGCGGCGTTGAGCATCGCGTAGACACCCAGGACGTTCGCCGGGTTGAAGATCAGCGTGCCGGAGCGGTAGCGCGGTTCCCACATGACGTTCCAGCTCGTCGGCGGCTGCGCGAAGGTCTTCTTGTCGTACATGAGCACCACCTGCTGGACCTCCTGGATGGCCCCGGCTCGATACGTGTGCTCGCGCAGCTTCGGCGGCAGGTTCGCCAGGTTGGGCACCTGTTCCGGGGTCACTTCGGCCAGGAGTTTGTCGATGCCGCCCTGGTAGAGCTCCATGCTGGTCATCACGGCCACGTCGAAGCCCGGGTTCCCCTTCGACGCCCGGATGGCCGCGTACTGCTCCGACGCGGATCCGCCGGCGGTGTACTGGATGCGGATCCCGGTCTTCTCCGTGAACGGCTTGGCGATGGTCTCCTCGAAGAGTTGCTGGTATTCGGCGCCGTAGCCCTCGACGAGCAGGACGTCGCCCGCGCCGTCGTCGACGCTCGTCGAGGTGCAGGCGGCGAGCGTGACGGAAAGAAGTCCGAACATGAGCGCGACGGGGAGTGACCTTCTCATGTTGTGCGCCCCTCTGAAGGAGTGATGTAACTAGTTTCACGTAACTAGTTACACACCTAAGCACACGCCGTCCGAGGGAGTCAACACCTGAGGTTTGCGCACTTCAACGGGCCCGCGCGGGGCGCCGGTTCCTCGCGTCGCTCCTGGCGCAGCCGCTGACCTACGACAGGCCGAGAGCGCGCCGGCGCGCTCACCGTCCCGTGGCAACCGCCGCGACGGCGGCGTGCGGCCGGCGGACGGCGTCGCCGGGCTGATGCAGGCGCTCGACCTCCGTGAAGCCGGCGCGCGCCAGCCGCGCACAGAACTCGTCGACGGGCCAGCGCCAGGCGGTCACGACCTTGTGGTCGAAGGCGGCGACCTCGTCACCGACGAAGATGCCGGCCACCAACGTCCCGCCCGGGGCGATGACCCGCCGGAACTCGGCGAGCACGCCGTCGAGGTCCGGCGGCGGCAGGTGGATCACCGAACCCCAGGCCAGGATGCCGGCGACGCGGTGATCGGCGATGGCAAGCCTCTCCATCGACCCGAGCAGCCACCGGCCGCCCGGGTGGGCCGCCCGCGCATGGTCGACGAACTCGCCGACCATGTCGACTCCTGTCGCGTCGGCGCCCAGCGAGCGGAGGTGAGCGGTGAGGTGGCCGGGCCCGCAGCCCAGGTCGAGCACCGGGCCGGGGCAGCCCGCCAGGTGGCGTTCGATGAAGGCGAGATCGTCGGCGTGCACCTGTCCCGTCGTCCCGAACAGTCCGATGTAGAGCTCCGCCAGGGACGCGTACGCCCGCCGGACCTGTCCCATGTCCACCACCCCACCCTAGGGCGATTTGACACCCCCGATAGCTAACAGTTATCTATTACCGGTCTACGAAGGGTGGGGCCGGGTGCAGGACGTGGTGCTGGCCATGCTGGCCAAGGAGCCGGCGTACGGCTACGACCTGCGCAGCCGGTTGCGGGCCGCGCTCGGCCCCCTCGGCGAGACGATGAACGCGGGGCAGATCTACGTGACGCTGACCCGGCTGGCCAAGGCGGGGCTGGTGACCTCGCAGCGCGTGGAGGGGCTGCCGGACCGGCCCGACCGCCGGGTCTACGCGTTGACCCCGGCCGGGCAGCAGCGGGTCGCCGCCTGGCTGGCCGAGGTGCACTGGCCGAGGCCCGACCTCACCGAGTTCCACCTCAAGCTGGTGGCCGCCGCTGCCGCCCGGCTCGCCGACCCGGTGGATCTGGTCGACGCGCAGCGGCGTGAGATGCTGCGCCGCCTGCGCGACGCCCAGCGGGCCGCGTTGGACCGGGCGGTGGACCCGGTCGTCGGGTTGCTGTTGGAGGGGGTCGTGTTGCGGCTGCGGGCCGACCTGGAGTGGCTGGAAGCGTGCGAGCGGACCTGGACCGGGCGTGACCAGGCCGGGCAGGAGGGAAAGCGATGACCGAGGGCAGCGGGGGCACGCCGGGTGGCGCCGCATGACCGGGCCGGCGGTGCTGCGGGCCCGCGCGGTGAGCAGGTGGTACGGCCGGGACAGCGCCCTCGTGCGCGCGGTCGACGACGTCGACCTGGAGGTGCCGGCGGGGCAGACGCTGGCCATCATGGGTCCCAGCGGCTGCGGCAAGTCGACCCTGCTGCACCTGCTCGGCGGGCTGCAACGCCCCACCCACGGCGAGATCGTGCTGGCCGGGCAGCGGGTCGACGCCATGAGCGAACGCGCCCTCGCCCGGCTGCGGCGACAGCACATCGGCTTCGTCTTCCAGTCGTTCCACCTCATGGACGAGCTGACCGCCGTGGAGAACGTCGAGCTGGCCGCGCTGCTGGCCGGGCGGTCTCCCCGCCGGGCCCGGCAACGCGCCCTGCACCTGCTGGACCGGGTCGGGCTCGCCGACCGCGCCCGGCACCTGCCGTCGGCGTTGTCCGGCGGGCAGCGGCAGCGGGTCGCGATCGCCCGGGCGTTGAGCAACGAGCCGCTGGTCGTGCTGGCCGACGAGCCCACCGGAAACCTGGACAGCGCCGCCACCCTGGAGGTGCTGCGGCTGTTCGAGGAGCTGCGCGCGGCGGGGCAGACCCTGGTGGTGGTCACCCACGACGCGCGCATCGCCGCGGTCGCCGACCGGGTGATCTCCATGCGGGACGGGGCGTTCGCCGACGACAGCCGGTTCGCCGCCGGCACCGCCGGCCGCGCGGGCACCGGCACCGTCTACGGCGGGGGGCGCTGAGATGACGGGGCGTCTGCTGCTCGTGTGTCGGCTGCTGGCGCGGGACCTGCGCCGACGCCGCGTCGAGACCGCACTGCTGCTGCTCGCCATCAGCGCCGCGACCGCGACCCTGACCCTCGGCCTCACCCTGAACGACGCTCTCGCGAAGCCGTACGAGCGGACCCGGGCCGCCACCGCCGGCCCCGACGTGGTGGCGACGCCGGCCGCGTCGGGCCCGGCAGCCCTGGCCGCCCTCGCGCCGCTGGCCACCGCGCCCGGCGTCACCGCGCACAGCGGACCGTACCCGATCGGCTATCTGATGCTGACCGCCCGAGGCCGGACCGTGCAGGCCGTCGTCCAGGGCCGCGACGACTCCCCGGCGACCCTGGACCGGCCGGCGGTGACCGGCGGCACCTGGGTACGCCCCGGCGGCGTGGTCGTCGAGCACGCCTTCGCCGCCGCCCTCGACATGCGCATCGGCGACACGGTCAGCATCGACCGCCACCCCCTGCGGGTGGTCGGGACCGCGGTGACCGCCGCCCGCGCCGTCTACCCGCGCGCCGACTGGCGCGCCGATGCGGGCAGCCCCCTGACGGAGAGCGCCGGCCTGGTGTGGGTCGACCGCGGCGAGATCTCGGCGCTGGCCGGCGCACGGCCCCTGTCGTACGCCCTGAACCTTAGATACGCGGACCCGCACGTCGGCACCTCCTTCACCCACAAGCGCGAAGACGGAATCGAGTACACGAGCTGGACAGGGATCGCCGAGGCGAACGGCAGGCTCGTCACGGGGGCGCGGCTGGCCCTGCTGGTCGGCAGCTGGCTGCTCACCGCCCTCGCGGTGGTCGGCGTCGCCAACATCGTCGCCGGCCGCATCGCCGACCAGCGTCGCCGGGTGGGGCTGCTCAAGGCCGTCGGCGCCGGACCGGCCATGGTCGCCACCGTCCACCTCGCCGAACACCTCGTCGTCGGGCTCGCCGCCGCCGGCACCGGCCTCGCCGCCGGCTGGCTCGCCGCGCCGGCGCTGACCGACCCCGGCGCCGGGCTCCTCGGCGCCACCGGGACCCCGCCACCCGGGCTGCGCGCCGTGGTCGCCGGCACCGCCCTCGCCCTCGCCATCGCCGCCGCGGCGACGCTGGCGCCCGTGCTCCGCGCCGCCACCACCGACACCGTCCACGCCCTGGCCGACGCCGCCACGCCACCCCGGCGGCGCGGATGGCGCGTCTGGCTGTCCCGCCGGATGCCCACCGCCCTGCTGATCGGGGTACGCGTCAACGCCCGCCGCCCCCGCCGCGCCCGCCTCGTCATGGTGAACACCCTGATCACCACGACGGGCCTCGCCGCCCTGCTCATGGGCCTGCGGCAGGACCGGCAGGTCGGGCTCGGCGGGGCGGAGCTGGCCAACCCCCGCGACGCCCGGACCATCCAGGCCATGCTGCTCGTCATCGGCGTGCTGTGCGTCCTCGGGCTGGTCAACGCCGTCGTGAGCACCTGGACCGCGGTCCTCGACGCCCGCCACCCCCTGGCCGTCGCCCGCACGCTCGGTGCCACGCCGGCGCAGGTGACCATGGGGATGGCGGTGGCGCAACTCCTCCCCGCCACGCTCGGCGTCGCCGTCGGGGTCCCGGCCGGCATCGGCCTGTACCTGGTCGTCAGCGCGGGCGAGCAGCGGTACGCACCCGTCTCCTGGCTGCTCGCCATGGCCTGCGCGGTGCTGCTCGCCGTCGCCGCGCTCGCCGCCGTCCCCGCCCTGGCCGCCGGGCGGCGGCCCGTCGCCGACGTCCTGCGGTCCACCCCGGCCTGACCGGCCGTCGCGACGGCCCGCCGCACCCGGTTGAGCTATAACGACCTGATGGGAACAAGGCCGACGCTCGTCGTCGTCAGCGGACCGTCGGGGGCGGGCAAGACGACACTCGCCCACCTGCTCGCCCGGCGGATCGGGTGCCCGGCGATCTGTCGGGACGAGATCAAGGAGGGCATGGTCCACGCGGCCGGCGACTTCGTCGCCGCACCGACCGACGAGCTGAGCCTCCGGACCCTGCCCACGTTCTTCGAGGTGCTGCGGCTGCTGTTGACCGCAGGCGTCACGACGGTCGCCGAGGCGGCCTTCCAGGACCGCCTCTGGCGCCCCGGCCTGCAGCCGTTGCTCGGGATCGCCGACGTCCGGGTGGTGCACTGCCAGGTCACCGCGCAGGCGGCCTTCGACCGCGTCCGGCGACGGCAGGACGAGAACGCGACCCGGCGGGCCCACGCCGACGCGTACCTCGGTGACCGGCAGACCCACGCCCTCGGCCACCGGGGCTTCCAACCCGTCCGGCTCGCCGTGCCCGAGATCGAGGTGGACACCAGCGACGGCTACCGCCCGGGGCTCGACGAGATCGCCGCCTTCGTGAACGCCGGCCGATGAGGCGCTGCCGCCCGCACGCCGCACGGAGGGGAAGTCACGGGTCGATGAGCCCCTCGGCCAGCAGATCGCCCCACAGGGCGTCGGGCACCGGCGTGGCGGCGAGCTGCACGTTGCGGTCGACCTGTTCGGCGTTGCCCGCGCCGAACAGCACGGAGACGACGGCCGGATGCCGCGCCACGAAGGCCATGGCCGCCTGCGGCAGGCTCACCCCGTGCGCGCGGCACACCTGCGCGATCCGCACCGCCCTGGCGTACGTCGCGTCCGGCACCGGCCCGTAGTCGTACGTCCGTCCCGGTGGCTCGGTGGCGAGGATGCCGCTGTTGAAGACCCCGGCGGCGAGCACACCGACCGCCCGTTCCCGGCACCGGGGCAGCAGCGTACGCGCTGCCGACTGGTCGAGCAGGGTGTAGCGGCCGGCGAGCATCACGGCGTCGATGTCGGTGTCGGTGACGAACCGCTCCAGCATCTGCCACTGGTTCATCCCGACGCCGATCGCGCCCACCACGCCCTGGTCACGCAGCTCGTGCAGGGCCGGGTACGCCTCGTCGACCGCCTGCCGCCAGTGCTCGTCCGGGTCGTGGATCAGCACGACGTCCACCCGGTCGAGGCCCAGCCGGGCGAGGCTGGACTCCAGCGACCGGCGTACCCCGTCGGCGCTGAAGTCCCAGCGGCGCGCGTGGTCGGCGGGTACGTCGAACCCGCCGGCGTCGTCGCGCAGGTGCGCGGTCTGCGGCGACGGCACCAGGATCCGGCCGACCTTCGTGGAGACCGTGAACTCCGCGCGGGGCCGGCCCGCCAGCGCCGCGCCGAGCCGGCGCTCCGACAGGCCGAGGCCGTAGTGCGGGGCGGTGTCGTAGTAGCGGATGCCGGCCTGCCACGCGGCCTCGACCGCCCGGCGGGCCGTGTCGTCGTCGACCGCCCGGTACAGGTTGCCGATCCCGGCCGCGCCGAACCCCACTGTCGTGACCGGGGCCGACGAGCGCCCCAGGCGGGTGGTCCTCATGACGTCTCCTCGTTGCCGGGTCGGGGGTGGGTGCTCGGCGGGGGGCCTCCGGCGGCGGCCGGCCGGACGCGCAGGCCGTGCACGCCGCCGTCGACGGCGAGCACGGTCCCGGTGGTGGAGGCGGCCAGCGGGCTGGCCAGGTAGGCGATCGCGGCGGCGACCTCGTCGGCGGCGACCAGCCGGCCCATGGGCTGGCGGGCCCGCAGGGCGGCGAGCTCGGCGGCCGGGTCGGCGGCGGAGTCGAGCAGCCGGCGCACCCAGGGGGTGTCGGCGGTGCCCGGGTTGACGCAGTTGACCCTGATCCCCTCCGCGACGTGGTCGGCGGCCATGGCGAGGGTCAACGCCTGCACGGCGCCCTTCGTGGCGCTGTAGAGCGCCCGGTCGGGCAGACCCACGGTCGCCGCGATGGAGCAGGTGTTGACGACGGCCGCGCAGGCGGAGGCCCGCAGGTGGGGCAGGGCCGCCCGGGTGACCCGGACGATGCCCACCACGTTGACGTCGAAGACCCGGTGCCACTCGTCGGACGGATTCGCCTCGACGGACCCCTGCGCGCCGACGCCGGCGTTGTTGACCAGGATGTCGATGCCGCCGAGGTGGTGGGCCGCGGCGGCGACGGCCTCGGTCACCGACGTGTCGCTCGTGACGTCGCAGCGCAGGCCGTGCAGCGGGGCCGGCACCCCGAACGGGTCCAGGTCGAGGCAGGCGACGGCCGCCCCCCGCCCGGCGAGCATGCGGGCGGTGGCCAGGCCGATGCCGGAGGCACCGCCGGTCACCACGGCGGTCAGTCCGGTGAACTCGCCGGTCATGACTCTCCCCACTCGGTCCGGACGCGGCCGTCCCGGCCGGCGTGGTCGCTCATCGTCTCCTGTCGAAGCATCGCACCGAAACCCCGGCGCCGCAGTCACCACCGGTCGCCCATTTCCCATGACCCAGGGGGGTTATCGTGGTGACGCCCTCCCCCACCAGCGACGGAGACCCCAGTGTCCCTGCACAAGCTCGGCTTCCTCACGATCGGCCTCTTCGACGAGGCGGATCCCCTGGCGGGCCACGAGGCGACGCTGAACCTCATCGAGCTCGGCGAGCAGCTCGGCTTCGACAGCGCCTGGGTGCGCCACCGCCACCTCCAGTTCGGCATCTCCTCGCCGGTGGCCGTGCTCGCGGCCGCCACGCAGCGCACCCGCCGCATCGAGCTCGGCACCGCAGTCATCCCGCTCGGCTGGGAGAACCCGCTCCGCCTCGCGGAGGACCTGGCCACGGTAGACGTCCTCTCCGGCGGCCGGTTGAACCCGGGGGTCAGCGTGGGCCCGCCGATGCACTACGACCGGGTACGGCACGCACTGTATCCGGACACCGGCGACGCCGAGGACTTCGGCCACACCCGGGTCCGTCGGCTGCTCGACCTCGTACGCGGGGAGCCGGCCAGCGACCTCGACGGCGTCGAGGGATTCGAGGCGTACTCCCGCCGGGTGCAGCCGTACTCCCCCGGCCTGATCCACCGGATGTGGTACGGCGCCGGCAGCCTCCGGTCGGCGCGCTGGGCCGGCGAGCAGGGCATGAACCTGCTGACCAGCAGCGTGGTCAAGGCCGAGGAGGCCACCGAATTCGACGACATCCAACTCGCGCACATCCGCGCGTACCGCGCCCACCACCCGGCCGGGCCCGCCGCCCGGGTGTCGCAGGGGCTGGTGGTCATTCCCACCGACAGCGCCACCGCCGAGCAGCGCGCCCGCTACGAGGAGTACGTCCGTCGGCGCGCCCCCCGGACGGCGGCGCCGCAGGGGCCGCAGCGGATGGTGTTCGCCCGCGACCTGATCGGGCCGTCCGACCGGATCGCCGAGGAACTGACCGCCCTCGCCGCGTTCCGGGAGGTCGACGAGGTGGCCTTCGCCCTGCCCTTCACCTTCGACCACGCCGACTACGTGCAACTGCTCACCGACATCGCGACCCGGCTGGGCCCCCTGCTCGGCTGGCGCCCGGCACGCTGACCCCGCCCGCCGGGAAGCGCCGGACGGCCTAGAGCGGGAAGCGGCCCTGCCGCCACTGCCAGTGACGCCCGGCCGTCAGGTGGTCGACGACCGCCCGCTGGAGCGCGGTGCGGCGCGGCAGCCGGTCCAGCGGCGTGGTCAGGGTGCGGAACACGAACCGCAGCACCTCGACGTCGGCGTCGAGCCCTTCCGGCTCCTCGTAGGGTTCCAGCTCGAACCTCCGCTGGAACCGCACGATGTTGGAGCTCTCGGGCAGGTATTCCCGCAGCTGCGGGTCGAGCAGCCACGAGCCGCAGGCGAACGCCGTGTAGCGCTCGTCGGGGAAGTGGCGCGGGAAGAATCCGCGGGCCTCGTCGAGCGACGCCGCGACCGCCTCCGGGGTCAACGGCCCCGAGTCGGGGATGTGCAGGCCGATCGCGCCGTCGCCCCGGTGGTGCTGCAACCGGCCCAGCTCGTAGAGGCCGCCGCGCACGTGCAGCGTCAGCCAGCTCTGCATCACCGGCCAGCCCTCGCCGCGCATCCGCCGGTCGACCGCGAGGTTGCGGCCCAGGTCCGCGAGGGTCGTCCACGACACGGCCTCGGCGATGCCGTGGTCGCGGTGGTAGCCCCGGACGACGTCGACCAGCGCCAGGTAGGCGTAGCCGTAGAGGTGCCGCCAGGCGGGACCCCGGTCGCGGGGCAGCGCCGGGCCGGGCGACAGCCAGCCGTGCCCCCCGAGATCTGCGCGGACCAGGGCGGTCGAGCGGTCGAGCAGCCAGCGCAGCTCGGGTGTCCACAGCGGAGAGCCGGCGTCCGGCCAGCCGGCCATGATCTCGGCGGCGTCGTCCGGGGGCACCGCGAGCCGGTCGAGGATCGCGGGCGCGTCGGCCCTGGCGGGCAGCGGAGCCGACGGCCCGTCCCCGGCGAGCCGGTGCACGCGCTCGACGTCCTCGACGGGCACCCCGAGCCGGGCGGCGATGGCGGCGACATCCACGCCGACGACGCTACCGGCCGCCGGGCCGCCGCGACAGGCCGGCGACGACCGGCCCGCGCGACAGGTGGGGGCGTGGCCGCTCCGGCCGCCCCGGCGGGCCGCTACGGTGATCGCCGTGGCGGAATGGGAGCTGTGGCAGCAGGACGACGACGGCAACCGGGTGCGGACGGGCGTCTTCGCCGACCGGATCGAGGCGCTCGCCGGGGCCCTGGCGTCGGAGTCGGCCCTGGCGTCGGAGTCCGGCGGGGCGCACCGCCAGACCTACCGGGTTGACGGGCCGACCGGGCCGGCCTGCCGCACGGACCGCGACCTCTACCGACGCCTCGTCGCGGCGGGTGAAGCCATGAACGACGCCCCGCGCAGCCTCGACGAGTTCCTGCGCGCCTGGTGGCGGGTCGCCCGGCCGCTGTCGGGCCGGACCTCGCTGGACCTGGACACGGTCGCCGCGCTGGTCGTGGCGGCGGGCGTGGTCGAACCGGCGCCGCTGCGGACCTCGTGGCGGTCCGCCTCGTACCCCTACGTCGACGAGCCGACCTCGTTCGCCGACTGGGAGGCCGTCGTGCTGTCCCAGATCGCGGACCTGGCCGACTTCGCTGACCAGGGACCCCTGGACGAGTACGCCCGGCTCGGGGTCGACGCGCCCCGGCCGGCGGGCTGCGCGCGCGCCACCGGCAGGCGCTGGTACAACTTCGACCCGCAGGCCTACCTGGAGTGCGGGGTGGCCGGGGCGCTGGGCGGCTGGAGCGAGGACGACGGCCTCCGGCAACCGGTCCCCGGCCCCGTCGTGCCGTTGGCGGACGAACCAGGGCCGGGCGAGCACCGCCTCGGCCACCTCGGTTGGGCCGACCTCGCGGAGCTGGCCCGGTGCGGGCAGGAATACGAGTAGCGGGGCACCCCGTCGGCCGGGGTCACCTCCCGGACCCGGCCCACGGCGGTCACCAGGTGGGCCGTCAGCGCCGGTGCTGCGCCGCCGGGTCGAAGCGGGCGACGAAACGCCGCTGCCACGGCGTCTCCACGGCCTGGGGCAGGTAGTGCGCGCGGACGTAGGCGACGGCCTCGGCCGGGGGCACCCCGTCGAGGATCGCCAGGCACGACAGTCCCGTCCCGGTGCGCCCGAAGCCGCCCCCGCAGGCCAGCTCGACCCGCTGCGTGCCGGCCCGGTCCAGCGCCTCGCGCAGGGCGGCCGCGAAGTCCGCGCGGTCGGCCGGCAGCCAGAAGTCGCGGCAGCGGACCCACCGGCTGTCCCACGGCACCGGCCCCGGCGGGGCGCCCACCAGGTAGACCCCGAACTGCGGCTCGGGCCCGTCCGGCAGCGGGTTCCGCAGGCCACGGCCACGCACCAGCCGTCCGGACGGCAGTCGCATGACGCCCGGCGCGCTCGGCTGCCAACCGGCTTCGGTCATCGCCATACCTTTCCCACCGCCGGCGTCAGCGCCGGGCACCGCCCGGTCGACGCCGGTCGCCGCCGGCGGCCCGGTGGCCGACGCGGGGAGCCTGCACCACCGGGGAGTTGCCCCGCCCGGGGCGGGGGCTTCGCGCCGCGTCGGCGACCATCTCGTCGGGGTCGTCACGGAGCGCCTGCCGGATGTGCGGCGGAACCAGCTCCGACGTCGCCACCGCCATCCGCACCTGCACCGACCGGTCGTCGACCAGGTGCCGCAGGTCCGCCTCGGTCAGCTCGACCGCGAGCACCAACGCGACGCGCACGTCCGCCACGGGGTCCCGGGCGAGCGCGCCACGCTGGGCGGTGCTGGTCCGCGGGTTGCGGGCGAGCCCCCGGCGTACGCGCGCGGTGCGGTCGGCCAGCAGGGCGGTGATCACCTCGGAGTCGTGGGTGTGGGTGGCGAGACGTTCCCGCACCTCGGGGGAGACGTCGTCGACCAGCCGCGCGGCCAGGTCGGGCTCCAGTTCGCGCGACTCGGCGAGGAGACCGCGAAGCTCCTTGTCGTGGGCCTGCGCCATCACCCGGCGAACCGACTCGTCGCAGGCCGGATTGCCGGCGACCGCCCAGCGGACCCACCGGTCGGCGTCCTTGACCAGCCGCACCAGGTTGCCGACCGAGGCCGAGGGGTTCCGCGCCACGGCCTCCCTGACCTGACGGTCGTGGTCCCGGGCCAACGGCCGCAGCGCCTGGGCGGGCGCGTCGGTGCGGCCCGCGACCGCCCTGCGGACCAGGGGCGACGGGTCGGCCGCCAGGTCGATGAGGGTCAGCTGGGGCGTCTCGGGGTGCTGGGCGAGGGCGAGCCGCGCCTCGGCGCTGTCACCGTCCGCGCCGTCCGCGAGAGCGCCCGACCCACTGCGGCGGTGGGGCCCGCCGACGTCCCCCTGGTTTGCCATGGGCGCCATCATGTCACGGGCCCGTCCGGGTACGAAGTTCGTCGGCCGGGCGGCGGGCAGGCGCCTCAGTACCGGTCCCGGGTTCCCAGGAGGGCGTGGTGCGCGGCGCGACGCCAGGGCTTGAGTTCGGTGTCGATCGCGGCCCAGCGGGTGTCGTCGACGCGGAGGGCCCCGTCGACGTCGGGCAGGGCCTCGATCAGGCGCATCCGCTGGTCCTCGCTCGGGTGGGTGCTCCACAGGTCGGTGGCCCGCCGGCTGACCTGACGGGCCAGCGGCAGCTGGACGGCCAGGCGTTGCCGGGCCTCGGCCGCCAGCTCCTCGAGCTGTTCACCGTCGATGCGGGGCGCCAGATGCCACAGGTCCCGCCAGATCCGGTCGGCGAGCAGCACCGTCTCCGACGAGCGGAGGAAGGGCGCGGTGCCGGCGACCCGGCGGGCGACCAGATCGGCCCGGTACTCGGCGCGGCGGCTGTCGGGCATCGCGACGCTGTCGACGAGCAGCTGCACGGTCGCGCCGACGACATTGACCAGGGCGATGGTCCCGTGGACGGCCATCCCGAGGAGGACGACCAGGCCACTCTGCCGTTCGGCCAGCGAGTCCGCCGTGCCGAGGGCCCGCCGCCACGGGTTCCGCCCACCGGTGGCCGCCACCGCCCGGGCGCCGAACGTCCTCGCCGGCAGCGTCCACCGCACCCGCAACGGGTCGCCGTTGGCGAGGTGACCCAGTTCGTGGGCCAGGACCGAGACGCGGGCGGCCCGCGGCAGCATCACCCAGAGGGGGATGCCGATGACGAGCACCGACCGCTGGCGCCACCCCAGCTGGGCGACCGCGGCGTTGATGCTCAGGTCGGCGCAGATCACGTCAGGGACCGGCGTTCCGGCGGCCTCGGCGACCTCGCGCACCAGCCGGTGCAGCTCGGGGGCCGCGCGCTCGGTGATCAGGCCATGCCTGGGCACCCGCCCGAACGCGGGCTTGACCAGCAGCAGGACGAGCACGGCGGGGATCGCCAGGACCAGCCGGATCCCCGGCGACAGGTCGCTGGCGACCACGAGCCAGCCGAGATAGCCCAGCGCGGCCACCCCGAGCAGGGCCAGCACCACGGAGACCGCCAACAGCCAGACCTCACCGGTCGACGCGCCGGCCTCGCGCCCCTGCGGGTCGGCCAGCAGCTGCTCGTGCGTCGACCGGTCGAGCTTGAGCCCGCGCCGGAATCCCCATCGGCCGATCGTCCTGGTGCCGCGCCAGGGAGCCAGGGCGACGTCGTACACCTCCAGGTTCCACCGGCAGGCGGGGCACCAGGGAACCGTGCCCACCTGCGGCGGAACCAGGTCGTGGGCACAGGACGGACACCTGCTCGGCGTCCTCGTCGTCGTCGGCACGACGCCGGAGTCTATAGCGCGGCGCCTGCGGATCCAGGCGTGGCGATCAGACGGGTCGCGACGGTGGCCCAGATCGCGCCGGCCATGGCCGGCGGCCACCATCCACTGTGGCGCGGCGGCGTCATGCCGGTTCGCCCCAGACGACGGCGACGCTGTTCGGGTCGGTCGGGCTGTAGCGGACCGCCACCGTGCCGCCGGGTCGGAGTTGACCGAGGTACACCGGCGGCACGAGGCCGGTGTGCGTGGCGGGGAACGGCGGCCGGTCGGCGGGGGTGACCATGAGCTGGATCTCGACGAGGGGGGCGTGGTTGACGTACCCCCCGGTCTGGCGGAGCCCGACGATCGTGGCCGTCGCCGGCGTGCCGGTCGTGGCGAGGTGGGCGGTCGCCTGCTGACCGGCCAGTTGCTGGCGCATCTGCTGCATGGCGGCCAGCCCCTGGCGCAGTTGGGCCCCCGGGTCGTAGGTGCGGTCGATCTCGTCGGCCTGGCGGCGCAGGTCCCGCAGCGAGCTGAAGAATCCCATGGTCAGACCTGCGCTTCCTGGTAGAGCCGACCGAAGTGGGTGGCGAGCTGCATGTCGCCCCGCATCCGGGCGTTCCACCCGGCGACGGCCGCCGGCCAGGCGGCCGGGTCGACGCCGAGGGTGGCGGCGTACCGGGCCATGCCGGCCTCGTCGAGGCCGCGGGTGGCGGCGGCCTTCGACGCCCGGGCGTACAGCTCCAGGCCGACCCCCTCGATCGGGGTGAGGCGCGGGTCGCCCGGCGGCACGTCGGCCGGCTGCGGCACCGCCACGTTGCCGTAGCCGGCGACGCCACCGCCGTAGCCGGGGCCGAAGCCGCCGGCGGCCTGGGCCTGGCTGGCCTGCTGCTGCAGGGCGCGGGCCTCGGAGATCATCGCGGGGGCCGCCTCGACGACGTTCCGCATGTCCTTGAGCTGCTTGAACAGTCCCATTGCCGGGTTCCTTCCCTCTCGGCGCCGGCGCGGTGCCGGCGGTGGAACCAGTTCACGCCACCGCGCGGCCCGACGCCTGAGTAGCCGCTACTCATCCTCTGCCCAGGCCGTTGCTCAGCCGCCGGCCGGCGCACACCCCCTAGAGCGTCCTAGGACAGATTGGTCGGCGGGTGGCCGGCCGATCACTGCGGCCCGCCCGCCTCGGTGAGCCGGCCGCCGGCCAGCCGGAGCCAGCGGTCCACCCCGATCGCGGCCAGGAAACGGTCGTCGTGGCTGACCACGACGAACGCCCCCCGGCACGCCAGGAGCGCGCTCTCCAGCTGCGCCACGCTGGCCAGGTCGAGGTTGTTGGTGGGCTCGTCGAGCAGCAGCAGCTGCGGTGCCGGCTCGGCGTTCAGGACGCACGCCAGCGTGGCGCGCAGCAGTTCACCGCCGGACAGCACGCCGACCGGCAGGTGGGCGCGGGCGCCCCGGAACAGGAAGCGGGCCAGCAGGTTCATCCGGTCCGCCTCGCTGCGCGAGGGCGCGAAGACGGCGAGGTTGGCGGCGACCGTCCGGTCCGGGTCGAGCAGGTCGAGGCGCTGCGACAGGTACGCCACCCGGCCCTCCGCCCGCGCGACGGTGCCGGAGACCGGCTCCTGGTGGCCGCCGACCAACCGCAGCAGGGTGGACTTGCCCGCGCCGTTCGGCCCGACGAGGGCGACCCGTTCGGGGCCACGGATGTCCAGGCCGACGCCGTCGCCGGCGAAGACCGGACGCCCGTCGTAGGCGGCCTGCAGGGCCTCGCCGTGGAAGACGGTGCGGCCGGCGGGCACCGTCGTCTCCGGCAGGTCGAGGGCGAGGTCGTCGTCCCGGCGGGCAGCCGCGCTCGCCTGGTCCAGCCGGGCCTGCGCCGCGCCGAGGCGCGCGGCGTGCACGTCGTTGGACCGGGCCGCCGACACCTGCGCGTCGCGCTTGAGGTTGCCGGCGACGATCCGGGCCAGCCCCGCGTCGGCCAGGTTGCGCGAGGCGGTGGACGCGCGGCGCGCGGCCCGCTCGCGGGCCTGCTGAAGCTCGCGCTTCTGCCGCTTGACATCCTGCGCGGCCTGCCGCACCTGCCGCTCGGCGACCTCCCGCTCGGCCCGCACCGCCTGCTCGTACTCGGTGTGGTTGCCGCCGTACCAGCGGATCTCGCCGTGGTCGAGGGCGGCGATGCGGTCCACCTCGTCCAGCAGCGCCCGGTCGTGGCTGACCACGAGCAGGCAGCCGGCCCAGGAGCGGAGCACGGCGGTCAGCCGCGCCCGCGCCTCGCCGTCGAGGTTGTTGGTCGGCTCGTCGAGCAGGAGCACGTCGGGCCGCTTGAGCAACTGGGCGGCGAGGCCGAGGGACACCACCTCGCCGCCGCTGAGGGTGCCGAGCCGGCGGTCCAACGCGACGTCGGTCAGCCCGAGGCGGTCGAGTTCGGCGCGCGCCCGTTCCTCGACGTCCCAGTCGTCGCCGACGGTGGTGAAGTGCTCCTCGGCGGCGTCGCCGGCCTCGATGGCGTGCAGCGCGGCGACGACGTGGTCGATCCCGAGCACCCGGGCGACCGTCTGGTGCCGGGCGAAGGGCAGGTGCTGGGGCAGGTAGCCCAGCGTTCCCTCGATGGTGATGCTGCCGCTGGCGGGCCGGAGCTCGCCGGCGACGAGCCGCAGCAGGGTCGACTTGCCGGCGCCGTTGGGCGCGACCAGGCCGGTGCGGCCGCCGGGCACGGAGAACGACAGGTCCTGGAAGACGGGGGTGCCGTCCGGCCAGGAAAAGGACAGGGCGGAGCTGACGACATGACTGTCGGACATGGGGAACCTCGGCAGACAGGTGATCCGGGCGCGCACGCGCCGCCCGGCGTGAGCAGGGCATGACGACATGGGCGACGCGAAGGCGCGGGTCGTGCGCCGTCGGTCACCGCTGCGGGCTCTCACCCGGAGATGTCGTCGTCACCTGCCACGCTGTGCTCCTGTCCGGTCGGCTGGAGCCAGGATAGCTCACCGGGCCTTCGCCGCCCGGCGTCGTGGATCCGGCTCAGGCCGCACCGCGCGACGACGCGGCGCGGCCGCTGATCTGGATGAAGTGGAAACCGTTCACGATCACCCGGTGATCGCCGAGAGCCTCGATCGCCGCCGCCAGATCCGCGTCGGTCAGGCCCTGCGCCAGCAGCGCGGGCCGCAACTGCGGGATGCCGGCACGCAGCAGCCGGCAGCCCGGATCGCCGCCGCGCCAGCTGCCGCCCCGCACCCGGAAGGCCACCTCGGTGAGGCCCGCCGCGACGAAGGCCGCAGGAGCTCGCTGGGGCCACGCGAGGTCGAAGCCGGCGGCCACGAGAGCCGCCGCATGGGCCGCCATGTAGCGGGTCAGCACGTCGGCGGTCGCCTCGTCCGGCGCGTACGTCACGAAGTCGCCGGGGGCGGGCGCGAACTCGCCGACGAGCAGCACGCCACCGGGCGCCACCGCCGCGACCATCCGCCGCAGGGCCTCCTCACGTCGGGGCAGGTGGCCGAGCAGCAGGCGGGCATGCACGAGGTCGAAGAGGCCCAGCGGCCCGTCGGCGACGATGTCGTGTCGGCGGACGGCCAGGCGCGCACGAGCCGGGATGTGCTGCGGCGCGATGTCCGTGGCGACCACCTCGGCGCCCCGTTCGGCCAACCACACGGCGATGCTTCCCGCGCCGGCGGCCACCTCGAGGCAGCGCTTGCCGTCCAGTTCGGTCAGCGCCCCGAGCAGCTCACGGGTCGACTCGTCCAGCAGGTCGGCCAGCGCGTCGTGGTGGCTGCCGGCCTGTTCGCTCGCGTTGTCGAACGCGTAACCCTTCGTGGTCATCTCACCATCGTGCATCGTGGCTCTGCCGAAACGGTGACGCGCCCGCCCGCCGGGCGGCCGGGCCACCCCATGCGCCAGCCGCGCACCCTGGGTCTGACGGGCCGGGACCTGCGCCGCCCCGGGGCCACGTCACCCCGCCGGGGGTGCGGTGCTCTGCCGGACCGTGAGGGTCGTCGCCAGTTCCAGTCGCACCTGGGCGGTGCGTTCCCCCCGCCCGAGGGCGAGCGCCAGCTCGGTGGCGGTGGCGGCCATCTCGGCCAGCGGCTGGTGGACGGTGGTCAGCGGGGGGTCGACCAGCGCCGCCAGCGGCAGATCGTCGAAGCCCACCACGCTGAGGTCGGCGGGGATCCGCAGCCCGCGCTCCCGCGCGGCCTGGTAGACGCCGAGGGCCTGCTGGTCGTTGCAGGCGAAGATCGCCGTGGGCCGGTCGGGTCGGCCCAGCAGGTCAAGCGCGGCGGACCGGCCGTCGACGTGGTTCAGCCCGGTGTGGACGACCAGGCCGGGCTCCACCGGCAGGCCCGACGCGTCGATGGCGGCCCGGTAGCCGTCCAGCCGGGCCCGGCAGCACAGGACGTGCTCCGGGCCCCCGATCATCGCGATGCGCCGGTGGCCCAGCTCGATCAGGTGGCGGGTGGCGGACCTTCCGCCGGCCCAGTTCGTCGCCCCGACGAATGGCACGTCGTCGGGCAGTTCGGCGGTGGGATCGAAGACCACGAACGGGATCCCGCGGGCGCGTAGCTGGTCGTGCTGCTCCGCGCCGAGCTGGGCGACCACCACCAGGCAGTCCGGGCGGCGGGCGAGGGTGTCGTCGATCCAGTACCGGATCGCGTTGTGCTGCGGGCCGAACTCCGTCAGGACGACGCCGACGCGCTGCTTGCGGGCCGCCCGCTCGACGCCGCGGATGATCTGCAGGCCCCACATGTCCTCGATCTCGTCGAAGACGAGCTCCATCATGTTGCTGCGGGTGACCGGCGCCGACCGACGGTATCCGTGCTGGCTGAGGGCCGCCTCCACCCTGGCCCGGGTGTCGGCGGCGACGCCCGACCTCCCGTTGATCACCTTTGACACGGTCGGGATCGACACTCCGGCCGACCGGGCGATGACGGCGATCGTCACCGGCCTGGTCGAATCGGCGACCGAGCCCGCCTCGTCGACCGGCTCGCCCGACTCGCCGTGTGTCAACCCGGCCTCCTCTTCCGCACCAGCCTCGCCGACTACGCCGACGCACCGCTCCCGCGACGGCCACCCGCCACGCCGGTCCCGCCGTGTGGCGCGCCACCGGCGTCGTTCCGCGCGCAAGGATAGCCGTTCGGCCGTCGCCCGGCGGGCACCGACGCTTTCCACGCTTGATCTGAAAATTTCCGAAGTGGATCGCCACCCGCCGGAAAGGCTTCTCGCCTGGCGAGGACCCGGCGACATCGCCGCCCGCCGGCCCCCGTCCCCGGGGAGGCGAGATTCATTGACGCACATCACCGGTTGACGTACCGTCGGGCCGGAAACTTTCGGCCTTGACGGACCGATCGTTTCCCTTCGGGAGCCTTGAAGGTCGCGGCGGACGCCTGGGCAGCGTCCGCACACTCCGCATTTTCCGGTCGCGCGGGCGGGCAGCGCTGTCCGCCCGCGCGGCCCCGCGTACCCCCTCAACCGCCACCATGGCGAGGAGTCCCTGATGAGTTCGCAGTACCTCGGAAAGACGCGACGGCGGATCGGCCTGATCGCCGCCGCGGTCGCCACGCTGATGATGGCGGGCACGATGGTCGCCGGCAACGCCCAGGCGGCGGCCGGCTGCCGGGTGGCGTACGCGGTGCCGTCCCAGTGGCAGGGCGGCTTCACCGCCGACGTGTCGGTCACCAACCTCGGCGACGCGGTCAACGGGTGGACGCTGGGCTGGACGTTCCCGTCCGGCCAGCGGGTCACCCAGGCGTGGAACGCCACGGTCACCTCGTCGGGTGACCAGGTCACCGCGAAGAGCATGAGCTACAACGCGGCGATCGCCACGAACGGCTCGGTCTCCTTCGGCTTCAACGGCTCGTGGTCGGGCAGCAACACCGCACCGACCTCGTTCACCCTCAACGGTGTGGCCTGCACCGGGAGCGTGGGCGGCACGCCGACCCCGACCCCGACCAGCACCCCACCCCCGTCCCCGACGCCCACCACCTCGCCGTCGCCGTCACCGGGCGGGGACGCGATGGCCACGGTCGCGGCGATGCAGCCCGGGTGGAACCTGGGCAACACCTACGACGCCATCCCCGACGAGACCGCCTGGGGCAACCCGCCGGTGACCCAGGCGCTGCTGCAGAAGATCCGTTCGCAGGGCTACCGCAGCATCCGGATCCCGGTGACCTGGAGCAACCACCACGGGCCGGCGCCGACGTACGCCCTCGACCCGGCCTGGCTGGCCAAGGTCCGGCAGGTCGTCGACTGGTCGCTGGCGGAGGGTCTCTACGTGTTGGTCAACCTGCACCACGACTCCTGGCAGTGGATCAACACCTATCCCGGTGACCGCACGAACGTGATGAACCGGTACACCGCGCTGTGGACCCAGCTCGCCACCACCTTCCGCGACCACTCCTCGAAGCTGACGTTCGAGAGCATCAACGAGCCGCAGTTCACCGGCACGTCCGGGGACGCCCAGAGCGACGAGGTGCTGCGCGAGCTGAACGTCGCGTTCGTCCGCCTGATGCGCCAGTCCGGGGGCAACAACGCCACCCGGCTGCTCGTGCTGCCCACCCTCTACACCAACTCCAACCAGGAGCGGCTCGACGCGCTGACGGCCACGATCGACCAGCTCGGGGACCGCAACATCGCCGCGACCGTCCACTTCTACGGCTGGTGGCCGTTCAGCGTCAACATCGCCGGCGGCACCCGCTACGACAGCAACGTCGAGCAGGACATCGTCGACGGCTTCGACCGCGTCCAGCAGACGTTCGTCTCCCGGGGCATCCCGGTGATCGTCGGCGAGTGGGCGCTGCTCAGCTACGACTACACCCGGCCCGGCATCATCGAACGCGGCGAGCTGCTCAAGTTCTTCGAGGCCGTCGGCTACCACGCCCGGATCCGCAAGCTCACCACGATGCTCTGGGACGCGGGCTCGTTCCTCAACCGCAACACGCTGCAATGGCGGGACCAGGGCATCTACGACATGATGAAGGCGAGCCTGACCACCCGCTCCGCCACCGCCTCCTCGGACCAGGTCTACGTGCCCCGCACCGGCACCATCACCAGCAGGTCGCTCACCCTGAACCTCAACGGGGCGACGTTCCAGGGCCTCCGGCAGGGCAGCACCGACCTGGTCAACGGCACCGACTACACCGTCTCCGGCACCACCCTCACCCTGACCGCCTCGGCCCTGACCCGGCTGGTCGGCAGCCGCGCCTACGGCGTCAACGCCACCATCGAGGCCCGCTTCTCGCAGGGCGTGCCGTGGCAGATCAGCATCATCACCTACGACCCGCCGACCCAGGCGGCGGCCACCGGGACGACCAGCTCGTTCACCATCCCCACCCAGTTCCGCGGCGACCAGCTCGCCACCATGGAGGCCACGTACGCCGACGGCAGCCCCGCCGGCCCGGCCAACTGGACCCCCTACAAGGAGTTCTGGTCCAACTTCCAGCCCGACTACACCGCCAACACGATCATCATGAAGCCCGAGTTCTTCGCCGAGGTCAAGGACGGCCCGGTCACGCTGACGTTCCACTTCTGGAGCGGCACGAAGATCAAATACCAGGTGACCAAATCTGGGACGTCGGTCACCGGCGCGCCCGCCTGACCCGCGTCCGGCAACAGGCGGGGCCCGCAGCCAGGCGGCTGCGGGCCCCGTCGCGTCGGGGAACAGCGGGGATACGGCCCGCCGGGGCGGGGCGCGTCCGCCTCAGCGCAGCCCGGCGAACAGGTCGTCCTCGGGCGTCGGCGCGCCGGTGGTGTCGCGGACCCGGACGAAAGTCTCCACGCCCATCAGCTCGGTGAACCGTTCCTGGCCCAGTTGCAGGAAGAAGATGTTCTCGGCCTGGCTGGCGTGCGTGGCCAGCGACTCGAACTTCTGCGCGCCGTAGGCGCTCGTGTCCACCCAGGTGGTGATCTCCTCGTCGGGCAGGCCGAGCGGCGGCAGCTCCGCGGACCCGTCCGGCTCGGGGAACTCGGCGCCGATCTCCTTCATGACGCGGCCGAACTCCTGGAACGCGCTGCGCGGCACGGTGGTCCAGTAGACCTTCGCGGGGATGCCCGTCCGCTCGACGGCGGCCATGGTGATCCGGTGCGCCTGGATGTGGTCGGGGTGGCCGTAGAAGCCGTTCTCGTCGTAGGTGACGACGACGTCGGGCCGGTAGCGCCGCATCAACTCGGCCAGCCGGTCGGCCGCCTCCGCCACCGGCGTGTTCCAGAACGCGCCCGGCGCGTCGTTGGCCGCCCAGCCCATCATGCCCGAGTCGGCGTAGTCGAGCGTCTCCAGGTGCGTGACCTTCAGCGCCTCGCAACTGGCCGCCAACTCGGCCCGGCGCATCGCCACCACGGCCTGCGTGTCGTGCGCCTCGTCGCCCGGCTTGACGCCGCCGGGGCCGTCGCCGCACCCGCCGTCCGTGCAGGTCACGAGCACCGTCGTGATGCCCTCCGCCGCATACCGGGCGAGGACGCCGCCGGTGCTGGTCGCCTCGTCGTCGGGGTGCGCGTGCACCGCCATCAGGGTCAGATTTCGTTGGGCCACCCCACCACGATACGGGGCAAGCCCGGCCCACTAGCATTGCCGCGGTCCGCGACGTCTGCTGAATCGAGGCGAGATGCGTTGGCTGCGGCAGTTGCTGGGTGGCAACCGGGTCCAGCTCGACCCGGAGCGGCAGCAGGCGCTGCTGCGCGACGTCCGGCACCGGTACGGCGCCCGCTCGCAGGCGCGGTTCCCGGAACAGGCCGAGGCCATCTCCCGGCTGCTGGACGACGACGACGGGCTGGTGGTGGCGGCCCGGATCCTCGGCGAGGCCGCCGACGAGGCCCACGCGGAGCTGCAGGCCCAGGTGCACGACGTGCACCGGCGCACGGGCCGGCGGCTGCTGCTGCACCGCCGCAACTACCGGCCGCTGTGGAAGGAGGCCGGTCCCTCGCTGCGCTGGCCCCTGTTCGCGCTGCCGTCCGGCCTGCACCCGTACGCGCAGGTGGCCGCCGCCGTCGCGGTGGTCGGCAGCCGGGCGTCCCGGCTCGACCGGGTGACCGACCCGACCCCGCTGGTGACCCACGTGTTCGAGGTGCTCGACCTCACCACCGCCGGCTGGGAGTACGGCCGGGTGCGGGTGGACACCGATGCCGCGGCCCTGGCCGAGCGTCTGATCTCGACCGCCGGGCAGATCCTCGCCACCATGGACGACCCGCCCCGGCTGCCGCCCGCGGTGCGCGAGCTGATGCGCCGCAACAACACCCTCGACGTGCACGACCCGGCCGGCCCTCGGGTGGTCGGCGGGTTCAACCCGGGCGCGCGGATGCGGGAGGTCCTGCTCGCCTGAGGCCGCGCGGGCCGGGGCGGCGACGAACTCCGGCGGCGGCCCCGACCGGGCCCGCGCGGCGGCCCGTCGCGGGCCGCCGGGGAGCCCTCAGTGGTCGCCGGGCACCCGGGACAGGACGCGGGAGAGGGCGAGGCTGGCGGTGCGCACCGCCGGGGCGAGCCGGGCCGGCGGCAGCTGGTGGGCGGGCACCGAGATGGACAGCGCGGCGACGATCCGGCCGTGCACCAGGACGGGCGACGCCACGCAGGAGAGCCCCGGGGCCGCCTCCTGCCGGTCGTAGCCGACGCCGTCGTGGCGGATCTGGGCCAGCTCGTCGGCGAGCCGCCCGGGGTCGGTGACCGAGTGCGGGGTGAGCCGGGGCAGCGGCTGCGCCAGCACCTCGTCGATGAGCTCCTGCCCGGACCAGGCGAGCAGCACCTTGCCGACGCCGGTGCAGGTCAACGGCAGGCGACCGCCGACCCGCGACGGCGTGTCGACGCCCGCGTGCCCGCGGATCCTGTCGGCGTAGACCACGTCGAGGCCGTCGCGGACGCCGAGGTGGATGGTCTCATGGGTGGCCTCGTAGAGGTCCTGCAGGAACGGCAGCGCGGCCTCGCGCAGGCGCAGCTTGACCGGCACGAGTTCGCCCAGTTCGAACAGCCCGATGCCGAGTCCGAAGCCCGCCGGGGCGCGGCGCAGCAGGCCCAGCCCGACGAGTTGCTCGGCCAGCCGGTGCACGGTGGCCTTCGGCAGGCCCGTGCGCCGGGACAGCTCGGTCAGGCGCAGGGTCTCCTCCGCCGGGCGGAACGCGCGCAGCAGCCGTACCCCCCGGTCGAGCACGTTGCCCCGGGTGGGGCCCGCCGGGCCGGACGGCGGCGCGCCCGGGCCGTCGGCGTCGGCGGATCCCGCCGTGTTGTTCCGTGGCATGGAACACGAGGTTGCCAGCCGGTGGGCGCGGCGTCTACACCTGGAGGCCGGGATGCCGGGTGCGCCAGCGCCGGCATGGTCGTCCCGCCGGGCGGAACGGCCGGGGTGTCCGTTTTCGTCCCAGGCCAAGGAGCAGGAGACATGCCCAAGACGAAGGTCGCCATCATCGGCTCCGGCAACATCGGCACCGACCTGATGATCAAGATCCTGCGGGGGTCGGAGACGATGGAGGTCGCCGCCCTCGTCGGCATCGACCCCCGCTCCGACGGGCTGGCACGGGCGGCCCGGCTCGGCGTGCCGGTCGTCCCGACCGGCGTGCGGGGGCTGCTCGACCATCCCGACTTCGGCGACGTCCGGATCGTGTTCGACGCCACGTCGGCGCAGGCCCACCTCGCCAACGACGCGGCCCTGCGGGGGGCCGACCTCACGCTCGTCGACCTGACGCCGGCGGCGATCGGCCCGTACGTGGTGCCGCCGGTCAACCTCGACGAGCACCTCGGCGCCCGCAACCTGAACATGGTGACCTGCGGCGGGCAGGCGACCATCCCGATGGTCGCCGCGATCGCCTCGGCCGCCACCACGCACTACGCCGAGATCGTCGCGTCGATCTCGTCGCGCTCGGCCGGCCCCGGCACCCGGGCCAACATCGACGAGTTCACCGAGACCACCTCGCGGGCGATCGAGCAGGTGGGCGGGGTCCGGCGCGGCAAGGCGATCATCGTGCTGAACCCCGCCGAGCCGCCGCTGATCATGCGCGACACCGTCTTCTGCGTCGTCGACGACTGCGACCGCGACGCGGTCACGGCGGCCGTGCTGGCCATGGCCGAGAAGGTCCGGGCGTACGTGCCCGGGTACCGGCTCAAGCAGGACGTCCAGTTCCGCCGGATCACGGCGAGCAGCCCGGAAGCCGACCTCGTCCCGCACGCCCCACCCGGCGACCGCTGGGTGGTCAGCGTGTTCCTGGAGGTGGAGGGGGCGGGCCACTACCTGCCGACGTACGCGGGCAACCTGGACATCATGACCTCCGCCGCGCGGCAGGTCGGCGAGCGACTGGCGACGGCGGTGGCGGCCCGATGAGCACCCGGATCTACGTCCAGGACGTCACCCTCCGCGACGGCATGCACGCCATCCGGCACCGCTACACCCTCGACCAGGTCCGGGCCGTCGCCGCGGCCCTGGACGCCGCCGGCGTCGCCGCGATCGAGGTGTCGCACGGCGACGGGCTCGCCGGCAGCAGCATCAACTACGGCCCCGGGGCGCACACCGACTGGGAGTGGATCGAGGCCGCCGCCGAGGTGGTGCGCCGGGCGACCCTCACCGGCCTCCTGCTGCCCGGCATCGGCACCGTGCGCGAGCTGCGGAAGGCCTGGGACCACGGCATCCGTTCGATCCGCATCGCCACCCACTGCACCGAGGCGGACATCGCCAACCAGCACATCGCCGCCGCGCGGGAGCTGGGCATGGACGTCTCGGGCTTCCTGATGATGTCGCACATGGCGCCACCGAAGCTGCTCGCCGAGCAGGCGAGGATCATGGAGGCGGCCGGCGCGCACTGCGTCTACGTCACCGACTCCGGGGGCCGGCTGACGATGGACGGCGTCCGGGAGCGCGTGCGCGCGTACCGCGACGTGCTCGCGCCGGAGACCCAGATCGGCATCCACGCCCACCACAACCTGGGCCTCGGCGTGGCCAACTCGGTCGTCGCCGTCGAGGAGGGGGTGTACCGGGTCGACGCGTCCCTGGCGGGCCAGGGCGCCGGCGCCGGGAACTGCCCGATCGAGGCGTTCGTCGCCGTCGCCGACCTCACCGGCTGGGAGCACGGCTGCGACCTGTTCGCGCTCATGGACGCCGCCGACGACATCGTCCGCCCGCTCCAGGACCGTCCGGTGCGCGTCGACCGCGAGACGTTGACCCTCGGGTACGCCGGGGTCTACTCCAGCTTCCTGCGCCACGCCGAGGCCGCCGCCGCCGAGTACGGCCTCGACACCCGCAGCATCCTCGTCGAGGTGGGTCGGCGGCAGTTGGTCGGCGGCCAGGAGGACATGATCGTCGACATCGCGCTCGACCTGCGACGGCAGCGGTCGTAGCGGCTGGCGCAGCCCCGCTCCGGCCGGTCAGCCCGGCGCGGAGCCGTTGTCGACCAGCCGGAACCGGGTGGTCACGGTCGCGTCGCCGGCCTCCTCCAGGATCAGCCCCCACGTCGGCGAGAACTGCAGGTACGCCGACTGGCTGCTGATCGCGTACGCCGAACCGTCGCGGACGACCGTGAACCGCTGCCTCGGTTCGTCCCGCGCGCATCCGGCCGCCTCGATGCGCAGCGGCTCGCTGCCCGACGACCGGACCTCCCAGCAGGTGTCGGCCCCGTCGGGGCCGGGCTCGGCGGCGCGGATCTGGTAGGTGTCCCCCAGCGGCGCGAAGACGAACAGCTGGCGGCCCTCGTCGCCGTCGACCTCGGCCAGCCGGCCACCGTCGAGCAGCGACACGCCGCCCGACGAGGCAGCCACCCGCACGACGGTGACCTGACGCTGCCCGGACAGCACCGGGTCGCCGCCCGGGGGGCCGGCGGGCGGGCCGGACGATCCGGTGGGCGGGGCGGACGTGCCGCCGGTCGGCCCGGACGAGGCGCGATCCGGCCCGGACGACGTGCGCTCCGGCGCGGGCGAGGTGCGGTCCGGCCCCGGCGACGTGGGGTCCGGCCAGGGCGACGCGACCGGGCCGGAGGTGGGGCCCGCCGGCCCGATCGGGACGGGGTGCGGCCGGCCACCGGACCCGGCGAGGGCGACACCCGCGCCGAGCGCGGCGACGGCGAGGGCGGCGAGCGACACCGACGCGGTCCGGCGCCGCCGGCGGCGGGCGTCGCCGCGCCGTCGGACATCGGCGGCGGCGGGGACCGTCCCCTGCCCGCCGTGGCCCGCCAGCGCCCGCAGGGCGTCGGCGAGCTGGTTGTCAGAACTCATGACCGCGCCCTTTCGTCCGCGCCGTGGTGCTCCGGTTCGGTCAGGTGTGCGGCGAGGGCCCGACGGCCCCGGGCCAGCCGCGTCTTGACGGTGTTCTCGTTGGTGCCGACCTCCGCCGCGATCTCGGCCACGCTCAGCCCGACCAGGTGGTGCAGCACCACGGCCCGGCGTTGCTCGGCGGGGATGTGCCGCAGCGCGGCCACGATCGCGACGTGGTCGACCGAGGCGGCGTCGACGCGTTGCTCGGTGACCTCCCGGCGGTGGGCACGCATCCGGTTGACGGTCTTGCGCCAGGCGCTGACCGCCACCCGGTACGCCACCCGGCGTACCCACGCCTCCGGGCTGTCGCACCCGCGCACCGCGGCCCAGCGGTCCCAGGCCCGGGCGTACGCCTCGGCCACCGCGTCCTCGGCCTCGGCCCGGTTGCCGACCATCGCGTACAACTGTCCCAGCACCCGGTGGGCGGACGCGGAGTAGAAAGCGTCGAACTCCGCGGCGTCACGCATCGGTCAAAGTCTCCACCAGAGCTGGTCGGTTCCGGAAATGGGGTCCTCCCGGGTGACGTCGGCGGCCCGGCGGGGGAACTGCCGGCCGGGCCGCCGACTCAGGTCACCGGCGCGGGGCGGGCCCCGTGTCGTTGAACCGGAAGCTGCTGACCGGCGGGGCGTCGCCCAGCTCCTCCAGGATCAGCCCGGACCGCGCCGAGTCGCGCAGGTACGCCCACCGGTTGCTGACCAGGTACTCGCGCGCCCCGCCGCCGGGGGCGGGCGCGATGGCGAACCGCTGCGCCGGGTCGTCCGCCCGGCAGGTGGCGCCGGCGACGTACAGCGGCTGGCCGTTGTTCGGGTTGCGCGCCTGCCAGCAGACCGGCTTTCCGGTGCCGCCGCCGTAGTACGCCTTGATCAGGTACTCCCCCGCGCCCAGCGGGGTCGGCACGAAGACCTGCCGGCCACGGTCGTCGTCCACCTCGGCCAGTCGCCCGCCGTCGAGCAGGGACAGCCCCGACTCGAACGACCCCACCCGGACGATGGTGACCCGGCGCTTGCCCGACAGGACCGGGTCCGTGCTCGCCCGCGCCGCCGGTGCCGCCGGGGCCGCGGCACCGGGCGGTGCCACCCCCGCCGCCACCGGTGCCGGCGCCACCCCGGCCGGCGCGGTGTCGCCCGCGGACGCGGACAGCGCTCCGTAGAGCGTCGCGGCGGCACCGGTCAACACCGCCAGGCCCGCCCCGGCGAGCCACCTACGCACCAACACCGTTACCTCCCCACTGCCCCGGCTCCCCGAGGCCCCGGCCGAGACCGGCCAGCCCTGCCGGCTGCCGGTCCTCGCTCGACTCGATCTGATGACGCGCGAGGCGGGCCGCAGGTTTCAGCAGATCCCATCGAGGTACGTCTGCGGCCGCGCGGGTGGCCGCCGGCCGCGCGGCGCACCGGTCGGTCGGCTCCGGCCGCCGGGGTCAGGAACCGGACGGCCCGCCCAGCCGCAGGGCCAGGAAGAGGTCCACCCGGTCGGCGAACCGGTCGAGGTCGCGGCCGGTGAGCCGCTCGATCTGACCGATCCGGTACCGCAGGGTGTTGACGTGCACGTGCAGCGACTCGGCGCACCGCCGCCAGGCGCCGTTGGCGGACAGGAACGCGTTCAGGGTGTGCACCAGCTCCGTGCCGTGCTGCCGGTCGTAGCCGGTCAGCGGGTCCAGCAGCCGGGCCCGGAAGGCCCGCTGGGTGTCGGCCGGCACCCCGGCGAGCAGCATCAGGTGGGAGGCCACCTCGTCGGAGCGGACCACGGCCACCGGCCCGGGTCGGGCCGCCGCCGCGCGCAGGGCGTGGGTGGCCTCCTGCACGAGACCCGGCAGCGCCGTGGCGGCCCGGCCGGCGGTGCTGATCCCGACCGAGAGACGCCCGGTGCCCAGCCCGGCCGCCAGGACGTCGAGGGCGTCGCGGAACGCGCCGGCCACGCTCGCGGCGGTCGGCCCGGACGCGGCGTCGCCCACCACCGCCAGCAGGGTCCCGTCGGGCGCGTCACCGGGCAGCGCCGCCGTCACGGCCGCCGGCAGTCCCGTGGTGCGGATCGTCTCGCGCAGCACCGCCAGGGCCAGCGCCGGGGGCGTCCGCAGGCCGGTCAGGGTCGCGGCCAGCGCGACGAAGCCCCGGTCCGGCGCCAGCCCGCAGGCCCGCAGCCGGGCCCGCAGGTCGGCCTCGTCGCCGTCGCCGGCCAGCGCCCGCCCCACCTGGTCGGCCAGGCGCTGCTCGACCCGCTCGGCCTCGTCGGCCTGGGTCCGTTCCAGGGCGACCACGTCGACCAGCTCGGCCAGCACGTCGTCCCCGCCAGGCTCCGGCCCGGCCGGGCGGTGCGCCCCGTCCGGCACGTGCGCGCCGGCCGGGGCGCAGGCGAGCAGCCAGGACGCCATCCGGTGCTCCGGGGACCCGGTGATCGCGGTGACCGACACGCGGGCCCCGTCGACCCGGGTGGTCGTCGGCAGCCGGGTGGCCGTCAGGAAGGCGGTGCACAGCTCCCGGGCGGCCGGGGCCGGCAGCGGGGCGGTGCCGGCGATCAGCCGGCCGGCGGGCGAGAGCAACCAGCAGCGTACGCCCAGGTCGGCGGCGATGGCCGGGAGCAGGTCGGGCAGCCGGGCCCCCGCGGCCATCGCGGCGACCACCCCCCGCTGCCGGCCGAGCATGGTGGCCAGCCCGGTCGCCCGCTGCTTCCACACCGACGGCGCGAACGCCTCGATGACCTCGCGGAAGGACACCTCCACCGGGACCTCGAACAGGGGCACGCCGTGCCGGCGGCACGCCTCGACCAGGTCGGCCGGCACCCGGCCGAGAGCCGCGTGACCGGCGCCGATCGCGGTGACCCGGGCCGTGGCGCAGGACCGGACGAAGGTCTCGGCGTCCGTGGCCCCCCGCCGCCACATCAGGCCGGTGAGCACCACCTCCCCGCCGCGGAGGTAGCGGCGGGGGTCGGGCAGGTCGGTGACGAAGACCTGGGTGACCGGGCGGTCCAGCCCGTCGCCGCCGGTGAGCAGGGTCAGCCTGAGGGCCGGTAGGGCCAGCGCGTCGCGCAGCAGCATCGTCATCCCCGTCGTCGAGGAACCCGATCGGCACACGGTAGGACGGTGAGGTTTCGGTTACGTGTCCGATCCTCGCGGTTCACGGCGGAACATGGCGGCCGTCCGCACCGGACAGACGGTGCCAGACCCGGTCGCGGGTGAACGGCAGGTCGGTGAAGCGGACCCCGGTCGCGTCGCGCAGCGCGTTGGCCATGGCCGCGGCGACCGGGTTGAACGGGCTCTCGCTCATCGACTTCGCCCCGGCCGGCCCCACCGGGTCGGCGGTGCGCGCGAAGTGCACCTCCGTACGCGGCACGTCGGCGAAGGTCGGCAGGTGGTAGTCGCGGAAGCCGGTGGTGGTCACCCGGCCCCCGGCGTCGAGGCGGACGTGCTCGGCGAGGGTGGCGCCGAGCGCCTGCGCCACGCCCCCCTCGACCTGGGCGCGGCACTGCATCGGGTTCAGCACCGTGCCGGCGTCCGCGGCGTGCACGCTGCGCAGCACTGTGATCTCGCCGGTCTCGGGGTCGACGGCGATGCGGAACCAGTGGACGTTGAACGCCACCGACCGCTCGGCACCGTCGGCGTGCCCGGTGGCGGTCGGCGGGGTGCCCCGGGCGGCGGCCAGCCGGTGCAGGTCGGCCAGGGGCAGCGGCGCGCCGCCGCCGTGGACGGCGTCGGGGCCCAGCCGCAGGCCGGCGGGGTCGGCGCCGGGGCGGGCCCCGGCCGCGAGGTCGAGCAGCAGCGCGCGCAGCGCGGTGGCCGCCCGGAGCACGGCGGTGCCGGCCACCGTCGTGGCGGTGGAGGCGAACGCGCCCGTGTCGTGCCCGACCAGCGCCGTGTCCGACTGCCGGACCCGGATCCGGTCCACCGTGGTCGCCAGCACGTCGGCGGCGATCTGCCGGTGGACCGTGGTGGAGCCGTTGCCGAACTCGGCCGTCCCCACGTCGAGCTGGTAGCCGCCCGCCGGGGTGAGGCTCAGCCGGGCCCGACCGTGGTGTCCCCCCGGCGGCCCGGTGGCGATCATGGCCAACGCCGATCCCTCGCCGACCAGCCATCCGGCCGGCGCGTCGGGACCGGTGCCCGGCCGCGCCGCCGCCGAGCGGACGACGTCGAGGCACTGGTCGAGGCCGTAGCTGCGGATCGCGAGGTCGGCCGCGTGGCCGGCCGGGGTGACCAGGTCGTCGCCGTCGCGGACGACGTTGCGGGCGCGGAACTCCTCCGGCGCGACGCCCAGCCGGCGGGCCAGCTCGTCGACGGCCGACTCGACGGCGAAGGAGACCTGGCCGAGGCCATACCCCCGGAAGGCCCCGGCCGGGACGGTGTTGGTGTAGACCGCGAAGGCGTCGATGCGCGTGGCGGGACACCGGTAGACGGCCACCGACTCCGCGCAGCCGTGGAAGAGCACCCCCGGGCCGTGGTTGCCGTACGCGCCGGTGTCCGAGACCACCCGCAGCCGCAGCGCGGTCAGCGTCCCGTCGCGCCGGCCGCCGACGCGGACCCGGACGGTGAACGGGTGCCGGGTGGTGGCGGCCGTGAACTGCTCGGCCCGGGTGAACTCCAGCTTCACCGGCCGCCCGGTGCGCAGGGCCGCGAGCAGCGCCACGTCCTCGACCAGCATCTCCTGCTTGCCGCCGAAGCCGCCGCCGACCCGGCCGGCGACCACCCGGATCCGCTCGGCCGGCAGGTCGAAGATGCGGGCGAGGGCCCGCCGGGTGAGGAACGGCGTCTGGGTGCTGCTGCGCACGACGATCCGCCCGTCCGGGTCGAACGACACGATGGCGCAGTGCGTCTCCAGGTGCGCGTGCTGCACCCGCTGGGTGCGGAACGTCTCCTCGTACACCACGTCGGCGGCGGCGAACCCGGCGGCGACGTCGCCGCACTCGCCGTGCAGCTCGGCGGCCACGTTGCCGGCCGGTCGGGCGATCCGCGACCGCGCGCCCTTGTCGCCGTGGATCGCCGGCGCGCCCGCCCGCATCGCCCGCTCGGGGTCGGTGACGGCGGGCAGCGGCCGGTAGTCGACGCGGACCAGGGCGCAGCCCTGCTCGGCGGCGGCCTCGGTCTCGGCGACGACGGCGGCGACCCGCTGCCCGACGTGCCGGACCACGTCGTCGAGGACCCGGGTGTCGGCCGGGTCGTCGTCGGCGTTCTCGTGCTGGGCGGTGGAGAAGAGCGCCGCCGGGGCGTCCCGGTGGGTGAGCACGGCGAGCACGCCGGGCACGGCCAGGGCCGCGCTCGCGTCGACGTCGACGATCCGGGCGTGCGGCAGCGGGGAGCGGACCAGCCGGACGTGGGCCAGGCCGGGCACCGAGACGTCGGCGGTGAACCGGGCCGCGCCGGTGACGATGTCGGGCCCGGCCGGGGCCGGCAGGTTGCGGCCGACCGCCCCGCCCGGTGCCGCGTCCTCGGTGGTGCGGACGCCGTGCAGCGCGTCGGCGATCGACCGGTACCCGGTGCACCGGCACAGGTTGCCCTTCAGGGCGGCGGGCAGGTCGGCGCGCTGCGCCTCGTCGAGGGCGACGGCGGTCATGATGAACCCGGCGGTGCAGAAGCCGCACTGGAAGCCCTGGGCGTCGAGGAACCGCCGTTGCGTCTCGGCCCCGCCGGGCACCGCGGCGACGCCCTCGATGGTGGTCACCTCACGGCCGACGGCCCGCACGGCGGGATAGAGGCAACTGTGCACCGGCACGCCGTCGACGTGCACCGTACACGCCCCGCAGTCGCCGGTGTCGCAGCCCTTCTTCACCCCGAACCAGCCCTGTTCCCGCAGGTAGCCGCGCAGGCACTGGCCGCCGGTCGGCGCGACGGCGCACGGCTGGCCGTTGACCCGTACGCTCACGGCGCCGTCACCCGTGCCAGCTCGGCGCGGACCTGCTCGGCCAGCCGCAGGGTCATCCGCCGCCGCCACGCCGGCAGGCCGTGCACGTCGTCGTACCAGTCCGCGGCGGGGATCCGGGCGTCCAGCAGCTCCGCCAGCTCACCCGGCCGGGGCGGGCCGGGCAGGGCGACGCCGACCGGACGCCGGGTGGCGGCGGTCACGGTGAGGGTGAACGCCCCGGTGTCGGAGTCCCGGTGGCCGACGACGAGCGCCGCCGAACGGCCGAGCGGGTGCAGCGACGCCCGCCGCAGCGCGAACCGGCCGCCCAGCACCCGCGCGGGCAGGCGGATCGTGTGCAGGTACTCGTCCGGGCGCAGCACCGTGACGCCCACGTCGCGGACCAGCCCGGTCGCCGGCACGCGCCGTTGCCGCCCGGCCAGGTCCCGGATCAGGCAGCTCCCCGCGGCGGCGGTGACCAGCGAGATCATCGGCCCGGCCGGCAGCGCCGCGCAGAGGTTGCCGCCGACCGTCGCGACGTTCCACACCTTGAACGAGGCGAGGAACGCGTCGCAGCAGTCCCGGATCAGCGGGCCCAGCGACGGCCAGCACGGCGGCGGCGCGTACCGGGACAGCTCGGCGACGGTGCAGGTCGCGGCGACGTCGAGGCCCGGCTCGCCGGGGTCGGGGCTGACCCGCAGCGGGGGCCAGGCCAGGGTGGTGAGGTCGCGCAGCCGGCGGACCTGCGGTTGCGGCTGCGCGAAGAGGTGGGTGCCGCCGCCGAGCCAGCGGTCGCCCTCCCGCCACGCGTCGGCGTCCGCGGCGATCACGTCCTGCACGGTGAACAGGTCCACAGGCATCGCGCTTCCGTTGGGGGCGGATGCCGCCGGCCGAGGTGCCCGGGGTGCGGGCGGGCCGGCGGCGGTGGCCGTTGAGGGGAATCCAAGCAACCCGGCCGCCGGCCCGACAATGCGCGCCGGCGACAACGCCGCCGGGGGCGGGACCGTCCCGGTTGGACGAAGCTCCAAACCGGGGCGGGCGTCGCCGGGACCGGGGCGGACACCCTTGACAGCCTCCCGGCCCGCTCCGCATGGTGGGCCGGTCGACGCCCGTCCGGGCCGCGCCGGGACCGCCGGTGGCCCGGCGCGGGCATCGGCAGGCGTGGGCGCTCCACCCGGCGCGAGGGAGACGTCGTGCAGCTGTCCCGTACCCCCGGTTCACCCCCCGCCGTCGCCGGGCTGGTGCTCGCCGCCGGCGCCGGCCGCCGCTACGGCAGGCCCAAGGCGCTCGTGCACCACCGCGGCTCGCTGCTGGTGGAACGCGCGGTGCGTACCCTCGTCGGGGCCGGCTGCTCGCCGGCGCTGGTGGTGCTCGGCGCGGCGGCCGACCGGGTCCGCGCCGACGCCGACCTCTCCGCCGCCCGGGTGGTGGGCAACCCCCGGTGGGCCACCGGGCTGGGCTCCTCGCTGCGGGTGGGGCTGCGGGCGCTGACCGGCACCGACGCGGTGGCCGTGGTGGTGCTGCTGGTCGACATGCCGGGGGTCTCCGCCGAGGCGGTGCGGCGGGTCGCGGCCGGCGCCACCCCGGCGTGCCTGGCCACGGCCGGCTACGGGCCGGGCCGCCGGGGTCATCCGGTGCTGCTGGGCCGGGAGCATTGGCCCGGCGTGTGCGCCTGCGCCGTCGGTGACAGCGGCGCGGGCGGCTACCTGCGGCAACGGCTCGACCGGGTGCGGATCGTGCCGTGCGCCGACGTGGCCGACGACGCCGACCTCGACGTCCCGCCCGCCGGCCCCGCCGCCACCGCCACGCCGCCCCCCGCCACCGGGTCCGCCGACGACGGGTCGCCCGACCGTGGATGAGGTGCTCGCCGAGCTGGTGCGCCGCTGCGCCGACGGCGACGCCGTCGGCCTGGCCACCGTCGTCGAGACCTGGCGCAGCGCGCCCCACCCGGCCGGCACCGCGATGCTGGTCGGCCCGGACGGCTCGGTCACCGGCAGCGTCTCCGGCGGCTGCGTCGAGGCCGCGCTGCACGACGCCTGCCGCCAGGCCGTGCGCACCGGGCGGCCCGCGCTGCTGCGCTTCGGGGTGGCCGGCGCCGACGCGTTCGCGGCGGGCCTGACCTGCGGGGGAACCATCGAGGTGTACGTCGAGCGGGTCGACCGCGCCGGCTTCGCGGAGCTGCCGGTGCTGGCCGGTGCCGTCCGCGCGGGCACGGCGGTGGCGGTGCTGACCTGCGTGCAGGGGCCGCCGGGGCGGCTCGGCCGGCGGATGGTCGCCGGGCCGGACGGCCACCACGGCAGCCTCGGCGACCCCCGGTTGGACGAGGCGGCGCTGGCCGCCGGCCGCCGGCTGCTGGCCGAGGGTCGCAGCGGGCCGGTGCGGCTGCCGCCCGCCGGTCCCGGCGCGGCGGGGCGGGTGCGGGTGCTGGTGCGTTCCTATCCCCCGCCGCCCCGGTTGATCCTGTGCGGCGCGATCGACGTGGCGGCCGAGCTGGCCCGCATCGGCGTCGTCCTCGGCTACCGGGTCACCGTCTGCGACGCCCGCCCGGTCTTCGCCACCGCGCGCCGCTTCCCGCAGGCCCGGGAGGTGGTGGTCGACTGGCCGCACCGCTACCTCGCGGCCGAGGCCGAGGCGGGGCGACTGGACGGACGCACCGCCGTGTGCGTGCTCACCCACGACCCCCGGTTCGACGTCCCGGTGCTGCGGCTGGCCCTCGACCTCCCGCTGGGCTTCGTCGGGGCGCTGGGCTCCCGGCGGACCCACCACGACCGGCTCGGCCGGCTCCGCGCGGCCGGCGTCACCGAGGCGGCGCTGGCCCGGCTCAGTTCCCCCGTGGGCCTGGACGTGGGGGGCCGCGACGCCGCCGAGGTCGCGGTCAGCATCGCCGCGGAACTCGTCGCGGTGCGGCACGGCCGCGCGGGCGGCCGGCTGCGCGACGCCACCGGCCGCATCCACGGCTGACGCGCCCGCTCGCTGCGGCTGCGGCTGCGGCTGCGGCTGCGGCTGAGCGTGGTCGGGCCCGGTGGGCGCTGGACGAACGTACAACGGCGGTGCCGGGAAGTCCGGCGGTTTTGGTCGTCGCGGCGCTGTCGACCCCACCGGTCGGCCTGTTTGACTGCTCCTGCGACGGGCGGGCCAGGGGAGGCGACCGGTGACACGGATCGAGGAGTTCAACGCGCTCGCCGCGCAGCGGGCCGAGGACGATCTGCTGGCCTGCTGCGCCGTGCCCCGCTGGGCCCGCGAGGTCGCGGCCGGGCGGCCGTACCCGGACCTGGCCGCGCTGCTGGCCGCGGCGCACGCCGCCAGCGCGGGGCTGACCTGGCCGGAGGTCGCGCAGGCGCTCGCCGCCCACCCGCGCATCGGCCAGCGCCCGGCGGGGCAGCGCCGGGAGGACGGCTGGTCGCGCGGGGAACAGTCCGGCCTGGACGCAGCGTCCGCCCGGAGCCGGGCCGACATCGCCGAGGCCAACGAGGCGTACGAGCGCCGCTTCGGGCACCTGTTCCTGGTCTGCGCCGCCGGCCGCAGCGACGCGGAGCTGCTCGCCGCCGCCCGGGACCGGCTGGCGCACGACGAGGCCACCGAACGGGAGGTGGTACGCGGGGAACTGGCGAAGATCGCCGCGCTGCGGATCAGGAAGCTGCTCGATGGGCCGGCCTGACGCGGGGGCGACCGCGCCGCTGTCCACGCACGTGCTGGACACGGTCGTCGGCGCGCCCGCGCCGGGCATCGGCGTCCGGCTCGACCGGCTCGACGGCACGCGGTGGCGGCAGGTCGCCGCCGGCCGCACCGACGCCGACGGCCGGCTGCGCGACTGGGTGCCGGCGGCACAGTGGAGGGTCGGCCGGTACCGGCTCGTCTTCGGCCTCGACGGGCACCTCGGGCCGGATCCCTTCTTCCCGGAGGTGGTGCTCACCTTCGCCGTCGGCGACCCCGCGGCGCACCTGCACCTGCCGCTGCTGCTCAGCCCGTTCGGCTACACCACCTACCGAGGGAGTTGACAGATGGGAATCGTGCTGGGGCCCAACCGGTACGGCAAGGCCCAGGTGCGCGTGGTCCACGTGGTCCGCGACGGCGACCGGCACACGCTGCGGGACCTCGACGTGCGGACCGCCCTCGCCGGCGACCTGGCCGCCACCCATCTCACCGGCGACAACAGCCAGGTGCTGCCGACCGACTCGCAGAAGAACACGGTGTACGCGTTCGCCCGTAAACACGGCGTCGCCTCCCCCGAGGCGTTCGCGCTCCTGCTGGCCCGGCACTTCGTGCACAGCCAGCCGGCCGTCCGGCGTGCCGAGGTGGCGGTGCGGGAGTTCGGCTGGCAGCGGCTCGGGCAGCACTCCTTCCAGCGCGGCGGCGCGGAGACCCGCACCGCGACGGCCACCTACGACGGCGAGACCGCCCGGGTCGTGTCGGGCCTGACCGACCTGGTGCTGTTGAACACCACGAACTCCGAGTTCCACGGCTTCGTGCGCGACGAGTACACGACGCTGCCGGAGACCACCGACCGGATCCTGGCCACCGCCGTGGACGCCCGCTGGCGGCACCTCGACGCCGACGCCGACTGGGACGCCGCCCACCGGCAGGTGCGCGAGGCGCTGGTCGCCGCGTTCGTCGAGACGTACAGCAGGTCGTTGCAGCAGACCCTGTACGCGATGGGCCGCCGGGTGCTGGAGGCCAGGCCGGAGGTGGCGGAGATCCGGCTGTCGCTGCCCAACCGGCACCACATCCCGGTCGACCTGTCGCCGTTCGGGCTGGACAACCCCAACGCCGTCTTCGTCGCCACCGACCAGCCGTACGGGGTGATCGAGGGCACCGTCGGCCGCGACGGCGTCGCCCCGGCCGACGGCGACTGGTGACGCCGTGATCGTCATCGACAACTGCGCCGTCGCCACGGTCGACGCCGCCGGCAGCGAGCACCGCGCCGGGCACGTGGTGATCGGCGACGACGGGCGGATCGCCGCCGTCGGGGCCGGGCCGGCCGGGCCGGTGGACCCGTCGGCCCGCCGGGTCGACGGCACCGGTTGCCTGGCCACCCCGGGCCTGGTCAACACCCACCACCACCTCTACCAGTGGGTGACCCGGGGGCTGGCCCAGCAGTCGGACCTGTTCGGCTGGCTCACCACCCTCTATCCCGTCTGGGCGCACCTGGACGCCGACATCGTCCACGCGGCATCGGCCGCCGGGCTGGGCTGGCTCGCCCTGTCCGGCTGCACCACCAGCACCGACCACCACTACGTGTTCCCCCCGGGCCGCGACGACCCGCTGGCCGCCGAGATCGAGGCCGCCCGGCGGATCGGGCTGCGCTTCCAGCCGTGCCGGGGGTCGATGGACCTCGGCCGGTCGGCGGGCGGCCTGCCCCCGGACTCGCTGGTGGAGGAGACCGAGGCGGCGCTGCTGGCCACCGAGGCCGCCATCGACCGCCACCACGACCCGTCCCCCGGCTCGATGCTGCGCGTCTCCGTGGCCCCGTGCTCGCCGTTCTCGGTCACCGGCACCCTGATGCGGGAGTCCGCCGCGCTGGCCCGGCGGCGGGGGGTCCGGCTGCACACCCACCTCGCGGAGACCGTCGAGGAGGAGGAATACTGCCGCGCCACCCACGGCTGCACCCCGGTCGAGTACGCCGAACAGCTCGGCTGGCTCGGCGACGACGTGTGGCTGGCCCACGGCGTACACCTGGACGACCCGGCGGTGGCGAAGCTGGCCGCCACCGGCACGGCGGTGGCGCACTGCCCCAGCTCGAACGCCCGCCTCGGCGCGGGCACCGCCCGCGTGCCGGACCTGCTCGCCGCCGGGGTGCCGGTGGGCCTCGGCGTCGACGGCGCGGCCTCCCAGGAGGCCGGCCAGCTCGGCGCGGAGCTGCGCCAGGCGCTGTACGCGGCCCGGCTGCGCGGCGGTCCGGCTGCGCTGACCGCCCGGCAGGCCCTCGCCCTGGGCACCATGGGCGGGGCGCGGTGCCTCGGCCGCGCCGACGAGATCGGCTCGCTGGAGGTGGGCAAGCTCGCCGACGTCGCGCTCTGGCGCGTCGACGGGCTGGGCCACGCCGGCATCGACGACCCGGTGGCGGCGCTGGTGCTCGGCCCACCGGCGCCGCTGGCGCTGCTGCTGGTCGGCGGCCGGACCGTCGTCGAGGACGCGGAGCTGCGCACGGCCGACGCCGACGCCCTCGCCCTGGCGGCCACCGGGGCGCACCGCCGGCTGCTGGAGCGGGCCCGATGAGCTACGACCTGGTGGTGCGGTCCCGCCGGGCGGTGCTGCCGCAGGGGCAGCGGCCGGCTGCGGTCGCCGTGGCCGCCGGCCGGATCGCCGCGCTCGCCGGTTACGACGCGCCGCTCGACGCCGTCGTCGACGAGGACCTGGGCGACGTCGCCCTGCTGCCCGGCCTGGTGGACACGCACGTGCACGTCAACGAGCCCGGCCGCACCGAGTGGGAGGGTTTCGCCAGCGCCACCCGGGCCGCCGCGGCCGGCGGCGTCACCACCCTGGTCGACATGCCGCTCAACAGCGTCCCGCCGACGGTCACCGTGGCCGCGCTGGGGACCAAGCGCGCCGCCGCGCGGGGCCGCTGCCACGTCGACGTCGGG
The DNA here is from genome assembly GCF_054052245.1 of Micromonospora sp. PTRAS2. Classification (NCBI taxonomy): domain Bacteria; kingdom Bacillati; phylum Actinomycetota; class Actinomycetes; order Micromonosporales; family Micromonosporaceae; genus Micromonospora; species Micromonospora sp. PTRAS2. The sequence continues at coordinate 316,325 of NZ_JBSWBU010000006.1, forward strand.
TTCTGGGGCGGCGTCGTGCCGGGCAACCTCGGCGACCTCGTGGCGCTGGACCGGGCCGGGGTGTTCGGCTTCAAGGCGTTCCTCGTCGACTCCGGCGTGCCGGAGTTCCCGCCGGTCGACGCCGTCCTGCTGGAGCGGGCACTGGCGGCGGTCGACGCGCTCTTCGTCGTGCACGCCGAGGACCCGGGGTCGGTACGCGAGTCGCCCCCGTCGCCGCGCTACGCCGACTTCGTGGCGTCCCGGCCGCCGGCGGCCGAGCGCTCCGCCGTCGCCACGGTGGTGGCCGCCGCCCGCCGCACCGGCGCGCGCGTGCACGTGCTGCACCTGTCGTCGGCCGGGGCCCTGCCCGAGCTGGTCGCGGCGCGGGTCGACGGCGTGCGGCTGACCGTGGAGACCTGCCCGCACTATCTCGCGTTGACCGCCGAGCAGGTGCCCGACGGCGCGACGGAGTTCAAGTGCTGCCCGCCGATCCGGGACCGGGGCAACCAGGACCGGCTGTGGGCGGCGCTGGCCGACGGCACGGTGGACTGCGTGGTCAGCGACCACTCGCCCTGCCTGCCCGAGCTGAAGCGGGCCGACACCGGCGACTTCGCCGCCGCCTGGGGCGGCATCGCGTCGGTGCAGCTCAGCCTGCCGGTGGTGTGGACCCAGGCCCGTCGCCGGGGGCACGGCCTGGCCGACGTCGTCCGCTGGATGGCCACCGGCCCGGCCGACCTGGTCGGGCTGCGCGGCAAGGGGCGGATCGCGGTGGGCGCCGACGCCGACCTGGTGGCCTTCGACGCGGACGCGGGCTTCCGCGTCGAGCCGGGCCGGCTGCACCACCGGCACCCCGTGACGCCGTACGCCGGCCAGCGGCTGACCGGGGTGGTGCGGGCCACCTGGCTGCGCGGCGAACCGGTCACCGGCGACGCCCCGCGCGGCCGGCTGCTGCGGGCGGGTGCGGCATGAGCAACCCGCCCGACCCGGCCCCGCCCCGCCCCGCCGACGGCGCCCAGCCCGACCTGACCGACCTGACCGCCCTGCCCGATCTGGCGTCGCGCGCCTTCGGCGGCGGCGTGGTCGCCGCCAACGACGAGTTCTTCGCCGCCGCGGACAACCTGGTCGATCCGCTGCCGCCGACGTTCTCGCCCCGCACGTTCGCCGCGAAGGGCCAGGTCTACGACGGCTGGGAGACCCGCCGCCGCCGCGAGCCCGGCTCCGACCACGCCATCGTCCGGCTCGGCCTGCCGGGCGTGGTGCGGCTGCTGGTCGTCGACACCAGCTTCTTCACCGGCAACTATCCGCCGTTCGCCGCCGTCGACGGGTGCGCCGTCGACGGCTACCCGGGGCCGGACGAGCTCGCCGGGGCGCGCTGGGTGCCGCTGCTCGACCGCTCGCCGCTGGCCGGGGACAGCCGCAACGTCTTCCCGGTCGACGTGCCCCACCACGTCACCCACGTGCGGCTCACCATCTTCCCCGACGGCGGCGTCGCCCGGCTGCGGGTGCACGGGGACGTGGTGCCCGACCCCCGGCTGCTGCCCGACGTGCTCGACCTGGCCGCGACGGAACACGGCGGCCGGGTGCAGGCGTGCAGCGACCGGTTCTACGGTGCCCCGCAGAACCTGCTCGCCCCCGGCCCGGCCCGGGTGATGGGCGAGGGCTGGGAGACCGCCCGCCGCCGCGACGACGGCAACGACTGGGTGCTGGTCCGGCTGGGCGTGCCGGGGGTCGCGCAGTTCGTGGACCTCGACACCAGCCACTTCAAGGGCAATGCCCCGGGCCGGGCCACGCTGCGCGCCGCCGACGAGCGCCACGGCGACCTCGCCGACCCGGCCACGTGGTTCCCCCTGCTGCCGGAGACCCGGCTGCGGCCGGACACCCGGCACCGCTTCCCGGTCGACGCGACCCGCGCCGCCAGCCACGTCCGGCTGGACATCTTCCCCGACGGCGGGATGGCCCGGCTGCGGGTGACCGGCCGGATCGACGCCGCCGGCCGGGACGCCCTGGTCGCCCGCTGGCGGCGCACCCGGCCGCCGACGGCCGGCCCCGGCGGCGGCTGAGCCCGGCCGGTCGCGGCGGGCCGATCAGCGCCGGCCGGACGCGGCGGGCACACAGCTTCCTGACAGTTGGCGGCGATCCTGGGCACCGGCGCGACCGCGTCGCGTCGGAGGTCCGACAGGAAGGCGTCACGATGAGGAAGTACCCGATGGCCGCGCTCCTCCTGGCCGTCATGATCGGTGGCACGGGGTGCTCGAACACCGGATCCGACCAGACCGACACCGCCGAGCCGCCGGAGGTGGCCACGCTGCGCAGCGACGCGCCCTCCGTCGCCCCGTCGGCGTCTCCGGCCGACGAGCGTCCCCGCGAGCGCCTCGACGACACCGAGGAGGACGCGAAGGCGCGCGCGAGGCCGTACGAGAAGTGCATGGCCGACCACGGCGTCGACATCCACCGGGAACGGGCCGGCGGCACCACGTCGGGCCGGATCGGGAAGGCGAACAAGGCCTGCGAGAACCTGCTGCCGCTGCCGCCGTGGGAGCTCGACCCGGCCAACCCGGAGGCGAGGGACTTCGCGCGGGACGTCGTGGCGTGCCTCAAGGAGAAGGGCGTGCGCTACGTCGAGGTCAACCCCGACGGCCCGGGCTGGTCGTTCGGCGGCGAACAGAACGACGCCGAGTCGATCTCGAAGGGCATGCGGTTCTCGCCGGAATGCGAGCGTGAGGTCGCCGCGAAGCGCAAGTGACCGCACGGACCGGAGGCGCCACCCGCGATCGGGTGGCGCCTCCGTCGTTCTCCGCCCGCGACGGTGCGGTCGGTCGCCGCCCTCCCCCGCGTGCTCCTTCTTCCCCGCGACGGTCAGGACGAGGCGAGCGCCTCGGTCGGCGTGAGCCGGGCGGCCCGGATCGACGGGTAGACCCCGGCGACGACGCCGACCACGACGGCGCCGCCGAGCCCCGCGAGCGTCGCCGGCAGCGGGACCACGACCGGCCAGCCCTGGTGGACCGCGTACGCGGCGGTGGCTGCCAGGCCGACCAGGGTCCCGGCGACACCGCCGAGGGCGGCCAGCGCGGCCGACTCGGTGAGGAACTGGGCGCGGATCTGGCCCCGGTGCGCGCCCAGCGCCCGACGCAGGCCGATCTCGGTGCGGCGTTCCCACACGGCGATCACCATCGTGTTCGCCACCCCGATGCCGCCGACGAGCAGCGCGACCGCGGCGAGGCCGAGGAGCAGGGCGGAGAAGGCGCCCTCGGTGGCCCGCTTCGCGGCGAGGGCGTCCGACGGGCGGGTCACCACGACCTGGCCGGGCTGCACCGGCGAGACGGTGGCGGGCAGGACGGCGCGGACGGTCTCGATCGCCGACTCCCGGCACTGGACGTAGATGACGGTGGGATGGCCGTCGAAGCGGAGCTGGCTGCGGGCCGCCTCCCAGCCGACCAGGACCGAGCGGTCGATGTCGGGGGAGAGCGGCGTGGCGGCGAGGATGCCGACGACGGTGAACCACCGGTCGCCGATGATCACCATCGGCGCCGGGCCGCCGGTGGCGGGCAGGTCCGCGAACCCGAGCCGGGTGGCGGCGACCGAGCCGAGCACCACGGTCGGGAACCGCTCGGTGACGGGGTCGAGCCAGCGCCCGGAACGCACCGTGGCGTTGATGGCCCGCGGCAGGTCGAGGCGGGCGGCGAGCACGGTCAGGCCGGAGCCGTCGCGGGCGTCGGTGCGGTCGTTGCGGCGGACCAGCGCGTGGGTGTTGGCGACCGCGCTCGCGACCGTGACCGGGCCGATGCGCTGCACCATCGCCACGGACTCCTCGGGCAGCTGCGGTGGCGAGTCCGTGCCGGGTTGCGCCATGACCTGGAGGCTGTTGGTGCCCAGGGCGGACAGTTCGCGCAGCAGCGCCGCCTGGCTGGCGGCGGGGACGCCGGTGACCAGGACCGTGGTGGCGATGCCGATCGCGATGCCCAGGGCCGAGAACGCGGCCCGCATCCTGCGGGTACGGATGCCGAGCAACCCGACGTCGAGCAGGTCGAGCGGGGAGAGGCGGACGGGGCGGATCATCGGACGGCCGCCGTGTCCCGCACGAGCCGGCCGTCGCGGATCTCGACGCGGCGGGGCAGGCTGGCGGCGATCTCGTTGTCGTGGGTGATGACGGCGATGGTGGTGCCCTCCTCGTTGAGTCTGCGCAGCAGGCGCAGGACGGCGTGCCCGGTGCCCGTGTCGAGGGCGCCGGTGGGCTCGTCGGCCAGCACCAGGGCGGGTCCGTTGACGATGGCCCGGGCGATGGCGACCCGCTGGCGTTCGCCACCGGAGAGCTGGGCCGGGCGGTGGCCCACCCGGTGGGCGAGGCCGACCCGGTCGAGGGCGTCGAGCGCGAGCGCCCGGCGACGCCTGCGCGGGACACCGGCGTACAGCAGGCCGGTGGCCACGTTCTCTGCGGCGGTGAGGCCCTCGGCGAGGTGGAACTGCTGGAAGACGAAGCCGAGCCAGCGGCCCCGCAGGGCGGAGAGCTGACGGTCGGAGAGCGCGGCGACGTCCTGCCCCGCGATCCGGATGGTGCCGGAGCTGGGCCGGTCGAGGGTGCCCATGAGGTGGAGCAGGGTCGACTTGCCGGAGCCGGACGGCCCGACGATGGCGAGCAGTTCGCCCTCGGCGATGTCGAGGCAGATCCCGCGCAGCGCGTCGACCCCGCCCGGGTAGCGCCTGCTGACGTCGCGCGCGGACAGGACGGTGCTCACGAGGTGGTCACCACCCGCGTGCCCGGGGCGAGCCCGTCTCCGCTGATCTCGACGAGGCCCTTGGCGAACATGCCGGTCTCGACCGCGACCAGGCCGCCGCCCTCGACCTGGACGGCGTAGCCGCCCTCGGCGAGCGCCAGCAGCGCGCCGACCGGCGCGACGAGGACGTCCTTGTGGGTCTCGGCGACGAAGTCGACCTGCACGTCGGCAAAACTGATCTTGGCGACGGCGGCGGACTTGTCCAGGGTGACCGTCACGGTGACCCTGGCCGGGCCGCCGCCCGTCGGGTCGTCGCCCGCCGCGGCCTGCACGGCCTGGCCGACGGCGGCGACCTTGCCGCCGACCGCGCTCTCGTCGGGCAGCCGCACGTCGACCACGTCGCCCGGCTCGACCGAGGCGGCGTCACCGACGTCCATCTGCACGGTGACCACCTTCGCGGTCTGGGTGACCGACATCAGCGGGGAGTTCGCGCTGTCCCCGGGCTGGGCGGCGACCGAGTCGACCCGGACCGCGCCGACGAGCACCGCCACGTCCCCGGGCTCGACCACGCCGGTCGCCGGGACCCCCAGATCGTTCTGCCAGCGCTTGACGGCCGCGCGCAGCCCGGTGGTCAGGACGGCCTCACCCCGGCCCACCGTCACCGCCGGCCGGGACGCGGCCGGCGACGGAGCCGGCGACGGAGCCGGCGACGGGACCAGCCGGGTGCCGGGCCTCGGCTGGTCGCCGATCTCGTAGCCGAGGGCGTCGAGGTTGTCGGCGACGATCCGCACGTCCCGACCGACCGTGCCGAGGTCACGCAGCGGGCGGTACAGCGGCATCCCGCCGTAGAACAACGGCACCGGCCGGTCGTCGACGCGGTAGAGCTGCTTTCCGCGCCGGACCGCCGCCCCCGGCGCGGGCAGCCACGTCACCGTGCCGTCCCTGCCGCCCTTGAGCACCCGGGCGGCGCCGTAGCCGAGGGTGCCCGGCAGCGACTGCGCCATCGACATGTCCTGCCGCGCCAGCGCGACGCTGCGCACCCCGGCGGGTTCGTCGACGGCCGGCGGTCGTCCGCTGTTCCGGCCGAACCAGACGACACCCGCCGTGACGGCCAGCACCGCGAGGACGACGGCGGGCACCACCAGCCTCGGCAGGCGTCGGCGGCGCGGCGTCGGTTCCGCGCCGACGACCGGGATGACCTGGGTTTCGGTGTCCGACGGTGGCACCGTCCGGGGCAGTGACATGGCGCGATCGTGGCCCGGGAATATCAGGATCCTGTCAGGCCCGGGCGTGACCTTTTCCGCACCGCCGCCGCGCCGCGCGGCGCACCGCCCCTGGGCTGCCCGGGCGCGGCGCGACCCACGTCGCGGCCGAGGTCGCAGCCGGTTCGGGGCCTGACGCCTGACCTATAGTCCCCACCATGTGCGCACAGGTGATGCTCGCGGAGGACGACCGGCGGCAGGCCGAGGCGCTGCGCCGCTACCTGGCCGCGGAGGGACACGAGGCGACGGTCGTGCACGACGGCGAGGCGGCGCTGCGGCAGGCCCGGCAGCAGCCGTTCGACCTGCTCGTGCTCGACGTGATGCTGCCGGGGCTGGACGGCATGCAGGTCTGCCGCATCCTCCGGCAGGAGTCGGACGTGCTGATGCTGATGCTGACCGCCCGGTCGAGCGAGGACGACCTCCTGCGCGGCCTGGACCTGGGCGCCGACGACTACATGACCAAGCCGTTCAGCCCCCGGGAACTGGTGGCCCGGATCCGGACGCTGCTGCGGCGCGTCCGGACGACGGGGCAGGACTCCCCCGTGCACCGGGTCGGGCGGCTCACCGTCGACGAGCCACGGCACACCGTGACCGCCGGTGGCGTGCCGGTCGACTGCACCGCCGGCGAGTTCGCGATCCTGGCCGCGATGACCCGCCAGCCGGGGCGGGTGTTCACCCGCGGCCAACTGCTGGAACACACCCGGGGAGTCGAGCGGGAGTCGACCGAGCGCACCATCGACGTACACGTGATGAACCTGCGCCGCAAGATCGAGCTGAATCCCCGCCGCCCCCAGCAACTGCTGACCGTCTACGGCGTCGGCTACAAGCTCAGCCCCGGGGCGCCGTGAGACGGCAGCGGGTGCCGCCGCACCGCAGTCTGGTGGTGCGGCTGCTGGCCACCTCCCTGCTGGTGGCGGTCTGCGCGATCCTGGCGACCACCTGGCTGGCCGTGCAGTCGACGACCCGGGCGATCCGGCAGGAGCAGGGCCGCTCGCTCGCCGACGACAAGAGCATCTACGACACGATGCTGGGCTACGCCGCCACCCACCGGGACTGGTCGCAGGTGGCCCCCGTGCTCGCCGAGCGGGCCGGCAAGCTCGAACGGCGGATCACCCTGATGACCCCCGACCGGCAGGTCATCGCCGACACCGCGCCGCAGGGCCCGTCGCTGCACGCGGCGCGGCCGTCGGCGACCGTCGACCCGCTGCAGGTGGACCTGGGCCTGACCGGCGGGACCGAGCGGATCGACCCGCGCGCGCTCGGGCCGTACGTGCTGACCGCGCAGGAGAGTGCCTTCAGCCGGGCGCTGGCCACCCGGTGGCTCGGCTGCATCCGCGGTGAGTCCACCCTGGACGGCAAGGTCGTCGTCGGCCCGGGCGGGCGGGCGTCGGTGCAGGTGAACGGGCCGGACGTGCGCGACGTCGCCGGCTTCTGCCTGCCGACCGAGCTGGCCGAGCCGCTGCCGAGCGAGGCCAAGGGGATCGCGCAGCTGAGGACCGCGACGAAGACCTGCCTGCGCGAGGCGGGGATGCCCGACCGGGTCGCGATCAGGGCGGACCGCACCGCGACCCCGAGCGGCGACGCCCGCGCCGACCGGCAGACCGACACCTGCCTGCAGAAGGCGCGGCTCGCCCAGCTCAGGTCGTACGTGGCCCCGCCGGCCCTGCTCTTCGTGACCGACGAGGCCCAGGGCACCGCCGAACCGGTGTTCAACCTGTCCCGGGACAACGCGATCCGCATCGCCCAGGTGACGGGAACGGTGCTGGCCGCCACCGTGCTGATCACCGTCCTGGTCGGGCGGCGGCTGGTCCGGCCGCTGCGGGCGCTGACCGACGCCACCCGGCGGCCGATGGACGAACAGGCCCGGGTCCCCGTGACCACCCGCGACGAGATCGGCCTGCTCGCCACCGCCCTCAACGACCTCGCCGCCCGGCGGGAACAGACCGAGGCGCTGCGCAAGAGCATGGTCAGCGACGTGGCGCACGAGCTGCGTACGCCGCTGACCAACATCCGTAGCTGGCTGGAGGCCGCCCAGGACGGCCTCGCCCAGCCCGACGCGCAACTGCTCAGCCTGCTGCTCGACGAGGCGCTGCTGTTGCAGCACATCATCGACGACCTGCGCGACCTGGCCGCCGCCGACGCCGGTGACCTGCGCATCCACCGCGAGCCGCACTTCGTGGCGGACCTGCTGGAGCAGGTCGTCGAGGCGCACCGGGGCGCCGCCGAGGCCGCCGGGGTGCGGCTGGGCACCGAACTGCTCGCCGACCCGGAGCTGCCGGTCGACGGCGCCCGGCTGCGGCAGCTCGTCGGCAACGTGGTCGCCAACGCGGTCCGGCACACCCCCGCCGGCGGCTCGGTCACCGTGCGGTGCGCGGTGCACGACGACCAGGTCGCCATCGCCGTGTCCGACACCGGGACCGGCATCGCGCCCGCCGACCAGGCCAGGGTCTTCGACCGGTTCTGGCGGGCCGACGACTCGCGGGCCCGCAGCACCGGGGGCAGCGGGCTCGGCCTGTCGATCGCCCGCAAGCTCGCCGAGGCCCACGGCGGCACGATCGGCCTCGAGAGCGTCCTCGGCCGGGGCAGCACCTTCACCATCCGGCTGCCGATCGCCGAGCCGGCGGCCGCCGGTCACCGCCGTCCCGTCGCCGGGCGGTAGCGGAGCGGGGCGGCGCCTGTCGGGCCGCCGGACCGGCCGCAGGGTGGGCTTAGTGCTCACCGCCCGCCGCGGCGCAGCACCAGCGTCACGAAACCCAGCACGTGACGGTATCCGCGCAACCACTGGTCGCGGTGCTCCCGGGCGGCGGTGAGCGCCTCGGCCGCGTCCGGGTGGCCGGGATTGTCCAGCGCCCACTCCGTGAGCGAGCCGATCCACGACCATTCGTAGTCGTCCCACTCGGCGGCGTCGCTGACGTGGGCGTACGTCGGCGTCCAGCCGGCCCGCTCGGCGGCGTCGACCAGGCCGGCGAGGTCGGTGAACTCCTCGGGCTTCACACCGAGCGCCGCCAGCGCCTGCGGGGTCGGTGGGACCTGCCAGAACCCCTCGCCGACCAGGAGGACGCCGTCGGCGTTCACGTGCCGGCCGGCCAGCTCCAGCGTCCCGCCGAACCCGCCGAACGCGTGGGTCGAGCCGACGCACAGCACCAGGTCGTAGTCGCCGTCGGGCACGTACGTCCGTGCGTCGCGCCGGTGCAGGGTGAGCCGGTCCGCGAGGCCGCGCGCGTCGGCGGCGCCGGCGGCGCGTTCGAGGGCGTACGCGCTGACGTCCACGCCGTCCGCGTGCCCGTCGGGATAGTGGGCGAGGGCCTGCAGCGCCCAGGCCGCCTCGCCACAGCCGAGGTCGAGGACGCGGGCCGTCGGTTGCCGGCCCGCCCGGCGCAGGAGCCGGTTGACGTTGACGCCGAAGATCGGGGCCGCGATCGGGTGGCGCGAGTGCGCGATGCTGCTGAGCCGTTGACGATCCACCGCCCGAGTCAACACGACTCCGGTCACCCACCGCACCGGGGTTGTCGGGCCGGGCGCGGCGACGCCACGAGCGACCGGTCACGGCGGGCTCAGCGGCCTGGCCTTCTGCGGGTGGAGCGTCTCGTGGCGGGCCAGCATGGCGACGAACTCGGCGATCTTCCGCTCGCGGGTCTCCGCGCGCTTGACGGCGTTGAGGCGGTAGACGAGAGCGAACCGGTTGGCCTTGGTGAGCACGTCGAACATGGCCTGGGCGGCGGGGTCGGCGGCGATGGCGGCGAGGAGGTCGGCCGGCACCTCGGCCTCCGATGACGGGGCGTAGGCGGCCGTCCACCGCCCGTCGGCCTTGGCGGCCTCCACCGCCGCGCGGCCCGGGGGCAGCATCCGCCCGTCCGCCTCCAGCCGGGCCACGTGGGCGACGTTGCGCTGCGACCAGACGCTGCGGGGCCGGCGCGGGGTGAACCGGATCCAGGAGGTCTCCTGGTCCCGCTTGCGGGCCTGCCCGTCGATCCAGCCGAAGCACAGGGCCTCGTCGACCGCCTGCTGCCAGGTCAGCGTGGTGACGGTGCCGCCCTTGCGGGTCAGTGCGAGCCAGACGCCGGGCGACGTGGCGTGGTGGGCCGACAGCCACGCGCGCAGCGCGTCGGAGTCCGCGACGATCAACTCGTCCAGTTCGGCAGTCGCCATGACGGCAGGTTAGCCCGCTGCGGCTGGAGCGGTGGCCGCACCCCGCAGGTCACCGTGGCGCCGGGTCAGCCCCGCCCCGGGCGGACCGCCGACGTGCCGCGGCGATCTCGGGATGGTGGCCGACGGCCCAACCGGCCAGCGCGGAGAGCGGCTCCAGCAGGCTGACGCCGAGGGGCGTCAGCCGGTACTCGACGCTCGGCGGCGACGTGGGAAACACCTCGCGCGCGACCAGACCGTCGCTCTCCAACGTGCGCAGGCTCCGGGTGAGCATCCGCTGGCTGATGCCGTCCACCGCCCGATGCAACTCGTTGAACCGGTGCGGCCGCTGGTCGAGCAGCGTGAGCAGCAGCAGCGTCCACTTGTCGCTCACCCGCCGCAGCACGTCGGTGACCGGGCAACTCTCGTACTCGCCGGCCGGAACGGGCTGCGGCAACCGGTGGCCGCCCAGCCCGCCACGCACACCCGTGTTCCCTGTGGCCATGAAAGTGCCTTCTTTCGCTCGCGCCGGTCAGCTGCCCAGGATGGACACGGTCGGTGACGAACCGTAGTGGAGGCGGCATGGGATTCGTGGTGGTCAGTGGCGGCACCAACGGAATGGGACGGGCGTTCGCCGCCGGGCGGGCCGATCGCGGTGACCAGGTGCTGGTGCTCGGCCGCAACCGCGAACGCGGCGAGGCGCTGGCGGGTGGCTCCGTCGCGTTCCTCCCCGTGGACCTCTCCAGCGTGGCCGAGACCCGGCAGGTCGTCGAGCACATCCTCACCGAGCACCCCGTCGTGGATGCCTTGACGCTGTTCGCCAACGCGGTGGCGCCGCGTCGGATCGTCACCGACGAAGGGCTGGAGCAGACGTTCGCGCTCTACTATCTCAGTCGCTATCTGCTCAGCTTCGGCCTGCGTCCCGCCTTGGACCGGGCCGCCGCCCCGGTGATCGTGAACGTCGCAGGCGTCGGCGTCACCCGGGGCGGGGTGCGCTGGGCCGACCCGCAGCTGACCTCGGGTTACTCGGCCCTCACCGCCCAGCTGCAGGCCGGTCGAGCCAACGATCTGCTCGGCGTGGGCTTCGCCGAGCAGTCCGGCAGCCGCGCCCGTTACGTGCTCTACCATCCCGGCTTCACCCGCAGCGGCGACCGTGGCCCGCTGCCGCTGGTCGTCCGCGGACTGCTGGCGGCGTCGGTGGCGGCCCGCCCCGTCGCGGACGCGGTCGCCCCGATCCACCGGTTTCTCGACGCGCCACCGGCCGAGCCGCTGACGGCCGTCGACCGCCACAAGCGGCTTCCGCCCGACTTTCCCACGCTCGACCCGCGGCACGCCGCACGTCTGATGCAGCTCACGGAGAAGCTGCTCGACTGACAGCGCGCAGCGTCACGCCTGGTATGCCCGCCACTGTTCGGCCGGGGTGAGCGGCACGAGCGGGGGCCGCTCCACGACCGTGGTCAGCTCGATCCGCCGGCCCTCGGCCGCCGACCGCAGCAGGGCGGTCATCGTGTCGAGCACGTGCAGCGCCACGTCGCCGCCGGCCCGCGGCGGACGCCGACCCCCGGCGGTGACGGCGTCGATCAGGCCGACGCCCCGGGAACCGTCGACGTAGCCGGCCCCCGGTGGCACGACCTGCCATTCGGTGCCGCCGAGCGCGAACAGCCGGATCTCGCCGTCGAAGTAGTTCGGGTCGGGCACGGCGAGCGTGCCGGTCTCCCCGTGCACCTCGATCGGCGCGGCCGTCGTCGCGACGCCGTCAAAGCTCGTGGTGAGGGTGGACAGGGCGCCGTCGGCGTGTTCGAGCACGCCGGTGACGTGGGTGTCCACCAGCACCGGAACCCGCTGGCCGAGGCGCGGGCCCGAGCCGATGACGCGCTCGGGACGCAGCCGGCTGGCGGCTCCGTGCACCGCGCGGACCGGCCCGAGCAGGTGGACGAGCGCCGAGATGTAGTAGGGCCCCATGTCCAGCAGCGGCCCCCCGCCCGGGGCGTAGTAGAAGTCGGGGTGGGGATGCCAGCGCTCGTGCCCCGGGGTGACCATGACGGCCGACGCGGACAGGGGACGGCCGATGAGCCCGCCGTCGATGGCGGCGCGCGCCGTCTGCGTGCCCGTGCCCAGGACGGTGTCCGGCGCGCACCCGACGCGGACGCCGGCCGCCGCGGCCCGCTCCACGGTCGCCCGGCCGTCCGGCAGCGTGGCGGCGAGCGGCTTCTCGACGTACACGTGCTTGCCCGCGTCGATCGCGCCGAGGGAGATCTCGGCGTGCGCCGCGGGGATCGTGAGGTTGAGCACCGTCTGCACGTCGGGGCGGTCGAGCAGGCGCTCGACGCTCACCGCCTCGGCTCCGGGAAGCCCGGCGGCGGTCGCGGCGGACCGGGAGGCGTCCAGGTCGGCCACCGCCACGATGTCCACCGCCGGGTGGTTCGCGAGCGTGTCCAGGTAGGCGCGGGAGATGACGCCGAGCCCTACGACGCCGACGCGGTGCGGGTCGCCCACACCATCCCCCTCTCGATGACGGTACGGATGCTCGGGTGCTCCAGCACGTCGAGGCTGTGCCCCGGGGTCGTCACGACGACGCGCCCGGCGCCCCACTGCCGGGTCCAGATCGCCGGCGAGGTGACCGGCCGGTGCCACGGCTGCCACGGCTGCGCCGGGTGGGTGGTGGTGGCCAGCACCTCGATGAGGTCGTCGTGCAGCACCCAGTACTGCTCGGTGACCAGCTCGATGTCCGGAATCCCCGCGGTGATCGGATGCTGCCGCCCCAGGTCGGTGACGCGTACCGTGTGCGGGAGGAAGTTGTCCTCCGCCCCACCGCGGCGCTCGCACGGCTCCTTGCCCGGATGGGTCGCGAACTGGCCGCCCACCAGGTGCAGATAGTCGGACGACATCCGGAACGAGTCCACGATGCCGCCGTGCCAGCCGGTGAACCCCGTCCCGGCGACGACCGCCGCGCACAGGCCCGCCACCTGCTCCGGGGTGATCTGCGACATCGTCACGCACTGCACCACGAGGTCGGTGCCGGCCATCTCGTCGGCGTCGGCGTAGACGTCCGTCGACTCCTCGATCCGCACCGCGTAGCCGCTGCGCTCAAGGAACGGAAGGAACAACTCCGTCGCCCGGACCGGCTCGTGCCCCTCCCATCCGCCCCGAACCACCAGCGCTCTGCGCCGCGTCATCCTCGCTCCCTCCCCGGGTCGCCGCCCCGCCCGCCGACGCCGGCCCGGCGGGACGCCCCGATGCCTGTGCCCGTCGCGCAACCGTACTCACTCGACGGTGGATGCGGCACCGGCCGGGTTCGGGGCGCGGTCGGGATGACCTCGGCCGTCCGGGGCGCGCCCGAGGCCGGTCACCCCGGTCCACCAGCGCGGTTGCCGCGTACCGGCCCTGCGGGCAAACTCCTTCCTGATCTGACTGAACCGTCGACCGGTTCAGCCCGTTGAGGGGTCGAATCCGCAGCCTGCCGAGGAGCGCCACGGTGCCACTGACCTCCAAGCCCTACCGCCAGCGCCTGGGACGGCTCGTCGGTGCGTTGCGGCGACGGATGCCCCGGCTCCCCGGCCCGCCGCTGGTCACCCGGATCGCCGCCGGCGTCCTCGTGCTGGCCCTCGCCGTGCTGGCCGGCTTCGCGGCGAGCGCCGGCTTCGGCACGGCCACCGCCGAGACGGTGCGCGAGGGCAGGCCGGTCCCCGCCGACCAGGCGCAGATGATCGCCCAGGCCGCGCTCTCCTGCCCGACGCTCACCGCCCCGCGCCTGGCCGGCCAGCTCATGGCCGCGTCGGGCTTCGACCCCGACGCGCGCACCGACAACGGCGGCTCCGGGGTCGCCGGCCTGAGCGACGAGCTCTGGCAGCGCTGGCGTCCCTGGCCCGACGCGCCCCGGCTGGACGTCGCGGCGAACATCGTCGCGCTCGCCCACCACATGTGCGACCTCGTCGGGCAGCTCCGGCACGGCGACATCGACGGCGACGCGTGGGAGCTGGCGCTCGCCGCCCACCACTCGGGGTTCTCCGTCGTGCAGGCCGACCGGCGCATCCCCGACGCGGCGGCCCCGTACGTGCGCACCGTCGCCGGATACACGGCGTGGTATTCCCGGCAGCCCGACTTCGACCGCGACGCCGCCGGCGGCCCGCCGACCGCCGCCCAGCCGGCGCCGGCCGCCGGCAGCGCGCCGCGCGCCATCCCCCAGGAGCACCTGGAGCTGATCCTCGCCGCCGGCAAGGTCTGCCCGGCGGTGACGGCGGCGAAGATCGCCGGCCAGCTGATGGCGGCGTCGGGGTTCAACCCGCACCTGCTCGGCGCGAACGGGGCCCAGGGCATCGCCCAGTTCCTCCCCACGCTCTGGAGCCGGTACGCCACCGCCGGGCAGTCGCCGTGGGAGCCGGCGGCGGCGATCCCCACCCTCGCCCGGACGATGTGCGCCCTCACCACCGACCTCGCCGGGCTCGCCGCCGACCCGTACCCGATCGCGCTGGCCACCTTCCAGTGGGGCCCGGGGGTGCAGGCCGGCGGCGCACCGAACCTGTCCACGGTGGAGCAGCACGCCGGCCGGGTGCTCGCCTACGCCGCCTTCTACGCCCAGGACCCGCGCCTGGGTGGCCGTCCGTCGCCGCGCCCCACCGTCGCGCCCGCCGTCCCCACCGGACCGGCGCTGGCACTGCCCACCCGCAGGCCCGACGCGGGCGGCGGCGCGTCCCGCCCGGCCGCCGCGACGACCAGGACCACGCCCGCGGCCCCCCGCCCCACCCCGACGACCCCCCGGGCGACCACCGCGGCGCCCGCGGCGACCAGCTACCAGATCAAGGGGTACGGCGGGAAGTGCGTGCACGCGCCCACGGCCGCCGACGGCCAGCAGCTCGTGCTCTGGGGCTGCGGCAGCTCGACCCGGCAGAAGTGGACGTTCGGCGGCGACGGGACCGTCCGCATGGGCAAGCTCTGCATCGACCTGGCGGACGCCGCCACGGCCGACGGCACCCGGGTCCAGCTCGCGACCTGCAACGGCGGCTGGGCCCAGAAGTTCTGGGTCAACCCCTCCGGCGACCTGGTCAACTCGGTCGTCGGCAGGTGCGTCGAGGTGCGGGACTGGTCCACCGCCAACGGCACCGGCCTGCAGCTGGCCACGTGCAGCGGCGGGGCCAACCAGAAGTGGACGAAGGTGCGCGGCTAGCGGGGGGCGCCGAGGCGCGCCGACACCACGGCCGTGCCGTCGGCGTCGGCGACGGCGAAGAACGCCAGGGTGTCGACGGGGACGGCGATCTCGCCGGTGACCTCCTGCGTCCCGGCCGTCGCCGTCCACCGCGCCACCTGGTGCGTCCGGGTGTCGGCGGCGACCGCGTAGAGGCGGTATTCGACCCCGGCGGTCAGGCCGACCACGGTGGCCCGCACGTCGGCGACCGGGCCGGGCCGGTCGGCGCGGGCCGAGACGGTGACGGAGAGCCGCGCGGTGGCGCCGACCCCCTCCACCGTCACGCCCGCGTTGACCGGGTTGACGGTGGCCGGGCCGGCCTCGGGGGCCCTGCCGGCATAGCGCTGGCCGAGGGAGACGCCGAGGGACACCGCCGCGACCACGGCGAGCCCACCGGCGACGAACCACAGCCGGCGGCCACGCCGGGCCCGGTCGGGGGCGTGTCCGGCCGGACCCCGCCCCGCCGGACCGGTGGCGCCCGCCGGGCGGCGGCCCGGCCGGCTCCGACCCGTGCCCCCGCCGGGATCCGGCTCGACGGTCGGCCCGGCGGGCGGGGTGGGGTCGGTGCCGGCGGCCCGGGCGGAACCGGAGCCGGCGGCGGGCTCGGCGGCACGGGTGGGGTCGGTGCCGGCGGCGGGCTCCTGGTCGGCGCGGGCCACGGCGGTCGGGGCCGGCTCCCCGGCCGGGGCGGGCTCGGAACCGACCGCGAGCAGTTCGGCGGCCTCGTCGCTGGTGAGCCCGGAGAACGCGGTCACCAGCGGGCCCAGCCGGTCGCACTCGTCCAGGCAGAGGGAGCACGTCCCGAGGTGACGTTCGAAGTCCTGTTCGCCCTGTGGGTCGAGGTCACCCCACAGGTAGGGGGCGCACAACTCCAGTGGGGCGTGGGCCACCGGACCGGGGGCGTCGCTGTCGCTTCGGAGGTCGGTCATGGTCCGTCAGCTCTGCTCGGGGAGGCAGCGCCTCGCGGTTCTGCCGCCGCAATCGTATGCCATCGCGGTGGCGGCGGACGCCTCACGCACCGTCGACCGTCCCGATGACGGCGCGCAACGCGCGCAGGGCGTAGTAGGCGCGGGACTTGACCGTGCCCTCGGCGATGCCGAACGCGGCCGCGATCTCGGCGGTGGACAGCCCTCGGAAGTAGACGGCCTCCACGACCCGGCGGTGCTCGACGCTGATCTTCGGCAACGCGTCCCGGATGGTCTGCGTGGTCACCACGCCCTCGGCCACGTCGCCGGTCGCCGGCATCCGATTGAGGTCCAGCGAGCCGACCTCGGCCGGGCGGGCCTGCCGGGCCCGCGCCACGTCGATGGCGACCCGGCGCGCCACGGTGAACAGCCAGCGCCGCTGCGTCTCCGGGTCGACGGCGAGGTTGTCGATGTTGCGCCAGGCCCGGACCATCGTCTCCTGGAGCAGGTCCTCGGCGAGTTGCCGCTCACCGAGAGCCAGCCGCAGCAGGAAGCGGAACAGCGGATCGGCGTGGGCGTCGTGCAGCGCCCGCAGCCGCGCGTCGGGCGGGAGGTGCGCCGCCGACGACGTGGCCTCGACGTCAGCCGGAGACGAAGCCCGGTCGTCGACCCGGGTGTCGCCTGCGACCACCTCGATGCCGGCCCCGCCCGGCGCTTCCGCGTCCGGCACGCGAGAAAGACCTGCCACCCGGCGCCTCCCCAGCACACTCACCGTCCGCGTGACCGGCTGCGCAGGCGCATTAGGACAATCGATCACACGGCGACTCAGGAGAGCATACGGGTAGCCCGCCGACGGCCCTTCGCTGCTGTCGCCCGGTGACGGGCGGCGGAGTCGGGTCCCGTGGGCGCGGCCGGACCGCCGCACCCGTGGCGCGGCGGTCACGGCGTCCGCCACCGGCTAGACATGGGCGGCCGCCGCGGGGGTGACGTCCTCGGCGCGCAGCGTACGCAGGTCCGCCACCGTCGGCCCGGTCAGGCCGCGCAGCCGGCCCGCCTGCCGGGTCACCGCCTCGTCGAGGACCTGGCGGGCGTACCGGCCGTTGCCGAAGGCCCGGCCGTGGGGCACCTGCTCGAAGTGCCGGCGCAGGGCCGTCAGGGTGTCCCCGGGGCAGTCGTAGCCGCCGGCCCGGGCGATGCCCTCGAAGATGGCGACCAGCTCGTCGGCCGTGTACGGGGCGAAGTGGATCCGCCGCGAGAAGCGGGACGCCAGGCCGGCGTTCGCGGCGAGGAACTGCTCGATCTCCGCCTCGTACCCGGCGACGATCACCACCACCTCGTCGCGGTGGTCCTCCATCAGCTTGACCAGCGTGTCGATCGCCTCCCGGCCGAAGTCGTTGCGGGCGTCCGGCGGGGCCAGCGTGTACGCCTCGTCGATGAACAGCACCCCGCCCCGGGCCCGCTCGAACGCCTCCCGGGTGCGCTGCGCGGTGTGTCCGACGTACTCGCCGACCAGGTCGGCGCGGGCCACCTCGACCAGCTGCCCGCCGCGCAGCACGCCCAGCGCGGTCAGCAGCTGCCCGTAGAGGCGGGCCACCGTGGTCTTGCCCGTGCCCGGCGGCCCGGAGAAGACGAGGTGCCGGGAGACCGACGGGGCCGGCAGGCCGGCCCGGACCCGGGTCCGGACGGCGGCCAGCAGGTCGATCAGCTCGGCCACCTCCTGCTTCACCGCGTCCAGGCCGACCATGGCGTGCAGCCTGGCCAGCAGGGCGTCCACGGCGGCGGCGGGCGGCTCGTCGTCCACCGGGCCCGCGCCCACCTCGCCGAGATCCTGCGGCAGCAGCTGCGCCAGCTCCACCCCGGACGCGGCGCCGCTGCCCGACAGCCGGAACGCCTGCCGGCTGACCATCTCCTCGAAGGTCTGCCGGGCCACCCGGGCGTTGCCGAACGAACCGGTGCGCGGCATCGCCTCGAACAACGTCTCCAGGGCGAGGCGGGTGTCGTACTCCAGGGCGTAGTGGTGGCTGCTGCACAGGCGCTCGACGATCTGCACCAGCTCCGGGGTGCTGTAGCTCTCGAACTCGACGGTCTTGGAGAACCGGGAGGCCAGCCCCGGGTTCGCCGCCAGGAACGTGCGCATCTGCGCCGAGTACCCGGCGACGATCACCACCACCTCGTCGCGGTGGTCCTCCATCAGCTTGACCAGCGTGTCGATCGCCTCCCGGCCGAAGTCGTGCCCCGAGCCGCCGCCGTCGACCGGGGCCAGGGTGTACGCCTCGTCGACGAAGAGCACGCCGCCGATGGCCTCCCGGAACCGCTCGGTGGTCTTCACGGCCGTGCCGCCGATGTGTTCGGCGACCAGGTCGGCGCGGGCCACCTCGACGAGTTGCCCGCCGGGCAGCACGCCGAGGGCGGCCAGGATCTGGCCGTAGAGCCGGGCGACGGTCGTCTTCCCGGTGCCCGGCGCGCCCGCGAAGATCATGTGCCGGGACATCGGCGGCGCGGGCAGCCCGGCCGCCGCCCGGCGCTGACTGATCCGGTGCAGCCCGACCAGGGTCGCCACCTCCCGTTTCACCCCGGCGAGGCCGACCAGCGCGTCCAGCTGGGTCAGCAGCGGCGCGACCGGGTCGTCGGCGGCTGGCGGCCCCGCGGGCCCCGACGGCGGGGTCGGTGCCGCCGCCGCGCCGGAGGGCGCCGGTGCCGGCGGGTCGTCGCGTACGGGCGGCTGCGGCGACCGTTCCCGACCCGGACCGGCCCCGTCGACGGGTCCGGCCGGGTCGA
This sequence comes from Micromonospora sp. PTRAS2, assembly GCF_054052245.1. Classification (NCBI taxonomy): domain Bacteria; kingdom Bacillati; phylum Actinomycetota; class Actinomycetes; order Micromonosporales; family Micromonosporaceae; genus Micromonospora; species Micromonospora sp. PTRAS2. The sequence goes on from NZ_JBSWBU010000006.1 coordinate 335,268, forward strand.
CCGGCGGCGTGCCGCCGTCGCCGCCGACGACCTCGACGGCGGCGTCGGCGACCGTGGTACGCACCGGCCCTCCCTCGTTGCCGCGCAGTTCCGTACGGACCAGCCGCACCGGCTGGCGCGTCTGGACCAGCACCCCGGCCCCGGCGTTGCCGAACACCTCGCACCCGGTCAGCTCGCCCTGCGAGTCTTCGGCGAACCGCACCCCCGGCCCGCCGCTGCCCCGCACCCGGCTGCGCCGCAGGTGCACGGCCACCCCGCGCTGCGCGGTGAGCCCGGCCCCCCGGCTGCCGAGCACATCCACGCCGGCCGCCCGCAGCCGCCCGGCCGCCACGACCAGCCCGCTCGCGCAGTCGCGCAGCGTCACGCCGTCCAGGACCAGTTCGCCGCCGGTGACCGCCGCGCCGGCCGCGCCGGCCCCCGTCACCTCGCCCTGCCGGACGCTGACCCGGGCCTCCTCGGCGACCCGCAGCCCGTCCTCGGCCGGCCCGGTGACGGTGAGGTCCTCGACCTCGGGCCGGGAGTTGCCCCGGGCCAGGAGCCCGGAGCGGGCCCCGGCGACCGTCACCCCGTGGACGCTGCCGGTCGCCGCCCCGGCGAAGAGGAGACCCGCCCCGTCGGTGGCGGTCAGCGTGCCACCCTCGATCCGGGGGGCCGCCGTGCCGGTGGCCACCAGGGCCGCGCCGGTCGTCACCTCGACGCGGAGCCCGCGATAGGTGCCGGTGGCGGTCGCCTGGACGCTGATGCCGTGCCCGCTGCCGACGGCCACGACACAGTCGCGCAGCATCGGGTCGGCGTGCCCGTCGACCAGCACCGCCGGGCCGGTCGCCGCGTGGATCTCGCAGCCGGTCAGCTCCGGGCTGCCCCCGGTCACCAGCACCGGGTGGCCGGCGGTGTCCGCGATCCGGGTGCCGACCAGGCGTACCGCGCCGTCCTCGACGACCAGCCCCGGGCCGTCGACGGCGCTGATCACGCACTGTTCCAGCAGCCCCCGTCCGCCGGCGGTGCACAGCACCCCGCTGCCGCGGACGTCGGTGAGGGTGCACTCGCGCAGGACCGGGTCGCCGCCGGTGATGGCGACGGCCACCGTGCCGATCCCGGCGATCGCGGTCCGGGTGACCTGTCCCGTGCCGGCGCGTTCGAAGAGGAGACCGGCGCCGCCGGGGTTGCCGACCCGACCGTCCCGCATGGCCAGTTCGCCGCCGGGCACGTGCACCGCGACGATGCCGCCGGCCCGTACGGCGCACCGGGTGAGCTCCAGCCGCCCGCCGCGGACCTGGACCGTCGGGAGCTGCCCCGCGCCGCCGACCAGTTCGATCCCGTGCAGCGTCACCGACCCCCCGCCGACGAAGAGCGCGACGCCCTCGCCGCCGTCGATGGTCACCGTGCCCGGCCCCTCCTCGGCGATCAGCGTGACGTCGCCGCCGAGCTGGATCTGCTCGCGGTAGCGGCCCGGCTGCACGACGACGGTGGCGCCGGCCGGTGCGACGGCCAACGCGCCCGCGATCGTCGGTTGGCAGCCCGGCTCCGTCTGGGAGACCGCCAGCATGGTGCTGTTCACTCCTCACCGTCCTCTCGTCTGGTCGGTAGCGTCCGCCCCGGCCGGTCGCCGCCCCGCGGCGGTGGCCCCGGCTCGGTGCGGCCGGGCCGCCCCGACCGGCAGGGTGCCCCGGTCCGTCCCGACGGGCAGGGCGAACAGCCGCCCGGCCGCGTCGACACCGGGTGCCACGGCCAGCGGTGGCGTGGGGCCGTTCGTGGCGATCCCGGCCGGGGCCGCTGCCCGGAGCCGGTCCAGGGTCTGTTCGCCGCCCGGGAGTTGCCGGCCGGCCGGCAACTCCCGGAGGAAGATCCGCTGCGGGGCACCGGGGCCGGCGGGCTCCACGGCGAGCACCTCGAAGCAGGTGCCGGCGGGGAAGACCGCCGGGCCGGACGCGCCGTCGGCGCGGGGTGCGGTCCGTGTGCCGGCCGGGCCACCGCGCGGGGCGGCGGCGTGCGCGGCGAGGCCGCCCAGCCGGCGGGCCCCCGTGGACCAGATCACGAACTCGGCCCCGGCGTCCGGGACCGTGGGTGCCGCCGCCGGGGCCGTGGCGGGCACCGGGTCGACGTCGAGGAAGGCCGGCTCGACCAGGACCGTGCCCGGTCGGTAGCCGGGCCCGGGCGGTGCGGTCGCGGCACGGAAGACCGGGCCGAAGACCACCGGCAGGCGGCGCAGCCCGTAGGCGACCCAGCGGGCCAGCACCGCCGGGTCGGCATCCGGCTCCGGGTCGGGGGCGTCGCGCAGGATCGCGTTCACCGTGTCCCGCTCGCCCACGCAGTAGGCGCGGACCGCGACCAGGCCGGCCGGCAGGTCGGGGGCGCTCACCGCCGCCACCCGCAGCCCCGGTTCCTCCGCCAGGGTCCGGGTCACCACCTGGACGTACGAGTCGTAACGCCCGGCGAGGATCCGGCGCAGCGCCACCCGGTCCTCGGCGGCGAGCGCACGCCCATCGGGCCGTAGCAGGACCGGTACCCGGGCAGGGCCGGCCGGCGGGGCGACCGGCTGCCCCGAGGTGGGCGCGCTGTTGCCGGCCGGCGGCGCGGTGGCGGCTGCCGCTCCGGACGGGGCCGGCGGTCCCGCCACGGGCGGCTCCGCCAGGGGGGTCGACGCAGGCCCGGGCGGACCCGCCGGCGTCGGGTCGATCCGCAGCAGATCGAGGCCCGGGGCCCGAAGCCCCTGCCACCGTCGCGCGACGTCCGACGGCACGAGCGCCGCGTCGACGGCCGACGCGGACCGGTCGGCCGCGAGCAGCGACACGACCGTGGGCGTGGGGTCCGCCGCGACGGCGGCCGGTGCGGGTGGCCCGGGGTCGGCCGGGCTCAGGGGGGACGGCGTGGGCTCCGGCGCAGGCCGGGCGGGCGGCGTGGGGTCGGCCGGGGACGGCGTGGCGGACTGCGCGGTGCTGGCGCGAGGGGGCAGGACGGGGCCGAGGTCGGTCACCAACCGGGCGGCACCGGCAGGGTCCCGGGGGTGCCACCGGCGAAAGGCGCCCGGGGTGGTGAGCAGCCCCGTCGCGGTGGCCTCGGCCCGGGCGTCGCTGGCGACCACCGGACGACCGAGCACATCGGCGAGGGCCCCGAACAGCATCCCGGCCACGGCCGGGTACGGCGCACTGCCGCGAAGCACCAGGGGCCGCCCGTCGAGCCACACGGCGGCCAGGTGGCCGGCGAGCACCCCGGGCGGCACCGGACGCCCGTCGACGCGGAAACCGCCGGCCCCGATCTCCACCTCGACGAGGAACGCGTCGAGGGGTGCCGGGTCGGGCTGACGAGGCGTCTCCGCGTCCAGGAAGGACCAGCCGCCCGGGATCGCCCGGCCCGGCGGCGGCCCGGCGGCGGCCGGCGGGAGTGGTGGCCTGTGGGTCGCGGCCCCCGCAGCGGGCAGGGGCGGCCCGGGGCGGGTGGGCTCCGGGCCGGACGCCGATGGGACCGGTAGCCAGGTGTAACCGTCGCCGATCCGGGTCACCTGCCAGCCCTCGGGCGTCCCCGGCCGGGCCTGATCCGAGTCGTCGGCCGGCCGGGCCTGCCCCGGGTCGTCGCCTCGCTCGGGTGGACCGGGGCCGTCGACCGGCTGGGACTGGTCCGGCAGCGGCGCGCACCACGCCGCAGGCGGGCTCTCCGGCCGGATCGGCCCGCCGTCGACGACGATCCAGCGCAACGCCGCCGGGACCGCCCGGGTGGACACCGCCGGGGCGTCCAGCGGCACCGACCCGTCGATCCCGAGGTCCGTGGCGAGCCCCGCCGCCAGGTCGGGTACCGCGTCGGGGTCGGCGTAACGGCCGAGCGGGACCAGCCGGAACCCGACCGCCGAACCGCCGAGATGCACGGGCAGCAGGTCGACGAGGAGACCGAACAGGTCCGGTCGTTCCGAGACCGCCGACGAGCAGAGCACCGGGGTGCGGTCCGGGTCGACCGGCAGGCGGGCGGCCACCCCGGCGAGGGCGGCGAACGGCTCGGCCTCGCCGTGCAGGAGGAGCACGTCGCCGACGAGAGCCGCGCGGACGGTCGCGGACGGGTCGCCCATCGCCGGCTACCCCGCCGCCCGCTCGCCCGGGCACTCCGGGCCGCCCGGTCCACCGATGGCCTCGACGAGCGCCGCCCGGGCGCGGTGCACCGCCACCGCGTCCACGTCGGGCACGGTGTAGTCGGCCGCCCGGATCGCGGCCAGCAACCCCGGGTCAGGGGCGATGCGGTACCGGGTCAGGTAGTGCCCCGCCGCGGCCGACCACACCCAGCGGCCGTCGCCGCGCAGGTCCGTCGGCACCTCCCGGGCCGGCTCCATGACGTCGGGCACCCGGACCGGGCTGGTGACCAGGCAGAACCCGGCGGCCAGATACCCGGCGACCCGGTCCGCCTCGGCCGCCGACAGCCGGGGCCGGTCGGCGCCGAACGTCGGGATCCCGGCGGCGTCGAGAGCGTCGAAGGTCGCCGCGATCCGGACCGGCTCGGCCGGCCGGGCGGCCCAGAGCAGGACGGCCCGGTCGAGCGCGTGGCGCTGGTAGGACGGCAGGTCGACGGCGTCCGCGAAGACCTCGACCAGCGGGTCGTGTTCGCCGGCCGCCACCAGCGCGGCCTGGATCCGCGCGGCGAGCGCGACCGCGCCGGCGCGGGCCTGCGCCAGGTAGACGCGCCTGGCCGGCGGGTGCGGCGTCGCCGTGGCCGGGTGCCGCCAGACCCGCCACAGCCCGACGGGTTCGGCGCTGCCGTCGGCACCCGCGACGGCGGCGACGGCGGCCCGGTCGGCCGGGTCCGGCCCGGCTTCGCCGGCCGGGTCCGCGCGCCCGCCGGCGGGACGCGCCGGGGTCAGGGCGTAGGGCGGCGGGTCGTCCCGCTCGCACCGGGGCACGTCGGCGAGCAGGTCGGCCGGGAAACCGGTGGCGGTGAGCGCGCCGGTGAGCAGCCGCGCGTCGGCGTCGGTCAGGCGGACCTGCCGGGCCAGGGCGGCGAAGGCCACCGCCCGGGCCACCTCGGTCACCTCGCCCGCGGCCAGCCACCGGCGGGCGGCGGCGAGCAGCGGCCCGGGGGCGTGCCCGGCGACCCGCAGCAGCAGCCGGTGCAACGCCGACGGCACGGTCATGCCCCCACAACGTGGGGCTCGCCGGAGTGGTTCACCCCGATCTGCTCGGCGTCGCACATCGCGGCGAACAGGAACGACAGCGAACGGTGCACCGCCACGGCGTCGACCACCGGCGCGGCGTGGTCGGCGGCCCGGATCGCCGCGAGCAGGTCCGGCTCGGGGGCGAGACCGTAGTGGTCGGTGTAGTAGGCGACCGCCTCCGACCACAGCCACCGCCCGTCGCCCCGGATGCCCGTCGGCACCGCGTCGGCGTGGTGCTCCGGGTCGAAGACGTCCGCCGCCCGCTCCGGGCTGGCCAGCAGCGGCACGCCCGCGCCCAGGTACGCGGCGACCCGCTCCGCCTCGTCGTCGGTGAGCGTCGCGGGCGGGGCGGCGGGGTCCGGCGCGGCGGCCATCCGCAGCGGCTCCGCGGGGCGGGCCGCCCAGAGCAGCGCCGAGTAGGCCAACGCGCGCCGCTGGTACTGCGGCAACTCCCCCGGGTCGGCGAAGACCTCGACCAGCGGATGCCGCTCACCGGCCGCCTCCAGGGCGCACCCGACCCGGGCGGCGAGGGCGACCGGTTCCCCGCCCTGCACGAGGTAGAGCCGCTTCGGGGGCGGGTGCCGCGCGTCGAGGGCCGGGTAGCGCCAGGCCCGCCAGAGTCCCACCGGCCCGGGTTCGGCGGCCACCGCGTCCACGGCGACCCGGTCGAGGTCGTCGGGCCCGCCCGGGCCGTCTCCGCCGACGGTCAGGTCCAGGCTGTACGGCACCCGGATGCCGGGTTCGGCCAGCACCTGCGGGCCGACCGGGGCCATCCCGTACGCCACCGGCGGGCCCCCCGCGCCTCGATGCAGCCCGGTCAGGACACCGACGTCCTCCCCGGCGTCGCTGAGGATCCCGGCGAGCAGGTCCGCCTCCGCCCCGGTGACCGGGAGGTGCCCGGTCAGGCAGGTGAACGCCAGCGCCTGGGCCACCTCCGTCAGTTGCCCCGCCGCCAGCCACTGCCGGGCCTCGCCGACCAGTTCGTCCGGCACCTGCCCGGCGAGGCGCTGCAGGAGGCGGTGCAGGGCGGTCCCCCGGTCGGTGGCCGGCTCGGTCGTCGCGGTCATGCCCCCACAACGGGCACCGGTGCGGTTCGGTTCATCCCCGGTCCGCCGCCGGTCGTGGCGTTCGGTTCCGCCGTCGGGGCGGCACGCCGGGGCGGTCCGGCACCGGGGCCGGCGGGGCCGGCTGCGCGTCGACCGGGTACACCGGCAATGCCGGATCGCCGGTCACCAGGACGTCGCCGAGGGACGCCACGACGACGGTGTGCGGCAGGAGGACGCGGGGTCGGTGCCGGGCGTTCGGCTCGTCCGTCGGCAGCATCCGGCTGGCCTCGTCGACCGGGACGACCGGGGTGTCGGCGGCGGCGAGCGCGTCCAGGCCACGCACCCCACCGTCGCCCGCCACCGCGTCCGGGTCGGTCGCGTAGCTGGCCAGCGAGCCGGGTTCGGCCCGGTCGACCAGGGCGGCGAAGTCGCGGGCCGGGAAGACGTACACCTGCGCGTCGTCCGGGGCGGTGAACGCGTCGGCGTCGACCACGAACTGACGTACCACCGGGCCGTCGCCGGAGGGCAGGCCCACCTGCGCGACGTGGTCGGCCATCCCCCGGGCCACGCCGTGCGCGGTCTCCGGCCGCGCGAACACGGCAACCGGGGCGTACGGGTCACCGACCCGCACCCGGAGCTGGCCGGTGTCCGGATCCTGATGCAGGTCGGTCGACACGGCCCCCGCCGTTCCGTCGGGCGCCTCGACGACGAGGTGCAGCCGGACCTGGCCGGGGCCGGGCGGCACCGGCCCGGGTCCGGCCTCCCCCGCAGCCGGGCGGGCCGGGGCGAGCGGGCGGGCCGGGGCGAGCGGGCGGGCCGGGGCGAGCGGTGCGTCGAGGACCCGGTTCGACACGTCGCGCGGGTCGCCGCCGGGGGCGTCCCGGTTGACCAACCGGGTGAAGTCGGCCCGCCCAGCCACGATGCCGTCGCGGACCTGTTGGGCGAGGCCGTGCATCGCGCGCAGGCGGGGCAGGTCCGGCACCCCGCTGCCCCAGAGGACGGTCATCCGCTGGAGGGTGCGCAGCAGCGTCATCCAGTCGGCGAGCGGACCCGGCGCGCCGGGGATCCCGGCGAGGCCGCCACGGCCGGGGTCACGGCTGATCCGGAACGCGTCCAGGGCGAGGCTTGCCGCGCCGAGCAGCCCGTCGAGCATCGCCTCCCGGGTGTCCAGGGTGAGCCGGTCGAGCTGCACGTCGGTGCGCAGACCCACCACCGCCAGCGCGTCGTCGAGCTTGGCGAGGTTGCGGTCGATCGCCGCCTGGTCGAGGCTGGGGCGCAGCCGGTCAGCCAGCACCCCGACGGCCGCGGCGGCCCGGTCGAACGCCGCGAGATCGGGGCTGCCGTCGCCGAGCCCGCCGACCACCTCGTGGTACGCGTCGAGCGCCGCGCCGACGGCCCCGAGGACGCGCCCGTCGGCGATCGGGCCGGGGCCCTCGGTCACGCCGAACCACAGCGCCCCGAGCGCCTGGGTGAGCAGTTGCCAGCCGTACACCTGCATGATCGGCTCGTCCAGCGCGATCTCGCTGGCGCCCCGCAGCCGGGTCAGCTCGGCGCGGAACCGGGCCAGCGCCGCGACGTGGTCGGCGTCGTCCGGCTGGTGGCCGTCGACCAGCGGCGTCAGGTCGAGGTCCCGATGGGCGGCCGGGGCCAGGTCGATCAGCGGCGCCAGCTCGACGATCGCGTCGAGCGCACCGGTGGCGCGCGCCACGAGGGCGGCGACGGCGACGTCCCCGGTGCGCCACTGCCGCGCCCACTGGCCCACCAGCCAGTGGAAGTCGTCGAGCACGCCGCCCACCTGCGCCGCACGGGCCGTGAACGGGGCGGCCAGGGTCGGCGTGGCGAGCACCGGCAGCAGCCGGACCAGGACGCCGCCGAGCTGGTGGACGACGACCGCCGCGGCGGTCTCCGGCTCCCCGGCGGACAACCCGGCGACGACCTGCCGCGCCTCGGTGATCCGCAGCAACATGTCGCCCCGGAGGTCCCGACCGTCGTACACGCCTCCGATCACGCTGTCGGAGGTCGGATCGTCGGCGTGCGCCGGGCCGGGGAGCACCCGGCGCAGGGACAGCTCGACCTGCATCCGGGCCTGCGGAAGGACCCGGTCGAAGGCGGTGAGCCCGGCGAGGACCCGCACCGGAAGGACCCCGCCGGGCAGCTGCGCGTCGAGCTGGAAGCGGAGGAAGTCGGCGGCGGTGTCGGCCAGGAGGCGGGCCACCGCGTCTTCCCGGGCCACGCTGAGCACGCCCGGGGTCACCCGCAGCACCAGGCTGAACTCCAGCGTCGTGCCGTACGCCACCGGCTGCGGTGAGCCGGCCAGCCAGGACGTGACCAGCGCAGCCCGCTGGGCGAGCTCCTGGCGGGCCGGTCCGGTCAACCTGGCCCAGTCGACGACCGGTTCGGGCGGGGTGAGCCGCTGGTGGTCCTCGGCGGCCGCCGGCGGCACGGAGTCGCCGAGAAGTTCCAGGTCCCACGGTCGCCGGACCAGGCCTACCAGATCGGGCACCGTCTGGAGGCCGTGCTCCGCAGGGATCCGGATCGGGAACTCGAAAGCGACGCGCTCGGTCCCGGTCCGCCACGCCCCCTCCAGCTCCGCCGCCGTGATCGGCGGCACCGTGGGGTCGACTGCCGGAGGCTGCTGCCCCGCCTGGCCCGTCGTGGTCTGCGGTGCGAAGGGCGCGACACCGATCGGTTGGACGACCTTGTCCGCACCCCAGTACGCCCCGTCTGCGTCCGGTTCCCCGATCAGCGCCGCCAGCAGGTGGAGGTGACGCGGTCGCAGTCCGGCCCACCGCATCCCCCGCAGCTGGGCCTCCTCCTCGTCGGACAACGCCGCCCGCTCCTCGTCGGTCAGGGCATCGCCGGGAAGTCCCGCGAGGTCACCGAGGAGGCTTCCGGGCACGTTCGGACGGTGCGGTGCGGTGTCGTCGCGGTACTCCTCGCGCAGGCCGAGCTGGTGGGCGAACTCGTGCACCAGCTCCTCCTCCAGGGCGTCGTGACGCCAGTGGAACTGGTCGGTCGGCCCTTCGTCGATCACCTGCACCCGGAGGTGGGCGTCCTGCGGGGAGGCGGCCCGGGCCACGGTCACGTGCAGCAGGTCGCCGAACCGGTTGGGCAGCCGGTACGCGTTCTCGTCGGCGTAACCGTCGCTGTTGAACACCCGGTGCACCCCCCGCCGGAGGGTGGCGAGCATCTCTCCGGCGGGGTCGTCGTCGAGCCACACCCGCACGGTCAGGTCGGTCACCGAATGGCCGCCGTACCGGAACCCGCGGACCTCGAACCGCGACACGACCTCGTACCGGTCGTCCGGGTCGGGTCCGGGTCGGCTCACCGGGTCGACCCAGTGGTGCTCGCGGACCGCGACCTGCGCCATCGCGCGCCGCACCGTCCACTCCACCGGCTCGTCCTCCTGGCGCAGCACCGCCCCGGTGTCGGTGTGGAGCCGAACCCACTCGGTGGCGCCGGCCCGCCGGCCCGTCGGGTCCGTCCGGTCGGCGTCACCCGCCGGGCCGGACTGCGCCGCCGGCATTGTCGGAGAGGTGATCATCGCGCGTAGGCCGGCGGGGACGACGCTCGTGCGGCCCGTCTGCTCCGGCCGGAACACCCGCCATCCACCGAGCTCGTCGTCGCCGCTGGTGGGCACCGCCCTGATCGCACCGGTGCGCGTCGAGACCTCGATGTCCGCCCCGTGGGTCAGGACCACCGGTGTGACGAGGAGCCTCGGCTGCTCGGTGACCGTCTGGCCGAGCAGGTCGACCAGGGCCTGCGCCGCCGCGTACGGCCGCGGGTGCCCGATCAGGAGGACGCCCTCGACCGGTGTCGACTGGGCGATGATCGCCCGGACGACGGCCGTCGCCCAGCCGGGCACGTACGTGGGCGCGTCGGGGCCGGCGAAGACCACCTGGTAGCCGCGGGGCGCCTGGATCAGCGGCACGAGGTCGAGGACGGCCGGGTCCCCGGTGCCGACGACGGAGGGCAGGGTGTGCTCCACGTCCGGCGGGAACAGGTTCAGTTGCACCGTCACCGGCGGCACCAGCTCGGTGCTGTCACTCAGCCGCATGAGCCGACCCCCGGGGCCGGCCCCCCACCAGCGGGTCAGATCGGCGCCGGCCTCGTACGCCGCCGGCAGGAACTCCAGCCACGGCCGGATACCGTCGGGCCAGTCGACCCGCACATCGCCCAGCTCCGGATCCCACCTCGCCGTCGCCTCCTCGGCCAACGCGTAGACGGGCCGACCGGTGAGGTCCGCGAGGCGTTGCAGGGGGATGACCTTTTCCGAGAGGCTCACCCGCTGGACGACGCGGATGGCGGCCACCTCGTCGGGAACCGGCAACAGGGGTCGCAGCGACCAGTCCGGCTCGTCCAGGGGCAGCTCCACGGTGAGCAGCCCCGGCGGGCCCGCGTGGCGCCACATCGGCCAGAGCCGCCGGTCGGACGGCAACGCCAACTGCACGCCACCCGGCCGGGTCACCGCCGTGCCGGTGACCCGCAGCGCCTCGTCGAAGGCCGCCCCGGCCGCCCGCCGCAGCGACTCCGCCTCCCCCTGTGCGGCGACGCCGTCGACGTGCTGCGCGCCGAAGTAGCGGACCTCCAGCACCATTAGCGGCAGCGCGCCGTTGGACTTGTCGAGGCCATTGAGCACGGTCATCCCGCCGTATCCGAGGTGCTGCCGCACTTCTGCGCGGAGGTAGTCGATGATCGACTGCTCCTTGCCGTCGTTCTCCTTGTCGACAAAGGCGGGGCTGGAAAAGAAGTCACTGGTCAGCTCGACGCCGGTCTCCCTCTGGAAACGCGCCTCGATGTCCGGAACCCGAGTCGTGAACATCCGGCGGAAGAGCTGCTCCATCCTGTTGAGGTTCGCCGTGAAATGGTCCTGTGCCGCCGGTGACAGCTGGTCGAGCAGCATCCGCATGTCCTGCCGGGACAGCGCCGCGACGTTCTCCTTGACCAGGCCCTCGTGGATCCACCACCCCGTGACGCCTGCGGTGTTGGAGTAGAGCACGGTCGCGAAGCCGCGCAGCTCCGCGACGTCCCGGGCGCTGCCCCCCTGGCTGGCGAAGTGATCGGCCACGATGTCGGCGAAGCGCAGCGCGTCCTGCAGGTGCGGGCGGGCATGGGAGGGGGACACGCTCGTCGGGCTGCGCCAGGTGCGCTGGGCGACGTAGCTCAGGAACGAGTGCGCTCCGGCGAGCGGGACGCCGATGCTGTGGTGCACCCGGGCACCCGGCTCGCTGTCCGGCGGGCGCGGCCCGATCTTGACCTTCGTCCCGAGCGGTGTCAGCACCACCTGGGGGAGATGGCCGGCGGCCTTGACCTTGGCCAGGAGGTGGGCGAACGGGACGGGACGGGTCAGCGCCGACAGGGCGTTGCCCAACGCGGTCATCGACGGGAACAACGACTCGTCGCCGCGATGCGCGTCCAGCTCGGCGTCGGTGTCGGGCACGACGCCGACGATGACCTCCAGGATGGCCACCGTCTCCGGGGTCCGCTCCGGCATCGGCGAGCCCTGGCCGTCCGCGCCGTCGACCGTCTCCGGATCCTGTTCCGGCACCGGCTGACGGTAGAGCCTGCCGTCGCGGCTGTCGCGGAAGTAGGTCTTGGTCTCGACCTCGATGACGATCGTTCCTGTGGGATCTGCGGCGAGAGCGCTCGTCCGGGCCCGGGTGGGGACGGTCTCGACGGTGGCGTCCTTGAACATGTCGACGGCCGCGCTGAGGTCGAGCATCTCGAAGAACTCGAACTCCGCGCCGTGCCCCAGGAAGGTCCGGTTCACCGGCGCGTCCACCATCGACCGCGCCACCGAATCCGACGCGACAGGCACGGGCGCCGCCACGTCGACCAGGGCCGCCGGATCCACCGTACCGTCGGGATCGACCAGGACCGCACGGGCCGCGACCTCCGGGCCCAACGCGTTCAGCCGCGGCAGCCGGTTGTCGGCCGCGACCTGCGGCAACACCACCGCACCCCGCTCACCACCGAACTGCACCCACCGCACCGGATCCGTGGCGCGATCCAACCGGTAACCGGCGAAGGCATGCCCCGGCGCACGACCAGGCCGCTCCAACAGGACGAACGCCGCCGTGCCGGGCACGGCGGCGACCAGCGCCGCCTCGACCCGCGCCCAGGAGTCCACCACCGCCCAGTCGGACCGGTCACCGGCGAAGTCGCCGGCCCAGCGGATGCCGATCGCGGCGTCGTCACGGGTCCGACCGACCCGCAACCCCGACCGGGCGAACCCGTCGACGCCGGCGTGCAGGACGGCCGCGAACCGCCGGACCAGAGCCAGACACGACAACGGATCCTCAGGCGGGTTCCAGGACGCCGCCGAGGCGGCCGGATCGGCCGCTCGGACGGCCGCCTGGGCGTCCAGGGTCGCCCGCACAGCCGTCTCCAACCCGGCCGGGGTCAACGGGTGCCGGGTCCGGTCAACCCGCCGGGACACCTCGATCCGCTCGCTCCCGGCTTCACCGGCCGCCACGTCCCCGGACTCGGTGTCAACCGCCGGAAGCGGCTGACCCGCCTGGTCGATCGCGGTCTGCGGCGCGCGGGGCGCGACACCGATCCGCTCGGAGGTGGGGGCCGTCCCCCGGTACGCCCCGTCGGCGTCCGGCTCCCCGATCAGCGCCGCCAGCAGCTGCAGGTGGCGGGGCCGCAGCCCGGCCCACTGCATCCCCCGCAACTGGATCTCCTCCTCGTCGGACAGCTGCGCCAGCTCGTCGGAGGTCAGTGCGTCGCTGGCGACACCGGTGAGGTCACCGAGGAGGCTGCCGGGCACGTCCGGACGGTGCGACGAGGTGCTGTCCCGGTACTCGTCGCGCAGGCCGAGCTGGTGGGCGAACTCGTGCAGTCGTTGCTCCGGTGTGGCGTCGTGTCGCCAGTGGAACTGATCGGTCGGGCCTTCGTCGACCATCTGCACCGCCAGGTGGGCGTCGTCCGCGGAGGTGGCCCGCGCCACGGTGACGTGCAGTCGGTCGCCGTGGCCGTTGGGCAGCACGTAGGCGTCCTCGCCGGCGTGGCTGTCGCCGTTCAGCATCAGGTGCACCATGTCCCGGAGGTCGGCGAGCACCTCGCCGGCAGGGTCGCCGTCGATCCAGACCCGCACGGTCAGGTCGGTCACCGGCTGGCCGTCGTACTCGAAGCGGCGGACCTCGAAGCGCGACTCGACCACATACCGGTCGTGCTGGCCCGGCCCGGGCAGGCTCACCGGGTCCACCCAGCGGTGCTGGCGGACCGCCACCGGCGCCGCCGCCCGCCGCGCTGCCCACCCCGGCGGCTCGTCCGGGTCGCGCAGCGCCGCCCCGGTGTCGGTGTGCAGCCGGACCCACCCGGCGTCGCCGGCCCCCGGGCCGACCGGGCCCGCCGCCGTCGCCGGCGAGGTGATCGCGGCACGCACGGCGTCGGGGACGGCGGTCGTCCCGCCCTGGGCAAACGGCCGGAACACCCGCCAGCCGTCCAGCTCGTCGTGGCCGGTGACCGGCACCGTCCTGACCTCACCGGTCCGCGTCGAGACCTCGATGTCGGCCCCGTGGGTCACGACGACCGACGCGATGCCTGCTCCCTGCGCGTCGGCCACCCGGCCGAACTCGTCGGCCAGCGTCTGCGCCGCCAGGTGCGGCAGCGGATGCCCGACCAGGAGGATCGCCTCAGCCGACACGGAATGCGTGGTGGCCGCCTCGACGACGTCCGCCGCCCAGCGATGCACGTCGGCCGGCGCGTCGGGGCCGGCGACGACCGCCAGGTAGCCCAGGGGCACCTGGATCCGGGCCGCGGCAGCGCGCACCTCCGGATCGTGGGTGACGACGACGGGGGGCAGGTGCTGCCCGGGCGTCGGGAGCAGCTCCCTCGGGTGGACGGTCAGGGCCGGCTCCGAGCCGTCGCCGTCGGTCAGCGGGGTGAGCTGGCCGCCGGCACCGATCCCCCACTGACGGGGCGGATCGGTGGTGACAGCCTCGTACGCCGCCGGCAGGAACTCCAGCCAGGGACGAACGTCGTCAGGCCCGTCGACCCGCACGTCCCGCAGGTCCGGGTCCCAGACCGCCGCCGTATCGTCGGCCAGCGCGTAGACCGGTCGGCCGGTGAAGTCAGCCAGGCGTTGCAAAGCGACGAAGTGCTCGGGGAGGTCGACGTGTTGGACGACCCGGATCGCCGTCACGTCGGCGGGCATCGGCAGCAGGGGACGCAGCGACCAGCCCTGCTCGTTGAGAGGAAGCTCGACAGTGAGCAGCCCGGGTCGGCCGGTGCGACGCGACAGTGACCAGAGCCTCTGGTCGGGCGGCAGCGTGACGGCGCCTGACCGGAGCACCACCGTGCCGGTGACGCGCAACGCCTCGCTGAAGGCCGCCCTGGCCGCCTCCCGCAGCGCCTCGGCCTCGGCCTGGGCCGCAGCCCCGACAACGTGCTGCGCGCCGAAGTAGCGGACCTCCAGCACCACCAGCGGCAGCGCGGCGTTGACGTCGTCGAGCGCCGGGAGCACGGTCATCCCGCCGAACGCCGTCCGCTGGGACACCCGTCCGGCGAGGTAATCGACGACCGTCGGCGTCTGCCCACCGGGCAGTTGGAAGAAGTCACCGGGCAGTTCTTCGCCGTGCCTGTCCCTGAAGCGGTCCGCGAGATCCGGGAAGCGGGCCGTGAACTGGGCACGGAACAACCCTTCGACCTCGGTGAACCCCTCCGTGAAGAAGGTTCTGGCCGCCGCCGGGAGCTGCTCGATCAGCACCGCCATGTCGTGTCGGGACGCCGCCCCGAGGTTCTCCTTGGCGCCGCCGCGGTAGATGAAGCGGTTCGCGTACCCGGCCGCATTCACATACAGCATGGCGGCGAAGCCGCGCAGCTCCGCGACGTCCCGGGCCGATGCACCGGTGGCGGCGAACCGGGCCGCCAGCGCGTCGGCGAACCGCAGCGCGTCGTCCAAGTGGGGCCGGGCGTGGGACGGCGCCACGCTCGTCGGGCTGCGCCAGGTGTGCGCGGCGACGTAGGCCAGGAAGGAGTACGCCCCGGCGAGCGGGACGCCGATGCTGTGGTGCACCCGGGCACCGGGGTCGCTGTCCGGCGGGCGCGGCCCGATCAGCGCCCGCTCTCCCACGGGCGTCAGCCGCAGCTCGGTGAGGTGGCCGGTGGCCTGGAAATCAGCCAGGAGATCCGCGAACCGGACGGGACCGGTCAGGGCGGACAGGGCGTTCTCGAACGCCGCGATCGACGGGAACAGTGACTCGTCGGCGAGATGCGTGCCCACCTCCGCGTCGGTGTCGGGCACGACTCCCGCGACGACCTCCACGATGGCGACCGTCTCCCGGATCCGCGTCGGCGCCGGCCGGCGGTAGAGCCGGCCATCCTGGCTGTCGCGGTAGTAGTCCTTCTTCTCGACCTCGATGCTGATCGTTCCGGCGTCGTCGGCGGCGAGGGGGTACGTCTGGGCGGCGAGGGGCAGGGTCTCGACGGTGGCGCCCTCGATCAGGTCGATCGCCGGGCCGAGATCGAGCATCTCGAAGAACTCGAACTCCGCGCCGTGCCCCAGGACGGTCCGGTTCACCGGCGCGTCCACCATCGACCGCGCCACCGAATCCGAGGCGACAGGCGTGAACGCCCCGCCGTCGACCAGGGCCGCCGAGTCCACCGTACCGTCGGGATCGACCAGGACCGCACGGGCGGCGACCTCCGGGCCGAGGGCGTTGAGCCGTGGCAGCCGGTCGTGCGCCGCGGCCGGTGGCAGCAGCGCCGCGCCCAGGTCGCCGCCGAACTGCACCCACCGCACCGGGGCGGTGGCGCGGTCCAGCCGGTAACCGGCGAAGGCATGCCCGGGGGCGCTGCCGGGGCGTTCCAACAGGACGAAGGCGGCGGTGCCGGGCGCGGCGGCGGCGAGTGCCGCCTCGACCCGCGCCCAGGAATCCACCACCGCCCAGTCGGACCGGTCACCGGCGAAATCGCCGGCCCAGCGGGTGCCGATCGCGGCATCGTCCCGGGTCCGACCGACCCGCAACCCCGACCGGGTGAACCCGTCGACGCCGGGGTGCAGGACGGCCGCGAACCTGCGGGCCAGGGCGAGACACGACTGCGGGTCCTCGGGCGGGTTCCAGTCCGTCGCCGAGGCGGTCGGATCGGCCGCTCGGACGGCGGCCGCCGCGTCGACGGTCGCCCGTACGGCCGTCTCCAACCCGGCCGGGGTCAGCGGATGCCGGATCCGGCCGGCCGGCCGGGGCGCGCCGGCATCGCTGTCCGGATGGCCGAGGACGGCGCCGTCGGACCCGGCATCGCTCTCGGCATCACTGAACACGGCGTCGCTCTCCGCGTCGCCGTGCCCGGGATCGCTCTCGATCGCCGTGGATCGGAGGGTGGCCGGGGCGGTGTCGTCGCGCCAGAGGCCGACCGCCGGGCGGGGCAGCGCGATCGCCTCCTCCCGGGCCTGGGCCAGATCGAGCACGTCCGCCTCCGGCAGCCAGGCCCGATAGTGCCCGTTCGCCAGGTAGAGCAGCACCGGTCCCTCGCTGATCCGGGCCTCGGCGCCGTCGAAGCGCGGGTTGTAGACCGTCCGGACCGACCAGCCGCCGACGGTCGCCTGGGCGCCGTCGTCGGCCTGGTCGTCGGCAGCCGCCCGAGCGTCGTCGTTGGCCCGAGCGTCGTCACCCGCCCGAGCGCCGTCGTTGGCCTGGGCCCCGCCGGTCGCGGGGCCAGCCGGACGGGCCGTCGGGACGGGGGTGGCCAGCACCACGGGCCGGCGCAGCGCCGCCCCGACCAACAGGACGAGGTAGTCGCCGGCGTCGGCCGCCCAGTCCGCCTGCCACCTGCTGACGGTCTGCACGAGTTGGGCGTGCAACCGCCGCTGCGCCCGGACGCCCTGGCCCAGCAGTCCGTCGCCGGCGATCGCCCGTTCCACCTCGGCGAGCCGGCCGTCGACGAGCAGGGCATGGATCTGGGCGCGCAGGCCGTCGGCGACCCGCAGGACCAGCGGGCGCAGGCGGGAGGGCAGGGTCACGTCGACGGGCTCCCGGGCGTCCCGCCATGCCTGGATCTCGTCGAGGTGCCCGCGGTACCCGTCGGGCAGCAGGCCGCGCACCTCGGGCAGCGCGCTGACGACCACGGATTCGAGCAGGCAGAGGCCGTTACGGTTGACATCGACGATCTCCCCGGCGGTGGGGGGAGGGAGGGCGGTGAACTGGTTGTCGGCGACCGCGCGAACCGTCGCCGGTGGCGGTGGCGGTGGCGGTGGCGGTGTCGGCCCGGCCGGGGCCACCGCTGCGATCGACTCGGCCGGCTCACGGTCGGCGACGACCGGCTCGGCCGGGTCAGGCCGCCCGGCCGCCGTCGGGGCGGGCTGTCCACCGGGCGGTGTCGGATCGGTGCCGTCGGTCGGGGGCAGCAGGACCGGCTCGGCGACCGGGTCTGCTGCGGAACCGCGGCCGAGGTGGCCGGCGGCCAGAGCCACCAGCCGTTCGACCTCGGCGCGCGCCTCCCACCACCGGCGGCGGGCGGACACCTCCGCCTCGGCCCGTTCCGCCGCGTTCGCGGCGGCGGCCCTGGCGACCGTGTCGGCGGCGGTGCCGGCGTCGCCCGGGAACTCGGCGACCAGGGCGATCCGTTCCAGCTCCCGCCAGGACTTCAGCGCCTTCTGCGCCTGCTGCGCGGCGTGGACCGCCTGCTCCAGGAGTCCGGCCACGACCACCCGGTCGACGTCGGCGCTGCCGGGGACATCACCGGCCAGCAGGTGGTCCAGGGCTTCGGCCTGGTCGACCAGCACCGGCTGCGAGTCGGGCATGGTCACCTGCACGGCGGTGCGGCGGGTGCCGGTGAGGTCGGTGTGCTCGGCGACGACGACCGTCTCGGTGGTCCACCACACCTTCGCCCGCGCGCCCTCGTCATCCGGCCCCAGCCGCATCACGTCGGTCCGGTGCCCGGTGGCCTCCTGCTGGCTGGAGCTGCCCGGCACGGAGACGCCGAGCGCCGGCACGACCCCGACCGAGGTGCCGAGGGTGTCCGGCAGGGCGGCGTCGGCGCGGGCCACCAGCCGGGCGTCGCCGTGCCGGCCGGCCCCGCCGACACCGGAGGCGCCCTCGGCGGGCACGAGCACGCTGTCCAGCCGCACCGAGGTGACCCGGGTGTGCAGGACGAGGCGGTACCCGTCGGCGAGGGTGATCTCGTAGGGGCCGGCCATCCGGTGTGGGGTGGCGGCCCACAGGTGGGTCCGTCCCAGCAGGGTCATCAGCTGGTAGTTGAGGGTCGATCCGGGCATCCCCACCGTCGGTCCGGAGCCGACGATCCGCAGCGCCCGCAGCGCGGCGGCCTGGAGGGCGGCGGCCCCGTTGAAGCCGAGCGCCGCGTACCGGCCGGGCACCGGCACGGCGGCGTCCCGCCAGGCCAGCCAGTTGTCGGCCGGGATCGGCACCAGCCGCAGCGGCCCGTCCGTCCCGCCGACGGTCAGCGGGGCGTCGGTCACCGCGGCCGGGTCGGGCAGCACGGTGGCCGGGCCGGACGGCCGGTAGGTCAGGTTGAGGTGTTCGGCGGCGGTCTCGGTGCGCAGCGGCACGGTGATCTCGTGCCGGCCGATCTCCTGCCGGCGACGGTGGGCGGTGAAGACCAGGCGCTGCGGGCCGTAGTCGACCGGCAGCCACGGGCCGGGGGTCTCGACGGCGGTGACCGCCCGGCTGACGGCGACATCGCTGGACCGGCCGGCGGCGGCACGCCCGAGCACCCCGAGCGCGTTGAGCGCCGCCCGTTCCCCGACGTGCGCCACCGGGACCACCTCGTCGGTGACGGCCTCGCCGGACTGGCGTCCGCCGCCGACCTCGCTGACGGCGCTCAACTCCAGGTTGCTGGCGCCCGCCCGCAGCTCGCCCACCTGCGGAGGGTCGGCGGCGGGTACGGCCCGGACGATGATCTGCACGGCCGGGCGGCTGAGCAGTCCCGGGTAGCGCAGCACGAAGCTCAGGCCGCCGTCGAAGAGGTCGCCCAGGTGTGCGGCGACGGTCACCGGGTCGGTGTGGTGCAGGACGGTGCTGATGTTCATGCCCGCGTTGCGGTCCTGACCGACCAGCTCCATCCCCTCGTCGCCGCCGAGGCGCAGCGAACGCAGCCAGCTCAGCATGGCCTGACCGATGGCCGGGGCGTCCACCAGCCGGCTGGTCTGGTGCATCACCTGCGCCGCCGGCGGGGTGACCTGGCGCGGCAGCCGCCAGCCGCCGGGGGTCAGGCCGAGGGCCTGCCGGTACTCCTCGGCCGACATCTGACCCAGCAGGGACACGTCGCCCACCTGCTGGTAGCGGGTGAAGGCCCGGTCGGGCAGCACCCACTTCGGTTCGGTGAGCACCACGGCGAGGTGCACCCGCAGCCGACCGTGCACGCCCAGCAGGACCGTCCGGGACTCGGAGTGCTTGATGTTCCGTTCGACCTCGGCGGCGGCGAGGACCGTCTCGCCGCTGGTCCACTCGATCTGCCGCCGGCCGAACAGCCGCAGCGCCAGGGTCGCGGGTGGCTGGGTGGGGGTGCGGGCGGCCGGCTGGGTGGGGTTCGGGGCGGGCGGCTGGCCGCCCGGCGTCGCCCCGCCCGCGTCACCGGGCTGGCCGGCGGGCGCGGCGGGCTCGGCCGCCCGCCACGCCGCGCCACCCCCACCGACCTCCAGCCGGAACTGCCCGCCCCGTTCGGCGGCCGAACGGCGCACCGCGAACCCGGCCACCGCGCTCTCGTACCCGTCGCCGGTGAGCGCGCCGGCCGGTGTCTGGTCGTGCCCGATCACCTCGGCGAAGACGAACACCGTGGCAGGCACGTCGTCGCCGAGGACCACGCTGGGGGCGTGCACCGGCTGGGGTTGCTGGGTCGCCGGTGCCAGCAGCGCCGCCAGGTGGCCCTGGTCGACGAAGGCGTTGAGCCACTGGTGCAGGGGGGTGCCGGGGATGTCGCCGCTGAACGCCGTGCCCCGCCGGCGACCGCCCGCGCCGGACGGCAGGTGCCCGGCGTCCATGTAGTCCGTGGTGGCGCCCCGCAGCGCGTCCAGCAGTTGTTCGCGCAGCTCGGGCATGCCATGGACGTGGTGGGTGACGGTGTGCTGGGCCAGGGCCGCCCCGAGATTCCGGAGCCGTTGCCGCTGCGGGTTCACCGCCGGGGGCAGCAGCTCGCCGAGCGCCTCGCGCAGCACGATGCCCGCGCTCGGCGCACCGGTCGGCGTCGGCAGCACGACCGGCTGCGGCTGCCCGGCCGCGATGGTCTGGGTGAACGGCACCGAGAAGCCGAGTTCGAGGTCGATGGTGGAGTCCCCGGCGAAGCGCAGTGGCTGCGCCTGCACGGGTTGGTCGGCCAGCCACCGCCAGGCGTCGGCGAGGAAGCCGCGGTACTCGACGATGACCGACGCCGACAGCTCCAACTGGACGTCGTCGGCGAACACGGCGACCGCGCCGCCGCCGACGCCGACGACGCCGGCCTGGCTGCCCTGGGTCACCTCGATGACGTCCCGCCAGACGCCCTGGAGTCGCACCCCGATCCCGGCGGCTCCGCCGATCGCGTCGCTGCCCACCGACGCGCCGGCCTGCACGCCCGACGCGACGCTGCGTACCGCCCGGTTCGTCCCCGCCTGCGCCCGGCCCTGGCTGGTGCGCAGCTTCACCGTCGGCTCGTCGTCCTCCGACTCACTCGTCTCGCTGTCGCTGGGCTCGGGGATGTCGGCGGTGACCGGGTCCGGGTGGGTGCCCCGCCGGCCGAGGTACCGGGGTGCCGTGTCCGGGTGGCGACGCCGCACCCCGATCCGCACCTCCAGCGTCCGACCGGACAGGATGTTTCGCACCCGCAGCTCGATCAGCAGCTCCCCGTCGGCGGTGCCCAACAGGCGGGCCGAGTAGCGGCTCGGGCTGTTCTGCGCCGAAAGGCGTTCCTCGTTGCCCAGTCGGTCCAGGGCCCGCCGGATCCGGGCGGTCTGCACCTGTGGGTCGTCCCAGTCGGGCAGGTACTGCCGGTGCACCGCGTTGCGGTCGTCGTCGAGCAGTTGCCGCAGCCGGTCGGCGACCAGGCCGGCGACCAGCTCCCCGCCGTGCAGGAACCCGCGTCCGATCCGCAGCCGGTCGCCCTGCCACAGGTAGTCGGGCAGGGTACGCGGGTCGTCGGGGTCTTCCTCGACGGTGCGGGCCAGCAGGGCGACCAGGTCGCGGTCGGGCCGGGCCGTCGAGGGAACCCGGGGGAGCTCCGCCACGTGCCGCTGCGGCACGACCAGCAGCGTCCGCACCGTCACCGGCTGCGCCCCGCGCCGCAGCCCCCGGTGCGCCAGCGACCGGGTGACCGACCGGTGCATGCTCCACTGCAACGTGCCGGTGTATTCCGCCAGGTAGAGCCCCAGGGCGTGGTCGCCCGTCTCCTGTCCGGCGGTGGTCTCGACCTGCGGTGCGATGGCCTGCGCACGCCGGTCGACGACCGAGACGCTCGGCCCGGCGGAGAGCCGGAACAGGCCGAACGCCCGGCCGATCAGCACCGCGAGGAAGCCGCCCCGGTCCGAGGCGGACTGCACCGACTGACCCGTGGTGGCCGAGGCCGCCGCGCGCAGCAGCGCCGACTCGGGCAGCTCTCCGATCGGGGTCAGCCGGGTCAGCCGCAGGGCGGGCCGGACCCCCTGGGCGTAGGCGGGCCGGCGCAGCCACGACGAGCTGGTCGCGGTCAGACCGGTCGCGCCGGGCTGCACCGCGTCGAGGGCCCGATGGCCGCCCCAGAGCCGCCAGACCCTGAGGTTGCTCCTCCGGCGGACCACGTCGGGAATGCCGGAGAGCACGTTGGTCGCCAGGGCGCCGTCGTCGACGACCTCCACCGAGTAGCTCGCGTCCCGCAGGAACGCCGCCCCGGCGCGACTCACCGTCAGCGCGGTGCCGTCGCTGATCGGCCGCATGGTGGCAAGCACCTCGGGGGTACGGAACCAGAAGCGGTCGCCGTCGCCGGGCACCCAGGCGGCCGGGACGTCGGCCCAGGCCGGCGGGGCGGGCCGCTCGGTGATCTCGACCTGGACGTACACCGCGCTGCGGGTGAGGAACGAGTCGGGCACCCCGATCATCATCCCGTTGTCCCCGGTGGTGAGGGACTGCCCGATCGTGCGGACCGCCCGGCTGCTCAGCACGCCGCCCAGGACGGTCACCCCGACGCCTCCGGCGGGGATCGGCACCACGATCCGGGCGGTGGTGGTCTGTGGCTGGGCCCACGTCGACGCCGACACGGCCGTGCTGCGGCGGTCCTCGATGCCGCCCAGCCCGGGGGCGAGCCGCACCTCGTCGGCGTCGCTCGGACGGGGCACGAGCCGTACCCAGGCGAACCGCTTGCTCCGGCCCACCCGGACCGGGTGGCCGGAGCCGTGGTGCAGGAACTCGGTGGGGTCGGTGGCCAGCGCGTGCAGCAGGGGCCGGGCGGTGGGCATGGTCACGCCCAGCGCGGCCAACCGCCGGGTCACCCGGGCGCCGAGCCCGTCGCCCCACACCGGGTGGTCGGTGTGCGGCACCCCGATCAGCAGCGGCTGCGCGGTGATCGCGGTGCGGACCGCGGTGACCTGCTCCGCGGTGGGTTCCCGGCCCGGCACCTGGCGGGCCGCGCCGGTCGGGTCGAGCAGCAGCACCTGCGCCCGGCCGGTGGACAGCTCCCGGGTCAGGTCGGCGTCGCTGAGGTCGGCGGCGTCGACCCCGACGACCGTGAGCTGGGCGGGCACCGTCGCCACCCCGGGCTCGACGACGAACATGAGCAACCGGCCGGGTTCCTCGGCCCGGGGCAGGTACGCCAGCGCCAACGAGCCCGGCGCGGCGCGGAGGGCGGTGACGGTCGCCTCGACGTCGTGCAGGGGTTCGAACTGCCCGCCCAGCGCGGCGGCCAGGGTGCCGGGGATCGTCTCCGGGGTCACCGTCAGTTGCGCGCCGAGCGTGCGGGGGGTCCGCCCGAAGTAGCCGTCGACCAGCCGCACCATGGCCTGGACCAGGTCGGTGGCGTCGGCCACGACCAGCGCCGGGTCACCGGCGGCCCGGGTGAGCCCGGCCGTCGACGGGGCCAGGAAGTCGGCCAGGTCCATCGCGTCGCCCCGGGCGTCCACCGCCAGCGCGGTGGTGCCGGCGCGGATCAGCGCCGCGGCGGTGACCGGGTCATCGACGGCGGACCGGGCGAACACACCGGACCGGCCGGGATCGACCACCCGGGGCACCACGGCGCCGTCGCGGTCGTCGGCGACCAGCCAGAACACCCGGGCGGGCGCGTCCGGCGGCCGTTCGTGGACCAGGATCATCGCCCCCGGTCGGCGGGTCAGCGCCTGGACCAGCGAGCCGGGGTGGCCGGCGTCGAGCGGTTCCGGTCGCCCGCCCAGCGCCTGATGGAGCCCGTCCAGGGTCAGTGCGGTCACCGCCGTGTCGGTCACCGGGAGGTCGCCGATCCGCCCGTGCAGGGCGAGGTAGGCGCTGACCGCCCGGACCCGGAAGCTGTCCCCGGTGGCGTCGGCCTCGTCGACCTGCACCGCGTCGACCCACTCGGCGAGCCGGGGCAGGGACGGCCGGCCCCGGCGGACCTGCCGGCCGGCCGCGAGGCGGGCCGCCGGCAGCCGGCGCAGCGCCTCCCCGACGGCGTGCAGCGCCGCCGGGGATGGCCCGGCCGCGGCGGGTGCGGTCTCCTGCGCCGAGCCGGTCGACACGGACGCGGTGTCGACCGAGCCGGTCTCCGGCACCGCCTCGCCGGTCGACGCGGAGTCCGGGTCCCGGTCCGACGGCGGGTCCTGATCCTGCCTCCGGTCCGGGGGTGGGTCCTGGTCGGGGTCCCGGTCCGAGGACGGGTCCTGGTCCTGGTCCGGGTCCTGGTCCTGGTCCTGGTCCGAGGGCAGGTCCGGGTCCTGGTCCGAGGGCAGGTCCGGGTCCTGGTCCGCCGGCCGCTCCTGCACGGGGTACGGGGGTGGGTCGGATACGACCTGGCCGCCGAGCACCCGATGGCCGCTCGCGACGCGCACCGCCACCAGCCGTCCGCGCGCCAGCAGCATCCACGGCAGTTCGGTCAGCTCGTCCGGGTCGAGCGGGGTCAGCCGGTCGGCTGGCTCGGCATCCGGCCGCACCAGCGTCAGCGCGCCGCCGGGGGCCCGGTGGACGAGGACTATGGCGTCGCCCAGCCAGACCAGGGCGACCGAGTTGGCCGGCAGCAGCCCCAGGGCCGTGACCGGCACCGGGGCGAACTGCAGCGCGTGCAGCCGCCGGGCCAGCAACGCCGGGTGCTGCCCCGCCGCTCCGGGCAGACCGAGCCGGGTGAGCACGCGCCCCACCGACTGCTCGCCGGAGGGCCCGTCGACGGCGGCCCGCAGCCGGTCCATCCCGAACAGGGCCGAGGCGAGCCGAGCGGCCCGGTCCGCCGGGGTGCCGGCGGGCAGCCCGGACAGCCGGCCCCACAGGTTGACGCCGTCGCGCGAGATGTTCCCGCCCCACTCCTGGCCCAGGGCGTTGACCGCGCCGGCCAGGTCGGCCAGGTCGGCGGTGACCGCCGTGACGGCCTGGTTGACCAGCTGGAACGCCTGGGGTCCCGGCGTGACGTCGGCGGTGCCGGTGCTCGGCCGGGGATGGTGGGCCCGCCACTGCCCGTCATCGGTCCGGACCAGCACCACGGCCGCCAACACGGCGAGCGCCCCGGCGAACGCCTCCGCCGCCGGGCCGGTGTCGAGCAGCACGACGACGGGGAGGCCGGCGGCGGTGTCCGGCAGGATCGCCCGGTAATCGCGGGCGGGCAGCGCGCCGCGCCCGTCGGGCCGCCCGGTGGTCACCCCGTCACCGGTCACCACACCGGGCTCGACGAGGACGCCCCGTTCGCCCAGCAGCGGGCCCAGCCCCCACGCCCAGACCTGGTCGGGCAGGACGCGCAGCAGCGGCCCGTCCCGGTAGGGGACCGCCATCAGCTGCGGCGGCGGCACGTCGTCGGACGGCTGCCCGGTGTCGGTGGCCGGAGGCATCACCTCCCACGCCAGCACCCGTCGGGCGGTGAGCCGGCCGGAGGGGGTCGACGTGATCTCGGTGACCGACACGCCCGCGCCGACCCACCAGGCCGGTCCGACCGGTGCGCCGACCGGCACCGTCCAGTCGGGTACGAGCGTGCGGTCGACCGGGCGGATGCCGTGCTGGCGCAGCGGATTGTCGGTGACGGGATGTCCGACGCCGACGAGACGGGCCAGTTCGAGCAGCGCGAGCCGCCGCTCGTAGGGCAGGTCTTCGGCGAGTTGGGTCGGCAGGATCACGGCGAGCGGCCCGTCGTCCTCGGCCAGGAGGTCGTGCCCGGACTCCTCCAGGATCTCCCCGTCGATGAACCAGCCCTGCAGGACCGGTTCCCCGTCCGGCCCGGGTGCCATGACCCGCTGCACCGAACCCTCCGGTAGCGAGAACAGGTGGTCGTCGGCGCTGATCTCGTCGACAGCGACGAAGGCGACGTCGGTGACGGGGACGACGTCGTCCTCCTGGCCGGCCGCCGTATCGGCCAGGAACCGCACGGCCGACTGCGGCAGCGCCAGTACCGGCGGCGCCGGTTGGTTCTGTTGCCTCAGCACCGGGTCGGTGGCGACCATGGCGGCGACGACGTACGCGAGGTCCGCACCGCTCAGCACCCCGATCCGTTGTTCCTCGTCGGACCACGCGTACGCCGTCCACCTCCCGGGGTCACCGATCGTGGAGCGGGTGACCACCGCGTACACCGCGCCGAAGATCTCAGGGATCTCCCCGATCGCGTCGACCTCGCCGGGCACCACGATGACCCGGGTCCCCGGGGGCAGCCGGTCGGTCAGGGCCGCGACGGCGTCGGCCGCGTCGTAACCCGCCCGGGCACCGTCGATGATGTCGTCGATCTCGGACAGCGGGACCACGGCCAGCCGGGACACCGCACGCAGGGCGGCCGGCAGGCCGGAGCGACCGGGCGACCAGAGCACCACGCCGTCGGCGTACCGGTCGGCGGTGGGCACGGCCGACGCCGACATGCCCGCGACGAGCACGGACGTGCCGCCGCCGACCGGAAACTCCACAGCGACCATCCCGTCGCCCAGCCACACCAGCGACTGGGCGTCGTCGGCCGCACTGCGGTCCACCGCCCAACCCCGGCTGCGCCACGACGGGTGTTCGCGGGTCGTCCGGATCAGGTCGTCGATGTGGTCGGGCGAAATCGGTAGGCCGCCCAGACCGACGTGGTCCGCGTAGGGCCGGCCCACGTTCGCCCCCTGCGCCGCCCGGCCCAGGTCGGGTGTCCAGCGGACGACCGGCCCGGTCGCGATCCGGTCGCGGAGGAAGTCGGTGACCGGGGCGACCGTGGCCAGGTCCACCGTGACCAGGTAAAGCTCCTCGCCGGACCAGCGCTGGAACACCCGGACCTGGTCGGCTGCGACCCGCAGCGTCAGGTCGTGCTGGTGCTGGCGCTGGTTGGAGTCGCCGAGGAGCAGCAGCCCGTCGTGGCCGGTGTCCTCCGCGAACGCCTCGGCCGAGGCCCACCGGTCCAGGTGGAAGTGGACCTGGCCGTCGACGACGTCCTGCCCGTACGGCCGGCCGAGCACGTCGAAGACCGCGCGGATCAGCGCGGTCTGCGTCGGGGTCCGGCGTCGGGCCGTCGCCGCGCCGAGGACCACGACGTCGAACTCGTGCCGGAGCTCGCGCAGCAGGTCCGCGCTGTCCGGGCCGGTCAACTCCAACTGCCAGCCGGGGAGTTGATAGACGGCGGTCCAACCGGCCAGGTCGGCGTTGGGTGCGAGCACGCCGACGCCCCGCTCCAGCAGCTGCTCGACGAACGGGCTCCCCTCCGGTGGCGACCGGTCGAACAGCACGACCCGGGGATGCGCCCGCAGCGCCTCGCTCTCGACCACCTCGTCGACGGTCACCTCCCAGCCGTCGCCGATCAGCCGGTCGCCGTCGAGTTGACCGACGGCGACGACCAGGCCCCGGCCCTGCACGTCCTCACGCTGGGGGATGGTGACCGCTGCCCGGGCCGGGGACGGCCTCGGGACGAAGTAGACCACCGGGTATTCGACGATTCCCCGGGCGGTCTCCTCGACCAGCAGCATCGCCTGGGTCGGCGAGTCGAGGGAGCGGGTCCAGATCACCCCGTCCCGGGCGGACTGGCCGGCGAACATCTCCCGCACCTGCGCCAGTGCGGTGGCCGACACCGGCGCGAAGCGGTGCCCGGCCCCCGGCCAGGCGCCGGGGGTCTCGTCGACGAGCCGCGCCACCCGGTCCCGGTGCGCCAGGGCCAGCAGGTACGGGTCCCAGGGATAGACCCGCTCCGGCTCGACGACCGCCAGCCAGGACCGAAAGCGCGACCAGGGCTCGGCCACCACCCGCCAGGTGTCGGGGTGTTCGGCGGCGTACCTGCCGTCGAGGAGGTACTGCGGCATCAGCGTCCCGCCCCGCTCGGCGTGGAAGGACTGCACCAACTCCGGCCGGGGATCGGTGATCTCGATCATCACGTGGTGCCTCGGCAGCACGGCCGGGTCGATCAGCAGGACCTCGGCCTCCCGCAACTCCGCGCGGAGGGCCTCGACGTTGGTCCCTCCCGGCCATTCGAGCAGGAGCCGCACGGGTGCGGCCGGCGCAGCCAGCAGACCGGTGTCGAAGACCTCGGTGAGCCAGTCGTCGTCCTCATGGATCCGCAGGTCGGGATCGGCGAGCAGCACCTCGGCCAGCTGGCGACCCTCGACCGGGTCGGCGGCGTGCAGGGTGGCCCGGGCGAGCGCCTCGTCGAGCTGGGTGACGAGCAGATTCACCTCGATGCCGGTGACGGCGCTGGTGCCCAGGACGACCCACTGGACGTCGACGGGCAGCAGCGTCGGCAGGACGACGATGGCGGAGGCCCGTACCGCCCGGATGAAGCCGGACTCCGCCGCCGCGGCGTGGTCGAGGTTCGGGAAGAACAGCACCCGGGCGCCCTCGACAACAGGCAGCCGGGCCAGGTAGTCGGCTGCGGTGTAGCGGACACCGTCTGGGGTGACCAGCGTGTCGGACGACCCGGCGTCCAGTGCGCCGGGCTGGATGACGATGCGGTGCGCGCCCCGCCAGCGGTGCCGGTTGGCAAAGGACGCCAGCTCCCCGGCCAGCAGCCGCCACGGGTACCGCACGATCAGCTCGCGGATCTGTTCGTTGTTCCAGTAGTCGACCACGGGCACGTCGTTGGGCATCGCGGCGAGCGCGGCCAGTCCGACGGCGTACGCCGGGGTGTCCCCGAACGTCTCCCAGAGGAGTTCCCGGACCACGCTGAAGACGCGGTTGCGCAGCATCCGGCGCTCGACCACGGTGAGCGGGCTGTCGTCGTGCTGGTCGGGCCGCTCGGCCCGGACCGTGGCGGTCTCGGTCTGCTCCGTGTCCTCGATCAGATAACGCCAGGCCCGCAGGATCATCTCGGGCGGATCCACGATCGGCTGGGCCACCGGGCCGTCGACGAAGTCGTTGCGCCACAACGGCACCACGGTGACCAGGCGCGGATCGACGTCGAGCGTCACCCCCGGTGGCGGCTCCACCAGCGCGTCCACCTCCAGCGCCGGCTGGTCCTCGAACGCGGGCAACGACAACCGGACCAACCGGGCGGTGTCGGCCGGGGCCGCCACGGTCAGCTCCACCGGGGCCGCCCCGGTGGTGTCGGCCGTCGCCACCGGCCATCCGCCGTGCAGCAGCCAGCCCCGGTGCCCGCCAAGGCCGTCGGCCAGGCCGGTGTCCGCGACGGTCACCCGCCGCACCGGGCCGGGCGGGGTGACCTCCGGGCCGCGTGACGCCGCCGCCGGCCGCGACTCGTCCTGCCGTACCCGGTTCGTGGGACGCTGCTCCCGGGGCGACCGCTCGTACGTCGGGGCCTGGTCGCCGGCCGTGTAGTCGGGTGGCGCGACGTACGCCTGCCGGAACCGGTCGGGCAGACCGGCCAGCTGGGCCCGGGAGAGCTGCCCGGCGGGGGGTACGGGGAGCCGGAAGCGGAGCCGGGGCGTCCGGACCGGCTCGGCGGGCACCCAGAGCCGCTCCATGGGCACCACACTCAGGTGGGTCGGCACGGCGAGGCCCTCGTCCAGGCGGCGGCGCAGTTCACGCTCGACGGAACGGCCGAACGCCACGGCGTGCGCGTCGTCGTCGGTGACCACGGTGAGCACCATCGGCGCCCGCCGGTCGACGACCACGGTCGGCGTCCACGCGGTACCGGCCCGCCCCTCGACGAATGCGGCGTCCAGCATCGCTCCGGGCAGCATGCGCTCGCCGAGGACCAGGGCACGCTCGGAGTCGGCGAGCATGACGAGCAGATGCTGGCCGGGCAGGTCCACCGCGTCGGCCTGCCGCACGAGCGTGGTCGCCGTGGTCGCCAGTTCCTCGCCCTCCCAGGGCCACAGCACGGCCCGCTGTTTCGGAGTGCGCAGCACACCCGTCCAGTCGGGCCCCTTGTCGCTGTCACCGGTGTCGTCGACCCGGCGGTTGTCGCCGATGTCGCCGGTCACGGCGTCCGGGGTGCCCGGGTCGTCCGGGGTGACCAGGGCGTCAGGAACCCAGGCGTCGTAGTGGTCCCGCCCGTTGTAGATCAACCGCACCGGCGTCCCGTCGCCGTCCGGCCAGAGCACCGTCACCGACGGCGGGTCGAGCCGCCCCTGCCACACCGGCCGGCCGAGCGCCGCGCCGATCACCAGGGGCAGCACGTCACCGACCCGGCCGCCGTTCTCCGTGTCGTCCTGGCCGGGCAGCAGCCGCTGCCAGTCCCAGGTGTCGACCGCGTCGAGCAAGGTGGTCTGCACGTCCTCCCCCACCGGGAACAGCCAGGTCGTGGCCACCTGGTCGAACAGCCCGACCATCGCCGGGGAGGGGTCGGCCACCCGCCGCAGGATCTCGTCCCGCAGCGCCGCGTCGATGTCGGTCAGGTCGGTGTCGTGGACGCCCGCGCGGCGTACCCGCAGCAGCCGGTCGACCGCGTCCGGCGGCATGCCCGCGATGTCGGCCATCGCCTCGGGCGTCGCGACGGCGACCGCGCTGAGCAGGCAGAGCCCGTCGCCGATGATGCGGATCCGGTCCCACCCGGTCGGCGGCAGCGGGGCGTTGGTCAGCCGTACGCCGCCCGGGTCGGCGGCGCCGGCCCGGCTGGCGTACCCGGCGAAGGGCACCGCGACCGGCGGGTCCGGCTGGCCGGGGTCGACGATCTCGTCGTTGACCACGTCCCACGCCCCGGTGCCGTCGGGCACGAACAGCGCCCACGGCCGGCCGTCGACCGACAGCGGCAGGTGCCCCGCCGGCCCGGCCCCCACCACCAGGTCGCCCTCGGGCGCGAACACGTCGGTGTCGCGCAGGTCGGCCAATCGCTGCACGGACCGCGTGCCGATCCGGCCCGCCGCGCAGGAGAGCAACGCCAGTCGCCGGCCGTCCCGCTCGGGCGACTCCAGCAGGGTGTGCAGCTCGTCGACGGTCAGCGTCACCTCGCTGGTGCGGCCGTCGGCGTGGCGCAGCGGCACCCGGAACCGGTCGCCGGCCCCGTGCACCAGCACCGTCACGTTGTCGGTCGCGGCGGGCAGCCGCGGATTCCGGGCCAGCCGGCGCCACTCCCGGTCAGACAGCAGGGCGATGCTTCCCGGCCGGCCGGGGACGTCGTGGGTCACCACCTGGCCGCTGCCGACCCGCCAGGTCCCGTCCGGATCCTGCCGCAGCCGGCCCGGGGCGGACCGGCCCGCCCGACCGGCCGCGGCGGGGTTACGCAACCGCCGCCGCTCCCGTCCGGCACGGTCCTGGCCGGCACGGTCCTGGCCGGCACGGTCGGCGGGCGCGGGCCCTCGGCGGCGGAGCCGGCCGGCGTAGGCGGGCCCCGGCTCGGTCCAGAGCATCGCCCGGCGGCGCTGCTGCGGCGTCGCCGGGCGCTGCGCGCCGGGGCTCTTCGACCGGCCGGCGCCCCGGCTGGTCTGGTCGACCCGGACCATCCGCGGCGGAATCCCCTCGGTCTTCAGTCGCGCCGCCACCATCGTGCCGACCAGCTCCGCCAGCGAGGCGGCCCGTCGCCGGCCGGTGCGGTCGGCCCGCAGCCGCAGCCGACCCGAGCCGTTGCCGCCGCCCTCGATCCGGACCCGCACCACCCGGGGGCGCTCGGTCCCCCACGCGCGGCGGGCCTGCGCGACGACCTGGTCGACGAACAGGTCCAGCTCGGGCCACTGCCCGGCCTCGGCCGCCCGCTGGCCGGGGGCGAAGTCGACGGTGACGGTGGCCGGCGGGTCGGCGTCGTCGGCACTGTGCCGGACGGGGGTGACGTCCCGGTCGAACCGGCCGCCGACCGCCGCCGCGACGGTGCCCAGCCAGCCCTGGATCTCGTCGGGGGTCGCGGCCGGACGCGTCGCGCCCATGTACTGCGCCGAGCGGTCGTCGACCTGCCACCGCCGGGCCGACTCGTTCCACGTCAGCTCGCCGCCGATCCGCGCGTGCCGCTCGATGGCCCGGCCCCGCGCGTCGAAGCCGACCGCGAGGCCCGCGTGGCCCTGCCCGCCGAGCTGTTCCCGCAGCCGCTCGGCGGTCAGCTCCGGATCGTACTGCCGCATCCCCGCCAGCAGGGCGCGGAAGTCCCGTTGCCGCATCGCCGTGGCGGCGTCGGCTGCGCCGAGGTAGACCTCGCCGTCCTCGGCCACCACGTAGCGCCAGGTGCGGGCCCTCGCCGGGTCGAGCAGGTGGGCCGGGAAGTCGGCCAGCCGGTACCAGAGCGGATTGAGGCGTACGTCCCCGGCGTCGTCGCGTTCCCCCGGCGTGATGCGGGCCGCCCGCACCGCCGGCCCGTACGCGCCGTCGAGATCCGCGCCGGCCGACGACTCGTCGAGTGTGTCGGCGGCATCCGGGGCGGCTGGCGGCTCGGGGGTGTCCCGGGCGACCGGGATGTCGGGGGTGGCCGGGATGTCGGGGGCGGCCGGGGCGGCCGGGGTGTCGGGGGTGGCCGGGCTGCCCGGCTCGGCGGACGAGGCGTCGAAGTGGTCGCGATCGTTGTGGTACACCGTCACCGCGGCGGCGTCCGCCGGCCCGTACACCGCGCGCTCCCGGCCGTCGGCACGGCTGC
The DNA here is from genome assembly GCF_054052245.1 of Micromonospora sp. PTRAS2. Lineage (NCBI taxonomy): Bacteria > Bacillati > Actinomycetota > Actinomycetes > Micromonosporales > Micromonosporaceae > Micromonospora > Micromonospora sp. PTRAS2. The sequence goes on from NZ_JBSWBU010000006.1 coordinate 367,413, forward strand.
GCACGCTCAACGACACGTCGAGCGCGTGCGCCAGCAGCGGCAGCAGGGCCAGGCCGACCGGTTCCGACCAGGATCGGGACCAGTCGTGCACGGCGGCCAGGAGCACGTCGAACTCCTGGTCGGTCAGCGGCCCGGCATGGAAGGCGTACCAGTCGAGGTAGGTGGTGAGCAGCTCGTCGTCGGTCAGCTCCGGCAGGCCCGTGTACCCGTGCCGCTCCAGCAGGGCGAGCCGGTCGGCGCGGGAGACCAGGCCGGGGTCGGTCCGTTCCCGGTCGGCCAGCGCCTGACGAATCTCGGGGAGCACCGCCGGCAGGGCGTCCCGGTGGGTGGTCAGATATCCGGCGACGAGGCCGATCAGGGCGTCGGCGGTGCGGTTCAGTGGCGCGTCGTCGGGCACGGACGTCGCGCCGATGGAGAGCTGCTCGGCGTGCCAGCTCACCGCCGCGCGGACATCGTCGGCCTCCGCCAGCCAGCGATCCACCTGCGGCGTCAGCAGCCCGGCGTCCGCCAACCGGCTCGACACCACGCCCGGCGCGGACGTCAGGACCGCGTAGGGCAGGCACCGCCCGTTCGCCGGCACCCGCACCAGGTCCGGCGGCAGCCCCTCCGCGGTCCGGGTGACCTGCTCGACCGTCGGCACGGGCACCGGGTCGACGGACGGGCTGGTCGTGGCGGGCTCCGGGCGCGTCGGGTCCGGCCGGGACATGCCGTACCGGCTGGTGGTGGCGGGGTCCACCAGGGCCCGCACGGTCGCCGTGTCGCCCGGCGTCACCGGCACCGGGGAGCCCTGCCCGTCCAGCACGATGACCCGCGCGCCCACCGGCGGCTCCGGCGGATTCCCGACCGGCCGGACCCGTCGGCCCGACGCCGCCTGGGTCTCCACCCAGAACAGCTCGCCCCCGTCGTTGACCAGGGCGAAGGCGTGGCGCGGGGCGTTCGGCGGCTCCACCAGCACCGCCGCCAACGCGTTCGGTCCGGCCTCGCTGACCCGGCCGACGACCTGCGCCCAGTCGGAGACCGGCTGCCACTCGACGCCGAGCTGCGCGGCGAGTTCCGACTCCGGGCGCACCGGGTCGATCGCGGCGTCGTCCCGGGTCACCCGGGGCGGCCGGGGTGCTGGCGAGAACTCGCCGACCACGGCCGCCAGCCGGATCACGCAGTCCAGCGCCGTGCCGTCGTACGGCGGCAGCACCCCGGTCAGGCGCTGCTCCAGGGTGGCCCCACGGCCCTCGACCGGGGTCCCGAGAGCGGCGGTCACCGCACTCACCGACACCGGCTGCGGACCCACTGGCGGCGTCCCAGGTCCCGACCCGCCCGCCGGCGGTGCGCCGACCGGCTGTGGCCCGCCCGTCCAGGAGCCGACGGCCGGCCGTCCCGGGGCGGCGGGGTCGGCTCCGGACGCGCGCCCGCCGCCCGCCGGCCCGCCGGCTCCGGCCTCCGGCGCGGCACCCGGGACCGGCGCGGACCCGCCGGTCCGGGCAGCCGAGGGCGCGCCGCCGGCCGGTTGGCCGGCGGCCGTTCCGGACGACGCGGGCAGGCCGGAGGCCGAAGGCGCGTCCGCCGACGCAGGCACCCCGGGCGTCGTGGACAGATCGGACGTGGCGGACAGGTCGGACGTCGTGGACAGGTCGTGCGTGGTCAACAGGTCCGAGAGGTCGGTGCTGCCACCGGCGGTGAGACTGCTCGGGTCCACCCGCTCCGGCCCGGCCGGCTCGCCGGGCTCCGTCGACACGCCGTCGGCTCGCCGGAGCCGCCCCGCCGCGTCGGCGTCGGCCTCGGCGGAGCCGCCCCCGGCACCCGTCCGGGCCGCCGGTCCGGTTCCACCGGCCCCGGTGCCCGCCGTACCACCCCGGCCCGCGCCGCCCGGCGTCGTGCCGCCGGTGCCGGTGCCACCCGCGCCGGTCGGGGCGGCACCCACCCCGGGCACGGCGGCCACCGCCTCGGCGTACGACGGTGGGCCGTCGTAGGCCGGCAGGCGGACCGGGTCGTACGCGGGCAGCGGCTCGTCGACAGTCGGATCGGCGGACGCCGGCGGCTCCTGCTCGGCAAGCGCCGACGACTTCGACGTCCGGTCCCGGTCACCGCCGGTGGCCTTGTTGAGCTGCTGCCCGATCGCGGTGCCGGCGACGCTCGCCAGCCCCGACATCGCGCCCGCGACGACGGCCGCCCCGTCGGCGTCCCACTCGCCGGTCGTGATGCCGTTGTAGAGGAACTCGGTCAGCCACTCGCTGACGCCCTCGTTGAGGACCTCCTGGGCCGCCTCGCCGGGCCGGAACCCGTGCGGGTCGGGGGTGTTCGACGATGCCGACAGCCCGACCCGCCGGCCCACGTTCGTCGACCGGGCCAGCCGCTCCAGACCCTGCATGAGCCCACCCAGGCCGAGGCCGACCGCGCCGCCCAGCGAGCCGACCTCGGCGGCGGCGCGGGTCAGCTCGTCGTTCCAGCCGTCCCGGGTGTGGTTGCGGATCTGGTAGAGCTGCACCAGCCGGTCCATCACCGTCTGGAGGCCGATCCCGACGGCCTGCGCCATGGCGACCTGGAACAGGACCCGGGTGGTGACGTTCTGGAAGATGACCCGCATGATCACCCGGCCGACCGCCAGTCGGGCCAGCGCGGCGCCCGGGTTGATCCAGGCGATCGCCAGCGCCGTCAGCAGCTCCACCATCAGGGCGAGCAGCGAGGCGATGATCATCAGCTTGGCGTACTGCACCTCGGTCGCGGTGCCCCGGTAGCTGTCGCCCATCCGGTTGGTGTACTTCGACACCAGGCCGAGGTAACCCGGGCTGTGCAGGACGTAGCGCTCCATCGTGTCGACGAAGGAGTCCTCCGCCTGCCCGTTCACCCCGGCCCGGTACGCCCGCACCCCGTCGCCGAACGTCTCGCTCGACGCGGCCACCTGCTCGGCGGCCCGTCGCAGCTCCTCGGCGGTGGCGAAGAGGTTGGTCTCGTCGGCCCTGGGAAACTTCTCGCCGATCAGGAAGCGCAGGAAGTTGGCCAGCTCGGCCGAAACCTCGATCGCCACCGGAGACCACCCCTCGTCGTCGTACCGTCGTCACGCGTCACGGAACCGCTGCCCGCCTGCGGCGGGAACCACTGCCAGCCGCTAGGAGTGCCGGCCGTTGTTGACCCCGCCGGCCATGTCGGCGTTGGTCGCCTCCACGTTGGCCAGGATCTGCCCCAGCTTCCGCAGGTCGTCCTGGTAGCCCTGCGGCACCGCGCCCAGGAGCTGGATGAGATCCGCGCCGAGCGACGCCTTCGGCAGGTTCGCCACGATCTCGTCGATGTCGGCGTACGGCTCGCCGACGAGTCCGGGATGGTCCGTGTCGCTGCGCCGCAGCGCCCGCTGGACCCGGTCCAGCTCCTCGGTGAACGGGTCGAAGTTCGGGTTCGTCAGCCGGCCGGTGTCGGCGCCGATCGGCCCGGTCGCCGGGGCCATCAGCGGGCACCCGTCGCGGGCGGCGGCACCGGGGCGTCGTCCGGCTCGGCGACGCGGAACACCTCGGCGAGCAGCCGCTCCATCGGCAGCGGGCCGCGTTCGGGGTCGACCTCGCCGGTCAACAGGTCGATCATGGGCAGCCCGGCGGGGAGCAGCGACTCGAACGCGGCGACGGTGCGGGCCAGCGCCTCGTCCCGGGCCGACCCGATCGTGTCGACCAGCAGCTCGCCCAGCTCCGGGCCGGCCATCGACCGGTACGCCGAGGTCGGGAACTTGATCGCCGTGACCGTTCCCCGGCTGTCCACGGTGACCGCGACCGCCCGGTTCTTCGCGGTCACCGTGCTGTACGCGCTGTGCAGGTCGCCCTGGATCTCGTCGATCGCGGCCTTCTGCCGTTCCAGTTCGGCGAGCGCCTGCTCGACCTGGTTGGACAACGGACTCGACATGTCCTCACCTCCTGGTTCACGTGGTTCGTCTCTGTCTCGTGGGGGCACCGGGTGTCAGCCCTGGCCGCGCGCGTGCTCCCGACCGTGGACCACCGGGCCGACGGCCGGTGCCTGCGCCATGTCGACCGGCGCCGCCACCGGTTGCCGCTTCGGCGGATCGGTCCGGCCGACCACGGCCGCCGTGCACGTCGGGTCGGCCCCCCATGCCTCGTCGTCCTCGGTCAACCGGGTGTTGCGCCGCGCGTCGTCGCCGCCCGCCCGGCTCACCGGCGCGCCGATCGCCGGCAGGAGCGGAGGCCCGGCGGGTCGGCCGGGACCGAGCGGTCCGGGTGCCCCGGCACCGCCGCCCGCCGCGCCGGGCGACCCCGCGCCCCCGCCGCCGCCGGAGAACCCCGTACCACCGGGCGAACCCGCGCCGCCGACGCCGCCGGGCGGACCGGCGAGCAGGGCGGCGAGTTCCCGGCCCACGGCGGATCCGCCGACCGCCGCGCCGGCCGGACGCGTGAGCGGCGCGTCGGCCAGGTCGCCGATGTCGACGCCGCCGTCGGCCCAGTTCCCCAGCGCGCCGCCGGAGCGGCGGTCGGCGTCCGCAACGCCGCCGCCGGCCCGTCCGCCGATCACCGGGCCGACGCCGCCGGCCAGGCCCCCCACCCCGGCCAGCGCCCCGCCACCCCACCCGCCGACACCGGTACGCCCGACAGCGCCGAACGCGCCGACGCCGTCGCCGGCCACGCCCGAGGTGTCGAGGCCGCCGGAGCCGCCGGCCAGGCTCGCCGCGCCGAGGGCAGACCCGATGCCCGCCCCGCCGAAACCGCCGCCGCCCAGCGGGCCGACCGCGCCGATCGCCGCCGACCCGCCGGCCAGGACGTTCCCCATCCCGCCGGCCCCCGAGGAGGAGGACGTCACATCCGGCCCGCCGCCCCCGGTGCCGTCGGGCCCGTCGAAGCCGGTGCCGCCGAACTGGGTGCTGGTGAACCGCACCTCGTCGCGGGGCGGGCCGTCGGTGGGGCCGTCCGAGGAACCCTCCGGGGGCGGCGGGGACTGCCCGCCGCCGGAGGGCCCGGTGAACCGGTTGACGATCCCGCTGGTCTGGCGCAACGCGGCGACGAGCTGGCCCAGCGCGGTCCGCATCGCCAGGTCGAGCTGGACGAGCTGCCGCAGCCAGGCGGTGCGGAGCAGCACGTCGAGACCGGTCCAGCCGGCTGCGGTGGTCAGGTCGAACGTGCCGCTGACCGGGCCGGTGCCGTAGGTGTCCGGGACGGTGACCAGCACCGCGTTCAGGCTGCCCCGGTCGACCTGTTCGAGGATGCTGCGGACCGTGCTGAACAACGCGGTCGGGTGGTACGTGTTGTACCACTCGTGGGTGTGGTCGCTGAAGACCCGCCAGGCGTCGTTGATCCGCTCGCGGAACATCAGCAGGTCGTTCGACTGCTCGAAGACCCGGTCCGACCAGGCGTTGGTGTCGTTCGTCGCGTTCATGTCCCGGGTGAGCCGGTCGATGTCCGCGTGCAGGGTGTTCAGGGCCGCCACGAAGACCGCCGAGGCCGACCCGGCGAACCCGGAACCGGCCCCGCTGATCCCGTCACGCAGCACCCGCAGCTCGGCGGCGGTGGTGAGCAGCGTCTGCTCGACCCGCCAGAGCAGGTTGCCGGCGTCGGTGAAGCTGCGTTCGCTGAACCAGCCGTTGGTGCCGGCGTACAGCCGGGTGAGGGCGTTGACGCTGGCCCGGTAGAAGCTGTCGAACGCGCTGCTCGGCGGCGGTCCGCCGGCCCCCTCCCAGAAGGTGATGTGGCCCCGCACGATCTCCCAGAGATCCCGCTGCGGGTCGTCCAACCCGGGGCCGACCCGACGGTAGCCGATCAGCTCCCGGTCCCCCGGGTCCACGGTGGGGCGGGTGCCGCGGTCCAGCTCCTGGGTGCGCCGTTCGACGAACCGGACCCAGGTGACCCCGTGGCCGGCGACCAGGTTGCGGTCGATCAGCGTGCCGCTGAACTGGTCGGCGCCGTCGCGGCCCTCGTTGAGGACGTCCCGCAGCATCCGCTCCCAGGTCCAGCCGATGAACTCCGGGTTCGGGGCGGTCACCGCGCGGCCCGCCCGCGTCGACGGTCAGCCACGGCGACGTCCCGTCGCCCGGGTGGGGCCGAGCGGCCCACCGGGTCGGCGCGGCGCGGCCGGTGCCGTGGTGGCCGGCTCCTCGGAATGCTCGGCCCGGCCGATGACGGCCATCCCGCACTCCGGGTCGGTGCCCCAGACGTCCTCTTCCTCCTCCAGCCAGGTCTTGCGCTCACGGTCCTTCTCCCCCTGTTGGCCGCCCCCACCCATGCCGCCCATGCCACCCATCGGCGGCATCATCGGGAACCCGCCGGCCGCCGAGGTCGCGGAGTCCGCGCCGCGCGCCCCGGTGCCGGCGGGCCCGAGGCCGGCCGGTTCGCCGAGCAACGCGGCCAGTTCGCTGCCGAGGGCCATTCCGCCGGTCGTGGACTCGCCCGGCGAGCCGCCGCCCAGGTTGCCGACGTCGACGCCGTCCACGTCGGTCGGGAACTGCGCCGACGGGTTGGTCGTGTCGTCGCCGAGGCCACCCGCCCCGCCGCCCTTGCCACCGCTCAGGCCGCCCGATCCGCCGGAGCCGCCCAGGCCCGGGGGCAGGCCGGGGACGACACCGCCACCGATGCCCCCGCCGATCCCGCCGCCGAGGCCGCCGCCGCCCGAGCCGGACCCGGTGCCGCCGCCGGGCAGGTCGTCCCAGTCGGTGCCGCCGCCGATGCCGCCCAGCCCGCCGGTGCCGAGATCGCCGCCACCGAGGCCCAGGCCGCCCGATCCGCTTCCGCCGCCCAGCCCCAGGCCGGAGCCGCCACCCAGGCCCAGATCGCCACCGCCCAGGCCGAGGCCCGAGCCGCCGCCCAGGCCGAGGTCCCCACCGCCGCCCAGACCAAGATCACCGCCGCCACCGAGCCCGAGATCGCCACCGCCGCCCAGACCGAGGTCGCCACCGCCACCGAGGCCGAGGTCGCCGCCGCCGTTCAGGTCGGGGCCACCGACGCCGTTCAGGTCCGGCCCGCCGATGTCGGGGGTGCCCCCCGGCGGCGGGGTGGTGCCGGTGTTGCCCCGGGTCGGTGGCGGCGAGATGACGCTCACCAGGTGGGTGACGGACCGCAGCCGGGTGGTCAGCCGCGCCAGCTCGGCACGCATCGTGGCGTCGAGCTCACGTAACTGGCCGAGCCAGGCCCCCTTGACCAGGTTGTTGACGCTCTGCCAGCCGGCCTCGGTCATCAGGTTGAAGGTGCCGGTGTTGACCGTGCCGTTGCCGTACGCGTCCGGCAGGGTGATCGTGACCTGGCTGAAGTTGCCCGTCCTGACCTCGGTGATGATCTTCTTCAGCGAGTCGATCAGCGTGGTCGGGTTGTAGCCGTTGAACCACTGGAACGTGTGGTCGCTGAACTCCCGGAACGAGCTGGCGATCTTGTTGCGGAAGGTGGTCATGTCGTCGACCACGTCGTCGACCTGGTCGGACCAGGCCCGGTCCGCGCTGTTGGCGTTCATGTCGACGGCGAGCCGGTGCACGTCCCGACGCAGGTTCGCCACCGTCCCGATGAACACCCCGGAGGCGTTGCCCTGGAACCCGGACGCGTCGTCGCCGACCCGGTCCAGGATGGTCTTCAGCTCCCGTTCGGTGCTGACCAGGTTGCTCTCCACGTCGTGCAGCATCTTGGCGGCGTCGGTGAAGCTCTTCCAGCTGAACACGGGGTTGGTGCCGCTGGTCAGCCGCTGCAACGCCCCCTCGCTGGACTTGTAGAAGGTCTCGAAGGCGCCGCGCGGGGAGGGCGTCCCCTCGGTCTGCGACTCACCGAAGACGATCTTCACCTGGATGAACTGGGTCCGGGTGGTGTAGTGCGGCCTCCCGTCCCGCAGCGAGCCGACCGTGCTGATCCGGTAGAGGAAGAACTCGTTGCCGTCGAGCGAGTCGATCCGGTTGGTGTAGTCGGAGTCGTCGGGCGGATCCGAGGACTCGGTCACCGCGTCGAGCTGGTCGACGAGGCGCAGCCACCGGACGTCCGGACCGGCCACCAGCCTGCGGTCCAGCAGGGTGCCGCTGGTGCCGTCCGGCCCGTCCTTGCCCTCACCCAGGACGTTCTGGAGCATCGATTCCCAGGTCCACTGGGACATGTCCTGGTACGGCGCGGTCACCGGGTCACGCCGTCGGGTTGGGGGTGCCGGTGTTGGGGGTGCCGGTGCCGGTGCCACCCGTGCTGGGCAGGAACTCCAGGAACCGCTCGGCGGTGATCGAGTTGAGCGACTCGACGTAGTCCGAGTTCGCGAGCAGCTCGGTCAGCCCGACCGCGAGGCTGTTCATCGTGGTCCGGTAGCCGGTCATCCGGGTCAGCAGCGTGTCGCCGGTCTTGTTGACCTGGTCGCGGATGGTCTTGCCCGGCTCGAAGTTGTTCGTGCCGGCCGAGACGGTCAGGTCGCGCAGCGTCTGCGACACGTACTGGCCCTGCCCGGAGGTGGCGGTGTCGACCGCGTCCCGCAGGCTGTTCAGCTTCGCGATGATCTGGTTGATGTACGGCTCGTCGATGACGATCGGCATCGGGTGCTCCTTTCCGCGAGATGGGGGGGCGGGCGGCCCCGTGCCGCCCGCCGCACCGAAGGTCAGACGTTGCCCTGGAACAGCGCGGCGCCCCGCGCGTCGCCCAGCCGGTAGTTGTCGTGGATCTGGTCGAGCCGGGACGACGCGGCGGCGAGCGCCTGCCGCATCTCCTCGATCCCGGTGTTCCACTTGGCCTGCGCCGCGGTGAACGCCTCCCGCGTGTCACCGGAGTTGGCGCTGACGTACGTCTGCACGACGGTGTTGAGCTCGTCGATCGCGTTCTGGATGCTGCTGGTGACGCCCTGCAGCTCGGCCGAGCTGTCCAGCAGCCCGTTGGGGTTGAGTCCGTACGACGGCATGGTCGCCCTCCCTGATGGGTCGGTCGGTGGTCAGGTCCAGCTCGCGGAGAGGGCGTTGTCCTGCTCCACCTGCGCGCTGGTCTGGTAGTGGCTGGTCATCGCGACGTTCAGGTCGAGCAGGCCCTGCTTCACCTTGCTCAGCCCCTCCAGCCACTGCTGGATGGAGTTGGTGAAGACGGTCTTCGCCTCCCCGCGCCACTGGGTGTCCAGGAAGCTCGCGGTGTTGTCGACGGCGCGCTGCGCCGCGTCGCACTGCGCGTCGGTCTGGTTCATCGCGGAGATGGTGCTGCGGATGGTCTGCTCGTCGACTTCGTTGCCGAGTGGCATGTGCGTTCCTTTCCGGTTCGGGCGCTCGCGGCGGATCCGCGGCGCCGGCTCCCCTGCCGGGCCGGCCTCATCCGACGACCCCGCGCGGGTCGAGGGCGGGGCCGGTCGGCAGCAGGTCGATCAGGTCCGGCGAGACGACGGTCGCGTTCGCGGGCGGGTAGCCCAGCCGCTCCGCCACCGCACCGCCGGCGAGGGGGTACTTCACCCCGGCGTCGGTCACCAGGTAGTAGCCGGTGCCGGGCTCCCCGCCGCGGCCGGCGACCAGCAGCCCGCCGAGCCCGGGGGCGACCCCCACCGCGTCGGCGGTGCGCGCGGTCCGGGTCACCCCGACCCCGCCCCGGACGATCCCGGACGCCGTCACCGCCCGGGCCGCGACGACCCGGGGGCGGCCGTCGGCGCCGAACCGCAGGCACCAGGCGAGACCGGGGCCGCGGGACGCCGCCGCCGGCGCCACCTCCGGCAGCTCGTCGGCCAGCGGCGGCCGCGCCGCGACGGGCAGCCGGGCCAGCGCGGCCGGGCTGAGCGGGGTCGGGACCACCGCCCGGCCGTCGTAACCGGCGACGGTGGCCGGGTCGGCGGCCAGCAGCGCGTACGCCAGCGGGGTGAGCCGGACCAGCCCGTCGCGGCGCAGCAGGTAGTGGCGTTCCGAGCCCTCGGCGGTCCGGGCGGTGAAGAGCTGGCCGACGCGGGTCGGCTCCCCGTCCACCACCGGCCCGGCCTCGCCGCGCCCCGGCACGGCCACCGGCCCCAGGTCCGGCCCGGCCGGCAGCAGGTCCAGCCAGGCCGCCGGCACGGTGACCGCCGGCCCGTCGTGGCCGAGCACGGCCGGCAGCCACGGCGCGGTGAGGCGGAACCGGCGGCCGTTCCAGATCAGGTGGCCGGCGGCCGGGTCGCCCGCCGGCCGGGCCAGCACCGCCCGGTCGGCCGGCAGCGCCGTCCCGTCCGCCGTCGCCGCGACGGCCAGGGTGAGCGCGGTCGTCTCGGTGCCGGCCAGGTCCGTGGCGGCGGGCGCGCAGGCGGTCCAGTGGGCACCGGCCAGCCCGCCGGCCGGCAGCACGTCGGGGGCGCCCACGATGCCGACGGGCTGCCCGTGCGCCACCCCGCGCAGCGACTTCGCCGACACGGTGACGACGGCGAGGTCCTCGCCGAGCAGCAGCCGCGCCGAGGCGTAGTTGAGCACCGGGCGCAGCCGCCCGTCGAGAAAGAGGTAGCGCGACCCGGTCTCCTTCTCCACCACCAGCGCCCCGGCCCGCCGCCACGCGGTGGCCCCGCCGGGGGCGAAGAAGCCGTACAGGGTGAAGCCCCCGGCGACCAGCGCGGCGACCAGGATCCCGGCGAGCAGGCCGACGGTGGTGCGCCGGTGCGGCGTCTCCAGACCGTCCGGCTCGCCGGCCACCAGCGCGGCGCTGAGCCGGCCGAGCAGGTGGGACTGGGCCTGCACCTGGTCGCGTCGGGACTGCACGGCGTCAGCCCCCGATCGCCCGGAAGAAGCCGTACCCGCCGAGGACGGCGAGCAGGATCGGCAGCAGGGCCACGGCCGCCGCGGTCAACGTGAGGTCGCCGACCCGCCCCCAGTACGGCGTCACCCGCCGCTCGCTCAGGCTCCGCGCGGCCATCAGCAGGGCCGGCACGGCCACCGGCAGCGCGCCGAGCGCCGCGATCCGGCCCACCGGCCCGAGGCCGGCCAGCGTGTCGACGGCCGCCGCGGTCAGCCCCACCAGCGCCGGTACGCCCTGCGCCAGCCGGTGCCAGGCGCTGGTCATCGGCCGGGCGTTCAGCGACCAGACCAGCGCGACCAGCGCCACCAGGGTCAGCTCGGCCCAGCCCGCCCGGTGCGCCACCACCAGCAGCGCCACGGCGGTCGCGGCGGCCGCACCGGCGTACAGGGCGGTCATCAGCCGGTCGACGGCCCGTGCCCGGTCCATCAGCGGGCCGGCGGGCTCGGGGGCGATGTCCTCCTGGAGGTGCTCGGGCCGGGTCGGCAACGGGGCCAGGCGCAGCCCGGCGAGGCGGAACGCGAGCAGCGGCACGGTCAGCACCAGGGCGGTCGCCGCCACCGCCACCACCGCGCCGGCCTGCGCCCCGGTGAGCCCGCCGGCGGTGGCGGCGGCCCCGCCGAGCACGCCCAGCAGCAGGGCGGTGGCCAGGGCGACGAAGACCGGGGTGGCCGCCCCGAGCAGCCCGGCGGCGAGGACGGCGACGGCCGCCGCGGTGGCGGTGCCGCCCAGCACCTGCGGCACGGCCAGCGGCCAGGCCGCGCCGGCGTCCCCGGGCAGCACGAGCCCGGCCGCCGCGGCGTAGCCGGTCGCGGCGACCGCGAGCAGCACCCCGAAGCCCCGCTCGCCGCCGGCCCGGACCAGGGCCGCCCCGGCGGCCAGCGCCAGCACCGCCACGGTCAGCGCCGCCGCCGCCCGCAGCGGGACCGGGCCGGGCATGAGCAGGGCCAGCAGGCCGACCGCGAGCAGCGGACCGGCCACGGCCAGCGCCACCGGCCGGTTCAGCTCGGGGCGCCACCGGCCGGGCCGGTCCCGCACCCCGGTCGCCATCCCGTCGACGAGGTCGTCGAAGTCGACCTCGGGCAGCTGGTCGGCGCGGGGACGCAGGTAGACCAGGTCGCCGTCGTGCAGGTCGAGCGCGGCGACGCTGCTCTCCTCGTCGAGCGGGGCCGCGCCGGCCCGCTGCAGGACCCAGCCGCCGTGGCCGAGGCCGGTGTCGGCCAGCCCGTCGCCGAGGTGGTGCAGCAGCGCCGGCAGCAGGTCGGCGACGACGACCCCGGCCGGGACGGCCACCTCGATCTGCCGGCTGGGTCCACGCACGACCAGCCGGCACATCTGCTCGGTCACGGTGCCAGTCATGGCCCCTTCAACGGAGCCGTCGGCGGACGGTTCAACGGCGACCCGGATTTTCTTTCCGGCCGACGGCCCGCCCGGCCCGCGCCGCCGCCGGCCGCCTCCCTGGCGGGCCGCCCGCCCCGGCGGACGAAAAAGCGATCGACCCGAAAGCGGCCCGGGTCCGTTGTGGGGGGCGGACCGATGCCGCATGTGGAGGGGGACGGGTATGGGGACGGTGCTGTTCCGGCGACCGGCGCGGCGCGGCGGGCCGGAGATGCCCACCGGCGAGTTGACCCTCCAGGAGCCGCCGGAGCTGAGCGAGCCGCAGCAGAACGGTGCCCGGCAGGCCATGATGGTGCTGCCGATGGCGCTCATGACCGGCGTGATGATGCTGATGTTCATGGGCCCGTCGCGCGGCCCGCTGACCTGGGTGATGGCCGGCATGATGGCGGTGGCCATGGGCGGGGTGATGATCGGCTCGGTCATCGCCAGCAGCGGGGAACGCAAGCAGCGGCACGGCGGCGACCGCCGCGACTACCTGCGCTACCTCGCCCAGCACCGACGGCGGGTCCGCCGATTCGCGGTCGAGCAGCGCGCGTCCAGCCTCTGGCGGCACCCCGACCCGGCGTCGCTGTGGTCGCTGGCGATGACCACCCGACGCTGGGAGCGGCGCCCCACCCACCCGGACTTCCTGGAGATCCGCGTCGGCACCGGCGAGCAGCGGCTGGCGGTGCGGATCGCCCCGATGCAGACCAAGCCCGTCGAGGACCTCGAACCGGTGGCCGCCAAGGCGCTGCGCCGGTTCATCAGGGCGTACAGCACCCTGCCGGACCAGCCGGTGGCGCTGTTCCTGCCGGGCTTCGCCGAGATCCGGGTCACCGGCGAGCGGCCGCTGGCCCGGGCCCTGCTGCGGTCGCTGCTCGCCCAGCTCGGCACGCTGCACGCGCCCGAGGAGGTCCGGGTGGCGTTCTGCGTCGGGCCGGACGGGCTCGCGGCGTGGGAGTGGGCCAAGTGGCTGCCGCACGCCCAGCATCCCGCCGAGCAGGACGCCGCGGGCGGTCTGCGGCTCGCCGCCGACGGGATCGAGCGGCTCGAACGGCTCCTCGGCGCGGAGTTCACCGGCCGCCCCCGGTACGAGGCGGGGGCCACCGCCGACCGGGACGAGCCGTACGTGGTGGTGGTCCGCGACGGCGGCCGGGTGCCGGCCGGGCACCGGCTCACCGCCGGCGGCTACCGCAACGCCGTCTTCGTCGACCTGGACGACCCGCCGGTCGCCACCGGGAAGGGGATCCTCAACCTGGAGGTCACCGCCGACGCGCTGACCATGCTCGGCCGGGACCGGGTCGGCCAGGAGACCCGGCAGGTGCTCGCCGCCCCCGACCTGCTCGGCCCGGCGCGGGCCCGGACGGTCGCCCGGCTCCTGTCGCCCTACCGGCTGGCGGTCAGCACCGAGCTCGCCCCCGAGCCGATGAAGGCCGACTTCGACCTCGGCACGCTGCTGGGCATCCCCGACCTGGAACGGCTGGACCTGGCCGCGCTGCGCGGGCGGCGCGCCCCCGACGCGCGGCTGCGGGTGCCGATCGGGGTCGACGCCACGGGCGCCCCGGTGGAGCTGGACATCAAGGAGTCCGCGCTGGGCGGGATGGGGCCGCACGGCATGCTGATCGGCGCGACCGGCTCGGGCAAGAGCGAGCTGCTGCGCACCCTGGTCCTGGCGCTGGCCGTCACGCACTCCTCGGAGACGCTCAACCTCGTGCTGGTCGACTTCAAGGGCGGGGCCACGTTCCTCGGCCTGGACCGGTTGCCGCACACCTCCGCGGTGATCACCAACCTGGCCGACGAGGCGTCGCTGGTCGGCCGGATGCGCGACGCCCTGCACGGCGAACTGGTGCGCCGCCAGGAACTGCTGCGGGCGGCCGGCGGCTACAGCTCGGTGCTCGACTACGAGAAGGCCCGCGCCGGCGGCGCGCCGCTCGACCCGCTGCCCACCCTCTTCGTGGTCGTCGACGAGTTCTCCGAGCTGCTCGCCGCGCACCGCGACTTCATCGACCTGTTCGTCATGATCGGACGGCTCGGCCGGTCGCTCGCGGTGCACCTGCTGCTGGCCAGCCAGCGCGTCGACGACGGCCGGATCGGGCAGCTGGAGTCGCACCTGTCGTACCGGATCGGGTTGCGGACCTTCTCGGCGATGGAGTCGCGGTCGGTGATCGGGGTGCCCGACGCGTACGAGCTGCCGGCCGCACCGGGCAACGGGTACCTGCGGATGGACGTCTCCACCCTGATCAGGTTCAAGGCCGCCTACGTCTCCGGGGAGTACCGCCCGCGCCGCAGCCGGGCCCGGCAGGAGGTGGTCCAGCGGCAGGTGGTGCCCTACGGGCTGGAGCTCGTGCCGGTCGAGACGCCGGCACCGCCCCCGGACGAGCCGGAGACGCCGCAGGACGAACCGGCCCCGCCGCAGGACGAGCCGGAGACGCCCGCCGCGCGGGCCGTCTTCTCGATCGTCACCGACCAGCTCGTCGACTCCGGGCCGCCGGCCCACCAGGTCTGGCTGCCGCCGCTGGCCGACTCCCCCACCCTCGACAGTCTCCTGCCGGCCCTCGCGCCCGACCCCGACCTCGGGCTGGTCGCCACGGACTGGCCCGGCAACGGCCGGCTGGTCGTCCCGCTCGGCTTCATCGACAAGCCCTACGAACAGCTGCGCGACCTGCTCACCGTGGACCTGTCCGGGGTGGGCGGACACATCGGCGTCGCCGGCGGCACCCGCAGCGGCAAGAGCACCCTGATCCGTACGCTGGTCTGCGCGCTCGCGCTGACCCACCGCCCCACCGACGTGCAGTTCTACTGCCTGGACTTCGGCGGCGGCACCCTGGGCACCGTCGCCGGGCTGCCCCACGTGGGCAGCGTCGCCGGCCGGCTCGACACCGACCGGGTCGGCCGGACCGTCACCGAGGTCACCGGCCTCATCACCCGACGGGAGCGGCGCTTCGCCGAGCAAGGCATCGACAGCATCCAGACCTACCGGCGGCTGCGGGCCGAGGGCAAGATCGCCGACGACCCGTACGGCGACGTGTTCCTGGTGGTCGACGGCTGGTTCACGCTGCGGCAGGAGTTCGAGCCGCTGGAGGTCTCGCTGCGCGAGATCGCGGCCCGGGGCCTCAACTTCGGGGTGCACCTGATCGTCAGCGCGGCCCGTTGGTCGGAGGTGCACCACAGCATGCGCGACCAGCTCGGCATCAAACTGGAGCTGCGCCTCGGCGACGCCGTCGACTCCGCCATCGACCTGCGGTTGGCCGCCACCGTGCCGCGCGCCCCGGGCCACGGGCTCACGCCGGAGAAGCTGCACTTCCTCGGGGCGTTGCCGCGCATCGACGGCAACCCGGACCCGGCGAGCTCGGCCGAGGGGGCGCGGGAGCTGGCCGCCACGGTCGCCGAGTTCTGGCCCGGGCCGCAGGCGCCGCCCGTGCGGACCCTGCCGGCGGTGCTGCCCGCCGCCGACCTCCCGCCCGCCGAGGGCGACCTGTGGGTGCCGCTCGGCCTGGACGAGACCGACCTGCAGCCGTACTGGCACGACTTCGCGGAGCTGCCGCACCTGACGGGGCTCGGCGACAGCCAGAGCGGCAAGACCAACCTGCTGCGGCACCTGGCCCGGATGATCGTCGGCCGGTTCACCCCGGCCGAGGCGCGGATCCTCGTCGTCGACTACCGGCGGCAGCTGTTCGACACGATCCCGGACGACTACCGCCTCGGCTACTCGGTCTCGGCCGACGCCACCCGGGAGACCATCGCCGACGCGGTGGCCGGTCTCAAGGGACGCCTGCCGGGCAAGGAGATCAGCCCCGAGCAGCTGCGCCGCCGCGACTGGTGGACCGGACCCCGGCTGTTCGTGCTGGTCGACGACTTCGAGATGCTCGCCGGGCAGGACAACCCGCTGCAACCGCTGATCCCGTACGTGCCGCACGGCACCGACATCGGCCTGCACATGGTGGTGGTGCGGGGCACCGCGAACCTCATGCGGATGTCGATGGATCCGCTGCTGCGCCGGCTCCAGGAGGCCAACAGCCCGGACCTCGCCCTGTCCTGCCCGCCGACGGAGGGGCCGCTGCTCGGCGGGGTGAAGGGTCGGCACCTGCCGCCCGGCCGGGCCATGGTGCTGACCCGGCGCGGGCACCGGATGATCCAGACCGCGTACGTCGAGCCCGCGCCCTGACCACTGGGCGCGGCACCCGCGCGGCGCGCAACGGGGCCGGGGCAGCGGCGGTCAGGGACGGCGGGGTGCGGCCGGATGCGGCGGCGGTCAGGGGCGGCGGCGCAGTCGCAGGCCGACGGCGAGGGCGGCGAGCGCGAGGATCGCCACCAGCGCGGCGATCGCGCCGGCCGGGCTCCGCCGCTCGACGGTGGCGGTGACGCCGGCCGGCTTGGCGTTCACCGCCGCCGCGGGGTTGATCATGCCCCAGCCGTACTCCCGGTCGCGCTGGCTGCGGGCACCCGCCGCCGCCCCGTCGGCCGTGGCCGTGACCCGGGCCGCCGCCTCGGCCGCGCCGAGCCGTGGCTCGCTGGAGCGCACCAGCGCCACCAGCCCGGCGACGAACGGGACGGCGTAGTCGGTGCCGCTGCCCTCCACCTCGCCCGAGCCGATCCCGAGGCTCACCACGTCCACGCCGGGCGCCACCACGTCGACCTCGCCCGGCCGGTACACCTCGGTCAGCCGGTCGTCGGGGCCCACCGCGCCGACCCGCAGCACCCCCTCGGGCAGGGCCGCGCCCTTCGCCGCCGTCGCCGCCGGGGCGGCCACCACCACGGTGGTTCCCCGGTCGACCGCCGCACGCAGGGCCGCCACCACCCGCTTGTCGGTCGTGTCCACCGACGCGCCGACCATGGCGACCCCGGCCCGCTGCGCCGTCGCCACCCGCAGCGCGGTCACCAGGTCCGCCGAGTCCGCCACCCCGCCGCTCACCCCGATCTTCACCGGCACGATGGTGGCCTCCGGGGCGACGCCGACGAAGTCGGTGCCCCGTTGCGCGGCGGCGGCGACGATGCCGGCCATCGCGGTGCCGTGTCCCGTGCAGTCCCGGTCCCCCCGCGAGCCCTCGCCGGTGCCGGCGGCGGCGTCCGCACCGGGGCGCACCCGGCCGCCCAGCGCCGGCAGCGTGCCGTCCACACCGGAGTCGATGACCGCGACCGAGACCCCCGCCCCCTTGCCGCGCGTCCAGGCGACCTCCGGGGTCAACCGCAGCTGCGCCCACGGCACCCCGGTGACCCGCCGCTTCGACGCCACCGTGCAGACCACGTCGCTGTTCGGCGCGGCGGTCGGGCGGGACCCCTTCGACGGCTTCGGGCTCGCCGGGGTGAACGCCGGCAGCGGACCGTAACCCACCTCGGCGCCGACGGCGTCCCACGGCAGCACCAGGATCCACCCCGGGCGCAGCACGCCGGGGTCGGTGACGGGGATGCCGTCCGGTTGGACCCGCCCCTTGTTCAGGGCGAAGATCTCCAGGTAGCGCTGGGCGTCGCCGAGGACCCGCAGCGCGATCTCCCAGAGGTGGTCGACCCGCCCCTGCTCGGCGCGGACCACCACGTACTTCACGAACCCGCCGGGTGCGACGTCGCGGCCCGGCGGGGCCGGCGCACTCGGCGCGGCGCTGCCGGCGCTGGACGCGGGCGCGGGCGTGGCCGCCGCCGGCGCCGCCACGACCACGGTCGGTGCGACGACGCCGAGACAGCACAGCAGGAGGCCGGGCAGGAGACGGGCCCGCCGGGCCCGCCGGCGCCTCGTCACCGGAAGCGGGCGGGACAGCGCTACCTCCCAGGCGATGATCGCGATCCCGCCCAGGCTACGGCGTCCAACCGGGACGCCCGATGCCGCCCCGATTGCGATTCGGCAAACCGGCAGGCGGTTCGCGGCGGGCCGCGCTGAACGGATCGCCGGCCGCCGCCGTTGTAGGCCCGCAGGCCCACGACGGGCTCCGCTCGGCCCGGATGGAGGAAGGTGCGCGTGCTTTTCCCGACCGCTGCCGGCGGCAGCCGGCCACCGGAGGACCCAGCCACCCGGCGCGGTGCCGACCGGCGCCCCCTGCGGCGCGGCGCCCTCGTCGCGGCGGTGGCGCTCCTGGCCGCGCTCGTGCCGCCACCCGCCCCGGCCGGGGCCGCGCCGTCTCCCGGCGCGGCGGCGAGCGGGAGGTACTACGTGGTGGGCCCACCGGTGGCCGGTCAGCGGGAGTACCTCTACCAGATCGCGGCGCGCACCCTCGGCAGCGGCGACCGGTACCGGGAGATCTTCGACCTGAACCGGGACCGGCCCCAGCCCGACGGCGGACGCCTGACCGACCCCGCCGAGCTGCGTCCCGGCTGGGTGTTGGAGCTGCCGGCCGACGCCCGGGGGCCGGGCGTGCGCACCGGCGCGGTCCCGACCGTCGCCGCCACGGCCACCCCGGCACGACCGGACCCGGCCCCGCCGCGCCGGCCTGGCCGCCTCGCCGGGGGCACCGGACTCGCCGCCGTCGCCCTGCTCTTCGCGGCCCTGTTCCTCGCGGCCCTGCTCCTCACCACCCGGGCACGCCGGGCCACCCGGGCACGCCGACGGGCCCGCCGCCCCGACGCCCTGACCGCCCGCCCGCCCCGGCTCGCGCTCACCGCGGCCCCGGCGGCGGACGACGCCGACACGGCCGAGCCGCCCACGGCGGACGACGCCGACACGGCCGAGCCGCCCACGGCGGAGGTCACCGACCTGGCCCAGCTACCGGCGGCGCCCCGACCCACCACGACGGAACCCCCGCCGGCCACGGACGGCGACCTGCGCACCGAGGTGACCTCGGCCGCCGGCACCCTGACGGTCCGGGTCAGCGGCGCGGCACCGGGCGCCGGGCAGACCCGCTACGCCTGGTACGCCCCGGAGCGCACCCGGCCGGCGATGCGACTCCCGGTGCGGCTGGGCGACCGGCAGGGCTGGGCGCTCTGGGTCGACCTGGCCGGCGTCCCGGACGTGTTCACCGTGACCGGCCCGCCCGGCGCCGTCAGCCGGCATGCCCGGGAGCTGGCCGAGCAGGTGCACGCCGCCGGGCACACGGTCACCGTCGTCGGCGACCTGTTCGGCGCCGACCTGCCCGACGGTTGCGTACACCGGCCGGACTTCCCCACCGACGAGGCGGGCCTGCCCGAGGGGGTCGGGGTGGTGCTCAGCGGCGGCCTGTCCGGCCCCGAGCTGGCCTTCGCCCGCCAGGTCGCCGCCCTGACCGGGCACCGCCTGGTGCCGGTCGTCGTCGGCCGGGCGCTGCGGGCCCGCTGGTCGGTGACGACCCGCGACGCCGCCGCCGGCGAGGTCGACGGCTCCCCCGGCCGCCCCGGCGGCGGGCCCGTCGGCGAACTTTCCGCCGCCGGCGGTGAACCGTGACCGGCGGCGGACCGTTGTCGGCCCGAGGCGCCCCGCCGGCCGGCGCCCGTCCGCGGTGAGGAGGCGGTGGATGATCCGGGTGCTGGTGTCCTGGTCAGGGTTCTCGTGGGCGCGCGCGCTGGGCTGTCTCGTGGCGGCCTGTGCACTGGTCGTCGCCCCCGTCACCCCGGTCGCGGCGGCACCGCCCCCGGCGTACGTGAAGTACTACGCGGTGACCGCCGGGCCCCGGGGCACGGCGGAGGACCTGGCCGGCCTCGCCACCCGGTTCCTGGCCGATCCCGACCGGGCCGACGAGATCTACCGGCTCAACGAGGGACGTCGGCAGCCGGACGGCCGGACCCTCACCGCCGTCGGGCAGCGGCTGGCCGCGGGCTGGGTCCTGGTGCTGCCCTGGGACGCCGTCGGCGACGGGGTCCGCTACGGCCTGCTGCCGGCGGGTGCCCCGAACGGCTCGCCGGCCCGGTCCACGGCGGGTGCCTCGACCTGCGTCGTCGCCGCCTCCGCCGGCACCGGGTCCCACTGGGCCGACGCGGCGCTCTCCCCCTCGCGGGCCTGGCCGCGCAGCAGGGGGGCCGGGACGCTGGTGGCGGTGGTGGACTCCGGTGTCGACGGCGGCCTGCCCGCCCTGGCCGGCCGGGTCGCCCCCGGTGCCGACCTCACCACCGGCAAGGCCCGCGCCGACACCGACTGCCTGGGCACCGGCACCGCGATGGCGAGCGTGATCGCGGCGGACACCGGCACCGGTCCGGGCCGGCCGGTGGTGGGCGTCGCCCCCGGGGCGCGCATCCTGCCGGTCCGGATCGTCTCCGCCACCGCCGACCCCGAACCGGAACGGACCGCCCTCGGCATCGAGGTCGCCGTCTCGGCCGGCGCGCGCGTCATCGCCCTGGGCGGGCACGCGAAGCTCACCGATCCCGCCGTGGCGCGGGCCGTGCGCTCCGCCGTGGCGCACGACGTGGTGGTGGTCGCCCCCGCCGCCACCGCCGACGGCACCGCCGCGCAGGCGCAGGACGGGCTGCTCCGGGTCGGCGGGGTCGGCCCCGACCTGCGGCCCGTCGCGGCGTACCCGGCCGGCGGGGTCGACGTCACCGCGCCCGGCCTCGACGTGCCGACGCTCGGCGTCGGTGCCACCGGGACGCGCCCGCGCAGCGGCACCGAGTACGCCGTCGCCTACGTCGCCGGCACCGTCGCCCTGGTGCGCGCCGCGCTGCCCGAGTCGGATGCCGCCCAGGTGGCCAGCCGGATCAAGGCCACCGCCGACCCGGGGGGCCGGTCGAGCCCGAGCCCCGAGAACGGCTGGGGCATGATCGACCCGATGGCGGCGGTCGGCCCGGACCCGGCCGGGTCGGCAGCACCGGCTCCCGCCGGGGCTGGCGGCCCCCACCCGCTGGCGCTCACCGGCCTCGGTCTCCTCCTGCTGGCCGCGGTGGGGGCGCTCGCCTGGCGGGCCCGTCGATTCGCCCGGCAGACGCCGGACCCCGCCACGCCCGCCCGACCCGGGGCGACGCCGGAACCGGCGCCGCTGCCGTGAGCGCTCCGGCCCGCCGGGCCCGCGCGGGTGCCGTCGGGACGCTGATCGCCGTCGCGGTTCTCGCCGCCCCGCCGGCCCGGGCCGCCGAGGCCGACCAGCCGCCGCCGCTGCCCCACGCGACGGGCACCTGCGTCGGGCCGTCCCCGGTGACGGCGCGGGAGACCCCGTGGGCGCTGCGCCGCCTCGCCCCGCAGGCCGCCTGGCCGCTGACCCGGGGCGCGGGGGTGGTGGTCGCCGTCGTGGACACCGGCGTGAGCGCCGCCGCGCCCGCCCTGGCCGGCTCGGTGCGCGCGGGTGCCGACGTCACCGGCGGCCGGGCGGACAGCGACTGCGCCGGCCGGGGTACGGCGTTGGCCGGCATCGTCGCGGCCCGTCCGACGGGCGACGCCGGCCCCACCGGCCTCGCCCCGGACGCCGAGATCCTGCCGGTCCGGGTCACCGACGCGAACCGTCGGATCAGCCCCGCCCGCCTCGCCGCCGGCATCCGGCTCGCCACCGCCGCCGGGGCGGACGTGATCCTCGTCGCCACCGGGGTCACCACCGACAGCGGCGAGCTGGCCCGCGCCGTGCAGGCCGCCGCCGACCGGGACGCCCTGGTCGTCGCCGCCGTCAACGGCCAGGGGCGGGGCGACGGCGCGGACCCCCCGGTCGGCTATCCCGCCGGGTATCCGACGGTGTTGGCGGTGAACGCGGTCGGCGTCGACGGGGTCCCCGGCCCGGTGGGGGCCGACGCAGGTGTCGACCTCGCCGCCCCGGGCGCCGGCCTCGGGATCGCCCCGCGCGGCGCTGGCCACTACACCGTCGGCGGGGCGGCCGTGGCGGCGGCCTACGTGGCCGGGGTGGCCGCCCTGGTCCGCTCCTACCATCCCGGCCTGTCCCAGGCCGAGGTCCGCGCCCGCCTCGAACGGACCGCGCTGCCCGCGCCGGGCGGCGGGCGCGAGGGCCCAGGCGGGGCCGGCGTCCTCGACGCGTACGCCGCTGTCGCCGCCCTCGACCCCCGCCAGGCCGGCCCGCCGGTGCCGGTCGCCGCCGGCCCGGTCGCCGTGCCCGTCCGCCCCGGCCCGTCCCGGGCGGTACGCGTGGCCGGCCTCACCCTCCTCGGCGCGCTCGTGGTGACCGTGCTCGTCGCCGCCGCCGCGCTCGGCCGGCGGGGCGCCCGTGGCCCCCGGCCCGCCCAACGTCCACCGGCCGGCCCCGGGTGAGTTCCCGTGGCCGGCCGGTGGCCGGATCACGTGTCGTCCGTCCCGGGTGGACGCGGTGCGCCCGCCCGGGACGGGTGGTGCTCAGGAGGCGGTGCACACCGGGGTCAGGCCGGTGGCGCTCCCGGTGCCCTGGAAGCCGAACTCGGTGTACTGGCCGGCGTTCACCGCGCCGTTGTAGCTGACGTTGCTGAACTGCACGGTGCCGCTGGAGCCGCTGGCGGTGGCGCTCCAGGCGTTGGTGACCGCCGTCCCGGCCGGCAGGGTGAGCGCGACGGTCCACCCCCTGATCGGCGAGGTGCCGGCGGTGACCCGCACGGTGGCGACGAAGCCCCCGGTCCAGGAGTTCAGCGAGACCGTGGCCGAGCAGCCGGTGGCCGGCGGCGGGGTGGTCGGCGGCGGCGTGGTGGGCGGGGGCGTG
The DNA here is from genome assembly GCF_054052245.1 of Micromonospora sp. PTRAS2. NCBI lineage: Bacteria > Bacillati > Actinomycetota > Actinomycetes > Micromonosporales > Micromonosporaceae > Micromonospora > Micromonospora sp. PTRAS2. The sequence goes on from NZ_JBSWBU010000006.1 coordinate 389,935, forward strand.
GTCGGCGGCGGGGTGGTCGGCGGGGGCGTCGTCGGCGGAGGCGTCGTGGGGGGCGGCGTGGTCGTCGGCGGGGTGGTGGTGCGTCCCTTGTTCAGCTCGTCGAGGACCGCGTGGTAGGCGGCCTTCTTCTGGTAGCTGCCGTTGCCGCCGGTGAACAGCAGGCCCCGCTCGGAGGAGCGCCACGACTCGCTGTCGGAGATGCCCCAGACGGTGATGCCGGTGCACTTGGAGACGTTCAGGCAGGCCCGCACGACCTTGCGGTAGTTCTCCGCCTGGCCCGCGCCGATGTCGTTGTTGCTCAGGTCGTCGTCGATGTCCACCTCGGAGAGGTGCACCTCGACGCCGAGGTCGGCGAAGCGCTGGATGTTGGCCTGGAGGTCGTTGGTGATGATGCTGTTCGGGTTGTCGTTGAAGTGCGACTGGAACCCGACGCAGTCGATGTACTGCCGGTAGGTGCGGACGATGTCGTACAGGGCGTTGGCCTTGCGGTTCGGGCCACCACCCTGGACCGTCAGGCCCTCGACGTCGTAGTCGTTGATGCAGAGCTTGGTCGAGTACCCGCCGGCCTGCACGACCTGCTTGGCCCGGATGAACGAGTCCCGGATGACGTCGGTGTCGCCGGCGTCGAAGTAGTCACCGTCGCCGTTGGCGTCCCGGTTCATGGTGTGCGGCCACTGGTTGCGGCGCCGGCCGGTGTTGTTGTCCTCCAGGGCCTCGTTGACGACGTCCCAGTAGGCGATCTTGCTGCCCCAGCGGTTGATGGCGTTGCCGATGAAGGTGTTCAGCGTCGCCTGGCTGGCGCCCTGCAGCGCGCCGGCCTGCGAGTGCCACACCAGCGTGTGCCCCCGGACCAGCATGTTGTTGCTCTGGGCGTGGTTGACCAGGGTGTCCGCGCCGCCGGTGTTCTGCAGCCCGCCGCTCGACGTGGCGATCCGGTCCGGCTTCATGTCGTTCTCGGGGGTCAGTTGGTTGAATTCCTGACCGACGATCGGGTAGAGCCGGTTGGGTGAGGCGGCGACGCCGAAGAACAGCCCCGCCTTGGCCGCCGCGGCCCGCAGCGTGGTCTCGGCTGCGGCGGCGGGGGCGGTGGACTGGACCGCCACCGCGCCGCTCACCAGCAACAACACCGCCGCCGGCAGGGCGGCTCTCGTCATTCTCTTCCGCCGTCTCAGGCTGCCGTTCACAGGCCCTCCTTGAGGCACGCCACCAATAATCGAAGTTCATGCATCCTTATCGGAGGGTCAGTATCGATACCGGCCAGCGACAGTGTCAACAACTTCCGGAAATGTTTCGGAAACCTCGCCGGGTGCCCGACGGGCCGCCGACAGCACGTCGGCGCAGGCAGGCGAGCGGGACCATCGGCACCGCAGACTCGGGCGGGAGTGCGCCGCCCGGCCGCCGCCCCTCGGCCACGCGGCCGGTACCGAAACATTCGGAGCCCCGGCCCCCTGGTGCGCCGCGGCCCGCCGCCCGGTCGCGCCGGGATAATGCGTTGCTCGCCGCCGCGGCGATCGGAAGGCTACGCCGGATGGGGACAGAGCCCGAGCACGAGCGCCCGGTCCGGCCGGCGACGGTGTCCGACGCCGACCTGGTGGCCGAGATGCTGGACGCCTTCAACCGCGAGTTCGACACCCCCACGCCGGGGCCACAGGTGCTCGCCGCCCGGCTGCGGCGGCTCCTCGCCGGTGAGCACTTCCTGGTCCTGCTCGGCGGCGACCCGGCCGTCGGGGTGGCCGTGCTCTCCTTCCGGCCCAGCCTCTGGTACGCCGGCCCGGTGGCCACCCTCGACGAGTTGTACGTGCGCCCCGAGACGCGCGGACGGCGGTACGGACACGCCCTGCTGGAGGCCGCCTGCCGGCTGGCCGGCGAACGCGGCGCCGGCTCGCTGGAGATCAACGTCGACGGCGCGGACGTCGACGCCCGCCGCTTCTACGAGGCGCACGGCTTCACCAACGTCGAGCCCGGGGCACCCGAGCCGATGTTCTACTACTATCGCGACCTGGACTGACCCGGGGCGATCCCGACGCCGGCACGCCACCGCCCGGGCCTGGGCGGCCAGCCCCTGCCGCCGCTCGGCGTGACCGGAGCGCGGATCGACTGAGGAGTGTCGGATGGTCGACGTCGAGCAGGTCACCCCGCCCCTCGCCGGGCACGGGGAAGGGCCGGTGTGGTGCCCGGCCGACCAGCGGCTGCGGTGGGTCGACATGCTGGCCGGGGACATCCTGGCGCTGGACCCGGCCACCGGGGTCGTCGCCCGCCGGCACGTCGCCCCGGTGGTCGCGGCCCTGCGCCCGCGATCCGCCGGTGGGCTGGTCGTCGCCGTCGAGCGGGGCTTCGCGCTGTTGGGGGACGACTCGGTGGAGCTGTTGCCCGAGGTCTGGTCGGACCCGTCGATCCGGATGAACGACGGGGCCTGCGACCCCCTCGGGCGCTTCTACTGCGGCTCGATGGCGTACGACGCGGCACCGGGGCGGGCCGCGTTGCACCGGCTCGACGCCGACGGCGCGGTCGAGACGGTGCTCACCGGGCTCACCGTCTCCAACGGGCTGGCCTGGACCCGGGAGGGCGACACCGCCTGGTACGTCGACTCGGCCACCCAACGGTTGGACGTCTTCGCCTTCGACCTGGCGACCGGGGAACTGCGCGACCGGCGGCCGGTGGTGGATGTGCCGCCGGCGGTGGGCACCCCCGACGGGCTCTGCCTCGACAGCGAGGGCGGGGCCTGGGTGGCGCTGTGGGACGGGGGCGCCGTCCACCGGTACGCGCCGGACGGCCGCCGCACCGCCGTCGTGGAGCTGCCGGTCCGGCGCCCCACGTCGTGCGCGTTCGGCGGTCCCGACCACGCGGACCTCTACGTCACGTCGTCCCGCCTGGGCCTGCCGGCCGACGACCGCTCCCCGGCGGGCGCGCTGTTCCGGTTCCGCCCCGAGGTGCCGGGCTTCCCGGCCCATCCCTTCGCCGGCTGAGCACCCGCGATGCCGCCCTCGAAGGCGTTCTCGTCGACGCCCGCCCGCCGGGGAGGAACGGTCAGCGGCGCGGCAGGGTGGCGACGATCAGGTTCGGGTCGGCGGCCGTCAGGTAGGCGGCGCTGGTGACGTACGCGGTGTTCGCGCGCACGGCGACCGCGGTCGGGTTCTGCAGGCCGTCGGCGGCGGTCAGCAGGGTCGTCGACCGGCCGGCGGCGTCGACCCGGACCACCCGGTTGGCGCCGACGAGGGCGGCGATCACGTCGCTCCCGGCGAAGGCGAAGTCGTCGATGCTGCTCAGGCCGCTCGCCCGCACCTCGACCGGCCCGGGCTCGCCGTGGCGTACCGGGATCCTCAGCAAGGTGCCCCGGTCGTGGTTGCCGGCCCAGACCGCGCCGTCGCGGGCCTTGATCCCGTTGACGCCGAGGAACCCCGTCGCGGCCAGCTCCGGCGCCGACGACCACACGACGGCACGCCCGCCCGGCTGCACGGCCGAGATGGTGCCGAGCACCGAGTCGGTGACGTAGAACGTCCCGGTGCGCTCGTCGAGGGCCAAGCCGTTGGGCAGGCCGGCAGCGGGCAGCGCGGCGACACGGCACGGGACGCCGCCACGCGGCAGCCGGTACAGGCCCGTCGTCGCCGCGTCGCCGCTGGCGTACAGGAAGTAGATCGTGCCGTCCGGCTGCCGCACGATGCCCGTGGTCAGAGCGAAACCGAGGGCGGGCGTGTGGATACCGCCGTCGGCGGGGGCCGCCAGCGTGGCCAGGACCCGGACGGTGCCGTCCCGGTCGATCGAGGCGACCTGACGGGCAGCGGCGAACGTGACGTACGCGGTGCCGTCCGGCGCGAGGGCGATGTTCTCCGGCAGCTGCCCCTGGGCGAGGTCGAAGTGCCGGAAGATCCGGGCGGAGGCGGGCGGCCCGGCGAGGGCGGCCGGTCCGGTGCCGGTGGTCAGTAGCGTCGCGGCGGCGAGTCCCGCGGCCACGGCGGCGAAGTTCCTTCTGCGCATCTCTGTCCTGTCTTCGTTCGGCCGCGGACCCGGTTTCGGGCACGCGGGATCGCCGCGCCGCGCACGGCGCGTACTTCTGGGGCGGGTTCTTCTCGGAGCCGGTGGTCAGCTCGCGGCGGTCACCCGGGCGGTGGCGGTGCTGTGCGTGAGCAGCATCATGGCCGCGTGTGACGGCGAGCCGACCTCGGTGGTGGCCAGCACGACCTGCTGGCCACGCTCGGTGCGCAGGCTCTGCTGGGTGACGCTGATGGCGCCCACCAGCGGATGCCGCATCTCGTACACCGGCTCGGCACCGGATTTCACCCGGTGGTCGGCCCACAGGGCGGCGAACTGGGGGCTGCCCAGCGACAGCTGCCCGATCAGCGTCGCCAGCGCCGCGTCGTCGGGATGTTCGCCGGCGGCCAGCCGCAGCGTGCCCACCACGGCGCGGGCCTTCGCCGGCCAGTCCGCGTACAGCTCGCGGACGTGCGGGTCGAGGAAGACCAGGAGGGGCATGTTGGGACGGCTCTCCGCGCGCTGCGGGGCGGCGAAGTCGACGTGACCGGCGAACAGCGCGTTCCCGGTGCGGTTCCAGGCGAGGACGTCGCCGCGCCGTCCCAGGACCATCGCGGGCACCTCGCCCAGCGCCGCCATGAGCTGGCGCACCGCCGCGCTGACCGTCTCCGGCGCCGACCGCCGTCCGGTGGCCCGGCGGCGGACAGCGCCGCCGGCCAGGACGTGCAGATGCCGCCGCTCGGCGTCGTCGAGGCGCAACGCCGTGGCGATCGCGTCCAGGACCTCCGCCGACGCGTTAGACGACTGCCCCTGCTCCAGCCGCGCGTAGTAGGACGGGCTGACCCCGGCGAGCAGGGCCAGTTCCTCCCGGCGCAGACCGCTCACCCGGCGCCGGCCGCCGTAGGTGGTCAGGTCGACGTCCTCCGGCCGCAACTGTGAGCGGCGGGCCTGGAGGAACTCCCCGAGCTGTCGTTTCGCGTCCACGACAGGAAGTATTCGGCAGGCCGCAGGCGTCAGCCACACCTTGCCAGGGTGAGGCACCCGGGCTTCCCGCCCCTCGACACCGGCACCGGCACCGAAGACACCGCCGGTGCTGGTGCACGCCCTCCCAGTGGCCGAGGTCGACCAGCGCGGTGACCTCGGTGTCGCCGCGCAGGGTGGCGCTGCCGTGCCTGCCGAGGTTGGCGCGCAGGATCGCCTCCAGCTCCGGCTGGTCGAACAGGCTCCCCTGCGGGTAGCCGTGCCGGCCCGGCGTCACGTCGCGGGGGAACTCGGCCAGCACCCGCATGCTCCGGTCCACCAGCCGCAGGCCCCGGTGCGGCCGGGAGATGGCCGCGAACTCCTCCCGCAGCCCCAGCCGGGCGAGGATGCGGTGCACCTCGTCGTCGAGGGCGACCGCGCGGGGCAGCGGATAGACCGACTCCCACCGGTCGAGCACCAGGCACTCCACGCCGTGCTGGGCGAGCAGCGTCGCGGCGGTGAGCCCGGTGGGACCCGCGCCGACGATGACGACCGGGACCACGGTCACCGTGCCGCCCGCCTCATCATGGGGAGCTTACCGACGGCGGCGGCTCGCGGCCGGCCGAGGACCGGCACCGGTCCCCCGGCCGACCGACGTGGGGCTGCCCGGCCGACCGCCCCCGGCCGGCACGCGCGATCCGCGTGCCGGCCGGGGGCGGTGCCGGCCGTCAGGCGACCGGGACCGGTTCCTCGGCCACGGTCTCGGGCTGCGGCGCGGGGGTGCTCCGGCGGGCCTGGCGGCGTTCCCGGCGGC
>NZ_JBSWBU010000007.1:0-368198 GCF_054052245.1 Micromonospora sp. PTRAS2
CAGCCCCGGCTGCGAAAGCCTCCGGTCATCAAGAGAAAAGCGTCGGGCTGAAGATCTACTCTGACACTTTCCTCTTGATCACCGGAGGTGCTGGCGGGCGTCGCGTCCAGGGCGGCGAGCCGCGGTGCGGCGCTGTCTGACAGCCGACAGCGGCCGGTCCCGTCTCCGGGACTCTCCTCGACTAGGGTCGATTCTGCAACGACGAGTGTCGATAGCCGGCTTGTTGTGGAAGGGGCGCCGCATGAGGTTCCGGTCATGGTTGTCCGCAGTGGTCCTGGCGGTGGGCGTGGTGGCCGTGAGCCCGTCCGCCCCTGCGGCGTCGGCCCAGCTCGACCGCGCGCCGTCGGTCACGGCGCGCCCGTCGACCGGGTTGTCGGCCTCGTCGGTCGTCAGGGTCACGGCGACCGGCCTGCCCAAGAGGACCGAGGTCTCCATCGTCCAGTGCGACAAGGAAACCTACGACTACGACGGCAGCCGCCTCGGCTGCGCGGTCGTGCACACGACGACCACCAGCCGGCTGGGGCGGATCTCCGAGCAGGTGAGCGCCAGCACCAGGGTCTACCGCAGCCGCCCCTACGGTGACGACGAGCCGGTCTACTGCCGCGCGGACATCTGCCGATTCTTCGTCGAATGGGTCGTCGACGATGATTGGCAGTCGGTCGCCACCGCGCCCCTGGAGTTCACCGGCGACCCGGCCACGATCACCGCGACCCCGCACAGTGGCCTGGTCGACGGGCAACTGGTGGAGGTCACCGGCACCGCGAAGGGCTCACCCAGCCGGCACGTGACCATCATTCAGACCGCGTGCTACGACATCATCCAGGACAGCGGCTGCTATGGCGACACACCGCTGGCCACGGTGCCGCTCACCGAGGACGACACGTTCACGGCATCCGTGAACGTCCAGTACTGGCCCAACTGCGCGCCGGATGACTACATGACGACGTGCGAGCTGCACGTGGTGGTGTACGACGCGCAGGGAAAGCCCGACGGCTCGTTCGGCTCCGGCTGGTCCGGCCCACACAGCGCCTACCTCGGCTTCGCCCCGGTCGCCTAGCGTCGAAGGTCAGGCCAGGGCCTGTAGCGCCGGGCGGAGGCGGATCTGGCCGACTGCGCGGTCGTACCCGGCGAACATCAGGAACGCGTCGTCGCCGCTGCCGACCTGGCACATGGACCGGATCCAGCCCGTCGGTCTCGGGTTCAGCAGCATCTGCAGCACGGGCCCCGTGCCCAGGGAACCCCGGCGCGTCCTCGTCGCCGGATCGAACAGCGAGATGCCCACGCCGTCGCCGGCCGCCGCGACCAGGACCTCCCCGTCCAACTCCACGGGGCAGAGCGCGTACCGGGGTGAGCTGTCGTCGAAGGAACCGAGCGCCTTGCCGGTGACGAGGTCCCACAGGCGTACGGTGCCGTCGTTGGCGGCCGAGGCGAGCCAGCCCGCGCCGTCCACGGTGCCGGTGCAGAGGGCGTTGACGCTGCTGGAGTGGGCGGCGATCTGGAGGATCGGCCGTCCGTCGACCGGGTCCCACACCCGGATCCCGCCGTCGGTGTACGCGGCGGCGAGGAGGGCCCTGCCCCCGTCGTCGCGGGCGACGGTGCACAGCGCCTGGACGCCCGCTCGCACTCCGTGCCCGATCATCCTGACCTGCCGACCGGCCTCGGGGTCCCAGATCCGGACCCCTCGCTCGCCGCCGCCGGAGGCGAGCAGGACCGTCCCGTCGACCGGCACGACGCACAGGGCGTTCACGGGGGCCAGGTGGCCGGCGAGGGCGCGCACCGCCTTCCCGGTCGCCGGGTCCCACAGGTGCACGGCCTCGCCGTAGCCGGCGGAGGCGAGCAGCGTGCGCTGCGGCGTCTCGACCGCGCAGAGCGCCCGCACCAGGCCGGGGGTGAGCCGGCCGGCCTGCCGACGCACCGCGTCGGGCGTCGGGTCCGGCAGGAAGCCCGCGAGGTCGAGGAGCACGCCGGAGGAGCCCATCACCCGCAGGTCCGCGCCGGTGTGCGGGTCACCGATCCCGACGAGGTGCCCGAGCCCGCCGTACGCGGCCCTGACGGCGCCGTCCACCGTCACCGGCGTCACGGCGGCGTGCCAGGGCCGGGTGAACGCCAGCACGGCGCCGGTGACGAGGGTGCCGCCCGCGACGATGCCGCCCAGCAGCGCGCCCGGCCAGCGCTGCGCCGACTGCACCCCCGGCACCACGGCGACGGCGGCGAGATACCAGAGCGCGGGCACCGCGAACCGCCCCGCGAGGCGGCCCACGGCGAGCATGTCCGGCGGGAACGGCTCCGCGCGGAGCGTGCCGCCCCGCAGCAACGAGAACAGCAGCGACAGCGCCAGCAGCACCGCGCCCACGATGACGACGGGACCGAAGTCGCCGGTGAACGAGGCCACCAGGGCGAACGCGACGGCGGTGGAGAGCACCCCGCGCACCCACGGTGCCAGCCGCGTGAACAGCACCCGGGACAGCCGCAGGGTCAGGGACGCCCCGGCCGCCGTCACGAGCGCGACCGCCGCCAGCGACCAGAACCCGTCGACCCGCAGGGCGTCCGGTTGTGACCACCGCACCACGACCAGCAGGAGCAGCGTCGCGACGATGGTCAGGAGGAGTCGTACCATCGGATGACCTCGCAGTGCCCGGCCCGGCGCGGCCGGGATCGATGATGTCGAGCGAATGCGGGTCCGATTGTGTCAAGTGGACGCCACGCCGGTGGGGGGCCGGGCTAGGCGAAGCGGGACGGGTCTCCCGCGCCGACGCGCACGATCTCGGGGTCCCCGTCGGAGAAGTCCACCACGGTGGTGGGCTCGGTGCCGCAGTCGCCGGAGTCGACGACCGCGTCGATGGCGTGGTCGAGGCGTTCCTTGATCTCCCAGCCCTGGGTCATCGGCTCGTCGTCGCCGGGCAGCAGCAGGGTGCTCGACAGCAGCGGCTCGCCCAGCTCGGTGAGCAGGGCCTGGGCGACGGTGTGCGCGGGGATGCGGACGCCGACGGTCTTCTTCTTCGGGTGCAGCAGCCGGCGCGGCACCTCCTTCGTGGCGGGCAGGATGAAGGTGTAACTGCCGGGGGTGGCCGCCTTGACGGCCCGGAAGACGGCGTTGCCGAGGTGCACGAACTGGCCGAGCTGCGCGAAGTCGCGGCAGACCAGGGTGAAGTGGTGGCCGCTGTCGAGGTGGCGGATCTCCCGGATCCGGTCCATGCCGTCCTTGTTGCCGAGCCGGCAGCCCAGGGCGAAGCAGGAGTCCGTGGGGTAGGCGATCAGCCCGTCCCGGCGGATGAGGTCGGCCACCTGGCCGATGGTGCGGGGCTGCGGGTTGTCCGGGTGCACGTCGAGGTACTTCGCCATGGCGGGAAGCTTAGGCCCCCGCCCCGACCTGTCGTCTTCCTGACAGTGTTCAAGAGACGTAAAAGTAGACGGTCATCGTTGTGCCATGGCCGTTCGATCGTTCCGTGGGGGCGGATACGGGGACCTGCTGGGTTCCCCGCCGATGCCCGGCCCCGTGCGGGTCACCGTGCTCGTCTTCGCGGTCCTGACGCTGCTGTTCGCCCTGGCGACGGTGCACCGGCTGCTGGTCGAGGACGGCTCGCTCGGCGCCGCGGTGTTCTTCGCCACCATGGCGGCGGCCTGCGCGCTGGTGGCGGGCACCCTGGCGGCCCGCCGGCCGTGGGCGGCCTACCCGGCGTACGCGCTGTCCGGGCTGTTCGCCGCGGCCTCGCTCGGCCTCTTCGGCGCGATCACGATCGTCGGGCTGGGGCTGCTCGCCTGGGTGCTCTGGTCGCTCAACACGCGGCCCGCGCGGGAGTGGTTGAGCGGGCGTCGCCGGCTGCGGTGACGCCCGACCGGGGTGGCGGTGGCGCGGCCCGGGGGGCGCCACCGCCACCCGACGGTCAGCCCCGCGCGACGATCGCCACCAGGTCGTCGACCGTGTCCAGCCGCTGGCCGGGCGCGGTCAGCTCCACCTCGACGCCGTACTCCAGCTCGAGGGCGTCGACGAGGCGCAGCAGGCCCAGGGAGTCCACGCCGAGGGCCATCAGCGAGCCGCCGCCGAGCACGTCGACGGCGGACACCTCGCCCCCGGTGGCCTCGCTGACCAGTGCGGCGATCCGCGTACGCGGGTCGGTGGTGCCCATCAGAGTTCCTCTCGGGACTGTCGGACGATCTCGGCGATCTCCGCGATCGTGGGGGTGTCGAAGAAGGCGTCGAGCGGCACCTCGACGCCGAGCCGCTGCTGGATCCGCCCGCTGATCCGGGTGATGGTCAGCGAGTGCCCGCCCAGGTCGAACAGGTCCTCGTGCAGCCCGATGTCGGGAATCTTCAACACGTCCTGCCAGATCTCGCGCAGCGCCTGCACCACCGGGTCGGCGTCGGTCTCCGGCACGGGGGGCGTCGCCTCCTCGGGGGCGTCGCGGCGCGCCGGCGCGGGCAGCGCGGCGCGGTCGACCTTGCCGTTGGGGCCGACGGGCAGCCCGTCCAGCAGCACCCAGTCGGTGGGCAGGACCGCCGCCGGGAGGCTGAGCGCCAGGTGCCGCCGCAGCTCCGCGGCGTCGACGGCCGAGCCGGCGCGGGGCACGGCGTACGCGACGAGGCGGGCCTCGCCGTCGGCGTCGGCGTGCAGCGTCGCGGTCGCCTCGGCCACCCCCGGGTGCTCCAGCAGGCGGGCGGTGACCTCGCCCAGTTCGAGCCGGTGCCCCCGGACCTTCACCTGGTCGTCGGCGCGGCCGAGGAAGTCGAGGCGGCCGTCCGGCAGCCACCGGCAGCGGTCCCCGGTGCGGTACAGCCGCCCGTCGGCCGCGCCGAACGGGTCCGGCACGAACCGTTCGGCGGTCAGGTCGTCGCGCCCCCGGTAGCCGACGGCGAGCCCCGCCCCGGCCAGGTACAGCTCGCCGGGCACCCCGACGGGCACCGGCCGCAGCGCGGCGTCCAGCACGTACGCCCGCACGTTCGGCAGCGGCCAGCCGATGGTCACCGTGTCCGGGTCGGCGGGGACGTCCTCGACGGTGGCGTAGACGGTCGCCTCGGTCGGGCCGTACCCGTTGACGAGCCGGGCGGTGCGCGCCCGCAGCTCGCGGGCGAGGGCGACCGGCAGGGCCTCCCCGCCGGCGATCGCCACCAGCGACCCGGCCGCACCCGCCGCGCCCGCCGCATCGGCGGCGTCGGCGGCATCGGCCGCGCCGAGGCCCGCCGCCAGCAGCACCCGCCAGCCCGACGGGGTGGCCTGAGCATGGGTCACCCCGGCGTCGCGGACCAGCCGCAGCACGGCCGCGCCGTCGAGGGCGCTGACCCCCGAGGCGACGACCACCCGGCCGCCGGTGACCAGCGGCAGGAACACCTCCACGGCGGAGATGTCGAACGACGGCGAGGTCAGGTGCAGCCAGCGGTGCGCGGGCCCGGCGTCCAGCAGGTCCCGCAGGCCCAGCAGCAGGTTGGTCAGCGCGCCGTGGCCGACCGCCACGCCCTTGGGCCGCCCGGTCGAGCCGGAGGTGTAGAGCACGTACGCGAGGTCGCCCGTCGTCGGGGCGTCGGCGTCGACGTCGGTGTGCCCGCCGCCGAGCAGGTCGACCTCGTCGAGGGCGAGCACCGGCGGCCCGGCGTCAGGGCCGGCGTCCGGCGCGGCGGCGGTGACCACCAGCGTCGGGGCGGCGTCGGCGAGCACGAGCCGCTGCCGCGCCGGGGGATGGCCCGGGTCGACGGGCAGGTACGCCGCCCGGCAGCGCAGCACCGCCAGCATCGTCACCACCGTCCGCCAGGAGCGGTCCAGCGCCACCGCGACCAGCGAACCCGGGCCGACGCCCCGGCCGCGCAGCAGCGCCGCGAGCCGGCCGGCGGCGGCGTCGAGCCGGGCGTAGCCGAGCCGCACGTCGCCGTCGACGACGGCCACCGCGTCCGGGTCGGCGGCGACCCGGGCGGCGAACAGCTCGGGCACGGTGACGTCCGGGTACGCCCGCGCCGTGCCGGTGCCGGCCCGGGTGACCCGCTCCCGCTCGTCGGCGGGCAGCACCGGCAGATCGGCGACCGGCCGCTGCGGGTCGGCCACGACGGCGGCGAGCAGCGTGCGCAGGTGGCCGCCGATGCGCTCTACCGCGTCGGTGTCGATGGCGGCCGGGCTGTGCTGGAGGCCGACGTCGACGCCGGTGGGGCCGTCCACGACCTGCACGTGCAGCGCGTTGCGGGCCGCGCCGCCGAACAGGGTCCACTCCACGGCGGCGGCCACCCCGGCGAACGCGGGGTCGTCGCCGCGCCGGCGGTAGCCGACCGACACGGCCGTGAGCGCGGGCGCGGGGCGCAGCCCCGACACGGCGTGGGCCAGCGGCACGTGCCGGAACCGGTACACCTCGCGCAGTCGGGCCCGCACGGCGCGGGCGTGCTCGGCGAACGAGCCGGCGGCGGGGTCGTCGGCGGTGACGGGCAGCTCGTTGACGAACAGCCCGACCCGGTCGGCCTGCTCCGGCGCGCGGGTGGACAGCGTGACGCCGACGGGCACGCCCCGGTTGCCGTAGCGGTGCAGCAGGGCGTGCACGGCGGCGAGCAGCAGCTCGAACCGGGTCACCCCGAGGCTGCCGGCGACCCGGCCCACGCCGTCGACCAGGTCGGCGGGCAGCGCCACGGCCACGACGGCGCCCGGCTCCGCGCCGGTGGGCACCCGGCGCAGGCCCGGCAGGACCACGTCGGCGGCGTCGGGCCGGTGCCGCGCCCAGAACTCGCGGGCGGCCGGCAGGTCGACGGCGACGCGGTCCCGCTCGGCCGCCGCGTCCCCGGCGTACCCGTCCGCGGGGGGCGTGGCCTGCGCCGCCGTCCCGGCGAGCGCGGCGGCGTACGCGTCGGCCAGGTCGCGGGCCAGCACGTCCTTCGACATCCCGTCGAAGGCGAGGTGGTGGACGCAGACCAGCAGCAGGTGCCGGCCGTCGGTGGCGGTCAGCAGCGTGAACCGGGCCAGCGGGCCGACCCGCAGGTCGTGCGGGCGGGCCAGTTCCTCGGCGACCCGGGCGTCGGTCCACTCGCCGAAGGTCACCGAGGCCCGCCCGTCGGCGGGGGCCAGCCCCGGCGTGCCGTCGGCGTCGGTGACGACCCGGGCGCCGAGCACGGGGTGCCGGTCGGCCACGGCGGCGCACGCCTCGACCAGGGCCCGGCGGTCCAGGTCGGCGGCGAACCGGACGCCGAGCGCCATGTGGTACGCCGTGCCGGCGACCCCGGCCTGCTCGGTGAACCAGACGGCGTGCTGCGCGTATGTCGCCTCGGCGGTGCCCACATGCTCTCCCATGGATCGTTTTCGGGGTGGATCAGTTGTCGAACAGGCCGGTGAGCTGCCGCTTGAGCACCTTGCCGCCCTCGTTGCGGGGCAGTTCGGCGAGCAGCAGCAGCCGGGCGGGAAGCTGGTAGTCGGCGAGCCGGTCGGCGAGGAAGGCGCGCAGCGCCGGCAGGGTCAGCCCGGCGGCGTCGGCGTGCGGCCGGGCCACCACGGCGGCGGCGACGGCCGAGCCGAGTACCGGGTGCGGCACGCCGACGACGGCCGCCTCGGCGACGAGGGGGTGCTCGTGCAGCGCGGCCTCGACCTCCAGGCTGGAGACCTTGAACGCGCCGGACTTGATGACGTCCTGGTGCCGGTCGGTGAGGTAGAGGTAGCCGTCGGCGTCGATGCGCCCGACGTCGCCCATCCGCACCCACCCGTCGCGGAAGGTGGCCCGGTTGGCGGCGTCGTCGCGGTAGTAGGCGCGGGGGTACGGCGCGCGCAGCCACACGTCGCCGGTGGTGCCGGGCGGCAGCGGGTTGCCGTCGGCGTCGGCGACGCGCAGCTGCCCGCCGACCGGGCGGCCCACCGCGTCCCGGCGCGCCGGATCCCAGATCATCGTGGTCTGGGCGGGGGCCGCCTCGGTGGAGGTGTAGTAGTTGACGATGGTCGCCTCGGGAAAGGCCGCGGCGAGCCGGGCCGCCACGGCCGGCGGCAGCGCCGCCGCGGTCGACCCGATCAGGTGTACGCCAGTGCAGTCCCGGCCGCGCAGCGCCCCCGAGTCGAGCAGCTCGATGGCCATCGACGGGACGACGAACAGCGTCCCCGTGCCCGGGGTCTGCACCAGCCGGGCGAACCGGACCGGCGTGAACGCGGGCAGGGTGAGCGCCCCGGCCTTCGCGGTCAGCGCGTTGAACAGCATCGTCTGCCCGGCGTTGGTGCCGATGGCGAACGCGTGCAGGAACCGCTCCGAGTGGGCCAGCGCCAGCCGGCGCGGGTGGGTCGGCGCGCTCGCGGTCAGGTTGGCGTGGCTGGCGGCGACGCCCTTCGGTCGGCCGGTGGTGCCGGAGGTGTAGAGGATCTGCGCGAGGTCGCCGGGGCGTACCGGCGGGGGGTCGGCCGCGTCGGCGGGGCTGGCGGCCAGGTCGGCGGCCCGCCACACCGGCAGCCCGGCGGGGGCGGGCGGCGCGGCCGTGGCGTCGCCGTGCACGACGGCGGCGGCCCCGCAGTGGGTCAACGCGTGGCCGAGCTGGCCGGCGGCGAGCCGGTCCGACAACGGCACCGCGACCCCGCCGGCCCGCAGCACCCCGCAGTACGCCACCGCGAAGCCGGTCCAGTCGCGGGCGCCGAACACCAGCCCGACCCGGTCGCCGGGGCGCACCCCCCGGCCGTGCAGGCCGGCGGCGACCGCCGCGGCGTCGGCCGACCACTCCGCGAAGGTCAGCGCCCGCACCCCGGCCACCTCGACGGCGACCCGGTCGGGGTGCAGGGCGGTGCGCCAGGCCAGCAGCTCCGGGACGGTCCGGGCGGCCGGCGGGGCGGCCGTCGCCGTCACCGTGGCCCGCCCGGGGTGGTGCCCTGGGCCTGCCCCGTGTCGGCGGCGGCGCGGGCCGGGTGCCCGGCGGCGCGGGCCTCGCGTTCGGCGATGCCGACCAGATCGTCCGGCGGCGCGTCGGGCACCTCGTCGTCGAACCGGGCCAGCACCGGCGTGGCCAGCGCGACGAGGGCGGTCAGCGCGATGCACACCCCGAAGACGACGTACAGCAGGCCGTGGCCCCGGCCGGGGCCGACGCCGATGACCGCGCCGACCGTGCCGGCGAGCGCGCCGCCGGGCAGCAGCAGCGGCTCGGCGACCCGCGCCGCGAACGGGGCGACGAGCCCCCACCCCAGCGGCATCGTCGACCAGGCGATCATCTGGTTGAGCGCGAACACCCGGCCGTGGAAGCGCGGCGGCACCTTCGTCTGGATGATCGTGTTGTAGACGCCGTTGACGACGCCCAGCGCCAGGTACATGCCGAACGCGCCCGCGCCGACCACCAGCGGGTCCGGCCGCAGCCCGGTCAGCACGGCGGCCGCCGCGATGCCGAGGGTGCCCAGCAGCACGGCCCGCATCCGGCGGTGGCTCGGGCCGCCCCAGAGGAGCATCACCAGGCCGCCGACGGCCGCGCCGACGCCGCCGGTCAGCGCGATCCGCGCCACCTGGTCCAGGTCGGCGAAGCCGAGCACCAGCGGGGAGAGCAGGTACAGCGCCGGGAACAGGAACAGGTTCAGGGCGGCGAAGAACGTCAGCATGGCCCGGAACTCGCGGCGGCGCAGCGCGTACCGCAGGCCGGCGACCATCTCCTCGCCGATGCCCTCGCGGCGTTGCAGGGCCAGGGTGCGGGGGAACCTGACGAGCCCCAGCACCCCGACCGCGAACACGTACGACGCCACGTCGATGAGCAGGATGCCGCGCAGCCCGACCGCGTCGAGCAGGGCCACCGCGACCAGCGGGACGGTGAACTGGGTCAGCCCCATCGCCGTCTGGGTGACGCCGTTGGCGTGACCGAGGAAGCGTTTGGGCACCAGCTGCGGCACCGCCGAGACGAACGCGAGGCGTTGGAACGCCAGCGCCACCGACAGCCAGGCGACCAGCGGGTAGAAGTGCCACACCTGCGCCCGGTCGGTCAGCACCAGGGCGGCCAGCACCGCGTTCGCGCCCCCGGCGGCGAGGCCGGCGGCCAGCAGCACCCGCCGCCGGCTGGTCCGGTCGATCACGGCCCCGGCCAGCGGCGCGACCAGCAGCCCCGGCAGCAGGCCGAGCACGGCGAACAGGGCGAACCGGGCCAGCGACCCGGTCTCCAGGTAGATCCACAGGGGGATCGCGAAGTTGGTCAGCGCGGTGCCCATGCCGGAGACCACCTGACCGGCGGCGACCAGACCGAACCGGCGCATGCTCGGCTCCGGGGCGCCGTCCGCGCCGGCCGTCGGCCCCGACGGCTGCGGTGCCCCGGGCGGGCCGGCGGGCTGGCGGGAGATCCCGGCCAACTGCCACGCGGGCTCGCTCGCGACCACGGGGGTGGCCGGGGGCGCTGGCGGGGCCGGCGCGTCGAGCCGCCGGTGCACGGTCGTGACGATCTCCGCCAGCTCGGCGGCCCGGTACTTCAGGAAGTAGTGCCCGGCCTCGTCGACCACGGCGAGGGCGGTGCGGTCGCTGAGGAAGTGCCACTCCCGGAACCGCTCGGCGTGGTAGTCGGTGCTGCGGTCCCGCTCGCCGACCACCGAGATCAGCGGGGCGCGCAGCGGGGTGACCCGCCGATGCATCAGCTCGGTGAAGTACTCCTCGGAGACCCGGGCGTCGTGGCGCATCGCCCGGATCAGGAACGCCACCTCGTCGGGGGCGAGCGAGCCGACCGAGGTGCCCTGCGCCTGCAACCAGGTGCGGTAGATCCGGTCGCTGCGGATCCGCTCGGCCAGCCGCAGCCGCAGCAGCGGACCGAGCAGCCCACCGGCGGGACGGCCGAACGGGAACACCGCGCCGAGGTACACGGCGTCGAGGTCGCGCCCCCGCGCCTCCAACAGCCGGGCCACCTCCACGGCGAGTGCGCCGCCGGGGCCGCAGTGCCCGTACAGGATCAGCGGGCCCGACACCCGGGCCAGGATCTCCTCGGCGACCCCGGCGGCGACCTGGTCGATCGGCGCGGGGTCGTCGGCGAGGCCGATGTCGTGGCCCGGCATGGCCACCGACAGCAGCCGGTAGCCGGCGGGCAGCGCGTCGGCCAGCGGCTGGTAGACCACGGCGCTGCCGCCGCCGTACGGGACGCAGACGAGCGTGGCCACGCGGTCGGCGGCGGCCACCGGCGGGGTCAGCTCGTGCAGCAGCCCCGCCGGCCCGGTGTCGCCCCCGGCGGCCAGGGCGGCCAGCTCGCGGACGGTCCGGTGCCGGAACAGGTCCATCACGCTGACCGTGCCCGTCGCGCCGCCGGCCACGGCGGGCAGCTCCCGGCGCAGCCGGGCCACCACCTGCGTGGCCAGCAGCGAGTGCCCGCCGAGGTCGAAGAAGTCGTCGGTCGCGCCGACCTCGGCCACCCCCAGCACGGCCTGCCAGATCGCGGCGACCAGCGTCTCCACCGGCCCGGCCGGCGGCACCCGCTCGCCGGCGGGGACCTCGTCGCTCGGCGCGGGCAGCGCCCGCCGATCCACCTTGCCGTGCTCCTGCAACGGCAGCCGGTCCAGCACCACCCACCGGCCGGGCACCATGTGCTCGGGCAGCCGGTCGGCCAGGGCGCGGCGTAGCCGCGCCGGCTCCAGGGCCTGCGCGTCGGGCGTCGGCTCCAGGTAGGCGACGAGGCGGTCGTCGCGCAGCAGCACCGCCGCCTGGTGCACGCCGGGGCAGTCGCGCAGCGCGGCCTCGACCTCGCCGAGTTCCACCCGGTAGCCGCGGATCTTCACCTGGTGGTCGCGGCGGCCCAGGAACATCAGCTGCCCGTCGGCGCGCCACCGGCCCAGGTCACCGGTGCGGTACAGGCGGGCCCCCGGCGGCCCGTACGGGTCGGGCACGAACCGCTCGGCGGTCAGGCCGGGCCGGTTGAGGTAGCCGCGCGCCAGCCGCTCCCCGCCCAGGTACAGCTCGCCGGGCACCCCCACCGGCACCGGCCGCATCCGCTCGTCGAGCAGGTACACCCGGGCGTGCGGCAGCGGCCGGCCGGTCGGCACCGGGCCGGTGGCGGGACCGTCGGCGGTCACCTCGTAGGTGGCGACGCCGACCGTGGCCTCGGTGGGGCCGTAGTGGTTAAACACCCGGGCCGTGCCGGCGGCGGCGAGCGGGGCGATCCGCTCCAGGTCGGACGCCTCGCCGCCGAGGATCAGCGCGCGGGCGGGCAGCAGGTCGCCGGGCTCGGCGTCGGCGGCCAGCGCCGCGAGGTGCGACGGGGTGATCTTCAGGTAGTCGATGCGGTGCGCGCGCAGCTGCTCGGCCAGTTCGGCGCCGGTGCAGCGGCGCGGCACCAGGTGCACCGTTCCGCCGGTGGCCAGCGCCAGGTAGAAGACGGTGACGGCGAAGTCGAACGACATCGACTGCAGCAGCGCGTACCGGGCGGCCGGGACGACGGCGAACCGGTCGGCCACCCCGTCGAGGTAGCGCAGCACCTGCCGGTGTGCGACGGCCACGCCCTTCGGGACGCCGGTGGACCCGGAGGTGTAGATGACGTACGCCAGGTCGTCGCCGCCGGCTCCGGCCTCCGGGGGCGTGTCGGGCCGGGCGGTGACCTCGGCGGCGATCTCGGCCAGGCAGGCCACCGCGCAGCCCGCGGCGTCCGGGTGGGCCCCGGGCGGCGCGGTCGGCTCCACCGGCAGCCGGTCGCGCAGCCCGGCGCTGGTCAGCACCACGGCGGGCCGGGCGTCGGCGAGCATCAGGCCCAGCCGGGCCGGCGGCTGCTCCGGGTCCAGCGGCAGGTACGCCCCGCCGGCCCGCAGCACCCCCAGCAGCGTCACGGCCAGCTCCACCGACTGCTCCAGCAGCACCCCGACCAGGACGTCGGGGCCGACCCCGCGCCCGCGTAGCCAGTGCGCCAGCCGGTTGGCGCGCCGGTCCAGCTCCCGGTAGGTGATCGCGTCGGCGCCGCACACCACGGCCGGCGCGTCGGGGGTCGCGGCGGCGTGCGGGGCGACCAGGTCGGCCAGGGTGGCCGCCGCGCCGGTGACCCCGGGCCCGCCGCCGGGTTCCGGGTCGCCGCCCCCAGGCCGGGCCAGCGCCAGCACCCGGTCGCGCCCCGCGTCGCCGAGCAGGTCCAGGTCGACCACGGGCAGGTCCGGGCGGGCGACCGCCGCGCGCAGCAGGGCGTCGAGGCTCGCGGCCAGCCGGGCGACCGTCTCGGCGTCGAACAGGTCGCTGTTGTAGACGAACATGCCGCGCAGCCCGTCGGCGGTCTCGCTGACGTACAGCGACAGGTCGAACCGGGCCGTGGCGGCGTCCGCGCCGAGGCTCTCGCTGCTCAGCCCCTGCGGCCACCGGCTGCCGCTGCGGGCGTAGTTCTGCAGCGTGAACAGCACCTGGAACACCGGGGCGCGGCTGACGTCGCGGGGCACGTTCAGCTCCCGGACCAGCCGCTCGAAGGGGATCTCCTGGTGGGCCAGGGCGCGGACGACGGTGCCCCGGGTGCGCCGCAGCAGGGCGGCGAAGCTCGGCTCGGCGGGAGCGTCGCCGGCCAGGGAACCCGCGCCCGCCCCGGCGGCGGGCGGGCCCGCCGCCGGGGAGAGGTCGGCGCGCAGCGCCAGGGTGTTGACGAACAGGCCGATCAGGTTCTCCAGCTCCGGCACCACCCGCCCGGCCACCGGGGAGCCGATGGCGAAGTCCCGCTGGCCGCTGTAGCGGAACAGCACCGCCTGCAGGCCGGTGAGCAGCGTCATGTAGAGGGTGGCCCGGTGCGCGCGGCTCAACCGGCGCAGCGCGTCGGTCAGGTCGGCGTCGACGGTGAACCGGTGGGTGCCGCCCGCGTACGACTGGACGGCCGGGCGGGGCCGGTCGGTGGGCAGCTCCAGCGGGGGCACCCCGGCCAGCGCACCGGTCCAGTACGCGAACCCGTCCCCGCTCGCCGGCCCGTCGAGGCGGTCGCGCTGCCAGGCGGCGTAGTCGACGTACCGCGTGCCGGGGGCCGCCGGCGGCGGAGCGCCGTCGCGCAGCGCGGCGTAGCCGGCCGCCACCTCGCCCAGCAGCAGGTCCAGCGACCAGCCGTCGCTGACGATGTGGTGCATGGCCAGGTGCAGGACGTGGTCGTCGTCGGCGAGGCGGATCACCAGCGCCCGCAGCAGGGGCGCGGCGTCGAGGTCGAACGGGGTGCGCAGGGCGGCGGCCACCTGCTCGCGGGCATCGGCCAGCGACGGCGCGTCGGTGACGGTGACCGGCACCCGCACCTCGGGCAGCACCTCCACGACGGGTTCGCCGTCGGCGTTCTCGGTGAACCGCATGCGCAGGCTGTCGTGCCGGGCGGCGGCGCCGTCGAGGGCCGCGCGCAGCAGCTCGACCGCCAGGGGGCCGCGCAGCCGGGTCGTCGACCACACGAGGTACGCGGCGGTGCCGGGGGTCAGCTGTTCGGTGAACCAGATCCGCTCCTGGCCGAATGACAGCGACGGTTTCTCCGCAGAACGGTGGAACGTCGTTTTCGGCGGGGTGTATGTGGCCCGCGTCGGTACGTCAACATTGGTCACGCGGAAGCCTTCTCACACGCCAGGGTCGGTCAGGAGCACGTAGTCTGCATGCTGCAAACAGAGCATCGCGTCGTCTGATCGGTCCACTGTGGAAAATCCGATCGACCGACCCGGCGCGCCCTACCGCCCGTCGTACGGTCGGGAATGCGATTCGCCGATGCCGTCGTGCCCGCCGAGTGGGCGTCCGAGACCCTGCTGCACGCGCCATTCCGTGGCGTCGGCTCCCCGCCCGCCCCGCTGACCTGGGCGCAGCAGGTGACGTGGCGGGCGGACGCCCGGTACGGCTCCAACCACCGGTTCCTCAGCCTACGCCGCGTCGTGCCGGTCTCGGCGCGGGCCGGTGCGGATCCCGACCGCGCCGTCCGGGCGCTCGGCGCGCTGGTGGGCCGGCACGCCTCGCTGCGCACCCGGGTCCGCGTGGTCGACGGCGAGCCGCGCCAGCAGGAGGCCGCGACCGGCCACCTGCCGGTGCTGGTCGTGCCCGGCGTGGACGACGGCGCGGCCGCCGCCCGGGCCGCCGCCGACCGGCTCGCCGACGTCGCGTTCGACCACGCCGCCGAGTGGCCGGTGCGGGCCGCCGTGGTCACCGTGGACGACCGGGTACGCCAGGTCGTGCTGGTGTTCAGCCACTCGACGGTGGACGCCCACGCCGCCGAGGTGGTGCTGCGGGACCTGCGGCTGCTCCTGCTGCGCGGTCGCCTCGACACCCCGCCCGGCCCCCAGTCGGCGGACGTGGCACGGCTCCAGCACACCGCCGACGTGCGGCGCTCCGCGCGGACGGTGGCGTACTGGCTGCGGGAGTTCGACCGGCTGCCGACCGCACCGCTGCCCGACGGCGGCCCCGGCCTGACCCCCCGGCTGCGCCGGGGCGTGCTGGTCTCCTCGGCCGTCGACGTGGCGTCCCGGATGATCGCCGCCCGGCACCGGGTCAGCACCTCGGCGGTGCTGCTGGCCGGGGTGGGCGCCCTGGCCGCCGCCCGGTCCGGCCGGGAGGTCTGCGGCGCTTTCCCGATGGCGCACAATCGGTTCCCGGCCGGTTACGCGAATGCCGTGGCCAACCTCGGCCAGATCGGATTCTGCGTGCTCGACCTGACCGGCCGGCCGGCATTTGCGGAGGTGCTCTCCCGCGTGTGGCAGGCGTCGCTGAACGGCCTGCGGCACGCCTATTACGATCCGGCCGCGCTGCGCGCGGCTTTCGCCGCGAGCGGCCGCGACTACGACTCGGCATTCCTGCCCCACTACTATTTCAACGACGTCCGGCTGCCCGTCGGCGGCCCGGCCGCCGCGCCGGAGGCGACCCGGGGCGAGCTGCGGGCCGCTGCGGCGCGCAGCGACTTTTCCTGGACGGCCGGGCTGAACCGGTCCTCCTGGCACCTGTTGACCCACGTGGTCGACACCCCGGGCGGGGTGGGGCTCACCCTGAGCGCCGACACCCGGCACGTCGCCCTCGACGCGGTCGAGGTGTTCCTGCGCGAGTTGGAGGAGTTGCTGGTGGAGGCCGCGTTCGCCGAGGTGCCCTGGCCGTCGCCCGTCCCGGCGGCACCCCCGCCGGTGCCGCCGCCCGCCGTGCTCCCGGCCGCCGCCGACGAGGAGCTGGCGTACGCGGAGTTCACCGGCGGCCGGGACGCGACCGGCCCGCTCACCTGGGGCCAGCGGGCGATGTGGCGGGCCGTCGAGGTGTTCGAGTCGCCGCGCCACAGCGTGCTCAACCTGCGCCGCACGCTGGCCGTGTCCCGGCGCGCCGACGTCGACGTGGCGCGGGCCGTGCGGGCCGTCGCGGCGCTGGTGCGGCGGCACGAGTCGCTGCGCACCCGGGTCCGCTCGGTCGACGGCGAGCTGTACCAGTCGGCCACCGGTGCGGGCCGGCTGCCCGTGCTGGTGCACCCGGTGGCGTCGGCCGCGGCGGATCCGGACGGCCGGGCCGCCGCCTCGGCGCTGGCCGCGCGGCTGGGCGACCCCCGCTTCGACCACGCCGCCGAGTGGCCGGTGCGGGCCGCGGTGGTCACCGTCGACGACCGGGTACGCCAGGTCGTGCTGGTCTTCAGCCACTCCACGGTGGACTTCCACGCCGCCGAGACGGTGCTGCGCGACCTGCGGATGCTCGTGCTGCGGGGGTCCGTGCCCACCCCGGCGGGCCCGCAGTCGCTCGACGTCGCCGAGCGGGAGGGCGACGGCGAACGCCGCCGGGGCGACCGGGCGGTGGCGTACTGGACGCGGCACTTCCCCGACCTCACCGTGGGCCTGTTCGACCCGGTCGGCCCGGGCCTGACCCCCCGCTACCGCCGGGGATCGCTGGTCTCGCCGGCCGTGCGCCACGCGGCGCGGATCGTCGCCGCCCGGCACGGGGTCAGCGACGCCACGGTCCTGCTCGCGGCCACGGCCGCCGTGCTCGCCGCCGACGGCGGCGGCGACGTCTGCGGCGTGTTCACGATGGTCAACAACCGCTTCCAGCCCGAGTACGACGGGGCGATCAGCAAGCTCAACCAGATCGGGCTCTGCCGGATCGACCTGGCCGACCGGCCCGCCTTCGCCGAGCTGCTCACCCGGGCCCGCACGGCGTCGCTGGACGCCTACCGGCACGCCTACTACGACCCCCGGGAGCTGGAACGCGCGTTCGCCGCGCGGGGCCTCGACTACCACACCGCCCTGGCCCCGTTCTGCTACCTCAACGACATCCGGCTGCCGCACGACGCCGGCGTCGACCCCGCCGGCTGCGACGAGGCGACGCTGCGGGCGGCGGCGGAGCGCAGCGCGTTCCGCTGGGTGGAGGACCTGGAGGCGTTCAGCTGGCGCTGCCGCCTCCAGGTCCTCGACGCCCCCGGCGCGGTCGAGCTGTCCGTGACCGTGGACACCCGCTACCTGCCGCCGCAGCGGGCCGAGGCGTTCCTGCGCGCCGTGGAGGCCCTGCTCGTCGAGGCGGCCTTCCGGGACGTCCCGTGGCCGTGGTCGCCGCCCGCCGCCCCGCCCGGCGAGTGCCCTGGTTAGGCGTGTGCGGCCAACGGTCTTTGGTGGTTTCCTACAACGTCGGCCGCGCAGCCTGCGCTGTCTGCGACATGGCGCAGCCGCCCCGTAGACGGAAGGGTGAACACTGCCGGGGTCGCAGTGTCGCGTGCGCCCGTCGTCGGTCTACAGGAGGGCTGGGTCGGTGTTCAGTCGTGTCGCCATCGTCAACCGTGGAGAGGCCGCGATGCGGCTCATCCACGCCGTCCGGGACCTGGCCGCCGAGACCGGGACACGGATCGAGACCGTCGCCCTGCACACCGACGTCGACCGCGCGGCCACCTTCGTCCGCGAGGCCGACCTGTCGTACGACCTGGGCCCCGCCTCGGCGCGGCCGTACCTCGACCTGAAGGCCCTGGAGCGCGCCCTGGTGGAGACCGGGGCCGACGCCGCGTGGGTCGGCTGGGGCTTCGTCGCGGAGGACCCGGCGTTCGCGGAGCTGTGCGAGCGGGTCGGCGTCACCTTCGTCGGGCCGAGCGCGGACGCCATGCGCAAGCTCGGCGACAAGATCGGCGCGAAGCTGATCGCCGAGGAGGTCGGCGTGCCGGTCGCGCCGTGGAGCCGGGGCGCGGTCGAGACCCTCGACGACGCCCTGGCTGCCGCGGAGCGGATCGGCTACCCGCTGATGCTCAAGGCCACGGCGGGCGGCGGCGGGCGCGGCATCCGGGTGGTCACCAGCTCCGCCGAGCTGGCCGACGCCTACGAGCGCACCAGCCAGGAGGCGGCGCGCGCGTTCGGCAGCGGCGTCGTGTTCCTGGAACGCCTCGTCACCGGCGCCCGGCATGTCGAGGTGCAGGTGATCGCCGACGGCGCCACCGCGTGGGCGCTGGGCGTGCGCGACTGTTCCGTGCAGCGGCGCAACCAGAAGGTCATCGAGGAGTCGGCCTCGCCGGTGCTCAGCCCCGAGCAGGCCGCCGAGCTCAAGGCGTCGGCCGAGCGCCTCGCCGTCGCGGTCGGCTACCGGGGCGCCGCCACCGTCGAGTTCCTCTACCACCCCGGCGACCGGCTCTTCGCGTTCCTGGAGGTCAACACCCGGCTGCAGGTCGAGCACCCGATCACCGAGGTGACCTGCGGGTTCGACCTGGTCAAGGCGCAGCTGCACGTGGCCTCCGGCGGCCGGCTCGACGGCGCGCCGCCGGTCGAGCGCGGGCACGCCATCGAGGCCCGGCTCAACGCCGAGGACCCGGACCGCGACTTCGCCCCCTCCCCGGGCCGCATCGCCCGGCTCGACCTGCCCGCCGGGCCCGGCATCCGGGTCGACACCGGCGTCAGCGCGGGCGACACCATCCCCGCCGACTTCGACTCCATGATCGCCAAGATCATCGCGTACGGCCGCGACCGCCACGAGGCGCTCGGCCGGCTGCGCCGCGCCATGGCGGAGACCACCGTGATCATCGAGGGCGGCGCGACGAACAAGAGCTTCGTGCTCGACCTGCTCGACCAGCCCGAAGTGATCGACGCCAGCGCCGACACCGGCTGGATCGACCGCGTCCGGGGCGAGGGCCGGCTCGTGACGCACCGGCACTCCGCCGTCGCCCTGGCCGCCGCCGCCATCGAGGCGTACGAGGAGGAGGAGCGCGCCGAGCGGCAGCGGCTGCTGTCGACGGCGTTCGGCGGGCGCCCGCAGGTGCAGCACGCCAGCGGCCGGCCGCTGGACCTGAAGCTGCGCGGCGTCGGCTACCGGGTCCGGGTGGCGCGCGTCGGCGCGCACCGGTTCCGCGTCGGCATCGAGGCCGGCGACGGCGTGCGCACCGCCGACGTCGAGCTCGACCGCTTCGACCGGCACACCGGGCAGATCGCCGTCAACGGCACGCGCTACCGCCTGCTCACCGGCACCCACGGGCCGGTGCACCTGGTCGAGGTCGACGGGGTGACCCACCGGGTCAGCCGCGACGAGGGCGGCGTCGTCCGCTCGCCCGCCCCCGCGCTGGTCGTCGCCACGCCGCTGGAGGTCGGCGCGGAGGTAGAGGCGGGCGCGCCGGTGCTCGTGCTGGAGAGCATGAAGATGGAGACGGTGCTGCGCGCGCCGTTCCGGGCGCGGCTCAAGGAGTGCGCCGTCTCCGTCGGCAGCCAGGTGGAGACCGGCGCGCCGCTGCTGCGGCTGGAGCCCCTCGCCGACGACGACGCCGCCGAGGACACATCGTCCGGTCCGGCCGTCGAGCTGGACCTGCCCGCTGCCGCCGCGACCATCCCGGCGCGCGAGCGCGCCACGCGCGGCCAGGAGGACCTGCGCAGCCTGCTGCTGGGCTTCGACGTCGACCCGCACGACGACCGCCGGGTGCTCGACGACTACCTGGTCGCGCGCCGGGCCGCCGCCGAGGAGGGCTACCGGCCGCTGGCCGAGGAGTTCGGGCTCGTCGACGTGTTCGCCGACCTCGCCGAGCTCAGCCGCAACCGGCCGGCCGGCGAGGACGGCGACGGCCACGTCTTCAGCGCCCGCGAATACTTCCACACCTACCTGCAGTGCCTCGACGTCGAGCGCGCCGGCCTGCCGGAGACGTTCCAGGCCAAGCTCGCCAAGGCCCTCGGGCACTACGGCGTCACCGAGCTGGAGCGCACGCCCGCCCTCGAGGCCGCCGTGTTCCGGATCTTCCTCGCCCAGCAGCGCGCCGCCGCCGACGCCACGGTCGTCGCGACGCTGCTGCGCGAGTGGCTGCGCGAGCCCCCGCCGGACGACGTGCTGCGCGAGCCCGCCGGCCTCGCGCTGGAGCGGCTGGTGGCCGCCACGCAGGTCCGCTTCCCCGTCGTCGCCGACCTCGCGCGCGGGGTGGTCTTCGCCTGGCTGGGCCAGCCGCTGCTGCGCCGCAACCGGGCCCGCGTCTACGCCGCCGTGCGCCGGCACCTGCGCCACCTCGACGCCCACCCCGACGCGCCGGACCGCGCCGAGCGCGTCGCCGAGATGGTCCGCAGCACCGAGCCGCTGGTGCGGCTGCTCGGCCAGCGGCTGGTCCGCGACCACCTCGACAACGCGGTGATGCTGGAGGTGCTGACCCGCCGCTACTACGGCAACAAGGGCCTCACCGGCGTACGCACCAGCTCCGTCGCCGGCTGCACGTTCGTCGTCGCCGACCGGGCCGACTCGCGGGTGGTCTCCGCCGCGGTGCGGTTCGAGGCGCTGGGCGACGCGCTGCGCGGGCTGGCGGAGCTGGCCGGCGGCGAGGAGGCCGTCGACGCCGACGTCTACCTCGCCTGGGAGCGGCAGCCGGAGGACTCCGACGCGATGGCGGCGGCGCTGCACGAGGTCATCGGGGCCTACCCGCTGCCCGCCCAGGTCCGCCGGATCACCGCCACCGTCGCCGGCCGCAGCGGCGCGGTGATGCACCACCACTTCACGTTCCGCCCGTCGACCACCGGGATGGCCGAGGAGCGGCTGGTCCGCTTCCTGCACCCGTACATCGCCCAGCGGATGCAGCTGGAGCGGCTGCGCAAGTTCGACCTCACCCGGCTGCCGTCCTCCGACGAGGAGGTCTACCTCTTCCGGTGCGTGGCGCGGGAGAACCCGTCCGACGAGCGCCTCGTCGCGTTCGCCCAGGTGCGCGACCTGACCGAGTTGCGCGAGCACGACGGCCGGCTGGTGTCGCTGCCGACGGCCGAGGACACCGTCGCCACCTGCCTGGACTCGATCCGGCGCGCGCAGTCGCGGCGGCCGTCGAACAGGCGGGTCAACACCAACCGGATCGTGGTCTACGTCTGGCCGCCGAGCGACATCACCCGCGCCGAGCTGGAGACGATCGCCGGGCGGGTGCTGCCGACGACCGCCGGCGCCGGGCTGGAGGAGATCCTGTTCATCGCGCGGCAGCGCGACCGGGTCACCGGCGAGCTGACCAAGATCGCCGTGCGGGTCTCCTTCGACGCCACCGGCGCCGCCGAGCTGACCGTCGGCGAGCCGTCGGACGAGCCGGTCGAGCCGCTCGACGACTACCGGCAGAAGGTGCTGCGGGCGGCCAGCCGCAACACGGTCTACCCGTACGAGCTGACCGGCCTGCTCGGCGAGTTCGTCGAGCACGACCTCGACGAGCGGCACGCGCTGGTGCCGGTCGACCGGCCCCGGGGCCGCAACCGCGCGGCGCTCGTCGCGGGCGTGGTCACCACCCGCACGACGCGCTACCCGGAGGGTGTCACCCGGGTCGTGCTGCTCGGCGATCCGACGAAGTCGCTCGGCGCGCTGTCGGAGCCGGAGTGCCGGCGGGTGATCGCCGCGCTGGACCTGGCCGAGTCGATGCGGGTCCCGCTGGAGTGGTATGCGCTGTCCTCCGGCGCGCGGATCTCCATGGAGTCCGGCACGGAGAACATGGACTGGGTGGCCGCGGCGCTCAAGCGGATCGTCGAGTTCACCCAGGACGGCGGCGAGATCAACATCGTGGTCGCGGGCATCAACGTCGGCGCGCAGCCGTACTGGAACGCCGAGGCGACGATGCTCATGCACACCAAGGGCGTCCTGGTGATGACGCCGGACTCGGCGATGGTGCTCACCGGCAAGCAGTCGCTCGACTTCTCCGGCGGCGTCTCTGCGGAGGACAACTTCGGCATCGGCGGCTACGACCGGGTGATGGGCCCGAACGGGCAGGCGCAGTACTGGGCGCCGAACCTGACCGCCGCCCGGGACGTGCTGATGGCGCACTACGACCACACGTACGTCGCCCCCGGCGAGTCCGGGCCGCGCCGGGCGACCACGACCGACCCGGTCGACCGTGACGTCTCGGACTTCCCGCACGTCATGGCGGGCAGCGACTTCGCCACGGTCGGCGAGATCTTCTCCGCCCAGGCCAACCCCGACCGCAAGAAGCCGTTCGACATCCGCAGCGTCATGCGGGCCCTGTCCGACCAGGACCACCCGGTGCTGGAGCGCTGGGCGGGGATGGCCGACGCGGAGACCGCGGTGGTGCAGGACGTGCACCTGGGCGGCATGCCGGTGTGCCTGCTCGGCATCGAGTCGCGGTCGGTGCCCCGGCGCGGCTTCCCGCCCACCGACGGCCCGGACACCTACACGGCGGGCACGCTGTTCCCACGCTCGTCGAAGAAGGCCGCGCGGGCGATCAACGCGGCCAGCGGCAACCGGCCCCTCGTGGTGCTGGCGAACCTGTCCGGCTTCGACGGCTCACCGGAGTCGATGCGCAAGCTCCAGCTGGAGTACGGCGCGGAGATCGGCCGGGCGATCGTCAACTTCCGCGGGCCGATCGTGTTCTGCGTGATCTCCCGCTACCACGGCGGCGCGTTCGTCGTCTTCTCCAAGGCGCTGAACCCGAACATGACCGTGCTGGCGCTGGAGGGCTCGTTCGCGTCGGTGCTCGGCGGCGCGCCCGCCGCGGCAGTGGTCTTCTCCGGCGACGTCAACGCCCGCACCGCCGCCGACCCGCGGGTGCGGGACCTGGAGGCCCGCGTCGCGGCGGCCTCCGGCACCGAGCGGGCCGCCCTGACCGCCGAGCTGGACGAGCTGCGCTCGTCGGTGCGGGCGGAGAAGCTGGGCGAGGTCGCCGCCGAGTTCGACCGGGTGCACAACATCCAGCGCGCGGTCGAGGTCGGCTCCGTCGACGCCGTCATCCGCGCGGCCGAGCTGCGGCCCCGGATCATCGAGGCCATCGAGTCCGGTCTGCGCTGAGCCGAGCTCCGGCCGGCCGGTGCCCTCGGGCGTCGGCCGGCCGGAGCCCACCAGCCGGTGGCTCCTTCTCTCGACGCATAGGGAGCTGAGTCGAATACGACATCAAGCGGCCGCCGTGATTCCGGCCGGGTTGATGTCGTGACCGACTCAGCTCCCTATCGCTGACCCGCGGCCTCGGTGGGCCCTGCTCCCCGCTGCGCCACGGGCGTCAGCCCAGGCTGACCCAGTCGGTGGCGACGGCGTACCCGTCGGCGCGGGCGGACAGCCGGACGGGGCCCGTCGGGGGAGCACCCAGCGAGAAGAAGCCCACCTCGTCGACCGGCGACTCGTCGTAGGGGCCGGTGGCCGTGCGGGCGGTGACCCGGCCGCCCCGGGGCGGGGAGAGCTGGCCGACGATGCCGGCCTCGGTCACCTCGATCTCCAGCACCACCTGCCCGCTGCGGAACGACAACGTGCGCGCGGAGCCGCCCGAGCGGGTCAGCCCGGCCGGTTCGGCGTCGCACGCCGAGTCGAACATCAGCTCGGCGACCGCCAGCTCGGCGTCGACCGTCCGCCAGGCGAACGCCGCCCGCGCCGCGGTCAGGAACTCCTCCGGGACCGGCCCGGTGTCCCACAGCGCGGCGCCCAGCTCCACGGTCAGGGCGTCGTCATCGGCCGGCGGCCACGGCGCCATCGCGTTCACCCCCGCTCGTCTCCAGGCCACGGCGCACCCCGACGAACGGGGCGAGCGCCGGGCAGGCGCGCAGCTTGCGCAGGCAGCGCGCCTGGGTCGGGCCGATGCTACCCACCGGCATGCCCAGCCGTTCGCCGATCTCCCGGTAGCTGACCGGCGGGTCGGCCGTCAGCAGCGCCAGCAGGTGCTGGCAGCGGGGCGGGAGCTGCGCGAAGCCCTCCCGCAGCGCCTGCCGCCGTTCGGCCCGCAGCAGTTCCTCGTCGGGCGTCACCGCGTCCACCAGCGACCCGTGCCGGGCGTCGAGCGCGTCGTCGTACGGGTCGACGGGCCGCATGCGGCGGTCGAGGCGGGACAGCCGGTAGCACTCGCGCCGGGTCGTGGTCGCCAGCCAGGCCGCCAGCGCCTCCGGGTCGCGCAGCTGGTCGAGCCGCTCCACCAGGCGCAGCCACACGGTCTGGTTGACGTCGGCGGCGTCGGCGCGGCTCATCCCGTGGGCCCGGATCACCGCCACCACCAGCGGCGTGTAGCGGCGCACCAGTTCCGCCCAGGCCGCCTCGTCCCCACCGGAGGCCGCCGCCACCAGGCGCGTCGCCGTCGCGTCGGTCACCGCGCCTCCCTGTGGCCCGTCGCGCGGCTCATGCGACGAGCACCCCGTAGTCGGGATGCCAGCGGGGGTTGGCCAGCAGCGCGAGGCGCGCCGCGTCGGCGCTCAGGCCACCGGCGGTCATCATCGCGGCGAGCCTACCGGACACGTGGCCCGTGGCGAAGGAGCTGCCGGCCCACGTCGCGAAGCCGTGGAACACCTGGGTCGGCCGCCCCGGCAGCGGCAGCTGGCCCTCGACGTACGTGCTGTCGCGCTCGCCGAGGGCGCAGGCGTCGACCCACGGGCCGAAGCCGCTGTAGGACGCCGGCACGAGGACCCCGCCGTCGCGGGACACCGCGGCCACGGCGAGCACCCGTTCCAGGGCGGCCGGCCAGGCGGGACGGCTGCTGCCGGCGTTGCCGGCGGCGGCCACCACGGCGGTCTGCGCCGGCAGCGCGGCCACGGCGTTGACCAGCGGCAGCGGGGGCACGTCGTCCTGGGTGAAGCCGCCGAGGGACAGGTTGACCACGGTCACCTGCGACCCGAGGCGGGACATGGCGGCCACCAGCATCGCCTCGTCGCCGACGCCGGTGGGGTTCAACGCCTGCTCGGGGTCCACCCGTACCCCCGGCGCGGCCTGCCGGACGACCCCGGCGACGAAGGTGCCGTGCCCGCCCTGCGGGGCCAGCGTGGTGCCGGAGACGTACAGCGCGTCCAGGTCGTCGGCCTCCGGCAGGTAGCTGCCGCCGAGCCACTGGGGATGCCAGGCGCCGGCCTGCTGCCAGATCCCGGTGTCGCAGACCCCGACGGTGACGCCGGCGCCCTCGCCGAGGCGGGCCGGGTCCGGCGGCGGCAGTGCCGCCGCGGCCCGGGGCGGGCTGCCGGGGTTGCCCATGATGTTGCCCAGGCCCAGCAGCACGTGGTGCGGCTGCACCCGGGGGACCTGCTGGCCGGGCCACTGCCTCGGGTCGCGCAGCGCCGTCACCACCGCCGGCACGTCGGTCTCCTTGGCGAACAGCAGCCGGGTGACGCCGGCGAAGCCGGCCCCCACGCTCACCTGGTGCCCGCGCGAGCGCAGCCAGGACAGGACCCGTTGGGCGTCGGCGTTGGCGGCGAGCAGCTGCCGGGGACGGTAGAGGAACTCCCGGCCCGGCGCGGTGTAGCGCCGCACGTCGGGGTCGGCGGCCAGCGCGGCGGAGAACGCCTTCTGGTACGCGTCGTCGTCGGTGCCCTCGGCCGCGGCGGCGGCCGGTCGCAGCACGTCGCCGAGCGGTGCCGCCGCGGCGCACGCGGCCAGGGTGAGCAGCCCGCGCCGGGACAGTCGACCGGCGGGCGGTGGCGTGCGGGGGCGGTCAGGAAGCACCGGTCCTCCAGGCGGTCGCGACGTGCGCGGTCGGCGGTGTCCCGGTGCGACAGCACGTCGGGGCGCTGTCGATTCTTCCAAAGCATAGTTGAAAGTCAATTGGAGGAATGGGCGGTCCAATGCCGGCAATTTCCACTGTCGGACCCCGGATTGACGGTGGCCGGGTCCATCGGGAACGCTGTCTGTCATGGCCGACAGCGCCGGTTCCGCCGGCGCGGCCCAGTCCGCGCTCGACGCCGTGCAGCGCTATCCCCGCGAGGCGATCGCGATCGCGCAGCGGGTGCTCGCCGCCGGTCGCGCCGTCGCCGGTGACGAGCGGTCCACCGCCGAACGGGCGATCGGCCTGGCCCTGCGGGAGCTCAACGACCTGCCCGGGGCGCTGCGGCACCTGCGCCGGGCGGAACGGGCCGCCACGACGCCCCGGGCGCGGGCCCTGGCCCGGATGAGCCTCGGCTACGTGCTGGCCAACGCCGGCCGCACCGCCGCGGCGCTGCGGGCGGTGACCGCCGCCCTGCCGCAGCTCACCGGCGCCGACGCCGGGCGGGCCCGGATGCAGCGGGGCGTGGTGCTGCACTACCGGGGCCGCTACGACGAGGCGGTGCGCGACTACTCCCTCGCCGTCGACATCGCCCAGCGCGAGGGCGACCGGCTGCTGGAGGCCCGGGCCCGCAACAACCGGGGCCTGCTCAACGCCCACCGGGGCGCGCGGGGCCGCGACGACGACCTCGCCCGGTCGGCGGCCATCTTCGAGGGGCTGGGGCTGGACCTCGCCGCCGCCGACGCCCGCTGGAACCTGGGCATCGCGGCCGGCCAGCGCGGCGACACGGTGGGGGCGCTGCGCTGCTTCGCCGAGGTCGAACGGGAATACCGGCGGCTCGCCGTGCCCCGGCCGGCGCTGCTGCTGGACCGCTTCGAGCTGCTGCTGTCGGTGCCCCTGCTCGACGAGGCGGTCGAGGTCGCCGCCGTGGCCGTGCGGGAGCTGAACCGCCGGGGCATGGCCTCCGACCTCGCCGAGGCGCTGCTGGCCCGGGCCAGGGCGGCGCTGCTCGCCGGCGACCTGGACACCGCCACCGGCACGGCAGCCCAGGCGCGGGCCCGGTTCCGCCGCCAGGGCCGCCGCATCTGGGCCGCCTTCGCCCGGCACGTGGAGCTGCGTGCCGAGTTCCGCCGGGGCACCCGCTCGGCGGCCCTGTTGACGGCGTTGGTGCGTACCGCCGGTCAGCTCGACGCGACCGGGTGGCCCGGCCCCGCGTTGACCACGCGGATCGACGCCGGCCGGCTGGCCGCCGCGCTGGGCCGCACCGACCGTGCGGCGGCCCTGCTCGACGCGGCGGCCCGCGCCCGCCGGTGGGGCACCGCGCCCGGCCGCGCCCAGGGGTGGTACGCCCTGGCGCTGTCGCACCGGCTCGCCGGGGACGACCGGGCGGCGGCGCGGGCGCTGCGCCGTGGGCTGGCCGTGCTGGACAGCCACCGGGCCTCGCTCGGCGCCACCGAGCTGCGGGCGCACAGCGGGGCGTACGGGCAGGAGTTGGCCGCCGAGGGCCTCGACATCGCGGTCCGCTCGGGCGCCCCGGCGCGGGTGCTGGCCTGGGCGGAGCGGTGGCGGGCCAGCGCGGTGCGCACCCGGGCGGCGCTGCCGCCGGCCGACCCGGACCTGTTCGCCGCGCTCACCGAGCTGCGGCTGGTCAGCAGCCTGCTGGAGGACACCCTGCTCGCCGGCCGGCCGGCGCACGCGCTGCGGGGCCGGCAGGCCCGGCTGGAGCAGCACATCCGCGACCTGTCCCGGCGGGTGCCCGGCGGCGGGGCCGTGGCGTCGCCGCCCGGCGTGGCGACGCTGGCCGGGCGGCTCGGCCCGCGCGTGCTGGTCGAGCTGGTGGCGCACGGGGAGCGGCTGCGGGCGGTGCTGGTCCGCGACGGGCGGGCGACCCTGCACGACCTCGGCCCGCTCGCCGAGGCGGCGAACCGGGCCCGGCTGCTCCGGTTCGGCCTGCGTCGGCTGGTCACCACCGGCGACTCGGCAGGCGTGCGGGCCGGCGTGGCGCACGCGGCGGCGGCGCTGGACCGGCAGCTGTTCGACCCGTTGCGCCGGCACCTGGGCGACCGCCCCTTGGTCGTCGTCCCGATCGGGGCCCTGCACGCCGTGCCGTGGTCGGGCCTGCCCAGCTGCGCCGGCCGGCCGGTCACCGTCGCCCCCTCGGCCACGGCCTGGCTGGTCGCGGACCGCAGGGACGCGCCGGACGGGCCGCCGGTGCTGGCGGCGGGTCCGCGCCTGCCGGCCGCCCAGACCGAGGTACGCCAGCTCTCCGGCGTGCTGCCGGGCGCGCGGGTGTTCACCGGGGCGGACGCCACCGCCGGTGCGCTGACCGCCGCGCTGGACGGTGCGGCGCTGGCCCACATCGCCGCGCACGGCACGTTCCGGGCCGACAACCCGCTCTTCTCCCGCCTGGAGCTGGCCGACGGGCCGCTGCTGGCGTACGAGCTGGAGCGGCTGCCCCGGCCGCCCGGCTGCGTCGTGCTGTCCGCGTGCGACTCGGGGCTGTCCGGGGTGCGCCCCGGCGACGAGGTCATGGGCTTCACGGCGGTGCTGCTGGCCCGGGGCGCCCGCTGCCTGGTGGCCACCGTGCTGCCGGTGCCGGCCGAGCCCACCACCGCGCTGATGCTCGACCTGCACCGCAGGATGCGCCAGGGTGCGCGGCCGGCGCGCGCCCTGGCCGACGCCCAGGCCGCGTTCGTGGCGACGGGCGACGGCGCCAGCCTGGCCACGGCGGCGGCCTTCGTCTGCTTCGGTGCCGGCTGAGCGCCGCGATAGCGCCGTCGTATGACCAGGTGAGGATGACTGGTAATCGACGTTCCTAAATATGATTCGCGTCATCCGAAGGCGGCGCGTCACCCCCGGGGCGCCGCAGATGATGCGGAGGAACACATGGTTCGCTGGCGCACCCTCACCGGCCTGTTGGCCACCGCGCTCGCCGCGGTGACCGCGGGCAGCCTCACCCTCGCCGCACCCGCCGCCGCCGCGGGCGACGCCACGGTCACCCCGAACGTCGTCGGCGGCACGCCCGCCGCCCAGGGCGAGTTCCCCTTCATGGTGCGGCTCTCCATGGGCTGCGGCGGCTCGCTCTACAGCCCCACCCTGGTCCTCACCGCCGCGCACTGCGTCGGCCGCACCGGCGCCAACACCAGCATCACCGCCACGCTCGGCGTGGTCGACCTGCAGTCGGCCAGCCGGATCACCGTCCGGTCCAACTACGTCTACCGCGCGCCCGGCTACAACGGCAACGGCAAGGACTGGGCGCTGATCCGCCTGGCCACCCCGGTCACCGGCCTGGCCACCCTGCCCATCGCCACCACCGGCGCGTACGACAGCGGCACCTTCACCGTCGCCGGCTGGGGCGCGGCGCGCGAGGGCGGCGCGCAGCAGCGCTACCTGCTCAAGGCCACCGTGCCGTTCGTCAGCGACTCCGTCTGCAGCACCAACTACGGCGGCGACATCATCCCGGCCGAGGAGATCTGCGCCGGCTACGCCTCCGGCGGCACCGACACCTGCCAGGGCGACTCGGGCGGCCCGATGTTCCGCCGCGACGCCGCCAACGCCTGGATCCAGGTCGGCATCGTCAGCTGGGGCAACGGCTGCGCCCGCCCCAACTACCCGGGCGTCTACACGCAGGTGAGCTACTTCGCCTCCGCGATCGCCTCGGCCGCCACCAGCCTCGGCGGCTGACCACGGGCAGACGGGCGCGGCCCGGCCGGATCACCGGCCGGGCCGCACCCGCGCGGGGGGACTACCGGGCAGCCGGCGGGGTCCAGCCGGCGGGGAGGTGCCCGATCCGCACCCGCTGGGGGTGGTCGCCGACGGGGACGCTGACCACCTTCTGGCCCGTGGCGAAGCTGATCGCGGTGACCTGGTCGGCGCCCGACTCCGAGATGACGCAGTCGCGGCCGTCGCCGCTCACCGTCGCCCAGTACGGCTTGCTGGCCGTGACCAGCGGACCCGGGGCGAGGGTGGACCGGTCGACGATCGTGGTGTAGTCGTCCATCGTCCCGGCGACGCAGAGCTTCGCCCCGTCCGGGCTGATCGACATGCCGTGGTGCCGCGAGTCGTTGACCCACTTCGTGCGGTCCTCGGTGGTGTTCGGGTTCTTCGGCAGCGTGGCGACCCGGGTGACCCGGTCGCCGGCCACGTCGTACTCGACGAAGCCGTTGAAGAACGACACCTGGAAGTAGAGCTTGCTCTCGTCGGGGGTGAAGACCGCCGGCCGGACGGCGTCGGAGAGGTCGCTGCGGCCGTACGCGTCGAGCCGGGGCCGCATGTCGATCTCCTTGACCTTCGCGAAGGTGGTCGCGTCGGCAATGGTGATCTTCCGGTCGCCCTTGGTCCAGTCCTGCGACGGGGCGTCGAGCGAGCTGTTGACGTCCCCGATGGACATGTTCCAGATGTGCCGGCCGCCGTCGGTGAAGATGTTCTCGTGCGGGGTGTCGCCGGTGCCGAACGAGCCGACCTGCTTGCCCGTGTTGATGTCGAGCACGTGCACGGTGTCCGAGGTGGACGCCGAGACCGCGACACGGGTGCCGTCTGGGGAGACGGCCATGTGGTCGGAGCGGAACCCGGAGACGGGGAACCGCCAGCGCACCGCGCCGGTGCGCAGGTCGATCGAGACGACGTCGGCGAAGCTGGGCCGGGACGCCACCAGCGCCGTCCCGTCCGGCGTGGTGTACATGTCGTCGACGAGTTGGTCGTGCCCCTCGCCGGGGCCCTGCTGGATGCCCAGGTAGAAGGCGAGCTTGATCGGGTTGAGGTAGATCTCCCAGAGCCGCTGCTGCTTGTCGGGCACGACGTTGACCCGGCCGAGGCGGGCGTAGTCGCCCCGGGAGCGGATGACGTCGACGGTGCCCTCCCAGTTGTTGCCGACGAACATCACCTCCTCCAGGGCGGCGGCGCCCACCGGCGCGGCGGGGGCGGCGACGGCCGGGGCCGGCGCGGCGGTGGCCACGACGGCGAGGGCGGCGGCGAGGGCGCCGTACCTGCGGGCGCGGCGGACGGGCGGGGACGACGGTGCTGCTGCGGGCATGGGCTGCTCCTGCCGGTGGGGGCGACCGATGGTGGCGTTCCGCGGTGCGCTGGTGCGGTGTTACTTTGCGGTAACAGAAGGAAACCAACCGAAGCCGGACTCCCGGTAGGGCACGGGGGCCAAAACCCGGCCGGGTCGTTGTGGACGGCCCACAGTGGCCGGGGCGGAGGGAAGCGGGCCGATGAGGATGCCGGAGCGGGCCGGGGCCCTCGGCGCGCTGCTGCGCGAGCTGGCGACCGACCGGCGGGTCGTGGACGAGATGGTCGAGGCGGCCCGGGAACACTCGCCCGAGGTGGCCCGGCTGCCGACGGCCGAGAACCGCCGGCACGTGGCGGCCCTGCTGACCGCCGGGCTGGCGTCGTTCGAACGGCTGGCGGAGCCGAGCGAGCGGGACTTCGCCGAGGCCCGACGCCTCGGCGCCGACCGGGCCGCGCAGGGCGTCTCCGTCGCCGGCCTGCTGCGCGGGGTGCAGGCTGGCCGGCAGCGCGTGGTCGAGATCGCGCTCGACCGCGGCCGGGCCGCCGGGATACCCGACACCGCGCTGCTGGACGCCCTGCTGGAGCTCGGCCGGTATGCCAGCGCGCTGGAGCGCGCCCTGGTCGACGGCCATCACACGGCGGAGCTGGAACTGGCCCGCACCCGCCGCGACGCCCGCAACCGGCTGCTGCGTCGGCTGCTGCTCGACGAGGCGGGCGATGGGCACCCCGGGGACGATCTCGGGCTGCGCCCCGACGACCTGGCCGCCTTCGGGCTGCGCCCCGACGGCCGCTACCACTGCGTGGTCACCGAGCTGACCGACCCGGCCCGGATCGCGGCGGTGGAGCGGCAGCTCTGCGGCGGCGGCGCGCTGTTCGGCACCGTCGACGACCGGCTCGCCGGCCTGTGCGTACGGCTGCCGCCCGCCGACCTCGCCGACGCGGCCGGGCTCGTGGTGGCCGCCCCGGCACGGCCCCTGGCGCAGGCCCCGGCCCTGCACCGGCTCTGCGTGGCCGCCCTGCGCGCCGCGTCCCGGGCCGGGCTGCGTGGCCTGCACCGGGTGGTCGACCTCGCCGGGGAGACCGCGCTGGCCGCCCAGCCGGCCCTGGCCGACCTGGTCAGCGGGGAGCTGCTGGCAGCCCTCGACCCGGCCGACGAGTTCCACCGGCAGCTCGCCTCGACCGCACTGACCTACCTCGACCACGGCCAGCGGCTGGACCGCACGGCCGAGGCCCTGCACCTGCACCCGAACACCGTGCGCTACCGGCTGCGCCGGGTGCAGGAGCTGACCGCGATGCCGCCGACCCTCGCCGAGCCGGGCGGCCGGTGGCCGGTGCCGCAGACGGTGCGCTGGTGGTGGGCGCTGCGCACCTGGCTCGACGGCGACCCGCTGCGCGATCCGGCCGCCGGCCGTCCCGGGCTCGCCCAGCCGCACCGCCCGGCGAGGTGACTCCACCCCACGCATAGGGAGCTGAGTCGAATACGACATCGCCCGCCGCTCCCCGCCCCGGCTGGCCCGCCCCGGCTTGGCCCGCGCCGGCACCGGGCCGGCCCGGACGGGGAGCGGCGGGTGATGTCGTGGATGACTCAGCTCCCTATGCGCCGGTTCTGCTGCATCGTTCGCCGCCCGCCGCCCGCCGCCCGCCGCCCGCCGCCCGCCGCCCGGCCGATCCGGCCCGCGGGTCGTCAGCCGGGCAGCGGGGCGGGGAAGAGCGCCTCGAAGCGGTCCCGGGTCAGGAACGCCAGCCGGGCCCGCTTGTCCGGCATGTCGATCTCGTCGTCGAACGTGAAGCCGGAGCGCTCCAGCCGGCGCAGCGCCAGCTCGTTGCGCACGTCCGGCTCGACCACGACCCGCTGCCGGGCCGGGTCGCGGAACAGGAACCGCACCAGCGCCGGGCCTACCGTGCCGGTGAAGTCGCGCCCCGCGCGCCGACCGGGGGCCAGCAGCAGGTGCATGCCGACGTCGCCGGGCCGCACCGGGTAGCGCTCGCCGACCGGGTCGGCCTCGGGCTGGTAGGTCTGGAACAGACCGACCGGCGCGCCGTCGAGCAGGATCAGGTACGCGTGATGCGTCGCCAGCCCGTCGACGAAGGCGTAGACCTCGCGGACCTCGTCGACGGTGTAGCCGCCCATGCCCCAGTAGACGGCCCGGGGCTGGGTGACCCAGCCGTGCAGCAGCTCGGCATGGGCCTGCGGGTCGACCGTGGCGAGGGCCAGCTCGCCGAGGCCGGGCAGGGTCTCCAGGGGTGTCACGCGTTCCTCTTCTCGGGGTCGGGGCGCGGTTCGTCGGGTTCGGGGGTGAGCAGCCGCCAGTCGGTCACGACCGGGATCAGCTCGCCGCTGGCCCACCGCGGCAACTGGTCGGCGAAGTGCGGGTCGCCGGGGCGGCCGGACGCGCCGAACGGCACCACCCACCGGCTCTCCGCCCGGTCGGTCAGGTCCCACACGTACCGGGCGACCGGGCCGCGCCAGCAGGCGTCGGACAGGCCGGGGACGCTGCTGGTGGCGAGCACGCAGTCGCTGTCGCCGCCCAGCGTGACGCGGGCGCGCATCGCGTCCACCGCCGCGTCGACCTCGGGGCTGACCGGCAGGTGCACGGGGTGCAGGGTGTGCCGTTGCCCCCAGGTGCCGGGCGGGTCGCCGTGGGCCACCTCCTCCAGCGCGGCGGCGGCCACGGGGTCGACGTCGACGCCGAGGCGGGGCAGCCCGGCCACGACGGCGTCGAGGGCGTACCCGATCCGGCCGAGGGGGTTCGTCCACGGCCCGAACAGCTCGTCGTACGCGCCGGGGGAGCGCAGCGGGCGCAGCGCCGGGTGCTCGTGCAGCCCCCGGGCCAGGGCCGCCCGCCAGGCGGCGTACGCGGCGGCGTCGACGCTGTCGGCGGCCATCCGCCCGTCCCAGGCGGCAAGCCGGTCCCGCAGGTCGCGGGCCGGACCGGTGAGCGCGTCGGGGTCGAGCCGGCCGAGGACGCCGCGCAGCACGCCCGCGTCGAGCCGGGTGTCCATGTGCACGGCCGCCGGTTCGGCGCCCTCGGCGAGCAGGGCGCGGATGCGGCGGGCCCGGTGCGGCGGGGCGAAGTCGCGGCCCAGCGCCGCCACGTCGGGCCGGCGGTCGTTGGCGCAGGCCGTGGGCCCGGTGACCGCCGTGCGGGGCAGCGGCGCGTACTCGCTGCTCCAGCGGTAGCGCGGCTCCCAGGCGGGCACCGGTTCCTGGCGGCACCGGTCGTCGCGCACCGGCACCAGGCCGGCGACGAGCTGGGTGACCGCGCCCGACCGGTCGGCGACGAGCACGCTGTTGACCGGCTCTACCCAGGCCTGCAGCGCGGTGGCGACGTCGTCGACGGTCCGCGACCGCAGCAGCGGCAGCAGCGCGTCGAAGCCGAGCCGCTGCGCGACACGGCTGGGCGTGCGCAGGCTGAGCGCCTCGCCGGTGTGCCGGTCGTGGTCGATTACCGGCCCCCGGGCCGTCTCGATCACTTCGACGGTTTCTGGCTCGCCGTCGCGTACCCCGATGGTCTCGACCCGGCGGCGGGCCGGCGCCCAGCCGTCGGCCTCGCGGACCCAGACCAGGTCGCCCTCGCGGCGCAGCCGCTCGCGGTAGAGGTCCTGGTAGTCGGCCATCGCGTTGGTCACGGCCCAGGCCACGTCGCCGGCATGGCCGAAGTGGGGCAGGCCCGGCACGCCGGGGAACGCGAAGCCGAGCACGTCGAACTCGGGGCAGGCGAGGCGCACCTGGTGGTAAACACCGGGCAGTTCGAGGATGCGGTGCGGGTCGCCGGCGACGACCGGGCCACGGCCGGTGGCCGGGTCGGCGGGCGTCACCCAGGCGTTGCTGCCCGAGCCGCCGGGGGGCTCGGCGTCGAACAGGGCGGTGGCCGCAGGCCCGAGCGTGGCGGCGACGTGGGCGCGCCACAGCTTGGTGGGGAAGGTCGAGAACAACACGTGCTGCACCAGGAAGACCCCCAGCGGCGACCAGGGCCGCCACCGGCCGGGGGCGCAGCCGGCCGCCGCGAACTCCGGCGCCGCGGCGGCCCCCTCGGCCAGCCCGTCGTTGACCCCCTGGGCGTACGCGGCGACCCAGCGCCGGGTGGCCGGGTCGAGCCGCGCGTAGCAGCTGCGGGCGGTGTCGTCGAGGCGGGCGCGGCGGGCGAAGCGGTCCCAGCCGACCTCGGCCGGGCCGAGGTGCTCGGCGAGCCGCCCCTCGGAGCGCCACCGCTCCACCTCGACCTGCCAGGCCCGGTCCAGCGCGGCGGCCCGCCCCTGCAGGCGGGCGAGGTCGTCCACGGTCTCGGCCCACAGGTGCGGCACGCCCCAGGCGTCGCGGTGGATGCCGGCGGCCCGCGTCGGCGGTGCGGCCGACTCCCGTAACAGCGTCATTTAGGTTACCCTCCCCTAACTTAGGCTGACCTTACTGGAGGGGTGCGTGAAACGGAACTGGGAAGCCCTGGTGCTCCGCGCGATGGGCGGCCGGACCTTCCGGCTCACGGTGCGGGGGACCGAGTCGGTGGGCGGGCGGTACCAGCGCCTGCACCTCGACGACGGCGGCCTGCTCGCCGAGTGCGGCGTCCACCCCACCATGTGGATCCGGCTGTGGTTCGACGACGACGGTCGGCCCCACCAGCGCGCCTACACCCTCGTCGACCCCGACCCGGCGGCCGGGCGGTTCAGCCTGGAGTTCGCCCTGCACGACGGATGCGCGGCCCGCTGGGCGGCCGCCGCCCGCGTCGGGGACACCATCGACGCCACCGTGCAGGGCAGCGCGTTCCGGCTGCCCGACCCCGCCCCGCGCCACCTCTACCTGGTCGGCGACGCCGCGTCGCTGCCGGCGGTCAACAGCCTGCTCGACGCCGCCCCCGACCTGCCCGCGACGGTCTGGGTCGAGTACGCCCACGACGACGAGAAGGCGCTGCCGTCCCGGGCCCGCCCCTGCCACGAGGTGGTCTGGGTGCCGCGCCGCGACGGAGGGCGGCACCTGGTCGACACCGTCCGGACGGCCCTGCCCGGCGCCGCCGACGCCCACTACTGGGTGGCCTGCGAGGCGGCCAGCACCCGCGACATCACCCGGCACCTGCGTCGCACCCTGGGAGTCGGCCGGCACCAGCTCACCGCGCTGGCCTACTGGAGCGCCCGGTGACGGCGACGCTGGGCACCCTCGCCCGCCCGCTGCGCACCCGGTGGCTGATCCTCGCGGTGCTCTGCCTCGCCCAGGTCACCGTGGTGCTCGACAACACCGTGCTCACCGTGGCGGTGCCCGTGCTCACCGCCGAACTGGGGGCCAGCACCGCCGACGTGCAGTGGACCATCAACGCGTACGCGCTGGTGCAGTCCGGGCTGCTGATCACCGCCGGTGGGGCCGTCGACCGGTACGGCCGCCGCCGCATGCTGCTCGCCGGCCTCGTCCTGTTCGGACTGGGTTCGCTGCTGGCCGCGCTCGCCGGGTCCACCGGCCAGCTCGTCGCTGCCCGGGCCGGGATGGGCGTCGGCGGGGCCCTGCTGGTCACCTCCACCCTGGCGGTGGCGATGCAGGTCTTCGACGCCACCGAGCGCCCCCGGGCCATCGGCGTGTGGGCGGCGGCGAGCGCGCTGGGCTTCGCGGCCGGGCCGCCCGTCGGCGGCGCCATCCTCGCGCACTTCCCGTGGGAGGCGATCTTCCTGGTCAACATCCCGATCGTGCTGCTCTGCCTGGCGGCGGGCGCGGCCCTGGTGCCGGAGTCCCGGGACCCGGCCGGCGGGCGGTTCGACGTGGGCGGGGTGGCGCTGTCCACCGCCGGCCTCACCGCGGTGGTGTACGCGATCATCGCCGGCCCGGAGCAGGGCTGGCTCTCCGTGCCGGTGCTCGGCGCGGCCGTGGGCGGCGCGCTGCTGCTCGTCGGCTTCGTCCGGTGGGAGCTGCGGGTCGCCCATCCCATGCTGGACATGGACCTGTTCCGCAACCGGCGCTTCGTCGGCGCGATCTCCGGCGTCGTCCTGATCACCTTCGGCGCCACCGGGGCCCTGTTCCTGCTCACCCAGCACCTCCAGTTCGTCCGGGGCTACCCCGCCTGGGAGGCCGGGTTGCGGATGGTGCCGTTCGCGCTGTCCATCGTCGTGCTCAACCTCGCCGGGGTGGCCGCGCGGCTGATCCATCGGCTGGGCACGGCCGCCGCCATCGCCGTCGGCATGACGCTGCTCGCCGGGGGCCTGCTGCTGGTCACCCACGCCCCGTCCGACGGCTACGCCGTGCTGCTGGCCGGGCTGCTCACGATGGGCACCGGCTGCGCCCTGGCCAACCCGGCGATCGTGGAGGCGGTGATGAGCGCGATCCCGCCGGAGAAGGCCGGGGCGGGCGCCGGGGTGGACGGCACGATGACGGAGGTCGGCAGCAGCCTCGGCGTCGCCGTGCTGGGGGCGGTGCTCAACGCCCGGTTCGCCGCGTTGCTGCCCGCCGCGCTGGCCGGTGCCGGCTCGTTCCCCGCCGCGCTCGCCGCCGCGACGGACGCCGAGCGCGGTCAGGTCACCGACGCCTTCCGGGCCGCGTCGGAGGCCGGGCAGACCGTCGGGGCCGTTGCCGTCCTCGCCGGTGGGCTGCTCGCCGCGTGGCTGCTGCGCCGGGCGCAGCGCGCCGGCTGAGGAGGGGCGTCGCGGCGACGGCGAACTGAAAGCAGCTGGAAACTCTTGCGGAGAAAGCTACGTCGGGTCGGGCGGCGCGTCAATGGCGTCCCAGTTTTCGAAGCGCGCTGGGTGCTCGCGCGGTGACCCGCCGCAGTGGAGTGTCCCGGGCTGGCCTGCGACTTTCCGGGGGAGTGTGACCGTTCACGTGGCGGCGGTGTTGCCGATGGGTTTCAAGAATCTTGCCGCAAGGTCTTGCAATCCCTTTCAGGTATGCCGCATCGTTTCGCTACCCGGACGGCCGTCCACACGCGTCAGTGCCTCTTCGACCCCGGAAGAAGGTTCCCCCTGTCATGGAATCCGTAGGGCCACACCCCCGTGGCCGCGCCGGTCGCCTGCTGCTCGCCGCCGCGATCGTCGCGGCCGGCGCGACACCGGCGATCGTCGCTGCCACCACCACCGCCACCCCCGCCCGTGCCGCCGTCGCCCTCAACGACAGCGAGGTGACGGCGAACCTGTGGGAGTGGAACTGGAACTCCGTCTCCGCCGCCTGCACCAACCACCTCGGCCCCGCCGGCTACGGCGCGGTCCAGGTCGCGCCGCCCCAGGAGTCGGTCAGCCTGCCCAACAGCGCCGACGGCGTGCAC
Organism: Micromonospora sp. PTRAS2; assembly: GCF_054052245.1. Lineage (NCBI taxonomy): Bacteria > Bacillati > Actinomycetota > Actinomycetes > Micromonosporales > Micromonosporaceae > Micromonospora > Micromonospora sp. PTRAS2. The sequence continues at coordinate 37,905 of NZ_JBSWBU010000007.1, forward strand.
CCCTGGTACGAGGTGTACCAGCCGGTGTCGTACAAGCTGGAGAGCCGCTTCGGCAACCGCGCGCAGTTCGCGGCCATGGTCACCGCCTGCCACAACGCCGGCGTACGCGTGTACGTCGACGCGGTCGTCAACCACATGGCCGGCGCGAACAACCCGGAGTCCGTCGTCGGCTACGCCGGCACCGACTTCTCCGGCCCCGGCTACAGCTTCCCCGCGGTGCCCTACGGCACCGGCGACTTCCACCGGCCGGGCGACAACTGCCCGACCAACGGCACCATCAACGACTGGAACAACGAGGCCCAGGTCACCAGCTGCGAGCTGCTGTCCCTGACGGACCTGTACACCGAGAAGGACAGCGTCCGCACCAAGATCGCCGCCTTCCTCAACGACATGATCGGCCTCGGCGTCGACGGGTTCCGGGTGGACGCCGTCAAGCACGTCAAGAAGGAGGACTTCGCGGCGATCCTCGGCAAGCTGAACAACACCGTCGCCGAGAACAAGCGCCCGTACGTCGCCCAGGAGATCTTCGACGGCGCGAGCAACGACGCCCTCAAGGCGCGGGCCTTCATCGGCAACGGCGACGTGCTCGACTTCGCGTACGCCAAGGGCCTGAAGTCCGCCTTCCAGGGCTCGATCTCCACGCTCGCCAACGTCGGCAGCTGGAACCTCGACGCGCCCAGCGCCAACGTCTTCGCCATGGTCACCAACCACGACCTGGAGCGCGACGGGGTCGTGCTGTCCTACAAGAACGGCAGCGACTACACCCTGGCCAACTACTTCGCCCTGGCCTACCCGCACGGCAAGCCGTCGGTCTACGACAGCTTCTCCTGGTCCAACCGCAACCAGTCCCCGCCGGCCGACGGCAACGGCTACGTCACCGACACCGTCTGCGGCGGCTCCTGGAACTGCCTGACCCAGTCCACCGGCATCAAGGGCATGGTCGGCTGGGCCAACGCCGCGCGGTCGGTCAAGACCGTCTCGGACTTCACGGCGGTGAACAGCAACGTCATCGGCTTCCACCGCGGCGACCGCGCCTGGATCGGCATCAACGACTCCGGCAGCGCCGCGACCGCCACGTTCACCACCGGCCTCGCCGACGGCCAGTACTGCGACGTCGTCTCCGGCCCCGCCACCGCGTCCGGCTGCGCCGGCGCCACGGTGACCGTCTCCGGCGGCCGGGCGTCGGTGACGATCCCGGCCAACAACGCGGTCGCGATCCACGTGGCCGCCCGCCCCGGCGCGACCCCGTCGCCGACGGCCAGCCCCACGGTGTCCCCGACCGCGTCGCCGACGGCCACCCCGACCAGCAACCCGACCGACAAGATCGCCACGACCTTCACCGTCGGCGCGACCCCGGCCGCCGGCCAGGACGTCTACGTGGTCGGCAGCGTCGCCGAGCTGGGCTCGTGGGCCCCGGCCAGCGCCGTCAAGCTGACCGCGCAGGGCGGCGGCACCTACCGGGCCGTGGTCGACCTGCCCCGGTCCACGGCGGTGGAGTACAAGTTCGTCAAGAAGACCGCCGCCGGCGCGGTCACCTGGGAGTCCGGTGCGAACCGGACGTTCACCACCCCCGCCAGCGGCACCTACGCGGTCACCGAGACGTTCCGCGGCGACACCGTCACGAGCGGGCAGATCGCCACCTCGTTCGACGCCACCGTCACGACCAGCTACGGCCAGAACGTCTACGTCGTCGGCAACGTCGCGGCCCTCGGCGGGTGGAACCCGGCCAACGCCGTGGCGCTCTCCTCGGCCACCTACCCGGTCTGGCGGGCGACGGTCGACCTGCCCCCGAACACCGCCGTCGAGTACAAGTACGTGAAGAAGAACCCCGACGGCACCGTGACCTGGGAGTCCGGCGGCAACCGCACGTTCACCACCCCGGCCAGCGGCACCCGGACCAACACCGACACCTGGAGGTAGCCGCCGCGCACGCGGCGACGCGGGTGGCCGGCCCCGACACCGACGGGGGCCGGCCACCCGTCCGCGTACGTGCCCCGGGTGTCGCGGGTGGACGGGCGACGTGCGCGGCCGTCGATGGTGTGGCTAAGCTGCCCTGACCTGACCGTCCGTCACGGTGTCGTCTACCGAGGAGTCACATGGCGACCGCATCGACCACCTGCCGGCGACACGTCGAGGGGTTCGGCGAGGTGCTCATCCGCCCCGTCGAGCCGGCCCGCGACGTCGACGTGCTCCACGACTGGGTCACCCGGGAGCGGTCGCGGTTCTGGGGCATGCGTGAGGCCAGCCGCGAGCGGGTGCGCGAGATCTACGAGTACCTCGACTCGCTCGCCACCCACCACGCCTACCTCGTGCACCGCGACGGCCGGCCGGCGGCGCTGTTCCAGACGTACGAGCCGGCGGCCGACCCGGTCGGCGAGTGCTACGACGTGCGCCCGGGCGACTTCGGCGTCCACCTGCTGATCGGCCCGCCGGACGGCGGCGTCGAGCCCGGCTTCACCGGAGCGGTCCTCGACGCGTTCCTCGCCTTCGTGCTGGCCGACCCGGGCCGGCTGCGCATCGTCGCCGAGCCGGACGCGCGCAACGACAAGGCGGTCGCCCGGCTGGTCCGCGCCGGGTTCGTGCCCGGGCCGCAGATCGACCTGCCGGAGAAGCGGGCCCAGCTGCTCTTCCTGGACCGGTCGGTCTTCCTCGACCGGGTGGCCGCCCGGGGCTGAGCCGGCGGCCGGTCGCCCGGTGGAGGGACGGCCGCCCACCCCCGTGCGTGACTGTGTAAGGGTAGGCTAACCTGACCGGTGTCCGATGATCGACGCCGGGTGCCGTGGGACGGGACCCCGCCGGAGCCCGAGAGGCGCCATGACCCAGACCCTGCCCATCGCGCCGTGGCGGCTGTTCGACGTCGAGGTCCGCGCCGTGCGGCGGCTCAGCCCGTCGTTCGTCCGCGTCACCTTCACCGGCGCCGACCTCGACCGGTTCGCCGACAACGGCTACGACCAGCGGATCAAGCTGGCGCTGCCGCTGCCCGGGCAGGCCGGGGTGAACCTCCCCGAGGGCCCCGACTGGTACGCCCGCTACCGGGCCCTGCCCGAGCACCTGCGCAACCCGGTCCGCACGTACACCGTCCGGGCCGCCCGCCCGGACCTGGCCGAGGTGGACGTCGACCTCGTCCTGCACGGCGACGGCGGCCCCGCCACCCGGTGGGCCCGCCGGGTGTGCCCCGGTGACCGGGCGGCCCTGCTCGGCCCCGACGCCGGCTTCGACGGCGAGCACGGCGGCATCGAGTTCCGGCCGCCGCCGGCGGGCCGGCTGCTGCTGGCCGGCGACGAGACCGCCGTGCCGGCGATCACCGCCATCCTGGAGCGGCTCCCGGCCGACGCCCGGGGACAGGCGCTGCTGGAGGTGCCCGAGCCCGCCGACACGCTCGGCGTCGCCGCGCCGCCCGGCATGCGGGTCACCTGGCTGCCCCGCGCCGGCGGGCGGCACGGCAGCCGCCTCGTGCCCGCCGTCGCGGCGGCGGCCGACCTGCTCTGCGGCCCCACGCCGGGCGCCGGCCCGGTCGCCGACGTCGACGTCGACCGGGAACTGCTCTGGGAGGTGCCGACCCCGGCGACGCCGGTGCCGCTGTACGCGTGGCTGGCGGGGGAGGCCGGCGTCATCCGTACGCTGCGCCGGCACCTGGTGGCGGAGCGGGGGCTGGACCGGCGGGCGGTGGCCTTCATGGGGTACTGGCGGCTGGGCCGGGCCGACCCCGCCTGAGCCGCCGCCGGTGCGTCTGCGCCCGGCGGCGGCCCGGTGCGGCCCGCTCGCTCAGCAGCGGCTGATCGACGAGTTGTTCAGCGTGACGTTGCTGATGGTCAGGTTGTCCACGCACGGGTTCTCCACGATCCGGCTGTTGACCAGCGTGAAGTTGCGCAGCGTGATGTCACGGGTGCCGGGGAACTCGGTGCGCTCGGCGAGCCGCACCTCCCCGCCGCCGCTGATCGTGCCGCCACCGGAGGCGATGTTCACGCCGTAGCAGTTCTCGATCAGGATGGCGTTGTTGCCGGTGTTGGCGATGTCGACCCGGTCGATCGTCGCCCCGCCGGACTCGGAGACGCAGAAGATCCCCCGGCCGCCGCCGCGGGCGCGCACCGTGCCCACCCGGACGTTGGTCGGGTAGCTGTCGCCGACGCGGCCGTTGCGGTTGGCCATCCGGAACGCCGCGTACCCGGTGCCGGTGCCGGCGTTCTCCGCGTCGACGGTGGTGACGGTGGCGTTGATGGTCTGGTTGAGCAGCAGCCCCGACTCGCCGACGTTGCGGGCGGTGACGGTGCCGACGGTCAGGCCGTCGACGCCGTAGGTCTCGACGGCGTGCGAGCTGGCCCCGGAGACGTAGACGTTGTCGATGCGCACGTTGCGCGTCCACTGGCTGGTGTCGCCGCGGTTGTCGATGCGCACGCCCAGGCCGGCGGTCAGCCGCATGTCGATCTGCCCGAGGACCACGTTGGTGACGTTGCGCAGGAAGATTCCGTACAGCGGGCTGCCCGTGACGGTGAGGTGCTGCACCTCCACCTGTGTGGTCCCTCGGGAGTAGATGGGCGCCTGGTCGCCGGAGCCGGTGCCGGTCACGTTGATCGTGCCGCACACGTCGATGGTGGTGTAGCTGGGCAGCGAGATCCGGGAGCCGGCGCTCATCGAGCCGGAGCCGCGCACCACCACCCGCTGCTTGCTGGTGCGCCCGGCGGTCAGGCTGTTCACGGCGGCCTGCACGGCGGCGCGCATGTCGGTGCCGGTGTGGACCGTGCTGCCGCCGTTGCGGACCGTCCAGGTGCCGCCGCCGAGCACCGCCTCGGCCTGGAACGCGCCCGACCCGCAGTCGGCGGCGGCACCGACCCGGACGAGCTGCCACTGCTGGTTGGCCCCGCCCAGGTCCTGGTACTGCGAGATCATGCCCCCGTCGGCGGTGGACCAGCCCCACACGTCGAGGGCCTTGCCGCTGTGCCGGTTGACGAACCGGACGTATCCGCCGGCGGAGTCGGCGAGCCCGAAGTGCTGCCGGGTGTTGCCGCTGACCGCCGGGTTCTGCACGAGCGGGGTGCCGTCGACGGCGTTGGGCAGTTCGAGGACCTTGCCGCTGTGCGCGGAGCGGATCTGGTAGTAGCCGCCGCCCACGTCGACGAAGCGCCACTGCTGCACGGCGAGGTCGTTGCGGGCGTACTGGTTGACCGGCGCGCCGTCGGCGGTGGACCAGTCGTACAGGTCCATGGCCTTGCCGCTGTGCCGGTTCACGAACACGTACGTGGCGCCGGTGTCGACGGCGGCGGCGGAGGCGGCCTGCGGGGCGACCGCCACGGCCGCGCCGACCAGGGCGAGCGCGGTGGCGACCGGCAGGCCGAACCGCCGGGCGCGGGGGCGTCGACGGGGGACGGGGAGTCTCATCGGTGCTCCTTGGGTGCGGTGGCGTCGGACCGGCCGCGCCCGGGAGCCGGTGGGCCGGCGGGACGGATCGGCAAGCGCTTTCCGAGCAGCGACCATCATCGATGCTTTCGTTCGTCTTCCGCCGTGTCAAGGCGTCGCCCGTCGCGTCGCCCACCGGCTGCCCGTCGCCGTGGTCAGTCGTCCGCGACCGCCACCGGCTCGCCGCCCACGCACCGCACCTTCAGCTCGTGCTCCCCGCCCGGCCCGACGAAGGTGACCTCGACGTCGTCGTCCGGCCCCCGGTCGACGTCGGCGACCCGGTGGTCCTGCGCGGGGGCCCAGGAGACCAGGCGTACCCCGCCCGGCCCGCACTCGGCCACGGCCGTGCCGCCGGCGGTCGCGAAGGCCCGCCGGGCACCGGGGCCGGCCGGCCCCGTGGGCTCGCCGACGCCGGGGGAGGAGGCGCCGGAAGCCGTGGGCGCCGGCGTGGCCAGCGCCCGCTCGACCTCCTCCTGGCTGCGCACCCCGCCCGGGGTGCCGGTGATGCTCTCCCCGACCAGCCGGATGGCGGCCACCCCGACCAGCGTGGCGAGCGCGGCGGTGGCCAGCCACCCCGCGACCGCGAGTAACGAACGACGACCCATTCCCCGACTATCCCCGATCGAGGGTTGACCGTGGCATGGGACGACGCTAAGGGAGGGTTAAGAGCCGGGCCGGCGCCTGCCGGTGCGGCTAGCCTCGTCGTGTGCCCCGCCTGCTGCTGATCGAGGACGACCTGACCATCCGCACGCCGCTGGTGCGGGCGCTGCGGGACCGGGGCCACGCCGTGGCCGCCGCGTCGACCGCGATGGACGGGCTGCGCGACGCCCTGGACAACCGGCCGGACCTGGTCGTGCTCGACCTGGGCCTGCCCGACCTGGACGGGCGGGAGCTGCTGCGGATGCTGCGGGCGGTCAGCGCGGTGCCCGTCATCGTGGCCACCGCCCGCGACGACGAGACCGAGATCGTCCGGGTCCTCGACGCGGGCGCCGACGACTACGTCGTGAAGCCGTTCACCGCCGCCCAGCTCGACGCGCGGGTCCGCGCGGTGCTGCGGCGCGGCGCGGGCACCGGGGCGGACGATCCCACGCTCGTGGTGGGCGGCCTGCGCGTCGACCCGCGCGCCCGCCAGGTGACCCTCGACGGCGTCGCGGTCGAGCTGACCCCGCGCGAGTTCGACCTGCTGCACCATCTCGCCGCCCGCCCCGGCGAGGTGGTCACCAAGCGGGAACTGCTCACCGAGGTCTGGCAGATCCCCTACGGCGGCGCGGACAAGACCGTCGACGTGCACCTGTCGTGGCTGCGCCGCAAGCTGGGCGAGAACGCCCAGCAGCCCCGCTACCTGCACACCGTGCGGGGCGTGGGCGTGCGGCTGGAGCCGCCGGGCGGCGCGGCGTGAGGGCCCGCCTGGCGCTGCTGGCCGCCGCCGTCAGTGTGCTTACCCTCGTGGCGTTCCTCGTGCCGCTGGCGCTGCTGGTGCGCGCCGTCGCCGAGGACCGGGCCACCGTCCGGGCCACCGCCGACGCGCAGAGCCTGGTGCCCGTGGTGGGCACCGCCGACGCCGAGACCATCCGGCTGACCGTCGAGCAGCTCGCCGCCGAGTCCGGCCGCCCGGTCAGCGTCTACCTTCCCGGCGACACCGTGCTTGGCACGCCCGTCCCGCGTACCCCCGCGGTGGCCCTGGCCGAACGCGGGCAGAGCCTCACCGCGGAGTCCGACGCGGGACGCGAGGTGGTGATCGCCGTGCAGGGTCGGCCGGACGGCACCGGGGTGATCCGCACGGTCGTGCCCCGCGCCGAGCTGACGGCCGGGGTGACCCGGGCCTGGCTCGTGCTGGCCCTGCTCGGCGTGCTGCTGGTGCTGGTGGGGCTGGCCGTGGCCGACCGGCTGGCCCGCACCCTGGTCCGGCCGATCACCGAGCTGTCGGCGGTGTCGCACCGGCTCGCCAACGCCGAGCTGGACGCGCGGGTCACCCCCGCCGGCCCGGCCGAGCTGCGCGAGGTGGCCGGCGCGCTCAACCACCTGGCCGGCCGCATCCAGGTGCTCCTGGCGCAGGAACGCGAGCAGGTGGCCGACCTGTCCCACCGGCTGCGCACCCCGCTCACGGCCCTGCGGTTGGAGGCCGAGTCGCTGCCCGACCCGCAGGACGCGGCCCGGATCGCCGCCGCGGCGGACGCGTTGGAGCGGGCGGTGACCGGCCTGATCCGCCAGGCCCGCCGCGACCGGTCACCGGCTGCCGCCCCGAGCGCCTGCGACGCGGCCGCCGTGGTGGCCGACCGGGTGGCGTTCTGGTCGGTGCTGGCCGAGGACACCGGACGGGAGGTCCACCGTGACCTGGCCGGCGGGCCGCTGCCGGTCGGGGTGCCCGCCGACGAGCTGGCCGCCGCGGTCGACGCGCTGCTCGGCAACGTCTTCGCGCACACCCCCGACGGCACCGCGTTCACCGTCCGGCTCGCCCGGCGGGACGGGCGGGTGCTGCTCGCGGTGGCTGATTCCGGCCCCGGCATGCCCGCCGCCACCGTGGCCCGGGGCGCGAGCCCGGCCGGGTCCACCGGTCTCGGCCTGGACATCGCCCGCCGGGCGGCGGAGGCCGCCGGGGGCCGGCTGGAGCTGCGCACCGCCCGCGGCGGCGGGGCGGAGGTGCGGCTCTGGCTCGGTCCGCCGTCGTCGGGCTCCTAGCGCCGGCACGGCCTTAACCGGGCCTTAGCGTCGGTGCAGCGCGCCGCTATCCCGCCGGGACCGATCCTTCTAGGCAGGAACACGAGGAAAGGTGCCCGAGATGAAGCGCAACTCCCTGATCATGGCGTCCCTGGGCGGCGCGGCGATGCTGGCGGCGGCCGGGGTGGCCGTCGGCGTCACCGCCGCCGACGACCGGGTGGCTCGCACCACGCTGACCGCCGCCACCGCCGCCCCGGCGGCCACCACCCCGGACGACGGCGCGAGCGGCACCCCGACCGGCGCTCCCACGGCCACCGGCGTGCCGTCGGCCACCAGTGCCCCGGCGGACACCGGTGCCCCGGCCGGCAAGGTCGACCAGCAGCGGGCCGGCGAGATCGCCCTCGCGCGGGCCGGCGGCGGGCGGATCGTCGAGATCGAGGCCGACGACGAGAACGGCCGGGCGGTGTGGAGCATCGAGATCGTCGACGGGCAGACCGAACACGAGATCGACGTCGACCGCAACGACGGCACCGTGGTCGAGGCCGAGAAGGAGCCGGTGGACGGCGACGATCACCACGACGCGGACGACCGCGACGACGATGACGACCGCGACGACGACTGAGTCGGACGGCGGGCCGAACGCCCGTACGTCACCATGAGACACGAGCGGGCCGCCCCCGATGGGGGCGGCCCGCTCGTCCGCGTCGGGCGGCGCCCAGGCATCCCTGCCCCAGCTCCGTGATCAAGAGGTTTACGTCATCGTCGAGATCAACCCTGACGCTTTTCTCTTGATCACCGAGGCGGGTGGGAAGGGGCGGGGTGGGTGGGGAACGGGTGGGTGGGAACTTTTTGGGGGTGGGGGCCGACAAACCGGGGTGCGGCGCTTCCGGGCGGCGTATCGAGATCGGCCCTTCGCCCCGGCGGAGGGTGCCAACCGCCGGAGCTGGGCCGGGAGACAGACCACGTGAACCGAGCAGCGTCGCGGACCGTACCGGTCCAGGTGAGCGCCCGACGGCACCGTCCGTCGCGGCCGACGATCGGCACCGGCGCGGACGGCCGCCGGTGAGCGGCCCCGGTGGCGGAGCGGGGTGGGCAGCCGGCGCGGGGGCCGACGACGAGCAGGTGACCCGCTGGGCCCGACTGGCCGGCGCGGGCGACCAGCCGGCGGCCGCCGCGTTCGTGCGGGCCCTGCAGGGCCCGGTGTGGCGGTTCCTGGCCCACCTCGCCGGGCCCGGGGAGGCCGACGACCTCACCCAGGAGACGTTCCTGCGCGCGCTGCGCAGCCTGCCCGGCTTCGCCGGCCGGTCCTCGGCCCGCACCTGGGTGTTCAGCATCGCCCGCCGCGTCGCCGTCGACCACGTCCGCACGGCGGTGACCCGCCCGCGCACGGCGGCGTTGCCGGACTGGCAGGCGGCGGCGGAGGGCGCGGGCATGGCCGAGCCGGGCACGGACGACGGGGTCGTCCTGCGCCAGCTGATCGCCGGTCTGGCCCCGGAGCGCCGGGAGGCGTTCGTCGCCACCCAGGTCGCCGGCCTGTCGTACGCCGAGGCGGCGCAGGTGTGCGGCTGCCCCGTCGGCACGATCCGCTCCCGGGTGGCGCGGGCGCGGGAGGATCTTGTGGCGGCCTGGCACGCCGACAGCCGGCCGACCCGGTCGACGCGGGCCGGCTGAGCCCACCCGGCGCCCGCCCCGCGGGTCGGTGGGCCGCCCCCGCGCCCGGTCCAGACGCCCTCGGGTCGCGGGAACCGGTGCCCGGTCAGGCGGCCTGCCGGTCGTCCCGCCCGTCGGGAGCCGCGGTGGGGTGGGCGTGGGCCCGCGCCGAGTACGGGTGCGGGGGCAGCAGCCGCAGCGCCGGCGCCGACGGTTCGGGCGCGTCCAGCTCGACGCGCCAGCGGGATCCCGACGACCGGCCCTGTCGGGGCGCGGGCCCACCCGGCCGCAGGCCGGGGCGCGACAGCAGCGCGGTGAGCACCCAGCCGAACACCAGGATCGCGTGGCTGACCAGCCGCGACACGGCGACCTGGCCGGTCACCAGGTCGTTCACCGACAGCAGCACCAGGGTCGCCACGAAGGCGCTGAGCATCGGCAGCACGCCGGCCGGCGGGAACCGCCGTACCGCCACGAACAGGAATCCGGCGCCGACGGCGACGTTCCAGGCCGCCGACTCGTGCCACAGGTGCTGCCCGGTGGCGTGCGCGTGGGCGACGGTGGTGCCCCGGCCCACCTGCACCAGCCCCAACACCACCTGCACCGCCCCCACCAGCCCCAGCGTGGCCCGCAGCCCGGCGACCAGCCGCTCCCGCCACCGCCGCGCCGACCACCGCCGCCGCGTCGGCGGCGCGGCGGCGACGGCGGCGAGCACCGTGTCGGCCAGGTCGGGCGTCGCCGTCACCACCCGGGTACGCGCCCGGCGGGTCACCGCCGCGGCCGTCTCGAACCACGCCCGGCAGTCACCGCACGTGACCAGGTGCCCCTCGGCCGCGACCCGCTCGGTCGGGGTCTCCTCCCCGTCCAACTGGGCCGACAGCATCTCCCGCCACCGCTCGCACCGCATGTACCGATAGTCGCTCGGCGGCGCGGCGTGGTTCCCGCGCGATCCGGCGGGCGTCGGGACGTGCTCCGACGGCGAGGCGCCCCGCAGTGGATCTCGGCGACCCGGCCGAGCGCTCGGCGGCCCGGCCGGCGTCTTCGGCTACGGTGGGCGCATGGGTTGCTTCGCCGCGATGGACGTCCGCGCCGCCGCATAGCGGCGGTATCGCGGTTGCCCGTGACCGCGGCCTCGTCGCCCGCCCCGTCGGGGTCAGGGCCGGGCGTACCGCCGGATCGGTGTCCCGCCGGCAGCCCGCGCGTCTCGGCGTGCTGCCGGATCGTCCCGCGTGATCCGGGGAGCAGACCCATGTCGCAGCATTCTCGTCCACCGCACCAGGCCACCTTCGCCGGCCCGCCCGGGGCGTCCCGCACCGGAACCGACAGGCTCGCCGCACCCGCACCCGCACCCGCACCCGCGCCCGCCGCGACGCCGAACCGTGACGTGCCGCCCGAACCCGCCACGATGTTCCTGATGGTCGGGCTCCCCGGGGCCGGGAAGACCACCCGGGCCGAGCAACTCGCCGCGGCGCACCGCGCGCTGCGGCTGACCCCGGACGAGTGGATGATCCCCCTGTTCGACGGGTCGCAGCCCGACGGCAAGCGCGACCTGCTGGAGGGACGGCTCATCGCACTGGCCCTGCAGGCGCTGCGCCTGGGCGTGGACGTCGTGCTCGACTTCGGGCTCTGGAGCCGCGACGAACGGTCGGCCCTGCGCTGGCTGGCCGCCTCGGCCGGGGCGGCCAGCCACGTCGTCTACCTGCCGGTCGACCGGGACGCCCAGCTCGCCCGGATCACCCACCGCTGGGCGACGGCGCCGCACACGACCTTCCCGATGAGTGTGGCGGACATCGACACCTGGCGGGGGCAGTTCCAGGCACCGGATGCCGCCGAACTCGGCGGCGACGTTCCCGGCCCGCCGCCGGGGTGGCGTGGCTGGTGGGAGTGGGCCGTGGACCGGTGGCCCTCGCTCGCGCACGGCCGTGCCGTCGAGGGGCGGGGGCGAGACCGGCCGGCGGGCGGGTAGCCGGATCCCCGGAGTGTCCACTGTGGATTGACCGCGGGCTGTGATCTCATGCTTTCATGATCAATCCCTCTCCTCTCATGCGCCTCGTGGCCGGCGTCTGGGGGTTCAAGACCCTCGCCGTCGGCGTCGAGTTCGGGCTGTTCACCCGCCTTGCTGGCGGCCGGACGATCACCGTCGCCGAGGCCGCCGCCGAGTTCGGGCTCGACGAGCGCCCCGCCGACCTCCTGCTGGCCGCGAGCGCGTCCCTCGGCCTGCTGGAGCGGGCCGGCGACGGCTACCGCAACACCGAGCTCGCCGAGCAGTTCCTGGTGGAGGGGCGGCCCTACTACTTCGGTGCGCAGGTGCGCTACTCCGACCTGCGCACCTACCTGCCGTGGCACCGCATCGCCGACGCGCTGCGCACCAACCGGCCGCTGACCTGGGACCCGCAGTCCCAGCAGTCGCTGTTCGACACCGTCGACCCGGAGATGGTGGCGCAGTTCTGGGACGCCATGTTCTCCACCTCCAGCTTCACCGCCCGCGCGCTGGCCGACACGTACGACTTCGGGGCGCACACCCGGCTGCTCGACGTCGGTGGCGGGGCCGGGGCGTTCCCGATCGAGTTCTGCCGCCGACTGCCGCAGCTGCGGGCGACGATCCTCGACCTGCCCCACGTGTGCGCGAAGGCGCAGGAGCGGATCGCGGCGGAGGGCCTGGCCGACCGGATCGGCACGGTCGCGGGCGACTTCCTCGCCGACCCGGCGCTGCCGGGCGGGCACGACGTCGTCCTGCTCAGCATGATCCTGCACGACTGGGACGAGCCGACCAACCGGGCGCTGCTGGCCAAGTGCCACGCCGCGCTGCCGCCCGGCGGTGCGGTCGTGATCTGCGAGCTGCTGCTCGACGACGACCGCACCGGCCCGCCGGAGGCGGCCCTGATGGGCATGAACATGCTGGTCGAGACCGAGGGCGGCAAGAACTACTCCGGCGCCGAGTACGCGGCGTGGCTCGCCGACGCCGGCTTCGTCGACATCGAGCGGCTGACGTTCGACGCGCCGGGCGCCAACGGCGCCGTGGTGGCCCGCCGGGCCTGACGCGCGGCCCGGGTCGGGCGGGCACCAGGCCCGCCCGACCCGGTCAGGCTGCCGGTTTGTACGCGGTGACCAGCTCCCAGCCGCCGGGCAGCACCGCCACCCGCTCGAAGCCGACCTCCTTGAGCAGCCCCGTGTAGAACTCGACCTCCCGCAGCCGGCTGACGCAGGTGTCGACGCCGATCAGGAAGTAGCTCCAGAAGAACTGCATCGCCAGCCGGTCCGGGGTGCGGAACTCCTCGCCGATGAGCAGCAGCCCGCCCGGTTCGAGGGCCCGGTACGCCGCCTCGACCAGCCGGCGGGCGACCTCGTTGGGCCAGTCGTGCAGCACCCGGACGAACGCCAGCGCGTCGTAGCCGGTCGGCAGCGGCTCGGCGAAGAAGTCCCCGCCGACGAAGCCCAGCCGGTCCGGGTGGCCGCAGCGCTGCCGGGTGCCGGCCACCAGGGGCGCCACCGCCGGCAGGTTGAACACGTCGGCCCGCAGGTGCGGGGCGTCGTCGAGCACCCGGGCGGCGAGGGTGCCGTCGCCGCCGCCGACGTCGAGCAGGCGGCGCCGGTCCGCCCAGAGCCGGTCGGCGTGCCGGTGCAGCGTCTCCAGCACCGGGCCGAGCCCGACGGCCATGCTCCGCTCGAACGCGGCGGTCTGCTCGTCGGTGCGCGGCGGCCACGCGAAGTCCTCGTCGGTCAGGCCGACCTCGCCGCGCAGGCTCTCGGCCAGCCGGCCGTGCAGCACCCGCCACGGGTAGCGGTCCCGGTCGCGCTCGACGGCGTCCGGCCCGACGACCGCGGCCACGGCGTCGCGCAGCCCCGGCTCGGCCCGGTAGCGGGCGGCGGCGATGTCGTCGTCGGGTTCCTCGCGGGTGACGACGCCGAGGCTCTCCAGGCAGTCCAGGAACTTGTACAGCCGCAGCGGCCGGAAACCGAACCGTTCGGCGAGGTCACCCAGGCGGGCGGGGCCGGGCTCCAGCGCGTCGAGCAGGCCCAGGGTGAGGGCGGTCTCCAGCACGTCCATCGCCTTCGGGCCGTTGGCGAGCAGGCTCATCAGCGCCCGCGGCGACAGGGTGACGTTCACCGGCGAACCTCCTCTTCCAGCGCGTCCATGAACACGTCGACCTCCTCCAGGGTGTTGTAGACGTGCGGGCCGACCCGCAGCCAGCCGCGCCAGCTGCAGATCACGTCGCGCGCGGCGAGCCGCCGCTTGACCGCCTCCCCGTCGGGCACGTCGAGGCAGACGACGCCGCCGCGGCGGTGCGGCTCGGTCGGGCTGACCACCGCGATCCCGGCGGCGGCGGCCCGCTCGATGATCCGCCCGGTGCAGGCCAGGGAGTGCCGCCGGATCGCGGGCACGCCGACGCCGGCCAGCAGGTCCAGGCCCACCTGGGAGATCAGCGAGGTGAGCGGGAACGGCGTGCCGCCGGCGAACCGTTGCGCGCCGGCCGCCCAGCCGGTCGACGGCCGGAACGTCAGCGCGACGTCCCCGGCCTGCCAGCCGGTCGCCGCCGGTTCCAGCCGGGGCGTCAGGTCCGGCCGGACGTAGCAGAAGGCGGTGCCGACGCCGCACAGCCACTTGTGCGCGCCGCCGAGGACGACGTCCACGCCCAGCGCGGTCACGTCCAGCGGCAGCACCCCGACCGTCTGGAAGGCGTCGACGACCACCAGGGCGCCGGCGTCGTGGGCGTGGGCGACGAGCCGGGGCAGGTCGATGGTGTCGCCGGAGGCGAAGCTGGCGTGCGGCACGCACACCAGCAGCGTCCGCTCGTCGATGCGCGCCTCGAGGGCGTCCTGGTCGAACCGGACGCCGCCGGTGGCGACGACGTCGGCGTGCGCCCCGTAGCGGCCGAACGCGTTCCAGACGAACGGCACGGTCGGGAACTCCAGGTCGGTGGTGACGACCCGGTCGCGGGGCGGGCGGTAGTCGAAGCAGGAGGCGATCCGGGCCAGCAGGGTGCTCAGGTTCGCGTCGGTGACCACGCTGCCCGCCGGCGCGCCGATGAGCGCGGCCACCGAGTCGGCGTACCGGTCGAGGCCGACGTGCCAGCCCTGCCACACGTCGTCGCGCCAGCCGCGCAGGGTCTCCCAGTAGTCGGCCAGGACCCGCTGCGCGCCCTGCGGGACCGCGCCGGTGGAGTTGTTGTTCAGGTAGACGCAGGTGCCCAGCAGCGGGAACTCGGCGCGCAGGGCGGCGTGCGCGTCCGCGTCGAGGCAGCGCGCCTCGTCGGCGGCCGGGGCCGGGTCGGGTGTGCTCACTCGGGACAGCCTCCGGTGTTCGTCGGCGGGGCCGCCGGGCACGGGTCGTGGCCGACGGCGGTGAAGACGGGGGTGGAGCGGACGGCGGCCAGGTAGGGGGTGCCCTCCGTGTAGCCGGTGCCGGGGCGCGCGCCGAGCATCCGGACCGCCAGCCGGTGGTGGGTGCGCCGCCACCCGAGCACCGCGTCGGCGAAGGCGCGCATCTCCCGCTCGACCCGGTCGCGGTCGGCCCCGGCGAGCCGGCCGGCGCGCACCGCCGCCCGGTGGGCCGCGTCGACCGACGGGTGCCCGGCGAGCACCCACTCGCGCACCTCCGGCACCGAGCGGTAGGCCGCCGAGTCCAACCGCGACCCCTCGGGGGTACGGCAGAGCGACTCCACCAGCTTGTAGGAGCGCGACTGGATGGCGCTGGCCCCTTCGGTGTACTCCCGGAAGGTCCGGAAGGACTCCGGCTGCATGGTGGCCAGCAGTGAGAACAGTGGCCCGGCGGCGGCGAGCCGGTCGCGGGCGTACGCCAGCCGGTCGGCCGCCGCCGCCGGGTCCCCGGCGGTCAGGGCGGCGACGGTGCCGCGCAGCTCGTCGGCGAGCCCGGCGAAGACGCACTCGTACGCCTGGAGCACCCGGACGAACAGGTACTCGTCGTGCGACCGGTACACCGGCAGCATGCTCAGCCGCAGCCGGCGCTCCTCGTCGTCGGTGACGTCGGCGGCGGCGAGGGCGTGCAGGGCTCTCGCCGCGGCGGCCGGCTCCCGTTCGTCGACCGTCCGCGTCGGGTCCAGCCGGGACACCGCGGGCAGCGCGGCCCGGACGCCGAGCCGCAGGCGCTTCGCGACCGTCTCCGCGCCGGGGCGCTGCTCGGGCAGCAGGGTGGTGGCCCCGGCCGCGGCGGTCAGCTCGAAGTCGAGGGCGTCGGCGACCAGCCGCAGCAGGAGCCGGTCGGAGGCGCGGCGGGCGTCCGCCGGGTCGGTCTGCGGGGTGTTTCCCGGGCCGGCGACGGGGTCGTCCGCCGTGCAGGGCAGCCGCAGCAGGGGTAGCGCCAGGTAGCTGCGGTAGTCGTACCGGCCGTCCCACTTGTCGAGCGCGACGTCGAGGAAGTCACGCAGCAACCGGTGCGGGTCCGTGGGCCCGCCGGCGGCGCGCCCCGCCGCCGCGACGACGCGCGTCCGAATCTCGTCGAGAAGTGCGAGCAGTTCTTTTTCGACAAAGTGTTTACCGACGCGCTGGAACTCGCCGAGCACCGCAGAGTAGGGAAAGTCACCGGGATCGGATAGGCCGGACCGCCAAGACGTCAGCTCACGCACGAACGGCACCTCAACATTACGATCGTGTTAAATACGGACGGTGAGGAACCGACGATTTCGGCGGCGGCCGGGTCAGGCCCGCGGGGCGGCCGGCGCGGGGCCGGCGGCACCCACCCGCAGCTGCCACAGCTCGGGGAAGAACCGGTGGTCGATCAGCCTGGCGAGCATGGTCGCCGGGCTGCCCGGGGTGCCGGCCGGGCCGTGGCCGCCGATGCGCAGGGCCACCTGGTAGTGCCGCACCCGCCAGGACGCGACCCGCTCGTCCCACTCCACCATGGCCTCGGCCAGCCGGTGCAGCGGATCGGCGGCGTCGGTGCCCGGCAGCGCGGACACGTCGACGCCGAGGGCGGCGAGATGGTCGGCGAAGGCCCGCCCGAGCCGCCGGCTGGCGGCCTGCACCTGCCGCCAGCCAGGCGATTCGGCGCCGGAGCCGTTGCCGAGCGCCGGCTGCATCGCCTGGAAGTCGGCGGGGGACAGGTGGCGGAACATCTCCAGCTGGTCGGTGACCAGCCGCACGCCGAGCGTCGCCCGGGTCAGCAGCAGCTCGGCCGCGCCCGGCTCGCCGGTGTCGAGCCGGGCGGCGGCCTCGCGCAGCTCCGACGCCGCGAGCTTGAGCCACAGCTCGGTCGACTGATGGACCACCTGGAAGAGCAGCTCGTCGCGACAGATCACCTGATCCGGGCCGCGCTGCAGGTCGAGCAGTTCGTCGACGCGCATGTAACGCGCGTAGTCGGTGTCGCCGTCGCCCGGCAGCACGGGTGAGTGGTCCCGCTTCACGGAATTGTCCCCTTCGGTTGGCGTCGGGGCACCTGGACGCGACCCGCGACGACTCATCGCGGCGGACATTATCCAACGACGTCGAGCAATATGTCACGCCCCCCGGCTGCGACCGCCCACCGGTGGGGGTAAATGCATCCTTCTCGGCCGTTTCTATCGAGAAGAATGCGACTCGTCGGCGGGCCGCCGAATGGGAGACGAGTCCCGCCGGACGAAACCGGAATGTGGGATCAGCGGGGCAGGGTCAGGTCGAGCACGGAGCCCAGCCCGTTGGGCCGGCCCGGCTCTGCCTCGGGCAGGACCAGCACCGCGCAGCCGGCCCGCACCGCACCGGCGTCCGCCGCCGTGTCGCCCACCATCAGCGCCCGCTCCGCGTCCACCCCGAGCATCCCGCAGGCCCGCCAGAAGATCGCCGGATCCGGCTTGCAGCGCCCCACCTCGTACGACAGGACGAACGCGTCCACCAGGGCGTCGAGGCCCCACGCGGCGAAGAACGGCCGGATGTCGAAGCCGATGTTGCTCACCACCGCCACCTTCACCCCCGCCGACCGCAGCGCCGCGAGGGTCGGCGCGGTGTCCGGGTAGGGCACCCAGCCATCGGCCACCAGCACGCGCTCGTAGAGCGCGTCGGCGAGGCCGTCGATCCCGGCGTCCACGGTCTCCGCCAGCCCCGTGTACGCGCCCCGGTGGGCGTGCGGGTAGAGGTCCCGCTCGGACCACAGCTCGGCCAGCGCCGGCGGCACCCGCGCCGGCAGCGGGCCACCGGGCCGGCCCGCGGTGAGGAGCCGGTCGGCCAGCGCCGTGGCCCGCATGCGCTCCAGGCTCACCCCGCACGCCCGCGCGGCGGCGAGCACCCAGTCGTGGGGGTCCTCCACCTGGGCGAGGGTGCCGTGGAAGTCGAACAGGACCGCCTCGACGGGCCGACGGGACGCCCGGGCGCCCGCGGCGGCGTCGGCGCTGGGTGGGGTCGACTGGGTCGGTTCGGCATGATCCGGCACGCCGTGCACCCTACCGACCGCCCCCGACCCCCCTGTCGGACGGCCTTGAGGCGGTGGTCGTCGGAGGCACGCACTAATCTTGGGGACATGTCGAGCCCCGCCGAGCGGTACGCCGCGGCGCGCCGCCGGGCCGCGCAGGCCTCACAGTTCCCGGCGCTGGACGAGTTCGCCCTTGACCTGGGGTTCGATCTCGACGACTTCCAGCGGGAGGCGTGCCAGGCCCTGGAACGGGGCAGCGGCGTGCTGGTCTGCGCCCCCACCGGCGCCGGAAAGACCGTGGTCGGCGAGTTCGCCGTACACCTGGCCCTGCGCGGCGCCCCCGCGCGGCCGGCGGCGGCCGACGGCGACGGCCCCCCGCCCACCCGGCGCAAGTGCTTCTACACCACGCCGATCAAGGCGCTGTCCAACCAGAAATACCACGACCTGGTGGACCGCTACGGCGTCGAGCACGTCGGCCTGCTCACCGGCGACAACGCGATCAACGGCGACGCCCCGGTGGTCGTGATGACCACCGAGGTGCTGCGCAACATGCTCTACGCCGGCTCGGCCACCCTGGAGGGCCTGGCCTACGTGGTCATGGACGAGGTGCACTACCTCGCCGACCGATTCCGCGGCGGGGTCTGGGAAGAGGTGATCATCCACCTGCCCGCCTCGGTGACCCTGGTCTCGCTGTCGGCGACCGTCTCCAACGCCGAGGAGTTCGCCGACTGGCTGGTCACCGTGCGCGGCGAGACCGCCGTGGTGGTCAGCGAGCACCGCCCGGTGCCGCTGTGGCAGCACATGCTCGTCGGCAAGCGGATGTTCGACC
This sequence comes from Micromonospora sp. PTRAS2, assembly GCF_054052245.1. NCBI lineage: Bacteria > Bacillati > Actinomycetota > Actinomycetes > Micromonosporales > Micromonosporaceae > Micromonospora > Micromonospora sp. PTRAS2. The sequence continues at coordinate 56,771 of NZ_JBSWBU010000007.1, forward strand.
TGTTCCACGACGCCGACGCCGCCCGCAAGCACGACGTGCACCCGGAGCTGCTGCGCTACACCCGGGAGACGATGCGCCGCCTGGAGCTGGGGGAGGGGCGCAGCGCCGGGCCGGGCGGCGGCCGGCGCGGGCCGCGCTGGCGGGGCCCGCTGCGCCCGGACATCGTGGACCGGCTCGACCGGGAGGGGCTGCTGCCGGCGATCCTGTTCATCTTCAGCCGCGCCGGCTGCGCCGCCGCCGTGCAGCAGTGCCTCGCCGCCGGCCTGCGGCTGACCAACCCGGAGGAACGCGCCGAGATCCGCCGGGTCGTCGAGTCCCGGGTCACCGCCATCCCCGGCGAGGACCTGACGGTGCTCGGCTACTGGGAGTGGCTCGACGGCCTGGAGCGCGGCCTGGCCGCCCACCACGCCGGCATGCTGCCGGTGTTCAAGGAGGTCGTCGAGGAGCTGTTCGTCCGGGGCCTGGTCAAGGCGGTCTTCGCCACCGAGACCCTGGCGCTGGGCATCAACATGCCGGCCCGCTGCGTCGTCCTCGAACGTCTCGTGAAGTTCAACGGCGAGGCCCACGTCGACCTCACCCCGGGCGAATACACCCAGCTCACCGGGCGCGCCGGCCGCCGCGGCATCGACGTCGAGGGGCACGCGGTCGTGGTCTGGTCGCCCGAGACCGACCCCCGGCACGTGGCGGGCCTGGCCTCCACCCGCACCTACCCGCTGCGGTCCAGCTTCCGCCCGTCCTACAACATGGCCGTCAACCTGGTCGGCACGGTCGGCGCGGAGCCGGCCCGCGCGCTGCTGGAGAGCTCGTTCGCGCAGTTCCAGGCCGACCGGTCGGTGGTCGGCCTGGCCCGGCAGGTGCAGCGCAACACCGAGACCATCGACGCGTACGGCGCGGAGGCGGCCTGCCACCACGGCGACTTCGACGAGTACTTCGCCCTGCGGGTGGCCATCGCCGACCGGGAGCGCGCCATCGCCCGGCAGGGCCAGCACCAGCGCAAGGCCGCCGCGGTGGCGTCGCTGGAGCGGCTGCGCGTCGGTGACGTGATCCGGGTGCCGTCCGGGCGGCGCGCCGGCCTCGCGGTGGTGCTCGACCCGGCCACCGGCGGGTTCGGCGAGCCCCGTCCGCTCGTGCTCACCCAGGACCGGTGGGCCGGGCGGGTCAGCCCCGGCGACTTCACCACCCCGGCGGAGGTGCTCGCCCGCATCCGGGTGCCCAAGCACTTCAACCACCGTTCCCCGGCGGCCCGTCGTGACCTCGCCGCCGAGGTCAGCGGCACCGGCCTGGACCGGCACGGCGGTCGGCGCGGCGGCCGGTCCCGGCAGGACGCGGGCGAGGACCACGCGCTCAGCCAGCTCCGCACCGAGCTGCGCCGGCACCCCTGCCACGCCTGCCCCGACCGGGAGGAACACGCCCGCTGGGCCGAGCGCCGCCGCCGCCTCGAACGCGACACCGAGGAGCTGCGCCAGCGGGTCGCCGGCCGCACCGGTTCCCTGGCCCGCACGTTCGACCGGATCGTCGCGTTGCTCACCGCGCGCGGCTACCTGTCGGCCGACGGTGCCGTCACCGACGCCGGCCGGATGCTCGGCCGGATCTGGACCGAGGCCGACCTGCTGGTCGCCGAGTGCCTGCGCCGGGGCGTCTGGGACGGGCTCTCCCCGGCGGAGCTGGCCGCCGCCGTGTCGGTGGTGGTGTTCGAGGCCCGCCGCGACGCCGACGAGCGGGCGTCGCTGCCGCGCGGCCCCGTCGCGGACGCGGTGGACGAGACGCTGCACCTGTGGAGCGGCATCGAGGCCGACGAGGCCGCCCGGGGCCTCGCCGTCACCCGCGAGCCCGACCTCGGCTTCGCCTGGCCGATCTACCGTTGGGCGCGCGGCGAGGCCCTGGCCAAGGTGCTCGCCAGCGGGCACCAGCTCGACGGCGAGATGCCGGCCGGCGACTTCGTCCGCTGGGCGCGGCAGGTCGTCGACCTGCTCGGTCAGGTCGCCGACTCCGGCGGCGCCTCCACCGAGCTGCGCGCCACGGCCCGGCAGGCCATCGCCGCCGTCAACCGAGGTGTCCTCGCCTACCACGCCACCGCCTGACGGTCACCCTGCGTCATTTCGGCGCGGGTCCCATGCATCGGACTGTCACCGCAACAGCACCCCCCGAAGTGGCCGGGGGGTGCTGTTGCGGCAGCTCAACGCGTCCCCGATCATGTCTCCGGCACGTCGTTGACGCGTCGGTAACCGGGTGGGGGGACAACCGCCGTGGCGGAGATCAATCACTTTGAGTACGGCTGGATCACACCGGCGCTCAGCTACGCGCTGTCGGTGCTGGGCTCGTTCCTCGGTCTGGTCTGCGCGGGCCGCATCCGGGTCGCCGCCACCACCGGCCAGCGCGTGTGGTGGGGCATCCTCGCCGCCTGGGCGATCGGCGGCACCGCGATCTGGAGCATGCACTTCATGGCGATGCTCGGCTTCGCCGTCGAGGGCACCCGGATCCGGTACGACGTGCCGGTCACCCTGGCCAGCGCCCTCATCGCCGTGGTCGCGGTCGGCATCGGCCTGGCCATCGTCGGCACCGGCCGGGTCTCCGCGCTGCGCATCGGCGTCGGTGGCGTGTTCACCGGGGCCGGGGTCGCCGCCATGCACTACACCGGGATGGCGGCGATGCGGCTCGGCGGCTCCCTCGGCTACGACGGCGTCCGGGTCGCCCTGTCGGTGGCGATCGCCGTGGTCGCGGCGACCGTGGCGCTGTGGCTGGCCGTCACCGTGCGCCGCGCCCTGGCCGTCGCCGCGTCCGCGCTGGTGATGGGCGTCGCCGTCAACGGCATGCACTTCACCGGCATGAGCGCCCTGTCGGTGCACCTGCACGAGCAGCAGGGCGAGATCACCGGTGCCGGTTTCAGCACCCTGCTGGTGCCCATCGTCCTCGCGGTGATCTTCGTGGTGGTGGGGCTGGTCTACGCCCTGCTCGCGGCGCCCACCGAGGAGGACCGGGCCGGCGCCGCCTACCTCGACGCGCGCCGGGTCGACCCGGCCGGGGCGAGCGTGCCGGATCCGCAGCCGGCTCCGGACCCGGTCGGGCTGCGCGCCCGCGGCACCCTGGCCCGGCCCGGCAGCACGTTCCCGACCCGCCGCGTCGACCCGCCGCGCTGACCCCGCGCCGGGCCGGACGCCGTCCTCGCCGGACCCGGCCGGCACGTTCACCGGGCCCGGGGCTCGGCCCGGGCCGCGGTCGCTGGCGGCGAGGCCGGGCGGCGCGATCAGTCGCGGGTGGCGAGGGCGTCGACGAGGCGGCGGCAGGAACCGGCCAGGTTCCAGCGCTCGGCCAGCTCCAGCAGCCGGTCCGGGTCGGCCGGGGCCTGCGGCAGCGCCGTGGGCAGCTCCGGCAGCGGCACGTCCAGCGCCACCCGCACCACCGTCGGCGCGACGGCCAGGTAGTCGCGCGCGGCGTCCAGCCGGGCCCGCAGGCCCGGGGCGAACCCGGAGCCCGGGTCGTCGAGCGCGGCGAGGATGCCGGCGACGCCGCCGTACCGGTCGACCAGCCGGGCCGCGGTCTTCTCGCCGACGCCCGGCACCCCGGGCAGCCCGTCGCTCGGGTCGCCGCGCAGGGCCGCGAAGTCGGCGTACCGGTCGGCGGGCACCCCGTAGCGGGCGCGCACCGCCGCGTCGTCGCAGTCCTCCAGCTTCGCCACGCCCCGCCCGACGTAGAGCAGCCGCACCCCGCGCGCGTCGTCGACGAGCTGGAACAGGTCCCGGTCGCCGGAGACCACCTCCGCCGGCGCGGGCTGGGTCACCGATAGCGTGCCCAGCACGTCGTCGGCCTCGTAACCGGTGGCGCCGACCGCCGTGATGCCGATCGCGGCCAGCACGTCCAGGATCACCGGCACCTGCGGGCCGAGGGTGTCGGGCACCTCCTCGCCCCCCTCCGCGGCCACCCGGTGCGCCTTGTACGACGGCAGGAGCGCCACCCGCCAGTCGGGACGCCAGTCGTGGTCCAGGGCGCAGACCATCCGGTCGGGGCGGCGGGTGCGCACCAGCGTGGTGAGCATGTCGAGGAAGCCGCGCACCGCGTTGACGGGGCTACCGTCGGTGGCCCGCGCGGCGGACTCGGGGACGCCGAAGTAGGCCCGGAAGTAGAGGCTGGGAGCGTCGATCAGCAGGATCGGGGGTCGGTGTGCCACGCCGGACAGCCTGGCACAGCCGTCCGACGATCCGGGCGCGGCGCGGCGGTCAGCGCGGCCCGTCGTGCCGGTAGAGCGTCTCCCGGCGGGCGAGGCGCTGCACGGCGTAGCTCGCCACCAGCAGGACGAGGGCGACGGCCGCCTCCAGCCACGCGAGCGCCCCGTTGGCGACGGTGAGGCCCACCGCGAGCAGCACCAGCCCGGCGACGGCGAGGATGCCGGCCCACAACAGCCCGCGCCGGCGCCGCGCCCCGCGTTCCCGCTCGCCGCCCATCGCGTCGCCTTCCCGTCCGTCGGCCGGTGTTCCGGTGCCGGCGTGGGTCCAGGCTATCGACGTCGCCGCCCGCCTCGGGCGGGTTCGACGCGACACCGCCGCCGCGAGCGCCTCCCGCAGGCGACCAAACGACCGTTAAGCTCACAGGGTGGGAACCGACGGCAGAACCGGCCACCGGAACCCGACGCCGTCCGCACGACGGGCGGCGAGACCGGCTCAACACCACCCCCACGGAGCTCAGCGCGCTATGACCGTCGACCGGATCCTGCCCACCGACGAGGCCCACGACCTGCTCGACCTCGCCACCGAACTCGCCGACCGGGAACTCGCCCCCCGCGCCGCCGGGTTCGAGTCCCGCGCCGAGTTCCCCCGGGAGGTGCTGCGCACCCTCGGCCGCGCCGGCCTGCTCGGCCTGCCCTACGCCGAGGAGCACGGCGGGGCCGCCCAGCCGTACGAGGTGTACCTGCAGGTGCTGGAGGTCCTCGCCAGCCGCTGGCTCGCCGTCGCCGAGGCGGTCAGCGTGCACACCCTGTCCTGCTACCCCCTGGCGCAGTTTGGCACGGACGCCCAGCGCAAGCTGCTGCCCGACATGATCGGCGGCGACCTGCTCGGCGCGTACTGCCTGTCGGAGCCGCAGGGTGGCTCGGACGCGGCGGCGCTGACCACGAGGGCCGTGCGCGACGGCGAGGCGTACGTGGTCACCGGCACCAAGGCGTGGATCACCCACGCGCAGGTGGCCGACTTCTACAACATCTTCTGCCGCACCGGCGGGCCCGGCCCGAAGGGCATCTCCTGCCTGCTCGCCGACCGCGACACCCCCGGCATCGTGCCGCAGGCCGCCGAGCGGACCATGGGCCTGCACGCCTCCCCGGTGGCGCAGGTCGCCTTCGACGACGCGCGCGTACCCGCCGACCGCCTCATCGGCGGGGAGGGCGCCGGCTTCACCATCGCCATGTCAGCCCTGGACTCCGGCCGCCTCGGCATCGCCGCCTGCGCCGTCGGCCTGGCCCAGGCCGCCCTCGACTACGCGGTCGGCTACGCCCGTGAGCGTCGGCAGTTCGGGCGGGCGATCGTCGACTTCCAGGGCCTCGGCTTCACCCTGGCCGACCACGCCACCCAGATCTCCGCCGCCCGCGCGCTCATGCTGGCCGCCGCGCGGCTGCGCGACGCCGGCCGGCCGTACTCGATCGAGGCGGCGAAGGCGAAGCTGTTCGCCACGGACGTGGCGATGCGGGTGACCATCGACGCGGTGCAGGTGCTCGGCGGGGCCGGCTACGTCGCCGACCATCCCGTCGAGCGCTACCTGCGGGAGGCGAAGGTGCTCCAGATCGTCGAGGGCACCAACCAGATCCAGCGCCTGGTGATCTCCCGCGCCCTGGCCAGGGGCTGAGCGCGCGCCCGCGGTGCGGGCCCGGCCCCGCACCGCCGGCCCCCGGTGTCAACGATTGATGTCTGACTATCTGATGGCTAGCCTCTGCTTGCCATGGTCCGTCGACGACCGCACGGAGGCCCGCGCATGGATCACGAGAACCCGCCCGGCTGCTGCGGCGGCCCGTCCGCGCCGCCGCAGGCCGGGCTCAGCCGCCGTACGCTGCTGCGGGGTGCGGCGCTGACCACCGGCGCCCTCACCGTCGGCGGCGTCGTCGGCCTGCCGGGGATGGCCCACGCGGCGCCCGCCATCTACAACCCGTTCGCCGGCTACCCGATCACCGGCACCTGGGAGGAGCACCTCAGCAGCGGCTCGCTGGGCGGCATCGACTTCGGGATGGGCGTCGGCACGAACCTGCCGGCCTGCGGCGCCGGGACGATCCAGAACATCCCGAACAACGGCACGGGCGGGCACACCGTGACCATCCACCACGCCGACGGCTACCGCAGCCAGTACATGCACCTGTCGCAGTTCCTGCTGTCCGACGGCACCGCCGTCGCCGCCGGGACGGTGGTGGGGCGTTCCGGGGGTGCCGTCGGTGCCCCCGGTTCCGGCAACTCCACCGGCCCGCACCTGCACTGGCACATGATCAACCCGAGCGGGGTGCGGATCAATCCGCTGACCTACGTCGGCCAGAACCCGGGCGGCGGCCTGCCCAAGACGACCACCGAGCAGGACGGCATCCCGGGCCCCATCTGCTACAAGCGGATGCAGAACTGGCTGCGGATCACGTCGGGCTACACGGGCCCGATCGACGGCGTGCCCGGGGTGAACACCTACGCCGCCCTGCAGCGGGCCATGCGCGGCTACGGCTACACCGGCCCGATCGACGGCGTGCCCGGGGTCAACACCTGGAAGGCCGTCCAGCGGCTCGCCTCCGGCTGGGGCTACACCGGCCCGGTCGACGGGGTGATGGGCCCGAACTCCTGGCGCGGCTTCGCCCGCTTCCTCAACCAGGACCAGTGGGACTGAGGCCACTGCGGAAGGTCACCTTAGGTGCACCGGGCGTCACGTAGGGCGGGGGCGTCGTCGCGTGGGAGCGCTTTTACCGGTAGGTTGCACGCCGTGGAGGAGATCGACCGGGCCATCGTCGCGGCGCTGACCGCCGACGGGCGGCTGTCGTACACGGATCTGGCGGAGAAGGTGGGCCTGTCGGTGTCCGCCGTGCACCAGCGGGTCCGCCGGCTGGAGCAGCGCGGGGTGATCCGGGGGTACGCCGCCCGGGTCTCCTTCGAGGCGGTGGACCTGCCGCTGAGCGCGTTCGTGGCGATCCGGCCGTTCGACCCGTCGCAGCCCGACGACGCCCCGGAGCGGCTGGCCCACCTGCCCGAGATCGACTCCTGCTACTCGGTGGCGGGGGAGGACTTCTACCTGCTGCTGGTGCGGGTGGCCTCCCCGGCCGACCTGGAGCGGCTGCTCCAGGAGATCCGCACGGCCGCGAACGTCACCACCCGCACCACCGTGGTCCTGTCCACCCCGTACGAGAACCGGCCGCCGAAGATCAACGGCGAGTTGTCGGCGCGGGCGCGGTCCCGGGCGGCGGGGGAGGCGGCTGGTTCCACCGCAGGATGACCGGCCGGCCGTGCTCGTGGCCGAGGGTGCTGACCGTGGCGGTGTCCAGCCGCAGCAGCCCGCCGCCCGACGGCGGCAGGCCGATCCACCGGGCGCCCAGCACCCGCAGGCTGTGCGCGTGGCCGACCAGGGCGACGTCGCCGTCGGCGAGCGCGGCGGCGGCGCGGGCCAGGACCCGGTCGAGCCGCGCGCCCACCTCGGCGGGTGACTCCCCGGCGGGGCAGCCGTCGGTCCAGATGTTCCACCCCGGGCGAGTGGTGTGGATGTCGGCGGTGGTGACGCCCTCGTACCGGCCGTAGTTCCACTCGGCCAGGTCCTCGTCGACCGCCGTGCTGGCCAGCCCGGCCAGTTCGGCGGTGCGCAGCGCGCGGCGGCGCGGGCTGGCCAGCACCAGGGCGAAGCGCCGGCCGGCCAGGAGCGCGGCGAGGCCGCGGGCCTCCCGCTCGCCGTCGGCGGTGAGCTCCAGGTCGGTGTACGAGGTGTGCCGGCGGCTGGCGCTCCACTCGGTCTCGCCGTGGCGGACGAGGACGATCTCTCCCATCCGCCCAGTCAACCAGCCCCGCCCGTCGGCCGACACGGGAGACCAGCCGGCCGTCCATCAACAAGCCAGTGTTTGTGAAAGCGTTCGTTTGCATTACAGTGAGGCATGCCCTCCTCGCTCCAGGTGCCGGCCCCGGGCCTCGACGCCGCCTTCGCCGCTCTCGGCGATCCGGTGCGTCGTGCCCTGGTGGCCCGTCTCGCCCGCGGTGACGCCACCGTCGGGGAACTCGCCGCGCCGTTCGACCTCACCCCACAGGCGATCTCCCACCACGTCGGTGTGCTGCGGCGGTGCGGCCTGGTCGACCAGCGCCGCGAGGGGACCAGGCGGCCGTGCCGGCTGCGGGTCGACCGGCTTTCCCAGCTCGGCACGTGGATCGACGACCAGCGCCGGGCCTGGCACGACCGGCTCGACGCCCTCGAACAGCACCTCGCCGACGGGGAGGCGTCGTGACCCGCGCGGAGCTCCACGGCGACGAACTGATCGCCCGCCGGCACCTTCCGGCGGCACCCGCCCGGGTCTGGGCGGCGTTCACGTCGCCGACGAGCATCGCGGCCTTCTGGGGTGGTTCGCACGCCGTCGTCCCGCCGGAATCCGTGACCGTCGACCTGAGACCGGGCGGTGAGTTCGCGCTCGACACCCGCGCGCCCGGCGGCGCCGTCCGCCGGCTCCGGTTCGTGTACGTGAGCGTCGTCGCCCCGCGCGAGCTCGTGTTCGACGAGCCCGTGACCGGGCTCCGCACGACCGTGACCATGCGCGCCGCGGGCGACGGCACCGATCTCACGGTCCACCAGCGTCGGCTTCCCCCGGAGCTGCGGACCACCCAGGCGGCGGACGGGCTCGCGTCGATCCTCGCCGCGCTCGCCGCGCACCTGCGGCACTGACGACCACAGAAGTGGAGAGATGCCATGGAACAGGCCACGCAGCGCCAGCTCGTCGAGGAGTACTTCGCCGGGTTCCGCACGAGTGACCACCCCCGGATCCTCGCCACCCTGACCGAGGACGTCGAATGGGTCATCCACGGTCACCGCACCACCCGGGGCAAGGCCGAGTTCGACGGGGAGATCGAGAACCCGGCCTTCACCGGCAGCCCGGACCTCGACGTCCAGCGGGTCCACGAGGACGGCCCGGTCGTCGTCGCCGCAGGCGAGGGCCGGGGTGTCATGGTCGACCACGGGCCGTTCCGGTTCGCCTTCAACGACCTGTTCACGTTCCGCGCCGGGCTGATCGCCCGGGTCGATTCCTACGTCGTCCCGCTGCCGTGAGCCGGCGAGGGCGAGGGCGACCCACTCGACTACCCTAGCAGCCTAGGATGCCCTAGCGGGTGTGTGCCGCCCCGCTGCCACGAGGTTTCCGCTGCCCGCGCCCCGGGCATGCCTATGGTCAGGGGCAGTGAGGCCCCGGAACGCCGGAGCAGAGGGAGTCGACATGAGCTTCACCGACAAGGCGAAGAACAAGGCCCAGGAGCTGGCCGGCGCTGCCAAGGAGCGCGTCGGCGACATGACCGACAACGAGCGTCTGCGGGCCGAGGGCGCCACCGAGCAGAGCGACGCGCGGGCCCGGCAGGCGGGCGAGCACGTCAAGGACGCCGGACGGGACGTGCGCGACGCGTTCACCAAGTGACCCGACCGCGCGGCGGCCCCGGAGGATTCTTCTCCGGGGCCGCCGTCGTCGGTGCCGTCCCCGCCGCCGGGGGAGGAGCGTGGGCTAGGAAACCCGGGTGAGGCGGATCGCGTCGGCGATGACGAGGCCGGTGCCGGTGGTCCACCGGCTCACGCCGACCCGGTTGGCGTCGCCGGCGGGGAGGGTGAAGGTGCCGAGGGCGCGCCACTGCCCGCCGGTGGCACGCTGGTCGGCGTACACGGTCTTGTTGCCGGTGGTGGTGGCGACGAGGTACGGGGTGGCGTTGTTGTATCCGGCGTTGGCCGGCCACCAGGCGTCGACGCGGTAGGTGCCGGTGGCGGGGACGTTGACCCGGTACCAGGCGACGTCGCTGGAGGCGACGGGGTCGGCGTAGCGGTAGTCGGCGCCGTAGCGCTGGCCTGAGTAGGTGGAGACGCGCCAGTTGGCGCTGGCGGTGAAGCGGCCCGAGGTGGCGTTGTCGACGATCGTGCTCCAGGCGGTGCCGCCGCTCATCCGGGCGGCGACGTCGGCGCGCATGACGTCCAGGTCGATGAACGACGGGTCGATCTTGCCGGTGGTGCTGGTCTCGCGGTGGCCGCGGGCATAGCTCGCGTCGCGGCCGAGGCGGGTGAGCACGGCGGCGGTGGCGCGCAGCGACGCCTCGTACTGGGCGGGGGTCATCTCCTGGCTGACGCCGTTGTAGTCGATCTCCCAGCCGATCATGAGGGTGTTGCCGTCGCCGGCGGGGATGGGTCCGCTGCCGCCGCTGGTGCCGGCGTGGTTGGCGCGGCCGGCGGAGATGAGGTGGAACACGCCGTGGTAGTCGACGAGGGCCTGGCAGAGGGGCCCGGGCAGGTCGGAGCGGCCGTTGATGCAGATGCCCAGGGCGGGGTGGGGGTTGGTGGCGCTGGAGGTGGAGGCGGTGTGGTGCCACAGCACGCCGATGGGGTCGAAGTCGCCGGGGCGCATCCGGTTGCGCCAGTCACCCTCCTCGACGACCTGTACGCCGGCGGCGCGCAGGACGTCGGCGAGCCAGCCGACGGTGGCCATCAGGACTGCTCGGTCAGGTCGGCGAGGCACTCGGCGCGTGCCTCGGCCCGGGCGGGCGCGGGGCGCAGGGCGACGGTGAGCGCGGCGGCGACGAGGGCGGGGAAGCCGAGGAGTCCTCGGCGGCGCAGGCGGGCGACGGGTGACGTGGCCACGGCACTCCTCACGGCGGCGGACGGTGGTCCGCCCGGTCGGTGGGCAGGGATGACGGCACGCTATCCGGTTACACCCGTCGATGTCGATACCCTTCAATCGAACTGTCGGGGTTGAAGGTTTCCCGCAACCCGGGCCCGGCCGGAGGCGTTCGTGTCCAGGTTGGACACGGGCTGTCGGCCGGTCTGTCGCGGTCTTCCGGCCCTGTCCGGGGGCGGCCGGCCGCTGCTGTACTCGGGGCATGGTCGTCAAGCTGCGTGGGTTGGTGCGGCGGTGGCCGGTGGCGTCGTTCTTCGCCCTGGCGTACCTGCTGTCGTGGGGTTGGTGGGTGCCGATCGCGGTCGCCGGGGGCGTGGTGCGGGGCGGCGATCCGTGGCCCACGCACATGCCCGGCCTGCTCGGGCCGCTGCTGGCGGCGGTGACCGTCACCGCGCTGACCGGTGGTCGGGCGGCGGTGGCCGGGTACGTCGGCCGGCTGTGGCGCTGGCGCGGCGGCTGGCGTACGGCGGCGCTGGCGGCCAGCCCGCTGGCGATGCTGGCCGCCGGGCTGGTCGTCGCCGCCCTGGCCGGTCAGCCGCTCCCACCCTGGCGGGACCTGTTCGTGATCAGCGGGTTGCCGTCGGCGGCGCTGCCGATGCTCCTGGGCCTGGTCGTGCTCAACGGCCTGGGGGAGGAGGGCGGGTGGCGTGGCTTCGCCCAGGAGCGGCTCCAGGCCCGCCACGGGCCGGTCCGGGCGGTGCTGCTCACCGCCGTCGGGTGGGCGGTCTGGCACGCTCCGCTGTTCGTCATCCTGGCCACCTTCCGCGGCTTCCGCCCCGCCGTGCTGCCCGGCTTCTTCCTCGGCATGCTCGCCGGCGCGGTGGTGCTGGCGTACGTGTACAACGCTGCGGGCGGCGGCATCGCCGTCGCTGCCTGCTGGCACGTGGCCTACAACCTGTCCTCGGCGTCGGCCGCCGCGTCGGGAACCGTCGCCGCCGTCTCCACCACCGTCGTCATGCTCTGGGCGGTGCTGCTGCTGATCGCGGCCTGGCGCGCCGCCCATCGTGGCGCACCCTCGCCGCTGCTCGCCGGCCGGCGCCACGTCGAAGCCGAAGCACCAACCCTAGCATCCTAGGACGCGCTAGGGGGCGTGGCATGCCACGCCGAACCCGAAAAAGCATGGGCCCCGGCATACGCCGGGGCCCATGGGTCGAGCGGGTGTCGATCAGTCGTCGCGGTGCTCGTGCCACCACTGCTGGCCGGCGGCGGGCAGGGTGTCGATCGGGTCGTAGTAGGCGTAGCGCTTGTTGAGCGCCTCCAGGTCGGCCGACTCGATCGAGGTGCGGTAGTTCTTCGTCCAGTAGGAGATGCCGCGCTCGCGGTCGTAGTCGGTGAGCATGTGCACCCACCGCTTGCCGACGAACGGCACGTCGCAGACGATCCGCGGGGTGGCGTAGCCGGGCAGGTAGCCCATGATGTCGTGCTGGAGCTGCTGGGCGTGCCACACGGGGACCCGCCAGTGCTCGGCGTTGGGGATCATGTCGCACATGTAGAAGTAGTAGGGCAGGATGCCCGCCTCGCCCTGGAGTGCGAAACAGAGGTCGAGCAGGTCGGGGGCGGTGGCATTGACGCCGCGCATGAGCACGCCCTGGTTGCGCACGTCGCGTACGCCGACGTCGAGGGCGGTCTGGGCGGCCTTCGCGACCAGCGGGGTGATTGACTGGGCGTGGTTGACGTGGGTGTGGATGGCCAGGTTGACGCCGCGGCGGGCGGCGGTGCGGGCGACCCGCTCCAAGCCCTCGACGACGTCGGGCTGCAGCCAGTGCTGGGGCAGGCCCATGAGGGCCTTGGTGGCGAGCCGGACGTCGCGGATGGTTTCGATCTCCAGCAGCCGCATCAGGTACGACTCGAGGTTGCGCCACGGCACGTTGGCCACGTCACCGCCGGAGACGACGACGTCGCGTACGCCGGGGTGGGCCTTGAGGTAGGTGATGTGGGCGTCGTACCGGTCGACGGGCTTGAGGGTGAGCTTGAGCTTGTCGACGGCGGGGGTGGAGTTGCCGACGAGGTCCATCCGGGTGCAGTGCCCGCAGTACTGGGGGCAGGTGGAGAGCAGTTCGGCGAGGACCTTCGTCGGGTAGCGGTGGGTGAGGCCCTCGGCGACCCACATGTCGTGCTCGTGGAGGGAGTCGCGGCTGGCGTACGGGTGGGAGGGCCAGTCGGTGCGCCGGTCGGAGGCGACGGGGATCATGTAGCGCCGGATGGGGTCGGCGAGGAGCGCGGCGGTGGTCAGGGGCGCGTGCGGCACCATGGTGTTGATCATTTGGGGTGGCACGAGCATGGACATGGTGGCCAGGGCCTGCTGGTCGGCCTCCAGGTCGGCGTAGAAGGACTCGTCGACGGTGTCGCCGAGGACGGCGTGCAGCTGCTTGATGTTCTTGACGCAGTTGACGCGCTGCCACTGGGCGCTTTCCCACTGGTCTCGGGTGACGTGGCGCCAGCCGGGGAAGCGGGTCCAGTCGGGTTCGACCAGGGGGCTGCGGCGGTATTCGTAGGGCTGTCCGGCGGTCGGTGCGGCGACCGGGGCGTGACGGGGCGCAGGGATGGTCTCAGCCGGTTGGGTCTGGGTCACGGCCCCTCCTCGGTGCGTGGTGCGGATGATCGGCGGCCCGTAGGCTACTGGAAAATATCCGGCGAAGAAATTAGTCTGCCGTAAGTTTTCCCGCGATGCGAGTCCCAGGCGGGGCTTCGGGCGGTTGGACAGGGGAGGTCGGCGTGACGTCACCGGTGGGTCTGCACCGCGTTGTCGAACCGGCGGGGGTGCTGCCGCAGGCGGCGTGGCGGTTGGACGCCAGCGCGCCGATCGCGCCGAACGAGGTGCGGATCCGGGTGGAGCGGTTGAACCTGGACGCGGCGAGTTTCCGGCAGTTGTGGCAGAAGCACGGCGGGGACGGGGAGAAGGTCCGCGCCGAGGTGCTGGAGATCGTCGCGACGCGGGGGAAGATGCAGAACCCGGTGACGGGGTCGGGCGGGATGCTGATCGGCACCGTGGAGGAGGCGGGTCGGCGGTCGCCGCTGGGGCTGCGGGTGGGTGATCGGGTGGCGACGTTGGTGTCGCTGACGCTGACCCCGTTGACGATCACCGACGGGTTGGCGCGCTGGGACGGGCGCAGCGAGCAGGTGCCGTGTGACGGGTACGCGATCCTGTTCGCGCGGTCGATCGCGGCGGTGTTGCCGGCGGATCTGCATCCGGAGTTGTCGCTCGCGGTGTTGGACGTGTGCGGGGCCCCGGCGTTGACGGCGCGGGTGGTGGCCGATCAGGTGGCGCGGCGGGAGCGGGCCGGTGATTCCCGGCCGGTGTCTGTGGCGGTGATCGGTGGGGCGGGCAAGAGCGGGTCGCTGTCGTTGGCCGCGGCGCGGCGGGCGGGTGCGGCTCGTACGGTCGGGGTGGTGCCGGTGGTGGCGGAGCGTGACGCGTTGGTGGCGGCGGGTCTGGCGTCGGAGGTGGTGTTGGCCGATGCGCGGGATCCGGTGGGGTTGTCGACGGCGGTGACGTCGGCGTTGGGGGTGCCGGCGGACGTGACGGTGGTGTGTGTGGATGTGCCGGGTTGTGAGCACGGGGCGGTGTTGGCCACGGCGGACGGCGGGACGGTGATCTTTTTCTCGATGGCGACGAGTTTCGCGGCGGCGGCGTTGGGGGCGGAGGGGTTGGCGGCGGACGTGACGATGCTGGTGGGCAACGGGTACGTGCCGGGGCACGCGGAGTTGGCGTTGGGGTTGTTGCGGTCGGAGCCTGGGGTGCGTGGCCTGTTCGAGGCCCGGTTGGCGGCAGACTGACGTCATGACTAGTCCCTCGATCTTGTACCGCGGTGGAGTGCTGCATTGTCCGGCGGATCCGCGTGCGACGGCGTTGTTGGTGCGTGACGGGCGGATCGTCTGGTTGGGGGTGGACGCGGAGGCGCCGTCGGCGGACCGGGTGGTGGATCTGGCGGGGGCGTTGGTGACGCCGGCGTTCGTGGATGCGCATGTGCATGCGACGGACACGGGGTTGGCGTTGTCGGGGCTGGACCTGTCGGGGGTGCGGTCGGCGGGGCAGTTGTTGGACGCGGTGTCGGTGTTCGCGGCGGGGTTGCCGGGCGACGCGGTGGTGTTGGGGCACGGGTGGGACGAGTCGGGTTGGGACGACGTGGCGTTGCCGGATGCGGCGGCGGTGGGTCGGGCGGCGGGTGGGCGGCGGGTGTATCTGTCGCAGGCGTCGATTCATTCGGCGTTGGTGTCGGAGGCGCTGCTGGCGGCGTGCCCCGAGGTGGTGTCGGCGGCCGGGTTCGACGCGTCGGGGTGGTTGCGTCGGGACGCGCACCATGTGGTGCGGGCGGCGGCGTTCGGGTCGGTGACGCGGGCGCAGCGGGTAGCGGCGCAGCGGCGGGCCCTGGCGCATGCGGCGTCGTTGGGTGTCGCCGCGGTGCACGAGTGCGGTGGTCCGGAGATCTCCGACGAGGAGGACTTCACGGGGTTGCTGGGGATGTCCGGGCGGGGTGTGCCGGAGGTGTACGGGTACTGGGGTGAGCTGTTGGGTGCGGCGCGGGCGCGGGAGTTGGGTGCGGTGGGGGCGGGTGGGGATCTGTTCGCCGATGGTGCGTTGGGGTCGCGGACGGCGCACGTGTCGGCGGCGTACCTGGATGGGGAGCCGGGGGCGTGTGGGCACGGGTACGTGTCGGCGGAGCAGGTGCGTGATCACGTGTTGGATTGTGTGGCGCACGGGGTGCAGGGCGGGTTCCACGCGATCGGTGATGCGGCGATCGGGACGGTGTTGGCGGGGTTCGCGGGGGCGGCGGAGCGGGTGGGGGTGGAGCGGTTGCGGGCGGGGCGGCATCGGGTGGAGCACGCGGAGTTGATGAGCCGGCGGTTGATCGCGGGTTTTGTGGAGTTCGGGATCGTGGCGTCGATGCAGCCGGCGTTCGACCGGTTGTGGGGTGGTGCGGGTCGGATGTATGAGGCGCGGTTGGGGTTGTCGCGGTCGTTGGAGTCGAATCCGATGGGTGCGATGCATTCGGTGGGGGTGGCGTTGGCTTTCGGGTCTGATTCGCCGGTGACGCCGTTGGATCCGTGGGGTTCGGTGCGGGCGGCGGCGGCGCATCACAATCCGGTGCAGCGGATGAGTGTGCGGGCGGCGTTCGCGGCGCATACCCGGGGTGGGTGGCGGGCGGTGCATCTGGACAACGAGGGTGTGTTGGCGTTGGGGGCGCCGGCGACGTTCGCGGTGTGGGACTCCCCGGCGGGGGTGGATCGGGGGTTGCCGGTGTTGCAGGCCGAGGACCCGGAGTTGCGGGGTGCGGGTGATCCGACGCCGTTGCCGGTGTGTCGGGCGACGGTGTTGCGGGGTGACGTGATCTACGAGGAAGGCGTGTCGTGACGGGCAAGCTTGGGTTGGATCCGGCGCTGGTGGGGCGGGCGCGGGAGTTGGCGCGTCGGGCCGGGCAGCCGGTGGTGGATTTGGCGCGTAGCCACACGACGGTGTCGGTGGAGCGGGCGGTGTTGCGGCTTGCGGGGGTGTCCGGTGCTGATCCGGACGGGATTCCGTGGGTGAACCGGCTGGTCGACGCGGTGGTCGCCGATGTGGGGTTGGGGCATGGGGTGGCGGTGCCGGTGTTCGACGCGCTGGCGCGGGAGGGCGTGTCGGATGTGACGTTGTTGGCGCAGAAGGCGGCGGCCGGGTCGGTGCGGTTCGCCGTGCCGTCGGGGCGGGCGGCGACGGCGGCGCGTCGGGCGGCGCGTCGGGCGGTGGCGGCGGGGGTCCGGCGGATCGATCGGCGGCGGGCGGAGCGGGATCGTCTGGTGAGGCGGTTCGGGGATCCGGCGCAGCGGCCGTGGATCTATCTGATCGTGGCGACGGGTGACATCTACGAGGACATTCCGCAGGCGCAGGCGGCGGCGCGGGCGGGTGCGGACGTGATCGCGGTGATCCGGTCGACGGGGCAGTCGCTGTTGGACTATGTGCCGGAGGGTGCGACGCGGGAGGGGTTCGCGGGGACGTACGCGACGCAGGAGAACTTCCGGTTGATGCGGGCGGCGTTGGATTCTTCGTCGCGGGAGTTGGGTCGGTATGTGCGGTTGACGAACTACGCGTCGGGTCTGTGCATGCCGGAGATGGCGACGCTCGCGGGCCTGGAGCGGCTGGACATGATGCTCAACGATTCGATGTACGGGATTCTGTTCCGGGACATCAATCCGATCCGGACGTTCGTGGATCAGCGGTTCTCGCGGCAGGTGCACGCGCGGGCGGGAATCATCATCAACACGGGTGAGGACAACTACCTGACCACTGCGGATGCGGTGGACGAGGCGCACACGGTGACGGTGTCGCAGTTGTTGAACGAGTTCTTCGCGCACGAGGCGGGGCTGGCGGACTGGCAGTTGGGGTTGGGGCACGCGTTCGAGATCAACCCGGATGTGCCGGAGTCGTTGCGTCTGGAGTTGGCGCACGCGTTGTTGGCGCGGGAGTTGTTTCCGGATGCGCCGTTGAAGTGGATGCCGCCGACGAAGCACATGACGGGGGACGTGTTCCGGGGGAATCTGCTCGACGGGTTCTTCAACCTGGTGGGTGCGATGACGGGGCAGGGGATTCTGCTGGTCGGGATGATGACGGAGGCGGTGGTGACGCCGTGGTTGTCGGATCGGGACATCGCGTTGCAGAACGTGCGGTACGTGCTGGGTGCGGCGGGCGGGTTGCACGAGGATTTCGTGCCGGCGTCGGGTGGGTTCATCCAGCAGCGTGCGCGCCGGGTGTTGGGTGAGGCGGTGGATCTGTTGGAGCGGATCGGGGACCAGTCGTTGTTGACGGCGATCGCGGAGGGCACGTTCGGGATCATGAAGCGGCCGGCGGATCGGGGGAAGGGTCTCGACGGGGTGGCGCGGCACGAGGGCGACTACTACAACCCGGCCACGGAGATCCTGGAGCAGCCGGCATGAGTGAGCGGAGCGAGGGCCGCGAGAGCATGCCGGGCCAGCGCGGCGTGAGCGAGAAGACGGTGGTGCGGCCGTACGGGGACACGACGGGTGACGGCATGGTGCAGGTGTCGTTCACGTTGCCGGTGCCGCACGACAAGCGGGCCGAGGGCGCGGCGGTGCAGTTGGCGAACAAGATGGGCCTGGATCCGGCGATGCTGGTGCATGCCCGGCAGATGGGCGACGGGTTCACGTTCTTCGTGGTGTATGGGCGGGTGAACCACCTGGTGGACCTGGCGAAGGTGCAGGTGGTGGAGCGTGACTATCCGCTGTTGTCGGCCAAGGAGGTCAACGCGGTGGTGAAGCGGCGGCTGCGGCGGAAGCTGTCGGTGGTGGGGGCGTGCATCGGCACGGACGCGCACACGGTGGGCATCGACGCGATCCTCAACGTGAAGGGCATCGCCGGGGAGAAGGGTCTGGAGTACTACCGGGAGTTGAAGGTGACGAACCTGGGTGCGCAGGTGAGTGTGCCGGAGCTGGTGGAGGCGGCGCGGCGGGAACGCGCTGACGCGGTGCTGGTGTCGCAGGTGGTGACGCAGCGGGATGCGCACCTGCACAACACGAGGGAGATGTCGGCGGCGTTCCGGGAGGCGATGCCGGCCGGGAGGCGGCCGTTGTTGATCGTCGGTGGGCCGCGGTTCGACGAGTCGATGACCGGCGAGTTGGGCGTGGATCGGATCTTCGGCCGGGGCACGACTCCGGGTGAGGTGGCCAGTTATCTCGTTCATGCTCTGATCACGTCGAGGAAGGCGAGTGTCGCATGAGTGATCCCCGGGTCGGTCTGACCGTCGTGCACCGCCGGTATGTGCCGTATTCGCATGCGCATTATGCGGGGAACCTGGTCGACGGGGCGTACGCGTTGGGGTTGTTCGGTGATGTGGCGACGGAGGTGTGTATCCGTACGGACGGGGACGAGGGGTTGTTCGCGTCGTATGCGGAGGTGCAGTTCCGGGCGCCGTTGCGGGCGGGTGACGTGGTGGAGGCGGTGGCGACGGTGACGCGGGTGGGCACGCGGAGCCGCACGATCGACTTCGAGGCGCGGGTGGTGTGTCGGGGCCGCCCGGATCGGGGTGAGTCGGCGGCGGAGGTGTTGGCGGAGCCGATCGTGGCGGTGACGGCGACGGGCACGGTGGTCGTGCCGCCGGTGGCGTGAGCACTGCGGTCTGCGTCGACGTCGGTTCGACGTACACGAAGGCGGTGGTGGTCGACCTGGATGCTGGTCGGCTGGTGGGTGCGGGGGCGTCGCCGACGACGGTGGGTTCGGACGTGGTGCGGGGGTTGGACGCGGCGGTGGGTGCGGCGACGGCGGCGGCCGGTGTGGGTGACGTGCCGTGGTACGTGTGTTCGTCGGCCGGTGGCGGGTTGCGCCTGGCGGTGGTGGGCTACGAGGCGTTGGTGACGGCGCAGGCGGGTCGGCGGGTGGGCCTGTCGGCGGGGGCGGACGTGGTGCATGTGGCCGCGGGCCGGTTGGGTGCGGCGCAGGTGTCGGCGTTGCGGGCGGCGCGTCCGGACGTGGTGTTGCTGGTGGGTGGCACCGACGGTGGTGACGCGGCGGTGTTGACGCACAACGCGACGCGGTTGGCGCGGGCGCGGTGGCGGGTGCCGGTGGTGTTGGCGGGCAACGTCGACGTGCGCGAGGAGTTGCGGGCGGTGTTGGCGGGGGCGGGGGCGCCGGTGACGGTGGCCGACAATGTGCTGCCGCGTATCGGGGTGTTGGAGCCGGGGTCGGCGCGGGCGGCGATCCGGGAGGTGTTCCTGCGGCATGTGATCGGTGGGAAGCGCCTGTCGCGGGGGCCCCGGTTCGGGCGGTTGGTGCGGGCGGCGACGCCGGATGCGGTGTTGACGGGGGTGGAGGTCCTCGCGGACGCCGTCGGTGGTGATCTTGTGGTGGTGGACGTGGGTGGTGCGACGACGGATGTGTATTCGGTGTTGACGCCGGACGAGCGGGCGGCGGGGCCGGGGCGGGAGGTCGCCGGGTCGTTGTGGCGGGCCCGCACGGTGGAGGGGGATCTGGGGGTGCGGTGGAGCGCGCCGGGGGTGGTGCGGGCGGCGGTGCAGGAGCGGCTGGTCGACGCGGTGGAGGAGGTGGCGTTGGCGGTGGCGGCGGGGGTGCGGGCGGCGGATCCGGGGTTCGTGGCGGCGGATGAGGCGGGGTGGGTGGTGGACGCGCGGATCGCGGCGTTGGCGGCGACGGTGGCGGTGCGTCGGCATGCGCGGGGCGGGGCGACGGGGGAGCGTGGGGGGCGGGATCTGCGGGACGTGCGGTTGCTGGTCGGGTCGGGGGGTGTGTTGCGTCACGTGCCGGCGGAAGCGGGTGCGGGGGTGTTGGGGGCGGTGTTGTCGGATCACGCGGGTGGGTGGGCGGTGCCGCGGGCGGCGCGGGCGGTGGTGGACGTCGAGTACGTGCTGGCGGCGGCGGGGTTGTTGGCGGCGGATCATCCGGTGGCGGCGGGGGCGTTGGTGCGTCGGTATCTCGCCGTGGATTGAGACTCGCCGACGCGACACGCCGTGGCGGGTGGGGCGACTGGCCGGGGCGGGTTGACAGGGGCCGGGGGGTGGCACGTACCGTCTTTGAGTCCTACTACGGGAAGCGGCTGTTGTTCGCTTCGTCCCTTCGTCCGCTGGCCGAGTGACCTTCGGGTTACGGCGGCCAGGTCCAGCGGGCGGGGGTCGGCGGGGCGGCGCGAACCGGCCGCGGTTACCGGTGTACGGGCAGGGTGAGGTGCGCGGCCAGTAGACAACGGCCAGGCGGGGGCAGCCAGTTTCCCGTCGGGTCGGTCCGAAGGTCGTTGTGCCTGATCCTCGCCCCACCGGCCGGGAAGGGCCTGGGAGCATCGGGGTGCGGCGTATGCCGCGCCCCGATTTCCGTTTCGCAGGTGGCGTCTGTCGCCGGCTTGTCGGGGTGGGGCGGGTAGCCTTCGGCGGTGTGATCGCAGGTGAGATGCCGGTGACGGCTGTCGCGCAGGACCCGTCGTATGCGCCCGTGGTGCGCCCGGGGGCGGGGCCGCTGCCGTTGCGGGTGGCCGTGCCGGTGGCGGTGGCCGCCGGGCTGGTGCTGTTGGTGGCGTTCCCCCCGTACGACTGGTGGGTGGGTGCCCCGGTGGGGGTGGCGTTGCTGGCGGCGGCGACGCACCGGCGTCGGGTGCGGGCCGGGGCGGGGTTGGGTTTCCTGGCGGGGTTGGCGTTGTTCGCGCCGCTGCTGGAGTGGACGAACCTGCACACGGGGATGCTGCCGTGGGTGTTGTTGTCGTTGTCGCAGGCGGCGGTGGTGGCGCTGCTGGGTGCCGCGTCGGCGTGGGTGTCGCCGGTGGTGGACCGGTGGCGGTGGGCGTGGCCGCTGGTGTGCGGGGTGTTGTGGGTGGGGCAGGAGGCGCTGCGGTCGCGGGCCCCGTTCGGGGGGTTCCCGTGGGGCCGGTTGGCGTTCAGCCAGGGTGATGCGCCGACGGTGCGGTTGGCGGCGTGGGGTGGGGCGCCGCTGGTGACGTTCGCGGTGGCCGCGGCGGGCGGTCTGCTGGTGGCGGCGCTGTGGCGGCCGTGGCGGGCCGGGGGTGCGCGGGTGCGGTGGGCGGCGGTGGGGCCGGCGGTCGCGGCCGTGGCGGTGCTGTCGGTGGGGTGGCTGGTGCCGGTGGGGGTGGCCGGTGGTGGGGCCACGGTGTCGGTGGCGGTGGTGCAGGGCAACGTGCCGCGGCTGGGGTTGGACTTCAACGCCCAGCGGCAGGCGGTGCTGAACAATCATGTGCAGGCGACGTTGGACCTGGCGGCGCAGGTGGCGGCCGGGCAGCGCCCGCAGCCGGACCTGGTGGTGTGGCCGGAGAACGCCAGCGACATCGACCCGTTGCGCAGCGCGGCGGCCGGTGAGCGTATCGGCGTCGCGGCGGCGGCGGTGCGGGCGCCGATCCTGGTGGGTGCGGTGCTGGTGGGGCCGGGGCCGGGGCAGAGCCAGAACGCGGGGATCCTGTGGCGGCCGGGGGCCGGGCCTGATCTGGAGCAGATGTACACGAAGCGGCATCCGGTGCCGTTCGCCGAGTACGTGCCGTTGCGGGACGTGGCGCGGATGATCAGCAAGGAGGTCGACCGGGTCCGCAGCGACATGGTGGCCGGTGACCGGCCGGGGGTCGTGGACGCGGGTGCGGTGACGGTGGGTGACGTGATCTGTTTCGAGGTGGCCTACGACGGGCTGGTGCGGGACACGGTCACCGGCGGGGCGCAGGTGCTGGTGGTGCAGACGAACAACGCGACATTCGACGTGGCGGAGGCGCGCCAGCAGTTGGCGATGGTGCGGTTGCGGGCGGTGGAGCACGGCCGTGCGTCGTTGATGGCGTCGACGGTGGGGGTGTCCGGGTTCGTCGGCGCCGACGGGCGGGTATCCGACGCCACCGGGTTCAACACCCGGGCCGTGGTGTCGCGGCAGTTGCGCCTCGGTGACGGGCGCACCCTGGCCACCCGGGTCGGGGTGTGGCCGGAGGCGGCGTTGGTCGCGGTGGCGGTGGCCGTGATGGCCGGTGCGGCGGTGCTGCGCCGGCGGCGTTCGAGCGCCGGACGGTCCCGGGTGACGGCGGGGTGACGGACGCGCGCCGGCGGTGCCGGCGCGCGGGGCGGGGGGAACGGTGGGTGCAGCGGTGGGCGTGCGAGCGCGGGCGGGCCGGGCGCCGTTGCGGCGGGTGCTGGTGGTCATCCCCACCTACAACGAGGCCGACAACGTGACGTCGATCGTGGCGCGGGTGCGGGCCGCCGCGCCCGAGGTGGACGTGTTGGTCGCCGACGACGCCAGCCCCGACGGCACGGGGGTCCTCGCGGATGCCCTGGCGGCCTGCGACGGGCGGGTGCACGTGCTGCACCGGGCCGGTAAGGAGGGGCTCGGCGCGGCGTATCTGGCGGGGTTCGCGTGGGCGCGGGAACGTGGCTACGACGCGGTGGTGGAGATGGACGCCGACGGTTCCCACGCGCCGGAGGACCTGCCGAGGTTGTTGGCCGCGGCGGCCGACGCGGACGTGGTGATCGGGTCGCGGTGGTGCCGGGGCGCACGGGTGGTGGGGTGGCCGCTGCGGCGGCTGCTGCTGTCGCGGTGCGGGAACCTGTATGCGCGGATGGCGTTGGGGATGCCGGTGACGGACGCGACGGGCGGATACCGGGTGTACCGGTTGGCGGTGTTGGACGCGGTGGACCTGGGGTCGGTGTGTTCGCAGGGGTATTCGTTCCAGGTGGAGTTGTCGCGGCTGGCGCATCGGGCGGGGGCGCGGATCGTGGAGGTGCCGATCACGTTCGCGGAGCGTCAGCGGGGGGCGAGCAAGATGAGCGGGTTGATCGTGGCGGAGGCGTTGTGGCGGGTCAGTGTGTGGGCGGTGCAGGATCGGCGGACGGCGTGGCGGCGGGGTCTGCACGGCACCGGTGACGGTCAGGTGCGGTGGCCGTGAGCGGCGGCGTGTCATGCTTGCTGCGGCAGGTGGTGGGACGCGACGCAGGCGATGGGGTGAGATGCGCCGAGGACTGAGGTTCGTGCCGGTGGCCGCGCTGGCGGCCGTGGTGGCGGAGCTGGCGGTGTTCGTGGGTGTCGGCCGGGCTGTCGGGTTCGGTTCGGCGGTGCTGCTGGTGTTCGCGGCGTCGCTGCTGGGGTTGGTGTTGTTGCGCCGGGAGGGCATGCGGGCGTGGCGGGGGTTCCGCGCTGCGGCGCAGGCGGGCGCGCCGCCGGGCCCGCAGGTCACCGACGGGCTGGTGGGGTTGCTGGGGGCGTTGCTGCTGGCGGTGCCGGGTCTGGTTTCCGGTGTGGTGGGGCTGCTGCTGCTGGTGCCGCCGGTGCGGCGGCTGGCGGGTGCGGGGGTGCGGCGGGCCACGGAGCGGCGGGTGTCGTCGATGGTGGCCGGTGACCTGTTCGGGCCGCGTCGGGTGCGGGTGCGTCGTGGCGACGCGGCGCCGTCCGCGCAGCCGGAGCCGCAGGAGCCGGAGCCGACGGTGGTCGACGGTGGTCGGGCCATCGAGGGCGAGATCGTCGAACGGTAGAGCGGCCACGCGAAACGCCCCCGCAAGGGTGATCCCTGCGGGGGCGTCGTCGTGGGTGTGGGGTCAGGCGCGGCCCCGGCGGGTGCGGACCTCCTGGAGCCGTTCGGCGAGGATGTCCTCCAGCTCGGCGATGGAGCGGCGCTCCAGCAGCATGTCCCAGTGGGTGCGCGGCGGCTTGGCCTTCTTCTGCTCCGGCTCGGTGCCGTCGACCAGGCGGGCGACGCTGCCGTCGAACTTGCATTCCCAGGTCGTGGGGACCTCGGCGTCGACGGCGAACGGCACCTCGAACTGGTGGCCCTTGGCGCAGAGGTACTCGCGGGTCTGACGCGGCGCGAGCTCCGTGTTGCGGTCGGATTCGTAGCTGACCGCGCCCAGACGGCTTCCGCGCAGCATACGCTCGCCCATGATCGACTTCCCCTCGTTCGTAGTGCTGGTCTTCAGGTCCAACGGTGTCTGTCGGCCGGGTCATTCCCGCCCCGCCGGGCCGCACCCCGCCGTGCGGGCGGGACGCGGCGAGCCCCGCCGCCCCTGCAAGGGTAGCCGGCCACGCCAGCTGCCCGGCGGGGTCGTCCCGGCCGGGCGAATCGGTGGAGGTGTTCGGCGGCTCACCGGGCATGCTACCCACTCCCCGGCGGGCGCGGGCGTCGACGCCCGGTGACGCGCCGGCCACGCCGCCGGGAGGCCGCTGGCCACCGGTCGACGCGCACCACGGGCGCGGGCGCGCCGGCGGCGCGGTTCAGCCGGTGACCAGCGACACCGCCACAACGACCATGACCGCGGCGATCGCCGCGTCCACGAACCGCCACGCCGTCGGGCGGGCCAGCAGCGGGGCCAGCCGGCGGGCGCCGACACCCAGGCCGGTGAACCACAGCAGGCTCGCCGTCGCCGCGCCGGCGCCGAACGCCCACCGGTTCGGGTCGTGGTGGGCGACCGTGCCGAGCAGCACCACCGTGTCGAGGTAGACGTGCGGGTTGAGGAACGTGAACGCCAGGCAGGTCAGCAGCGTCGCGCGCAGCGTGGCCGGCGGACGGTCGGTCGGGGTGAGGGCGGTGGGGCGCAGGACGCGGCGGGCCGCCAGCAGCGCGTACCCGCACAGGAACACCGCGCCGCCCCACCGGGCCGCCGTCACCACGGCCGGCGCGTCGGTGAGGACCGCGCCCAGGCCGGCGATGCCGGCGCCCATCAGCGCGGCGTCGGCGGCCGCGCAGACCGCCACGACCGCACCGACGTGTTCGCGGCGCAGCCCCTGGCGCAGCACGAAGGCGTTCTGCGCGCCGATGGCGACGATCAACGCGAGGGAGAAGCCGAACCCGGCCAGCACGGAACCCATGGCAGCGACCGTAGGGCGATGCGCGGCCACACTCCAGCTAAGGATTCTTCAGTACCGTTAGCATCGCTTATGGCCCTCGACCCGGTGCAGCTCGCGACGTTCCAGGCGGTCGTCGAGCAGGGCAGCTTCGACGCGGCGGCGCGGGTCCTGCACGTCACCCCGTCCGCGGTCAGCCAACGCGTCAAGGCGTTGGAGCAGGCCGTCGGTCAGGTGCTGGTGCGCCGGGGCCGGCCGTGCGTGCCGACGGCCGCCGGGCGGCCCCTGGTGCGCCTGGGCGGTCAGGTGGCGCTGCTGGAACACGAGGCCCTCGCCGCCGCCCGGGGTGGGCTCGGCGCGCACGCGCGCACCCGGGTGGCCGTCGTGGTCAACGCCGACTCCCTGGCCGGCTGGTTCCTGCCGGTCCTGGCCGCCGTGCCCGACGTCGCGTTCGAGGTGCACACCGACGACGAGGGGCACACCGCCGACCTGCTGCGCGACGGCACCGTGATGGCGGCGGTGACCGCCGAACGCGTCGCCGTGCAGGGCTGCCGGGTGCAGCGCCTCGGCGCGATGCGCTACGTCGCCGTCGCCGCGCCCGCCGTGGCCTCGGCGTGGTTCGCCGGGCGGGACCCCGGCGAGGCGTTCGCCGCCGCGCCGATGGTCTGCTTCAACCGCAAGGACACCCTGCAGCACCGCTTCGCCCGCGCGGTCGCCGCCGGGCCCGTCGACCCCCCGACGTCGTACGTGCCGGCGTCGGCGAGCTTCACCGAGGCGATCCGCCTCGGCCTCGGCTGGGGCCTGGTGCCCGAGGCCGTCGCCGACGTCGACGTCCCCGCCGGTCGGCTCGTCGCGCTGGCCGGCGGCCGGCACCTGGACGTGCCGTTGTACTGGCAGTGCTGGCGGCTGGAGTCGGCGGCGCTGAGCGCGCTGACCGCCGCGGTGCGGGCCGCCGCCGCCACCGCGCTGCGCTGACCCGCCACCGGCGGCCCGTCGCAGGGTGCCCGTCAGCGCGGCGGGGCGCCCAGCCGGGCCAGCGCGGTGGCGAGGTCGCTGACCTGGTCGACCAGTTGCGCCGAGCGGCGCAGCGCGGCGTCGCGTTCGGCCTCGGCCGCGCGTAGCCGTACCTCCAGCTCGCCGAGGCGGCCCTCGACGGCGGCGGCGGCCTCCCGCGCGGCCGCCGCCTGGGCGGCGGCCGTGTCGTGGGCGGCGGTGGCCTCGGCCAGCCGCGCCGCCAGCGCCGCCGCCTCCTGGCGGGCGGCCTGCGCCTGTGCCCGGGCGGCCTCGGCGTCGCGGCGGGCGTCGGCGGTGTCGGCGCGCAGCCGGTCGGCCTGCTCGCGGGCCCGCTGCGCGTCGGCGCGGGCGGCGTCGGCGCCCGCCGCGGCGGTGCGGGCGTCGGCGAGGGCCTGCTGCGCCTGCGCGTCGGCCTGCTCGGCCCGCTGGCGGGCCTGCGCCGCTGCCTCGGCGTCGCGGCGCGCGGCCTGCAGGGCGGCGTCGCGTTCGGTGATCAGGTCGGCGGCGCGTTGCCGCTGCGCGTCGCGTTCGCCGCGCATCGTGCGCAGCTCGTGGCGGGCCGCGTCGCGGTCCCGCTCGGCCTGCACCCGCAGCGCCTGCGCCGCGCCCGCGTCGCGGCGGGCGTCGTCGCGGGCCGTCTCGGCCTGCTCGGCCCGCTGCCGGTCGGCGGCCGCGTCGGCCTGCGCCGCGTCGGCGCGGGCGACGGCGGCGTCGCGTTCGGCGGCGGCCGTGCGGGCCTGCTGGCCGGCGCGGGCCGCGGCCGCCGCCGCGTCCTGGGCGTCGCGGCGGGCGTCGTCGCGTTCGGTGTGGGCCTGGGCGAGTTCCGCGGCGGTCTCCGCGCGCAGCTGCGCCAGCTGCCGCTGCACCCCCGCCGGGGACAGTTCGGCGTGCAGCGCCTCGGTGAGGGTCTGCACGATCTGGTCGAGGCGGTCCACCGCCTCCCACGTGCGGGCCACCTGACCGGGCAGGCCGGGGGCGTTGCGGTGCCGCATCCGGCTGTTGCGCGAGGCCCGCTGGCAGGCGCCGTCGTTGTCGCGGCAGTAGCGGAACGGCCGGCCCGCGCCGGCCCGTTGCGGCACGTCGCGCCCACAGTGGGCGCAGGGGCGGGTGTCGGCGGTGGGGGAGGGCTGGTCGTCCATCGAGGCGGAAGTCTAGCGACGGTGGCCACCCGGCCCGGCCGTGCCTGCGGCGGCAGGTGGTTAACAAGGGGCCCTTGCGCTACCGGAGGCGATAACAAGGGGCCCCTGCTTGCGCGTCAGCCGGCGGCGCGGGCGGCGCCGTCGAGGGTGTAGCGGCGTTGCAGCAGCACTGCGGCGAGCATCAGCGCCGCCGGCAGCAACCCGAAGCCGTAGCGGATCGCGGCCCCCGCCGTGTCCGGCTGGTCGATCACCTGGCCGCCGGTCGAGGCGACGAACCCGCCCGCGGTCAGGCACACCGCGTACGCGTAGGGGCCCAGCGCCGCGCCGGTGGCCTCGGTGGCCGTCCACACCCCGGTGTAGGTGCCCGCGCCGGTGGTGCCGGCGGCGCGGACGACGTCGGGCATCATCGCGAACGGCAGCAGCTGCATGCCGGCGAACGCGACCCCGAGCACCGTCACCGCCGCGACCAGGACGGGCAGGCCGGCGGGGGCGCCCACGGCGAGGACGAGCGACCCGGCCGCGAACGCGCCCTGCGCGACGAGCAGGGCCCGCTGCTTGCCGGCGCGGCGGGCCACGGCCAGCCAGCCCGGGGTGACCAGCAGCGCCGGCGCCACGAACGCGGCGACGAGCACCGTGGTCAGCGCGGGCCGGCCCAGCTCGTACTCGGCGTAGTACGGCACCCCGGCCAGCACCAGGTGCGTCGTGGTCGACATGGCCAGGTAGGCCGCGACCAGCCAGCGGAACTGTCCGTCGCGCAGCGCCGCCGTCAGCGCCCGCCAGCCGCCCGGCGCGTGGCGCTGCGCGGTGGTGCCGGCGGCCCGGCGTAGCCGGCCGATGCCGGCGACCCCGACCAGCATGGCGGCCAGGGCACCGCCGCCCAGCAGCAGGCCCATCCGCTGGTAGCCGCCGCGGGTCGCGGCGTCGCCGCCGGTCAGCAGCGGCGCGAGCAGCCCGGAGACCAGGATCCCGGCGGTGAGCACCACCATCCGGAACGCCATCAGCCGGGTCCGCTCGTGGTAGCCGATCCGCAGGTCCGCCGGGGTCGCCAGATAGGGCACCTGATAGGCGGCGAACAGCAGGTTCCCGGCGACGAACCAGGCCGCGACCCACGCCGCCGCGCCCACGCCGGTGAGGCCGCCGGGCACCGCGAACAGCGCGGCGAACGCCGCGGGCAGCGCGCAGCCGGCCAGCAGCAGCCGCCGCCGGTCGCCGCGGCGGGCCGACTCGGCGTCGCTGCGGTGGCCGACCCACGGGTGGACCAGCACGTCGACGACCTTCGGGGCGAGCAGCGCCAGACCGGCCAGCCACGGCGCCACGGCGAGCACGTCGGTGAGGAAGTACAGCAGCAGCAGCCCGGGTACGGTGACCCACACGCCCATGCCGAGGGAGCCGGCGGCGAAGCCGAGCAGGGGGCCGCGCGGCAGGTCCGTCGGGGGCGCGGGGGCCGGCTGGGTCATCGTGGGTGTCCTTTCGGCGGCACGCCGCCCGCAAATCCAACGGTTGCTGGATTGTAGGGGGACAATGGCGCCCATGACCATGCCCCGACGACGTCCCGGCCGACCCCGGCGTTCCGAGAGCCGGGACACCCGCGAGGTGGTGCTGACCGCCGCCACCGCGCTGTTCGCCGCCCGGGGCTTCGACGCCGTCGGGCTGCGGCAGGTCGCCGCCGCCGCCGGCGTCGACGTCGCCACGGTCTCCCACCACACGGGTACGAAGGCGCAGCTCTACGACGCCTGCTTCGCCCGAGTGTTCGTCGCCGAACGCGACGCCCTGCAGGCCGCGACGCGGGCGGCCCACGACGCCCTCGACACCGGGCCCGCCGCGGCCCGGGGGGCGCTGCACGACCTGGTCGACGTGTTCGTCGACTTCCTACAGGAGCACCCGCAGACCACCGCCCTGTGGCTGCGCCGCTGGCTGGAGCCGCACCGGCACGCCGACCTCGACGAGCGGTACTCCGCGCCGCTGTACGAGCTGGTGGAGCAGCTGCTGCAGGCGGCGGCCGCCGCCGGGGCGCTGGTCGAACCCACCCCGCACATCACGGTGCGCAGCCTGGTCTGGGCCGTGCACGCGCACGTGGTGGCGCTGGCCGCCGACGCGGCCTCGGCGCAGCGGGAACGCCAGGAGTTCCGCGCCTTCGTGCACCGGTTCCTCGACGGCCTCTACTGGGCCGGCGGGCAGCCGGGCGCACACGCCTGACGCGCACCGGCCGGCGGGCGTCAGCGCCGCATCAGCGCGAACACCCCCCACCCCAGGTGGGGTCGCTGGTAGCGGACGTAGCGCAGCGGCGCGGTGTCGAGTTCGGCGCGCAGCTCGCCGGCCAGTTCGTCGTCGGGGTGGGCGTCGAGCCAGCGGCGCACCGACAACCACTGCGCGGCGACGTAACGGTCCCAGCTGTCCTCGTCGGCCAGGACCATCTCCACCAGGTCGAAGCCGAGGCTGCCGAACAGGGCGACCAGGCCCGGCAGGTCGTGGAAGTCCTCCCGGGCCGTGGCGTGGCAGGCCGTCACCGTCGCCTCATCGGGCGGGTCGACCCGCCAGAACGGCTCGCCGATCAGCAGCAGGCCGCCGGGGCGCAGGGCGCGTTCGAGCAGCCCGATGGTGCCCGCGACGCCGCCGCCGATCCAGGTCGCCCCGACGCACGCGGCGACGTCGACCTCGACCTCGGCGGTGTACGTGGCGGCGTCGCCGTGCACGAACGCCACCCGCCCGGCGACGCCCAGCTCGACCGCGCGGGCCCGGGCGGCGTCGACGAAGACGGTGCTGATGTCGATCCCGGTGCCGGTCACGCCGTGCGCGCGGCTCCACTGGCAGAGCATCTCGCCGCTGCCGCAGGCCAGGTCGAGCAGGGTCGTGCCGGGCCGCAGGCGCAGGGCCCGGCCGAGGGTGGCGAGTTTCCCGGCGGTGAAGGGGTTGTGGATGCGGTGGTCGCGTTCGCGGATGACAAAGCTGCGTGGCAGGTCCACCGAAACACCTTCCCGGGACGTGAGGTCCGTAAGGTAACCGCGGCGCGCGGCGCCGTCGACCGCATTACGGGCCCGGACGCCTTGACGCCGGGCCACCACCCCCCGCATTATCCATCGAGTGTTGGATTAACGTGGGGGAGGACGACGACATGGGGCAACCCCCACGGGTCGCGGTGATCGGCGCCGGCGCCGCCGGCCTGGCCACCCTCAAAGCCCTCGCCGACGCCGGCGTGCCGGCCGTGGCCTTCGAGGCCACCGACACCGTCGGCGGCCTGTGGGTGTACGGGGCACCCGACTCGCCCGCCTACCGCACCCTGCACCTGAACACCAGCCGGACCCGCACCCAGTTCGCCGACCACCCCATGCCCACCCACTGGCCCGACTACCCCGACCACACCCGCGTCGCCGGCTACCTGCGCGACTACGCCCACCGCTTCGGTCTCCTCGACGCCGTCCGGCTGCGGCACACCGTCGTCGGGGTCACCCGCGGCCCCGACGACCGGTGGACCGTGCGGACCACCGGCCCCCACGGCACCAGCGACGTCACCGTCGCCGCCGTCGTCGTCGCCAACGGCCACAACCGGGTGCCCCGCCCACCCGCGCCCCCGCCCGCCGGCGACTGCACCGCCGAACAGCTCCACAGCCACGCCTACCGCGGCCCCGAGCAGCTCGCCGACCGGCGGGTCCTCGTCGTCGGCGGCGGCAACTCCGCCATGGACATCGCCGTGGACGCCTCCCACACCGCCCGGCGTACGCTGCTGTCGCTGCGCCGCGGCGTGTGGGTGGTGCCCAAGCACCTGCTCGGCCGCCCCTCGGACACCCTCAACGGGGCGCTCGCGCGGCGGCTGCCCTGGCGGCTGCGGCAGCGCATCAGCCAGACCCTGCTCACCGCCACCGTCGGCCCGCCCACCCGCTACGGGCTGCCCGCACCCACCCACGGCTTCCTCCAGGACCATCCCACCCTCTCCGACGGGCTGCTGTCGCGGCTGGCCCACGGCGAGATCGAGGCCCGCCCCGGCATCGCCGCGTTCCACGGCGACCAGGTCGAGTTCACCGACGGCCGCGTCGACGCCGTCGACCTGGTCGTCTGGTGCACCGGCTACCGCGTCGAGGTGCCGTTCCTCGACCCCGCGCTGCTCGGCGCCGGCCCCGACACCCTGCCGCTGTACCGGCACGTGTTCCACCTCGACGCCCCCGGGCTGGCCTTCGTCGGGCTGATGCAGTCCACCGGAGCCGCGTTCCCCCTGCTGGAGGCGCAGGCCCGCCTCGTCGCCGCCCGCCTCGCCGGCCGGTACGCTCCGCCGGCCCCGGCGGCCCAACGCGCCGCATGCCGTGCCGAACTGCGCGCCGCCACCGCCCGCTGGGGAGACCGCCGCCCGGCGATGCGCGTCGACTTCGACACGTACCTGGCGCAGCTGGGCCGCGAACTCGCCGCCGGCACCCGCCGCGCCGCCCGGGACGCGACGTGAGCGCCCTGACCGGCCGCCGGGCCCTCGTCACCGGCGCGTCCGGCACCTTCGGCCGGCACCTGTGCGCCGCCCTGCACGCCGCCGGCGCCCACGTCGTCGGCCTCGACCTGCACGCCCACGACGACCCCGACGCCCCCGTGCTCGGCGTCGACCTGACCGACCCGGCCGCCACCGCCACCGCCGTGACCGCCGCCGTCGACCGGCTCGGCGGCCTCGACCTGCTGGTCAACAACGCCGGCGTCGGCGGCCCCGCCCCCGCCGAGCTGCCCCCCGACGACACCGTGCGCCAGCAGATCGAGGTGAACCTGCTCGCCGCCTGGCGCACCACCGCCGCCGCCCTGCCCGCCCTCGTCGCCGACCGCGGCCGGGTGATCTTCGTGGCCAGCCGGATGGCGGTGCTGCCGCTGCCCCTGGCCGCCGCGTACGGGGTCAGCAAACGCGCCCTCGTCGCGTACGCCGACGCCTTGCGCCTGGAGGTCGGCACCCACGTCGGCGTCACCGTCGTCTACCCCAGCATGGTCGCCTCACCCATCCACGACAGCACCGCCCGCGCCGGGCTCTCCCTGACCGGGGTGTCCCGGCCCGAACCCGTCGAGGGCGTCGTCGCGGCGATCCTGCGCGCCGCCGCCGCCCGCCGCGCCCCGCGTGACGTGGCCACCACCGCCCGGGGCCGCCTCGAACTGGCCGTCGCCCGGCACGCGCCCGCCCTGGCCGACCGCCTCGTGCGGCGTACCGTCGCCGGGCGCATCGCCGCCGGTGACCTCGACGCCGCGCCCCTGGCCGCCGGCCTCGTGCGCCGCCACCGTTACCCCGGGACCCCCTGAACGCGGGCCCCGCGCCGCTCGCGGGGCGGCACCGGCGGCGGCGATGGGCGACACTACGGGGATGTCGGTGCTCCTGCGGGCCCCCGCGACCCCCCACCATCCCGAGCTGGAGCTGCGCCCCTGGCGCGACGGCGACATCCCCGAACTGATCGAGGTCTACCGCGACCCGGTGCTGCGCCACTGGACCCGGCATCCGGTCGACGACGCCCGCGCCGCCCACCGGTGGATGGTCCGCAGCCGGCAGGGCTGGGCCGCCGGCCGCCGGTTCGCCTTCGCCGTACGCGAGCCCCGCCGCGACGGCGGCGACCGCCTCGTCGCCACGGTCGTGCTCAAGGACGTCCTGCCCGGGCGTCCACACGCCGAGGTCGGCTACTGGACGGCCGCCTGGGCCCGCGGGCGCGGCGTCGCGCCGCGCGCCGTGCAGGCGGTCACCGACTGGGCGTTCACCCGGTTCACCGCGACCGGCCTGACCCGCCTGGACCTGCTGCACCAGGCCGACAACACCGCCTCCTGCCGGGTCGCCGAGAAGGCCGGCTACCCGTTCCAGGAGACACTTCCCGCCCGGGCGCCGTTCCCCCGCGACGGGCACCGCCACGCCCGCCACGCCGCCCCGCACCCCGGCGAAGACCGAGGGTGAGCGGCAGCGGGCGGCGTCAGGTCGCGCAGGCCCGCAACGCCCGCCGGTAGGCGCCCGGAGTCGTGCCCACCCGAACGCGGAAGCGACGGCGCAGGTTCGCCGCCGAGGCGAGGCCGACGCGGGCCGCGACGGCCTCCACCGGCAGGTCCGTCTCCTCCAGCAGGGTGCGTGCCCGCGCCACCCGGCGAGCCAGCAGCCACGCGCCCGGGCTCGTGTCGAGCTGCTCGGCGAACCGCCGGGCCAGCGTCCGGGGCGAGACGTGCAGATACGCTGCCAGGTCGCCCACCGACAACGACGTTCCCAGGCGCGCCTCGGCCCACTCCAGGAGCCCGTCCAGGCTGTCCGTGGCCGGCGCGGCCAGCACGTGCTGTGTCTGGCCGCCGTCGCGGTGCGGCGGCATCACCATGTACCGCGCGACAAGCGCCGCGTGCCCGACACCGTGGTCCTTCCCGACAAGGTGCAGGCACAGGTCGATGCCCGCGCCGGCGCCGGCGCTCGTGGCCACGTCGCCGTGATCGACGTAGAGCACCTCCGCCTCCACGCGCACCCGGGGGAACTCCTGCCGCAGCTGCTCGGCGCGTGCCCAGTGCGTCGTGGCCGAGCGGCCGTCCAGCAGGCCGGTGCGGGCCAGCGCGAACACGCCGCCGCAGATCGTGACGAGTCGCGCCCCCCGGGCGTGGGCCCGCAGCAGCGCCCGGCGCACCCGCGCCGACAGCGGCGCCTCCACCGGCGCCCAGCCCGGGATCACCACGGTGTCCGCGGAGTCGAGAGCCGAAAGATCCCGCGACACCGACAGCGCGTACCCGGCTGACGTGGGCACCTGCCCGGGCCGCTCCGTGCACACCCCGAACTCGTAGTGGCGGGGCGTGCCAGGGGGCACCGTGCCGAAGACCTCGGCGGCGCAGCCCAGCGCGAACGTCGACTGCACCGGTCGTACCAGGGCGACCACGCGATGCATGGCGAGAAAGTACCCCACGGTGTCCTCGTCCGCCGCTGTCGCGCGGGGCGCGCCGGCGGCACGGTGAAGGGCATGCATCCAGAGATCCTGGCCCAGGAGGGCTACACCGCCGCACGCGTCGAGACGGCCCCCGTGCGCGAACTCTTCCCCGGCATCCGGCTGCGTCCGCTGTGGCGGGGACCGCACGGCGCGCAGGCCGCCGTGCTCGAGATGGACCCCGGCTCGTCGTGGCCGCGCCGCGACGTCCACGCGCCCGGCCCCGAGGAGGTGTACGTGCTCGACGGCACGTTCCACGACGGGGTACGCGACTACCCGGCGGGGACGTTCCTGCACGCCCCGGCCGGGTCGTGGCACGTGCCCTCGACCGTCACCGGTTGCAGGCTGTTTCTCTTCTACCCGGCGGGCTAGGACCGGCACCGGATGGTGATCACCACGTCCCCGTCGCTGGCACGGCCGGGCGGGTACCGTGGATCCGGGAGGTGCCGGGGTGAGCGACAGGTGGGAGGCCGCAGCCGAGGCGCAGATCCGCACCGCCCAGGAACGCGGCGAGTTCGACAACCTGCCCGGGGCGGGCAAACCACTGCCGGGCCGGGGCACGCCCTACGACGAGTCGTGGTGGATCAAGAGTTTCCTGGAGCGCGAGAAGCTGCCCAGCGACCTGCTGCTGCCCACGCCGCTGCTGCTGCGCCGCAGGATCGAACGGGTGCCCGACGAGGTGCGGGACCTGCCCACCGAGGCGGCCGTGCGGGCGTACGTCGCCGATCTCAACCGGGAGGTCGTCGCCTGGCTGCGCAACCCGACCGGCCCGCAGGTCGTCGTGCGTCCCGCCAACGCCGACGAGGTGGTGGCCGGGTGGCGCGCCGCCCGGGAACGGGCCCACGCGGAGGCGGTGGCGGCGGCGCGGTCGGCACCTGGGCCGCAGCACGGTCCCCGCCGCCGGTGGCAGTGGCCGTGGCGGGGACCGCGGCGGCCCTGACGCCTGCTGCTAGCCGGGCGCACCCAGCTCGACGGCCTCCTTGACGAAGACGATGCCGTCGATCGTGTCGAGTTGGGTCGGGTCCAGCGGGAAGTAGGCGAAGTCCCCGGAGACCCGCGGGGCGGCTGCGGTCACCGCCCGGGCCAGGCGGCGGCCGTCGACCACGCAAGCGTCCCACGGCAGGGCGGCCAGGATGCCCTCGGCGGTGTCCGCAGCCGGGGCGTCGCCACCGATCGCGCCGAAGGCCGAGGCGAGGAAGGCGTACCGGTCGCCCAGGCGGGCCGCGGTGATGGCTCCCGCGCTCCACATCCGCACCTCCAGGTCGCCCAGCGACATGCGGCTGTGGTGGCGCTGCAGGTGCAGGTTGTGAGCGAAGACCAGCGCCGGGCCGTGCGCGGCGACAGCATGCAGGTTCGCGGCCATCATCGCGTCCCGCAGCCCCGACAGCCGGGAGATCCGGTCCGCGGCGGTGTCGGCCATCGCATGGTGGTAGCGGAGCAGACCGACGGCGGTACGCCCGTACAGTTCCGCCCGCTCCCGGTCGCGCACGCACAGCTGCGGCAGCTGCGTGTCGAGCAGCGCCAGCAGGTCGTCGGCGATCACCCGCAGCCGCTGGGCGTCGGCGGACCGGCCGATCGACTGGGACGGGTCCATGACGGTGGCCTCGTTCGACCACCGCTCGTCGGGGCCGAGCAGCGCATCGAGGGTTTCCCGGGTGCAGGGCAGCGGGCCGTCGAGGAGGCCGTGCAGCGCGGTGAGCGCCTGACGCGGGCTGGCCGCCCAGTATTCCAGGGGGCCGTCGATCCCGAAGAACCGCAGCTTATCGTCGTGGGCCTCGTTGTAGGTGCGCATCCAGCGCACGAGGTCCCGGTTGGCCGCCGACGCGCCGAAGCCGTGGCTGAAGCCGCGCGCCATGACGTCGTCGAGGTCACCGGCGCCGGTCGCGATGTGGTCGTCCACCACCAGGCCCATCAGGCAGTCACTTTCGATGGCGAACGACCGGTAGCCCTCGTGTTCGACGAGGTGGCGGAAGACCTCGTTGCGCAACGCGCCCAGCTCCCCCACGAAGTGTCGGGCCTCGCCGAGCCCGAGCAGCGCAGGCCGGGCGGGAAGGGAACGCAGGAAGGCCGAGATGGCGGCCCCGTCGAGTTTCCGTGCGATGTTCCGGACAGTCATTCCCTCAACGGTATCGTTGAACGAACGGTGTGAACTTTCTCCGAGAGCAGCAGCTCCCGTCGGAGGTCGACCTTCAAGAACGAGGGGGATGCGGTTGCTCGCCGACCGCCCTCGCCCGCCGGAGCGGCAGCAGCCGGGTGGCGGCGTTGCGGGCCGCGATCCCGAACCGCGTGGTGGGCACGAGGAGCGACGCGGCCCGCGCGACGTTGCGCTGCTTCGGTGCCACCAGCTTCCGGTGGGTCTGCTCGTAGCGGCGCAGCGCCCCCGCGACATCGCCGGGCGTCGCGGCCAGCGACTCTGCGAGCGTCGCCGCGCCCGCCATCGCCAGGGTCGACCCGTCGCCGAAGAGGGACACGCAGGTGGCCGCGTCACCGAGCAGCGCCACCCGGCCGGACGACCACCGGTCCAGCCGGACCTGGCTCACCGAGTCGAGGTAGAGGTCGTCGCTTGCGCGTACTCGCTGAAGGAGCTCAGGTGTCCGCCAGCCGCCGCCGGAGTAGGCGGCGGTGAGCAGGCGCTTGTGCTCGGCGGTGTCGCGGTGGTCGAAGCCGGGCTCCCAGAGGCCGCGAAAGATGAACGCCGCTCCCGCGTTCCCGCGGTTCGGGTGTAGCGCGAGAGCGCGGCCGGGCGCGTTGTGCATCAGCACCTCGTGCGGCGCGAGGTCGAGGCCGTCGACGGGAAGGGTCGCGATCCAGAGGCCCATGTGACGCACGAACCGGCCCTCGTCCCCGAAGACGAGCCGCCGCGTGCGCGAGTGCAGGCCGTCGGCACCGACGACCAGGTCGAACCGGCGCGGCGTGGCCTGCTCGAACGTGACGTCGACGCCAGCTTCGTCCTGCGCGAGCGTGGCGATCGAGTCGGTGAAGAGGTACTCCGCCTCATCGCGGGCCGCCTCGTGGAGGAGCGTCGCGAGGTCGAAGCGGGGCAGTTCCACCTCGCCGCGTGTCTGACCCAGCCGCATGCCGCCGACCCGGCGACCGCTGTCGTCCACGAAGGTGAGCGCGGTCACGTCTGTCGCCGCGGCGCGGAGCCTCGGCATGATGCCCATCGCCTCGGCGATCGGGACGGCGGGCCCGCGCACGTCAACGGGGCTGCCGCTGGAGCGCAGGCCCTGCGCCCGCTCGACGACGGTGGGCCGGAACCCGTGACGGGCCAGCCAGTAGG
The DNA here is from genome assembly GCF_054052245.1 of Micromonospora sp. PTRAS2. Lineage (NCBI taxonomy): Bacteria > Bacillati > Actinomycetota > Actinomycetes > Micromonosporales > Micromonosporaceae > Micromonospora > Micromonospora sp. PTRAS2. Next base: position 94,179 of record NZ_JBSWBU010000007.1, read on the forward strand.
CCAGAGTGGGGCCGGCGATGCCGGCGCCGGAGATCAGCACGGTCTTCATGTCTGTCATGCCACGAGGCTATCTGCACTCAGTGCAAGGATGCAACCAGTGCAGATGGGCACTGGATGCAGTAGGCTGCCGGCCATGGCGGAACCTTCCCTGCGCGAACGCAAGCGCGAACGGACCCGGCAGGCCATCGTCGACGCGGCGGTCGACCTCTTCGAACGCCATGGCTACGAGGGCACGACGATCGCAGACATCGCCGCCGCGGCGGAGATCGGAACCCGGACGTTCTTCAGCTACTTCGCCAGCAAGGAGGAACTGCTCTTCCCCGAGAACGACGCGCGCGTCGTCGCCGCGATCGCCGCGATCGCCAGCCGCAAGCCCGGCGACCGCCCCGCCGACCTGCTCGTCCGGGCGCTGCGCGACGCCAACGAGAACAGCACAGAGTTGGCGAGCCCCACCGCGCTGCTGCGGATGCGGCTCATCCAGACCGTTCCGGCCGTCCGGGGCCGCGGGTTGCAGCTCCAGCTCGACGCGCAGCGCGAGATCGCCCGCCACCTTCAGGCGGCATTCCCCGACGAACTCGACGCCGTGCAGGCGGGTGCCCTGGTCGGGGCGTTCATCGGCGCGGTAACGGGCGCGCTTCAGGTCCTCCTCGACGAACCGGGCGCGCTGGACGATCCGCGCAAGCTCCAGGGGCGCATGCGCGAGGTGACCGCGGCAGCGCTGCGCCCCTGGCTGTCGGTCGCCCGCTAGCGGGGAGACGGCAGCGGCCCCGCATGTTGACGTGTGCGTACCCGAGGGGGAAAGCCGGGGCGGTCACCGGTGTTCTTCCGCGATCGGGCTGGTCGGCGCGGCCTCGCGAGACGAGAACACCTGGAGATAGCCGTCGATCTCGGCCAGCACGGCGGCCTTGTCCGCAGCGTCGAGGAACGAGTACCGCACGGCCTGGCGGGCCAGCTCCGCGACGCCGTGCTCGTCGAGGTCGAGCAGGTCTGCGGCCACCTGGTACTCCCTGTTCAGGGTGGTGGAGAACATGGGCGGGTCGTCGGAGTTGACGGTGACCGGCACACCGGCGGCCACCAACTGCGGCAGCGGATGCTCGGCCAGCGACGGCACAGAGCGGGTGCAGGCGTTGGAGGTCGGGCACACCTCCAGGGCGATGTCGTGCTCGCGCAGGTAGGCCATCAACTCGGGGTCGCGGGCGGCGGCGATGCCGTGGCCGATGCGTTCCGCGCCGAGATGGCGTACCGCGTCCCACACGGTCTGCGGGCCGGTCGACTCACCGGCGTGCGGGACGCTGCGCAGCCCGGCTGCCCGCGCGGCGGCGAAGTGCCCGGCGTAGCGGGCGCGGGGGATTCCGGACTCCGGGCCGCCCAGCCCGAAACTGACGAGCCCGTCCGGGCGCTGCTTGAGCGCCACCTCCAGGGTGACGTCGGCGCCGGTCATCGTGGGCTCGCCCGGGATGTCGAAGCACCAGCGCAGCTGGATGCCGTGGTCACGGGCGGCCCGCAGCCGGGCGTCCTCCACCGCCTCGCAGTACGCCTCGGACGGGACACCACGCACGATCGACGAGTACGGGGTCAGCGTCAGCTCGGCGTACCGCACCGACTGGGCGGCCAGGTCGGCGCCGATGTCGTAGGTGAGTGTGGCCAGGTCCTCGGCGTCGCGGATCAGGTCCACCACCGACAGGTACACCTCGACGAAGTGCGCGAAGTCGGTGAACGTGAAGTACTCGGCCAGTAGCGCCGGGTCGGCCGGCACCGCGGTGGTCCCGGCGTGCCGTTCGGCCAGCCGAGCCACGGTGTGCGGGGTCGCCGACCCGACGTGGTGGACGTGCAGTTCCACCTTGGGCAAGCCGGCGATGAAGTCAGTCAGGTCCGTTGCCATTGCACAACCCTCACCGTGCGAGTGATCCGCCGGAGGGACGGCAGCCTCCCAGCGGGAGGCGCCCTTGGACCAAGGAACAGGCCGAGCGTGGCGGATGGTCATCCGTCGCAGCGCCTCTCGACCCGCAACGGCACGCTAGCAAGAGCGCTCGGTGACGACAACCCTCCGCGACGGGCCGGGGCTGACCGAGGGGTAAGCGGGCGGTTGATAACCTGCGCCAATGCCGATCATGCGCCTCGTCGCCGCTTCCGACACGGCATGACGCCACACCTGCGTCTCTCCGTCCGCGCGATCGTCCTTGACGACAACGACCGCATCCTGCTCTGCCGGCTCGTCTTTCCCCACCCGGTCGTGCCGCAGCAGTCGAAGGCCGTCTGGGCGGCCCCGGGCGGCGGCGTCGAACCCGGCGAGGACCGGCTGACGGCTCTGCGCCGTGAACTGCGGGAGGAGACCGGTCTGGCGATCGTCGCCGAACCGCCGCACGTCTGGCACCAGGAAGTCGTGGCCGCCGACATCGCGCCGGGCTTCGACGGCGTCGTCAACGACTACTTCCTCGTCCGCACGAACCATTTCCAGCCCCGCGGTGAGCTGACCGACGACCAACTCGCGGCGGAGAACCTGGCCGCGTTCCGGTGGTGGCAGCTCTCGGAGATCGCCGCCTACCGGGGACCTGAGCTGTTCTCGCCCCGCGACCTCACCACACCCCTGACCGCGCTTCTCACCGCGGGCACGCCGGACCAGCCGGTCCAACTGGGCCTCTAGCGCTCTGACCGCATAGGTTCGCCGGGCTGCGCAGCCGCTGGCGGTGTTCTGGTCCTCATCGCCGGGGCGGAACCAGCAACCATCCGGTCACCGCACCAACGGCTCACGGTCCCGTAGAGGCAGGGTCGGCATGCAGGGACAGGACCGCGACGTCGCCGCCGAAGCCCACCACGAGCGAGCCTTCCGGGGTCACGGTCAGCGCATGGACTGGCGCGGGAAACGCCAGCTCCCGGCCGATCTGCCGCCCGGCGGCCAGCTCCCACAGGCACACCGTTCCATCCGAACCACCGGTGACGACCCGGAGTTCTCCACCGATCACCGCGGTCACCACCGCGGACACGGTGCCTTTGTGGCCGACCAGCCTGCCGACTTCCCGTCCCATGACCAGGTCCCACACGCGCACGGTGGCGTCGTAACCTGCCGTGATCGCGTGGGCTCTGCCGTCGACGACCGCTGCCGCGACTGCCCACACCTCGCCGTCGTGGCCCGACAGGGGCTCCCCGACCGGTTGTCCGGTGGTCAGGTCCCACTGCCAGACCTTGCCGCCGCTCATACAGCCCACCGCATGGGGCCTGTCATCGATCACCAGCGTGTCGATGGCCATCAGGAAGTCGTCGTGTCCGGTGAGTTCATCGACCTGTTCCCCACTGGCCAGATCCCAGACCCGCACGGACAGGTCGTCGTCGCTGGCGAGCGCACACGGTCGCCCCTGGACGACAGCCGTGCCCAGACACCACACCTCACCGTTGATCCCCGGCAGCTCGCCCGTCTGCTGTCGGGTGGCCAGGTCCCACGCGAGTACCGCCCAGTCGCTGGCCGTGACGACGTACGGCCGACCGTCCACGACCTCCGTCGCCACCGCCCACACTCTGCCGTTGAGGTCGCTCATGGGCCCGCCGACCGGTTGGCCGGTCTCAAGGTCCCGCACCCGGACCGTCTGGTCCTTGCTGCCGGTGACCACGACGTGGCGGCCGTCCGAGAAGGCTGTCACCACCGCGTCAACACCGCCGGTGTGACCGGACGGGTTCATCTGGAAGTGCGGGTCGCTCTGCGCGTCGGTGGACCACAGCACCCGCCATGGCTCGGCGTCGACATCCTCCACTGACACGGCGGCAATCTGTGCCGACAACTCCCGGTCCCCGTACCGAGCCGCGTCCAGGGCCAGCAGCTGCCTCCGCACCCACGGTGGCACGTCCCGGTGCACGTCCACCGACGCCCGGTAAACCGCAGCCATCAGTCGCGCATCGGAATCCTCATCGGAAGCCAGCAACCCCAGAACCCGCTCCGGATCAGCGTTCACCAGCCATCGCAGGTCCGTCCACCACCCCTTCCGCCCCGACGGATCCGTCGCCGAAGTGGTCATATGAACGTCGTCACTCTCATGGCCGAAACTCTAGTGATGCGGCCGGACAGTCGTCCGCCAGGTTGGATCAAGCTGCGCTCTTGAGAGGCTTTTCTGGCGGGCCCAGCCGGAGCCTGCGGTGGGCCGGTAGGCGGTGAGTTTGCGCAGTGACCAGCGAGTGAAGGGCTGGCCGAGTTTGGTGGGGCGGGTGGTGGCCGTCTGGACGACGAAGTCCTCGTCGGCACGGTTGGGCAGGCGGGGACGGCCTCCCGCCCACCGAGGGTCCAGGCAGGCCAGGCCGATCTCGTTGATCCGGTGGATGACGTCGCGGACGGTGCCCTCGTCGGCCTGCACCAGCTGGGCGATCACCGGCACCCGGTTTTCGCCGGCCGAGGCCAGCAGCATCATCGCGCGCCGGTAGCGCACCGAACTCGTACTGCCGCGGCGGACGATCTGCTGCAGTTTCTGCCCTTCCTGGTCGGTCAGTCTGCGCACACGGACAGGCTCGGCCACCGCTCCTCCAGCGGTCGGATCGGACGTCACCGCACATCCAACCGCCATGACGTCCAACGCGGCGAACCTATGCGGTCAGAGCACTAGCAAGTCGGTGGCAGGCCGGCGACGAGGGGCCCGGGGGCTGATCGGCCGGTGGGGTCAGTTCAGTGCGGCCTGCCACGTCCACGAGGTGCGGCGGGGCCGTCCGTCGAACTCGGCCCGCCCCGTCATCCACAGCAGCACCTCGGCCGGCGGGCCGGGCGGGGCGTCCGGGAACAGCCGGGTCAGCACGGCGGCGGCGGGCGCGGCGGGCGGCTGCCAGTCGACGCGTAGGCCCCGAGTGATGTCGTGGGTGTGCAGCAGGGTCTCCGCCACGCCCATGGCGGCGAACCCGGCCGGGTCGCAGGGGCCGAAGTGCCAGGCCCGCAGGTTCGGGTCGGCCGCGTCGACGGCGGTGGCGAGCAGGCCACCGCAGGCCGCGACGACGGTCAGCACCTGGGCGGGCGTCGCGGTGGGGGAGACGCGCAGGTCGAACGGCAGGTAGCCGTCGGCGGGACGGCCGGCCAGTTGCCCCGCGTACGCGAGCAGGTCGTGCGCGACGTGCGCCGCCGTTGTCCAGCAGCTCCACTCCAGCGTTCCCGCCGGCACCGTCCAGTCGGCGTCGGCGTGCGGGCCGAGGATCCGGCCCATCTCGCCGATCGCGGCGCGCACGCCGGCCCCACCCGTGTCCGTCATGCCCCGACCGTGCCAGCCGTCGCCCCCGCCGACAACCCACCCCGATTACCGCATTACCGGTAACACTAATCCGATAATTTGATGCGGCAAAAGGGGCGAATCACCAGCACACCATAATGACAGTTATGTGCGCGTCGGCGTCATGCATCCCGTGGGTCGACGGATGCGGTGGCCAGCGAGCCGCCGGGTGCGCCGGCGCTGCCGGAAGAGCGCGAACTTGGCACTAGCGCCAATAGGTTTGCTGTGGAAACCTATTGGCATGACTACTGAGCCGGTTGCTGCCGGTGGCGATCCCCGCCGACTGCTGTCCGACATTCGCTCCCTGGCGCACCAGGTGCGCCTCGACCAACGAATGACCTGGGTCGCCCTGCTGGTGTTGGGCGCGGTGACGCTCGCCGGAATCCCGTTCGACTGGCTCGCCATGACGGTGCGCTGCCACCCCGACACCAGCTGCGAGTTCGCGCGGCGGGGCGTGCTGTTCTACTGGCCCTCGGCGCTCCTGCTGGCCTACACGGCGATCGCCGTCTGCTATTCGCGGGCCGCCCGGTCCCGGGGCCTGGGTGCCCGGACGTTGCCGTACGCGATCGTCGGCGCCGCGACGACCGTCGTGTTCACCGCCGCGTGGGTAGCCGCAGCCCTGTACTTTCCGCATCACCCGCTGCCGTACCAGCCGCTGCCGTACTGGTGGTTGGTCCTGGACCGGTTGGTCTCGCCCTGGGGCATGATCGGGATCGCGCTGGTGGTGCTGGCCCGCATCGAGCGCAACATCGGGCTGCTGCTGTTCACCCTCGCCTACCTGGCCCTGGTGCTGCTGGTGCTGCCGACGAACGAGGGCTGGGGACTGGCCGGCTGGGGAATTCAGGCCCGATTCGCGGCACCGCAAGTCGTCAGCGGCGCGCTGTTGCTGCTCGGCGCGGCCGGGTTCTTCAGAGCAGCCCGCAGGCGGCAGCGGTGACGGCGACGATCGGCACCCCGGACCCGGGCCCGGGGCACCCGGTCACCGGGCTGGACGAGGTGGTGCACCAGCGGGCCCGGCTGGGCATCCTGACCATCGCGCACGAGGCCCACCGGGTCGAGTTCGGCTACCTGCGCACCCACCTCGAGCTGACCGCCGGCAACCTCTCCAAGCACCTCAGTGTGCTGGAAACGGCCGGCCTGATCGAGATCCAGAAAGGCTACGAGGGGCGGCGCGGCCGTACCTGGATCACCCTCACCGCCGCCGGAGCCACCGCGCTCGCCGACGAGATCGCGCGACTCAAGCAGCTCATCGCCCGCGTCGAGACGACCAACTGACCGTAGCGTCAGCTGGCAGACCCGAACAGGACCGGGTCTGCCAGCTGACGCGATCGGGCGGTTGCGCATCTCTGCTGGCCGCCGCTGTGCAGGAGGGCCGGCGGCCCGTACCGCCTTCTGCTGGCCTGGCGGCGGCTAGCGCAGGTGCCGGGCGAAGAACCCGGCCGCGTCCTCCCCGGCGAACTGCGGGACACCGGTGTGCCCGCCCATGTTGGCGTGCAGCGTCTTCTCCGGGGAGCCGAAGGCGTCGAACAGGTCCAGGGCCGCCTGGCGGTCGTTGCCCTCGTCGTCCCACTGCAGCAGGACATGCAGCGGAATGGTGACCTGTCGGGCCTCCTCGAACATGGTGCGAGGCACGAAACTCCCGGCGAAGAGACCGGCGGCCACGATGCGGGGCTCGACCACCGCAAGCCGGATGCCGACGGAGATCACACCACCCGAGTACCCGACCGGACCACCGATCTCGGGCAGCGACAGGAGGGCATCCAGGGCGGCCTGCGTTTCCGGGACCGCCCTGTCGACGAGCGGGAGGACGAGGGCGTCGACGATCTCGTCGCTGACCGGCTCGCCGGCCTCCAGTGCCCGGCGCAGGTCGGCGCGGGCCTGCTCGGCGGCGGCCCAACGGGGCCGGTCACCGCTGCCGGGAAGCTCGATGGTCGCCGCGGCGAAGCCGTCCGCCGCGGCGCGCCGGGCCCGGGCCACCAGACGGGGGTACATCTTGCGCAGTCCGAGCGGAGGGTGGCCGAGCAGGATCAGCGGGACCGGCGCGGATGCTGATGCGGGCGTCCACAGGATGCCGGGGATCTCGCCGAGGGTGAACTCGCGTTCGAGGACGCCGTCGTCGAGGCGCTGTTCGGTAGTGAATCGCATGGTCGTGCCTTTCGGGATCGCTCGTAACGGCGCTCCCGGACGACCTACCGCCCGACCGTGACCCCGGAGGGGAGCACCCACGTCGAAACGTTCACGGGTACCACCTCCTCGGTCTCTCGCACGGCCTCCCGAAAGCTAGCAGCGGTCGCCGTGGCCCGCCAACGGTTTCTGCCGTGCTCCCGGAGCCGGCCGTCGTCGGGGACCGGACGTCGAAGTACTGAATTACGGTGGTGGCGATGCGGGCGTACGAGACTCAGCAGGCAACCCGGGCAGCCATGTCGATCGGCTCACAGCTCGGCCTGGCCGTCCGCGACGCCGCGGTCCTGCACAACTCGAACGCGCTCACCCTGCGTCTACAGCCCTGCGACGTGCTCGCCCGGGTGGCGCCGGTCGCACACCAGCGCGCCCAGCTCGAGGTGGACGTCGCTCGGGGATTGGCCGAGGCCGGGAGCCCGGTGGCCACGCTGGAGTCGCCCGAGGTCTTCGTCCAGAACGACTACGTCGTCACCCTCTGGACCTACTACGAACCGGTGGCCGCCCGGCCGATCTCCCGAGCCGGATACGTCGACGCGCTCGAACGCCTGCACGCCGGCATGCGCAGGATCGCCCTGCCCGCCCCGCACTTCACCGACCGGGTCTCTGCGGCCCAGAGGTTGGTGGCCGACCACGCCCGAACGCCGGAACTGACTGCCCCGGACCGGGCTCTCCTCGCCGGCACGTTGGCCCGGATGCGCCGAGCGGTCACCGACAGCGGCCGGCCCGAGCAGCTCCTGCACGGCGAGCCCCATCCGGGCAACCTGCTCTCGACCCGGGCCGGCCCGCTCTTCATCGACTTCGAGACGTGCTGCCGGGGGCCGGTCGAGTTCGACCTGGCCCACGCGCCCGACGAGGTCGGCGACCACTACCCGGGCGTCGATCGCCGGTTGCTCCGAGACTGCCGGACCCTCGTACTGGCGATGATCACCGCGTGGCGCTGGGATCGCGACGACCAGTTCCCCGACGGCCGCCGGCTCGGCATCGAGTGGCTGAACGAACTCCGCAGGACAGCGGCCGCCCTGGACGAGTAAGCCGACTCCGGATTCGGGACCGGACAGCTCAGCCTCCGCCGCGGGCGGGCATGCTGCCGGCCGGCGTCAGTCCGCGACGAGTGGGACCGCCGGCGACCCCTGCCGCACGACTGGCGGCATGCCCGGCAGCGGGCAACGATCCTCGCCGGGTTGTCGACCTCCCCGTCGACGCAGCGGCCCATCTCGACGCCGTGTCAGGGCGCACGGCGCGCACGCTCGGTATCGGAACGATCCCACTACGCTCACGTCCATGACCGAAGCCTTGATCGAGGCGGATGACGGTACGCGGTTACGGACCTGGACCACAGGCCCGACGAACCCGCAGACGCTGCCCCTGGTGATGCTGCACGGCGGCCCCGGGATCCGCGACTATCTGGCCCCGGTCGCCGGCATCGTCGACGACCGGTATCGCGTGCACCGCTACGACCAGCGCGGCACCGGCGGGTCCTCCTGGACCGGGCAGCACACGATCGCCCGCCACGTGCGCGACCTGGCGTTGTTGCTCGACACGTGGGGACACGACCGGGTGGTGCTGGTCGGGCACTCGTTCGGCGCCCACCTGGCCAGCTACTTCCTGTTGGCCCATCCCGATCGGGTAGCCGGGCTGGTGCAGCTCGCCGGGCCCTTCCTGGGGCCGTGGCGGGAGGCCGACCGGGCAGCCCAGCGGGCCCGACGCACCGACGCGCAGCAGGCCAGGCTCGACGCGCTCGACGCGGTGGAGTCCCGCACCGACGCCGAGGAGATCGAGTACCTGACGCTGTCGTGGTGCACCGACCACGCCGACCGGGACCGGGCATGGGAGTGGGCGGCGGCGGCGGCGCGGACGCTGCGGCCCGTCAACTACGCGATGAACCACCAGCTCAACGCGGCGGCGAAGACCGACCCGCTCGAATCGCGCGTGGACGAACTCCGCGAGCGGCTACCGCCCGACGCGATGATCATCGGCGGTGCCGGGGACAGCCGCCCCGCCGATGCGCTGCGCCGGCTGGGGGCATGCCTCGGCTGCGAGGTGACCGTCGTGCCGGACGCGGGTCACCATCCCTGGCTGGAGGCGCCGGAGCGGTTCGCCGCGGTGTTCCGCGCCGCGGTGGGCGGGCAGGCCCGTCGGGGCGGTTGATCAGGGCGGACGTCGCCGCCCGCCCGGTGCGGGGCGGGCGGCGACCGTCGGTCAGTGCGGCGGGGGCGTGAGGTGCCGGGTGAAGAACCGGACCGCGCTGTCCAGTTCGTGTTCGGGCAGCCGGTCGCCGTGCCGGCCCGGGTTGGCGTGCAGGGTCTTCTCGGCCGAGCCGAACGCGTCGAACAGGGCGAGGCTCTGCGCGCGGGGGACCCGCTCGTCGTCCCACTGGATCAGGAACTCGACGGGCACGGTGATCCGCGCGGCAGCCTCGACGGCGGCGGGGGCCGAGGCTCCGCCCAGGCCGAGGACCGCCGCGCGGACCCGGGGTTCGGCGGCCACGAACGGCACGCCGAGCCCGCAGCCCAGCGAGACGCCCCAGTAGCCGACCGCTCCGGGATCGAGGTGGTCCAGGACGGCACGCCATTCCGGTACGGTCTGCGCGGCGACGAGCGCCTGGAAGTCGGCGAGCAGGGGCGCCGGGTCGTCGCCGGTGTCGGCGCGGGCCCGGATCTCGGTGGCGATGCGCTGGTAGCGGTCGTCGCTGGGGCGGTCGCCGTGGTTCGGGGCGTCCACCGCGACGGCCGCGAAACCGCTGGCCGCGAACCGGTGGGCGCGGTGCACGACGGCGGGGGCGGTCTTGTGTTGGCCGCCGCCGTGGCCGATGAGGATCAGCGGGCGGGGGCCGGTGGTGCTGTCGGGCGGGGTCCACCGGACAGCGGGCACACCGTCGACAGTGAAGTGTTCTTCGTGGATGCGCATGCCGAATACGCGCCTTTCAGGGATGCCTTGTGCGGGCGCTCCCTAGGCCATGCGGGGGAGGGAGCCCCGACCGGTCGCAGCGTTGATCGGACTCACCTCCTCGGACAGTGCTCGTGCACGGCGGGGTGACCGTATCATCCGCCCGTGCGCGAGGATGGGACCGTGGGTGAGGAACAGCGATTGGCCGGGGGCAACACCGGCGGCGCGGTCCGCATCGGCGACACGGTGCGGCGTACGCCGGGGCCGTGGACGCCGTCGGTGCACGCGCTGCTGCGGCATCTGGAGACGGCCGGCTTCGACGGGGCGCCCCGGGCGCGGGGCTTCGACGAGCACGGGCGGGAGGTCCTGTCGTTCCTGCCCGGGGAGACGGTCGGCGTCACCCGGCCGTGGCCTGCCTGGGCGCACAGCGACGACGCGCTGCGCCAGGTCGCGCGGTGGCTGCGGGACCTGCACGCCGCGGTGGCGGGCTTCGTGCCGCCCGCCGACGCGCAGTGGCGCGAGGGCGGCGTCTGGCGGCCGGGGCTGATCGTCGGGCACAACGACGCGGCCCCGTACAACGCGGCCTGGGCCGACGGTCGGCTCGTCGGGTTCTTCGACTGGGACCTCGCGGCCCCGGTCACCCGCGAGTGGGACCTGGCGTTCACCGCGTTCGCGTGGGTGCCGCTGCACGCCCGGCACGTGGTCGCCGCCGAGGGGTTCACCGCGTTCGCGGACCGGCCCCGGCGGCTGCGGCTGTTCCTCGACGCCTACGGTCACGCCGGGCCGGTGGGGCCGTTCGTCGAGGTGGTCCGCCAGCGGGTGGCCGCCTCGGCCGAGGGCATCCGCCGCACGGCGGCGGCGGGCGACCCCGCGTACCGGGCGATGGTCGACCACGGCGTCGACGCGGCGCTGGAGACGGCGGTGCGGGAGCTGGCCGACTTCCCGGCCGGGTGAGGCGGCGTCGGGTTGACACGGCCGCCGGCGCGCGCTATCAAAGAACCAGGACTTGAGTCGCCCAGACTCAACTTGACGTCTTCGGCCAGGAGAACCGAGGAGGAACCACGATGCTGATGCGCACCGACCCGTTCCGGGAGATCGACCGGCTCGCCGAGCAGCTGCTCGGCACCCACTCCCGCCCCGCCGTGATGCACATGGACGCCTACCGCGACGGCGACTACTTCTATGCCGCGTTCGACCTGCCCGGGGTGGACCCGGACAGCATCGACTGCACCGTCGAGCGCAACGTGCTGACCGTCCGCGCGCAGCGCCGCCGCCCGACCGGCGACAACGTCGAACTGGTCGCGGCGGAGCGCCCCATGGGCACGTTCAGCCGGCAGCTGTTCCTCAGCGACACCCTCGACACCGACCGCCTCGAGGCGGGCTACGACAACGGCGTGCTGACCCTGCGCATCCCCGTGGCCGAGCGGGCCAAGCCCCGCCGGGTGGCCATCGCCACCGGCGGCACCGGCCACCGGCAGATCGACGCCTGACGGCACCCGACGCGATCAGGGCACCCCACCGCGGGGTGCCCTGATCGCAACGACACGTAAACCGGTCGCGGGCGGCGGCGGGGGATGCCAGACTCGACCACGTCCCCGCAGCCGAGACACCGGAGCCGACCAGCACATGTGATCCCGCAGGCCGCGGCCGGGCCGACCGCCCCGCCGCCACGCGCACCGACCGGCCGCCCGTCGTGGGCGTCCCGGCCCGCCTGCCGTCCCGCGGAGGATCACCGTGTTGAAGGTCGTGTGAGTCAGCTTGCAGTACGACGCCGAGCCGCTGTTCACCGGCGTCGACCTCGTCGTCAACGCCGGTGACCGGGTCGGCCTGGTCGGCCCCAACGGGGTCGGCAAGTCCAGCCTCCTGCGGGTGCTCACCGGGGCCGAGCCGCCGTCGACCGGGCACGTCAGCCTCGCCCCCGGCACCCGGATCGGCTACTTCGCCCAGCAGCCGCCCGACCCGACGGTCACCGTCGGGGAGTTCCTCGCCGCCGGCCTCGGCGAACTGGGCCGGCTCGACCGGCGGCTGCGGACCCTGGAGCGGCGGCTGGCCGGCGGGGACACCACCGCGCTGGACGCCTACGGCGAGGTCCAGGACCGCTTCGCCGCCCTGGACGGGTGGCGGGCGCAGGCCCGGCTGGCCGAGGTCCGCCAGCGACTCGACGTGGCCGGCCTGCCGGACGACGCGCCGCTGCACCGCGTCAGCGGCGGCGAGCAGGCCCGGCTGACCCTGGCCCGGGTGCTGCTGGACACCCCGGACCTGCTGATCCTCGACGAGCCGACCAACCACCTCGACGCCGACGGCATCGCCTGGCTCGGCGGCTGGCTGGCGGCGTTCGGCGGCGGCGTGCTGGTGGTCAGCCACGACCGGGCGTTCCTGGACCGCACCGTCACCCGCGTCGTGGAACTCGACGGCATCCACGACACACCGCAGACGTACGCCGGCGGGTACACCGACTACCGGGCGGAGAAGACGCGCCGCTGGCAGCGGCTGCTGCTGGACTACGAGGCGCAGGAGAAGACCCACCAGCGGCTGCTGGCCGACATCGCGCGCACCAAGGAACACGCGCGCGGGGTGGAGCTGACGGTGCGCCGCGGTCTCGGCGCCGACCAGGCGCGCCGCTACGCGAAGAAGGTCGCGCGTAAGGCCACGGCGCGGCAGCGGCGGCTACGCCGGCAGATGGAGTCGCTGCGGTGGCTGGCGCAGCCGCAGACCCGCCCGACGCTGACCCTGGCGTTTCCCGACCCGGCCGGCGACGACGGCCGGGACGTGCTCGCCGCGCGGGGCCTGGCCGCCCGCGCCGGCGACCGGCCCCTGTTCTCGGGCGTGGACCTGCGGGTGCGCGCCGGCGACCGGGTGCTGCTCACCGGCGACAACGGCACCGGCAAGACCACGCTGCTGCGTATCCTCGCCGGCCTGCGCGAACCCGACGCGGGGGAGGTCACCTGCGGTGCGCCGGTGGCGCTGCTGCCGCAGACCCACGACGCGCTGCGCACCGACGTCCCGGTGCTGACGTGGTTCCGCTCCCAGGTGCCCGTGTATGTCGACGAGGCCGAGCGGCTGCTCGACGCACACCTGTTCGGCCCGGAGCAGTGGCACCAGCCGCTGCGGCTGCTGTCGGCCGGGGAGCTGCGCCGGCTGCTGCTGGCGGTCATGGTGAACGGTCCGGCGCGGGTGCTGCTGCTCGACGAGCCGACGAACTTCCTCGACTTCGACTCCCTGGACGTGGTGGAGGAGGCGCTGCGCGCGTACCGGGGCACGGTGGTGCTGGTGACCCACGACGTGTGGTTCGCCGACGCCGTCGGCTACGACCGGTGTTGGCGGGTCACGGGCGGCGGGGTTCACGAGGAGCCGGCCGGCGGCGGGTGGCCGGGGCGGGAAAGCCCCCGGGCGCGCCTCACCGCCGACGCGCCCGGAGACTGAGAACCTTTCACCCATGCTTCGTCCCGAGTTTCCGGTGCTGCCGCGTGGCGCGGCCCGGCCGGCCCTGCGCGGGGCCGGTCCGGGCGACTTCACCGAGGCGTGGCTGCGTAACCGCCGGTTGTCCGAGCACACCCGCGACGCCTACCGGCGGGACGTGGCCGGCTGGTTGGCGTGGTGCCGGGCCCGGGAGCTGGACCCGCTACGGGCGAACTTCCTCGACGTCAACGCCTACGGTCGGGAGTTGGAGGCCACCCCGGCGGCGCGCAGCGGCCGGCCGTTGACCCCGGCGACGGTGGCCCGCAAGCTGTCGGCCCTGTCGAGCTGGTACGACTTCCTGGTCAAGCTGCGGGCGGTGCAGGCGAACCCGGTAACCGCGGCGGACCGGCCCCGCGTCGACCGGGACCACTCCTCGACGATCGGGTTGACGCCGCAGGAGGTGGACGCTCTGCTGGCCGCCGCGCAGGCCGAGACCGGGCCGACGGCGGCCCGGAACCGGGCGGCGGTGGCGCTGCTGGCCGACCTCGGGCTGCGGGTGGGGGAGCTGGTGTCGCTGGACGTCGCGGACCTGGGCGCGGAGCGGGGGCACCGCAGTGTCCGGTTCGTCGGCAAGGGCGGCAAGCCGCGGCGGCGGGCGCTGACCCCGTCCACGGCGTACGAGGTGGACGCCTACCTGGCGCAGCGGGCGGCGGCGCAGGGGGTGGGCGTCCACGAGGTGACCGGGCCGCTGCTGGTCACCGCGACCGGCGCGCGCCTGGACCGGCACTCGGTGTTCCGGCTGGTGCGGCGGCTGGCCCGCGCGGCGGGCATCCCGGCGTGGGAGAAGTTGTCGCCGCACTCGCTGCGGCACGCGTTCGCCACGACGGCCCGCGCGGAGGGGGTGCCGTTGGAGGACGTGCAGGACGCGATGGGGCACGCGGACCCGCGGACGACCCGCCGCTACGACCGGGACCGGCACAACCTGGACCGCGACCCGGCGTACGCGATCTGGGCGGCGCGGGCCCGCCGGCGCGCCTAGCTGCTCAGCAGAGCAGGTCGAGGTGGCGGTGGGCGTCGGCGGAGATGTCCTCGTGGCGCAGCCGCCGCCGCGCCCACAGCTCGGCGGCGACGCGGGCCTGCTCGTCGCCCCACGCGGCGTGTTCGACGAGCAGGGCGCAGGTCAGCGCCGCCGCCAGGCGTAACGCCAGCGCGCGGGCGCCGGCGACGACGTCGGTGGCACGCGGGTCGGCGGTGACGTCGGCGAGGGCGGCGGTCAACTGGCCGGTGACGGTGGCGAGGGTGTCGGCCAGGGCCGGCGACAGCGGCCGGGCCAGGTCGACGGCGGCGGCGAGGCGGCGCAGCAGGGGCGCGTCGGCGTTCTCGCGGGCGACGGCGCGCAGCACGTCCAGGGCGAGCACGTTGGTGGTGCCCTCCCAGATCGGCAGGACCTGCGCGTCGCGCAGCAGCCGGGGCACGCCGGTGTCCTCGACGTATCCGGCGCCGCCGAACGCCTCCACGTATTCGCTGGCGCAGGCCACGGCGAGGCGGCCGGTGGCGAGTTTCGCCAGGGGCGCGACGACCCGCAGCTCGGCGGCGGCGTCCACGTCGGCGTCGGTCTCGACGCGGCCGAGCAGCGCGAACGCGTGCCCGGCCAGGGCGAACGCGGCGGCGGCGTCGACGGCGAGCGCGCCGAGGGTGGCCCGGTGCAGCGGGCTGTCGGCCAGGCGTCCCCCGGCGACCGTGCGGGCGGTGGCGTAGGCGCGGGCGTAGTCCAGGCCGCGGCGGATCCCGCCGGCCGCGGCGGCGGCGTTGTGCACCCGGGTCACCACCACCAGGGTCATCGCCCGGGCCAGGCCGGGCACCGCCGGGTCGCCCAGCGGCAGCGCGTACGCGTCGGTGAGGCCGATCTCGGCGGTCGGCAGCGCCCACGTGCCCAGCTTGTCCTTGAGCCGGTGCACGGTGACGCCGGGGGCGGGCGCGTCGGCGGCGGCGGTGACCCCGGCCAGGGGCGAGTCGGCGGCGTAGCGGGGCACCAGGAACGGGGCGAGCACGCGACTGCCCCGTCCGGCGCCCTCGGGGCGGGCCAGGGCCACCGCCATCGGCGCGTCGGCGGCGGAGCAGAACCACTTCTGGCCGGTGAGCCGCCACGACCCGTCGGCGGCGGGCCGGCCCACGGTGCTGGAGCCGGACAGGTCGGAGCCGCCCTGCGACTCGGTCATCCACTGCCCGGACACGATCGCCGTGTCGGGGTCGGTGGAGGTCAGCCGGGGCAGCCACGCGTGGCGCACGGCCGCGTCGACGTCGGGCAGGCTCAGCAGCGCCGCCGCGCCGTCGGCCATGGCCACCGGGCAGGAGAACGTGGCCGACTCCGGCCCGTACAGGTGCAGCAGGGCGTGTTGGACGACCCGCGCGCCGGCCCCCCACCGCTGCCGCGCGGACGCCTGGTAGGGCAGGGCGACCACGGCGTGGCGGGCGGCGGCGGCGCGTTGGGCCCGCCAGCCGGCGGACGTGTCGATGCGGTCGACGCGCGCGCCCCACCCGTCGTAGCGGACCAGGACCGGCGGGTGGGCCTCGGCGTCGGCGTGCGCGGCGCGCAGCGGCCCGGCCACGTCGGCGGCCAGGTCGACCAGCCGGGGCTGCGCGGCGTCGTGCCCGGCGGGGCCGAGCAGGCGGCGCAGCCAGGACCGCAGCAGCCGGTCACCGGTGTACGGGTCGTCGGGGGTGGGCACCGGCTGCACGTAACGGGTCATCGTCGCCTCGCCTCCGCGGGTTGCCATCCGTGTGTCGCCGACCGTAGACGATGCGGCCGGGCGGGGCGACCCGGGGCGAGTGCCTGCGCGGCGGCGGCGGGTGGGCCTACGGTCGACGTGATGGGCAGTGAGCAGCCGTGGACGCGGCCGGCGCGGCGGGGCCGGCCGGCGCGCACCGGTCTGCTGGCCGCCGGCGCGGGGTTGGGGCTGTGCCTGGTGGGGGTGGCCGGGCTGGGCGCGTGGAACGTGCAGATGCTGGCCGGCGCCGGCGACCAGGTCCGCGACAGCGCCGACGGGTTCCTGCGGGAGGTCGCCGCGGGCGACGTGGAGCGGGCCTACGAGCGGCTGTGCGCGCAGTCGCGCAGCCGGTGGAGCGCGGTCGGTTTCGCCGGCTGGGTGCGCACGCCGCCGGTGGTCACTGGCTACGAGATCGTCGACGTGTCGGTGCGCACCAAGGGGGGCCGGCCCACGGGTGCGGTGCGGGCGCGGCTGATCCGCGACGGCGGCGCGGGCGAGGACCGCACGGTGCCGATGGTGAAGGAGGACGGCCGGTGGCGGGTCTGCGGTGACCCGTTCTGAGCCGCTGCCGCCCGGCGGGTCAGTCGCGGGGGCCCAGCTCACCGGCGCGGTAGTGCCGCCGGCACAGCACCTGGTAGCGCACGTCGGCGGTGTCCACGGTGTCGCCGATGACGACCTGTTCGCCTTCGCGGACGACCCGGCCGCCGATGACGCGGGCGTTGAGCAGCCCTTCGCGGCCGCACCAGCACAGCACCTCGACCTGGATGCGGGCGACGGAGTCGGCGAGTTCGAACAGCCGCCGGGCGGCGGGGAACAGGCTGGACCGGAAGTCGGTGGCCAGGCCGAACGCGTACACGTCGACGTCGTCGTTGTCGACGAGGTCGGCCATCTGTTCGATGTGTTCGAGGTTGTAGAAGGACGCCTCGTCGCAGATGAGGTAGTCCACGCGTACCCCGTCGGCCCAGGCGTCGCGGACCAGGTCGCGCAGGTCGAGGCCGTCGGTGACCTCGATCGCGGCGTGGGCCAGGCCGATGCGGGTGGTGACCTGTGGGCCCAGGGACCGGTCGATGCGGGTGGTGACCAGGCCGCGGCGGCCCTGCCGGGCGTGGTTGTGGTTCATCTGCAGGGCCATCGTGGACTTGCCGCAGTCCATCGGCCCCCAGAAGAACCGCAGGGCGGCGGCGTGCAGCGGCCGGCCGTCGGCGCCCCGGGTCGCGGCGCAGCCGCGGCGGGGGTCGTCGTCCGGGCCCGGGAGGGGCCGGGCCAGGCAGATCGGGGTGGCAGCGGCGTCGTCGGTCACGTCGGGGCAGCCTAGCCGATCGAGCGCCGCCGATCAGTCGGGTGCGTGTCGGCCTACAGCACCCTCGGCGGGGTGTTGCCGGCGGCGACGATCGCGCGGCGGATCGGCACGGCGGCCAGCAGCGCGAACCCGACCACGAAGAAGATCAGCAGGGAGACCAGGCCCACCCGGTAGGACGCGGTGAGCTGGAACACCAGCCCGAAGGCGAGAGGCCCGAGCCAGCTGGTGCCCTTGTCGCTGATCTCGTAGAAGCCGTAGTACTCGCCCTCCTTGCCGGCGGGGATGAGCTGGCTGAACAGCGACCGGCTCAGCGCCTGGCTGCCGCCGAGGACCAGGCCGATGCAGCCGCCGAGGATCATGAACGGCAGCGGCGCCTCGGCGGGCAGCCGGAACGCGGCAATGATCACGCCGGTCCACAGCACGAGGCTGAGCAGCACCGTCTTCCACGCCCCGATGCGCCGGGCCAGCGCGCCCAGGCCCAGCGCCCCGCCGAAGGCGAGGAACTGCACCAGCAGGATGGTGGTGATCAGGGTGCTCTGCCCCAGCTTCAGCTCCTCGGTGCCGTACTGGCTGGCGAGGGTGATCACGGTCTGGATGCCGTCGTTGTAGACCAGGAACGCCAGCAGGAAGAACAACGTCAGCGGGTACGCCTTGACCTCGCGCAGGGTGCGGCCGAGCTGCCGGAACCCGTCGGTGAGCACGTTGCCGCCGCCGGCCGACGCGGCGACGGGCGGGCGCTCGCGCAGCCAGCGCAGCGGCACCAGCGTGAACACGGCCCACCACACGCCGGCCGACACGATCGACCAGCGGGCCAGGTCCAGGGTGCGCTGCGGGTTGCCGTCCTCGGCGAGCATGGTCACCGCGACGAGGTTCGCGGCCAGCAGCAGCCCGCCGCCGAGGTAGCCGATGGCCCAGCCGCGGCTGGAGATGCCGTCGCGTTCGTCGGGGCCGCCCAGCTGCGGCAGGAACGAGTTGTAGACCACCACGGCCGCGCCGAAGGCGATGTTGGCCACCAGGAACAGCGCCCCGCCGAGCAGGTACCGCTCGCCGGTGACGAACGCGAACGCGATCGTCGCCCCCGCGCCGGTGAACGCCGCCGCGCCCAGCAGCCGCTTCTTGTGCGCCGACCGGTCGGCCACCGCGCCGACCACCGGCAGCACGAACACGGTCAGCAACACCGACAGGGAGATCAGGTACGGGTAGTAGGAGCCGGCGGCGACCCGGATGCCCAGCGGGTGCACGTACCCGTCGCAGGTGTCGGCGCCCAGCGCGCAGCCGGCGGCCAGCTCGGTGACGGTGGTCAGGAACGGGCCGAGGAACACGGTGATGACTGTCGTCTGGAACGCCGAGTTCGCCCAGTCGTAGAGGTACCAGCCGCGCCGCTCCCGGGCGGTGCTGGCAGGCGGCGGGGTCGCCACGTCGGGGGTGACCGTCTCGGCCATCGGTTTCCTCCGCCGATCTCAGGCGGCCCAGTGGCCGCGGCTGCGGTAGACGTCGCGCAGCACGCCGACGTGATCGGTCATGATGCCATCCACACCAAGATCAAGTAACTCGTGCATCTCGGCAGGTTCGTCGATCGTCCAGACGTGCACGTGCAACCCCAGCCCGTGCGCGTACGCCAGGAACCGGCGGTTGACCACCGGCAGCCGGCCGTAGCGCGGCGGCACCTGCACCGCCACCACCGACGGGTGCAGCCGCACCGGCCGTCCGTGCAGCGACGCCACCCGCAGCCGGGCCACCCCGCGCGCGCCCAGCCCCGTGGCGACCCGCCCGTGCGTGGCCGCCCGCAGCCGGGCCAGCCGGGCGTCGCTGAACGAGGCCAGCAGCACCCGGTCGCCGACGGCGACCCGATCGAGCGCGGCGACGGTCGGCGCGATCGCCCCGTCGGCCTTCACGTCGACGTTGAACCGCACCTGCGGCCACGCGCCGAGGACGTCGTCGAGGCGCGGCACCACGGCGGCCCCGCCGACGCGCACCGACGCCAGGTCAGCCCAGCGCAGATCCGCGATGCGCCCCGGCTGCCCGGTGACCCGCCGCAGGGTCGCGTCGTGGAACACCACCGCGACCCCGTCGGCGGTGGCGTGCACGTCGGTCTCGACGTACCGGTAGCCCAGGCCGACGGCGCGGGCGAACGCCTCGGCGGTGTTCTCGTCGCCGTGGGCCGCGCCGCCGCGGTGGGCGAACGCCAGCGGCGCGGGCGCGTCGAGGTAGGCGGAGGGGGAGGGCACGCCCGGCAGTATGCCCCGCCGGGGCCGACGCCGGATGACCGGCAGGTGAGCGGCCCGCCACCCCCACGCGTCAGGGGCGTCAGGGCAGCCGGCGGCGGTGCGCCCGGGAGGTGTCGACGGGACGGCCCGGGTCCACGTGGCGCGGCACGTCGGGCTCGTCGGGGCGCAGCGGCACCAGGGCGTCGGTGATCGCGTCGATGATCCGGTCGGTGACCCGCCGGGCCGCGCCCGGCGCGTCGGCGGCGACGTCGCCCAGCACTACCGGGTCGCCGAAGTGCACCCGCAGCACCGGCCGCCGCCACACCGCCCGGGCCACCGCCCGCAGCATGCCCTTCGGCGCCCGGTACGGCAGCACCTCGTGCGAGCCCCACTGGGCCACCGGCACCACGGTCGCGCCGCTGGCCAGGGCGAGCCGGGCGGTGCCCGTCTTGCCGCGCTCGGGCCACAGGCCCGGGTCCAGCCCGATGCGGCCCTCCGGATACACCAGGATCACCGACCCGGCGGCCACGGCGCACGCCGCGTCGTCCAGGGCCCGGTGCACGGCGGCGGTGCCCCGGTCGACGCGCAGGTGCCCGGCGCGGCGCATCGCCGCCCCCAGCAGCGGGGCGCGGAACAGCCCGCCGGTGGCCATGAACCGGGGGGAGACGCCGCGGGCGCGGCAGGCGGCGGCCAGCACGAGCGGGTCGAAGGGGCTCAGGTGGTTGGCGGCCAGGATCAGCGGCCCCCGGCGCAGCCCTTCGGGCACGTCGCCGGTGACCTCGAGGCGGGCCAGGGCGCCGACGACGGCGCGGGCGAGCAGTTGGGCGCCGCGCCAGATCAGGGGCGGGCGCCAGCGGGCGGTGGGCGTGTCCATCAGCGGTCGATGGTCGCACGCCCGCGCCAGGCCCGGGGGGACAGGGGAGTGCGCTGGCGGGGGCCGCCCGGCCGAGGTGATCAAGGTCATTGGTCCCGGGTCGGGTCGGGACCTCCGCCCCTGCCGGATCGTCTACGACGACGAGTAGTATCTACTACGTCTCGTAGTATGAAAGGCTGGGGGTTCCAGGTGGACGCGTTGGACGTCGCCCGCTGGCAGTTCGGTGTCACCACCGTCTACCACTTCCTGTTCGTGCCGCTGACCATCGGCCTGTCCGTACTCGTCGCCATCCTCCAGACCATGTGGCACCGCACCGGCAACGAGCGCTACCTCAAACTCACCAAGTTCTACGGAAAACTCTTCCTCATCAACTTCGCCATGGGCGTCGTCACCGGCATCGTCCAGGAATTCCAGTTCGGCATGAACTGGAGCGACTACTCCCGCTTCGTCGGCGACATCTTCGGCGCACCCCTGGCCATCGAAGCCCTCGTCGCCTTCTTCCTCGAATCCACCTTCATCGGCCTGTGGATCTTCGGCTGGGACCGACTGCCCAAACGACTACACCTCGCCGCGATCTGGGCCGCCGCCATCGGCACCAACCTGTCGGCCTACTTCATCCTCGCCGCCAACTCGTTCATGCAGAACCCCGTCGGCTTCCGGATCAACCCCGACAGCGGCCGCGCCGAACTCACCGACTTCGTCGCCGTCCTCACCAACAAGGTCGCCCTCGTCACCTTCCCGCACACCCTCGCCGGATCGTTCCTCGTCGCCGGCTCCCTCGTGACCACCGTCGGCCTCTGGCACGTCATCCGCAACCGCGGCAGCGCCGACACCGGCGCATACCGCTTCGCCACCACGTTCGGCTCCTGGGTCGTCCTGATCTCCTCGGCGCTCGTCCTGCTCACCGGCGACATCCAAGGCAAGATCATGACCGAGGTGCAGCCCATGAAGATGGCCGCCGCCGAAGGCCTCTACACCACCGAGAGCCCCGCCTCGTTCTCCGTGCTCACCGTCGGCAGCCTCGACGGCAGCCGCGAGGTCTTCGCCCTCAAGATCCCCTACCTGCTGTCGTTCCTCGGCACCGGCGACCCCAACGGCACCGTCCAGGGCATCAACGACCTCCAGGCCCAATACGCCACCCAGTACGGCCCCGGCAACTACGCCCCCATCATCCCCGTCACCTACTGGAGCTTCCGCTTCATGATCGGCTTCGGGCTCGCCGCCGCCGCGATCGCCCTCTTGGTCCTCTGGAGCCAACGCAAGGGCCGCACCCCCACCAGCCGCTGGCTCCTCCGCGCCGGCCTGGTCATGCCCGTACTGCCACTGCTGGCCAACTCCTTCGGCTGGATCTTCACCGAAATGGGCCGCCAACCCTGGATCGTCTTCGGCGAAATGCTCACCCGCAACGGCGTCTCCCGCACCGTCTCCCTCACCGAAGTCCTCACCTCCTTCACCGCCTTCACCCTCATCTACGCCACCCTCGCCGTCATCGAATTCAAACTCCTCCTCCGCTACGCCAAAGCCGGCGTACCCGAACTCAGCCCCGAACCCGAACCCACCGACGACGACACCGAGCGCCCGCTCGCCTTCGCCTACTGACCCGGAGCCCCACCGTGGAACTCACCACCATCTGGTTTCTCCTCGTCGCCGTGCTCTTCACCGGCTACTTCATCCTCGAAGGCTTCGACTTCGGCGTCGGCATGCTCCTGCCCGTCCTCGGCCGCGACGACCGCGAACGCCGCGTCCTCATCAACACCATCGGCCCCGTCTGGGACGGCAACGAGGTCTGGCTCATCACCGCCGGCGGCGCCATGTTCGCCGCCTTCCCCGAGTGGTACGCCACCCTCTTCTCCGGCTTCTACCTGCCCCTGCTGCTCATCCTGCTCGCCCTCATCGCCCGCGGCGTCGCCTTCGAATACCGCCACAAGCGCCCCGAACCCACCTGGAAACGCCGCTGGGACCAGGCCATCTTCTGGGGCTCCGCCATCCCCGCCGTCCTGTGGGGCGTCGCCTTCGCCAACATCTTCCGCGGCGTACCCCTCGACGCCGACCACGAATACGTCGGCGGCCTCACCGACCTGCTCCACCCCTACGCCCTCCTCGGCGGCCTCACCACCCTCGGCCTCTTCCTCACCCACGGCGCCGTCTTCCTCGCCCTCAAGACCACCGGCGACATCCGCCACCGCGCCCGAAACCTCGCCCTCAAACTCGGCACCGGCACCGCCGTCGTCGCCGTCGCCTTCCTCACCTGGACGCTCACCATCCGCGCCAACACCACCGCCATCGCCCTCGCCGCCGGCGCCGCCATCGCCCTCCTCGCCGGCCTCGCCGCCGCCCGCGCCCGCCGCGAAGGCTGGGCCTTCACCGGCACCGCCCTCGCCATCGCCCTCGCCGTCGCCACCCTCTTCACCGCACTCTTCCCCAACGTCATGCCCTCCACGCTGGACCCCGCCGGCACCCTCACCGCCACCAACGCCGCCTCCACCCCCTACACCCTCAAGATCATGACCTGGGTGGCGGTCATCTTCACCCCCATCGTCCTGGCCTACCAAGGCTGGACCTACTGGGTCTTCCGCAAGCGCATCGGCATCGCCCACATCCCCACCCACTGACCACCCACCCGGGGCCGGCGCGACTCCCCACGCGCCGGCCCCACACACAAAACCGCCCCCGCCGCACACAGCGACGGGGGCGGAGGACCAACACCATCAACCCGCCTCGCGCAACTCCGCCAACCGCGCCTCGATCTCCGCCAACTCCGCCCGCAACTTCTCCGCCTGCTGCTCCGCCTCCGCCCGCTCCGCCGCCAGAATCTGCTCCACCGCCTCCTGCACCCCCGGAACATCCACCAACGCCACCATCCGCAACGCCTCCGCCGGCTTCACCACATAAGGCTTCGCCAACGCCTTCGCACCCTGCTGCGCCGCCACCGTCCACTCACCATCCGCATACGCCAACGTCACCGTCAACCCCGCCGGCCCCTTCGGCTTCACCACCTTCGCCGCCTTCACCGGCCTACGCGCCGGCTTCACCTCCGCCAACTCCTGCTCCTGCTCCACCCTCGGCTCCTCCCGCCGCTGCGCCGGCACCCGCGGCGTGTCCAACACGAACTCCGGCTCCACCACCACCGGCTCAGGATCCGGCTCCGGCTGCGCCTCCACCGACACCGCAGCCGCCTTCCGACCCGCCCCCCTCGGCGCCACCGCCACATCAGCGGGGGAGAACGGCAACTCGTCACGCCCGAACCGCACCACCACGAACTCGTCCGACACCGCCGGATCCGTCAACTCCACCACCTGACCCACCTGACCAGCGATCTGACCAGCCGACGAGGTGAACACCACCCTCGGCTTCCGGCCCGCCGCCAATGCCTCCCGGATGCTCTGCACCTCGTCAGTGGACAAACCCTGGCCCGCGGCAACCATCACAACCCTCTTCCGTACACCTGTTTGATCCTGCCTTGATACCAGCCCACCCCGACACCCCGAAGATCAACCCCCCAACGCCCGCAACGCCCGATCCGCATGCTCGTTCATCCCCAACTCGCTGTGCACCACCTCCACCACCCGCCGATCCACACCGATCACGAACGTCATCCGCCGCGTACTCAACGGCCCCAACGGCAACCGCCGCAACACCCCGAACCGCCGCGCCACCACACCGTCGACATCCGACAACAACGGATAGTCGAACCCGTGCAACCGCGAAAACTCCGCCTGCCGCTCCACCGCATCCCGACTGATCCCCACCCGAGACGCACCCACCGCCGCGAACTCCGCCGCCAGATCACGGAAATGACAACTCTCCGCCGTGCAACCCCGCGTCATCGCCGCCGGATAGAAGAACAACACCACCGGCCCCGACGCCAGGAACTCCGACAACCGCCGCGACGCACCCGTCTCGTCCGGCAACTCGAAATCCTCGACCAGGTCACCGACCCGCACACCCGCCACCACAACCCCCTCGCCACGAACCGACGCCGGCAGCGTAAGCGATCACACCCGCCAACGCCCCCACCCCACCGGTAACGTCACCACCACCCCCGGGGGAGGAGCACCCGATGCAACCCGTCACCATCGTCACCGGCGGCAGCCGCGGCATCGGCGCCGCCACCGCCCGCCGCCTCGCCCACGCAGGCCACCACGTCGCCATCGCCTACCGCCGCGACCACACCGCCGCCACCGATGTCGTCGCCGACATCCAGGCCACCGGCCGAAACGCCATCGCCGTCCAGGCCGACACCACCGACCCCGACGCCGTCACCCACCTCTTCGACACCGCCGCCACCCTCGGCCCCCTCACCGGCCTGGTCAACAACGCCGGCGTCACCAGCCCCATCGGCCCCATCACCGACCTGCGCGCCGAAGACCTACGCCACGTCGTCGACGTCAACCTCATCGGGTACGTCCTCTGCGCCCAACAAGCCGCCCGCCGCCTCACCCGAGGCGGCGCCATCGTCAACGTCTCCTCCGCCGCCGCCACCCTCGGCAGCCCGGGGGAGTACGTCCACTACGCCGCCGCCAAAGCCGCCACCGACACCCTCACCATCGGCCTCGCCAAGGAACTCGCCCCCCACGGCATCCGCGTCAACGGCGTCGCCCCCGGCATCATCCGCACCGACCTGCACGCCCTCTCCGGCGCACCCGACCGCGCCGACACCGCCGCCGGCCGCATCCCACTCGGCCGCGCCGGCGAACCCGACGAGATCGCCACCGCCATCGCCTGGCTGCTCAGCCCCGAAGCCAGCTACGCCACCGGCACCGTCCTACGCGTCTCCGGCGGCCTCTGACCAGCACACCCCACCCACCGACACGGCGTGGGCCGCCACCCCAGACCGAGGTGGCGGCCCACGACACCCACGTCAGCCGGCCGACTTCTCCTGGCACGGCACGCAGAAGCGGGCGTACGGCACCACCTCCAGCCGCTGCACCGGAATCGCCCGCTCGCACCTCTCACACACGCCGTACCCACCCTCGTCGATGCGCCGCAACGCGTCGGCGACCTGCTCGACGCCGCGCCGGGCGGCCACCACCAGCGCCGCCCGGGTGTGCGCCTCGCCCGGGTCGCCCGTGTCGGCGTTGAGCTCGGTCAGTTCCCGCAGCCGCGCCGTCTGCGTGGCGAACTCGTCCGCCAGCGACACGCGGAGCTCGGCCAGCCACTGCTGGTCGACGGTGCGATGATCCAGACTCATGGTCGATCCTTCCGATCAGAAACCCGGGAACAACGAGAAACCCGGGAAAAAGAAAAAGGGCCGAAGCTCTACGGCTTCGCCCTGGCGGTCGTTTCGGGGAGGGGACCGCCGCCGGAGGGCCACGGCCGGTCGGGCTCGGCAGCCCGTACGTCACCACCGCGCTCGCCTGGCAGACGACGACCGACGCGGCCGGGACGACCGCACGGCGCGCGACGCGCGCCCGCGTCACGGACGTGACGGCGGGCGCACAGGTCGACGGCGGGTACATCGGACCAGCATAGGTTGATCATCAGGGGGAAGCCAGCGGTAATCGTCACGCCCGGCGGCGATTCGATAATTCACATTATGTCAAGTTGACCGGTCGGGGGCTCCTCCGAGAGGGGTCGAGCCGCGACCCGGCGGCGGCCGACCGCCCTTCCCCCGCCGGTGGCCGCCACCGGGCACCCGCCCCGGTCGCCGGCGGCACGCCCGCCCGGAGCCGGCGCTCATCCTCGGCGGGTCGCCCGCGCCCGCAGGCAGGGCCAACACTGCGTCCCGGCACGCCGCCAGGCCCGGCGCAGACGCCTTCGCGGCCCGTGCGGGCCGGCACCGGCCGGGTGCTCCCGACGGCAAGCGGCCCACGTTATGACCGCCTGCGGCGTCGACCGGGCCGGGCAGGGCGTCCCGCTCCCCCTCGCGGCGGGTCGCCGCGAACCCGAGAATCATGCATAATATCCCTTATGCATGACAAACAGGACGAATCAGTGACGAGCCTCGTCGAGGAGTTCCTGACCGCCCTGGCGACGCGCAAGCCGTCCCCGCACACCCTCGCGGCGTACCGGCGGGACCTGCGGGCGGTGGCGGCGCTGGCAGCGGAGGTCGTCACCCCGGCCCTACCGGCCGAGGCGCTGGACGTCGCCGCCCTCTCCCCCAGGGTCATGCGGGCCGCGTTCGCCCGGTTCGCCGCGCCCCGCGCGGTGGCGTCGGTGCACCGTGCCTGGTCGACGTGGAACAGCTTCTTCTCGTTCCTGGTGGCGGAGGGCGTGGTGGCGGGCAACCCGATGCCGGCGGTGGGCCGTCCCCGCGCCCCGCTCCCCCAGCCCAAGCCGCTGCGCGGTGAGGACACCCCGGAGCAGCTGCTCGCGGCGGTGTCCCGGGAGGACGGCCGGCAGCGTGATCCGTGGCCGGAGCGGGACGTGGCGGTGTTGGCGTTGGCGCTGTGTGCGGGGCTGCGCCTGGCGGAGTTGTTGGCGCTGCGGGTGGCGTCGCTGGCGGGGCGGCCGGGTGAGCGTCGGGTGGAGGTGGCGGGCAAGGGGGGTCGGCCGCGGGTGGTGCCGGTCGAGCCGGAGCTGGACGGGGTGCTGGTGGCGTATCTGGAGAGTCGGGCGCGGCGGTTCGGGTCGCGGTCGGTGCGGCCGGAGTCGCCGTTGCTGGTGGATCGGCAGGGTGAGCCGTTGCGGCGGGGTGGGTTGCAGTATCTGGTGGAGTCCTGTTATCGGCGGGCGGGGGTGGCCGATCGGGTGCCGCGGGGGGCGCGGTTGCACGCGTTGCGGCACACGTTCGCGACGCGGTTGGCGGAGGACGGGGCGAGCGCGGCGGAGATCATGCGGTTGTTGGGGCATGCGTCGTTGGCGTCGTCGCAGACGTATATCGAGGTGACGGCGGGTCAGCAGCGGGCGGCGGTGCGGTCGAACCGTACGAATCGGGTGTTGGGGGGGTTGGTGGCGGCGCGGGGGGACGTGGGGTGAGGGGTGGGTGGGGCAGGATGGGGTGGTACGCGACTGGCGGCACCGGGGATGGGCTTGACCATCGGGGAGCTCGTCGTGGGGGTCGTCCGCCTGGGCCCCTGCGGGCGGGGTGGTGTCATGTCCTCTTCCGTGGATTCCGTGGGTGTGGCTCGGTTGTTGCCGGGTGGGCCGGTGGCGGATCGGGTGTTGGGTGAGGTGGCGGCGGAGGTCGTCGCGTTGCGGGCGGCGGGGGTGACGCCGTCGTTGGCGACGGTGTTGGTCGGTGACGACGATGCGAGTGTCGGGTACATCCGGATCAAGCAGCGGCTGGCGGCGGAGTTGGGGTTCGTGTCGCCGCATGTGCGGTTGCCGGCGTCGGCGTCGCAGGTGGATCTGCATCGGGTGATCGAGGATTTCAATGCCGACCGTGGGGTGCACGGGGTGTTGGTGCAGCATCCGGTTCCGGGTGGGCTGGATTACGGGCGGGCGTTGCAGGTGCTGGATCCGGACAAGGATGTGGATGGGATGCATCCGGTGAGTCTGGGGCGGTTGGCGTTGGGGTTGCCGGGGCCGGTGCCGTGTACGCCGGCGGGGATCGAGGCGTTGTTGGCGTTTCACGGGGTGTCGGTGGCGGGCCGGGAGGTGGTGGTGCTGGGTCGGGGTGCGACGTTGGGGCGGCCGTTGGCGATGTTGTTGGCGCAGAAGCGGGCGACGGCGAATGCGGCGGTGACGGTGGTGCACACGGGGGTGGCGGATTGGCCGCGGTTTGCGCGTCGGGCGGAGGTGTTGGTGGCGGCTGCGGGGGTGCCGGGGATCGTGCGGCCGGAGCATGTGCGGCCGGGTGCGGTGGTGGTGGGTGGTGGGGTGCGGTATGCGGGGCGGCGGTTGTTGCCGGATGTGGATCCGTCGTGTGCGCGGGTGGCGGGGGCGATCACGCCGCGGGTGGGTGGGGTGGGTCCGACGACGGTGGCGATGTTGTTTCGTAATGCGGTGGGGGCGGTGCGGCGGGCGGTGGGTGGTTAGCCGAGGTCGACGAGGAGGGGGCGGTGGTCGGAGATGGTGGAGAGGGGGGTGGCGGTGGCGGTGACGGGTGGTAGTCGGTGGCGGAGGTGGCGGTCGGCGAGGATGTGGTCGAGTTGGATGCGGGGGTGGGTGGCGGGGTAGGTGGGGCGGCGGGCGAGGGGGGTCCAGCCGGAGATGAGGCGGGCGGGGGTGGCGGGGAGGTTGAGGTCGCCGAGGAGGATGCGGGGGGCGGGTAGGGCGCGGAGTGCGCGGACGGTTTGGCGGAGTTGGTGGGCGTTCCAGCCGGGGACGAAGGAGAGGTGGGTGGCGGCGACGGTGATGTCGCCGTGGGGGGTGTCGAGGACGGCGGCGAGGACGACGCGGGGTTCGTCCTGTAGGAGGAGGAGGCCGCCGTCGGGTCCGGGGATGTAGACGGGTGAGCGGACGGGGGCGGGTTTGAGGCGGGTGACCTGCCAGGTGCGTACGGGGTGGCGGGTGATGAGGCCGATGCCGTAGCGGGGTTCGCCGTGTCCGTCGTCGTCGTGGCGGAGGGGGCGGAAGTGTTCGCCGGGGGTGCCGACGAGGGCGGCGGCGAAGCGGTGTTCGGGTGCGTGGAGGGCGTGGGCGGCGATGGTGGTGAGGTCGTGGTTGCCGCTGCGGGTTTGGTCGCGGTCGACTTCTTGCAGGGCGAGGACGTCGGCGTCGAGGGCGGCGACGGCGGCGGTGAGTCGGTGTGGGTCGACGAGTCCGTCGGTGAGGGATCGGCCGTGGAGCAGGTTGAAGGTGGCCAGGCGCACTCTGTGCAGCCTACGTGGGTGAGGGGAGGGTGGTGGGGTGCTGAGGATGTTGGTGTGTTCGATGGTGGTGTTCGTGGTGGTGGGTTGGGTGGGTGTGTGGTTGCGGCGGCGTCGGGGGTTGTGAGGGTGGTGCCGGGCCGGCGTGCGGTGGGCGCGCGCCGGCCCGGTGGGGTGGGTCAGGCGTGGCGGACGACGTCGTCGTAGTCGAGGCGGGGCAGGCGGGGGAACCAGGCGTCGGGGCCGGGCTTGCCGATGTTGACGACGAGCAGGGAGCGCCAGCTGCTGTCGGTGAAGAATTCGCGGTCGACGCCGGCGGCGTCGAAGCCGGCCATGGGTCCGGCGGCGAGGCCGGCGGCGCGGACGGCGAGGAGCCAGTAGGCGATCTGCAGGGTGGCGTTGAAGCGGGCCATGGTGTCGCGGGCGGCGGGGTCGGCGGCGAGGCCGTCGCGCAGTTCGGGGCGGATGGGGAAGATGCGGGGGATGTGGTCGTGGAAGTCGGTGTCGGCGGCGAGGACGGCGACGACGGGGGCGTTGGCGGTCTTGGTGCGGTTGCCTTCGGCCATGTGGGTGAGGAGGCGGTCGCGGGCGTCGCCGGGGCGGATGTAGAGGACGCGGAGGGGTTGGGTGTTGGCGGCGGTGGGTGGGTACTTGGCGAGGTCGAAGATGGCGCGCAGGTGTTCGTCGGTGACGGGTTCGTCGGTGAAGGTGTTGGCGGTGCGGGCGTCGGTGAAGAGTTGGGCTTGGGCGTCGGGGTGGAGGGTGATCAGGGGCGTGGTCGTGTCGGTCATGGTGTCCTCCTGGGGTGTGGGGTTGTTGCTGCGCCTACGGTAGCAGCTAGCTTTTTCGAAGCTGCTGTGGTCGTGGTGGATGCCACGTATCCTGGGGTCATGACGCTGCGCTCCCCCGCCGACGAGGCTCCCCGTGTGTGTGACCGGGGTCTGACGCGGGCGTTCGCGTTCCTGGGCAAGCGGTGGAACGGGGTGTTGCTGGGGACGCTGGGGCTGGGGCCGGCGGGGTTCGCGGAGTTGGCGCGGGCGTTGCCGGGGATCAGCGAGTCGGTGTTGTCGGACCGGTTGGGTGAGTTGGTGCGGGTGGGGTTGGTCAGTCGCACGGTGCGGGAGGGTCCGCCGGTGGGGGTCAGTTACGAGCTGACGGAGCGGGGTGCGGCGGTGTTGCCGGCGTTGGACGCGTTGGCGCGGTGGGCGCACGAGAATCTGCCGGCCGAGGGGTGCCGCTGAGCGGGTTGGTGCGTGCCGAGCACGACCGTGGGTTGTTGGGTCGGCTGCTGGGTCGGGATCCGGCGTTGCACGCGTACGAGTTGGGTGATCTCGACGACTTCTTCTGGCCGTACACGTCGTGGTTTCGTCGTGGTGGGCAGGTGGCGTTGCTGTATCACGGTGCGGTGCCGCCGACGCTGTTGGCGTTCGCCGGGCCGGGTGGGCGGGCGGAGTTGGCGGGGCTGTTGGCGGATCTGACGCCGGTGTTGCCGGCGCGGCTGCACGCGCATCTGTCGCCGGGTCTGGTGGCGGCGGTGGGTGGCGGGTTCGACGTCGGTGGTGGCGTGGGGCACGTGAAGATGGCGTTGACGGATCGGGCCCGGTTGGCGGGGGTGGTGGCCGAGGGGCGGCCGTTGACGGTGGCGGACCTGCCGGAGTTGCGGGGTCTGTACGCGGCGGCGTATCCGGGGAACTGGTTCGACGCGCGGATGCTCGACACGGGCCGGTACGTGGGGGTGCGTCGGGGTGGTGCGCTGGTCGCGGTGGCGGGGGTGCACGTGTATTCGCCGACGTGGCAGGTGGCGGCGTTGGGGAACGTGACGACGCATCCGGGGTTTCGGGGGCGGGGGCTGGGTGCGGCGGTGGTGGCGGCGTTGTGTGGGCGGTTGGTCGGTGAGGTGGAGCATGTGACGTTGAACGTGCGGGGTGACAACGTGGCGGCGTTGCGCCTGTACCGGGGGTTGGGGTTCACGGCGGTGGCGGAGTACGGGGAGTACACGTTGACGGCCCGGTTGGGCTGAGGGCGGTGGCGGTCGGTCGGCGACAACGCCGCGATGACGCCCCGCCCCGCCCGGTCGCGGTTCGCGGGTGGCGCCGGTGTGTCGACCGGGCGGCGGTCAGCGGCGGGGTGTGTCGAAGCGGCCGGCGCGGATTTCGCGCAGGGCCTTGCGTCGGGTGTCGCCGCGCAGGGTGTCGACGTAGAGGCGGCCGTGGAGGTGGTCGGTCTCGTGTTGCAGGGCGCGGGCGAGGAATCCGCTGCCGGAGATGGTGAGTGGTTCGCCGTGCTGGTCGAAGCCGTGTGCGGTGGCGTGCAGGGCGCGGGGGGTCGGGAAGTAGAGGCCGGGGATGGACAGGCAGCCCTCGTCGTCGTCCTGGGTGTCGTCGGACAGTTCCAGGGTGGGGTTGATCATGTGGCCGCGGTGGCCGTCGGCGTCGTAGACGAAGACCTGGGCGGGTACGCCGATCTGGTTGGCGGCGACGCCGGCGCGGCCGGGGGCGCCGAGGAGGGTGTCCATGAGGTCGGTGACCAGGGCGCGGAGGTCGGCGTCGAAGGTGGTGACCGGCTCGCAGGCGGCGCGTAGCACCGGGTCGCCGATGATCCGGATGGGCCGCATCGTCATGTGATCAGGTTATCGGTTGGTGAGGGCGGCGCGGACGGGGTGGGCCTTGGCGGCGGCTTCGGCTACTTCGGCGTCGGGGTCGCTGTCCCAGGTGATGCCGCCGCCGGCCCAGGTGTGCAGGTGGTGGGCGTCGGCGGCGGCGGTGCGGATGGTGAGGCCGAGGTCGAGGTGGCCGGGGGCGATCCAGCCGAGGGCGCCCATGGCGGCGCCGCGGCCGACGGGTTCGCAGGTGGCGATGACGTCGCAGGCGGCGAGTTTGGGTGCGCCGGTGACGGAGCCGCCGGGGCAGATGGCGTGGAGCAGGTCGGCGAGGCCGAGGCCGTCGGCGGGGGCGGCGGAGACGGTGGATTCGGCCTGCCACAGGTCGCACCAGCGGCGTACGGCGAACAGTTCGTCGACGGTGACGGTGCCGGTGGCGGCGACGCGGGCGAGGTCGTTGCGTTCCAGGTCGACGATCATGATGTGTTCGGCGCGTTCCTTGGCGGAGGTGAGCAGTTCGGTGCGGCCGGCGGGGGTGGCGGGGCGGGTGCCTTTGATGGGGCGGGTGACGAGGCGGCCGGCTTCGACGGCGATGAGGGTTTCCGGGGAGGCGCAGCCGATGGCCCAGCCGGGGCCGTGCAGGGTGCCGCCGTAGCGGGCGCCGGGTAGGCGGGCGAGTCGGGCGAGGGCGGGGTGGGGGTTGCCGGTGTAGGGGGCGGCGGCGTGGCCGACGAGGTTGGTCTGGTAGACGTCGCCGCGGCCGATGGCGGCGCGGACGGTGGTGACGGCGGCGGCGTGTTGGTGGGGGGTCCAGCTGGGGGTCCAGTCGCCGACCCACCAGGTGGTGTCGGGTGGTGGTGGTCCGGTGGGGTCGGTGGCGGTGTGGTCGTAGACGACGATGGCGAGGTCGGGCAGGGCGGGGGCGGGGGTGGGTGCGCCGGGTGCGGCGGCGGTCATGGTGGCGGCTGCGGCGGCGGAGAGGTAGAGGGCGGCGCCGCAGGGGCCGTCGGGGCGGTGGGTGGCGGGGCGGGTGAGGTCGTCGGCGCCGAGGCCGTGGGCGGTGAGGAAGTCCTGGGCGAGGGCGGCGGGGTCGCCGCCGTCGGTGAGGCGCCATTCGAGGCGGTCGCGTTCGGCGAGGCGGTCGCGGCAGTGCGCGGGGGCGGCGGGGGCGTCGACCCGCCTCAGTGGGAGCGCTTCCACGCCGTCCGGCCCATTCCGCCTCGTCCGTTCAGTGGATTTCCCGGCAACATGGCGTGAACCTGCTCGATGCGGCTCACTGTAGCTTGGTACTGTGCGTCACTGGTCATGTGAACCATGACACAGTGCCCCCACAGTCCGGAGAACCCGATGTGCCAGCACCAACCCACCTGCCCCTCCGCCGAAGCGACCGACCGGGAAGCCGCCCGGATCCTCGCCTGCTTCCCTGAGCAGGGCTGGAGCCTGCTCTGCAACGGTGTCATCGTTTTCGAGGACACCGGCGAGCTTCTTCCCGACGGCAGCACCATCGCCCCCCACCGCGGCCCCGCCCGACACGCCCTCGTGGCCTGACCGTTCACCCAGCGTCAACCTGACGCACACGTCGACCTCAGGCTAGTCCCCGCTGTCGGGGCCGCCCTCCCCAGGTCGACGCACCGGCCGGGGCGGCCACGTGCACCGCCCCGGCGTCGCGCGCAGGTCCTCGAACCGCGCCACTGCCCCGCGCGCCCGCGGCGCTCAGTCCTCGAACGCCTCCGGCGCCGGACACGAGCAGACCAGGTTCCGGTCGCCGTACGCGCCGTCGACGCGCCGCACCGGCGGCCAGTACTTCCCGGCCCGGTCCACGCCCACCGGGTAGCCACCCACCGACCGTGGATACGGGTGCGGCCACTCGTCGGCCGACACCATCGCCGCCGTGTGCGGCGCGTTGGCCAGGGGGTTGTCGCCGGCCGGCCACCGCCCCGACGCCACCGCGTCGATCTCCGCGCGGATGGCGATCATGGCGTCGCAGAACCGGTCCAGCTCGGCCAGGTCCTCGCTCTCGGTCGGCTCCACCATCAGCGTTCCCGCCACCGGGAACGACATCGTCGGCGCGTGGAACCCGTAGTCGATGAGCCGCTTGGCCACGTCGTCGACGCTGATCCCCGCCGCCTTCGTCACCGGCCGCAGGTCCAGGATGCACTCGTGCGCCACCAGGCCCTTGTTGCCCGCGTACAGCACCGGGAAATGCTCCCGCAGCCGCGCCGCCACGTAGTTCGCGGCGAGCACCGCCACCCCCGTGGCCCGGGTCAGGCCCGCCGCGCCCATCATCCGCAGGTACGCCCACGGGATCGGCAGGATCCCCGCCGACCCGTACCGGGCGGCCGAGATCACCGGCCGGCCGTCGCCGCCGTCGCCGCACGGGTCGCCGGGCAGGAACGGGGCCAGGTGCTGCCGCACCGCCACCGGCCCCACCCCCGGCCCGCCACCGCCGTGCGGAATGCAGAACGTCTTGTGCAGGTTGAGGTGCGACACGTCCGCGCCGAACCGGCCCGGCTTGGCGAACCCGACGAGGGCGTTGAGGTTCGCCCCGTCGACGTACACCTGGCCGCCGGCGTCGTGGACCTTCGCGCACAACTGCGCGATGCCCGTCTCGTACACCCCGTGCGTCGACGGGTACGTCACCATGATCGCCGCGAGCGCGTCCCGGTGCTTGTCGATCTTCGCGTCGAGGTCGACCAGGTCGACGTTGCCGTCGTCGTCGCAGCCCACCACGACCACCCGCATCCCCGCCATCACCGCCGACGCGGCGTTCGTGCCGTGCGCCGACGACGGGATCAGGCACACGTCGCGGTGCCCCTGCCCCCGGTCGGCGTGGTAGGCGCGGATCGCCAGCAGCCCCGCCAGCTCCCCCTGCGACCCGGCGTTGGGCTGCACGCTGACCGCGTCGTAGCCGGTCACCTCCGCCAGCCACCCCTCCAACTGGGCGATCAGCTCGCGGTAGCCGGCCGTCTGCGACGGCGGCGCGAACGGGTGCACGTGGGCGAACTCCGCCCAGCTCACCGGCTCCATCTCCGTGGTCGCGTTCAGCTTCATCGTGCACGAGCCCAGCGGGATCATGCCCCGGTCCAGGGCGTAGTCGAAGTCCGCCAGTCGCCGCAGGTAGCGCAGCATCGCCGTCTCGGAGCGGTGCGCGCCGAACACCGGGTGGGTCAGGAACGCCGACGTGCGCGCCAACCCCGCCGGCCACGCCGCGTCGACGGCGCCGTCGAACGCGGGCACCCCGAACGCCGCCCACACCGCCGCCAGGTGCGCCGCGGTGGTCGTCTCGTCGCACGAG
Organism: Micromonospora sp. PTRAS2; assembly: GCF_054052245.1. Taxonomy (NCBI): domain Bacteria; kingdom Bacillati; phylum Actinomycetota; class Actinomycetes; order Micromonosporales; family Micromonosporaceae; genus Micromonospora; species Micromonospora sp. PTRAS2. The sequence continues at coordinate 129,615 of NZ_JBSWBU010000007.1, forward strand.
ACCCCCACCCGGTCGGCGTCGACCAGCCGCAGGTTCACCCCCCGCCGCTGCGCGTCGGCGACCACCTCAGCGGCGCGGCCCGGCACGGTCGCCACGACCGTGTCGAAGAACGCGACGTCCGCGACGCCCACCCCGCCCGCGCGCAACCCGGCCGCGAGCCGCGCCGCCATGGCGTGGGTACGCCGCGCGATCTGCCGCAGCCCGTCGGGGCCGTGGTAGACGGCGTACATGCCGGCCATCACCGCCAGGAGCACCTGCGCGGTGCAGATGTTGCTGGTCGCCCTCTCCCGCCGGATGTGCTGCTCGCGGGTCTGCAACGCCAGCCGGTACGCCGGGTTGCCGGCGGCGTCGCGGGACACCCCGACGAGCCGGCCGGGCAGCATCCGCTCCAGGCCGGCGCGCACCGCCAGGTAGCCGGCGTGCGGGCCGCCGAAGCCCATCGGCACCCCGAACCGTTGGGTGGTGCCGGCGGCGATGTCCGCGCCGATCTCCCCCGGCGCGCGCAGCAGCGTCAACGCCAGCAGGTCCGCCGCCACCGTCACCAGCGCACCGGCCGCGTGGGCCGCCTCGACCAGCGGCGTGTGGTCGCGTACGGCCCCCGACGCCCCCGGGTACTGCAGGTGCAGGCCGAAGAACTCCCCCGGCAGGTCGTCGGCGTCCAGGTCCACCACCCGCACCTCGATGCCCAACGGCTGCGCCCGGCTGGTGATCACGGCGACGGTCTGCGGCAACGCGTCGGCGTCGACCACGTACACCCCGCTGCGGGACTTCGACGCCCGCCGGGCCAGGGTCATCGCCTCCGCCGCGGCCGTGGCCTCGTCGAGCATCGACGCGTTCGCCGTGGCCAGCCCCGTCAGGTCCGTCACCATCGTCTGGAAGTTCAGCAGCGCCTCCAGCCGGCCCTGGCTGATCTCCGGCTGGTACGGCGTGTACGCCGTGTACCAGGCCGGGTTCTCCAGCACGTTGCGGCGGATCACCGCCGGGGTGTGCGTGCCGTGGTACCCCAAGCCGATCATGGACGCGGCGACGGTGTTGCGGCCGGCGATCTCGCGCAGCTGCGCGAGGGCGTCGTGTTCGCTGGCCGGCTCCGGCAGGTCCAGGGTGCCGTGCCAGCGGATCACCTCGGGGATCGCCGCGTCCATCAGCTCGTCGATCGAGTCGTAGCCGACGACGTCGAGCATGCGGCGCTCGTCGTCGCCGTCGGGGCCGATGTGGCGGGCGGCGAACTGCTCTGCGGTCATGGGCGGCGCTCCCCGGGGTGAGGTCGACAGGTCGGCCTCCCCCTGAGTCGCACCCCGGGCAGGGCGCTCCACAGTGCCTGCCCACGTGGTCCTTCTGCCTGAGAGGTTCCGGGGAGGAAGCTGCCCCTTCGGCGCCGCCCCGAACAGCTCGGGCGGTCTCTCCCACGCGGGGTACCGGCACCGACCACGCTACCAGCGCCACCGTTTCCGGCGGATGTCGTCCCCGGCGGGGATCACCCGCGCGTAACCGCGGCGTCGGCGCCCGACGCGGCCAGGGGCGCGCGGGTGGTGAGGCGATCGGCGAGTTCCGGCAGCACCCCGCCCAGCGGGGCGTCCACGCGCACGGTGGCGTACCCGTCGCCCCGGGTGGGCCCCTGGTTGACGATCGCCACCGGAATGCCCTGTTTCGCCGCCCGGATCACGAACCGGCGCCCCGACATCACCGTCAACGACGAGCCGAGCACCAGCACCGCCCGGGCCCGCTGCACCAGGTCGAAACACGCGGCGACCCGCGCCGGCGGCACCGTCTCCCCGAAGAACACCACGTCCGGTTTCAGCATGCCGGTGCGACACCGCTCACAGTCCACCGGCCGGAACCGGGCCACCTGCGCGTCGGGCAGGTCCACGTCACCGTCCGGGTTGACCGCCGCCACCGCCGCCGAGAACCCCGGGTTCGCCTCCCGCAGCCGCCGGTCCAGCTCCTCGCGGGCGGTGCGGTCGCCGCAGTCCAGGCACACCACCGCGTCGAGACTCCCGTGCAGCTCCACCACCGGCGTCGACCCGGCGGCCGTGTGCAGACCGTCGACGTTCTGCGTGATCACCGCGTCGACGAGGCCGGCGTGCTGCAACCGGGCCACCGCGGCGTGCCCGTCGTTGGGCGCCGCCCGGGCGATCGTGCGCCACCCCAGGTGGCTGCGTGCCCAGTAGCGGCGCCGCGCCGCCGGGTCCCCGGTGAACGCCTGGAACGTCATCGGGGTGTGCCGGCGGGCCACGCCGCTGGGCCCCCGATAGTCGGGGATGCCCGAGTCCGTCGACAGGCCGGCGCCGCTGAGCACCACGACACCACCGCCGGCGAGCAGGCCCGCCACCGCGTCGATCGTCTGCGTCACGTCGTCCATGCTGCCTCGGCGTGCGTCGCGGCGGCGACCGCCGGCCCCGTGACGCTGCTCGCCACCGCTGTGCGGGGCGCGAACCCGGGGCGGGGTCAGCCCGCCCGGCGGCGCGCCCGGCGGGCCGCCAACTCGTCCTGCACGGCGTCGTCGCCCGCCGCCCCCGGCGCCGGCTCGGCCGGCTCCGCCGGCAGGTGCGACAACGAACCCTCGATCTCCTTGAACGCGCCGCCGATGGCGATGCCGAACACGCCTTGGCCGCCCTGCAACAGGTCGACCACCTCCTCCGGCGAGCGGCACTCGTACACCGTCGTGCCGTCCGAGATCAGCGTGATCCCCGCCAGGTCGGCCACCCCGCGCGAGCGCAGCGCCTCGATCGCCTTGCGGATGTTCTGCAACGACACCCCGGCGTCCAGCAGGCGCTTCACGACCTTCAACACCACCAGGTCGCGGAACGAGTACAACCGGGACGTCCCCGAGCCCGAGGCGTCCCGCACGCTCGGCACCACCAGCGTCGTGCGCGCCCAGTAGTCCAGCTGCCGGTAGGTGATGCCCACCGCGTGGCACGCGGTCACACCCCGGTAGCCCACCGCACCGTCACCCTCAGTCGCCGGCCCCGCCGGCACCACACCCGTCTCCTGCGCTTGCGTGCCAGGCTCGGGATCTCGCGGCTCGTGCATCCGGACCAACCTCCCCGCCAGTGCGGTGACACGTCGCATCCGGGACGTGCACCCCTCGACACGGCAACCCTATAGCGCCCTTGAAGAGTTACCGCGCAGGAACGGTCGCGACACGCCGCGCAGCCACGGCAAAGATCACCGACACGCCGGCAGGTCACCCACAGTGACCACCATCCGGTGGGTCGGGAAACGCGGTCAGCCCGCGAAGTCCTCCGGACGCACCTGCTCCAGGAACTCGCGGAACTTCTCCACCTCGTCCTCCTGCTCGTCCGGGATCACGATCCCCGCCTCGGAGAGGACCTGCTCGGCACAACGAATCGGCGCACCGACCCGCAACGCCAACGCGATCGAATCACTCGGCCGCGCCGACACCCGCACCCCGTCGTCGCCGATCAGCAGGTCGGCGTAGAAGACGTTCTCCTTCAGCTCGGTGATCTCCACCGCCCGCAGCGGCGCCTGCAGCGCCGCCAGCACGTCCCGCAACAGATCGTGCGTCAACGGCCGGGCGGGCTTGACCCCCTGCTGCTCGTACGCGATCGCCGTCGCCTCCACCGCACCGATCCAGATCGGCAGGTAGCGATCCCCCTCGACCTCCCGCAGCAGGACGATCGGCTGGTTGCTGGGCAGCTCCACCCGAACCCCGACCACGCTCAGCTCGCGCACCGCCGCCTCCGTGTCGTTGTCACCTACGCCCGTACCGCGACCTTCCCTGCACGGTACACGGACCGCGACACGCACATCCCATGCGCTACCCGCACGCCCCGCGCCAGAGAAGGGTTACCCCGGCAAGCCTACGACACGCCCCCGGAAGCCGATCCCGCCCACCGCGCCCGCCAAACGCCGCGCGGCCCGGGCGTTGGCCCGGGCCGCGCGCACCACCCCAGGGTCACCGACCCAACGTCGAGCGCAGGCCCACGCGCACCAACGCCGCGTGCAACTGCTGGGACAACGCCACCAACTCCCGCGCCGTCTCCGCCGCCCGCGCCCGCGCCGCCGGGTCGCTCTGCCGCACCAACGGCGCCACCAACTGCGCGAACAAACCCACCTCCCGGTCCGCCGCCGTCCGGTAACCCCGCAGGTGCCGAGGCTCCAGCCCGTACGCCGCCAGACCCGCCACCGCCCGCGCGATGATCAACGCGTCCCCGTCGTACCAACCCGGCGGATCGGACACCAACACCCCGAGCCGCTCCAACTCGCCCAACGTCGACTCGTCGATCCCGCTGCGCGCGACCAGGTCGGACCGGCCCAACCGCACCTGGGCCGAATCCACCGGCTGATCCGCCGGCGCGGAACGACCGGGCACCTCACCGCCCGGGCCCACCGCCACCAGCGTCGGCCGCGACGGCGCCGGCCCGTCCTCCGCGTCCCACTGCGCCAACTGCTCACGGATCACCCGCAACGGCAGGTACTGGTCACGCTGCGCGGTCAGCACGAACCGCAACCGCGCCACGTCGTCCCAGCTGTACTTCCGGTAGCCCGCAGCGGTGCGCTGCGGCTCGACGAGGCCCTCGGCCTCCAGGAACCGCAACTTCGAAATCGTGACGTCGGGAAACTCCACCCGCAACTGCCCCAGCACCTCGCCGATGCTCATCAGCGGTTGTGCGCGGGCCGCACCGGGCGGCGTCGAAGCCGCAGGCTCGTTCACCCCCGGCCGGCCTCCTCCTCCGGGCGCGGACCGGCGATGAACACCACTCGGAACTTGCCGATCTGCACCTCGTCACCGTTGCTCAACGTGGCCGCCTCGACCCGCTCCCGGTTGACGTAGGTGCCGTTCAGGCTGCCCACGTCCCGCACCGTGAACGTCCCGCCGTCCCGGTGGAACTCCGCGTGCCGACGCGACACGGTCACATCGTCCAGGAAGATGTCACTGTCCGGATGCCGGCCACTCGTCGTCACGTCGTGATCCAGCAGGAACCGGGCGCCCGCGTTCGGGCCCCGACGAACCACCAGCAGCGCCATACCCGGCGGCAACGAACCGGACATCCGGCTCGGCACCACATCGGTGTCCGGCCCCTCCAGCACTTCGTCGAGCGAACCGAGATTGAGCGTCGAAGTGACGTCGAGCGGGGGGAACTCGTCGTCTGGCCGCGTCATGGGACCACCTCACGGATCTGTTTCGCGTCGGCGTCGGGTGATTCGGGTCTGGCCGCCGGGCAGCACACCCGGCGGCTGGCTCCCCGTGCCCGGAAAGGCAATTCCGCAACGCTCAACTTATGGGTTCTCGGTCGACTGGGCGAGCCTAGCCAGCGCCGAAATGCAGGGCAACCGGACGCGCGGCACGAACACCACACGCCCAACGGGCACTCAGCTCTCGGTGAGCTCGCGGTAAGCCCCGGCGGTCAGCAGCCCGTCCACCGCCGCCGGATCACCCGGCGTGATCTCCACCAGCCAACCCGCACCGTACGGATCAGAGTTGATCACCTCCGGAGTGTCCACCAACGCCTCGTTCCGCGCCGCCACGACCCCGCTCACCGGGGCGTAGATCTCGGACACGCTCTTGGTCGACTCGATCTCACCCAACGAGTCGCCCGCGGCCACCTCCGCGCCCTCCTCGGGCAACTGGACGAAGACGATGTCACCCAACGCGTCCTGTGCGAAGTGCGTGATGCCGACCCGGACCGCGCCCGAACCGTCACCCGCCACCCACTCGTGCTCAGCGGTATACCGCAGATCCTCGGGAATCACCAGACGCGTCCTTCATCGTCGTGCCGACCAGTGGTGCGCCGGCGGACCGGCGCGGGCCGCACCGGTCAGGAGACCGGACGGGCGTGCTCCAACTTCACGGGCGCGTGCAGCGCCGACACGTCGGCGACCTCACGATCCTCGACGATCACGTTACCGCCGTCACCGGCGACCGACGCGGCCACCCCGCCCGGAATCTTCAACGCCGTCGCCATCGTCGTCGGATCACCGATCACCGTGATCGTGAACGGACCCGACAACCGGCGCCCGTCGACCACCAGATCCCCGCCCGAGCCGTCCAGGAAGTACGTCGAGGCGATGATCCGCACCGCCGCGCCGTCGCCGCCCGAGATCTGCATCGCCTCCGCGCCCGCACCCCGCAGCTCCTGCACCGCGTCCAGCACCCGGTACGCCGAGATCGGCTTCGACCCGGCCTCGAAGCGCACGCTCAACCCCGGCCCCCGCGCCGGCAGCGTCCCCGCCAGGATGCCCAACTCGTCGGCCCGCCGCGTCGCCTCCTGCAGCGCCGCCTGCCGCCCCTGCTCACCCGAGCGCAACTGCCGCTGGCTCTCCTCCAACGCCTCGATGTCCTGGCGCAGCCGCTTCTCCCGCGAATCCAGATCCGAGAAGATCCGCACCAGGTCCTCCTGGCGGGTCGCCGCCGACGTCGGATCCGTCGACGTCGTGCGCAACTGCACCACCAGGGTGAACCCCAACAGGCCCAGCAACAACGCGATCATCGCCCCGGCCGACGTGAAGCGCCGCGCCACCGCGGCCGGCCCCGCCGGCGGGGTCTGCTCCGCGCCCGCCGGCGGGGTCACCGACGACAGGTCCACCGTCACCGCGTCGCCGGCATCCGGCTCGTCCGGCGGCGACTGGCGGCCCGGCGGCTCACCCTGCGGCGAAAGCGGCGACATCTCGTCGGAATCGGGTGCCCCCGGCCGCGGGTCCGGCCCGGTGGGCCGGCCCGGAACCGCCGGCTGCGGCCATCCCGTGCCCGTCTCGGACTGCTCCTCGCTCATCGCCTCGAGCCTACGCCCGGAACAGGTGGCGACGGATCGCCGCCACGTTGCCGAAGATCCGCACCCCGAGCACCACCACCACGCCGGTGGACAACTGCCCACCCACGCCCAACTGGTCACCCAGATACACGATCAGACCCGCCACCAGCACGTTCGAGATGAACGACACCACGAACTGCTTGTCGTCGAAGATCCGGTCCAGCTTCGCCCGCACCCCGCCGAACACCGCGTCCAACGCCGCCACCACCGCGATCGGCAGATACGGCTGCAACGCCGCGGGAACCGTGGGATCGAGGTACACCCCGAGCACCACCCCGGCGAGCAACGCCAGCACCGCGATCATCGGCCACCTCCGGAAGGACTGGGAGACGAACCAGAGCCGGACGGCTCAGGACCGGACGAACCCTCGACGCCCGAACCCGACACGGACGGGCTCGGACTGACCGAAGGCTCGGCGTAGCGTAGCCGTGGCTCCGGCGCCGCCGGCAGGGTGAGGTCCTCCACCTCCCGGACCTGGAACGACAGCCCGACCGAGTTCACCAGCTCCCGCATCAGGAAAGCGGCCCGGCTGTCGTCGAACCGGTCCCGCAGCGAGCCCGGCCCGATCGCCGACACCTCGTACGGCCCCGTCACCGGCCGGAAGTCCACCAGGATCGCCGCGCCCGCCGACCGGATCGTCGACGTCGCCGTCAGCCGTTGGCCGTTGATCGCCACCGCCTCCGCGCCCGCCGCCCACAGGTCGTTGGCCACCTTCTGCAGATCCGTGTACAACACCTGCGGCGGCCCGCCCGCGGAGCCGGTCACCGTCCCGTCGTCCTTCGGTGGCGCGTCCGCCAACCGCACCACCACGCCGTCGCCGCGCACCCGCCCCAGGCCGGTGCCCGCCTCCAGCCGCCGCAACCGCGACGCCTGCGATCCGCTGAGCGCCGCGTCCCGCTGCCGGCCGACCTCCTCCCGCAGCCGGTCGGCCCGGGCCGCCATCTCGTCGGTCTCCGCCTCGCGCTCCTTGATCTGCGCCACCAGGTCGGCCCGCGCCTTGCTGCGCCCCGGCTCCTCCGCCATCGTCTGCCGGTACGCCACCGCGAACAGGAACCCCAACGCCACGAGCACCACCAGGCTGACCGACCGCGCCGACCGACCGCGCCACCCCGACGGCGGCGCGTCCCGGCGCCGGGCCGCCGCGTCGGCGTACCCCGGGTCCAGCGGGTTGCGGAACAGCTCGGTCAGGAAGTCCGGCGCGTACACCCGGGCCGCCGGGCCGTCGCCCTGCGGGGCGTCGGGCCGCCGCTGCGGGGCGGTCACGCCGCCGCCCCTGTCGCCGGGGACCGCACCGCCCGCACCAGCCGCGCCGCCTGCAGCACGTAGAGCGCACCGGCCGCCCAATACAGCACCAGACCCCACCAGGCCAGCCCCCAGCCGACCGCCCCGGCCACCGTCGCCGTGACCGCCGACGTGGCGTGCGCCAGCAACAGGACCGGGAAGGCGGCCAGCAGCAGGAAGGTGGCGGTCTTGCCGACGTAGTGCACCGGCGGCGGGCCGTACCCGTGCCGGCGCAGCACCCCCAGCGACCCCAGCAGCAGCAGCTCCCGGGCCAGCAGCGCCACGGTGAACTGCCAGGGCACCACCTCGCGGGCGGTGAACGCCAGCAGGGTCGCCAGGATGTAGAGCCGGTCGGCCAGCGGGTCCAGCAGCTCGCCCAGCCGGCTGACCTGCCGCAGGCGGCGGGCGATCCAGCCGTCGACCCAGTCTGTGGTGCCCCCGAGCGCCAGGACCACCACCGCGGCGACGTCGGCGTGGGCGACCAGCAGCAGATAGAGGAAGAGCGGCACGCCGAGCAGCCGGACGAAGCTGATCAGATTGGGCAGGGTGAGGACGCGGTCCCCGGTCGGCGCGGCGTGCGGGCCGTGGGTCTCATCCGGGGGTGGGCCCCCCGCCGGCCGACGCGACACCGAACCTCCCTCCGCAGCACGGTCCGGCGCCCGGGACGGGCGCTGCGGAGGGACGTGCGCGTTGCCGGGCCGGCCGCCGCCGGCGCCCTCGGATCCCGGGCTGGGACCTCCCCTGGTGCGGCCCCCGATCGCAGGATCAGGGGCCGGTGAGTTGCGCTGCCACTATATCGGGCCTGGTTCCGGCTCCCGGCGGCCCGCGTTCGCCTCGCCGGGGCGGTCGCGTCAATGTGGCTCAGCTCACGTCGCGCTGGTCGTCGCGGCGCGATCAGCCCGCGGCCGATCATGCCGCAGCGCGGGCCGGGGGCGCGGTCAGGCCGTCCGGGCGCCCGGCTCGGGTTGGGCCACCGCCGGCGCCGGGGCCGCCGCCTGGCCGAACGCCAGCAGCGCCAACAGCAGCTCGTGCTGCGTACGCGACGGCATCCGCTCCAGCACCGCGCGGACCGCCCGGTGCCGGCGCTCGGTGAGCTCCCGCAGCAGCGCCTCGGCCGCCGCCGTCGGCACCAGCCGCACCTCCCGCCGGTCCCGCGGGTCGGCGACCCGGCGCAGCAGCCCGATCGCCTCCAACCGGTCACACAGCCGGCTCGCCGACGACGGCACCACGTCGAGCAGCTCGGCGAGGCGGTTCACGTTGGTGCGGGGGCGGGCGCTGATCAGCGACAGCACCCGCAGCTGCGTGGGTGAGACCGTCATCTGGTGGCGGGAGCCCGTGGGGTCGAGCACGCGCACGAGCGCCTCGGCTGCGGCGTCGACCGCCGCGGCGAGATCCGGTTGCTCCACCCGACGTCCCCTGCGATGTCCGTGTCCCGCTACCGCCCCGTCACCGCGCCCCGCCGCCCGGACCGCCGGCCCGGCCGTGCCAGTCGAGGCAGACGACCACCGCGTCGTCGCGCAGATCGGCGTCGGCGTGGTAGGACTGCAGCCCGCGCATCACCGTACCAACTGCCTCGGTCGCCGGCTGCAAGCGCGTCGCGCGCATCGAGCGCGCCATGGCCCGCTCGCCGTACGGTTCGCCGCCGTCCGGCGCCGCCGCGTACACGCCGTCGCTGACCACGAAGAGCCGGTCGCCCGGTTCGACGGTGAACTCCTGCACCTCGTAGCGGGTCTCGGCGAACATGCCCAGCGGCAACTGCTGCTCCAGCGGCACCCGCTGCACCGAGCCGCCCCGCAGCCGCAGCACGTGGGGCGAGCCCGCGTCCACCGCGCGGACCCGCCCGTCGGTGGCGTCCAGCTCCAGCAGCAGCGTTGCCACGTGCCGCTCGCCGCGGTGCTGGAAGAAGACGGTGTCCGAGGCCAGTTCGGCCTGCTCGACCAGGCCGCCGCCGGAGCGGCGGGCGTTGCGCATCGCGTTGACCGCCACCGCCGTCAGCAGCGACGCCGACAGGCCGGTGCCCGCGCCGTTGAGCACGGTCAGCGCGAGCCGGTCGCCGTCGACGGACCAGTCGAAGTGGTCGCCGCCCACGGTGTAGGCCGGCTCCAGCTGCCCGGCCAGCAGGAACGCGCCGTGCGTGACGCTACGGCCCGGCAGCAGGTCCCACTGCATCTCGGCGGCCATGCTCAGCCGCTCGCGGCGGCGGGCCCGGCGGTACCGGTCGGTCCCCCGGTCGGCGGCGCGCAGCGCCAGCGCCAGCTCACCGGCGATGTCCCGGGCCGCCTCCACGGTCGACGCGGCCGGGGTGGCCGGCAGCTCGACCAGGAGCACGCCGAGGCGCTCGCCCCACACGGTCAGCGGCAGGTAGACCCGGCAGCGGCCGTCGTCTCCGCCGTCGAGGACCGGCTGCTGGCTGCTGAAGCAGCGCTGCGCCACGCCGTGGCAGGCGAGGAACCCGGCGTCGGGCAGGTCCGGGTCCAGCACCGGCCACAGGCCGCTGATGCGGTAGTCGGCGACGAACACGTCGGTGCGGGACGCACCGAGAGCAGCGCGGATGGCCCGGTCGGCGGCCTCCGCCAACCGGTCGGGCGGCGCCTCGCGCAGCGCGCGGGACACCGTTCCGGACGCCTCCGGCATGATCACCCTCCGACAACTCTTGCTGTAGGGCAAGCATCATACGGAGGGCTCCGGCCAGCCGGCGGGCACGGTCACCCCGAACACCGTCGGGCGCGTCACCGGGCGCTGTGGCAGCCGCCGTCTCAGTCGGCGTGCCGGACGGCGAGCCCGCCGTGGAAGGCGTCGGGCAGGTCCGCCGGCGGGCCGTCGGGACGCCACCGGGCCACCGGGACGATGCCTTCCGGCGTCGGCGTCCACCGGCCGAGAAGCGGACCGAACGCCGTGGGCGGCCGCATCCGGAACGTCGGGCCCATCATCGCCAGGGCCTGCGGATACGCCGCCAACTCCTCGCTGTCGAAGTCCACGGCGAGGAGGCTGCCGGGGGCGGTGGCCGCGTACAGGTCGTCGAGGGTGCGCCGCAGCGTCGCGTCGTCGAGGAACGCCGCGAGGCCGAGGAAGACCACGCCGACCGGGCGGCTGCCCCACCCCGGCACGAACCGGTGCAGCAGCGCCGGGTCGATCGTGGTGAGGTCGGTGGCGTCGCCGAAGCCGTAGCCGGCCCGGTCGCTGCCGGCCAGGATCCGCTGCCCGATGCCGACGGTGACCGGGTCCACGTCGGTGTAGAGCACCGTCGCCTGCGGCGCCGCCTCGTGCACGTTGCCGCGGGTGGGCACGCCCGCGCCGAAGACCAGGAAGGCGTCCACCCCGGCGGCGGCGATCGCCCGCACGGCCCGGCCGAGGAACGCCCGCAGGTCGCGAAACAGCGGGGCGCACGGCCCGTACGCCCCCTCGAAGGCCCGGGCCGCCGTCACGTCGACCGGGAGGTGGTGCTCCCCGCCGAGCCAGAAGTCGATCATGCGGGCGGTGCTCGGCTGCGCGGCGTCGTCCATCGGCGTCCTTTCCTGCGGAGATGTCCGGTCACCGTATCGGCCCCCGGGGCGTGGGCGGTATCGCCTCGGCGACGGCCGGCGGGCCGCGATACTGACCGCGGGGCGCACGGCGAAGGAGGTACGACGGTGAACGCGGCCAACGGCGCGGCGGTGGTGGTCGGCGTGGACGGCTCGCCGTCGTCCCTGCGGGCCGTGGGGCTCGCCGCCGCTGAAGCGGCCCGCAGGGACCGGCCGCTGCGGGTGGTGCACGGTTTCATCTGGCCGCTGCTGCGGGTGCCGCTCGGCCCGGCGGCCGGCGCCCCGCCCGGCGCCGGGCTGCGCCAGCAGGCCGAACAGCTCGTGGCCGACGCCGTCGCCGAGGCCGAGAAGGCCGCGCCGGACGTCCGGGTCACCGGGGAGATCATCGACGGGGAGGCGGCGGCCGTGCTGGTCGGCGAGTCCCCCACCGCCGCGCTGGTCGTCGTCGGCGACCGAGGGCTGGGCGGGTTCGCGACGCTGGTGCTCGGCTCGGTGGCGGTGCAGGTCGCCGCGTACGCCGACTGTCCCGTGCTCGTGGCGCGCGGCGCGGCGCGCCCCGGCGGGCCGGTCGTGGTCGGGGTGGACGGCTCCGCGCTGTCGCGGGCGGCCGTGGAGTTCGCCGCCGAGGCCGCGGCGGCGCGCGGCGTCGCACTGCGCGCGGTGCACGCCTACCGGCACCCCGCCTCCGCCGGGCCCGGCGACATGCAGCCCCTCGTGTACGACGAGGACCGCCTGCGCGGGGAGGAACAGCGGGTGCTGGGCGACTCCCTGGCCGGTCTCGGCGAACGCTGGCCGCAGGTGCCCGTCGAGGCGCAGGTGGTGCGCAGGCGGCCCGTCGCGGCGCTCACCGACGCCTCTCGCGACGCCCAACTGCTGGTGGTCGGCGGGCGCGGCCACGGCGAGTTCACCGGCCTGCTCCTCGGCTCGGTCAGCCACGCCGTGCTGCACCGCGCCGGCTGCCCCGTCGCCGTGGTGCGCGCACCGGCCTGAGCGGCGGCCGGGGGACGGTTGGCCGCGACGCAGGCGGGTAGACGACCTGCGCCAACGGCCCCACCACCGCGAGGAGGCGGCGATGCCAGGACCACGACCGGGCAGCAACGCGTACGACAAGGAGCGGGCGCGACTGCGCGACCTGATCGAGAACTCCGGACGGGCGGCCGACTCCGAGGCCAACCAGGTCGCCAACCGGATCCTGCAGGACGACCGGGGACAACGCGGCATCGTGCGGGGCGAACGGACGTACGGCCCGAAGGGCGAACGCGAACCGGGCGACCCGAAGTGAACCGGACGCCACTGGTCGACGGGGCCGTCGCCGGCGCGGTCGGCAGCGTCGCGCTCAACGCGGTCAGCTACGTCGACATGGTGCTGCGCGCCCGACCGGCGAGCAGCACCCCCGAGGAGAGCGCCCGGCGCGTGGCCGGGCTGGCGCACGTGGACCTGGGACCCGAGGACCGGGCGGCCAACCGCCGCGCGGGCCTCGGGCCCCTGCTCGGGTACGGGCTGGGCATCGCCGCCGGCGCGGCGTTCGCCGTGCTGGTCGCGCGGCGGCGCACCCCGCCCCTGCCGGTGGCGGTCCTGCTGCTCGGCGGGGGCGTGATGGCCGCCTCCGACGCGTCGATGACGGCGCTGGGGGTGACCGACCCGCGTCGGTGGAGCCGCACCGACTGGCTGTCGGACGTCGTGCCGCACCTGGCGTACGGGATGGCGGCCGCAGCCACCTGGAACCGGCTGCGGCCGCCCTCGTCGCGGCGGGGCTAGTCGTCGCTGTCGTCGTCGGCGACCTGCGCCCCCGCCGGCCCGTACTTCGACACCTGGCCCCGTGGGACGGTGCGTCCCCGGTCGCCGGGCGACGCGCCGCCGTGGCGGGGATGGCCGGACGCGCCGGGGCCCTTGGCGTCCTGCACCGCGTCGTTGCGCGCGTTGCGGCGCAGCTCCGGCTGCTGCGGGTTCGTCACGGGATTCTCCCTTCCGGGTGGACGGCGCGGCGTGGGCCGCGCCACGTCGCGTCTACCCGCCACGGCACCCCGCATGCGGCGCAAGGAAGGGCCCCTTGTTAACGCATTCTGTTGTACAAGGGGCCCTTCCTAACCACGTGCACACCCCACGTGTCCGCACGGGTGGGCGGCTGCGGCGTGGGTATCCCGAAGGCGTGGCAGACGATCGCAGGACCGCCCGGGCGCTGCTGGAGCAGCAGGGCCGCACGTACGCGCAGGAGGCCGGCATCCGGCTCGCCGACCGGCCCGGCCCGCTCTACCAGCTGCTGGTGCTGGCCACGCTGTTGAGCACCCGGATCCGGGCGGGCGTGGCGGTGGCGGCGGCCCGGGAGCTGTTCGCCTGCGGCTACCGCACGCCGCAGGCGATGGAGGCGGCGAGCTGGCAGGCCCGCGTCGACGCGCTGGGCCGCGGGCACTACCGCCGCTACGACGAGCGGACCGCCACCATGCTCGGCACCGGCGCCCGGTTGTGCCTGGACCGCTGGCACGGCGACCTGCGCCGCCTGCACCGGGAGGCCGGCGGGTCACCGGCGGCGCTGCGGCGGCTGCTCACCGAGTTCCCCGGGATCGGGCCGACCGGTGCGGACATCTTCCTGCGCGAGGCGCAGTCGGTCTGGCCGGACGTGCGCCCGTACGCCGACCGGCGGGCCCTGGCCGGCGCCGGGCTGCTGGGGTTGCCGGCCGACCCGCGTGGGCTCGGCGGGCTGGTCGACGGGGCGGACTTCGGGCGGCTCGCCTCGGCGCTGGTCCGGGTGACCCTCGACGAGGACTCCGCGCGGGAGGTCAGGCGGGCCGCCGCCCGCTGAGACCGCAGCCGGGGCGCGGTGGGGTCACTTGGCCGCGGTGTCGCTCGGCTTGGTCAGGTGCCAGGCCAGGGCGGCGGCCAGCACGGCGAGGATCACCACCCCGCCGGACACGCCGCCGCCGTCGTCGGCGCTGCGGCCCCTGCTGCCGAAGTAGATGACCGCGAGGCCGGCGAGCACCGCCACGACCGTCCGCATTCCCCGGTCCTTCATCCCCCGCACGGTACGGAGCCCCATTCGCGCATAAGCGGGTGAAAGCCGCTTTTCACCCGACCGGGGTGGTGCCGGTCAGTCGGTCTCCAGGTCGTCGAGGGAGATCGCGTGGGTCATCAGCCAGCGGGCCAGGGCGGCCATCCCGAACAGCCACAGCGGGGCCGACTCGGTGGGGCCGTTCGTGGCGACGATGGCGAAGCGCAGGTCCGGTGCCCGGTACGCCTCGATCCGCCACCGGTGGCTCTTGTCCCGCCAGACCGCCGAAGGGTCCATGACCGCCACGCTAGGCCACCCGTTGCCCGCCGGGGCCGCGCCTGCGAAAACCGCCCGGTCAGCCGGGGACGAGCGCGCCGCCGAGCAGCCCGCGCAGGGCCACCACCGCGAGGGACAGCCCCACCGTGGCCAGCAGGCTCCATCCCAGGCCGGCCCACCCGGACCGGCGGGCCACGGCCGGCGGCGTGGACCCGTGCCGGCGCGACGGGCGCCACCGTTCCCGGTGCAGCCAGGCGAGCACGCCCAGCCCGAACGGCAGCGAGCCTAGCCAGAACCAGAACCAGCGGGTGCCGACGACCGGGTCGGGGCCGACGACGAGCATCGCCAGCCAGCCCAGCGTCACGGCGGCGGCGAGCACCTCCGCGGCGGCGGCGATCCGGTGCGCGGGCGCGGAGGTGCTCGGCCAGGCCTCCGCGACGCGGGTCAGGCGGCCGTCCGTCCCGTCCGGCGTGGGTTCCGGGTCGCCCAGCGGCACCCCCACGTCGGCGTAGCGGATCCGGCCGTCGGGCAGGCTCCAGGCGAGCGTCGGGCCCCGCGGGCCGGGCCGCAGGTTCGGCGTCGTGCCCCAGAAGGCACCCGGGCGCTGCCAGCCGTCGCCGCGCTCGACGGTGACGACCCGGCCGGCGGCCACGTCCCGCCCCAGTTGCCCGACGTCGGACTCGCGGGGCGCGGCCCACCAGGCCAGCACCGCCCAGACCGACCAGCCCAGCGCCATCGTCAGGAGGAACACCCGACCCCACCGGCCCCCGCTGGCGGAGGCGGGAGCCGAATCGGTCACCACGCCACGATCGCAGCACCGCGCAACAAAGCACCCCGGCCGGGTCAGGGCGGCGGGGACACGACGCTGCGGGCGTCGTCGGGCAGGCGACGGGTGACGCCCCGGCGGTCCAGCAGCTCCAGCAGCGGCACCGCCACCCGGCGGGTGGTGTCCAGGGCCTGCCGGGCGGCGCTGAGCGTGAACGGCTGCGGCAGCCCGGCGAGGACCCGGGCGGCGGCGTCCACGGCGCCGGGCAGCAGCACCACCGTGTCGGCCAGCCGCAGCAGCGCCCCGGCCCGCACCGCCGCCCCGAGTTCCCGGGGCCCGAGCCCCCACTCGGCGAGGCGGTGCGCCTCCGGGGCCTGGAACGGCCGGTCGGCGTACTCGGCGCGGACGCGGGCCACCGCGCGGGCCACCGGCTCGGGCAACGCGTCGCCGGCCGACGCAGTGACCCGCCCGCCGGCCACCCGCAGCGGCGGGCGGACGAGGGCCTCGACCAGGGCCCGGTCGGGCAGGCCGAGGCGGTGGCGCAGCACGTCGACGGGGACGCCCGCCTCCAGGGGGTGCGCGGCGGCGTACCGGGTGGTCTCGGCGGTCAGCCGGGCGGCCAGGGACCGCCAGTGCTCGGGGTCGGCCAGCCAGTCCCCGGCGACGGGGGCGGCGGTGACGGGCACCCCCATCCGGGTCAGCTCCCCGACCCGGGCCAGGGCGCGGCGGCGCAGCTCCCCGGCCAGGTCGGGACGGCCGTCGAGGTCGGCGAGGACCCGGCCGCGGGCGGCGGCGGCCCCACGCCGGGTCAGTGGCGGCGGGGCCACGTCCAGCACGGTGACCCCGCCGGCGATCAGGTGCCGGCCGGGGTCGCGCAGCAGCGCCCGGTCGCCGACGAGCAGCGGCAGCGGCCGGGCCAGCCGCAGCCGGACGGTGTCGATGCCGAGCGGGCGCACCCGGGCGGGCACGGCGGCGGAGCCGACGTGCAGGGTGAGGGTGGCCGGCAGGTCGGCCGCCGGTTCCCCGGTGACGCGCACGTCGAGCAGGTCGGTGCGGCCGAACCGGCCGGGGGTGAGCAGCGCCTCGCCCCGACCGAGCCGGTCGCGGGACACGTTGCGCAGGTTCACCGCGACCCGGGCCACCGCGTCGACCCGGTCGCAGGCGACGCCGAGGCGGTGCAGGCCCCGCACCCGCACCTGCTCGCCGGTGCCCGCCAGCTCCAGGTGGTCGCCGACGGCCAGCCGGCCGCCGCCGAGGGTGCCGGTGACCACCGTGCCGGAACCGGTGATCGTGAACGACCGGTCCACCCACAGCCGCACCGGCGCGTCGGCCGGCGGGTCGGGCAGCCGGGCCGCCAGGCGGTCCAGGGCCGCCCGCAGATCGGGCAGTCCGGCCCCGGTGACGGCGCTGACCGCGACGGCCTCCACGTGGCCCAGCGAGGTGGCGGCGAGCTCCGCGCGGGCCCGGGCCAGCGCCGGCCCCGGGTCGGCCAGGTCCGCGCGGGTCACCACCAGCAGCCCGTACGCCACGCCGAGCGCGTGCAGCGCGGCCAGGTGCTCGGCGGACTGGGGCATCCAGCCCTCGTCGGCGGCGACGACGAACAGCGCGGCGGGCGCGGGTCCGACCCCGGCGAGCATGTTCGGCACGAACCGCTCGTGGCCGGGCACGTCGACGAACGCCACCGTGCCGCCGGAGGGCAGCGTGGTCCAGGCGAAGCCGAGGTCGATGGTCATGCCCCGGCGGCGTTCCTCGGCCCACCGGTCCGGTTCCATCCCGGTCAGCGCCCGCACCAGGGTGGACTTGCCGTGGTCGACGTGCCCGGCGGTGGCCACCACCCGCACGTCAGCCCACCGCCCGCAGGTCGGCTTCCGCCGGCACGTCAGTCCTCCGCCGGCACGGCCAGCACGGCGGCGCGCAGCGCGTCGTCGGCGGCGGCGGGGACGCAGCGCAGGTCCAGCAGCAGCCGACCCCGGGCGACCCGGCCGAGCACCGGCGGGTCGCCGAGGCGCAGCGGCCCGGCGTACCGCTCGGGCAGGGCGAGGGCCCACGAGTCCAGCTCGACGCCGGGCGCGCCGCCACCGCCGACCACAGCGGCCGTGGGCACCACCTCGGCCTTGCAGCCGTCGGCGGCCAGCCGATCGCGCAGGCGCTCGGTGCGCCGCCGCAGGGCGGCCGGGTCGGCGTGCAGGGCCGCCCGGGTGGGGGTGTCGGGGCCGTGCAGGGTGGCCGCCAGCGCGGCGAGGGTCAGCTTGTCGACCCGCAGGGCGCGGGCCAGGGGGTGGCGGCGCAGCCGGTCGACCAGGTCGGCGTCGCCGAGCAGCAGCCCGGCCTGCGGGCCGCCGAGGAGCTTGTCGCCGCTGGCGGTGACCAGGTGCGCGCCGGCGCGCAGGGTGCTCGCCGCGTCGGGCTCGGCGGGCAGCAGCGGGTCGGCGGCGAGCAGCCCGGAGCCGATGTCGGCGACGACCGGCACGCCCAGGGTGGCCAGCCGGTCGACGCCGACGGCGCTGGTGAAGCCGGTGACCACGAAGTTCGACGGGTGCACCTTCAACACGAACCCGGTGTCGGGGCCGAGCGCGTCGGCGTAGTCGGCGAGGCTGGTGCGGTTGGTGGTGCCGACCTCCCGCAGCCGCGCGCCGGTGCTGGCCAGCAGGTCGGGCAGGCGGAACCCGTCGCCGATCTCCACCAGCTCGCCGCGGCTGACCACGATCTCCCGCCCGGCGGCGAGGGCGGTGGCGGCCAGGACGAGGGCCGCCGCGCCGTTGTTGACCACGTGCACGCCGCCCGCGTCGGGCACGGCGGCGGCGAGCGCGGCGAGGGCGTCGCGGCCCCGCCTCGCCCGCCGGCCGGTGGCCAGGTCCAGCTCCACGTCGGTGTGCCCGGCGGCGGCGGCCACGGCGGCCACGGCGGCGGCCGACAGCGGGGCCCGGCCCAGGTTGGTGTGCAGGACGACGCCGGTGGCGTTGAGCACCGCCGCCGGCGTCGCGGCGGGCAGCGCGGCGAGGGCGGCGTCGCGTACCCGATCGGGGGTGATCTCACCGGCGCGGGCGCGGGCCTGCGCGGCGCCGATCGCGGCCTTGACCCGGTCGCGGCCCAGCCGGTCGACGGCGGCGGCCAGCCGGGGGTCGGCGAGCAGGACGTCGGTGCGCGGGACCCGCCGTCGGGGATCGGCGTCGCGCATCGCGTCCTTCCCACGGGTTGCCTGGCGGAGACGGACGGGAATCGAACCCGCCTGGCCCGGGTCCCGGACCACACCGGTTTTGAAGACCGGGAGGGGCACCAGCCGCCTGAACGCCTCCACCGGCCATTTGACCACAGCACCCCGCCCGGCGTGCGGGGAGGGCGTCAGGCGTCAGCCCTGCGCGGCGCGGCGGTCGACGCGTGCGCGCTGCGGCACCACCGTGTACTTCGGGTCGCGGGCGGAGGCGACACCGCCGTGGAAGATGCCGAACCGGGTGGCGACCGACGCGGCGAGCAGCGCCGCGCCGGACAGGCCGGACAGCAGCCGGCTGCGGCGGCCGACCAGCGCGCCGAGGACCCCGGCGGCGGTCAGCGTCCGGCCGGCGCGCAGCAGCCGGCCGGGCACGCCGGTGCGGTAGGGCTCGCTGAGCAGGCCCAGGCGGGTCTCCACCCGGTGCGCGCCCCACAGCTCCAGGGCCGCGCCGGCCACGGCCATCCGCCGGGCCGGGCCGGCCTGGGCGCAGGGCGCGGCGAGCAGGCCCACGCCGGCGCCGCTGGCCAGGGCGCTGCCCGCGAAGATGGTCGGCAGTTCCGGGTACGCCTCGTGCCACGACGGCACGGCCGTGTCGGCGAGCAGCACCCCCGTGTACGTGGCCAGGGCCGGCGCGGTGGCGGCGGCGACCAGCCCGGCGGCCCGCCCGGTGGCGGGCAGCAGCCGTCGCCCCACGCCGAGCACGCCCCGCTCGGGCAGCCACGGCGCGGCCTCGGCGACGGCGGCGACCCCGGCGGCCGGGCCGAAGACGGTGAGGATCCAGGTGCCCACCGACATCGGGGAGGTCGGCTTCGCCACCCGCAGCATGTGGTGGAAGCGGGCCGGCCGGCCCAGGTCGTTGACGAGGAAGTACGCGCTGGCGGTGACCGCCGCCAGCGAGGTGACCCGGCCGGCGCGGCGCAACGCCGGCCGGCCGGTGAGCTGCCCACCGGCGGCCAGCAGCGACGACCCGGCGGCCAACCCGCCGGTGAACAGGTATGCCGCGATGTCCCACTTCCACACCGGCGGCTTCAGGATCGGGCGGCCGTAGTAGGAGGTGAACTCGGCCGGCGGGACGGTCAGCTGTTCCCCGCCGCCGCGTCCGCTGCGGTAGCGGCGGAACCGGTCACCGACCGGCTTCTGGGGTGTGCTCACGAGGACCCTCCGACGAACGCGGCGACGGCGGCCGCCGCCATGGCCAGGGCGGCCAGCCCGGCCCGCTTCCACATCCGGGGCAGGTCCCGGGTGGTGACCACCGGGTCGGGTGGCAGCCCGTACACCTCGGGGTCGTCGAGCAGCAGGAAGAACGCGCCGTCGCCGCCGACGCCGTCGGTGGGGTCGTGGCCGTAGAGCCGGGCCTGCGACACGCCGCGCTCGTGCAGGGTGGCGACCCGCTGCGCGGCCCGTTCCCGCAGCTCGTCGAGGGGGCCGTACTGGATGGACTCGGTGGGGCACGCCTGCGCGCAGGCCGGTGTGCCGCCCGCGCCGAGCCGGTCGTAGCACAGGGTGCACTTCCAGGCCCGGCCGTCGCCCTTGCGCTGGTCGATCACCCCGTACGGGCAGGCGGGGATGCAGTAGCCGCAGCCGTTGCAGATGTCCTCCTGCACCACGACCGTGCCGAACTCGGTGCGGAACAGCGACCCGGTGGGGCACACGTCGAGGCAGGCGGCGTGGGTGCAGTGCTTGCACACGTCCGACATCATCAGCCAGCGGAAGTCGGAGCGGGTCTCCGCGCCGGTGCCGCGGCCGGGCGGCCGCGCCCCGGGCATGCCGAGGAACTGGGGGCCGGCGACGCTGCTGCCCGGCGCGTCGGCGGCCGGGGCGGCGGGGCGGGGCTGCTCCACGAACGCCACGTGCCGCCACGAGTTCGCCGTCAGCGCGCCGGTGTTGTCGTAGGACATGCCGAGCAGGTCCAGCCCGGAGCCGGGCACGTCGTTCCACTCCTTGCAGGCGACCTCGCACGCCTTGCAGCCGATGCAGACGCTGGTGTCGGTGAAGAAACCCATCCGGGGCTGGGCGTCCGGGGCCGGGTCCAGCGGCCCGTAGAGGCTGTTGGCGTCAGGCATCGCCGCTCCCGTCCCGCTCGTCGGCCGACGCGCCCGCCGAGCGCTCGTCGGTGCTGCCGGCCGCGTCGTCGCCGCCGGCCGCGTCGGTGGTGACGATCGGGACGCGGCGCTGCGGGGTCATCCCGGCCCGCCGCCGGTAGTCGGCGACCAGGTCGAGCAGGGCCGGCCCGGTGGGCCGGCGGCCGGGCCGCACGTCGCAGGTGCCGACCTTGCTCTCCTGGATCAGCACGTTCGGGTCCAGGGTGATGCCGAACAGGTCGTTGGCCGAGTCGCCGGTGACCAGCCCCTCCGTGCCGAAATGGTACGGCAGCCACAGCTGGTGGATGATCCGGCCGTCGACCCGCAGCGGGGTGAGCCGGTCGGTGACCAGCACCTTCGCCTCGATCGCCGCCCGGCCGCTGACCAGGTGCGCCCAGCCCAGGTGCGTCAGTCCCGCCTCGGCGGCCAGCTCCGGGGACACCTCCACGAACATCTCCGGCTGCAACTCGGCCAGCGGACGCACCGTGCGGCTCATCCCGCCGGCCGTGTGGTGCTCGGTGAGCCGGCTGACCGTGAACACGTACGGGAAGACGGCGCTGTGCGCCTCCGGCGGGCTCGGGTTGACCGAGTTGACCGGATGCTCGTAGACCTTGCGGGTCGGGTTGGCCTGCTGCCCGTACAGGGGGTTGCGCATCGGGGACTCGGCCGGCTCGTAGTGCGCCGGAAGCGGGCCGTCGAGCACGCCGCTGGGCGCGTACAGCCAGGCCTTGCCGTCGCCCTGCATGACGAACGCGTCGTCGCCGGCGATGGCCGCCACCCCGGAGGCCCCCTCCGGCGGCCGGTACGTCGGCGGCTTCGTCTTCTCGAAGTCCGGCACGTCGTAGCCGGTCCACTCCCCCGCGTCCGGGTCCCACCACACGTACTTCTTGCGTTCGCTCCACGGGCGGCCCTGCGGGTCGGCGGAGGCCCGGTTGTAGAGGGTGCGTCGGTTCGCCGGCCACGCCCAGCCCCACTGCGCGGCCACCCAGTCCTGCTCGTGGCGGGAGCGACGGCGGGCGGCCTGATTGACGCCGTCGGCGTACACGCCGGTGTAGATCCAGCAGCCGATCGCGGTGGACCCGTCGTCGCGGGCCTGCGTGAACGCCGACAGCGGGCGGCCGGTGGCCACCTCGTACCCGTTGATCTCCCGCAGCACCGCCTCGGCGCTCGGCTCCGCGTGCGGGCCGTGCGTCGGGTAGTCCCAGGTCAGGTCGAGCAGCGCCCGGTCGCGCGGGTGCGGCGACCCGGCCAGCCTCTCCCGCAGCCGCCGGCCGAGGTGGTAGAAGAACCACAGCTCCGAGCGGGCGTCGCCCGGCGGGTCGACGGCCTTCTCCCGCCACTGCAACAGCCGCTGGGTCTGGGTGAACGTGCCCTCCTTCTCCACGTGGGAGGCCGCCGGCAGGAAGAACACCTCGGTGCGGCACTGCTCCGGCACGATCTCCCCGGTGGCCACCTCGGGGCTGTTCTTCCAGAACGTGGCGCTCTCGATGAGGAACAGGTCGCGCACGACCAGCCAGTCGAGGTTGGCCATGCCGAGGCGCTGGGCGCGGCCGTGCGCGGAGCCGACCGCCGGGTTCTGGCCGAGCAGGAAGTAGCCCCGGATCTTCCCGTCGATCATGTTGAGGACCTGCTGGTAGGTGCCGTGGTCGCCGGTCATCCGGGGTAGGTGGTCATAGCAGAAGTCGTTCTCCGGCGTCGCCGCGTCCCCCCAGTACGCCTTGAGCAGGCTCGCCGCGTACGCCCGGGAGTCGCCCCAGAAGCCCTTCTGGCCGGGGTGGCGGATGCTGTCGACCCAGTCGTCGAACGTCTCGTGGTCGGCGTGGTGCGGCATCGGCAGGTAGCCGGGCAGCAGGTTGTAGAGCGTGGGGATGTCGGTGGAGCCCTGGATGCTGGCGTGCCCGCGCAGCGCCAGGATGCCCCCGCCCGGGCGGCCCATGTTGCCCAGCAGGGTCTGGATGATCGCGCCGGTGCGGATGTACTGCACACCGACGCTGTGCTGCGTCCAGCCCACCGAGTAGACCAGCGCGCCGGTGCGTTCCCGGCCCGAGTTGGCCGCCCACGCGTCGGCCAGCTCCAGGAACTTGTCCTGCGGGATGCCGCAGACCCGTTCCACCATCTCCGGGGTGTAGCGGGCGAAGTGCCGCCGCAGAATCTGGTAGACGCAGCGCGGGTGCTGCAGCGTCTCGTCGCGCTGGGTCGGCGTGGGCACCGGCATGCCGTGCGACTCGTGGCGCAGCCCGGCCGCGCTGTCGCGTTCCTTGCCGGTGCCGGTGATCTCGGCGTGGCCCTCGTGGCCGGCGTACTGCCAGCTCGAGGTGTCGTACGAGCCGGTGTCGGGGCGGTAGCCGGAGAACAGGCCGTCGAGGTCCTCGGTGTCGGCGAACTGGTCGCTGACGATCGTCGCCGCGTTCGTGTACGCCAGCACGTACTCCCGGAAGTCCAGCTCGTTCTCCAGGATGTGGCGCACCACGCCGCCGAGCAGCGCGATGTCGGTGCCCGCCCGGATCGGCAGGTAGGAGTCGGCGACCGCGCTGGTGCGGGTGAACCGGGGGTCGACGTGGAAGACCTTCGCGCCGCGCCGCTTGGCCTCCATCACCCACTGGAAACCCACCGGGTGGGCCTCGGCCATGTTGGAGCCCTGGATGACGATGACGTCAGCGTTGACCAGGTCCTGTTGGAAGTCCGTCGCGCCGCCGCGACCGAAGCTGGTCCCCAGACCGGGGACGGTGGCGGAGTGTCAAATGCGGGCCTGGTTCTCGATCTGGAGCGCCCCCATCGCCGTGAACAGCTTCTTGATGAGGTAGTTCTCCTCGTTGTCCAGCGTCGCCCCGCCGAGGCTGGAGATGCCCAGCGTGCGGTGCAGCGGCCGGCCCGCGTCGTCGACGTCCTCCCAGGTGTCCTCGCGGGCGGCGAGGATCCGGTCGGCGATCATGTCGAGCGCGGTGTCGAGGTCCAGGTCCTCCCACTCGGTCGCGTAGGGCCGGCGGTAGCGCACCGTCGTCTGCCGCAGCGGGCTGGTGACCAGGCTCTTGCTGGCCGAGCCCTTCGGGCACAGCCGGCCCCGGGAGATCGGGCTGTCCGGGTCGCCCTCGATCTGGGTGACCCGGCCGTCGGTGACGAAGACCCGCTGACCGCAGCCGACGGCACAGTAGGGGCAGACCGAGCGGGCGACGCTGTCGGCGGTCTCGGTGCGGGCCGTCAGCGCCGCCGAGCGGGCCGACTGGGCCGCCGCGCCCCGGCCGAGCGGGTCGGTGCCGGTGAGCTGCCGGTAGACGGGCCAGCCCGCGAGGAACGTCCGCAGGCCCATCGGCGCGCACCCCTTCCCCGGCGACAGAAGCTGACGTTCTGAACATAGGCCAGCGCCCGCCGCGCCGCGACCCTCAGCGGATCTTTTTCCGCCGCCGGGGGCGGTGCTCACCGGTGCTCACCGCTGCCGGGAGCGGACCTTCTCGGCGCACGCCAGCAGCGCGGCCCGCGCGTCGCCGCCGAGGCTCTCGATGGCCACCAGCGCCGTGAACGCCGCGTCGGCCAGCTCGGCGGTCACGTCGTCGCGGGTGTGGGTGACCCCCTTGCGGGGGTTCTGCCCGAGCGCGCCGATCCACGCCCCGGCGGCCTCACCCGCCTCCTCGGTCAGCTTGAGGATCCGGCAGGTCAACTCCGCGTCCCCGGCGCCGTTGGCGGCGTCGAGCCACCCGCGCGCCGCCCGCACCGCATCCCAGATCGGCTCGTCCATGCAGGAAGTGAACCCCGACGGCCGCGCCGGGCCGCACCCGGGGAGGCAAACGCCCCCGTGCCGATACGGCACGGGGGCGTTCAGGTGTCGTCACGTCACCACAGCTGCGCGACGATGTCGGCGGCCTGCTCCTCCCACTGGGCGTACGCGTACGGGTACGCCGACACCTGCACCGTCTGCGCCGCGGCGGTCAGCGGCAGCTCCCGCCAGCCGCCGACGTTCTTCAGCGCCCCGAAGAACGCCTTCGACGCGTACTCCGGGTCGGTGATCTGATCGGGCGAGCCCCAACCGGACGACGGGCGCTGCTGGAACAGACCCTGCGAGTCGTGGTCGTTGTACGCGCCGAGGTGGCCGAGGTTGTACAGCTTCGATTCCTGCAGCGAGGTGGCCACGCCGATCACCGCGCCGCGTTCGCCGACGCCGCTCTCCTTGGCGGCCTCGACGATGGCCCTGGCGTTGGCCACCTGCGCGTCGTCGAGCGGGATGCGCGACTGCGCGCCCTCGACGCCGTGCGGGATCAGCTCGTCGCGGCTCGGCTTGCCCGTCGACGGGGTCGACGTGCCGGCGCCCGCGCCGGTGGTCAACGCGGACTCGGCGGTGGCACCCTCCCGGGTCTTGCCGGTGGCCAGGTCGATGGCGGCGACGGCGCCCGCGTGCGGGCCGGTGGTGACGGGGGCGGCGACGGCCGTGGGGCCGAACGCCAGACCGCCGAGGACGGCGACGCCGCTGATGGTCAGGACGGTCCTGCGGTTCGTGGTCTTCGCGATGGCCGGGAGCCATCGAGTGAAGTCAGCCTTCACGATGGTTGCCCTTTCGGTCGACACGACGCGCTCCGGGGTGAGCGCCCCTCGGAACCCGCCCCGGCCGGTGGGGTTTACCGGCGGGCGGTACGGGGGACACAACCAGCTTCACGTGTCCGTCATTCCGGATACGGGTGGCAGCGGCCGGGTTGCGGCCCCGGTCACGCCCGGAACCGGACACGACGGCCGGCACCGGTCAGCGGGCGCGCGGCGCCCCGAACCGGACGAGGACGTGCCAGAGCATCTTGAGGTCCTGCAGCGTGGCCGCCAGCGGGCCGCGGTCGGCCCACCGGTCAGGCTCGGTGACCGCCGAGGCGGCGGCCCGGCCGATCAGCGCGGCGTCGACCGGCTCGCCGGGGCGGGCGAACTCGGCGTGGATCCGGGCGGCCAGCGGCGGGATGCCGGGGCCCCGGAACTCGGCGTCGACCCCGTCGACCGGCAGCTCGAAGCCCGCGTGCCAGTGCAGCGCCGCCCCGTGGCGGGCCGCCAGGTCGGCCAGCACCCGGCCCACCCGGGTGCCCGCGAACGACGGGTCGAGCACGAACGCCTCGACGTCGCGGCCGAGGTCCACCGCACCGTGGATCTGCGCCTCGACGTAGTCGTCCAGCGCGCGGACGGCCGGGCCGGCGCGCCAGGCGTCCCGGTCGCGGCGGCGCAGCAGGGCCCCGAGCAGGGTGGCCGGGTCCGTCCCGGCGACGCCGAGGCTGACGCCCGTGCCGGCGGTGGCGTCGAGCAGCTCCGCCAGCACCGGCTCGGGCACGTCGACGGTGCCGAGGTGGGGCGGCTCCAGGTGGCTGTCGCCGAAGCAGAACGTGGCGCGGGCCAGCACCTGCGGCCGCAGCCGCAGGTGGCAGGAGCCGAACCGGGGACACGCGCCGTCGGGGTGGTCGAGCAGGTTGAGCCCGCCGTACGTCGGGCGGTCGGCCGGAAGCACGCCCGCCTCCTGGTAGGCGCCGCCGAACATCGCCTCCTCCCAGCGGTCCCGGTCGCCGCCGGGGAACGCGGTCAGGCCGCCGTTGGAGATGCCCGTGGCGAACTGGCTGCGGTAGACGCCCTGCGCGGCCAGCGCGTCGGCCACCGTCCGTCCGTCGGCGAGCAGCCGGTCGGGGTGGAAGTTCACGGTCAGCCGGCCGTGCGCGCCGACCGCCGCGACCAGCTCCTGTGGCCGGCGGCCGACGCCGGAGGCGACCAGGTGCCGCGCGATCACGGCGCGGGCCGCGGGGCGCCGGTGTAGCGCCGACCGGCGTACGTGCGCCAGGGCGGCGGCCTGCGCCGGGGTCAGCGGTGGGTGGCCGGTGGCAGGGGCGGGGCGCGCCGTTCGGGGTGGGTGGGACACAAGCGCCGATTGTGCCTGGCCGGCACCCGAGGCTCGTAGCGCATTTCGCGCCGGCGGCCGGTTGACACGGGCCGGGCCCGATTCGAATAATTCATCTGCTGAACAAATTCCCGCCCGTGTCCCCGAGCCGCAGGAGGGCCCGTGCCGCTCGTGGCCGGAGTCGACTCGTCGACCCAGTCGTGCAAGGTCGTCGTCCGCGACGCCGAGACCGGCAGGCTGGTACGCGAGGGGCGCGCGCCGCACCCGGCCGGCACGGCGGTGCCGCCGGCCGCGTGGGAGGCCGCGCTGGCCGACGCCGTCGCGCGGGCCGGCGGCCTGGACGACGTGGAGGCCGCCTCGATCGCCGGGCAGCAGCAGGGCATGGTGTGCCTCGACGCCGACGGCGCGGTGGTCCGGGACGCCGTGCTGTGGAACGACACCCGCTCGGCCGGTGCCGCCGCCGAGCTGATCTCCGACCTGGGCGGCGGTGAGGCGGGCCGGCGGGCCTGGGCCGAGGCGGTCGGCCTGGTGCCGGTGGCCAGCTTCACCGTCACCAAGCTGCGCTGGCTGGCCTCGGCGGAGCCGCGCAACGCCGCCCGGACCGCTGCGGTGTGCCTGCCGCACGACTGGCTGACCTGGCGGCTGTCCGGCGCGCCGGGGCTCGACGCGCTGCGCACCGACCGCAGCGAGGCCAGCGGGACCGGATACTGGTCGGCCGCCACCGGCGACTACCGCCGGGACCTGTTCGGGTTGGCGTTCGGCCGCGACGACGTGCTGCTGCCGCAGGTGCTCGGGCCGACCGGCCGGGCCGGTCGGCTGCGCACCGGCGCGCCGCTGGGCGCCGGCGCCGGCGACTGCGCCGGGGCGGCGTTGGGTGTCGGCGCCGGGCCGGGCGACGTGATCGTGTCGATCGGCACCTCCGGCATCGTGTCCACCGTCTCCGACGTGCCGGCCGCCGACCCGAGCGGGATCGTCGCCGGGTTCGCCGACGCGACCGGCCGGTTCCTGCCGCTGGTGTGCACGCTCAACGCCGCCCGGGTGCTGGACGCGGCCGCGGCCATGCTGCGGGTGGACCACGCGGGGCTGTCGGCGCTGGCGCTGTCGGCCCCGGCGGGCGCCGACGGGCTGGTCCTGGTGCCCTACCTGGAGGGCGAGCGCACCCCGAACCGCCCGCACGCCACCGGCGCCGTGCACGGGCTGACCCTGCGGACCTCCACGCCCGCGCACCTGGCCCGGGCGGCGGTGGAGGGCATGCTGTGTGCGCTCGCCGACGGGCTGGACGCGATGCTCGCGCAGGGCACGACGGTGAACCGGGTCATCCTGGTCGGCGGCGGCGCCCGCTCGGAGGCGGTACGCCGGATCGCGCCCGCCGTCTTCGGCCGCCCCGTGCTCGTCCCCCCACCCGGGGAGTACGTCGCCGACGGCGCCGCCCGCCAGGCGGCCTGGATGCTGTCGGGCGGGCCACAGCCGCCACCGTGGACGATCGGGCAGGCGGAGACGCACGAGGCGGACGTCGTGCCGGCGATCCGCGAACGGTACGCGGCCGCCAGGGCGAACATCGTCGACCGTGCCGACTGACGGCGGCACCGCCGCGACCCCGGGCGCGAACCGGCGCTTGAAGACCAACGTCGGATCGCGTGCTTCAATCCAACCGGCACCTTCATTCTCGACAAGGACAAGCGTCTCGACCTCGCCGCGAGGGCTTCGGGGAGGTTGTCCGCACGACGGGCACGGCATCGTCCAGCCATGAACGACACCGCGCCCCGGGCGTACCCTTCCTTCATTCCGAACGGTTAAGCAACGCCGTCGCGACGGCAACCTGCGCCGACTCGAGTCTTGGCTTACCGTCTTCAATGTCCCACAGTGCGTTCTGCAGAACGCGGCCGAGTGTCCAGCCGGCCGCGCGCTGACGGTCCAGGCCAAGAATCTCGGTCAACTGGTCGAAGCGGCGAAGCACGGTGCGTGTCACGTCACCAGTCGCCACTACCGCATCCCAGCGGCTGTCGAGGGCTGGCCACAGATCGAAGCCGGGGTCGCCGGCAAGCGGTTCGGGATCGATGGCAAGCCACGGTTCGCGCTCTGCCGCAAGGACGTTGTCGTAGTGCAGGTCCCAGTGCAGCAGGCGGTCGCCGGATTCGCCGATCAGTTCGGCCACGGCGGACGCACACGTGCGCACCAGCCGCTGTTCAGCGGGATCACACAGCGTCGGCAGGGCCTGCGGGGCCTGGTCGAGCATCGCGGCGGCGATGTCGGCCAACTGTCGCAGGCCCATCGGGGCGGGTACCGAGGTCAGGCGGGCCATCAACTCGGCCAGTATCTGCATGGCCGTGTGATCGTCGGCCACCGAGGACAAGGTTCGGGTCGCGTCCAGCCGTTCCAGTAACTGGGTGCCGCTCTCCTCGTCATGGTCGAGTAGGCGCACCACGCCGTTGCCCTTCCACGCCCGTAGACCGGTCACGGCCCCGGCGGTTTCCTCCCGTAGTTGCTGGAGTTTGAGGACGGCGGGCGTGCCGTCGGCCCGGAGCACAGGCAGGACCAGTGAAGCCATGCCGTACGCGGCGGGACCGTCGAGGCGTAGCTTCCAGCGGCGCAGGAAGTTGCCGCCGAGGCGAGGCAGTTCGGCGACCCAGGCACGCGCCGAACTGCTGCTCACACCATAGGACGCGGCGAACGCGTTCGGGACGTCGATGCACGTTGACGTGTCCATGGGAAGGGTCTCCTTCGTGGGGATCCAGATTCTGGATGCTACGCACGAACAACACCATCGGTCGCTGCCGCTTGACCTTCGCTCAGCGCGGCTTTCCCGAACGTTGGTCCTCAAGCGCCGAACCGGGTCGGGGTTACAGTGACAGGTGCGTCGACCGGAAGGCGATGAGGTGACCACAGCCGCAGTGGTGGACCAGATGGAGCTGGGCGACCAC
This sequence comes from Micromonospora sp. PTRAS2, assembly GCF_054052245.1. NCBI lineage: Bacteria > Bacillati > Actinomycetota > Actinomycetes > Micromonosporales > Micromonosporaceae > Micromonospora > Micromonospora sp. PTRAS2. The sequence goes on from NZ_JBSWBU010000007.1 coordinate 159,279, forward strand.
GTCTGCTGGTTCCACGACGACGAGACCGACGGCCTCGACGCCGTGGGCCGGTTCGCCGCCGCCGGCCTGCGGCTCGGCCACCGGGTCGTCTGCTTCCTCGACGTGCTGTCCGCCGATGACGTGCGGGCGTCCGCCGCCCGCCACGGCGCGGCCCCCGGGCCCGCGCCGCACGCCGGTGAGCTGCGCATCGTGCCCTGCGGCGACAGCTACCTCGCCGGGGGCCGGTTCCAGCCCGAACGGGTCGTCGACGCCCTCGCCGCCGAGATCGCCTCGGCGCACCGCGAGGGCCACCCCGGCGTACGGCTGGTCGGGGACATGGCCTGGGCGGCGCGCCGGCAGGTCGGCATCGACACGCTGCGCCGTTACGAGGCCGCCGCCAGCGCGCTCTTCCTCGACGGCCGGGCGGCCGGCCTGTGCCTCTACGACCGGCGGATCTTCTCCACCGAGTGGTGCCAGGCGATGATGTCCGCGCACCCGGCCGCCGCCGCCCCGGCGTGCGGGCCGCGGTGGACGCCGCTGCTGCGCGCCCACCGCACGGCCGACCCGGCGGGGCTGCGGCTGGTGGGGCAGGTCGACCGCAGCAACCGGGACGCCTTCGCGGCGCTGCTCGCCGCGGTCACCGCGGAGACGCCGGCGCGGCAGCCCGTCGTGCTGGACCTGTCCGGGCTGACCTTCGTCGACGTGCGCTCGGCCGCGACGCTCGTGCGGGCCGGCCCGCGCGGCGTGCAGCTGGTCGGCTGCCGGCCGGGGCTGGCGCGGCTGCTGGAGCTGGTGCGCGGCGGCCTGGCCGACGAGGACTGACGCCGGCCGGCCGGGCACCCCCGGCCGGCCGCGTGCTGACCGTCAGTGGCCCCGGGCCAGCCACTGCGCGAGGTGCGGCTCCTCCGCGCCGATGGTGGTGCTGTCGCCGTGGCCGGTGTGCACGACCGTCTCCGGGGGCAGGGTGAACAGCCGGGTCCGGATCGACTCGATGATGGTGCCGAAGTCGCTGTACGAGCGGCCCGTCGCCCCCGGCCCGCCGGCGAAGAGGGTGTCGCCGGTGAAGACGACGCCGAGCTGCGGGGCGTGCAGGCTGCACGCCCCCGGGCTGTGGCCGGGGGTGTGCAGCACCCGCAGTTCGGTGCCCGCCACCTCGACCGTCGCGCCGTCGCGCAGCTCGCCGTCGGGGGCCACGTCGGGGTGCACCATGTCCCACAGCACCCGGTCGTCGGGGTGCAGCAGCACCGGCGCGCCGGTGGCCCGGGCGAGCTGCGGGGCGACCCGCACGTGGTCGTCGTGGGCGTGGGTGGCCAGGATCGCCACCACCCGCCGGCCGCCGACGGTACGCAGGATCGCGTCGACGTCGTGCGGGGCGTCGACGACGACGCACTCGCTGTCGTCGCCGATCACCCACACGTTGTTGTCGACGTCGAAGGTCTGCCCGTCGAGGGAGAACGTGCCGGAGGTGACGGTGTGGTCGACGCGGGCGGTCACGGGAAGACCACCACCGACCGCAGCACGTCACCGTGGTGCATCCGGGTGAACGCCTCCTCGACCTGGTCCAGGGCGATCTCCTCGGTGACGAACGCGTCCAGGTCGAGCCGGCCCTGCAGGTACAGCTCGGTGAGCAGGGGGAAGTCGCGGCTGGGCAGGCAGTCGCCGTACCAGCTGGACTTGAGGGCGCCGCCGCGGCCGAACACGTCCAGCAGCGGCAGCTCCACGCTCATCTGCGGGGTGGGCACGCCGACCAGCACGACCGTGCCGGCGAGGTCGCGGGCGTAGAACGCCTGCTTCCACGTCTCGGGCCGGCCGACGGCGTCGATGACGACGTCCGCGCCGAATCCGCCGGTGGCGGCCCGGATCGCCTCCACCGGGTCGTCCTCGGAGGCGTTGACGGTGTGGGTGGCGCCGAACCTGCGGGCCCAGTCGAGCTTGCGGGAGTCGGTGTCCACCGCGACGATCGTCGTCGCGCCGGCCAGGGCCGCGCCGGCCACGGCGGCGTCACCGACCCCACCGCAGCCGATGACGGCCACGGAGTCGCCGCGGGTGACACCGCCGGTGTTCATGGCCGCGCCGAGACCCGCCATCACCCCGCAGCCGAGCAGGCCCACGGCGGCGGGCCGGGCCGCCGGGTTGACCTTCGTGCACTGCCCGGCGTGCACGAGGGTCTTCTCGGCGAACGCGCCGATGCCCAGCGCCGGCGACAGGACGGTGCCGTCGGTGAGCGTCATCTTCTGGGCGGCGTTGTGGGTGGCGAAGCAGTACCACGGCCGGCCCCGGCGGCAGGCGCGGCAGACCCCGCACACGGCCCGCCAGTTGAGCACCACGAAGTCGCCGGGGGCGACGTCGGTGACGCCGTCGCCGACCTGCTCGACGATCCCGGCGGCCTCGTGGCCGAGCAGGAACGGGAACTCGTCGTTGATGCCGCCCTCGCGGTAGTGCAGGTCGGTGTGGCAGACCCCGCACGCCTGGACGCGGACCACCGCCTCGCCGGGCCCCGGGTCGGGCACCACGATGGTGGTGACCTCGACCGGCGCGCCCTTGCGCCGTGAAATGACTCCCCGGACTTCCTGGCTCACGATTCCTCCTGGTCCACGCGCTTGTCGGTGTCGCCGCCACCGGGCCCCGGCCGACGACGTGGTACGCGCCGGCGGGCTGCCCGCGCCGATCACGTTCCCCGGCGAAACTACCGCCGATCACCTCGCCGGACCCACCGACGTGCGGGGGTTACCACCGGCGGGGCGGCCTGGACCGGTTCGGCCGGTCGGCCGATGCTCTGCGCGGCGGCGAGGACCCGGCGGGCGGCGGTGCGGTAGCGCAGCACCTGGACCGCGCCGAGCGCCCAGAGGGCGTACTGCACGGCGAAGGCCCACCGGAACGCGGCCAGGTCGGGGGCGGCCCGGCCGGCGGGGGTCGCCAGGTCCAGCACGATCCCGACGGCCAGCACGAGCGCGATCGAGGCGACGAAACCGCCCACGTTGACGATGCCGATGGCGCTGCCGATCCGGCTGGCCGGGTTGAACGTGCGGGCGTAGTCGAAGCCGATGACGGAGCCGGGGCCGTTCGCGGCGAGCACCAGCACCAGCACGACCAGCAGCCAGCCCGGGGCGCGGCCCGGCCAGGCGAGCACCACCGCCCACACCGCGGCGGTGGCCGCGGTGACGGCGAGCACGAGCACCGAGCGGCGCAGCGGGTAGCGGGCACACAGGTGGGCGACGACCGGGCCCGCCGCCAGGCTGGCCAGGGTCATCAGGGTGAGCAGGGACGCGGCGGCGGTGGGTGCCATCTGCTGCCCCTGCACCAGGAACGGGTACCCCCACAGCAGGGCGAACACCGAGCCGGAGAACTGGGCGACGAAGTGCGTCCACAGTCCCAGCCGGGTGCCGGGCTGCGCCCAGGCCGCGGCGAGCTGTCGGCGTACCGTCGTCAGGTCGGGGGCGGGCCCGGCGGCCGGCCCGCGGTGCGGGGTGTCCCGGACGACCGCGACGACCATGGTGAGCACGGTCGCGCCGAGCGCGGCGGCGCCGAGGAACGCCGGGGTCCAGCCCGCGTGGTGCAGCAGCGCGACCAGCGGCACGGCGCCCAGCACCGCGCCGAGCTGACCGAGGGTGCCGGTGAGCTGCACCATCATCGGGTTGCGCCGGCCGGGGAACCAGAACGCGACGATGCGCAGCACGCTGATGAACGTCATCGCGTCGCCCAGGCCGACCAGCACCCGGGCGGCGACGGCGAGGCCGACGTCCGTGGCGACCGCGAAGCAGAGCTGACCGGCGACCATCAACGCGCCGCCGGCGAGGAGCAGCCGCCGCGAGCCGTACCGGTCGAGCAGCACGCCCACCGGCACCTGCATCGCCGCGTACACGGCGAGCTGGGCGACGGTGAAGGTGGCCAGCGTGGCCGCGCTGATGTCGAAGCGGTGCGCCGCGTCGACCCCGGTGACGCCGAGCGAGCCGCGGTGGAACACCGCCGCCACGTACGCGCTGAGGGCGACGGCCCAGACCCCGACGGCCCGGCGGCCGGGCGCGGCGGTCGCCTCGACCGCGGCGGCGGCCTCCACGGCGGTGGCGTGGAACGCCCGGTCGGCGGCCATCAGCGCGGCGACGTCGCCGGCCGCCGCGCGGCGGCGCCCGCCACCGGGCTGGGATGCGTCATCCATCCATGATGGGCGTCGCTCGCGCCGGTGTCCGCCACGGGCGGGCGGAACGTGGCGCGGCCCACCCGGGTGGCGCTGTGGCGTGCGCCACCTGATGGACACGCCGGTGCCGGGCGGCGGCGTCGGAACGGACTGGGCAGAATCGACACATGTCTTCCCGCCGGTGGCTGCTCGCCGATCAACTCGGGCCCCACTTCCTCGACGACGCGGCGCAGCCGGTGCTGCTCGTGGAGGCCCGGGAGCTGTTCCGGCGCCGCCCGATGCACCGACAGAAGGCGCACCTGCTGCTCTCCGCGCTGCGGCACCGCGCCGCCGAGCTGGGCGACCGGGCCCTGCTGGTGCGCGCCGACACGTTCCGGCAGGCCCTGGAGCGCGTCGACGGGCCGGTCGAGGTCTGCCACCCGCCGTCGCGGGCCGGGCTGGCCTTCGCCCGCTCGGTGTCGGGGCTGACCGTCCTGCCACCGCGTGGTTTCCTCGTCCGCCGGGAGGACTTCGCGGCGTGGGCAGACGCCGACCGCCGGGGGCCGCTGCGGGTGTCCGACTTCTACCGCTGGGCGCGGCGCGAGCACGGCGTGTTCGAGGGCCCGCCGGGGCGGGTTCCCCGCCGTCCCCGCCGCGCCGCCACCGCCGGGCTGGTGGCGCCGGCTCCCCCACCGATCGTGGAGGACGACATCGACGCGGAGGTCCGCGCCGAGCTGGACGGCTGGGAGCGCGACGGCGTGCGGTTCGTCGGCCGCGACGGCCCGCGCCGCTACCCGGCCACCCACGCCGAGGCCGACGCGAGGCTGCGGCACTTCGTGGCGCACCGGTTGCCCGACTACGGCCGCTACCAGGAGGTGATGAGCGCGGGCGACCCGCTGCTGACCCACAGTGTGCTGTCGTCGTCGTTCAACCTGGGGCTGCTCGACCCGGCGGAGGCGGTCCGGGCCGCCGAGGGCGCCTGGCGGGAGGGGGCCGCGTCGCTGTCGGCGGTGGAGCCGTTCATCCGGGGGCTGCTGGGCTGGCGGGAGTTCCTCTGGCAGCTCTACTGGTATTACGAGCCGGGCTACCGGGGCGGCAACTGGCTGGCCGCGACCGAGCCGCTGCCCGACTGGTTCGCCGGGCTCGACGCCGACGCCGTGGAGGCGCGCTGCCTGGCCGACGTGCTCGCCGGGGTCCGCGACCGCGCCTGGGCGCACCACGCGCAGCGCCTGCTGGTGCTCGGCAACTACGCGTTGCAGCGCGGCTGGCGGCCGGCGGAGCTGGCGGACTGGTTCCGGGACTGCTTCGTCGACGGCACCGACTGGGTGATGAACGCGACCGTCATCGGCATGAGCCAGTACGCCGACCTGGGCCGCATCGACACCCGCCCGTACGCCGTCGACGGCCGCTACATCGACGAGCTCAGCGACTACTGCACCGGGTGCCGCTACCAGCCGGAGACGACGCTGGGCGACCTGGCCTGCCCGTACACCGGGGGGTTCGACGCGTTCCTGCACCGAAACCACGACCGGCTCGTCGGCGACGCGCGGCTGGCCGCGGAGCTGGCCGAACGCGACGATCCGCAGCTACGCGACGCGGTGCTGGCGCAGGAGGACAAGCGCGGCAGCAGCCCGCCCTGACGCAGACGGCGGCGTGTCGGTTCACCCGCGCCGCCGGTCGGCGTGCGTCAGTGGTCGGCGGGGCGGCCCGCCCAGAAGCCGGTGACGAGGCGGTGGAACTCCTCGGCCCGCTCGATCTGCGGCAGGTGCCCCGTGTCGGCGAACAGGTGGGTGCGGGCCCGGGGCAGCCGGGCCCGGGCGGCGTCGAGGTGGGCGGCGGGCAGGATCAGGTCCCGGTCGCCCCAGACGACCAGGACGGGCAGGTCCAGCCGGGCCACCGCGTCGAGCAGTTCCTGACGCCACGGCGCGGCGACGCCCCGCACCGTGCCGAGGCTGGCGACGAGTTCGCCCATCACCCGGGCGGCGTGCGGGCGGCGGGCCACCGCCAGCGCCTCGGCGAGGCGGGCGGCGGTGACGTGCCGCCGGTCGTGGAACAGGGTCCGCTCGGTGCGGCGGGCCACGGCCCGGCTCGGCCGCAGCAGCAGCCGGGCCAGCGGTCGCACCGCCAGCAGCCGCAACCCGATGGTCACCTCGCGGCCGAAGCCGGCGCTGGCGACCAGCACCAGGCTGGCCACGCGGGCCGGGTCGTCGACGGCCAACCGCATGGCCACCGCCCCGCCGAGGGAGTTGCCGACCAGGTGGGCGGGGCCGGTCACGCCGAGCGCGTCGAGGCAGTCGGCGGCGGCCCGGGCCAACGCCGGCAGGGTGTGCGGCTCGTCCAGCGGCGCGGACCCGCCGTGCCCGGCCAGGTCGAGGCTGATCACCCGGTGGTCGCGGGCGAGCCGCCCGTGCAGCTCGGCGAAGTCGGCGAGGGTGCGGCCGATGCCGTGCAGCAGCACCACGGGCGGGCCGTCGCCGGTGACCCGGCACCGGGCGACGCGCCCCCGCACCGTGACGATGGTGTCGGCCGGTCCGCTCACCCCGGCTCCCCCGCCGCCCCGCTGCCCCGGTTGCCGGCCGGCGCGGCGGGGCCGGGCACCGCAGGCCGGTTCACGGCGAGGGCGAGCACCCGGCCGTACCCTGCGGGGGCGAGCCGGGCCAACAGGTCGGGCAGCCGCGCCGACCAGCCGATCAGCACCCGCCCCCGACGCCGCTGCACACCACGCAGGATGGCCTCGGCGGCGGTCGCCGGGTCGATGGACAGCAGCCGCTCGAAGCGGCGGCGGGCGGCCTCGTACTCCTCGACGGGCACCCCGCTGCCGACGCGGGCGTCGGCGGCGATGCGGGTGCGGATGCCGCCGGGGTGCACGCACGTCACCCCGACGCCGTCGCCGGCCAGCTCCTGGCGCAGCGCCTCGGTGAAGCCCCGCACGGCGAACTTGCTGGCCGCGTAGGCGGCCTGCCCGGCGGGGGCGATGAGCCCGAAGAGGCTGGACACGTTGACCAGGTGCGCGCCCGGCTCGGCCTTCAGGGCGGGCAGCAGGGCGTGGGTGAGCTGCACCACGGCCCGGAAGTTGACGTCGACCACCCAGCCGAACTCGTCCAGGGTGACCTGGTCGAAGCGGCCGCCCAGCGCGACACCGGCGTTGTTGACCAGCAGCCGCAGCCGCGGGTGCCGCCGCCGCAGCTCCTCGGCCACCCGGGCCGTGGCGGCGGCGTCGGCCAGGTCGACCACGACGGTGTCGACCTGCCGGCCGGGGTGGGCGGCGCGCAGCGCGGCGGCCACGGCGGCGAGCCGGTCGGCGTCGCGGTCGAGCAGCACCAGGTCGGTGCCGCGCCGGGCCAGGCCGTGGGCGACGGCCTCGCCGATGCCGCCGGCCGCCCCGGTGACCACGGCCCTGCCGGCCGTGAAGTCGAACCTGCGCACGTCGATCTCCCTTCGCCCCGCCCGGTCAGCCGACGCCGCTGCCGGCCGGGTGGGCCGGGTCGCGTCGCTGTGTCGGGGACACCTGCGGGGCGCGCGAGAACCGCACGCCGGCGTCGGTGAGCCGGCCGTGCCGCATGAGCAGCACGTCACGGACGTAGTTCTGGTGCAGCCGCCACGGCGCGGACGCGCCCTGCTTGGGCAGCGCGTCGACGCTGCGCAGCACGTAACCGGCCTTGAGGTCGATGATCGGCTCCAGCGGGCCGCCGGTGGGGGCCAGCGGGGTGACGATCTGCTGGCCGGTGGCGTCCAGGTGCCGCAGCAGCCGGCACACGTACGTGGCGACGAGGTCGGCCTTGAGCGTCCAGGAGGCGTTGGTGTAGCCGATGGTCATCGCGAAGTTCGGCACCTGCGACAGCATCATGCCCTTGTAGGCGACCGTCGCGCCGAGGTCGACGTCCCGCCCGTCGACGGTGAGCGTCATGCCGCCGAGGGCGAGCAGGTCGAGGCCGGTGGCGGTGACGACGACGTCGGCGGTCAGCTCGACGCCGGAGGCGAGCCGGATGCCGGTGGGGGTGAACGTGTCGATCCGGTCGGTCACCACGTCGGCGCGGCCGGTGCCGAGGGCGGCGAACAGGTCCCCGTCGGGGGCCACGCACAGCCGCTGGTCCCACGGGTCGTAGCGGGGGGAGAAGTGCCGGTCGACGTCGTAGCCGGCCGGGAGGCGGCCGGCCGCCGCGCGCCGCAGGAACCGCTTGACCAGCGTCGGGGCGCGGCGGCTGAGCTGGAAGTTGGCGGTGCCGAGCAGCACGTTCTTCCACCGCACCACCGGGTACGCGGCCTTCGCCGGCAGCCAGCGCCGCAGCGCGTCGGCGAGCACGTCGCGCGACGGCAACGCGATGACGTACGTCGGTGAACGCTGCAGCATCGTCACGTGGGCGGCCCGCCGCGCCAGGGCCGGGACGAGGGTGACGGCGGTGGCGCCGCTGCCGACCACGACCACCCGCGCGTCGGTGTGGTCGAGGTCGGCCGGCCAGTGCTGCGGGTGGACCAGCCGCCCGGTGTACGAGTCGACGCCCGGCAGGTCGGGGGTGTAGCCGGCGTCGTAGCGGTAGTAGCCGGAGCAGACGAACAGGAATCCGCAGGTGACGGTGACGTCCTCGCCGGTGTCGTCGCGGCGGGCGCGCACCGTCCAGCGGGCCGTGGCGCTGTCCCACTGCGCGGCGAGGACCCGGTGGTGGAACCGGATGTGCCGGTCCACCCCGTACTCGCGGGCGGTGTCGCGCACGTATGCGCGGATCGACTCACCGTCGGCGATGGCGCGCGGGTTCGTCCACGGCTTGAACGCGTAGCCGAGGGTGAACATGTCCGAGTCCGACCGTATGCCCGGGTAGCGGAACAGGTCCCAGGTGCCGCCGATCGCGTCGCGGGCCTCCAGCACCGCGTACGTCTTGTCGGGGCAGGTGCGGCGCAGGTGGCAGGCCGCGCCGACGCCGGAGAGGCCGGCGCCGACGATCAGCACGTCGACGTGCTCGCAGGCCATGACGTGCCTCCCGTCGCAGGCGGTGAAACGGACACTATCCACCGCCGTCGACGGCGGTCAACGCCCGGCCTCGGGTGGCGCGATCGGGACCTGGGCGGGCCCGGCGGCCGGCATGATCGGGGCATGCGGTCAGGATCGGGGCGGGGCAGGCGCAGTGTCGCGCACACCGCCGACGTGCGGATCGAGGCGTGGGCGCCGGACCGGGAGGGCTGCGTGGCCGAGGCCGTGGCGGCGATGGTGGAAACGTTCGCCGACACCACCGGCGCGGGCGCGGGCGTCGAGGCGGCGTTCGACGTGCCGGCCGGCGACGACGCCGACCTGCTGGTGGGCGTCCTCGACGAGGTGATCTTCCGGTTGGAGACCGCAGGGACGCTGCCGGTCACGACCCGGGTGAGCGCCACCGGCTCCGGCGGCCTGCGGGTGTGCTGGCGGCTGGTGGACACCGGCGCGGTGGAACTGGTCGGCGCGGTGCCGAAGGCGGTGGCCCTGCAGGAGCTGCGTTTCGGCCCCGGCCCGCGCGGCTGGTCCTGCGCGGTGACCCTGGACGTGTGAGCGCCCGCTCAGCCCTTGACCACGCCGAGCGGCACCAGCCGGGCCACCCGGCGGCACAACCCGGCCGCCTCGGCGACGTCGACCACCGCCGACACGTCCTTGTACGCCTGCGGTGTCTCCTCGGCCAGCCCCCGCCACGACGCCCCCCGCACCGCGATGCCCCGTGCCTGGAGTTCCCGGCGTAGCTCCTGCCCGCGCACCGACTTCCCCGCCTGCGCGCGGCTGCGCACCCGGCCCGCCCCGTGGCAGGTCGAGGCGAACGCGGGCGCACCGGCCACGCCGGTGAGCACGTACGAGGCGGTGCCCATCGAGCCGGGGACGAACACGGGCTGCCCGGCGGCGCGCAGGTCGGCGGGCAGCTGCGGATGCCCGGGCGGCAGGGCCCGGGTGGCGCCCTTGCGGTGCACGCACAGCCGCCGGTCCGCCCCGTCCACCCCGTGCGTTTCGATCTTGGCGAGGTTGTGTGACACGTCGTACACCAGGTGCAGGCCGCTGCCGGCGGTGCGGGCGAAGACCCGGCGGGCGGCGGCGGTGAGCAACTGCCGGTTGGCGCGGGCGTAGTTCGCGGCGGCGGCCATCGCCCCCAGGTACGCCCGGCCCTGCGGCGACCGCACGGGCGCGCAGGCCAGCTGCCGGTCGGGCACCTCGATGCCGTGGCCTGGCATCGCCCGTTCCATCGCCCGGACGTGGTCGGTGCAGATCTGGTGGCCCAGGCCCCGCGACCCGCAGTGGATCATCACGACGACCTGGCCGGCGCGCAGCCCGAACGCCGCCGCGACCGCCTCGTCGTGCACCTCGTCGACCGCCTGCACCTCCAGGAAGTGGTTGCCGGAGCCGAGGCTGCCCACCTGCTGCTGGCCGCGCTGCACGGCGCGGTCGCTGACCTGCCCGGGGTCGGCGTCGTCGACCACGCCGGCGTCCTCGCAGCGCGCCAGGTCGCGGGGCACGCCGTGGCCGCGTTCGACGGCGTAGCGGGAGCCGCCGCGCAGCACCGCGTCCAGTTCGGCCCGGTCGGCCAGCTGCCACACCGCGCCGCGGCCCATGCCGCGCGGGATCGCCGCGTCGAGGCCGTCCATCAGCGCGTCGCGCACCCTCGGCAGGTCGGTCCGGTCGAGGTCGGCGGCGAGCAGCCGCACCCCGCAGGAGATGTCGAAACCGACGCCGCCCGGGGAGACCACACCGCCGGCGGCCACGTCGGTGGCGGCGACGCCGCCGATCGGGAACCCGTACCCCCAGTGCACGTCGGGCATCGCGTACGAGGCGCCGACGATCCCGGGCAGGGTCGCCACGTTCGCCACCTGCTGCGGCCACCGGTCCTCGTCGACGTGCGGGATCAGCTCCCGGGAGGCGAACACGACCCCCGGCACCCGCATCGGATCGCGCCGGTCGATCCGGAACCGGTACGGCGACTCCTCGACCAGCTCCATGCCGCTGCGGCTACCCGCCCGGCGGCCGGCTACACGTCGCGGCCGCACCCCGGCGGTTCGACGCCGCCAACGGGGGTAGTGCCCCCGCATGCCTCAGTGCTACGACGACTATCCCCGCATCGCGATCATCACCGGCGCCGACTCCGGCATCGGCAAGGCGTGCGCGGTGGCGCTCGCCGACGCCGGCTTCGACATCGGCATCACCTGGTACGGCGACGCCGACGGCGCCCGGCGCACCGCCGACGAGGTACGCGCCGCCGGCCGCCGCTGCGCCACCGCCGAGCTGGACCTGACCCGGCTGCCGGACGCGGCGGCCGTCGTCGACGAGCTGGCCGACCGGCTCGGCGGGCTCGGGGTGCTGGTGAACAACGCCGGCACGGGCGCGTCCGCGCCGTTCGTCGAGACGAGCTGGCAGCAGTGGCGCGACGTGCTGGCGGTGGACCTGGACGGGCCGTTCCTGTGCGGTCAGCGGGCCGCCCGGCGGATGCGGGCGGCGGGCACCGGGGGCCGGATCGTCAACATCACCAGCGTCCACGAGCACGCCCCCCGGGTGGGTTCGTCGGCGTACTGCGCCGCGAAGGGCGGGCTGGGCCTGCTGACCCGGGTGATGGCGCAGGAACTGGCCGCCGACGGGATCACCGTCAACGCGGTCGCCCCCGGTGAGATCGCCACCCCGATGACCGGGCAGGAGGACGTCGACCCGCTGACGCAGGCGCGCCCCGGGGTGCCGGTGGGGCGGCCCGGCGACGCCCGGGAGGTCGCGGCGGTGGTGGCGCTGCTGGCCTCCCCCGCCGCCGCGTACGTGACCGGGGCGTCGTGGCCGGTCGACGGCGGGATGCTGCTGATGGGCCCGCAGGCGGGCTCGCACCTGAGCGCCGACGACTGGCGGCAGGGCTGACGGCCACGACACTGGCCGCCGGCGGCCCCACCCTGTGTCCGGGGTGGGTGGCCGCCGACGCGACAATGGGCGGGGCCCGGGCGTGTCCCGGCGCTGTTGCGGCGTCTTCGAGGAGGGCCCGACGTGTCCGAGACCGACCCGCCCGACTCCGGCGACGAGTTGCGGGCCGACTGCGCCCGCTGCGTCGGGCTGTGCTGTGTCGCGCCCGCCTTCGCCGCCTCGTCGGACTTCGCCGTGGACAAGCCGGCCGGGCGGCCGTGCCCGAACCTCGGCGACGACTTCCGCTGCGGCATCCACCGGGACCTGCGGGCCCGGGGCTTCCCCGGGTGCACCGTCTTCGACTGTTTCGGGGCGGGCCAGCGGGTCGCCCAGGTCACCTTCGCCGGCCGGGACTGGCGGGCGGCTCCCGGCGAGGCGACCCGCATGTTCGACGTGTTCGCCGTGATGCGGCCGCTGCACGAGCTGCTGTGGTATCTGACGCAGGCGGTGACGCTGACCGCGCCGGGGCCGCTGCGCGCCGAGCTGGACGCGGCGCTGGCGCAGACCCGACGGCTGGCCGGCGGCACCGCCGCGCAGCTGCTGGCCGTGGACGTCGACGCGCACCGGGGGCGGGTGAACCCGCTGCTGGTGCGGGTGAGCGAACGGGTCCGGGGTGAGCGGGCCGGCGCGGACCGGCGGGGGGCGGCGCTGGTCGCCGCCGACCTGCGCCGGGCCGACCTGGTGGGGGCGAACCTGCGCGGCGCGGTGCTGCTCGGGGCGGACCTGCGGGGCGTGGACCTCACGCTGGCCGACCTCACCGGCGCCGACCTGCGGGGCGCGGATCTGCGGGGCGCGGACATGCGCGGGGCGCTGTTCGTGCACCAGTCGCAGGTCGACGCGGCCCGGGGCGACCACCGCACCGGTCTCCCGGCGACGGTGACCCGCCCCGCGCACTGGTCGCTGCCGGTCGTCCCGGTCCGCCGCCGCGGCGCGAACCCGGCAGGCCGGGTCCGCCGCCGCTGACCGGCCGACGCTGACCGGCCGACGCTCGACCCGGGCGGCGCTCACCGCCGGCCCGGGGGACGTTTGCGGGCCGGCCAGCCGGGCACGAGGGCCCCATGACCAGTGAGCGACGCTACGACCGTGCCAGCACCGACGAGCCGGACGGCGTGCCGGCCATGGAGGCCTCCCTGCGCCCGCCGGGCGATTCGGTGCGCACGAGCACCGACAGCGGGGACGACTTCGCCGACCTGCCGGCCGAACAGGCCCGCCCGGCCCGGGACACCAGCCGGGCCGGCTACGACGTCGACGCCGTCTCCGGCGCCGCCGACCCTTCCCGCGAACCCTGACCTCTCACCCGGCGGGCGGTGTCGGCGACGTCAACCGTCGTCGTGGGTCGTCGAGGAGTGCGGGGCGGCCTGGGCCGCCGCCCCCGCACCGGCGGGCCCGGCCGGTCAGGGTTGCGTCGTCGACGTGAGGCGGATGGCGCCGGCCGGGCAGACCTCGATAGCGCGGCGGACCCGCTCGGCCGCCGCCGGCGGCGGCTCGGGCCGCCGCAGCAGCACCAGCCCGTCGGTGTCGTCCTGGTCGAAGACCTCCGGCGCGGCGACCACACAGTTGCCGGACCCGCAGCACCTGCCCCGGTCCACCGCCACCCGCACCACGCCCACCTGGCTCACCAGGTCACCTGCAGGTTGTTGAGGCCGAACACGACCGACGTGTCGCGGGTCGACACCTGCTGCGGCACGACCGCGGCCCGCAGGGTCGGGAAACGGTCGGCCAACCCCACCAGGGCGATACGCAGCTCCGCGCGGGCCAGCGGCTGACCGATGCACTGGTGCACCCCGAAGCCGAACGCGAGGTGCTGGTGGGCCTGCCGGTACGGGTCGAACTCCTCCGGGTCGTCGAAGACCTCCGGGTCGCGGTTGGCCAGCGACAACACCGCGATGACGCCCTCCCCCGCCCGGATGACCTGGCCGCCGATCTCGGCGTCGACCAGGGCCAGCCGGGGCAGCCCCGTGCGCACCACGCTGAGGTAGCGCAGCAGCTCCTCGACCAGCTCGGCCGCCCGGTGCGGCGACTCGCGCAGCGCCGCGAAGCGGCCCGGCTCGCGCAGCAGCAGCAGGGTGCTCAGGCCGATCATGTTGGCCGTGGTCTCGTGGCCGGCGACGAGCAGCAGCAGGGCCATGCCGACCAGTTCGTCGACGGTGAGCTGCCCGGTGGCGACCCGGTCGCGCACCAGCCGGCTGATCAGGTCGTCGCCGTCGGCGTCGTGGTGCCGGGCGACGACCAGCTCACGCAGGTAGTCGCGCAGCTCCTGCGCGTGGGCCCGGACCAGCTCCATCGACGTCGTGCGGTCCAGCAGGGTGCGGCTGCGGACCTGGAAGAAGTCGTGGTCGGCGTAGGGGACACCGAGCAGGTGACAGATCACGATGGACGGCACCGGCAGGGCGAACGTCTCGACCAGGTCCGCGGGTGGACCCGCCGCGGCCAGGTCGGCCAACGCCGCGTCGACGGTCTGCTGGATCAACGGCTCGATCCGCCGCACATTCTTGATCATGAATTCGGCGGTGAGCATCCGACGCAGCCGGAAGTGTTCCTCACCGTCCATCCGGATGAAGCCGCCCTGCCGGTCCGACTCCGACTGCGGGGGCAGCGGACGCAGCAGCGGAAACCCGGGACGCTCCAGGTCGGCGCTGAACCCGGGGTGACGCAGCACCTGACGCACGTCGGCGTGCCGGGTGACCAGCCAGGCGGGCGCGCCGGTCGGCAGCCGGACCCGGGTCACCGGCCCCGCGAGCCGATGCCGCTGCTCCTCGTCGAGCAGCGCGAACGGGCCGTGATCGAGAGTGGACGCCGGCCAGAGCGGCAGGTCGGTAGCGGCGGTCGCGGTCACGCGGACACCTCCCGTGACAACTGAAAGTAACGCCATCGATCCGCAACGTTACCCACCGGTGTGCCCCGGCACAACCCCACCCCGTGACGCAACGTCACCCCAGTCGGGCCGCCCCCACCTCCGCCCGCGCCTGCGCCATGCCCCGGCCGGCCAGGGCGTCGGCCCGCTCGTTCTCCGGATGCCCGTTGTGCCCCTTCACCCACAACCAGGTCACCTCGTGCCGGGCGCAGGCCGCCTCCAACCGCTGCCACAGGTCCGCGTTCTTGACCGGCTGCCGCGCCGCCGTCACCCACCCGTTGCGTTTCCACCCGGCCAACCAACCCGTGATGCCGTTACGCACATACGTGCTGTCGGTGTGCAACCGCACCGACACCGGCCGGGTCAGACTCTCCAACGCCCGGATCGCCGCCATCAGCTCCATCCGGTTGTTGGTCGTCGGCGTCGCCTCTCCCCCGCACAGGTCCCGCTCGTGGGTGCCGTACCGCAGCACCGCACCCCACCCACCCGGACCCGGATTGCCGCTGCACGCCCCGTCGGTCCAGATCTCCACGACCCCACCGGCCGCCGCATCCACCATGCCCGCAACCTACCGGCCGCCCCGACCGGCACCGACCACCCCCGCCGGCAGAAAACCGGCGGCGCCACCACCGGCGGCATGGCAGGGTGGCTCACCGTGACCGACCGCCTCGACAACCTCCGGGCCGAGATCCACGCCACCATCGACGACCTCGTCTGCACCGGCCGCGAGGCAGGCGTACAGGTCGCCGCCTACCTGCACGGCGAACCGATCGTCGACGCCCACGCCGGCGTCGCCGACACCACCACCGGCCGGCCCATGACCGCCGCCACCGGCGTCTACGGCGTCTCCACCGGCAAGGGACTCACCGCCACCGTCGTACACGTGCTGGCCGAACGCGGGCACCTCGACTACGACCTGCGCATCGCCGACGTGTGGCCCGAGTTCGCCCGCCACGGCAAGGACCACATCACCCTGCGCCACGCCCTCACCCACACCGCCGGGATACCGGCGCTACCCGCCGACGTCACCCTCGACGACTTCGCCGACTGGGACCGCATGTGCGGCATCGTCGCCGACGCCCGCCCCCTGTGGACACCCGGCCACCAACTCGCCTACCACGCGTGGACGTTCGGCTGGATCGTCGGCGAGGTGATCCGCCGCGTCACCGGCCGCCGCGTCGGCGACATCCTCACCGAGGATGTCGCCGCGCCCCTCGGCGTCGCCGGGGAACTGCTCTGCGGCGTCCACCCCACCGCCCAACCCGGCCTGGCCCGCATGGAAGACGGCAACCTGTCGACCATGCTGGAGGTGTTCGCCGGTCAACTACCCCACCTCGACCGGGTCGTCCCACCCGGGGTCCGCCCCGACGTCACCCTCGCCACCCGACCCGACGTGCTCGCCGTCGACGTGCCCGCCGTCGGCACCCTCACCGCCCGCGCCGCCGCCCGCATGTACGCCGCGCTCCTCGGCCCCGTCGACGGCGTACGGCTGATCTCACCGCACCGGCTGCGTGCCGTGTCCTCCCCCGCCGTCCGCGGCACCGAATGGGTCTTCGGCCGGGAAACGACCTGGGGTCTCGGCTACTCCATCGACGACGACGGGTCCTTCGGCGCCGCCGGCAGCGGCGGCAGCCTCGCCTTCGCCTACCCCCGGTGGGGCCTCACCGTCGCCGCGACCCGCAACCGCCTCGCCGTCGGCGACGGCGACCCCCTGCAGCACCTGCGGGCCCGCATCCGCGACACCGTCGCCGCGAGCCCCGGCTGACCGGCGACCCCGCGCTCACCCGGGCCGGCGCAGCCGACCACGCAACCGCCCCACCGCGTCACCGAGCACCGCGGACGTCATCGGCACCAACGGGCTCGACCGCATCACCGCCAGATCCTCCACCACCCCGGTGTCACCGTCGAGGAACCGCAGCACCCGCGACGCCGGATTACGGTCGAACAACCCGTCGAAGAACTCCGGACCACCGACCCGACCCGTGTCCAGGGCCCGCAACGCCACCGCGTCCATCCACAGGTGCCGACGCGGATACGCCGGTGCCGGCACCGGCGCCCGCCCACCCGCCAACGCCGCCGCCACCTGCTCGGCCTGCCGCAGCATCGCCGAGAACGTGAACCCCGTCGACGGGCGGGTCGCGCCACCCGCCGTGCCCAACCGCACCACCCGAGGCGAGGGACGACGCGGAAACGGCGCATCGGTCATCGGAATCACCCCGTCCTCCACCTCCCGCACCACCAACGCCGCCGGATCCCACCCGAGCCGACCCAGATAGCCGCGCAACGCCCGGTCGTACCCGTCGCCCGTCAACCGGGCCGGGGAGAACTCGGTGTACTCCACCAGCGCGAACCGGTCGCTGACCGGCAACACGTAACCGAACGACACCCCCCGGCCCGGCTGCGGGGTGCGGAAATCCATCAACACCGCCCGCCGCGGATCGAACAACGCCACCTCCGAGGCGACCCACCAACCCCGGAAATGCTGCAACCAGCTCGTCCGGCCCGGCCGCGCCGGCGGCCGGGGACGCGAGTCGAGCACCCACGACGCCCGCACCAGCGGCGCACCGTCCCCGCCGCGCACCACCACCCGCGTGCCGTCGTCGTCGAGCCCCGCCACCGCCGCGTCGAACCGCACCGCCCCCAGCCGCCGCTCCGCCTCCGCCGCCCGCGCATACACCGGAGCGGACCGCACCATCGCATACCGCAGCGGCGCCAGGTCCAGCACCCGCCGGCGAGCCGGCGTGACCACCTCCACCTGCCCCCAACTGGCGCTGAGCACCCCGTCGAGCTCACCACCGGGGCGACCCCAGAACGCCCACGTGCGATCCTGGCCGCGCCTGCGCACCGGATCCACCACGGCGACCCGCAACCCCGCCAGCCCGTGCCGGTCCAGCGCCGCCAGGACCAGCGACGCGGCACCCCCACCGCCGACCAGGGCGACGTCGACGTCGACCGGCACGCCATCGTTCACCCCGACACGCTGTCACACCACCCGCCGCCACCCGACACCGGCCGGCGGCGACAACGCCACCGTCACTCGCCGCGCCGGTGCACGGCCTCCAACCGGGTCAGGTCCCCGTCGGTCAACCGCAACGCCCCCGCCGCCACGTTCGCCACCAGATGATCCGGATCGCCCGTGCCGGGAATCGCCAGCACGTTCGGGCCCCGCCCCAACGTCCACGCCAGCCGGACCTGCACCGGCGACACCCCGTGCGCCGCGGCGACCGCCCGCACCTCCGCGTCCTCCACGCCGCTCGCGCCCGCCTCCCGGCCCGTGGTCGCCAGGGAGAAGAACGGCACATACGCCACACCCTGCGCGGCGCAGTCCCGCAGGAACTGGTCGTGACGCGGCCGGTACCCCAGCCCGTACGCGTTCTGCACACTCACCACCGGCGCGACGGCCTGCGCCTGCGGCAGATGATGCGGACGGACGTTGGAGATGCCAAGCTGCCGGATCAGACCCGCCTCACGCAGCTCGGCCAACGCGCCGAAATGCTCCGCCACCGACTCCAGACCATCCTGCCGCAGATACACCAGGTCCAGGTGGTCACGACCCAACTGCCGCAGGTTCTCCTCCACCTGCCCCCGCAACCGCTCGGGCCGCGCCAACGGCAACCACTCCCCCGACGCGTCCTTGCCCGGCCCGACCTTCGTCGCGATCACCAGATCCTCCGGGTACGGGGCGAGAGCCGTATTGATCAGCTCGTTCGCCGAACGCAACGCCGAGAAATAGAACGAGGCCGTGTCGATGTGGTTGACACCCAACTCCACGGCCCGGCGCAACACCCCGACCGCCCGCCCCCGGTCGCTGGGTCGACCATCAGCCGTCTTCGTCAACCGCATCGCGCCCAGACCCATCCGGTTGACCGTGAGATCGCCCAGCGTCCACGTGCCCGCAGCGTCCGCGGTAACAGTCCCCGTATTCATGATCACGATCATGGCACGGACGGACCACCCACACCGCCCCACCAGCCCCCGCCACAGGACGGCAACGAAGAATTCTCAATCCCACCGGATCGAGGACCCAACCCTCCTAGTGTGGGACACACCGGTGCTACACACGGAGCTGGCCACCCGAACGACGTCCCACGCGACAGCGGACGAAAAGTGAGGGAAGACGCGTATGAAGGCACAGACAATCCTCGGATCGGCAGCGCTCGGCGCGGGCCTCGGCACACTCCTGCTCCCCGCCGCCGCCCTCGCCGACACCACCGTCTCACCAGCCACCACCCCGGTCGGCGGCACCGTCGTGCTCACCTCCACCTGCAACCCGAAATCCGGCGACGCGCTCTTCCACGTCACCGGACCCGACCGGGACCAGAACGTCCGATCCACCACCGCCGCAGCCGGCGGCGGACTCAGCGCGGAACTGTTCACCGCCGGATTCACCCTCGGCACCTATACGGTCACCGCCACCTGCGGCGACGGCACCACCTCAGGCAGTTCCACCTTCACCGTCACCCCGATCGGCGCCGCACCCGCCGGCACCGGCACCGACAGCGACACCACCGGCCTCCTCGCCACCGGCACCACCCTCGTCGCCGCCGCTGCCACCAGCGCACTCATCCTCACCCGCCGACGACGCCGCCGCACCACCGCACCAGCCTGAACCACACCACCCATCCCTGCCACGGGTGCCCGCGCCGGCCACCACCGACGCGGGCACCCCCACCTGCCCGAAAGGAGACACCGTGGCAGCCCCCCACCACACCCACCGGGCCGCCATCACACTGACCACCCTCACCGCCGCCGCCGGACTCGGCCTCCTCGCCACCGCCGCAACCCACACCCCACCCCCACCACCCCAACCCGACACCAAGCCCACCACCACCAGCACCACCAGCCCCGCACCACCCCTGCCCCACGCCACCCCCCTGCACATCACCATCCCCACCATCGACGTACACGCCGACATCGTCCCCGTCGCCACCACCACCGACGGCCAACTGGAAGTCCCCCCGGCCGGCCCACCCCCCACCGCCGGCTGGTACCGCCCCGGCGTCAGCCCCGGCGAAGCCGGCAACGCCGTCATCGTCGGACACGTCGACTCCCGCGACACCGGCCCCGCCGTCTTCTTCAACCTCGGCCGACTCAGACCCGGCGATCGCATCCACATCACCCGCGCCGACAACCGCACCGCCACCTTCACCGTCGACGACATCCGCGCCTACCCCAAGACCCGCTTCCCCACCGCCCTCGTCTACGGCACCAGCCCCACACCCCAACTCCGCCTCATCACCTGCGGCGGCCCATTCGACCAACGCCACCACACCTACCCCGACAACCTCATCGTCTTCGCCACCGCCGTGCCCTGACCCACCGCGGTGCCCTGACCCACCACCCCACCCGAAGATCCCCTACGGTTGCCGTCAGTCCCCGCAAGGCGGAGGTGACCGGTGGACCAACGACCCGCACCGACCCGACAGCGCACCACCCTGCCCGACCTGCTCCGACGCGCACTGCGCCGCCCCACCCGCACCACACCACCCGCCACCGGACCGACCAACCCCGACGCCGTCGTCGACTGCGCCGTCTACGTCAACGGCCAACGCCAACCCGGCCGCCCCCACTACACCGACGCCCACACCCACAGCCGCCGCAACCGACACTCCTTCGTCTGGCTCGGCCTGCACGACCCCACCCCCGCCGTCATGACCGCAGTCGGACACACCTTCGGCCTCGACGAATTCCACATCACCCAGGCCCTCACCGACGGACACCGACCCACCCTGCAACGCCACGACGACGTCACCCTGCTCGTCCTCCGCACCGCCGCATACGTCGAACACACCGAACTCACCGACACCTCCGAAGTCGTCGACACCGGCGACGTCATGATCTTCATCGGCGACCGCTTCGTCGTCACCGTCCGCCACGGCGCACCCGGCGCACTCACCACCGTCCGCCAGGACCTCCAACAACGCCGCGCCATCCTCGCCGAAGGCCCCTGGGCCGTCGCATACGCCATCTGCGCCCGCATGGTCACCCAGTACCTCGACGTCGCCACCCACGTCGAAACCGACCTCGAACAACTCGAAGAAACCGTCTTCGCCCGCGAGCGCACCGCCGACATCCCGCACATCTACCAACTCAAACGAGAAATCGTCGAACTCAAACGCGCCGTCCTACCCGCACAGGCACCACTGCGCACCCTGGCCACACCACCCACCGACGGCCCACCCCCCGCGCTACGCCGCTGGTTCACCGACGTCGACGGCGACCTCGCCCGAGCAGTCGACCGCGTCAACGCCTACGACGACCTGCTCAACTCGATCCTGCAGACCCGACTGGCACAACTGGCCGTCGAACAGAACAACGACATGCGCAAGATCGCCGCCTGGGCCGCCATCGCCGCCACCCAAACCGCCGTCGCCGGCATCTACGGGATGAACTTCACCCACATGCCCGAACTGCACTGGCGCTACGGCTACGGCGCCGCACTCCTGCTCATGGCCGCCGCCGCACTGACCCTGCACCGACTGTTCCGCCGCTCCGGCTGGCTCTGACCACCCACCACGACAAACCCGGCACGCCACCCACCACCCACCTGTCCGGTCCATCCCACGGCGTCCCGTGGCCCGGCTCACCGCGGTGCCGGAATCGGGTCGGGGGTGGGGGCGTTGTATCTGGCATGCGACCGGGGCTCTGCCGCCCGGTCAGCCCCGCCCCGTCAGCCCGGATCCCGGGTCGGGGAATGGCGGACGGGCCGGGGTCGTTACATCCTCCCGACGCCCCGAGCAGGCCGCCCCCCGGCCGCCGGGTGTGTCCCCCAGTCTTCTCGCGGTGCCGCCCTTCCCCTGTGTGTGGCGCCGTGTCTTTCCCCCGAGCAGAGGAGCACGCTGTTATGCGTACCGATCTGATTCGTCGTACCGCTCTGACCGTTGCTGGTATCGCCGCGACCGCTGGTGGGATCGCGGGTCCGGCGCTGGCCGCGCAGGCCGCTCCCGCGGAGCGGGCCGCCGTGTCGGTGCAGGCGGAGCGTCGGCCGGCGGGTGAGCGTCAGCTGGACGTGCGCTACGAGGCGCAGCCGAACTTCTACTACTGTGGCCCGGCGGCGGCGCGCAACGCGCTGAGCGTGCAGGGCAAGAACATCGACGTGGACACCATGGCCAAGGAGATGGGCACCACCGAGGCCGGCACCAACTCCATCAACGACATCACCCCCGTACTCAACAAGGAGACCGGCAAGCCCGACGCCTACCGCAGCGTCGAGATCCGCACCCACAAGGCCGACGACAAGCAGACCGACACCCTGCGGGCCGACATCGTCCGCACCGTCGACAACGGCCGCGCAGTCGTCGCCAACATCGCCGGCACCACCACCGACACCGACGGCGTCACCCACTCCTTCGAGGGCGGCCACTACATCAGCGTCGTCGGCTACCGCGACAACGGCCACACCGTCAAGATCGCCGACTCGGCCAACCCCGACCAGGCCAGCTACTGGATCACCGTCGACCACCTCGCCGACTGGATCGCCACCCGCGGCTACGCCACCTCCTGACCCACAACCACCAGAAAGGGCCGGCCCCACCGGGGCCGGCCCTTTCCGCACCACTACGGCAGGATGACCACGTGGCGAAACGACACCGCAACCCGGCAACCCACCCCTGCCCGTGCGGCACCGGCCAGCCCTACCCCGACTGCTGCGGCAAACTCCACCGAGGGCAAGCCGACGCCGCCACCGCCGAAGCACTCATGCGCTCCCGATACAGCGCCTACGCCATCGGCGACACCGCCTACCTGCTGCGCAGCTGGCACACCTCCACCCGCCCCACCCACCTGCACCCCGAACCCGGCCAACGATGGACCCGACTCGACATCCTCCACACCGAACGCGGCGGCCTGCTCGACACCACCGGCACCGTCACCTTCCAAGCCCACTACCGACAGGCCGGCCGACCCGCGACCCTCACCGAACACAGCCGCTTCACCCGCGAGAACGGCCGCTGGGTCTACCTCGACGCCCAACCCGACTGAACCGCACCACCCCGGGCCGACGCCAACAGCCCCCACCTCACCGGCCGACACCACCCCCGTCCGGCCGAGGAATCACCACCGTCGCCTCATCGTCACCCACCACCGCCTCGTGCCCGCCACCACGCTGCGCCAACGGCGGAACCGGCCGCGTCACCTCCGACCCCGCATACGGACCCACCGGCTGAGTACGCTCCGACTCCTCACCCACCCGAGGCACCACCTGCGTCCGATCCACATCCTCCCCCGCCACCGGCGCAGCCGCCGCAGCCAACCGCTCCTCCACATCCCGCCGCCCCGCCCGATACGCCCGCGCGTGCGTCGCCACCACCCGCGACTCCCGCTCCGCCCGGCTCAACCACGACTCCCACCGACTCTGCATCGGACGCACCAACCCACCACCAACACCGACCACCAGAATCCCGCCCACCGTCGCCAACACCGCCACCAACACCGGCGTCGTCACCGCCGTCGCCACGCCCACCTGATTCAACGCCGCGATCACCCCCAACCCGACGATGAACACCGACGCCACGCCCGCCAACACCCGCCCGTACGACAACCCACCCAACGCACTGCTGATGATGTCCTTCACCGCCCGAGCAATCGCGGCAGCCACCACCACGATCACGATCGCCACGAACGCCCTCGGCAACCAGGCCACCACCGCAGCGATCAGATCCGAGATCGGATTCGGCCCCCACAAACCGAACGCCACATGCAACGTCACCAACAGCACCCCGTAGTACGCCAGCTTCGCCACGATCTCACTCGCGTCGTACCCCGACCGCGCCAACGCCGTCTTGATCCCCCCACGCTCCACCGCCCGGTCGAACCCGACCCGCGCCAACACCCTGCCCACCACCCGCACCACAGCCTTGGCGACCAACCACCCGACCACCAGGACCACCACGAAACCCACGGCCCTGGGCAGGAAAAGCAACACCCCACGCAGCACGTCACCCACCGCGTCGCCGAAATCGTCTCTCATCGCACAGATCCTTTACACCAGGGACAGCGAACAACCCGTCCGCTCTACCCTGACCCACCCGCGCGAAAACGGCACCCCCGGCCGACCGTCAACGACGACGACAGGCGTACCGAACCTCCGTACCCGCCTGCGTCACCGACGGCTCCACGATGTTGACCGTCGCCGTCTCCCGAGCCGTGCCCACACCCGTGAACGACCACTTCAACGGCAGACTCACCGACCGCTGCCCCCGGCCGACCCGCTCGCTGACCAACGCACCGGGCGGCGAACCGGAACGCAACCACTGGTAACGGATCGTCCCGGCGTTGCCGTTCGTCCGCACCGTCGCCGCCACCTCCACCGTCACGTCACACCGGGTCCCGGCCGGCTCGACCACCGCCACCGTGACCCCCTCGATCTCCAACGGGCTCAGCCGCTGCCACAGGAACAACCCCACGGCCACCAGCAACACCACCGTCAGCAGAGTGGACAGCACGGAAACCACCCGACGCCACACCGACCGCGACCCCACCCCCGCGCCCGACTGCGGCCACGCCGGGGCCGCCGGCGGCCCCACCGGCACCCCCGGACCAAACCGCGTCTCACCCCCGGCCGCGGCCACCGGCTCGGTGGAAACCCCGACGGTACGAGACGACACCGCCCCCGCCACCGTCGCCTCCGAACCGGCCCCGGACACCTGCGTCCGCCCCACACCCACCGTCCGCCCCAGACCCACGGTGCTACCCAGGTCCACGGTCGGCTCCCCCACCGACGCGCCCCCAACCGGAAACGCCTCCGTCGGCGCACCATCGGCAGGCAACGCCGCCGTCGGCTCGTTCGGACTACTCACCGCCGCCCCCCATCAACCTCGACCCCACCCGCGATCAACCCGGCGTGCAGAACGACTGCAGGCTCACATACAGCGGCCCCACCGGCCCGGCCGAGTTCCCCGCGGCGTCGACCGCCGTGACGGACACCGGGATACGAACCGTCGTCTCCGGCGCCGCGAACGGACCCAACGTGCCCTGGAAGACGCCCTTCCCCACCGACTCCATGCCCACCGACGTGGACAACCGACCCACGGTGTACCGGAACGTCACCCGCAACTCCCCCGCCTCCGAACGATCGTCGGTCACACTCACCGTCACCGACGTCGACCTAGCCCCGTACTTGCAGTTCTCCGGCTCCAACGTCGTCACCCCGGTGCTCGGCGACCCCACCGAGGGCGCGGTGACATCCGACGGCGGGGACGACGTGCTCGCACTCGGGCTGGGAGTCGTCGACGCCGTCCGGGTGGGCCGGCTCGTCGGCGTCGACGACGGCGGACGCGTCGTGGCCGGCGCACCCGTGGTCGGGGCCGCCACCGTCGGACTCGCCGACGTCGGCGCAGGCGTCGGGGTACCGCCCGACGGACTCACCGTGACCTCCGGCGCGACCGACGCGGAACCACCGCCCGAAACCGGCGTCACCGCCCCGGTCGGATCCTTCGCCTCCACCGGCGCCGCGACGTCGGGCTCCGCACCCGAGGCGTACCGGTAACCGGCACCGCCGACCAGCACCGCCGCCACCAACGCCCCACCGACCAGGGCCGTACGCGCCCGCCCCGTCCGCATCCGCCGACCGGTGCGGATCTCCCGCCCCCTGCCGAACCCGGCGTCCGACCCAAGGACCGTGCTGGCCACGCTCGTGCTGCCGCCCGAGGAATCCGGAAACGGGAAGAACACGGCCAGCAGGGCGGCCCGCCGGGCCAGCTCCCGCACCCCGCGCTCCTCCCAGTCCGGCCCGTACGCCCCGCCCGCGATCTGCTCCAGGAAGCCGAGAAAGACCTGCGCCGGCTGCGGCCGGTCGTCGGGCCGCTTGGCCATCCCCCGGCGCAGCAGCTCGTGCACCGGCGGCGGGGCCGGATCGGTGGGCACCGGCGCGCTGGCGTGCTGGTCACGCAGGGCCAGCAGGCTCCGCCCGTCGTACGGGGGACGGCCCGTCAGGCACTCGAAGAAGGTCGCCGTCGCGGCGTAGATGTCGCAGGCCGGGGCCGCCGCCGCGCCGGTCCACTGCTCCGGCGCCATGTAGCGGGGCGTGCCGCTGACGATGGTGGTCGACTCCCCGCCGATCGGCATGGCGATGCCGAAGTCGGCGAGCTTGCTCTCCCCCTGAGCGGTGACCAGCACGTTCTCCGGCTTGTAGTCGCGGTGCACCACGCCCCGGTCGTGCGCGGCCGCCAGGCCGGCGAGCGAACCCTTGAGGACGCAGAGCGCCGCCTCCGGCCCGGTGGGCCCGTTGGCCCGCAGCATCTGCCGCAGCGAGACGCCGTTGACCAGCTCCATGACGATCGCCGCCCCGGTGGGCGACTCGACGTACTCGTAGAGGCGGGAAACGTGCGGGTCGTCGATGTCGGCCAGCAGGCGGGCCTCGGCGCGGAAGGACTCACGGAACGACGGGTCACCGCCGAGGCCACCGACGAGGTACTTCACGGCGACCGGGGTGCCGGTCGCGTCGTGGGTGGCCAGCACCACCCGACCCGACGCACCCGAGCCCAGCTCACGGACCTCGGTGTAGCCGGACACCAGCCAGCTGTTGGCGCTCATTCGACGGTCTCCACCGCTCCCCCGGGCCGCTGGCCCGCCCACACCCGAATCCGACGCCGCTCATTGTGACCGGCGCCGTCCAGTGGGCCATCGGCGCAACGGCTGCATCCCCTTCCCCGGGCGTGCTTTCGTTGCGCCGGTGTCGGTCGGCTGCGGCGACGTGGCGCACGTCGCGTAAGGCATCCTAGGAGGCTAGGTGAAGTGGGCCGGACCGTCGGGGCGGCGACTGACCCCTGGCGCGCGACCCGCGTTGGCAATATCCTCCACATCACGCGTTGCTCCTGGAGCTCCTTTTCACTCATGCGCCGCCGTCGGCCACAGAGGAGATGCCATGCACTTCGACCATCCGGAGCTCGACCGCCGCACCCTGCTGCGGGCCGGGCTCGGCGCGGCCACGGTCGCCGTCGTCGGCACGCAGCTCGCGACCCCCGCCTCCGCGCGGGCGGCGTCCGGTGCGGACCTCGACTGGATCATTGGCTGCGACGAGTGGGACGCCCGGCCGCCGGCCGATCCGCTCTCGGTCAGCGAGATCGCCACCAACAAGATCATCGTGCATCACATGGCGTTCCCGAACGTCACCGACTACTCCCGCGAGCAGGCCGTGAAGCTGGCCCGGGACTGCCAGGACCTGCACATGGACGGCAACGGCTGGTCGGACACCGGCCAGCACTTCACCGTCAGCCGCGGCGGCTACGTGCTGGAGGGCCGGCACGGCAGCCTCGAACGGCTGGCCGCCGGCGACCGGCAGATGGTCTCCGCGCACTGCCCGGGCGAGAACGGGCGCGCCATCGGCATCGAGAACGAGGGCACGTACGTCGACGAGACCCCGCCGGAGGCGCTGCTGGACTCGCTGGTCAGGCTCTGCGCCACGATCGGCCGGCAGTACGGCCTGCACGCCCACGACATCTTCGGCCACTGGGACTTCCGCACCACCGCGTGCCCCGGGACGGCGTTCTACCGGCAGTTTCCGGAGCTGCGCAGGCGGGTGGCCCGCGAGCTGGGCACCAGCCTCGGCGACGTGCCGGCCCGGCGCTGGCCGGACCTGTGGCGGTTCGTCAGCTCCCCCTCGGTGCGGGTGGTGCAGTACCTGCTCACCCACCGGGGCTACGCGGTGCCCGTCAACAGCACGTTCGACGCCGCCACCGTCGCCGCCGTGCAGGACTGGCAGGCCCGCAACGGCATCCCGGTCGACGTGGACGCCACCCTCACCACGCCCACCTGGGAGACCCTCGCCCCCGAGCTGGGCCGGGACGCCAGCGGCGCGCCGGTCAGCGCCGTGCAGTTCATCCTCAACTGGAAGGGCTACGCCGACGTGGCGGTGACCGGCGAGTTCGACCACGCCACCCGCCGGGCCGTGCAGGACGTGCAGCGGCTGCACGGCCTGCCGCCCAACGGCAAGGTCGGCACGGGCACGTGGTGCGCGATCGTCGGCGGAGTGGTCCGGCAGTCGTTCCGGCGGCCCTGACGGACCCGGCCGGGCGGGCCGGCGACGGCCGACCCGCCCGGCCGCGTCGAGGCGTTGCCAACGGATGCGCGACCAGGGGTCAACAGTTGTTCTTCTTTCCCCTGGTGACGACGAGCTGCGAGGCGATGTCGCGCAGGCGCATCTCGTCACTGCGCAGGTGTAGTGCCATGGCGAGCATGGCGAGGGCGGCCAGTTCCAGCCCGCGGCACAGGTGCTTGTGCTCGTGGCCGACGAGGGTGACCGCGGCGCCGGAGGCGCGGAGCTCCTGGGCGAGATGGACGGCCTGGTCGAGCTCGGGCCGCGTCGCCGCGCGGGTGGAGATCTTCTCGGAGAAGATCCGGGTGATGCCGGCGCAGTGCGGTGAGTCGAGCCGGGTGTCCCGGGATTGCCGGCCCGTGGAGGCACGGGCGTAGCCGATGCGGACGTGGCCGGCCGACCCCACTTCGCGTCGGGAGGGCGGGGCAGTTCGATCCAGGTCGACCCCGGCTTGCGGACTCGGGGGTGGCGACGTTGAGCGTCTTGACCAGGTGGGGTACGAGCCGGAAGCGAGCGGTGCCGTACTGGAGACGACCTTGCGCAGGCGAACGCCGATGAGACGCATCGCGTCCGCGACCGCCTGCGCAGCGGTCAGGATCCGGTCGTCGCGGCGCGCTCGCGATTGGCCCGGATCTCGTCGTGGTGGTCGGCGGCCCAGCCGATCAGCGAGGTGACGATCTCGTGTAGCCCGCGGCCCAACGGGGCGAGGGTGTACTCGACGCGCGGAGGGACCTCGGCGTAGGCGGTGCGGGTGATAAGCCCGTCCTGCCTGAGCTGGCGAAGGGTCAGGCTGAGCATGCGCTGGGAGATGCCGGGGACCTGCCGTTGCAGGTCGGTGTAGCGCAGCGGCCCGGACTCCAGGACCGCGATGATCAACAGGCTCCACTTGTCGCCGACGCGGTCGAGGGTCTGGCGGATGAAGTCCATGTGCTCGACAGGGATGGCTGCGCACGGCCCGATCGCCGCCGCTCCTGCCGTCGCCTCTGCTCCGTCGACCGTCTCCATGACGCACATTCCTCTCCGACACGAACACCGGTGTGCCTTTTGTACCGCCTTCCATGCTGGCCTATCGTTGCGTTACAAACAAGTCGTAAGAAAAGGAGGTTAGTGATGAAGGTGGACATTTGGGCCGAAGTTACCTGCCCCTGGTGCGGCCTGGGGAACTACCGGGTGACCAAGGCCATCGAGCGGTTCGAGCACGCGGACGAGGTGGAACTGGTCCACCACTCGTTCCCGCTCAGCAGCAGCTTCCCCGAGGGGGACACCTTCTCCGTCCGCGAGGCCCTGCTCCGCCGGCACGGTATGGGCGGCAGTCAGGCCGAGACCTCGACCCGGCGGATCGAGAAGCTCGCCGAGAGCGAGGGACTCATCCCGTACCAGGTACTGGACAACAAGGTGGGTAACACCGATCTGGCGCACGAGTTCCTCGCCCACGCCAGCGCCCAGGGCAAGAACCGCGAGGCCTGGGACGCGGTCTTCACCACCTACTTCGGCAGGGCCGAGCCGGTCTTCTCCTCCGACGACCTGCTGGGGCTCTCCGACGAACTCGGCCTGGACCGCGAGCAGACCCGCCAGGCCCTCACCGACCGCCGCTACCGCCAGCAGGTCCGCGACGACGCGGCCCGCGCCCAGCGCCTGGGGGCGACCGGCGCGCCGTTCATCGTCATCGACGACCGCTACGGCGTGCCCGGCGCCCAGGACAGCGACAGCCTCCTTGAGCTGCTGCGCAAGGCCTGGGACGACAGCCATCCCCGCACCCTCGCCGACCACGCCGGCGATGAGCCGGTCTGCGGACCGGACGGCTGCGCCGTCCCCGAGCGCGCCTGATCCACCCCTGAACTGAGCGAAAGGCACCTGATCACCATGAGCAACCTCCTCGTCCTCGGCGGCAGCGGCCGCACCGGCGCTCACGTGCTGGCGTACGCGGCTCAGCGCGGCTACCGCGTCCGCGCCCTCGTCCGCGACCCCGACAAGGTGCAGGCACCGGCCGGCGTAGAGCTGATCCCTGGCACCCCTGCGAACATCGACGACATCCGCCGGGCTGCCGAAGGCACCGAGGGGGTGATCAGCGTCCTGAACAACGCCCGCGCCTCCGACAACCCGTGGGCCAAGCCGGTCAGCCCGCCGATGTTCATGACCGTCGCTGCCCGCCACACTCTCACCGCCATGGGCGAGCAGGGCATCCGCCGCATCGTGCTGACGTCCACGCAGGGCGCGGGCGGCGACTGGGCCCGGCTCAACCCGCTGGTCAGGGCGTTCATCAAACTGTCGAACATCAAGGCAGGCTTCGAGGACCACACCGGGGTCGACCAGGTCATCCACGCCTCGTCCGGCATCGACTGGACCCTGGCCCGCGCCGTGACCCTGACCGACAAGCCCGCCGGTGGTCCCGTGCGGGCCGCCGAGGCAGGCACCGAAAGGCCCGGCGCACGGATCAACCGCGCCGACCTCGCCCGGTTCCTCGTTCAGACGATCGAGGACGACGCATGGATCCGCAAAGCGCCCCTGGTCTGGAACACCCGCGGCTGACCCGTCCCGCCCGGCTGCGCTGGTCCCCTGATCCGTCAGCAACGCCCCGGGTCGGCAGGGCGGGTGCGCATACCGGCCTGTCGCTGCGCAAAACGGATTTTTGCTGCCATGATGGACTCCCGCCGCCCGCACCGCAGCCGGAGGTCCACCATGGCCGATCCACCGCCGGGCATCGAGGACAAGGCGGTGGCGGCACTCCTGGCCGCCAGCGGGGCCCTCGTCGGACTGACCACCCGGTCGCTGGCCGGGATCGGCCCGGAGGTCACCCTGTCCCAGTTCCGCACGCTGGTCGTCCTGGCCGCGCGAGGGCCCCAACGCGCGGCGGAGATCGCCGCCGAGCTCGGCGTCGCCCCCTCCGCGGGCACCCGGATGTGCGACCGGCTGGCCGCCAAAGGGCTGGTCCAGCGGACCCGCTCGGCCAGCGACCGCCGGGTGGTGCGGCTGCGGCTGAGCGCCACGGGGGCCGGCCTGGTCGACGAGGTGCTCCGCCGGCGGCGGGAGGCGCTGTCCCGCATCGTCGCGCAGACGGCCGCGCACTGGTGCCCGGAGGCGGTCGCGGCCCTGACCGCGTTCGCGGTGGCCGCGGACGAGACGCCGGAGCGGCAGTGGTGCCACGGCTGGTCACTGGCGCGGGAGCACGCCCCGCGTCCCCGCGCCGGCCGCGTGCCGACCGGGCCGGAGGCGTCGACCACCTGAGCCGGTGCGGATCAGCCGCCCGCCGGGTACGCGCGGGTCTCGGCGGCCTTCACCGCCGCCCACACCTGCTGGCCGGGGCGCAGCCGCAGCGCGGCGACGGCCGCCGGGGTGACGTCGGCGGAGACCGGTAGCGGGCCGTCCAACTCGACCCGCAGGTGGTCCCCGTGCCGTTGCACCCCGGCCACCGTGGCGGGCCAGGTGTTGCGAGGGCTGCCGTCGGGCCGGGCCGGGTGCAGGGCCACGGCGGCGGGCGGGAACGCGACGAACGCCTCCCCGACGACGCGGTCGACGGCGGTCAGGGTCAGCGCCCCGACGCGCACCTGGTGGCCGTCGGCGTGGCCCCGGTGCAGGTTCAGCCCGACCAGGCGGGCGACGTAGTCGGTGCGAGGGCGGGCGGTGACGGCGGCCGCGTCCCCCTCCTGGACCACCCGGCCGCCCTCCACGATGACCAGCCGGTCGGCCAGCACCAGCGCGTCGAGGGGGTCGTGGGTGACCAGCACGGTCGCGCCGGGGTGCGCGCCGAGATGGCGGTGCAGATCGGCGCGGGTGTCCACCCGGGTGCGGGCGTCGAGGGCGGCGAGCGGCTCGTCGAGCAGCAGCAGGGTCGGCTCCACGGCGAGGGCCCGGGCCAGCGCCACCCGCTGGGCCTGGCCGCCGGAGAGCTCCCGGGGACGGCGGCGGGCGTAGCCGGCGAGGCCGACCCGGTCCAGCCAGGCGTCGGCGCGGGCGCGGGCGGCGCGCCGGTCCGCGCCGCGCCGGCGGGGACCGAAGGCGACGTTGTCGCGGGCGCTCAGGTGCGGAAAGAGCAGGTAGTCCTGGAAGACGACGCCGACCGGGCGGCGCTCCGGCGGGACCCACACCCGCCCGTCGGGGCGGTCGAGGTCGACCCCGTCGAGGGTGAGGTGCCCGGCCGCCAGCGGGTGCAGGCCGGCCAGGGCGCGCAGCGCGGTGGTCTTGCCCGCGCCGTTGGGCCCGAGCAGCGCGACCACCTCCCCCGCCCGCACCCGCAGCGCCACGTCGAGGTGGAATCCGCCCCGGTCGGCGACGAGGTGGGCGTCGAGCAGCGGGGTCCCGGCCGCCCGGCGGCGCGGCCCGGCGGCGGTCACGGGCCGGTGACCCAGCGGTCGCGCAGGCCGGCGAGGATCGCCACGGAGACGGTGAGCAGCACCAGGCTCAGCACGATCGCGGCCTCCAGGTCGGTCTCCAGGGCCAGGTAGACGGCCAGCGGCATGGTCTGGGTGCGGCCGGGAAAGTTGCCGGCGAAGGTGATGGTCGCGCCGAACTCGCCGAGGGCGCGGGCCCAGCACAGCACCGCGCCGGCCGCCACGCCGGGGGCGACCAGCGGCAGCGTGACGTGGGTGAACGTCGTCCACCGGCCCGCGCCCAGGGTGGCGGCCGCCTCCTCGTACCGGCTGTCGGCGGCGCGCAGGGCGCCCTCGACGGCGATGACCAGGAACGGCATGGCCACGAACGCCTCGGCGAGGACCACCCCGGCGGTGGTGAACGGCAGGGTGACGCCGAAGGTCGCGTCGAGCCAGCCGCCGAGCAGCCCCCGCCGGCCGAAGACCAGCAGGAGGGCCACGCCGCCGACCACCGGCGGCAACACCAACGGCACCGTGACCAGCGCCCGCACCAGCCGCCGGCCGGGGAACCGCACCCGCGCCAACACCCAGGCCAGGGGTACGCCGAGGGCGAGGCAGAGCAGCGTCGCTCCGGTGGCGGTCAGCAGGGACAGCCGCAGCGCGGTGAGCACCCCCGGCGCGGCGAGCCGCTGCGGCAGGGTGGCCCAGGGTGCACGGGCGAGCAGCCCGGTCAGGGGCAGCACCAGGAAGGCCAGCCCGAGGCCGGCGGGAACGAACAGGGCGACGGGCACCCGCCGGCCGGGGACGCGGCGGCGCGGGGCCGGGCCGGGTGGGCGTACCACCGGCGGTCAGGCCCGGGGCGGCTGGAACCCGGCGGCGGTCAACGCGGCCCGGCCCCGGTCGGACAGCACGTACGCGACGAAGGCCCGCGCGGCCGTCGGGTTGCCGGCCTGGCGCAGCACGACGATCGGGTAGTCGTTGACGGCCCGGGCCGACTCGGGAAACTCCACGGCGTCCACCTGGGACGCGGCGGCGGTGGCGTCGGTGCGGTAGACCAGCGCGGCGTCGACCTCGCCGAGGCGCACCTTGGCCAGCGCGCCCTTGACGTCGGATTCGAGGGTGACCGGGGTGAGCGCCACGCCGGCGGCGTCCAGGGCGGTGCGGGCCGCCGCGCCGCAGGGCACCTGCTCGGCGCAGAGCGCCACCTTCACCCCGGGCCGGGTCAGGTCGGCCAGCGCGCCGACGCCCTTCGGGTTGCCCTTCGGCACGGCGATGACCAGCTGGTTGCGGGCGAAGGTGGCCGGCTCGCCGGCGGCGTTGCCGGCGTCGGTGACCGGGCGCATGGTGGCCGGGGACGCGGCGGCGAACACGTCGGCGGGGGCGCCCTGGTTGACCTGGGTGGCGAGGGCCGAGCTGCCGGCGAAGCTGAAGGTGACGGTGGTGCCCGGGTGGGCGGCCTCGAACTCGTCGCCGAGCCGGTGGAACGACTCCGTCAGCGACGCCGCGGCGAGGACGGTGACCGGGCCGCGCACCTCGGCGCCGCTCTCCCCCGGCGCCGGCCGGTCGGACCCGCCGGCGCAACCGGCGAGGGCGAGGGCCAGGGCGAACGCCCCGGCGAGGGCGGTGCGGGTCGTCGTTCCGGTCACGTGCCGGTCCTGCCTTTCGCAGCGGACGGCCGCTCCACCACGACCGTCGTCGACTTGATGACCGCGACGGCGATCGCGCCGACCTCGAGGCCCAGGTCGTCGACCGCCTCGCGGCTCATCAGCGACACGACCCGGAACGGCCCGGCCTGGATGTCGACCTGGGCCATGACGGTGTCCTTGACCACCGCGGTGACGATGCCGCGCAGCCGGTTGCGCGCCGAGGACAGCTCGGCGTGCTCCTCGGGCGCGGCGGCCGCGGCCCGGACGAAGGCGGCCAGGTCCACGCCGTCGAGCACCCGGTGGCCGTGCGCGTCGCGGGTGGCGGCGAGGCGGCCGGCGTCGACCCAGCGTCGCACCGTGTCGGTGCTGACGCCGAGCAGTTCGGCTGCCTCGCCGATCCGGAACATCGCCACGCCGACACCCTACCGTGCCGCGCCTGCGGGGAAACCTGCGGGTTATGCATGGCATCAGCAAGCCGACACGGGCCTTTCTCATTGCAGGTGCAGCACACGGCGGGGCGCGGACGAACCGTGCGGCGGCCGGCGGGTGCGGGGAGACTGGCGGCATGAGATGGGCCCGCCGAGCCGTACCCGCCGTCACCGCCGCCGTCGCGGCCCTCGCCGCCCGCGACGTCCTGCAACGCGACCACGCCCTGCTGCGCAACTTCCCCGTGCTCGGGCGGGCCCGCTACCTGCTGGAGTCGCTGGGCCCCGAGCTGCGGCAGTACATCGTGGCCGGCAACAACGAGGAGCGGCCGTTCACCCGCGACCAGCGGCGCTGGGTGTACGCGTCGGCGAAGCAGGAGAACAACTACTTCGGGTTCGGCACGGACAACGACATCGAGTACACGGCCGGCTATCCGATCATCAAGCACCGCACGTTCGGCCGGGCCGTGCCGCCGTCGGCGCCGGCCGCCGGGCAGGACGTGCGGCTGCCGTGCGCGAAGGTGCTCGGGGCGGCCCGGGGGCGGGCGCGGGCGTTCCGGCCGGAGTCGGTGGTCAACATCTCCGGGATGAGCTTCGGCTCGCTGTCGGGCAACGCCGTGGCGGCGCTCAACCGGGGCGCGGCCCTGGCCGGCTGCCTGCACAACACCGGCGAGGGCGGCCTGTCGCCGTACCACCGGCGCGGCGGGGAGCTGGTGTTCCAGCTCGGCACCGCATACTTCGGCTGCCGCGACGAGCGCGGCCGGTTCGACCTGGCCCGGCTGAAGGATCTGGTCGCCGGCGCGCCGGTGCGGGCGCTGGAGGTGAAGCTGAGCCAGGGCGCGAAGCCGAGCCTGGGCGGGCTGCTGCCGGGGGCGAAGGTGTCGGCGGAGATCGCCGCGACCCGGGGCGTCCCGCAGGGGCGCGACTGCGTCAGCCCGTCCCGGCACGCCGAGTTCGCCGACTGCGACAGTCTGCTGGACTGGGTGGAGCTGCTGGCCGCCGAGACCGGTCTGCCGGTGGGGATCAAGTCCGCCGTCGGTGACCTCGGCTTCTGGGCGGAGCTGGCCACCCTGATGCGCGACACCGGCCGGGGGGTCGACTTCGTCACCGTCGACGGCGGCGAGGGCGGCACCGGCGCGGCACCGCTGATCTTCACGGACTCGGTGTCGCTGCCGTTCCAGCAGGGCTTCTCCCGGGTCTACAAGGTCTTCGCCGAACGGGGGCTGCACGAGCAGGTGGTGTTCGTCGGCGCCGGCAAGCTGGGCCTGCCCGACAACGCCGTGGTGGCGTTCGCCCTCGGCTGCGACATGGTCAACGTGGGCCGGGAGGCGATGCTGGCGATCGGCTGCATCCAGGCCCAGAAGTGCCACACCGACACCTGCCCGACCGGGGTGGCGACACAGCACCCGTGGCTGGCCCGGGGCCTGGACCCGGCGCGCAAATCGGTGCGGGCGGCGAACTACCTGCGGACCCTGCGCCGGGACCTGGTAAAGGTCGCCGAGGCGTGCGGGGTGGAGCACCCGGGGCTGATCGACGCGGACTCGGTGGAGATCCTCGACGGGCGCACCTCCGCCACGCCGCTGCGCGAGGTGTACGGCTACCGTCCCGACTGGGGCCTGCCCTCGGCGGCCGACCAGGCGGAGATCGTCCGGCTGATGACCCCGCAGGCGCCCCGGGGCGGCACCGCGACGCCCTCCCCCACCGCCGTGCGCTGACGCCGCGCCGCGCCGGCGCTCCCAGCGGCGGTGGTGGGAGCGCCGGCGCGGTGGTCGGGCGTCACATGTAGAGGGTGTTGGGCTCCAGCCCGCACAGCACCCGGCCGTACAGCTCGGTGTTGACGTCGGGGACGACGAGGCCGTGCAGCGCGGCCGAGGTGATGTCCCGCACGATGCGCTGGATCGGGACGTCGCTGTAGATGGAGGTGCCGCCGCTGGCCATCTGGAAGGTGTCGGCGACCTCCTTGGCCAGGCGGGCCGCCTCGCCCTGGTCGGCGCGCACCCGGACCCGCTCCTCGACGGTCCACGCCTCGCCGCTGAACGCCTTGTGGTCGACGACCTCGGCGATCCGCCGGGCGTGGAACATGGCCTGGTCGATCTTGTGGGCGGCGGCCCCGACCCGCAGGTGGGTCAGCGGGGCCTCGGCCTGGCTCGGGTAGTCGGTGTAGATGATCTTCCGGTCCGGCAGCCGGTCGAAGAAGGTGTCCCACGCCGCCTTGGCGATCCCGACCAGCATGCCGACCCCGGAGACCGCGGCGACCAGCGTGGCCGGGGTGGAATAGATCGGGATGTTCCGGTTGGTCTCCGACAGCGTGTTCGGGGCGAGCGCCGCGCCCAGCGGGATGACCCGCTCGGCGGGCAGGAAGACGTTCGTGGCCACCGTCGTGATGCTGCCCGAGCCGCGCAGCCCGGTGGTGTGCCAGTCGTCGACGAGCTCCATGTCGGACATCGGCACCATGGTCATGACCGGCTCCGGCTCGGCGCCGTCGCGCAGGATCACGGCCGCCGCCTCCATCCAGTGCGCGTGGTGCGCCCCGCTGACGAAGGGCCACCGGCCGTTGAGGATGTAGCCGCCCTCGACCGGCACCATCGTGCCCTTGGGGGCGTTGGTCCCACAGACCCGCACGTCGGGGGTCGAGAAGACCTCGTCCTGCACCTGGTCGGGGAACATGCAGACCAGGTAGGTGGGGATCCAGTTCACCATCGCGACCCAGGCCACGGAGGCGTCGATGCGGCCCAGGGCCGCGCCGACCTCGACCAGCGTCGCGCCGTCGCACTCGTAGCCGCCGTAGCGCTTGGGCACCCGCATCCGGAAGATGCCCGCCTCGGCCATCGCCTCGACTGTCGCCTCGTGCAGCCGGCGGTTCTCCTCCGACCAGGCCACGTGCTCCCGCAGCACCGGCTCGGCCTTGGCGACGCGGCTGAGGATCTCCTCGCGCGTGGGGGTTTCGGTTACAGTCACCAGTCCTCCTTGGGAAGGCTCTCCGGTCTTGTGGACCTTGTCCGTCCCACGGTCGCACCCGTCGCCGTGCGGGCACTTCTTCCGTGTTGCGCCCCGCGCCTCCCGCCGCCGGCCGGCCGTCGTCCGCCGGCACGGCCGCCCGTCCCGGGGGCCGGCAAGGGCGGCGGCCCAGGTCAGGACGGCAGGCGCATGGTACGCAGGAAGACCGGCAGCAGCCAGGGCCGGCGGCCGCCCACCCACAGCTTGCGGGCGAGGACCGCGCGCGGCCGGGACACCCGGCCGAACAACATCAGGGTGAACACCGCCGGGTCGAAGGAGAGCCGGACGTCCGGACGGGACTCGGTCGGCGCCACCGTCACCCGGCCATCGGCCAGGGCCATCGTCACCTCGGGGCCGAAGCGGTGCCGGAAGTTCACCGAGATGGTCCCCGGACGCACCGGGCCGTCCCGGTCCAGCAGCCGGCCGTAACCGCGCCTGGTCATGCCCACCATGAACAGGTCCACGAAGAGCGCCGCGTCGGCGGGATCGACGACCCAGCGCCGGCCGATCGCCCGGGCGATGTCCCAGGCGTGCAGGTTCAGCTCGTTGAGCAGGTGGGCCAGCAGGCCCGTGACCGGCAGCCGGGCCCCGCCGAGCCAGGACACCTCGTGCTCCGGACCGGCCTCGTCGACCGCTCGCAGCACCTCCTCGACGTCGGCGCGCAGCCGGTCGGCCAGCACCGGCAGCCGCCGCTCGGTGAAGTGCCGCAGCACCTCGGCGTTCATCACCGAGATCGTGTCGACCGTGGTGCGCCGGCGCAGTTCGAGCAGGTCGGGCACCGGCAGGTCGGGCGGGCCGCCTCGGACCAGGGCCAGGCCCATCGCGGCGACGCCGCACAGGTGCGCCATGGTGTCCGCCACCGTCCAGTGCGCGGTGGCGGGCCGGGCGGGCGGGGCGTCGTCGACGAGGTCGAGCAGCCGCCCGAGGACGACGGGCACGGAGGTGCGGACGCGACGCCACTGGTGCGGGTTGACCGACATGTGTCCACGATGGAGGATGCGGGTGCGCGAACACTTGTTCGAGGTTGCCGTCCTGCGGGGGCGATCGGGCAACCTCGAAGAAGCCGATGGGGTCACCCGTCCCCACAATCCATCCATGGCTGTCACCGAAAGAGGACGCGCGGTCCACCTCTCCGCGCACACCCACCCGCGCTCGCGCGGGATCGTCCTGGGCGGCGTCGCGGCGGGAGTCCTGCTGGCGGTGCTGTGGTCGTACGAGTTCGTCGACCACGTGATCGGCGACAACGTCGCCAACACCCTGCTGGGCCACGACGCGAAGAGCACCGCCATCGGTGGCACCGTCGCGGGCCTGGTCTTCGCCTTCGTCTCCGGCCTGGCCGGCACGTTCACGGCGTGCAACATCGCGATGGCCGCCGCCGTCGGCCCGATGAGCCAGGCCGGCGGGGCGGGGGCGACCCGGGCCGGGCTGCGCGTCCTGCTGCGGCCGGTCGGCTGGCTCACCGTCGGGATGGTGGCGGTCGCCGCGACGTACGGCTTCGTCGGCGTGCTGCTCGGCGACCGGCTGCCGCAGCTGTCCACCGGCACCGTCGGCGGGCTGCCCGTGCGCCTGGTCCAGTCGATGGTCGTCTTCGGCGTGATCGGCCTCGCCTTCGTCTACCTCGGCCTGGCCGCCCTCGGCACGCTGCCGGACCCGTTCGCGCACCGCCCGGTCGCCCGGGTCGTGGTGCTCGGCGCGCTCGTCGGCGGGTTCCTCATCGGCCGGCCGTACCCGCTGTTCAACAAGCTGTTCCACTGGGCGGTGGACACCGGCAACCCGCTCTACGGCGCGGGCGCGTTCGTGCTCCAGTCGCTGGGCAACATCGCCATCGTCGCCGCCCTGTTCGCGCTGGTCATCGTGGTCACCCGGGGCCGGTTCGTGCAGTGGCTCGCCGCCAGCCCCGCCCGCACCGCCGCGGTCACCGGGGCGCTGCTGATCGCGCTGGGCGTGTTCATGGTCGTCTACTGGGACGTGCGGCTGCCCGCCATGTTCGGCTACGGCTGGTTCCCCACCATGCCGTACAACGGTTAGGACGCGGGTCGTGCCGGCGGGCGCGGGGCCGCGCCCGCCGGGCCGGGGCCGCTCGGGCCTAGCCGACGTACCCGCCGACCTTGATCCGCTGCGCGGTCTCGGTGTAGGCCGACGGGTCCTCCGGCAGCCGGGTGCCGAGCCCGTCGACGTAGCGGTTGAACATGCAGAACGCGGCCGCGATCAGCACCGTGTCGTGGATCTCCAGGTCGGTCGCGCCCTCGGCGCGGGCCGCGTCGACCAGGGCGGCGCTCACGGTGCGGCCGCCCGCCTGGACGGCGGCGGCGATCCGCAGCAGGCCGCGCAGCTTCGCGGAGACCTCCGCCGTGTCCGGGTCGGCCCGGACCTGGGTCACCAGCGGCATGCCGCCGTCGAGCTGGGCGGCGGCGAACGCCGAGTGCGACGAGCAGCAGAACGTGCACTCGTTGAGCCCGGAGACGTACGCGGCGATCAGCTCCCGCTCGCCGGCGCTGAGGGTGGGGTGCGGGGCGTGCAGCAACGCCTCGGCCAGGGCGTTGAGCGCCACGGCGGTCTCCGGCCGGTAACGCATCAGCCCGCTGATGCCCGGGTACTGCGTCTCGTCCAGACCCAGATCGATGTGTGCCACGTGTCTCTCCTCGGCGTGACAGGCCGCGGCCGGCGGCGACGCGGTCCTGCTGCGCATGGTGCCGGCCCCGCCGCCGGTCCGCTTCTTCGACCGTGCCCACTGCGCCCGGCGCCCACCGGCCGCGATCTCTTCGAGAATGCCGTCCGCGGGGCCGGCACCTGCGCCGACACGGAGGGCGACGAGCAGGGCACGGATGCGTATTGCCGCTGCACAGCAGCCGCTGCCACGATCGGCACCATGGTCGACACGACGCACATACGGCAGGGGGCCCGGGCGCAGTCCGGGACCATGGTGGACCGACTTCGCCAACTCGTACACGCCGAATCCCCGCCCGGGGCCGTGCGGCGCCTGCATGCCTGCGCCGACCTGCTGGAGAGCTGGATCAGTCCGCTGCTGGGCCGGCCCGCCGTGCGGGTCACCCGCGACGGGCTGCCGCACCTGCTCTGGCAGGCCGAGGACCAGCGGGTGCTGCTGCTGGGGCACTACGACACGGTGTGGCCGGAGGGCACCACGCGGGACTGGCCCTTCGCGCTCGCCGAGCACATCGCCACCGGGCCCGGGGTGTGCGACATGAAGTCCGGCATCGTGCAGCTGGTCACCGCCCTGTCCCTGCTGCCCGACCCCTCCCGGGTGGGGGTGCTGCTGACCTGCGACGAGGAGAGCGGGTCGCCGACGTCCCGGCCGCTGATCGAGCAGCAGGCCCGCCGGTCGCGGGCCGTGCTGGTGGGCGAGCCGTCCACCGAGACGGGCGCGCTCAAGGTCGCCCGCAAGGGCGGTTCGCGGTACGAGATCACCGTCCGCGGCCGGGCCGCGCACGCGGGCGTGGAACCGCACCGGGGGGTGAACGCGGCCGTCGAGCTGGCCCACCAGGTCCTCGCCGTACGCGCGTTCGCCGCCGAGGGCACCAGCGTCACACCGACGGTGCTCAGCGCCGGCAGCATCAGCAACCAGGTGCCCGAGTCGGCGACGTTCTGCGTCGACGTGCGCGCCTGGACCCGGGAGGAGCTCGACCGGGTGGACCGGCAGATGCACGCGCTGACCCCGCAGCTGGCCGAGGCCGCGCTCGTGGTGGGCGGCGGGATCAACCGCTACCCGCTGCAGGAGGCGGTGGCGATGCCGCTGCTGGAGGTCGCCCGCCGGGCGGGACGCGAGCTGGGCCTGCCGCCGCTGGAGGCCGCGCACGCCGCCGGCGCCTCCGACGCGAACTTCACCGGGTCGCTGGGCGTGGCCACCCTCGACGGCCTGGGCGGGGTGGGCGGCGGGTCGCACGCCCGCAGCGAGTGGGTGGACGTCAGCCAGATGCCCGACCGGGCCGCCCTGCTCGCCGCGACCGTCGCCGGGGTGCTCACCCGGCAGCGGCGGGGCCCGACGCCCGCGGCCCGGGGCGTGCCCGCGCGCCTGTGAGGCGCGTCGCTGCTGTCCACGGGCCCGCACACCGTCCATAATGGTGTGTCATGAGCCGCAGCACGCGCCGGTCCCCGGCCCCGCCCCGTTTCGGGGTGGAGGAGGAGTTCCTCGTCGTCGACGCCGCCACCCGGGCCCCGGTGCCCCGGGCCGCCGAGGTCGTCGCTGCGGCGTCGGCGTCGCTCGGGGAGCGGGTGTCCGGGGAGATCACCACCCTGCAACTGGAGACCAGGACCCACGCCTGCGGCACCCTCGGCGAGCTGACCGACCAGCTCGGCGAGGCCCGCAAGGTCGTCGCGGACTGCGCCCGGGCGGCGGGGCTGCGGGTGGTGGCCGCCGGCACGGCCCCCGTCGCCGGGGCGGTGCCGCCGCCGATGACCGTCGGCCCGCGCCAGACCCGGGGCACCGAGACCTTCCGGGGGCTGCACGACGAGCTGGCGCTGTGCGCGCTGCACGTGCACGTGGAGATGCCGGACCGGCAGCGGGCCGTGCTGGTCGGCAACCACCTGCGGCCCTATCTTCCGCTGCTGCTGACCCTCACCGCGAACTCGCCGTACTGGGACGACCGCGACTCCGGCTACGCGAGCTGGCGCACCACGGTCTGGGGCCGGTGGCCGGTGGCCGGTCCCCCGCCGGTGTTCGACTCGGCGGAGCACTACGACGAGGTGGTGGGGCGGCTGTTGGACGCCGGTGCCCTCGTCGACCGGGCCACCATCTTCTGGGACGTGCGCCCCTCGGAACGGCACCCGACGCTGGAGGTCCGGGTGGCCGACTCGGCCCTCACCGCCGAGGACGCGGCGCGCTACGCGGCGCTGGTGCGGGCGCTCGTGGCGCACCTGTCGGCGGCGGTGGACGCCGGCGAGCCCGCCCCGCACGTCGCCGGGGAGCTGCTGCGGGTGGCCTACTGGCGGGCCGCCCGCGACGGCCTGGACGGCGCGGGCGTGGACCCGCGCACGGGCCGGCTCCGGCCGGCGGCCGAGCTGGCCCGCGAGCTGCTGGCCACGGTGGAGCCGGCGCTGCGCGCCCACGGCGACCACGACCCCGTCGCGCGGTGGCTGGAGCAGCTCGCCGCCGACGGCACCGGGGCGCGGCGGCAACGGGCGGTCGTGCACGCCGGCGGGACGCTCGCCGACGTCGTCGACCGGCTGGCGGAGTGGACGGCGGGCTGACCTGCCGCCGGCCGGCGGGCCACCCGTCCCCCCGGCCGGACCCCGCGAATCTGGGCAATCGCGCACAACCGACGGCGGGTGGCGTGGGTGATGCTGGAAGGGCCCGACCTGCTGATGGAGGCCGTTCATGGACCAGATCGCGACCGTCCCGTTCCACCTGCAACGGCTGGAACCCACGCTGATGAACCGCACCGCCCGGGCGTTCGCCGACCGGATGGCGGCCCGCCGGTCGGTGCGGCACTTCTCCGACGAGCCGGTGCCGCTGGAGGTCGTCGAGGAGGCCGTCCGGGCCGCCGCGACCGCCCCCAGCGGCGCCAACCTGCAACCCTGGCGATTCGTAGTGGTGACCGACGCCGACCGCAGGCGGCGGCTGCGCGAGGCCGCCGAGGCCGAGGAGATCGAGTTCTACACCCGCCGCGCCTCCCGGGAGTGGCTCGACGCGGTGGCCCCGATGGGCACCGACTGGCAGAAGCCGTTCCTGGAGACCGCGCCGGTGGTCATCGTGGTGTTCGAGGTCCACCAGGGGCCGCAGACCCCGAAGCCCTACTACGTCAAGGAGTCGGTCGGCATCGCCGTCGGCGTGCTGATCACCGCCCTGCACCTGTCCGGGCTGGCCACGCTCACCCACACGCCGAGCCCGATGCGGTTCCTCAACGAGATCTGCGACCGCCCGGCCGAGGAGCGCGCCTGCCTGGTGATGCCGGTCGGCTACCCGGCCGAGGGGGTCACCGTGCCGGAGCTGACCCGCAAGTCGCTGTCGGAGGTCATGGTCCTGCGGTAGGCGTCAGCGCCCCAGGTCCGCGGTGAAGAACTCGCGCAGGGGCTGCACGTGCCGGTCCTGCCGGCGCCACTCGGCCAGCAGGTCCTCCAGCAGGTGCAGCTCCTCGACCAGTTCCCCGCCCCGGTAGCGGCGCACCACCGGGTGGATGAAGGCGCTCTCGGCGGCCCGGTCCGGC
Organism: Micromonospora sp. PTRAS2; assembly: GCF_054052245.1. Classification (NCBI taxonomy): domain Bacteria; kingdom Bacillati; phylum Actinomycetota; class Actinomycetes; order Micromonosporales; family Micromonosporaceae; genus Micromonospora; species Micromonospora sp. PTRAS2. The sequence goes on from NZ_JBSWBU010000007.1 coordinate 202,677, forward strand.
TGCGGGTGCCGCTCGATGGCGAACACGTCGCCGTACTCGTCGCGGCCCCAGCGCAGCGAGAACGTGTAGTAGTGGCTCTCGCCGCCGAACCGGGCGACCGCGTGGTCCTCGGGCAGGTCGTGGTAGTGGCGCACCACCCCGGCGGCCGCGTCGACGACGAGGACGTCGCAGAGGAACTCGAACTGCGTCCACAGCGCCGAGCTCCAGTTGACCCGGTCCAGCACCGCCTCGGTGAGCGCCTCGGCGTCCGCCGCCACCTTCTCGTACGCCAGCGGCGCGCCCTCGTACCGCTCGCGCAGCAGGGCGGTGAGCGTCCGCAGGTTGTAGCGGAAGCCGTCGATGAACGCGGACGACGCCTTCTTGAAGTCGCGGTCCTGGGCGAGCGTGCCGGCGAAGTAGAGCCCGTCGACGTCGACCGACTGCCAGTCGGGCCGGGTGGCGGGCAGCCGCCCGCTGGGCACCATGCCGGGGCGGCAGTTGTCGGCGAAGACCGAGGTGTCCATGGCGAAGCCGGTGCAGCGCAGCACCGTCTCGTACTCCATCACGGCCGTCTCGCCGTCGGCGTGGGTGTAGGTCAGGTGCACCTCGTACTTGTCGCCCACCGGGCGGATCTCGTCGATGACGCAGTCGAGCACGGAGTGCAGGGTCTTGAACTGGTAGCTGTCCAGGACCGCGCCGTGGTGGCCGCGTACGTCGCCGGGGTGCTTGGTGTTCCAGGCCAGCCGCAGGGGGCGCGGGCTGGCCAGGTGGATCATGGCGGCGTGCCCGAGGATCGCCGAGGCGGTCTCGAACGCCGAGTTGCCCTTGCCGAGGATGAGCACCCGCTGGTCGGCGTAGTCGGCCGGGTCGGTGGACATGTCCTCGTAGCCGATCGCGTGCTCGATGCCGCGTACGTCGGGGACGTTGGGCCGGCCCCAGCCGGCGGCCCACACCACGCAGTCGGCGTGCAGCAGCCGACCGCCGGCGCGCACGAGGAAACCGTCGTCGGTCTTGGTGACCAGCTCGACGGTCGTGTCGTAGCGGACGGCGAGCCCGTGGTGGCGGGCGAAGTCGCCGAGGTAGCGGACCATGTCGTCGGCGGAGGGGAAGTATTCGCGACTGTAGTCGGCGAACGGCAGGTCGGCCGGGGTGTGCAGCAGCGAGTTCCAGTCCCAGCGCAGCCGGATCTCGGGGTCGGTGCTGGTGGTGTGCACCTTGTTCAGGGAGATCAGCTTGCGGTGGCGGGGGAACCGGCGGAAGAACTCGCCGGGTTCGGCCGCGCGTTCCAGCGTCAGGTAGTCGCTGCCGGCCTGCTGGAGGTAGTAGCTCAGCTGAAGGCCGGCCGGGCCGGCGCCAATGATCAGGTAACGGTGGTGCTCGGTGCCCTCTGGCAAGTCGGTCATGGCTGCTCCCGCGTCGAGTTCCCATGACCATTGTGGATAAATGCACTTAAGTCAATACATATCCGGGTTGGATGGTGCGGCCGAAGGACGGAGATCGACGGTCGGCCGCCCCCGCCGCTGCGGCGGGGGCGGCCGGCGCGCGGGCGGTGCGCTCAGGCGGGCTGGGCGGCTGGCTCGCGGTGGCCGCTGACCTTCGCCGCCGGCATCGGTCCGCCCTTGGCGGTGCCGGTCATCTCGTCACCGTCGATCGTCACGTCGAAGGCCAGGTCCATCCGCATCGGCTTCTTGATCGACTGGTACCAGGACAGCCGGTTGCCCTCCAGCGTGAGATCGTTCAGGGTGAGCGTCTCCTTCTCGCCGCGGGAGATGCCCTGCAGGACACCGTCCTTGCTGAACAGCTCCAACTCGGTGCGGCGGACGCCGAACGGGGTGGCCACGGCCACCTTCCAGAATCCCTCGACAGACACGGCGGCTTCCTCTCTTGCCGGGGTCCCGGGCGCGGGCGGTCCCGCAGGACGACGCCCGGGCGGCGCCTCGGGCAGCGCCGCCACCCACGCTAGCCATCGTGCCGACGACAGTTAGTCGCCATATTGCCGTCTTGGGCCGACGGGTGGACACAGCGGGTCAACGCGGTGAGATCGACCAATAGGGATCCGACGCGTCAAATCGTCCGCTATACGCGAACTAAACCGGCCGCATGCTGCGAAAACGTCGGGAGCAATGTGAAAGAAGCGCGCCCCGGCGCCACCGTCGCACGATGAACCTGGCCTGATCCGGTCGCCGAGCATCCACTTTTCCCGACCGCCGCAGGAGGAAACCAGGCACGCAGAAACCAGATTCGCCGCGCCGACGGAAAATTGCCGGGGAAACTATCTTCCTCCGGCCGGACCGTCGCGCCGCGAAGCCCCCGACGTCAGGCGACACTCCCCCACCCCTTACCGCGCAGCAACCCGGGACCCGCCCGTGGAACACCGCCGCGGTGATGCCGTCTGCCCTGTTCACGCCATCGGCTTTGGCAGAAGCCGATGGCTCTGTTGTAAGGAGACCGTACCGTGCTGGGTCAACGCGCACGCTCGCTCAGTCCCGGAATAGTCGCGATTCTACTCGTGGCCTCGCTCTTTTTCATCATCGACAGCCGCGTGTCGGTCGCCGGCGCCGACGAAGCCGCCACAAAGTACCGCTTCACCGAGCAGTCGATCGCCTACCCGGACGGCTACGACCAGCTACCGAAGAAAACGATTCGCGACGTCAACCGCTCGTACCACAAGATCCGGGCCTGGATCTCGTCGGTCGGGGCGAGCATCGCGATCAACGACCTGACCGGCCACGGCCGCGCCAACAGCCTCTGCTTCGTGGACGTGCGCACCAACAAGGTCGTCGTGACCTACGCGCCCACCGCGCCGAAGGAGGACCAGTTCGCGCCGTTCCTGCTCGACCCGGCGCCGCTGCCCTTCGACGACACGATGGCCCCGATGGGCTGCGTGCCGGGCGACTACAACCTCGACGGCCGGATGGACCTCATGGTCACCTACTGGGGCCGGGTGCCGATCCTGTTCCTGCACAAGGCCAGCGCCACCACGGTGTCCAACGCCACCTACCAGCGCCAGGAGCTGCTGCCGCAGAGCTCGCCCGACGGGATCTACCACGGCCCGAAGTGGCACACCAACGCCTCGCTGGTCAGCGACCTCGACGGCGACGGCAAGCCGGACGTGGTGATCGGCAACTACTTCCCCGAGTCCGACGTGCTCAACACGCGGGGCCAGGACAACGTCGAGATGAACGAGACGCTGTCCAGCGCCACCAACGGCGGCGGCAGCCACGTCCTGCGCTGGGTGTCGGCGACCTCGGGCGACAACCCGTCGGTGACGTTCGTGCCGGAGCGCGCCGCGATCCCGTTCGTCGCGTCGACCGGCTGGACGCTGGGCCTCAACGCCGCCGACCTCACCGGCCGGGGCCTGCCCGACGTCTACGTCGCCAACGACTTCGGCCACGACCACCTGCTGCACAACGTCTCCCGGCCCGGCCGCATCGAGTTCAAGGTCGCCGTCGGCGAGCGGACCCCCACCACGCCCAAGTCGTTCGTGCTCGGCAACGGCTCGTTCAAGGGCATGGGCATCGACTTCGGTGACCTGGACCGTAACGGCAGCTTCGACATGATGGTCTCCAACATCACCACGGCCTGGGGCCTGGAGGAGAGCAACTTCGTCTGGATCAACAAGGCCCGCGACGAGCGCGACATGCTCGCCAAGCTCGACAAGGGCGTCGCCCCGTTCACCCAGGAGGCCCGACCGCTCGGCCTGGCCTGGAGCGGCTGGGGCTGGGACGTGAAGTTCGGCGACTTCCTCAACAGCGGCGACCTGGAGGTCGTGCAGACCCTCGGCTTCGTCAAGGGCAAGATCGACCGCTGGCCGTGGCTGCAGGAGATGGCCATGATGAACGACGACCTGATGTCCAACCCGGCGATGTGGCCGAACATGCAGCCCGGTGACGACATCGCCGGCAGCCAGCCGCTGGCGTTCTTCGCCCGCACCGAAAGCGGCGAGTTCGCCAACATCACCCAGCAGGTCGGCCTGGACGTGCCGATCCCCACCCGGGGCATCGCCACCGCCGACACCCGCGGCATCGGGGCGCTGGACCTCGCCGTGGCCCGCCAGTGGGGCCCGCCGGCGTTCTACGCCAACGAGGCGCCCGCCAAGGGCAACTACCTCAACCTGCGGCTGTACCGGCCCGCGGTCGGCGCCGCGGAGGACCAGATGCTCTGCACCCCGGCGTACGGCGCCACCGTCACGGTCACCACGCCGGACGGGCGCAAGCAGATCTCCCAGCTCGACGGCGGCAGCGGCCACGGCGGCAAGCGCAGCTTCGAGGTCCACTTCGGGCTGGGGGCCAGCAGCGGCCCGGTCACCGTCGACATGCGTTGGCGCGATCTGAACGGCCAGCAGCACAGCACCAGCCAGCAGCTCACCGCCGGCACGCACACCCTCGTGCTGACCGACCGCGTCGAGGAGGTTCCGAACCGATGACCACGATCGCCCCGCCCCCCAGCATCGACACCGCCCCCGCGGCGCCCGTCCGCCCCGCGCCGGCCAAGCCCGAGCCCGACCGCCGCTACCTGGCGCTGCGCAACTTCGCCATCTCGATCAGCGTCTTCAACATCTTCGGCTACACGCTGCTCGGCTTCGAGCAGCCGTGGCTGTGGCCCATCTTCGCGGTGCTCACCGGCTATGCCACCGAGCTGACCTTCGAGCTGATCCGGGCCCGGGCCAAGAAGGAGGCCCCCCGGTTCCTCGGCGGCGGCGGCCGCCGGGTGTACGAGTTCCTGCTGCCCTCGCACATCACCGCGCTGGCCTGCAACATGCTCCTGTACGCCAACGACATGTTCCTGCCGATCGCGTTCGCCGTGATCGTCGGCGTGACCGGCAAGTACGTCTTCCAGGCCCCGGTCTACGGCCGGATGCGGCACTACATGAACCCGTCGAACTTCGGCATCACGATGGCGCTGGTGTGCTTCGGCTCCTGGATCTCCATCGCCCCGCCGTACCAGTTCACGGAGAACGCCAACACGTACTTCCGGATCATGATCCCGATCATCATCGTGACCGCCGGCACCGTGATCAACGCGCTGCTGACCCGCAAGGTCCCGCTGATCGTGGGCTGGCTCGGCGGCTTCGCCATCCAGGCGTTCCTGCGGGCCTGGATCTGGGACGTGGCCCTGTTCTCGGCGCTGGCCGTGATGACCGGCGTGGCGTTCGTGCTCTTCACCAACTACATGATCACCGACCCGGGCACCACCCCGGTCAAGCCGATGAACCAGTTCATGTTCGGCTCCGGCGTGGCCATGGCCTACGGCGTGCTGATGCTGTTCAACGTCGTCTACACGCTCTTCTTCGCGGTGGTCGTCGTCTGCGGCATCCGCGGCATCGGCTGGTGGATCGCGGACATGCGCAAGAAGTCCCGGGCCGCCGCCAAGCTGACCCTCGACACCCCCAGGAGCATCGCGTGAGCGACCGGATAGCCGTCGTCGGGATCGCCTGCCGGTATCCCGACGCGGAGGACCCCAACCAGCTGTGGGAGAACGTGCTCACCGGCCGCCGGGCGTTCCGCCGGCTGCCCGACGAGCGGATGAACGCCGAGGACTACTACTCCCCCGACCCCGCCGCGCCCGACCGGTTCTACTCGGCCAAGGCCGCCGTGATCGAGGGCTTCGAGTTCGACCGGGTCAAGTACAAGATCGCCGGGAGCACCTTCCGGTCCACCGACATGACGCACTGGCTGGCCCTGGACACCGTCGCCCGGGCCCTGGCCGACGCCGGCTTCGCCGACGGCGAGGGGCTGCCGCTGGCCACCACCGGCGTGGTCATCGGCAACACCCTCACCGGCGAGTTCAGCCGGGCCAACCTGCTGCGGCTGCGCTGGCCGTACGTGCGGCGCACGGTCGGGGCGGCGCTGCGCGAGCAGGGCTGGGACGACGCCGCGGTCGGCGCGTTCCTCGACGAGCTGGAGCCGCGCTACAAGGCGCCGTTCCCGCCGATCGACGAGGACACCCTGGCCGGCGGGCTGGCCAACACCATCGCCGGGCGGGTCTGCAACCACTTCGACTTCAAGGGCGGCGGCTACACCGTCGACGGGGCCTGCTCGTCGTCGCTGCTGTCGGTCGCCACCGCCTGCAACGCCCTGGCCCGGGGCGACCTCGACGCCGCAGTCGCCGGCGGCGTGGACCTGAGCATCGACCCGTTCGAGGTGATCGGCTTCGCCAAGACCGGCGCGCTGGCCACCGGCGAGATGCGGGTCTACGACCGCAACTCCAACGGGTTCTGGCCCGGCGAGGGCTGCGGCATGCTGGTGCTGATGCGCGACGAGGACGCCGTCGCGCGCGGCCTGCGCCGGCACGCCGTCATCGCCGGCTGGGGTTACTCCTCCGACGGCAAGGGCGGCATCACCCGGCCGGAGGCCAGCGGCCACCGGCTGGCCATCCGCCGGGCGTACGAGCGGGCCGGCTTCGGCATCGACTCGGTGTCCTACCTGGAGGGTCACGGCACCGGCACCGCCGTCGGCGACGCCACCGAGCTGACCGCGTTCACCGAGGCCCGGCAGGAGGCCGACGCGGCGGCGGCGCCCGCCGCGATCAGCACCGTGAAGGGCAACTTCGGCCACACCAAGGCCGCCGCCGGGGTCGCCGGGCTGCTCAAGGCGATCCTCGCCGTACGCCAGCAGGTCATCCCCCCGGCCACCGGGCACGTGGACACGCACCCGGTGCTCGACGTGGCGGAGCCCGCCCTGCGGGTGCCCGCCACGGCGGAGCTGTGGCCGGCCGACAAGCCGATCCGCGCGGCCGTGTCGTCGATGGGCTTCGGCGGCATCAACGCGCACGTGGTGGTCGAGAGCGCGGAGAGCGGCCGGCGCACCCGCATCGGGGCGTCGACGACCGCGCTGGTGCGCTCCCGGCAGGACACCGAGCTGCTGATGTTCGACGCGCGTACCCCGGAGGAGCTGGGCTCGCGGCTGTCGGACCTGGCGCCGTGGGTGGGCCGCCTGTCGTACGCGGAGCTGGGCGACCTGGCGGTGGCCCTGGCCGGGAAGCTGGCCGGGCGACCGGTGCGGGCGGCGGTGGTCGTCGCCTCGCCCGAGCAGGCGCGGCAGCGCCTGGAGCGGCTGGTCGAGCTGGTCGACGCGGGCGAGCAGCGGGTGATCGACGCGGCCGGCGGCGTCTTCCTCGGCGCGGCGGGCCCCGCCCCGCGGATCGGGTTCCTCTTCCCCGGTCAGGGCGCGGGACGGCGTGCCGACGGCGGCGCGCTGCGCCGCCGGTTCGAGGAGATCGACGCCCTCTACCAGGCCCACCAGCCGCCGCCCGGCGCGGACCTGGTGGCCACGGCCGTGGCGCAGCCGCGGATCGTGACCGGATCGGTCGCGGGCCTGCGGGCGCTGTCGATGCTCGGCATCCGGGCCACCGGCGCGACCGGGCACAGCCTCGGCGAGCTGACCGCCCTGCACTGGGCCGGCGCGATGGACGAGCAGACGCTCATCGCGACCGCCGGCGCGCGCGGACGGATCATGGCCGACGCCAGCGCCGGGGACGGCACGATGGCCAGCATCTCCGCCGCCCCCGAGGTGGTGGAGCCGCTGCTGGCCGGCACGCCAGTGGTCATCGCCGGCTACAACAGCCCGCAGCAGACCGTGGTCTCGGGCCCGGTCGACGCGGTGCTGCAGGTCGGCGCGGCGGCCGAGCGGGCCGGGCTGTTCTGGACTCGGATCGCGGTGTCGCACGCCTTCCACTCCGAGGCCGTCGCCCCGGCGGCGGTCGCGTTCGCCGAGCACCTGCGCGGCGGGACCTTCGCGCCGCTGGCGCGGCCGATGGTCTCCACGGTCACCGGGGACGTGCTGCCGGCCGACACCGACGTGCCGGAGCTGCTGCGCCGGCAGGTGCTGGACCCGGTGCGGTTCACCCAGGCGGTGCGCCGCCTCGCCGACGACGCCGACCTGCTGCTGGAGGTCGGCCCGGGTCGGGTGCTGCGCGGGCTGGCCGCCGACATCGCCCCGCAGGTGCCGACGGTCTCGCTGGAGACCGACAGCCTCTCCCTCGCGGGCCTGCTCAACGCCGTCGGCGCGGCGTACGCGGCGGGCGCGGCGGTGAACCACGAGGCGTTGTTCCAGGACCGGTTCGCCCGGCCGCTGGAGCCGGGCCGGCCGCTGCGGTTCTTCGCCAGCCCCGCCGAGTCGGCCCCCGCCGGGGACTTCGCGGTGGCCCGTACCGCGCAGGAGCTGGCCGCCGTCGCGGCCACGCCGAACGGCACGTCGGTGGCGGTGTCCGGGCCCGGCGCCACCCTCGACAGCCTGGAGCTGCTGCGCCGGCTCGCCGCCGAGCGGGCCGAGCTGCCGCTGGAGGCGGTGCGGCCGGACAGCCGGCCGCTGGACGAGCTGCACCTCAGCTCGATCACCGTCGGGCAGATCGTCAACCAGGCCGCCCGGGAGCTCAACGTGGCCGCGCCGACGCTGACCTCCAGCTACGCCACCGCCACCGTGGCGGAGATCGCGCAGATCCTCGACGACGCCGCCGGCGGTGCGGCCGGCGGCGACGAGCAGGAGGCGTCGATCGCCGGGGTGGCCCCGTGGGTGCGGGCGTTCGCCGTCGACCTGGTGCCCACGGAGGTGGGTCCGCGCGTCGGCGCCCCGGTCGACGGGGGGTGGCAGGTGTTCACCGCCGGGCACAACCCGCTCGCCGAGCCGCTGCGCACGGCGCTGCAACAGGCCCGGGTGGGCGACGGGGTGCTGCTGTGCCTGCCGCGCGACGGCCAGCCCGAGCACATCCCGGTGATGCTGCGCGCGGCCCGGTCCGCGCTGGCGCAGGGCGGCGCCGTGCGGTTCGTGGCGGTCGGTGACCGGCGCACCGCCGCCGGCCTGGCCAAGACGCTGCACCAGGAACACCCGGAGATCGTCACCACGGTGGTCGTCCTGCCGCTGGTCGACGAACCGGCCGAGGAGGCGCTGGCGGCCATGGTGGCCCGGGTGGTCGCCGACGTGGCGGCCACCGCCGGGTTCAGCGAGGTCCACTACGACCGCGACGGCAACCGGCACGTGCCGGTGCTGCGGCCGGCGGCCCTGCCGCCCAACGGCGGGCCGGGGCTGGGCGTGGAGGACGTGCTGCTGGTCACCGGCGGCGGCAAGGGCATCACCGCCGAGTGCGCCCTCGCGCTGGGCCGGGACACCCTCGCGGCGGTCGGCCTGATCGGCCGCTCCGACCCGGCGACCGACGCGGAGCTGGCGGCCAACCTCGACCGGCTCACCGCCGCCGGGGTGCGCTTCCACTACGCCCGCGCGGACATCACCGCGCTGGACGAGGTGAAGGCGGCCGTCAACGACATCGAGCGGGTCCTCGGCCCGGTCACCGGCGTGCTGCACGGCGCCGGCCGCAACGAGCCGACGGCGGTGGCCAACCTCGACGAGGCGACGTTCCGGCGGACCCTCGCCCCGAAGATCGACGGGCTGGAGGCCGTGCTCGCCGCGACCGACCCGCACACGCTGCGGCTGCTGGTCACCTTCGGCAGCATCATCGGCCGGGCCGGGCTGCGCGGCGAGGGGCACTACGCCACGGCCAACGACTGGATGACCGACCTGACCCGCAAGGTCGGCGAGGACTACCCGCACATCCGGTGCCTGGCGCTGGAGTGGTCGGTGTGGTCCGGGGCCGGCATGGGCGAGCGGCTCGGGGTGCTGGAGGCCCTCACCCGCGACGGCATCGCGCCGATCCCCGTGGAGGCCGGCATCGCCACGCTGAAGGAGGTGCTGGCCAGCCCGGCCGCGCCGCAGGCGCTGGTGGTGATGGGCCGCGCCGACGGCCTGGCGACGGTCACGCTGGAGCGGCGCGAGCTGCCGCTGCTGCGCTTCGTCGACCGGCCGCAGGTGCACTACCCGGGCGTGGAGCTGGTCGTGGACGCGGACCTCACCGCCGACGACGACCTCTACCTGGCCGACCACCTGCTCGACGGGGACCTGCTCTTCCCCGCCGTGCTGGGCATGGAGGCCATGGCGCAGGCGGCCTCGGCGCTCACCGGGCGCACCGAGGCACCGGTGCTGGAGGACGTCGAGCTGCTGCGGCCGATCGTGGTGCCGCCCACCGGCAGCAACACGATCCGGATCGCGGTGCTCGCCGCCGCCGACGGCACGGTCGAGGCGGTGGTGCGCAGCAGCGACACCAACTTCGCCGCCGACCACTTCCGGGCCCGGCTGCGCTGGGACCGGCCGCTGCGGGTCGAGGCCCGGGCGGGCACCGCCGCGGCGGGGCTGCTGCCGATCGACCCGGCCCGCGACCTGTACGGCCCGGTGCTGTTCCAGGGGCGGCGGTTCCAGCGCCTGCTGGGCTACCTGGACCTGGCGGCGACGAGCTGCACGGCGCGGGTGTCCAACCGGCCGGTCGACGCGTGGTTCGCCCGGTACCGCCCCGGCGACCTGGTCCTCGGCGACCCGGGCACCCGGGACACGGTGATGCACGCGTTGCAGTGCTGCGTGCCGGACGCGACCCTGCTGCCGGGCGCGATCGAGCGGCTGCACCTGGCCGACCCGAAGGTCGCCGCGACCCTGGACACGGTCACCATCCACGCGGTGGAGCGGCTGCGCCAGGGCGACACCTACCACTACGACGTGGACGTCTGCGACGCCGACGGCAACCTCGTCGAGCGGTGGCAGGGGCTGCGCCTGCACGCCGTGCGCAAGCAGGACGGCACGGGGCCGTGGCTGCCGGCGCTGGTCGGCCCGTACCTGGAGCGGCGGGTCGGCGCGTTCCTGCCCGACGAGCTGCGCGTCGTGGTGCGGCCCGACGACGCCGACGCCACCGGCACGCAGGCCCGCCGCCGGCAGACCGCCCGCGCGGTGAGCTGGGCGCTGGGCACGGAGACGACGGTGCGCTACCGGCCGGACGGCAAGCCGGAGGTCGACGCCGACATCCGGATCTCCGCCTCGCACGGCGCCGGGGTCACCGTCGCCGTCGCCGGCGCCTCCGCGGCGGTGGGCTGCGACGTGGAGCTGGCCTCGGCCCGCTCCGCCGACGAGTGGGCCGGCCTGATCGGCCAGGACGGGCTGGCCCTGGCCACGCTGCTGGCCCGGGAGCAGGGCGAGGACCTGTCGGTCGCCGCCACCCGGGTCTGGGGCGCGGTGGAGTGCCTGCGCAAGAACGGCCACGCCCGGGTCGACCTGGTGGCCGAGCCGAACGGCACGGCCGGCTGGGTGGCCCTGCGGTCGGGGGCGGCGCGCGTCGCCACCTTCGTCACCGCGCTCAACGACGTCGCCGACCCGGTGGTGTTCACGATGCTGGCGGAAGGAAGCAGGTGAAGTCATGGAGTCCTACTACGAGTACCGGCACCTGGTCGGTTTCGAGGAGACCAACCTCGTCGGGAACGTCTACTACGTCAACTACATGCGCTGGCAGGGCCGGTGCCGGGAGATGTTCCTGCGGGACCAGGCGCCGGAGGTCCTGGCGGACATCCGCGACGACCTGAAGCTGTTCACCCTCAAGTGCGAGTGCGAGTTCTTCACCGAGATCACCGCGTTCGACGAGCTGTCGATCCGGATGCGGCTGGAGGACCTCACGCAGACCCAGATCGGCTTCGCCTTCGACTACGTGCGGCTGCGCGACGGATTCGAGGAGCTGGTGGCCCGGGGGCGGCAGCGGATCGCGTGCATGCGCGGCCCGAACACCGACACCCGGCCGACCCGGGTGCCGGACACGCTGCGGGCGGCGCTGTCGCGGTACGCGGTGGCCCCCGCCGCGGGCGGCCAGCGCAAGGTCCTCGAAGGCGTCGGGGAGGGCTGAGCGGTGACCAGAGCGGACCAGCGGCCGGCCTCCGGCGCGGTGACGGTGCCCCCGCCGGCGACGGCGGCCAACCACGCCGAGCTGCGGGCGGTGATGGGGATGTTCGCCACCGGCGTGACGGTGGTGACGTCGGGCCGGGACCTGCCGCACGGCATGACCGCGAACGCGTTCACCTCGGTGTCGCTGGACCCGGCGATGGTGCTGGTGTGCGTGAAGCGCAGCTCGGTCATGCACGACACCGTCCTGGCGCAGGGCTCCTTCGCGGTGTCCATCCTGGCCGCCGGCCAGGAGGGGCTGGCGCGCTACTTCGCCAGCTCCCGCCGGCCCCGCGACGAGCGGGAGTTCGAGACGGTGCCGTGCGAGGCGGGGCCGCACACCGGGGCGCCGATCGTGTCCGGGAACGTGGCCTGGGTGGAGTGCAAGCTGGCGGCCGTGTACGACGGCGGCGACCACTCCATCTTCCTCGGCTCCGTGCTCGGCACCGGCCGGGGTGACAGCAGCGACGCGCTGCTGTTCCACGGCGGCCGGTTCTGCGAGGTCGGCAAGGGTTGACCGGGTCGGCCCGGCGCCAGCCAGGGCCGACCACCCGACGGCCGGGCGGCCACGCACCCCGCGTGGTCGCCCGGCCGTCGCCGTGTCGCCGTCCGCCGCTGCCGCCATCGTCGTTGGCCGTTGGCCGTTGGCCGTTGGCCGTCGCCGACTGCCGTCGCCGGGCTCGCTGCCGGGGCAGCTCCACAGAGGGCGGCAGGGCCTGACGGGGGCGCGGTAGAGCCCCTACGAGTGCTGGAGTCCGGCGGGGGCTGGGGTTTGGCGGGGTCCCGGGGTCCGGCGGGGGCTGGAGTCCGCCGGGGTCCTGGGCACACGGCGAGGCGCAACCGGCCGGGGAGCACCGGTTGCGCCAGGTTCGCCGGGCAGGCGGGTCAGGCCTCGTGGACGTGCATCGGCAGGCCGCCGCGGACCCGCAGGGTCAGCATCGGCTCCGGCACCACCGGGTAGCCGGGCTGCAGCGACAGCCGCAGCTGCCGGGTCACGCAGGCGAGGACGAACACCGCCTCCATCAGCCCGAGGTTGTTGCCGACGCAGAAGCGTGGGCCGGCGCCGAACGGGATGTAGGCGTACCGCGGCCGGTCTGCGCGCCGGTCGGGGTCGAAGCGGTCCGGGTCGAAGCGGTCCGGGTCGGGCCAGAACTCCGGGTGCCGGTGCAGGGTGTACGGGCAGAGCACCACGTCCGCGCCGGCGGGCACGTGCCAGCCGCCCACGACGTCGTCGCCCTGGGCGATGCGGGGCAGCAGCCACACCGGCGGGTACAGCCGCATCACCTCGTCGACCACCATCGCGGTGTACCGCAGCCGGTGCAGGTCCTCGTACGTCGGGTTGCGGTCGCCGAGCACCTCGACGGCCTCGGCGTGCATCCGCTCCCACACCTCGTGGTGCCGGTCGAGCAGGTAGAACGTCCAGGTCAGGGTGCTGGCGGTGGTCTCGTGCCCGGCCAGCAGCAGGGTGACCAGCTCGTCGCGCATCCGCTGCCGGGCCACCCGGGGGTCGGTCTCCCGGCTGGTCGACTCGATCAGCCGGGACACCACGTCGTCGCGGCCGGCGATCCCGCCGGGCTGGGCCCGCCGGTGCGCCACCAGCCGGTCGACGATCTCCTGCAGCTCGGCGCGCGCCCGGCGGAAGCGCCGCTGCCGGGGCAGCGGCACCCACGGCGGCACGGCGCCCAGCGACATCATCTCGAAGATCGCCTGGTCCTGCACCGCCTCGAACGCCGCGCCGATGCCGCCGAACTCGCCGAGGTCGGCGTCGAGCAGCGTACGGCCCAGCACGCCGAGGGTCAGCTCGGTCATCTCGTGGCGGATGTCCACCGGGCCGGCGCCGACGGCGCGTTGCAGCCGGGCGGCCATCCGCACCGACTCCTCGGCGACCGCGTCGGCCTGGCGGGCGATGCGGCGGGCCTGGAACACCGGCTGGATCACCTTGCGCTGCTTGGTCCACAGCTCGCCCTCGCTGGTGAGCAGGCCGTCGCCGAGGGTGCGGCGGGCGTGCACCAGCCCGATGCCCTTGTGGTAGTTGCCCGGGTTCTCGGCCAGCACGTGCTTGGCGTGGTCGGGGTGGTTGAAGAACCAGAGCGTCTTCGGCCCCAGCGGCAGCCGCACCGCGTCGCCGTGCCGGGCGGCGACCGTCCGCATGACGTCGAGGCGGTTGCGGGCCATCCGCCCGAGCAGCACCGGTGCGGTCCACGGCGAGGGGCCCGGCGGGCGCACCCGGGCGGGGTCGGCGACCGCGGTCACGGCTGCACCCGGGCGTCGGCCCGGAACCGCGCGGCCACGGCCCGCCGCCACACCTCGTACGCGGGCAGGCCGGAGGCGTCCGGGCCGGCGGGGATCAGCTCGTCGGTGACCCGACCCGCGTCGGCGGCCGACGCCCGGCAGAACACCTGCGTGGCCAGCTCCGTGTGCGGCACCAGCAGCCCCGCCCGGATCCGGGCCTGCGCGGCGAACGCGCTGGCCTGGGCGACGAACGGGGCGTGCTCGCCGGAGCGGGCCAGGAACAGCCGCAGCTCGTCGGCGGTGCACCCGCCCGCGTACGTCGCGGCGAGCCCGGCCCCGCTGTAGAGGTCCTCGTGCCGCGCCGCCGGGAACCGGTCGATCAGGTCGGCGGCGACGGTCGGGTCGCAGCCGGCGACGAACCAGGTGGCCCGGCCGATGCCCTGGTCGATGGCGCGGGCGGCGTACGCGGTGGGGCCCTCGGGCGGCCACGGGAAGTCGGTCACCGCGCGCTGGCCGTGCACGTACTCGGCGGTGTGGAAGTACGCCTGGTGGAAGCCGTAGCCGTCGTGCACGAGCCAGCGCAGCAGCGGATCGGTGGCCGCCGCCAGGGCCCGCCGCCACAGGAACTTCGGCAGCCGCGCCAGGGCCCAGCCGATCCCGACGTACGCCATGTAGACGTGCCGGTCGCCGGTGCCGGCGAGGAACTCGGCGCTGCGCCGGGGCGCGCCCGGGGTGAGCGCGTCGACCAGCGCGAAGCCCATGGCCGCGCCCTCGTAGGCGAACCCCTGGAAGCGGGTCGGCAGCGGGGCGAGGTCGGTGTCGACGTCGGTCACCCGGCGGGCGCCGGCGGCCGAGGAGAGCCCGGTCAGGAACGACGAGCCGACCGTCTCCAGGATGGTGCGTGACTCCGGGTTCTTGACGTGGAACCCCCGGGTGGAGACGAGGGTCTCCTTGACGTCGGGGGTGAGGACGCGGCGCCTGAGCGCCCTGATGGTGCCGGCCACCTGCTGCTCCCATTCATCCAGATTCGACGATTCAACTGCCCTATCCTCCCGGCCGCCCGACGCCCGCAGCCACTTCCCGATTGCCCTCTGACCTGCGGCGAAGCGGCCGGGACAACGGCACGCTGGGAGTAGTGCGCCGACGCCACGCGGGACACGATCGAGCCGCCCGCCACCTCGGCGGCGGCGTCGCGCCGCGCGGCACGCGCCGGTCGCGGGCGGAGAGGAGCTCGCGATGTTGGTGCTCGTGACGGGCGGTACGGGCTTCGTCGGCGCGCACACGGTGGCGGCGCTCGTCGCGGCCGGGCACCGGGTGCGGGTGCTGGCCCGCGACCCGCGCCGGGTCGCCCCGGCCCTGTCCCCACTGTCCGTGCCGGACGACGCGGTGCAGGTCGTCGACGGCGACGTCGTCGACGAGACGGCGGTCGCCCGGGCGGTTCGTGGCGTGGACGCGCTGGTGCACGCCGCGTCGGTCTACTCGTTCGACAGCCGGTCGCACGAGGCGACCCGGCGGACCAACGCCCGGGGCACCGAGGTGGTGCTGGCGGCGGCCCGCCGGCTCGGGGTGGGGCGCTCGGTGCACGTGTCGACGTTCGGCGCGCTGGAGCCGTCCCCGGCCGGGACGGTGGGCCCGCAGTCGCCGCCGACCACGGCCCGGGAGACGTACCTGGCGAGCAAGGCCGCCGCGGAGCGGGTCGCCCGGGGCCACCAGGCGCACGGCGACCCGGTGGTGATCGCCTATCCGCCCGCCCTGCTCGGGCCGCACGATGCGAAGCTCGGCGACCAGAACGCCCGGCTGCGCAACGTGCTGCGCGGCCTGATGCCGATGTGGCCCACCGGCGGCTTCCCGCTCGGCGACGTCCGGGACACCGCCGCGCTGCTCGCGGAGCTGGCCACCGCGCCGGGCGAGGACGGCGGGCGGCACCTCGGCCCGGGCCGCTACCTGAGCACCCGCGACTACGTGCGGGCCGTCCGCGAGGCGACCGGCCGCCGGCTGCCCACGTTGTTCCTGCCGGCCCGGGCGATGCTGCCCTTCGCCTACGCCACCGACCTGGTGCAGCGGGTCTGGCCGTGGCACATCCCCGCCGAGTACGGGGCCTGCTACGTCTGCGCCACCGACGCCCGCCCACAGGACGTGGCCCGGTCGGCGGGGCCGGTGCCCCGGCCGATCGGCGAGACGCTCGTCGACACCGTGCGTTGGCTGCACCGCACGGGGCGGCTCACCGCCGGCCAGGCCGGCAGGGCCGGCGCACCTGTCGTTCCCGCCGCGTCCGCGGCGGGTCCCGTCGAAGCCGCGGCGCCGCCGCGCAGGGAGGCACGATCATGACCATCGTCGAACCGCACCCGTCCCGGCCGTCCGGGACCACCGCCGTGGCGGCCTACCGTCAGGTCCGGGTGGCCACGGCGCAGCTGCTGGCCGAGGCGCCGCCCGGAGCCGACGCGCTGCCGGTGGCGCACTGTCCGGAATGGACCGTAGGGGAGCTCGTCGCGCACCTCGTGGAGGTCTGCGCCCGGGTGCACGGCCGGGTCACCGGCGACGTCCCCGGCCCGGCGCCCGACGGCGGGGTGCCGGAGCTGCTCGCCGAGTGGGAGCGGCTGAGCGGGCCGGTGGAGGGGTTCCTCGCCGGCCCGGGCTCGATGGACGGGCACATCCTGGTGATGGACGCGTTCACCCACGAGCTGGACCTGCGTCAGGCGCTGGGCGTCGCGCCACCGGTCGCGCACCCGGCGCTGCCGGTGGCCTCCGGCGTCCTGCTGAAGGGGTTGTCCGCCTCGCTCGACGGCCACGGCCTGCCGCCGCTGGCGGTGCGGACCGAGCACGGCGACGCGGTGGCGGGGACGGGCGAGCCGACGGCGACCGTGGCCGGCCCCTGGCACGAGGTCTATCTGGCGCTGGCCGGTCGGCGCAGCGCGGCGCAGATCCGGTCGCTGCGGTGGAGCGCCGATCCGGGGCGCTGGCTGCCGGCGTTCACCTGGGGGCCGTTCCGGGTGCCGGAGTCGCCCGTCGCCGGCGCCGGGGGCTGAGCCTGCCGTACCGCTGTCGGCTGCCGGCCGGTGCCCCGGGGCACCGGCCCGCCGCCTTCTTGCAATCGGGATCGATCTGGGCGCATCGCCGGGTCCCGTTCGGCGCGCGCCCTCATCCCCCGATGGCGGCCGTGCCGCCCGATCCGCGGCCCCGTCGCGCCGGGCCGGGGCCCGGGGTCGGGGGTCGCCGCCGCCCGGGGGCGGCGGTCACGACTTGGCCCGGTGCAGCACCCGTGACGGCCGGGCGGTACGCCGGTCGTTGCGGGCGAAGCCGCGGCGGTTGCGGGCGGCCGGGTCGGTGCTGTCCAGCTCGGGCAGCGCGATCAGGATGGGCAGGTCGAACACGCCGGTGTGGTGCAGCTCCAGGTCCACCGTGAGGTTGACGCCGGAGCCCACGGTGAGCGCGTCGTACGCGCCGACGGCGAGGGGGCGGCGCATGGACGGCCGGGCCGCGATGTCACCGAGCGCGATCGCCGCGGCGCGCAGGTACCACTCGCCCTCCGGCACGTCGCGCAGCACGTACTCGCCGGAGGCCTCCAGGATGTCGCAGGAGGCGGGCAGGCCCTGCACGATGGGGCTGTCGAAGACACCGACGTACACCTTGACCGGCACGTCGACCGGGGGCAGGACGAGGCGTCCGGAGATGGTGGCCCGGCGGCGCGGGCCGGCCGTGCGGGTGCGGGAGAGCTGCGGGATGCCGTTCTCGGCGAGCCAGCGGTAGCGGGCCGGCGAGATGCCCACGCTGCGGGTGAACCGGCTGATGAAGGTGCCCAGGCTGTTGTAGCCGACGGCGTAGGCGATGTCGGTGACGCTCATGTCGGTCTCGAGCAGCAGGTTCTTGGCCTTGTAGAGCCGGATCGCGGTCAGGAAACGGCCCGGCGAAGTGCCCGTCTTGGACCGGAACAGCCGAGAGAAGTAAAAGCGGCTGAGAAAGGCCGAATCGGCCATTGCATCGAGTGACAGAGGTTCGTGGTAACGATCCCACATGATCGAGATGGCTCTTTCGACGGCGTTGTGCACGGCCAATCACTCCATTCGGTGAACACGTTGGGGACACTCAGGCCACATCCGGGCACAACCTGCCCGGGTATGGTGCCGCCGGTCGCGGGGGTCCCCCGCGACCGGCGACGTTGCCCTGTCCTGGGTCGCCACGACTTCGTTGTCGCACCGTGACGGAACAGGTGTTCGATCACCCGGCTTGAATTGTGGAGAAATGCCAGTCCACCGGCCTTGCCGGGTGGCGCCAGTGCGGACCGAAACACATCGGGCCGCGCTTACTGTGAGTGTCCTAAGTGGTCCGGATGGAGTAGGACGATACCATGCATGGAGATCAATCAATACGGAACTTTCGAATGTTCCCAGAGGCGGCGAGGCGATTTAATCTGACAGACGCAGCGATTATCCGAATTGGTCGGCGATGCCAGCCCTGTCCGCAGTTGATCACCGCGGGGCCGTGAGCTGGCCACCCAGCCAACGGGCCGCGGTCATGGCCGACCAGGCGGAGACCTCGACCAGCGCCCGGTCGTCCAGGCCGGCCAGCCGGCAGCCGCGCACGACCGTCGCGTCCACCTGGTAGGACGCGAAGGCGACCAGCAGGGCCAGCCGGGCGACGGGCCGCTGGGGTTCGGGCAGCCCTTCGACCAACCCCTCCACCCAGGCCCGGCTGATCCCCCGCGGACCGCCGTGCCAGCCGACCAGGTTGACCAGCACCAGGTCGCGGACCGCCTCGGGCACCGAGCGCCGGCCCGCCTCCTCGATCGCGGCGCAGGACCGGCCGAACGCCTCCGCGATCGTCGGGCTGCCGGCCGCCCAGGACAGGTCCGCCGGCAGCGACGCGGCGGGCAGCAGGTCCAGCGAGAGACCCGGCCCGTGCGGGCGCCGCGACGCGCTCATCATGGCCCAGCCGAGCACCCGCAGCACCATGGGCAGCGCCATCTCCGGCACCCCGGGCGGCAGCGGCACGTCGCGCAGGAACACGTTCACCACCCGGTTGAGGTAGTGCAGCAGCACCGCCACCCCGACCAGCTCCGGCGTCTGGGCGGCGGGGAACGGCGGCGGCTGCGGCGGGTTCCCGCCGGCCGGCATCGCCCAGCCGACGATCCCCTCCAGCTCCGCCGCGCCCGCGCCGGCCCCCGGGTCGGGCCGGGTACGGCCGTCCACGCCGACGCCCACACCGACGCCGGTGAGCAGACCCAACGCGTTGTTGTGGATGGTCGCGCAGTAGGGGCAGGTGTTGCCCAGGGAGACCGCGGTCGCCACCGCCTCCTTGGCCGCGCGCGAGGCGGCCCCGGGGACGACCATCGTCTCCCGCAGCAGCAGCCACGCGGCGGCCAGCACCTCCGGCGCCGGGGCATGCAGGGCCATCGGTGGGGCCAGCACACCGAAGTCCCTTTCCACCTGCCTGTACACCTCGGCCACCAGACCACTGGCCCGCCCCCGCCGCACCGCGTCGACGTATCGGATCTGCGTCAACCCGAGAGCGCCCAGCACCGGTCGTAGAACACTTGCCGGCATCACGTACCTCATCCGTCTCTGTGAATTGAAAACAGGTTATCGGCGAAAAGTGCCTTCAGCCAGTAGGCAGTACGGTCCAACCGCGCCGTCGGTTCAACCGCAGGACAGTTCCCGCAGTAGGCAATCTGGGAGAGCACTCCAGCAGCGACGACGTGCCATCATGGGCCAGCGGAATCGCTGCCCGACCGCCGTCGCCAGCGTTTCCGTGTCGCCCCGCAGCCCCGTCGGAGATTGCTGCGGCCAGCACCGACAGCGGCCATACTTCGTCGTGGAACGCACCGTCGTCCGCCTGGCCTCAGATCGCCCGAGCAACGAGGAGATGGCTCATGGAAACGACGACGAGACAGCCGGGAATCAGAGTCCCGATGATTGACGAGGATCAGGCGCAGGGCCGCACCGCCGAGCTCTACGAAGAAATCAAGGCGGTCACCGGTCTGCCATTCGTGCCCGACATGTTCCGGCTCACCTCCACCAATCCGCGGCTGCTCGCGGTGGTGCTCGCCGGCTACGGCGGCATCTTCGGCGGGGACACCCTGCCCCGGCAGCTCAAGGAGCTGATCTCGGCCTGGACGTCCAAGCTGAACGGCTGCCCGTACTGCGTCGGGACGCACAGCTGGTTCCTGAGCCAGTTCGGCGGCAGCGACGAGCTGCTGGAGGCGGTGTCGGACGCCGACAGCGTCGAGGACCTGCCCGTCGACGAGCGCACCATGCCGCTCATGCGGCTGGTGACGAAGGTGAGCACCGGCGCGTACAAGATCACCGACGCGGACTGGGAGCAGGCCGCCGCCGCCGGCTGGAGCGACGCCGAGATGCTCGAGGCGGTCTTCTGCGCCTGCCTGTTCGCGTTCATCAACCGGCTGGTCGACGCCACCGGACTGGGCTCCTCGGTCGACCGCAGCCGCATCGCGCGGCTGGGCGACGAGTGACCCGCGGCCGGGAAGGGACGCCATCATGACCCAGTCACGCGCCATCCTGCTGACCGGGGCCTCGTCGGGCACCGGCATGTCCTCGGGCAGCGGCAAGGCCACCGCGCTGCGGCTGCACCGGGCCGGCTGGCCGGTCTACGCCACCGGACGCAACGTGGAGGCCCTGGCCGACCTGGCCGACGAGGGCATCACGGTGCTCTACCTCGACGTCAACGACGAGGAGTCGATGACCGCCGCGGTCAAGCGGATCACCGACGAGCACGGCGCGGTCGGCACGCTGATCAACAACGCCGCGTACAGCCTCAACGGCACCATCGGCGAGACCCCGATGGACGAGGTCCGCGCCCAGTTCGAGACGAACGTCTTCGGGCTGTGCCGGCTCACCCAGCTGGTCCTGCCCGGCATGCGGGAGCAGGGCGGCGGCCGGATCATCATGATGTCGTCGATCTTCGGCATGTTCGCCACCCCGGGCCGGGGCTACTACCAGGCCACCAAGCACGCGTTGGAGGCCATCAGCGACTCGCTGCGCCTGGAGGTCGCCCCGTTCGGCATCAAGGTGGTGGTGCTCCAGCCGGCGCCCATCCTGGGCGGCTTCGTCCCCGACAGCGTCGCCGACCTGGGCATGGACACCCACGACAACCCCGCCCTGTACCGGGACTTCTGGGAGCACTTCGTCGACTGGCACCAGGCGTACCGGCTCAGCGACAACCCGCCGCTGCGCGGCAAGATCGCCGTCCGCGCCGAGAACGTCGCCAAGGTCCTGGAGACGGCGGTGTCCACCCCGAACCCGCGCATCCGCTACCGGCTCGGCATGCCGCCGCGCCTGCTGCCGAAGATGCGGGCGATGATCGGTGAGCGCGGGTGGGAGAAGTTCGTCCGCGCGTTCTTCCCCATCCCCTGACCGCCCGCACGAGCGGCGCCGACGGATCTCGTCGGCGCCGCTGCGCGTTGCCCGGGGTGCCGTCACGTGCCCTCGCCCGTCAGGCCCGGGATTCGTCGATACGCAGGGACCGCGCCCGCCCGCCGCGCGGGCGCAGCCACAGCAGGGCGACGACCACGACCAGCACCACGCCGTCGACGAACAGCAGGAAGGCGCTGAAGCCGTCGATGCCGTGCCCGTGCGCGTCGACCACCACATTCGTGCTGGCCTGGCGCGCCGCGTCGTCCAGGGGGGCCGGCGCGACGCCGGTGCCCGCGCTGAACCGGTACGCCCCAGTGCTGGTCGTGCCGTCGGCGAAGGTGACGTGGTAGGCCACGGTGTAGTCGCCGGCGCCGTCGATGCGCAGCGGCAGCCGCAGCCGGGTGGAGCCGACGCGGGTCGGCTCGGCGTCGGTGAGCCGCCCGCCGGCGGCGTCGAGCACCGCGACGTGCGACTGTCCCTCGTCGACCTCGGCGTCGAAGCCCAGGGTCACCTCGGCCGGCGCGGTGGTGAGCACCGCGCCGGCCGACGGTTCGGCGGAGATTGGGCCATCGGCGGCCCGGGCCGCACCGGGGGTGAGCGCGAGCAGCCCGGCGACCGCCGCCGCCACGGCGGTGGCCGCCGCCCGGCGACGGCCACCGGACGGGCGGCTCAGCTCACGCGGCATGGGGGGCGAGGGACCGGCCGGCGACGCGGTGCCCGACGCAGCTGCACGTCATCAGCTCCTGCTCCTGCCGGTTCGGCCGCAGGTGCAGGTACATCGCGATCACCATGGGGATGAAGACCACGGAGTTGTAGAACAGGTGCAGCTCCACCCGCGGCAGCACGAGCTGCAGGATGCTGGTCGGCACCTTCTGGCCGAAGAACATGGTGCCGGACTGCACCTGCCACAGCAGCAGGAAGTGCTCGATGTGGTGCCAGAACTGGATGGCCAGCGCCACGGTCCACCAGGTGCGGGCGCGGCCGACGAAGCCCCGGCGCAGCGCGAAGAGAAAGACCAGCATCACGATGGCGTAGCCGTAGTGCAGCCACTCGGAGGAGACCAGCCACGGGTAGAACTGCCCGAGCACCCCCCGCGCCTTCGGCCGGGGCATCCCCAGGACCCAGATCTGGTACGCCTGGACCAGGTGCTCGGCCCAGTGCGCCAGCACGACGAAGAGGAAGACGTTGAGGGCGGCCCGGTGGTGGGCTCCGTTGAGCCGGCCGAGCAGCCCCGAGGACGGAGCAGCGGTGGAGAGGGGTTGGGACATCTTTTGCACCTTCCGTAATGACGCGGGAGAGTGGAAACGCGGGAGAATCGCCATACGGCCCGTGTGAAGCGAGACAGCGGCTGCCGCGAAGCTAACCGCCCGACCCGCGCCGCAGTTCCTCCAGATTGCCCAGGTGCTGTCGGAAACCCGTCCGTTCTCCGGGCGTCGGCTCAGGAGCCGATCCAGTTGGCGTGGAATCCGCTGGGCACCCGGCCGGGCAGGTGCACGACGGCCACCGGCTCCCCGGTGAAGTCGCCGGCGTCGAGCACCACCAGGTCGCTGCGGCCGGTGCGCCCGTCGTGGACGTACGTCAACAGCCAGCCGTCGTCCTCGGCCGAGAGCGGCCCGCGCGGGACGAACACGGCCTCCCCGGCCTCCCGGTGCGGCCCGAAGTCGTGCACCGCCACCTCCCGGCGCAGCAGGTCGTGGCGCAGCAGCGCCGAGCCGCCCAGCACCCCCGCGCCGGACTGCATGGCCACCGTGTAGGCGTACCGGTGCCGCATCGTCTTGCGGCGCTCGTCGATGCGGGGGAACTCCTGGGGGATGTCGTCGAGCTGCTCGGCGGCGACGGTGCCCCGGGTCAGGTCCAGCGTCCAGCGCCACAGCGTCGGCGCGGACTCCCCCGGGGCGTGCAGGTCGCGGTCGAAGACCCGGTCGTGGCGCACCACGTCGACCACGCAGGTGTCGTCGACCTCGTAGGCGTTGACGGGGTGGAAGACGTAGCAGGGGTCGACGTCGAACCAGCGCACGTCGGCGCCGCGCCCTTCGCGGGGCAGCAGCCCGAGCCGCGCCGCACGCCCGCGCTGCCACGCGTACGGAAAGCGGGAGCCCGCCCGGGCCAGCGTCGGCGAGAAGGTGACCGGGAGGTCGAACAGCACCGAGTGCCGATCGGTCAGCGCCAGCGAGTGCATCAGCGGCGGCCCGGCGACCTCGATGCGCTCGCTGCGGCGCACCCGCCCCTCGGGGGTCAGCACGAGGTGCTCGACGTAGGGCAGCTCGTGGTAGTAGGCCACGGCGAACAGCTCGCCGGTGACCGGGTCGCACTCGGCGTGGGCGGCGAAGCCGTGCGGCAGGGTGGCGTCGAAGTCGATGCGGGCCACGGAGCCCAGTTCGTCGTCCAGCTCGACCGGCAGCACGCCGGCCTCGCCGAGGGCGAGGGTGCGCCCGCCGTGCCGGATGACGTTGGCGTTGGCGTTGTCGGACAGCCCGTGCCGCGGGCCGGGAAGGGCGAGCTCGCCCAGGGCTCGGGTGGTGCGGTCGGTGCGGATCCACCGGTTGCGGTACCACAGCGCGCGGCCGGAGCGCAGGCGTACGCCGTGCACCATGCCGTCGCCGACGAGGGCGTGGCCGGGCCGGTCGCCGCCCACCGGGTTGGGCCCGATGCGCACGAAGCAGCCGTCCAGCTCGGCGGGCAGCCGCCCGGTGACCGTCAGGTCGAGCTCCGTCGCCTCGGTGGCGACGGGGCGCCGGTTGTCGTTGCGGTAGGGGGTCCTGGGGGCGAGGGCGACGACGCTCATTGCGGCCTCCACGAGCTGGGGCGATCTCTTTGCGTATCGCGGTTACGTAACAGCGTTACTTCATCGAAGGTACGCCGGGCGTGAGATCATGTCAACGTGAGTCCGCGCCGAATCGACCCGACCCTGGCGACCGCCCTGCTGGAGGCCGCGGCCCGGCTGCTGGCCGAGGAGGGCGCCGCCGGCCTCACCACGCGCCGCCTCGCCGCCGCCGTGGGCGCCTCGACCACGGCCGTCTACACGCACTTCGGCGGGATGGACAACCTGGTCCGGGCGATGGTGCACGAGGGCTTCGCCCGGTTGCACCGGCGGATGTCGACCGTGCGGGCCACCTCCGACGCGGTCGCCGATGTGATGGCCCTCGGGTACGCGTACCGGGCCAACTCCCTCGACCACCCGCAGCTCTACCAGGTCATGTTCGGCAGCGCCGCGCTCGGCGGGTTCGCCCTGTCCGAAGGCGACCGGCAGCACGGCAAGTACACGCTCCAGCCGCTGGTCGACGCGGTGGCCCGGGCCACCGAACAGGGCCGGTTCCGGGCCGGGGACCCGCTGCTGGTCGCGCAGAACATGTGGATCGCCCTGCACGGGCTGGTGAGCCTCGAACTCGGCGGCTACCTGATCGACCCGTACGACGCCGACGTCTGCTTCGAGGCGCAGCTGCGCTCGCTGATGGCCGGCGCGGGCGACGACTACGAGGCGACCGCCGCCTCGCTGGCCCGGGCTCGCCGGCGGCGCTCCCCCCGCGCCTGACAGCGCGCCGACGGCGCACGGCAACGGCGGAGAAGCGACGCGCATCCCCCGGTGTGATGCTCAGGACGGGTCCCGAGCACGTCCGCAATGGAAGCGCATCCACTCCTGTCCGCCCACGCCGGCAGGATCGCCCATCCCCCACGCACCGAAGGACGCCGATGATGCACGGAATCGATTATCTGGTGGTCGGATCCGGCTCCGCCGGAGCCGCGCTGGCCGCCCGGCTCAGTGAGGACCCCGCCCGCCGGGTGCTGCTGCTGGAGGCGGGCCCCGACTTCGCGACGGTGGCCGAGACGCCGACCGACCTGATCGACGGCAGCGCCATGTCGATGGACCGCCACGACTGGCACTTCAAGGCCGAGATCACCGACCGGCGGCGGATCATCTTCCCGCGCGGGAAGGTCACCGGCGGCTCCTCCGCCGTCGGCGCGACCATCGCGCTGCGCGGCACCCCGAACAACTTCGACGAGTGGGCCGAGCTGGGCAACCCCGCCTGGGCCTGGGACGAGGTGCTGCCGTTCTACAAGCGGCTCGAGGACGACCAGGACTTCGACAACGAGTACCACGGCAAGGGCGGCCCCATCCCGATCCACCGGTTCACGCCCGACGAGATGACCCCGGTGCAGCACGTGTTCCGCGACGCCTGCGTCAAGGCCGGCTTCCCCGAGGTCGAGGACCACAACCACCCGGAGGCCACCGGCGTCGGTCCCATTCCGTCCAACCGCCAGGGCAGCCACCGGTTCTCCACCGCGATGGGGTACCTGGCCGAGGCACGCGGCCGGGAGAACCTGGAGATCCGCTCCGGGGTCCAGGTCAACCGGGTGCTGTTCACCGGCAACCGGGCGCGCGGCGTCGAGGTCGCCAAGGCCGGCGGCGGCACGGAGGTGATCGAGGCCGGCACCGTCGTGCTGGCCGCCGGGGCGGTCAACTCGCCCGCCATCCTCATGCGCTCGGGCATCGGCCCGGCCGGTGACCTGCGGCGGCTGGGCATCGACGTGGTGCTGGACCGGCCCGGGGTGGGCGCGGACCTGATCGACCACCCGCGTACCGGCGCGTTCATGGTGCCGCAGGAGGGGAGCTTCAGCCCCGAGGACCCGTTCCTGCAGACGATCCTGCGGACCACCGCGCCGGGTTCGACGGAGTTCAACGACCTCCAGTACTACATGATCAACCACTTCGACCTGACGCTCTTCCCCGAGCTGCAGATGCTGGCCGCCGCGAAGACGATCTTCGGGGTGATGGTCGTGCACCAGCGGCCCGAGTCCCGGGGACGGCTCACCCTCACGTCGGCCGATCCCACCGCCCCGCCGGACGTCGTGCTCAACTTCCTCGACACCGAGCGCGACATCCAGACCCTCGTCGACGCCGTGCGCCAGTGCTGGCAGTTCATGCAGACCGCGGGCATCAACGACCAGGGGCAGCGGTTCGTGGTGCTCGGCGAGGACATGGTCGCCGACGACGAGCTGATGCGCCACTACGTCAGGCTCAGCCTCGACAGCGGCTACCACCCCGTCGGCACCGCCCGGATGGGCGCGGCCGGCGACGAGGGCGCGGTGGTCGACGAGCGGCTGCGGGTGCACGGCACCGAGGCCCTCTACGTCTGCGACGCCTCCGTCATGCCGTCGATCGTCAACTGCAACACCAACCTCACCTCCATCATGATCGGTGAGCGGCTCGCCGACTGGCTCCGGCAGTCCTGACCGGTCCCCACCGACACGGGCGCCCCGCGGTGCGAAACCCCGCGGGGCGCCCGTGTCACTGTGGGGCCTACGGTCTCGGGGCCTGGGGTCTCGCGGCCTGAGGCGTTCCAGGAGCGGGCACGGTGGCCGGCGGCGCGACGCGGCGCGTGCCGCCTCCGGCACACTCGCGTGCCGACTAGGGAGCTGAGTCAGCTACGACATCACGTCGGATCACGCCGGCCAGCGCGGTGCCCCGGGGGCCGGGCCGGTGCTGCTCGGCTCGCCGACAGGCACTGCGCTGGCCGGTGATGTCGTAGCTGACTCAGCTGCGTAGGCGCCGGCGGGACCAACCTCTACCGACCGCTGTGGGCGGGACCCCGCGCGCCTTCAGGCCGGCACCGCCGGCAGGCCGGCACCCCAGCCGCCTGAGACAGGCAGCGCCCCGACAGCCGCCGCCCGACGCGACGCGGGCCGCCCGCCGGATGGCGGACGGCCCGAGGCGCGACCACGCGGTGTACGGAGCGCCCAGGGGGGTGTGGGACCGACGCTCCGTACACCGCGGTCGACAGGCGCGCTGGGGGCGCCTAGACCGTGTTCTCGCTGACCTTTCGCGGCACCGGCACCGGCGCGGGCTGCTGCGCCTCGGCCGTGGGCACCGGCTCCTGTCGCTCGGCGGCGGACGACGACGGGCCGGCCGGGACGCCCCGGTCCCGCAGGCCGATCCAGATCAGCGCCACGGACACCAGGATCACCACGATCTGCACCTGCATGGCGAAGTGGACGCCGTCCAGCACGTCCGTGCGGGCGGCCACGAGCGCCCCGAAGATCGGGATGCCGATGGTGACCGCGATCTGCTGGGCCAGGGTGGCCAGGCCGGTCGCCAGGCCCTGCTGCGAGTCGTCCAGGCCGGAGGTGGCGGTCACCGTGTAGGCGACGACGGCCGTGACGTGCCCGAAGTACATCAGGAACAGCGACGGCACGATCAGGGCCAGGCTCGGCGTGGTCGACGTGCCGGTCAGCAGCAGCGGGACGGTGGTCAGGCCCTGCGCCAGCAGGCCGACGGCGAGGACGTTGCGGTAGCCGTACCTGCCGATCATGCGGCCGGCGATGACACCGGCGACGACGGCCACCAGGCCCGGCCCGCCGAACACCAGACCGGTGGTGAACGGGGCCATCTTGAGCACGTCCTGCATGTAGAGGGTGAGGCCGAAGTTGACGCCGCTGGCCATCACGAAGGCGACGATGCCGCCGTAGTTGCCCCACTTGATGTTCGGCCGGTTGAGCAGGGTCAGCGACACCAGGGGCGCCTTGGCCTTCAGCTCGACGAACCAGAAGGCCGCGATGAGCACCGCGCCGATGACGAGGCCGATCCAGCTCTGCATGCTCACGCCGTAGACCAGGGCGAGCAGGCCCGCGGTGACCGTGACGGCGCCCGGCACGTCGAGCTTGATGCCGGCGGGACGGACGCTCTCCTTGATCACCAGCGGGGTCAGCACCATGATGGCGACCGCCACCGGCACGTTGATCCAGAACGCCCAGCGCCAGTCCAGGGCGCTGACCAGGCTGCCGCCGACCAGGGCGCCGACGGTGAAGCCACCGGAGAGCAGCGCGCCGTTGAGGCCGAGCACCCGGGCGCGGGCCCGCTCGTCGGAGACGGTGGTGATCAGCAGCGCCATCGCGGCCGGGATGGCGATCGCGTTGGCGAAGCCCTGCAGCACGCGGGCGCTGAGCAGCATCGTCGCGTTGGTCGCGAAGCCGCCGAGCAGCGAGGCCACGGTGAGCAGCGCGATGCCGGTCAGGAACAGCCGCCGCCGGCCGAACAGGTCGGCGACCCGGCCGAACAGGAGCGTGAAGCCGGCGGCGGGCAGCGCGTACGCGCTGGCCACCCACGGCAGGTCGGCCAGCGAGAGGCCGACGCCCTCCCCCATGCGGGGCAGCGCCACGTTGAGGATCGAGAAGTCGACCGACAGCATGAACTGCGCGCCGAGCAGGACGAATAGGGCAAGTTTCTGCGCGGAGCTGAGCTGCTCCGACGTGCTCTGGTTCTCCGCCATGACCACGAACCCTAGGTAGCCGCGGCCCTGCTACCCATCTCCCTGCCATGCGTACCACTGGCAGTGGCACCCTCGGCACCCGCCGTGCCGGTCCCGTTCCACGCTACCCGCACGGCGCTCTCTTCGAGCTTGCTCTATTTCCCGCCCGCCGTCGAGAGGCACCGGCTGCCCGGGGACCGCGACCCCGGGCAGCCGGCGGGCGATCAGTCGACGAGCACTCCGCATCCGACGGTGGTGATCGAGCCGGTGAGGCCGCTGGACAGGTCCGAGGCGAGGTACACGGCGGTGCCGGCCACGTCGGCCAGGGTCACCGCCCGGCCCAGCAGCGGGTTCGGCATGCCCGGCTTGGCGGCGAGCATGTCCTCCAGCGTCGCCCCGTTGGCCTCGGCCGCGCGCCGCCACGTCTCGCGGACGTACGAGCCGTGCTGCACGCTCTCCGGGATCGCGTCGGGCCGCAGGCAGACCACCCGCACCCCGAACGGGCCCACCTCGCCGGCCAGTTCGCGGGCCAGCGACTCGATGCCGGCGCAGGCCACGCCGAAGCCGCCCGAGGGCATGGGCGCCCGCGCGGCGGACGTCGACAGCACCACGATGGCGCCGCTGCGCTGCTCCACCATCCGCCGCGCCGCCGCCGCAGTGGTGAGGAACTGGGTGCGCACGAAGGTGTTCATCGGCAGCAGGAAGTCGTCCAGGGACAGCTCGCGCAGCGGGACGCCCTGCACGTGGTCCAGGCCGACGGCGTTGAACGACACGTCGATGCTCCCGGCCCGCTCGGCGACCAGCTCCGCGTGGGCGTCGACCGCCTCCGGGTCGAGTGCGTCGACCTGGTGGGCGTACGCCCGGCCGCCGTCGGCGGCGATCTCCTTGGCGAGCATCTCGACCCGGTCCAGGTGGTGGCCGGCCAGGTACACGGTGGCGCCCTCCCGGGCGTAGGCGCGCGACACCGCGCTGCCCAGCGCGCCCGCGGCGCCGTAGACGATCGCCGTCCTGTTCTCCAGCAGCATGTCTGATCCCCTCGTCGTGGGCGGGTCCGGCGGCGCCGGACCGGGTTCGTCAGACCGACGGGCGACCCTCGGGGAAATATACATTTGCTGCCGATTTATTTGGCTTGATCCGCAGAGGTGCCGGTCACCTCCGCCAGGCGGTCCCGCAGGTAGCGGCGCTCGACGTCGTTGCCGGCGAGCCCGAGCGCCCGCCGGTACGCCCCGGCCGCGTCGTCCCGCCGGTCCAGCCGGCGCAGCAGATCGGCGCGGACGGCCGGGACGAGGTGGTGACCGGCCAGCTCGCCGGAGCGCTCCACCTGCTCCAGCAGCTCCAGCCCGCGCAGCGGGCCGTGCGCCATCGCGACCGCCACCGCCCGGTTGAGCAGCACCACGGCCGAGGGCGTCAGCTCGGCCAGCTCGGCGTAGAGCCCGGCGATCTGGGCCCAGTCGGTGCGCGCGGCGTCGGGGGCGCTCGCGTGGCAGGCCGCGATCGCCGCCTGCACCTGGTAGGGGCCCGGCCGCCCGTGGCGCAGCGCCCGCTCCAGCAGGTCCATCCCCTCGGCGATGCGGCCCCGGTCCCACCGTCGGCGGTCCTGCCGCTCCAGCGGCACCAGGTCGCCGTGCGCGTCCGTGCGGGCGTCGCGCCGGGCGTCGTGCAACAGCATCAGCGCGAGCAGCCCGAGGGTCTCCGGGTCGTCGGGCAGCAGCCGGGCCAGCAGGCGGGCCAGCCGCACGGCCTCCGCGCACAGCCCGCGCCGCAGCAGGTCCGCGCCGGCCGTGGCGGCGTACCCCTCGGTGAACAGCAGGTACAGCACCGCGCGCACCGCCGCGGCCCGGCCGGGCAGCTCGGCGGCCGGCGGCAACTCGCCGCGCAGGCCGGCCTCGCGGACGCCACGCCGGGCCCGCACCAGCCGCTGCGCGAGGGTGCCCGGCGTGACCAGGAGGGCGCGGGCGATCTCGGCCGGGCCGAACCCCACGACGGTACGCAGGGTCAGCGCGACCTGCGACGTCAGCGACAGCGCGGGATGGCAGCAGGTGAAGATCAGCCGGAGCTGGGCGTCGCGGATCACCGGCGGCACCGGCGGGGCGTCGTCGTACGCCGACAGGGTGACCGCGGCCTCGCGCAGCCGGGCGGCGGCCATGCTCTCGTGCCGCAGCCGGTCGACGGCCCGGTTGCGCGCCACGGTCGTCAGCCAGGCCCCGGGCCGGCGTGGCACGCCCTCGCCGCGCCAGCGCTGCACCGCGGCGGCGAACGCGTCCTGCACGCAGTCCTCGGCCAGGGCCCGGTCCCCGGTGAGGGCGACCAGTGTGCCGACGAGCTGGCGGTATTCCCGGCGGAACGCCGCGGCCACGGCGGCGTCGACCGTGAAGGTCACCGGCTCCAGACCGGCCTCACCTCGATGACGCCCAGCTCGGCGAACGGGTGCAGGGCGGCCAGCTCCGTCGCCTCGTCGAGGTCGGCGCAGCGCAGCAGGACGAACCCGCCCACCTGCTCCCGGGCCTCGACGAACGGCCCGTCGGAGACCAGCGTGGCACCGGCCCGGGAGCGCACCGTGCGGCCGGCGCGGCCGGGGCGCAGGCGCTGCCCGCCCGCGAACGCCCCGCGCCGGCGCACCTCGTCGAGCCAGGCCCGGTGCCGGGGGTGGTCGTCGATCTCCGCGGGGCTCAGCTCGCCGGCCTCGTCGTG
Source organism: Micromonospora sp. PTRAS2 (assembly GCF_054052245.1). Classification (NCBI taxonomy): domain Bacteria; kingdom Bacillati; phylum Actinomycetota; class Actinomycetes; order Micromonosporales; family Micromonosporaceae; genus Micromonospora; species Micromonospora sp. PTRAS2. Next base: position 233,931 of record NZ_JBSWBU010000007.1, read on the forward strand.
ATAGATCACCAGTGCGTACTCCACCCTCGCCCTCCCAGGTCCGCGCATTACAACGAGGCAGCACGCAGGAAGAAGCGGGGGGTGTTCGGCTCGGCCAGTCTTGGTGCAATCCATGCCCGCCGAGGAGGCATCCCATGCGTCAATCACAGGTCACCGTCAACGGTGTCGACATCGCATACCGTGAGTTCGGCGAGGGCCCCCTGGCCCTGCTGGTGCACGGTTTCCCGTTCACCCCCAACTCGTTCCGGCACCTGGTGCCGGTGCTGGTCGACGCCGGCTACCGGGTGGTGACGCCGTGGACCCGCGGCTTCGCCCCCAGCTCCGTCCCGCCGCCGGGCCGCGAGCACATCCGCGACATGGTGGCCGACGTCAACGCGCTGCACGAGGTGCTCGGCGGCGACGAGCGGGCGGTGCTGATCGGGCACGACTTCGGGGCCGCCGTCGCGTGGGCCGCCGTGGTGCAGGCGCCGGAGCGCTGGTCGCGGCTGGTCGCCTGTGACGTGCCGCCGTTCCAGTTCTTCGGCGAGTACCTGCTCGACCCCCGGGGCATCAACGTCCAGGCCCACTTCTGGTTCTTCCAGATGGCCGCCGCCGACGAGCTGGTCGCCGCCAACGACCTGGCCTTCCTGGAGTTCATGCTGCACAAGTACTCCCGCGACGGCTACGACGTCACGCAGGACCTGGCCGACATCCGGGCCGCCCTGGGCAAGCCGGAGAACCTGCACGCCGCCCTGGGCATGTACCGGACCAACTTCCCGCCGGCGACGTTCGGCACCCCCGAGTGGGGGGCCGAGCAGGGGGCGCTGTGGGGCGCCCTGCCGACGCAGCCGACGCTGAACATCTTCGGCGTGCAGGACGTCGCCTTCGCGATGAACGAGGAGAAGCTGGCCCGGATCGTCGAGGCCCTGCCGAAGGGGTCGGCCGGCGCGCTGGTCCCCGACTCGCGGCACGTCCCGCTGACCGAGCAGCCGGAGATCACCAACGCCCACATCCTGCGCTTCCTGACCGAGACGGCCTGACCGTCCGATCAGGACACTAGTCCGGCTCCGGCCGGGTCCGGCGGAGTCCGCCCGCCCGGCCGGAAACCGTTGGTACTCCTACGGTGGGTACCACTGACAGTGTCATGCTCGTCGGTCATACTGAGTCGCATGAATCCGCTGGGCGAGTTCCTCCGATCTCGACGCGGCGTCATCCGCCCGCAGGACGCCGGCCTGACCCGCTACGGCGAGCGCCGACGGGTCTCCGGGCTGCGCCGCGAGGAGCTGGCCCAGCTCGCCGGGGTCAGCGTCTCCTACTACACCCGGCTGGAGCAGGGCCAGGCGCACAACGTGTCCGACGAGGTGCTCGACGCGGTCGCCCGGGCGCTGCAGCTCGACGGCGACGAGCGGGCCCACCTGTTCGTGCTGGCCCGCCCCGGCCGGGCGACGACCGGCCGGGCCGCCCGGTCCCACACCACGCCGCCGGCCCTGCACCAGATGCTCGCGATGATGCCCGACGTGCCGGCGATGGTGCTCGGTGCCGCGACCGACGTGCACGCCTGGAACCCGCTGGGCCACGCGCTGCTCGCCTGGCACCTCGACGAGGCGCCCAACATGAGCAGGTCGGTCTTCCTCGACCCGCGCATGCGCGAGCTGTACGCCGACTGGCCGGGCAAGGCCCGCTCGGTGGTGGCCTACCTGCGGATGGCCGTGGGGCGCTACCGGGGCGACCGCCGGGTCGTCGGGCTGGTCGAGGAGCTGCTGTCGCGCAGCCCCGAGTTCGCCGGCATGTGGGCCGAGCACCCGGTGAGCACCTGCGAGACGATGACCTACGACATGGCCCACCCGGTCGTCGGGGCGCTGACGGTCAACCAGCACACGCTGCGGCTGGAGGACACCCCCGACCTGATGCTGGTCACCTTCACGGTCGAGGCCGGCTCGCCGTCGGCGGCGGCGCTGCGGATGCTCGGCGGCATCCCCCGCCGCGCCCCCGCCCCGGCGCCCCCGCCCCGGCACAGCGTCACCGTCCCCTGAGTCGTCCGCGCACCCGGTGCCGCCCGCACCCGCGGGAATCCACCCCCGCGGTGCCGCCCGCGCACACGGCGGCGGCCGGCTCCCCGGGGACGGCCTGCGCCGCCCGGCCGGGAACCGGCCGCCCCGACGGGTGGAGCGCCGCCGCGCCCCACCACACCGGCGTCACTGCGTCCCGGCCTCCGCCGGCTGCGCGGGCGCGCCGTCCTGGCGCACCCGGAACTTGTTGACCCCGGTCCACCAGTTCTCGCCCGGGTTGACGGCCTCGTCGGAGTCGTAGCGGTCGTGGTGACGCCACCAGTCCCACGGGTGGGCCAGCCCCTCCTCCTGCCGCCCCAGCGGGGTGACGTCGAGGTAGTTGTAGGTGTTGATGAAGACCTCGCCGCCCCGGTCGAACACCGAGCTGGCGTGGTAGATCTTCTCGCCGTCGCGGATGAACGAGCTGACCGCCGGCAGCTCGCCCTTCTCCATCGAGACGTTGAAGTCGTAGTTGAAGTCGCTGCCGAACGACGAGACCCACGGGATGTGGCTCCAGCCCATCCGGGCCTTGAACTGCTCGATCTTCTCGATCGGCGCGCGGGCGATCATCACGAACGAGGTGTCCCGCGCGTGCATGTGCGACAGGTTGCCGACGTTGTCGGCCTGCATCGAGCAGCCGACGCAGCCCTCCTTCGCCTCCGGGGCGAACATGAAGTGCCGCACGATGAGCTGGCGGCGGCCCTGGAACAGGTCGAGCAGCGTCACCCGGCCCGACGGCGAGTCGAACACGTACTCCTTCTCCACCGGCACCACGGGCATGGCCCGACGGGCGGCGCTGAGCTGGTCGCGGGCGCGGGTCAGCGCCTTCTCCTCCTCCAGGAGCTGCTCCCTGGCGGTGGTCCATTCCTCACGCGAGACGATCTGCGGAAAAGCCATCGTTCCTCCCTCAACGGTCGCCGCCGGGCCGGGGGAAGGCCGGGCGACACCTGCGAGCCTGGCACGGGCCCCGCATGCCGACTTCTCCCCTCGTGCCCTTCCGCGTCCGGTCGTCCTGTATGGACGCCGGGCAATCCGGAAGAGGTTGCGGCACGCGGAGTGTGACAGCGTCGAGGGCGCATGGCCGACACGACCCCGGTCGATCCGGTCGCCCCGTTGAGGAGGACACGTGTCCACGACCACCGAAGCACCCACCCGCGAGGAGCTGGTCCGGCGGGCGGCGGGTCTCGTCCCGCTGATCCGCAAGCACGCGGCGTGGCAGGAGGAGAATCGTCGGCTGCACGACGAGACGGTAGCCGCGATCGAGGAGGCGGGGCTGTTCAAGCTCCGCACGCCCCGCCGCTACGGCGGGTACGAGGTGGACACCCGCACACTCGTGGCGGTCGCCACCGAGCTGGGCCGGGGCGACGCCAGCACCGCATGGGTCACCTCGGTGCTGTGGATCCCCACCTGGCTCGCCGGCCTGTTCCCCGACGAGGCCCAGGACGAGGTGTTCGCCGTCCCCCACGCCCGGGTGTGCGGCACCAACAGCGTCGGCGGCACGGCCGTGCCCACCGACGGGGGATTCGTCGTCAACGGCAGCTGGCACTTCATCAGCGGGGCCCACCACGCGCAGTGGCAGGAGATCGCGGTGGTCGTGGTGCGCCCGGACGCGGAGCCGGAGCCGATCATGGCGCTGGTGCCGATCGGCAGCCTGGAGATCGTGGACGACTGGTACACCACCGGCCTGACCGCCACCGGCAGCGTCACCACCGTGGCCCGGGACCTGTTCGTCCCGAGCAGCCACATCATCCCGATGAGCGCGGCGATGATCCCGCAGGGCCTGTCGCAGGGCAACGCCGACTCCCCCGTCTGGCGCACCCCGGCGGCGCTGAACGCGGCGGCGTCGGGCGTGGGCGCGGCCGTAGGCGTGGCCAAGTCCGCCCGCGACGAGTTCTTCGACCGGCTGCCCGGTCGGAAGATCACCTACACGGAGTACGAGAACCAGAGCGAGGCCCCGGTCACCCACCTGAAGGTCGGCACCGCGCTCATGAAGATCGAGCAGGCCGAGTTCCACGCGTACCACGCCGCCGACCTGGTCGACACCAAGGCGGCCACCGGCGCCGAGTGGACCCTCGAGGAACGGGCCCGGGTGCGCGCCGACCACGGCTGGGCGACCCGGCTGGCCAAGGAGGCGGTGGACATCTTCGCCTCCGCCAGCGGCGGCACCTCCATCTACCGGGACGTGCCGATCCAGCGGATCGTCCGGGACGTCAACGCGATGAGCCTGCACGGGCTGATCAACCCCGACACCAACACCGAGCTGTACGGGCGGGTCGTCTGCGGCCTGGGCCCGAACACCCTGTTCGTCTGAGCCGTCCCGCGCGGCTCCCCCAGCCTCGCCGCGCTCTGTCCTGAGCCTTCCCCACACGTGGCGGGCCGCCCGGCGCACCCCCTCGCCGGGCGGCCCGTCGCACCATCAGCGCACCACCGTGACGCGGGCCCGCGGCGGCGTCAGCCCAGCGCGGCGACCCGGGGGCGCAGCCCGTCGATCAGCTCCGGCGGGGCGGCGAGGACCCGGCTGCCGCTCACCTCGACGGCCGCGCCGGCCTCGACGGCGATCACCAGACCGGCCGCCCAGTCCCACCGGAAGGTGCGGTCCTCGACGTACGCGTCGCAGCGGCCCGCCGCGATCCAGGCCAGGGCCAGCGCGGTGGAGCCGAGCATCCGCACCCCGCGCACGTCGCCGGCCAGGTCGGCGACCACGGCCGCCTGCACCCTGCGGTGGGCCACGTCGTAGGCGTACCCGACGGCGAGGATGACCTCGTCGAGCGCGGTGCTGGCGGGCCGGGCCAGCGGGACGTCGTCGCGGAACGCGCCCCGGCCCCGGACGGCGTGGAACAGCTCGTCGTGCACCGGGTCGAGGACCACCCCGACGACCGGCCGCCAGCCGTCCGGCGTCTCCTCCTCGCAGGCCACGCTCACGCACCAGAACGGCATGCCGGCGATGTAGTTGACGGTGCCGTCGAGGGGGTCCAGCACCCAGCGCAGCCCGGAGCTGCCGGTGTGGCCGCTGCCTTCCTCGGCGAGGATGCCGTCGTCGGGCCGGCGGGCGCGCAGCAGCTGGACGATGTGCGCCTCGCTGGCCCGGTCCGCCTCGCTCACCAGGTCGGTGGAGGCCGTCTTGTGGTCGACCCGCCCGTGGTCGCCGAAGCGCCGCAGCAGCTCCCGGCCGCCGAGCCGCGCCGCCTCCTCGGCGACCCGCCGGCAGTCGTCCAGCTCGGCACCGCTGACCATCGTGTTCTCCTCGTGTCGGCCGCAGGGACGGTCGCGATCGTCGCACCGGAAGCGGTCCCGGCACCAGCTCACGCGGATGGCCGACCGCCGCGCCGTCCCTTGGCCGCGTGGGGCACACTGGGGTCGGCGCTCGGGACATCGACGCCCGCCGACCTGCCCCGACACCGCCACGGGGAGGCAGTTCGCCATGGGCACGTTGGGCGCGTCAAGCACGGCAGACCGGCTGTTGGCCCGGATCCGGGACGGGATCGTCGGTGAGGGCGAGGTGCTGGACGGCCCCTACGGGCCGCGCCGGATCACGTACGCCGACTACACCGCCTCGGGGCGGGCCCTGGACTTCGTGGAGGACGCCGTCCGGGACTGGGTGCTGCCCCGCTACGCCAACACCCACACCGAGAGCTCCGCCACCGGCCTGGCGACGGGACAGTTGCGCGAGGACGCCCGGTGGATCGTCCACGACGCCGTCGGCGGCACCGACGAGCACGTCGTCGTCTTCTGCGGTTCGGGGGCCACGGCGGCGGTCGACAAGCTGATCGGGATGCTCGAACTGCGGCTGCCGCACGGGCCGACCCACCGCCACGGCCTGCTCGACCGCGTCCCGCCCGGGCAGCGTCCGGTGGTGTTCGTGGGCCCCTACGAGCACCACTCCAACGAGCTGCCGTGGCGCGAGACGTACGCCGAGGTGGTCGTCATCGGCGCGGACGCCGACGGGCACATCGACCGGGCGGAGCTCGCCGCGCAACTGGCCCGGTACGCGGACCGGCCGCTGCGCATCGGCAGCTTCTCCGCCGCCTCCAACGTCACCGGCATCCTCTCCGACACCGACGCGATCGCCGCGCTGCTGCACGCCCACGGCGCCCTGTCGTGCTGGGACTACGCCGCCGCCGGCCCGTACGTGCCGATCCGGATGGGCGAGTCGGCGCCGGGGGCCGCCGACGGCAAGGACGCGGTCTTCCTGTCGCCGCACAAGTTCGTCGGCGGCCCACAGACGCCCGGCGTCCTGGTGGTGCGCCGGGACCTGGCCCGCAACCGGGTGCCGACGACCCCGGGCGGCGGAACGGTGGCGTTCGTCGACCCGGTCGGGCACCGGTACCTCGACGACCCGGTCGCCCGCGAGGAGGGCGGCACGCCGGCGATCGTCGAGTCGATCCGGGCGGGGCTGGTGTTCGCCCTCAAGCAGGCCGTCGGCACCGAGGTCATCCGGGCCCGCGAGGAGCGGCTGTGGGCGCGGGCGCTGCGCCGCTGGTCGGCGAACCCGGGGATCGAGGTCCTGGGCGGCACCCGGGCCCGGCGACTGCCCATCGTGTCGGTGCAGATCCGCCACGGCGACCGTCACCTGCACCACAACTTCGTCGTCGCGCTGCTCAACGACCTGTTCGGCATCCAGGCGCGCGGGGGCTGCTCCTGCGCGGGGCCCTACGGGCACCGCCTGCTGGCGATCGACGAGGAGCGCTCCCGCGCGTTCCGGGAGGAGATCGCCCTCGGCTGCGAGGGGATCAAGCCCGGCTGGGCGCGGATCACCTTCAATTACTTCATCTCCGACGTGGTCGCCGACTATCTCGTCGACGCGGTCGACCTGATCGCCCGGCACGGGCACCGGCTGCTGACCGACTACCGGTTCGACGTCGGCAGCGGCCTGTGGCGGCACCGCCGCGGCCCGGAGCGGCCGCTGCGCCTGGCCGACCTGGGCCCCCTGCTGACCGGCGGCCCGATGGCCGTCGGCCGGCGGGAACGGGTCGGCGAGGAGGCCCTGGCCGGACACCTGCGCGAGGCGCGGCGGATCCTCGCCGGCCGCGACGACCGCCTCGACGAGGGCCCGACCGGCCTGCCGTCGGGCGTCGAGGCGCTGCGCTGGTTCCACCTTCCGCCGGCCTGCACTGCGCCCCCGGACGCGCCGTCGTCGCCCTGACCGGGCGGCTGGCCCGGGGGTCGCGCCCGTTGCCCCTCGCGGCGCGGCCGCCCCGCCCGGTCGGCCACACGCGCCGGCCCCGCCACACCGTGGGGCGCGGACGGGGCCGACGGTCCGGAGTCAGTTGATGGTCACCGAGTAGGTGCTGGTGGTGACCTGGCCGTTGCCGGTGAAGATCTCCGGCCCCGCCTGGACGCTGGTCAGGTACTTGGAGCTGCTCATCCAGCCCCGGGCGACCAGGTCGTTGGTGAAGTCGCGGATGTTCAGGTTCGCGTTGGTGGTGTTGCTGGTCCGCACGTACGAGTAGACGTTCCAGGTGCCGACGTAGCCGCGCCAGATCTCCCAGGTCGTGCCGGCGATGGTGACCGTGCCTTGGCGGCTGCCGGCGGGGGACGCGTTGGAGCGGTAGAGCCAGATCATCAGCTCGTCCGAGGGCTGGTCGGCGGAGCCCGGGTTGGCCATCGGGTGCAGCCAGCAGTCGTAGGCGACGTTCTGGTTGACGGTGCCGTTCTGCGTGACGGTGAACTGCCAGCTGGTGTTGACGTTGCGGTTGGCGGACAGCTGCACGGGCAGCCCGGTGTTCTGCCGCCGCCAGCCCCAGTGCCAGCCGAGGATCGCTGCCGCGAACGACTTGACGGTGCCGGCCTGGCCGCTCCAGTTGTAGCTGGTGCCCCACGAGATGCGGTCACCGGAGCCGCCGCTGGTCCAGATGCACTGACTGCCCGAGCCGGTGCCGGCGCCCCACTGGTTGTTGGGGATCCAGTACTTGCCGATGTCGATCACGTCGGTGCTGTTGCACAGCCGGCCCGACGGCGGGTAGTCGCCGATCGGCGGCGGCGTGGTGGGCGGCGCAGTGGTGGTGGGCGGCGGGGTCGTCGGGGTCGTCGGGCCGTTGCAGGTCACCCCGTTGACCGCGAAGTTGGTGGGCACCGGATTCGCGCCGCTCCACGAGCCGGTGAAGCCGAACCCGACGGTGCCGTTGGTGGCGACCGCGCCGTTGTACGCGACGTTCGTCGCGGTCACCTGTGCGCCGCTCTGGGTCACGGTGGCGTTCCACGCCTGGGTCGCCTGCTGGCCCGCGGCGTAGGTCCAGGTGAGCCGCCAGGAGGTCAGCGGGTCACCGAGGTTGGTGACGGTGACGTCGGCGTTGAAGCCGCCCGACCACTGCGACGACACCGCGTAGCGTACGGCGCACCCGGCCGCCGCCGCCTGCGCCACGGCCACCCCGGCGGCCGCGACGGTGACGGTCGCGGCCGTGCTGACGGCCAGCAGGGCCAGCCGCTTTCGATTCCCCATGACTTCTCTCCTTCGATCCGGCCACCCGGTGCCCCTCTCCGCTTCCGCCTCACCTCCGCCACGCCCGCCCGCCCGCCGATCTTGCACTTGCGGCCCCGACAAATAGCGCCGAACGCCCATGCGAGGGGCCCAAACTGCAAGATCGGCGAGCGTGGAGATGGGTGGAGATGGGTGGAGCGGGGTGGCGGCGGGCGGGGTGGGGAGGGGCAAGCGGGGTGGGTGATGTTAGCGTTCACAGTCGCTGGCGGGCCGGTGGTTTCCCGTGGACCTGGCTGCTGACGGACGCGGCGACCCGGATGGCGAATTGCCCGGAACCGCCAGATGGATGCGGCGTCCGGCCCGGACGACCCCACCGTTCATCGACGCACGTCGATACGACGTTACGGCAGTCGGCAGCCACCCGTCAACGCCGCCGACCCGCGTCCTGGCGCACCCCGACCCCGCGCCCGCGCCCGCATCACCACCCTGGTCAGGGCAACGAGCGCGAGAACGGCCGCGCCGGACCCGACCGGGATCGGGTCCGGCGCGGCAGCGGCGTCACACCCGGCTCGGGGCCGCCGAGAAGTCGCCGGTGGCGGTGCCCGCGCGCACGCGCCGGGAGACGACGACACCGAAGACGGCGGCGGTGAAGAACATGACGAAGCCGTACGTCACCGACGGCATCGCCATCGTCGAGTTGTCGAGCAGCGTCGGGCTCATCCCGATGGTGATGGCCAGGCTGGCGTTGTGCAGGCCGATCTCGAAGGCCGAGGCGATCGACTCCCGCTCGCCGACGCGCAGCAGCCGGGGGCCGAAGTAGCCGAGACCCATGCTGATCAGGTTGAACGCCACCACGGCGAGGATGATCTCGCCGAGGATGTCGAACACCTCCGAGCCGAGGCCGGCGATCACACTGGAGATCATCAGGATCAGCACCACCACCGACAGGACCTTGACGGCGCGCTCCAACCGCAGGGCGGCGTCGGTGAACCTCGCGCGGATCGCCATGCCGATCGCGATCGGGATCAGCACCAGGGCGAACACCTGGATCACCTTGTCGAACTGGAGGCCGATCGAGCTGTCCGAGCCGACGAAGCCCGCGACCGACAGGTTCACGATGATCGGCAGGGTGAACAGCGCGAGCACCGAGTTGACGGCGGTCAGCGAGATGTTGAGCGCCAGGTCGCCCTTGAACAGGTGGCTGTAGAGGCTGGCCGTGCTGCCGCCCGGCGAGGCGGCGAGCAGCATCATGCCGACCGCCAGCTCGGGTCGCAGGTCGAACGCGACGACCAGGCCCAGGCAGATCGCCGGCAGGATCAGCATCTGGGAGACCAGGCAGACGACCATCGCCTTGGGGTATCGCACCACGCGACGGAAGTCGTCGAGGGTCAGCGTGAGGCCGAGCCCGAGCATGACGATGCCGACAGCGATGGGAAAAAGTATGAGCACGGTGTCGTTACTCATGATGACTCCGCCTTCCGGGAGTAAGAGATCCATGAGTTTCACACCGCCGGCCACCGCCCCGGTTCTCGAATGTTGCCCTATGCGCAGCCCTTGTCGGCGTCAGTTGCACAGTGACGCAAGACGTCCTCGGTCAGGCCGAAGGTGGGGGCCGGGTAAGGGGCGCGGGGCGAGGAGCCAGGAGCCCGGATCAGGCTCGGTCAGCCCCCGACAGGTAATGCTGGAGCCGGGCGTGGCGGAACTGGTAGACGGCTCCGACCTGACGCAGCACACCCCGATCTCGCGCGTCCGACAGGAAGGCGAACGTGCGCCACGGCAGGCGGCCCCGCAGGGGCAGCCAGAGCCGTATCAGGACCAACCATTGCCCCCACGCGCTCGTGAGTGCCCACATGAGCCCGGTCGCGAGCCCGACCACGACGCCATACACCGGCCCGGAGATGAACGACGCGAACACGGACACCGCGCAGCCCAGTTGGAGGAGGGTCAGAATCGTGTGCCTCCGATCACCGGACAGGGCACTCGCGGGGCTGACCTCCGTGTCGATGTCGATCCAGCTGTGCGATGCGGCCGTGACCGCCATCGACAACCCGAGGGCCAATCCGAATGCGATCACGAAGGAGGACCCGATCGGGGGCCCGATCAGCCAGGCGAGAATGCTGCCGGCCGTCAGCCCAGCCATGAGCCCGAGCCCGAGCATGCTCACCAGGTGCGGGAGGCGATGGCGGAAGTCGAAACGCGTGCGGGCGGGATCGGGCCCCTCCGCGGGCACGCAGGTGACGTTGGCCAGCACCTGCGCCACGAAGCCCCCCATCAGTGGCCCCACGAAGGAAACCGGCTCGAGATGAAGCGCCCGCGACAACCCGAATCCGCCGAACGTCGCTGCGGGATAGAACGCGACGAGGAACGCCCAGAAGCGGTGCACCTTGGGTATGCCGTTCCGTAGGCGCCACCAGGCGATGTCGCGGCTGTCGGACTGGTCGAGGTGCGAGGCGAGGTGGGCCAACCAACGGTGGGCGCGCTCGGGCGGCCAGTGGCGCCCGTTCTTGTCAGCGTGGTCGTACACGGCGGGCAGGTAGGCGGCGACGAGGTGTCGTTCGATGGTCTCGCAGTCGGGAAACCGGGCCGTGTCCAGCAGCTCAAGCGGATCGTGCTCGGGCGTGTCCCCGTAGACGGTGCGGGCCAGGGAGAGCATGAGCGGCGTGGACAACGCCTGCCGTACCGCGCTGTTGGCCGGGTGCGCCGGCTGCAAACGGAGCCTGTCCAGGACCGGATCCCACACTCCGCAGTGGCCACCGTCGCGGAGGACCTCCCGACGAGTGGAGCGGGATAGGTAATCCTCGATGTCGGGCAGATCGAGTGCGGCCAGTTCGATGCCGGCCGCCCCACTGAGAACACGTCCCCTGCCGATGGCAGCGGTGTATTCGGTGGGCCTGCTGGTGAGGACCAGAGGCATTCTCGGGACGTCGTTGAGCCGCTTCAGCGCCCGGTTGCGCAGACCCCTGGGGATCTCGTCGAATCCGTCGAGGATCGGCAGGATCAGGTGGGCCTTGAGCAGTTCGGCGGCCAGGTTCGGGAGCCCGGACCGCGCTGGGGCCAACCCTGGATAGTCGCGTGCCAGCTTCGCGGTCAACCAACCGGCCAGGTCCGTGGTGGTCGGGTCCCAGGCGGCGACGCTGACGATGACCGGCACCCGTTCCCCGGGCTGGCGCACCTGCAGCAGATCCAGCGCCAACCGGGCCGCCAGGACCGTCTTCCCCGACCCGTCGGAACCCAGGACGACCAGCCGCCTGGACGGAATGCTCAGGTACACCTGCGCGATCTCGCTGAGCCGCCCGTTCAACTGGATCGGGCGGCCTTGTGCGCGTGCCGGAGACCGGCCGATGTTCTTCTTGTGGTCGAAGAACGCGTCGACGGCCTTCCAGCGCAGGGACAGGGCGACCGGATCATGGACGCGGCGGCGCTCTTCCTCCCCTTCCCACTGATGCTGCACCGCCTGGCCGAGTTGTTCGGCCACATCGGCCACCGAAGGCACGCTCACGGACGCCGAACGGGACGCCTGCCGGTGCTGCGACCAGACCGCGATCGTGGACACCATCAGGCTCACCATGGCGACCCAGAGAGAGGCCACGCTGCTCATCTGGTCACGGGTGGGCAGGTCCGCGTCGAGGTACTCCCCGACGATCGGCCCCGCCAGGTACCACACCAACGCCAGCATGCCGACGCCGGCGAGCGCCCAGGGCCACCGTCGTGCCGCCGTCCGGCGTGGACCTTCCGACAGGTTCATCGACGCCTCCTCCCCGACCGCGATGGAGATCACGACGAACCATTGGGGGCACGGCAGCCTGAGCAGGCCTACGAACAGGTCGGTCCAGACATCCCGTCCTCCGCTGGGGCCCGGGCCGCCGGGCTCCGGTGCGACAACAAGTTTATCCCTTGTGGACGAGCCGGTGTGGCCGCTGTTTGCGGAACGGTCGAAATCCTGATCGACCAGGGATCATGGCCACGTTCTTGACCGCTCAACTTTTCGACGTTAATTTGACGTAAGTCAATGAATTTCGGGAGGAATGCCGTGCTGTTGAGATCCCTTGCCCTTGCCATATCCGCCGCCGGCCTGCTGGCCACCGCGCCCGCCGCGTCGGCGACACCTTCCCAGGCGTCCGAAGCGTGGCCGCCTGGGAACTGCGCGCAGGGCACGTTCTGCGTCTGGCCCAACTGGGCGCACCCGAACCCCGCCCCCGTGGAGACTCCGTCCCTCGTGAGCGCCGGCGAGTGGTCCGGCAGCGCCCCCGCGAAGACCTACTACAACTACACGCCCCGCAACGTCGACATGAAATACTCCTACACCTGGCCGGACGGGTCGACGAGCCACTACGCGCTCTGCACGCCCCCCGGCGGCAACATCTTCTATCTTCCGGTGACGGTGACGCAGCTCAGCTGGCACGAGGGCTCCTGCTGACACCCGCACCTCCTGCCCACGTCGCCGGGAAGCGCGACTACGTTGACCAGTCGTGCACCCCGTACCCGATCACGACCTGGCCCTGCGCGACTGGGCCGTCGCCCTGGCCGGCGCGGTCGCGCTGCTGGGCGCCTCCTGGGCGCTGCTGATCCTGCTCGCGCGCCGGCTCCCGCCCGGCCTGCTGCGGGACCTCGCCGCCTTCGTCCCGGACTGCGTCACCATGGTCCGGCGGCTGCGCCGGGATCCCCGGGTGCCCCGCCGGGCGAAGCTCGCCATCCTGCTCGCCGGCCTGTGGGTGGCCAGCCCCGTCGACCTGATCCCCGAGTTCCTGCCCGTCATCGGCCCCCTCGACGACATCGTCTTGGTGGCGCTCGCCCTGCGCTACGCCGGCCGGCAGGTGCCCCGGGACGTCCTGCTGGCCGCCTGGCGGGGCGAGACCCGGCTCATCGAGCGGCTGCTCGGCGCACCCTCGGCCGGTCAGGGCACCGTCTGACACCGCCGGGCGGCACCGCTGCGCTGGCGTGCCGACTCGTAGAGCACGACGGTCGCGGCGGCCGCCGCGTTCAGGGAGCTGGCGGCCCCGGTCATCGGGATCCGGACGAGCTGGTCGCAGGCCGCCCGCCAGCCGGCGCTGAGACCGGTGGTCTCGTTGCCGATCAGGAGCAGCGTGGGCTGCGTGAAGTCGTACTCGGCGGCCTCCAGTGGGCCGTGCTCGTCGGTGCCCACCACGCCGACGCCGATTCCGTCGGCGCGAAGGCCGGCGACCCAGGACAGGACGGCCTGGGGTGCGGACGCCCGGACCACGGGCAGCGCGAAGAGCGAGCCGGTGCTCGCCCGCACCGCCTTCGGGTCGTACACGTCGGCGGCGTGGCCGGTGACGATCACGCCGGACGCACCGAAGGCGTCTGCGGACCGGATGAGGGTGCCGATGTTGCCGGGGCTGGTGGGCCGGTCGAACACGACGGTGAGCGTGGTCGGCCCGGCCGGGATGCGGGACAGGTCGTCCTCCGGCAGCGCGACCACGGCCAGCAGTTCGGGAACCGCGTCCGCCTTACCGCCCAGCTCGTGCATCAGCTCACCGGAAACGGCGAACCTCTCGGCCCGGACCGTGTCCAGCGTCTCGCGTGCCCAGCCGGACAGCTGGACGTCGGCGTCGTAGAGCAGCTCCCGGATCTGCCAGCCGTGCTCGATGGCCACGGCGATCGGGCGTACGCCCTGCACGAGGAACTCGCCGCGGCGCTGCCGCTTGGTCCGGTTGCGCAGGAGAGCCTCCCACTGCTGGAACCGCGCGTTGCGGCCAGTCACCCGCAGACCCACCGTTGTCCCGCCTCCCTCGTCTTCGTCAGCCGCCTATGCCCACCCGAGGCCCTGGCGGATCGCGATCTCCACGGGAGAGTACGCGCCGTCGGCCCGCTCCAGCTCGTACGGCGCGGCCGGCATCAGGGGCGGCTGGGCCATGAGGCGGGGCCTCGTCCCGTGGTGGGGTTGCGCCGCGTGCACCAGGAACGGGTGGCACAGGAACACGTCGCCCGGGGAGCCGGTGGCCAGGGCGAGGGGCCGGTGGTCGGAGGCGGCCACCAGGTCGGGCGCGATGTCCAGCCCGCTCGCCCCGTCCTCGCCGTACTTCTCGAGCACCTTCGGCACGTCGAGGTGCGAGCCGACGCGGATGCGGGTCGGTGCGTCCTCCTCGCCTACCTCGCTGAACAGGAACAGCATCAGCAGCGCCCGGCCATGGGAGCGCAGGTTCGTGAAGTACCAGTTCGCCCCCTCCGGCAGGTAGCTGCCCTCGATGTGCCAGCCGGCGTCGTTCGGCTCGTCGGGGTGCGGGAAACGCAGCGGGAACGTGCCCAGCGAGTAACGCGGCTCCCAGCGTCCCGGCCCGACGAGCAGGTCGTACGCGTGGTGGAGGAACGGCGAGTTGGGTGCGGCGGCGAACGGCCCCTGCGCCAGGCCGGGCACCCAGTGCACGGGCTTCGTCCACGTGGCCGGGTCGTCCGGGTCGCAGCCCGTCTCCCGCCACAGCAGCCGGGCGCAGTCCGCGGCGACGCGCGGTGCGACGGCGCCCGGCAGCTTCACGAAGCCGTCGCGAAGGAACCGGGATACCAGGGTCGTGTCGTCCATGCCCCCATCGTGCGGCGACACCGGTGCCGGGCACCCGACACTTCGCGTGCCACTTCTGTCGGGTGTGGGCACGACAGCGCCGGTCAGTCGGCCTCTGATCGGCCGGTCATCGCCGGATCTGTTCCGGCGGCGGGATAACCTGCCTGCGGTGCCTCGAACCGCATGACCGAAGGAGCCGGCTGGGATGACGGCAGGGCGAGCGATGCCGACGCAGGACGACGTGCTCGGGTATTTCAACCTGCTGTCGAACTGGGGACGGTGGGGCGACGAAGACCAGCTCGGCACCCTGAACCACATCACCGACGACGTCCGGCTGGCGGCGGCGCGGGCCGTGCGCCACGGTAGGAGCGTGTCGTGCGCGTGGGAGGTTGCCGCACCGGAGGAGATGGAACGGGCGACGACGTCGTGCCCGTGCGCCGCCGATATGCCGGGTGCCGAGAACATGCCCGTGCCCGGCTTCCACGCCGACCGGCGCTGGGGCTTCTCGTCCGAGCGGATCGGCATCACGTTTCACGGCAACACGCTCACCCACGTCGACTCGCCGTGCCACGTCTTCTGGGACGGCACGATGTACAACGGGCGGTCGCACTCGTTGGTCGACCCGGCAACGGGATCGGCGTGGGCAGCAGTCACGGCGGCGGCGAACGGGATCATCACGCGTGGCGTCCTGTTGGACGTCGCGAGGGCCCGCGGTGTGCCGTGGCTGGAACCGGGGCAGGGTGTGTCTCCCGATGATCTCGAGGCGGCCGAGCGCCGACAGGGTGTGCAGGTGCGCTCCGGTGATGCGGTGCTCCTACGGACCGGCTATGGCCGCGCCCGGCACGAGGCCGGCGAGTCCATCGGTTTCACGCAGGCCGGCTGGCACGCGTCCTGCCTGCCGTGGCTGCATGAACGCGGCGTCGCGCTGATCGGTGCCGACACCCCGCAGGATGTTCAGCCGTCGGGATACGACGACGTGTTGATGCCGGTTCATGCCGTGGGTCTCGTCGCGATGGGTCTGTGGCTGCTCGACAACTGCGACCTGGAGGCGTGCGCGGCGACGGCCGCCGAGCTCGGCCAGTGGGACTTCCACCTCACGGTCGCGCCGGTCCGCTTCGCTGGCACGTCCGGCAGCCCGGTCAACCCGATTGCCACGTTCTGACCGCAGTCCACCTGCCGGCCGTCGGCCATCGTCATCGGGACGTCGGAGGCGATGCCGGCCTCGACCGCCCCGAAGGGGGCCAGCACCTCGTACACCTCGATGGCCGACGCCGGTCGGTCCTGCGGGTCCTTCGCGAGCAGCCGCGCGACGAGCCGGACCAGGTCGTCGGGCACGCCGGCCCGGTGGTCGGCGACCGACGGGACGGGGTCGGTTGTCGGTGCTGCTAGGACTTGCCGCCGTACAGGTCGTTCAGCTCGCGGTAGGCCGTCAACACGGCCGTCGTCTCGTCGGCAAGCTGCTCACCGGCGTAGGCCCCGGCGTGGGAGCCGTCGAGCGACAGCTTGTCGAGGGCCGCCCCCGTGCGCTGCAACGTGTCATCAAGATCCTGGTCGCGGACGAACCTCTCCCCCGCCGCTGCGGTCGCCATCAGATGGGACGTCAGCCTCGCGAGGTCCGCATTGACCTCTTCCCACAGGTCGCCGGCCCGCTGCTGCTGACTCTGAAGGTCGAGGCGGGCACGGTTCGTCTCGACGGTGCCGTCCGACGCGTGCCGGCCCAGTTCGTCGCGCACCTCGCGGATCTCCTGCCTGCGCGCCAGAACCGCCGCGCCCTCCCAGAGGCTCTCCGCCACCAACTCGGCGGCGTCGCTCGGGTCGACCAGACTGTCCAGAGCGGGGAGGGTCCTGCCGATCCGCTCCGCCAGGGCCTGCAGATCCCGGAACGACAGCCGTTCCTCGTGCGTGGCGAGCAGGCGGTGGATGCCTGGGTAGAGGTCGATGTCGGGGGCGACCACGGTGCTCCGCCTGGCCGCCTTGAACCCGGCGGCAACCGCCAGCAGAACGAGGGCCAGGTCCACGGCCAGGAGCAACCACCAGTAGGCGGCGGACGCCAGGCCGCAGACGTACAGGGAGACGATGGCCACCACGATGAGCTGGATGGTGACGCGCTTGCTCGCCGCGCTCCCGGTGATCTGTTTGCCGGGGGTCACCTCCGTGATGCTGCCCCACTCACGCACGTTCGCCCTGCCGCTCATCCGCATCTCGGTCAGGGCGACAGCGGTCACCTGCGCGTCGCGGGCGATCCAGAGGTGGAAGGGGTGGTCGGACGGGGACAACCGTCCTCCTCTCCGAGAGTATGAAGTTAGGCGATGCCCTTGCGGCGGCGGATCATCTGGTACGCCGCTTGCGGGCGAACTGGTTGCCTGCGGACAAAGGATTATGTCCGCCGCTCCACGTCGGGCAAGCTCGTCGACCAGCGGGATGCTGGTCCGTTTCGTCGACGGCGATGGACTTTCGGGCCGTTGTCGGCCAGTTCGTTCGGTGCTGCCCGGCTGGTCAGGGCAAACAACGCCGCTGGCCAGGCCGCCGACGGCCAATTTCACCAGCTCTGCCCCAGCTCGACGGACCTGTCGGATTGCCGACTCGAAAGCGCCGAGCCGCCGGAACGCCTTCCCCAGCGCTCGCCCGCGCTGGGTCGGCGTGGGCACCGGCATGCCGCTCCGCCACCGATCGGAGACAAGGAGGAATGCTGTGAACGATCGCCCGCTCGACCCCACCGCGCCCCTTACAGGCTCGACCGCCCCCGACCGCCGCGCCTCACCTCGACTCTTTCCGCGAGGCAGGGCGAGGCCAGCAGCCGATGACGTTCCGTGACTAGTTCCGGCGGGCGCTTCCCCGTGCCGGTCGGCGTGACTCTGCGTCATGTCCCGTCGACCTCGCAGGGCATCCCGCATCCCCTTTGCTCTGCACCTATATCCGCAACACCGCCGTCTACCTGTGCACATGCGAGATCGCGGATGGCCGAGGGCCACGTCGGGCCGTCGCGCTGCGTGGAGCGTTGCGTCCGTGGGTGCAGAGCAAAGGGCCCATGGTCGGGGGTGGTACTGCCGGGGCGGACGGTCGCGTTGTGTCACGTACAACGGGCGGGTTCACGCGCGGGACGCGGCGGCCCGGCCTGGCGGCGGACCCGGCGGGGGCAGCCGGGCCCCCCGGCCAGGGCCGTCGCGGCCGGGCCGCGACACCGGGCCCGGACGGGGTGGGGTGTGCGGCGGGAGGCGACGCCGGTAACGTTGCGCCCCATCACGCCCGGCGGCCGCACCGCCGGCTCTCGGATAGGTCCGACTCTACGGAGGATGCCGGATGTCCCACGGCGGGGAAACCTTCGCGGTACGCAACGAGCCGAACGGGCGGCCGAGCTTCGAGCAGGCGTTGCGCGGCTACGACAAGCGCCAGGTCGACCGGTACGTCGAGCAGGTCGAGGCCGCGGCCTCGGCACTGACCGCCGACCGGGACCGGGCGCAGCACCAGCTGCGCAACCTGACCCTCCAGTTCCAGGCGCTGCAGGCGGAGGTGTCCGAGCTGCGCCAGCGGCCGGCGCAGGTGGACAAGGCGTCGTTCCGGGACCTGGGGCCGATGGTCGACCAGATCCTCGCGCTCGCCGAGAAGCAGGCCGCGGCGATCACGGACACCGCCGCGCAGCGGGCCGGCGACCTGCAGGCCGAGGCGGAGCGGATCCTGGTCGAGGCGCGGGAGCACGCCGCCCAGGCGCTGCACGACCTGGAGGCGGAGCTGACGGCGCGGCGCGCCGAGCAGGAGAAGGCGTACGAGGAGCGGCGTTCGGCGGCGGAGGCTCAGCTCGCGGACGTGCAGGAGCTGGTGGAGCAGCTCCGGACCGACGGTGAGGCCGCGCACGAGCAGGCCCAGCAGGAGGCGAAGCGGATCAACGAGCTGACCGCCCAGCAGGTGGAGCAGGCGCGGGCGGCGGCCGAGGCGCTGACCAAGGCGGCCCGCACCCAGATCCAGCAGGAGGTCCAGGCGGCGCGCGCGCAGAGCCAGCAGGAGCTGGCGCAGTGGCGGGTCAACGTGGAGCGGGAGATCAACGAGCGGCGGGCGGCGGCCGAGCAGGAGCTGGCCGAGCACCGGGCGGCGGCCGAGCGGGACGTGGCCGGTCAGCTCACCGCCGCCGAGGAGAAGATCGCCACCTTGATCGCCGAGGCGCAGCAGTACTCGACGGAGGTGCGCAAGCGCGCCGACGAGCAGGCGACCGCGCACCAGGAGCAGCTCACCGCCGTGCAGCAGGAGGTGGGCAGCCAGCGGCAGGCGTTGACGCAGCTGCACACCGAGCTGGACACCGCACAGCAGCAGCTCGCGCAGATCCGCCGGGAGGGCGGGGCGCTGGAGAACGAGGTCAACCAGTTGCAGCACCGCCTGGCCGAGGTCCGTCAGGAGCTCACGGCGGAGGCGAACCGGCTGGAGGAGGCGCGCACCGCCGCCGACTCGGCCGAGCGGCACGCCAAGGACGTGCGGGCCCGGGTGCAGCGGGAGGCGAAGCGGGTGGCCGACCTGGCCGCCGCGGCCGTGATGGCCGCCGCGGCCGGTGGCGGGGAAACCGCCGAGTTCCCGACGGTGAAGCCGCGGCAGCAGGTCGGCGCGGACCGCCTCGCCGCCGAGATCGGCGAGCTGAGCGAGCTGGCCGGGGCCGCCGAGCAGCCCGCCGAGGCCGCCGCGGCGGCGGCCCCGGAGTCGGCCGTCAGGTGAGGTGCCCGGCGGCGCGGGCGTCGTAGCCGGACAGCCGCCGCCCGGCGGGACGTCGTGCCGGGCGGCGGCTGTCGGCGTACGAGGTCAGCAGCCGCAGGTGTAGTACAGGATGTCCCAGTGGTTGCCTTCCTTGGTGTACAGGTTCCCGGAGGCGGACCGGTACTGGTAGCCGAAGCCGGCGATGTAGCCGACGTAGGCGAAGTGCGCCGAGATGTAGTTCTGCACGCAGGTGGTCAGGCCGATGTCGAGCTTGTAGCCGGTCCAGTGGCTGTAGGGGCCGTCGGCGTGGCCGACCTCGGTGCCGGCGGTGATGGTGATCGCGCAGCCGCTGACCCGCTTGAACGTGATGATCCCGTCGATGGTGGCCTGCCGGATGCCGTCGAACGACGTGCAGGTGGCGGTGTAGCGGTCGCTGCAGTTGCCGCTGGAGGTCCAGGAGATGCCGGCGGCCGACAACTGGGACGCGGCGCTGGAGTGGGTGATCGCCAGGGCGGGGCTGGCGAAGCCGAGCGTGACGCCGAGGGCCGCGAGCGCGGCGACGAGCAGGGTCACCGCTCGGCGGCGCAGCGTGGGGCGGGTCGTGGACATGGTTCTCCCGTATCGCCGTGGGGGTTGGATTCTTGCGATTCAGGGGGCCGGCCTTGCAGGATTTCTACCAGACATCGACGCTCATGACTAGATATGGCCCTCGGCGGGCCGGTCGGTGATCAGCTTGTCGGTACGGCCTGTTACGGTCGCGCCGCCGCTGCACCAGTCGAGCCGGAGGTTGGCGTGATCCGCTCCCACTTGTCGTCGTTCGCCGGGCTGCCCGTGCTGCCCTTCACCCCGGGGATGAAACTGCCCGACGATCCGTCGGCCGTCGCCTGGCGGCTGGAGGTCGAGGACTTCGAGGCCGAGCCCGAGGAGTTCGCGGCCCTGGTCACGGCCCTGCGCGACGAGGTGCCCGCCGACGCGGTGCGGGCGGTCGTGATCGGCGAGTGGGGCTCGGCGTACGAGCGGGCGCTGCCCGTGGAGCTGCTGATCGACGCAGCGCAGCGGTGGACGTCGCTGCGGGCGGTCTTCCTCGCCGACCTCGTCAGCGAGCAGTGCGAGATCTCCTGGCTCACGCACGGTGACGTCACCGGGCTGCTGACGGCGTACCCGTCGCTGGAGGTGCTGTGGGTGCGCGGGGCCAACGAGCTGCACCTGACCCCGGTGCGCCACACCGGCCTGCGGGAGCTGGTCTTCCAGACCGGCGGGCTGCCCGGTGCGGTGGTCCGCGCGGCCGGCGGCTGCGACCTGCCCGCGCTGGAACGCCTGGAACTGTGGCTCGGCCGGTCCGACTACGGCGGCGACACGACCACCGACGACCTCGCCGAGATCCTCGCCGGCACCCGGCTGCCGGCGCTGCGCCACCTCGCGGTCTGCAACGCCGAGGGTGCCGACCGGGTCGCCGGGGCCGTCGCCGCCGCGCCGGTGGTCGACCGGCTGGCGGTGCTCGACCTGTCCAAGGGGGTGCTCACCGACGCCGGAGCCGAGGCGCTGCTCGCCGGCCGGCCGCTGACCCACCTGCGCCGCCTCGACCTGCACCACCACTTCCTGTCCGAGGCCGCCGCCGAGCGCGTCGTCGCCGCCCTGCCCGGCGTCGAGGTCGACCTGTCGGAGCCGCAGAAGGCCGACGTCTACAACGGCCGCGAATACCGCTTCACCGCGGTCGGGGAGTGAGCCTGCGATGAGCGTCCTGTCGCACGCCGAGTCCTTCGCCGGCCTCCGGGTCGTCCAGGTCCCCGCCGACGGCCCGCTGCCCGCCGTCGACGGGCCCGTCGCCTGGCGCATCGACCACGCCGACTGGGGCGACACCAACGAACACGAGCCCTGCCCCCGCTTCCGGGACGCGTTCGACCGGTTCGTCGACGCCGTCGGCGAGTCGGTGCAGGC
Organism: Micromonospora sp. PTRAS2; assembly: GCF_054052245.1. NCBI lineage: Bacteria > Bacillati > Actinomycetota > Actinomycetes > Micromonosporales > Micromonosporaceae > Micromonospora > Micromonospora sp. PTRAS2. The sequence goes on from NZ_JBSWBU010000007.1 coordinate 255,508, forward strand.
CCTCGTCGTCGGCAGCTGGGGGTATGCGGCGGTCAACCCCGCCCCGCTCGACCAGCTCTGCGCCGCCGCGCCGCGCCTGCCGAACCTGACGGCGCTGTTCCTCGGCGACATCGTCAGCGAGGAGTGCGAGATCTCCTGGATGCGGGTCGGCGACGTCAGCCGGCTGCTGACCGCGTACCCGAAGCTGGAGGTGCTGCGGGTGCGCGGCGGCGAGGACTTCCGGTTCTCGCCGGTGCGCCACGGGCGGCTGCGCCGCCTCGAGGTCGAGAGCGGCGGCCTGAGCGGCGACTTCGTCCGCGCGGTGCTCGACTCCGAGCTGCCCGCGCTGACCGACCTGGAGCTGTGGCTCGGCGTCGAGTACTACGGCGGCGACACGACCGTCGCCGATCTGGCCCCGCTGCTGGCCGGGCAGCGGTTCCCCGCGCTGCGCCGGCTCGGGCTGTGCAACGCCGAGCACGCCGACGAGATCGCCGAGGCCCTGGCCGCCGCGCCGGTGGCGCGGCGGCTGGAGCTGCTGGACCTGTCGCTGGGCACGCTGTCCGACCGGGGCGCGCTCGCCCTGGCCGGCGGGCAGCCGCTGACCCACCTCACGAAGCTGGACCTGAGCCACCACTACGTCTCCGACGAGGTCGTCGCGGCGGTCCGGGCCGCCGTGCCCGGCGTGACGGTGGACCTGTCCGACCCGCAGGAGCCCGACATCGACGACGACGAGGAGCACCGGTACACGGCGGTGTCGGAGTGACATGCGCCTGACCGTCGTCGGCAACCCCGACAACCGTCGCGTCGGCCTGTTCACCGCCGCCGTGCTCGCCGCCGGGCTGCCCCGCCCTGCGGTGCTGCCCTGGGCCGACGTGCTCACCGGGGCGGCCCCGCCGCCGGCCGGCGCGCTGGTGCGCGTCGACTCCCCCGGCGAGGACCCGCAGGTGGACCGGCTGCTGCGGCGGGCGGCCGCCCCGGCGCGGCACGGCGAGCTGCTCGGCCTCGCCGACGCGTACGCCGGATTGGTCGACGGCCTGGCCCGGGTCGCCGCCGGCGGCGCGGAGCTGCTCAACGACCCCGGCGACGTGGCGGCGCTGTGCGACAAGCGCCGCTGCCACGCGCGGCTGTCCGCCGCCGGGGTCGCGGTCCCGGCGGCGCTGCCTCCCATCGACGGGTACGCGTCCCTGCGGGCCGCGATGGCCGCCGCCGGGTGGGCGCGGGTGTTCGTCAAGCCGGCGCACGGCTCGTCGGCGGCCGGGGTGCTGGCCCTGGCCGTCGGCCCGCGCGGCGTGCGGGCGGTCACCCCGATCGAGGTCGCCCCGGACGGGCTGTTCAACTCGCTGCGGGTGCGCACCTACGACGACGAGGCGACCGTGGCCGCGCTCGTCGACCGGCTCGCCGCCGAGGGGCTGCACGTGGAGCGGTGGCTGCCCAAGGCGGGTCTCGGCGACCGGGTCGTCGACGTGCGGGTGGTGGTCGTCGCCGGGCGGCCCACCCACGCGGTGGTGCGGGCCGCCGCCGGGCCGCTGACCAACCTGCACCTGGGCAACGCGCGCGGCGACCTGGCCGAGCTGCGGGCCGCCGCCGGCCCGGCGGCGTGGTCGGCGGCGATGGAGACCTGCGTACGGGCCGCCGCGTGCTTCCCGCGCAGCCTGCACGTCGGGGTGGACCTGATGTTCCTGCTCGGCTGGCGGCGGCACGCGGTGGCGGAGGTCAACGCGTTCGGGGACCTGCTGCCCGGGGTGCTGGCCGACGGCCGGGACACCTACGCCGAGCAGGTGCACGCGCTGACCAGCGGCCGGTGGGAACGCTGGCGGGCCACCGCCACGGCAGCGACGGCCACCGGCATGCGCGCGGCGGAGGTGGTGGCGTGCGGGAGCTGATCGGAAGTCACGACGTCTGCCTGGTCACCCTGGACACGCTGCGCTTCGACGTGGCCGACGACCTGGCCGCCGCCGGGCGTACCCCCGCCCTCGCCCGGGTGCTGCCTGGCGGCCGGTGGGAGCGGCGGCACTCCCCCGCCAGCTTCACCTACGCCGCGCACCACGCGTTCTTCGCCGGTTTCCTGCCCACCCCGGCCGCGCCGGGGCGGCACGAGCGGCTGTACGCGGCGGCGTTCCCCGGCAGCGAGACCTCCGGCGAGCGCACCTGGGTGTTCGACGCGGCGGACCTGCCGACCGCCCTCGCGCGGGAGGGCTACCACACGCTCTGCCTGGGCGGGGTCGGCTTCTTCAACCGGCGCGGGGCGCTCGGGTCGGTGCTGCCCGGCCTGTTCGCCGAGGCGCACTGGGAGCCGGAGTTCGGCGTCACCGCCCCCGGCTGCCTGGACGCGCAGCTCGACCGGCTCGCCGAGACGCTGCACCGGGTCCCGGCGCGGCAGCCGCTGTTCACGTTCCTCAACGTCGCGGCGCTGCACCAGCCCAACCGGCACTACCTGCCCGGCGCCGACGCCGACGACCTGGCCAGCCACGCCGCCGCCCTGGAGTACGTCGACAGCCGCGTCGGACGGCTGTTCGCCCTGCTCACCGGGCGGGGGCGACCGGTGTTCACGATCGTGTGCTCCGACCACGGCACCGCGTACGGGGAGGACGGCCACACCGGCCACCGGGTCGGCCACGACGTGGTGTGGACCGTCCCGTACGCCCACTTCACCCTGCGACCGGGAGAATGGTGACCAGCAACCTCGCGGGCCTCGACGGCTCGCCGTACCAGCAGTACCTGTACGCGTACCCGCACAAGACGTCGTACCGGGCGCTGCGGCCCCGGCCGCTGCTCGCCGACGTGTGGCGGGCCGAGCCCCGCGACGCGCTGTTCCTCTACGCGCACGTGCCGTTCTGCGAGATGCGCTGCGGCTTCTGCAACCTGTTCACCCGCACCGGCGCGCCCGCCGAGCAGGTCACGGCATACCTGCGGCAGTTGCGCCGGCAGGCCGAGCGGGTCGCCGACGCCCTCGGCGGCGACGCCGGCTACGCCCGCGTGGCGTTCGGCGGCGGCACGCCGACGTACCTGACGGCCGGCGAGCTGACCGAGCTGTTCGACATCGCCACGTCGACGCTGGGCGCGCGGCTGCCCGGCGTACCGCTGTCGGTGGAGACGTCGCCGGCCACCGCGACGCCGGAGCGGCTCGCGGTGCTGGCCGCGCACGGCACGACGCGGGTGAGCATCGGCGTGCAGAGCTTCCTCGACGCCGAGGCCCGCGCCGCCGGCCGGCCGCAGCGGCGGGCGGAGGTGGAGGCGGCGCTCGGCGCGATCCGCGACGCGGCGATCCCGCTGCTCAACGTCGACCTGATCTACGGCATCGACGGGCAGACCGCCGACACGTGGCAACAGAGCCTGGAGGCGGCCCTGGCCTGGCGGCCGGAGGAGCTGTACCTCTACCCGCTGTACGTGCGCCCGCTGACCGGGCTGGGCCGGCGGGCGCACGCCCGCGCCGACTGGGACGCCCAGCGCCTCGCCCTGTACGCGCAGGCGGTGGAGGTGCTCGGCGCGGCCGGGTACCGGCAGGAGTCGATGCGGCAGTTCCGCCGCGCCGACGTGCCCGCGCCGGACGGGCCGGACTACTGCTGCCAGGACGACGGCATGGTGGGGCTGGGCTGCGGCGCGCGGTCGTACACGACGGGCCTGCACTACTCGTTCGACTACGCGGTCAGCGTGTCCGAGGTGCGGGCGGTGCTGGACGACTACCTGGCGCGCCCGGCCGGCGACTTCGCGTACGCCGAGTTCGGCTTCGCCCTCGACGGCACGGAGCAGCGCCGCCGGTGGCTGCTGAAGTCGCTGCTGCGCGCCGAGGGCGTCGACGCGGCCGCCTACGCGGCCCGGTTCGGCGCCGCGCCGGGCGAGGACTTCCCCGAGCTGGGGCGGCTGGTCGAGCGGGGCTGGGCCACCGACGGCGGGCTGCGGCTCACCCCGGCCGGGCTGGCCCGCTCCGACGCCGTCGGGCCGTGGCTGACCTCCGCCCGGGTGCGCCGCGCGATGACCGGGTACGTGCCCCGGTGAGCACGGCCGACCGGTGCGGCGCAGGCAGCGGCAGCGGGGCCAGCGGCAGCGGCCTGGCGATCCTCTACCGGGGCCCCCTGGCCAGCTGCAACTACGACTGCCCGTACTGCCCGTTCGCGAAGCGGCGCGACCCGCCGGACGTGCTGGCCGCCGACCGGGCGGCCCTGGAGCGGTTCACCGGCTGGGTGGCCGCGACCACCGACGTGCGGCTGTCGGTGCTGTTCACCCCGTGGGGCGAGGGGCTGACCCGCCGCTGGTACCGGGAGGCGATGGTGGCGCTGTCGCACCTGCCGCACGTCGACCGGGTGGTCATCCAGACCAACCTGGCCGCCCGGGTGGACTGGCTGGCCGACGCCGACCCGGCCCGGGCCGCGCTGTGGACGACGTACCACCCGGGGCAGGTCACCCGGGAGCGGTTCCTGGCCCGCTGCGCCCGCCTGGTCGAGCTGGGGGTGCGGTTCTCCGTCGGGGTGGTGGGGCTGCCGGAGCACCTCGACGAGGCGCGGGCGCTGCGCGCGGCGCTCCCGCCGCACGTCTACCTGTGGGTCAACGCCGCCGACGGCCACCGCTACGACGCCGCGCAGGAGGCGGCCTGGACGGCGCTGGACCCGCTGTTCGGCTACAGCGTGCGCCCGCACCTGTCGCTGGACCGGCCCTGCCACGCCGGGGAGACGGCGATCTCCGTGCGGGGCGACGGGACGGTGCGCCGCTGCCACTTCGTCGACGAGCCCATCGGCAACCTGTACGACGGCTCGTGGCGGGCCGCGCTGCGGCCCCGCACCTGCGTGAACGGGGCCTGCGACTGCCACATCGGGTACGTCCACCTCAAGCCGCTCGGGCTGCGCGACGTGTTCGCCGGTGGGCTGCTGGAACGCATCCCCGCCGGCTGGCCGCCCGGCTGAACGTCCCCGGCCGGGGCCGGTTCGGCCCGGCCGGGCCGGCGGTCAGGCCCGCAGGGTGTGGCTGGGTGGCCGGCCGTAGGCCCGCCGGTACGCCTCGGCGAAGCGGCCCGGGTTGCCCCAGCCCCACCGGCGGGCGATCGCCGCGACCGACGCGCCCCCGGTCGGGTCGGCGTCGACGAGGTCCCGGTGTGCGCGGTCCAGCCGGACCCGGCGCAGGTGGGTCGTGGGGCTGACGCCGAGGTGCCGCGCGAACGCGGCCTGGAGCCCGCGCGGGCCGACCCCGCAGACCTGCGCGATCTGCGCCAGGGTGATCGGCTCGGCGGCGTGGGCCTCGATGTAGGCCACGGCCCGCCGGACCACGGCCGGCTCCACCCGGCGCGGCCCCGGCACGTAACCGGCCGTCATGGTGGTGTTGGGGAACACGGCCAGCGCGGTGGTCGCCACGTGCTCGGCGAGGCTGGCCCGGATGAGCGGGTGCGCCAGCGTCTCGTCCGCCGCCGCGGCTTGCGCGTCGAGGAACGCCGACAGCCCCACCCAGGCGCGCGCCATGGCGGCGGAGACGGGGGCCATCCCCTCGAACCGGAAGTCGGCCACGGCGACGTCGGTGCGGGTGGCGGCGACGCGGGCGACGTGCGCGGTCGACAGCCGCACCACGCTGGCGGTGACGTCGCTCCACTGCATGATCATGGGCGAGTTGTGGAACCGGCCCACCGCGCCCGGCGGCAGGGCCAGCTCGTCGCGGCCGACCCGCCAGTGGTACCACCCGCGCCGCACGTGCACCGCCAGGAAGCCCGAGTAGGGCTCCGTCCACGACCGGGCGTCCATCGAGTGCACGATCTGGTCGACACCGAGCTCTCCCGCCTGGGTGGTGGCGAGCCGGAACCGGAAGCCGAGGGCGCTGCCGGCGAACCGGGGGCGGTGGGCGGAGTACTGCGCGGCGATGGTGTGGTGGGCGAGGTCGGGATCCCGGGTCGTGACCTCGTCGTGGACCACCGGTGCCGAACCCCCCGCATCCACGCCGTCACCTGCACGCACGTCGCCTCCCCATCGCCGCGTTCCACGTCCACAACGCACCGGATCCGAGCGGCGTTACGGGTGGCCGGGCGTCGATATCGGAAGACGTGAGATCCGTCCACCGGCCGGGACGGCGACCCGCCGCCGGCCGGCGCCGCAGGCAGGCCGGCTAGCTTGGGCGGCCGGTGCGGACGCCGGCCGGCGCCGCCGGGGGCCGGCAGGTCGGGAAGGGGTACGGCACGTGCGAGACGACTTCCCGCGCCACCTGGCCAAGGAGCTGGACGCCGCGGACCCCCTCGCGGACCTGCGTGACCGGTTCGTGATCGCCGACGACGACCTGATCTACCTCGACGGCAACTCCCTGGGCCGGCTGCCGGCGGCCACCCCGGCGCACCTGGACCGGCTGGTCCGCCAGGGCTGGGGCGACGGGCTCGTCCGGTCCTGGCCCACCTGGATCGAGTGGGGCCGGCGCATCGGCGACCGGCTCGCCGCGCACGCCCTCGGCGCGCGTCCCGGCGAGGTGGTCGTCTCCGACTCCACGTCGGTGAACCTCTACAAGCTCGCCGCCGCCGCGCTGGACGCCGCTGGCGACCGCCGCACGGTGCTGGTGGACGCCGAGGACTTCCCCACCGACCGGTACGTCCTGGAGGGGCTGGCCGCCGCGCGCGGGCTGACGCTGCGGCTGCTCCCCTCCGACCTCGACGAGGGGCTGCGGCTCGACGAGCTGCGCGCCGCGCTCGACGGGGACGTCGCGCTGGTGGTGCTGTCGGCGGTGGCCTACCGGTCGGGGGCGCTGCTGGACATGGCGGCCGTCAACGCCGCCGCCCGGCAGGTCGGCGCGACGGTGCTGTGGGACCTGTCGCACGCCGTCGGGTCGGTGCCGATCGAGCTGGCCGCCACCGGCGCGGACCTCGCGGTCGGCTGCACGTACAAGTACCTCAACGGCGGCCCGGGCGCGCCGGCCTTCCTGTACGTGCGCCGCGAGCTGCAGTCCCGGCTGCGCCAGCCGATCCAGGGCTGGTTCGGCCGGCGCGACCAGTTCGGCATGGGTCCCGGCTACGACCCGGCCCCCGACCTGGACCGGTTCCTGGTCGGCACCCCGTCGATCCTCGCCCTCGCGCCGCTCGACCCGGCGCTGGACGTGCTCGCCGAGGCCGGCATCGACCGGGTCCGCGCCAAGGGCCGCCGCCTCGGCGAGCTGATCGTGACGCTGGCCGAGGCGTGGCTGACCCCGTACGGCTTCCGGGTGGCCTCCCCGCGCGAGGCCGACCGGCGCGGCAGCCACGTCTGCCTGCACCACCCGGAGGCGCTGCGGATCTCCCGCGCCCTGGCCGAGGCGGGCGTGGTGGGCGACTACCGGGCCCCCGACCGGCTGCGGCTGGGGCCCGCGCCCCTCTACACCCGCTATGTCGACGTGTGGGACGCCCTGGACCGGCTGCGGGGCCTGGCCGAGCGGCGCGGCTGGGAACGGGTGCCGGGCGGGCCGTCGCGGGTCACCTGAGCGTGTCGGCGGCGCGGGGCAGGGCGAACCAGACCTCGGTCCCGCCGCCCGGCGGGGACTCGATGCCGACCCTCCCGCCGTGGGCGGCGACGATGCCGGCGACGATGGCCAGGCCCAGCCCGCTGCCGCCGCCGCGCCCCGGCTCGGCCTGGGTGAACCGGTCGAACGCCCGCTCGGCGAGCGCGGCGTCGACGCCCGGCCCGCCGTCGGTGACCCGGACCGTGACGCCGTCGGCGTCGGGCTCGACGGCGACGGTGACGGGGGCGTCGGCCGGGGTGTGGGCGCGCACGTTGGCCAGCAGGTTGGCCAGCACCTGCCGCAGGGCGTGCTCGTCGCCGGTGACCGGCACGGGCGTGGGCGCCAGCAGCCGGGCGGGCCGGCCGGGCTGGGCGGCGAGCAGGTCGGCGACGGAGTCGCGGGCCAGCACCGCCAGGTCCACCCGGTCGTGCCGCAGCTGCGGCTCGGCGTCGAGGCGGGCCAGGTAGAACAGGTCGTCGAGGATGCGGCCCATCCGGACGGCCTCGTCCTCGCTGCGGGCCAGCACCTCCGCCCGACGGCCGGGCTCGACCATGTCGTGCCGCAGGATCTGCAGGTAGCCGCGGATCGAGGTCAGCGGGGTGCGCAGCTCGTGGGAGGCGTCGGCGGCGAAGTCCCGCAGCCGCTGCTCCGAGCGGGTGCGGGCGGCGATCGCCGCCTGGAGCCGGGTGAGCATGCCGTTGACCGCGAGGGTGAGCCGGTCCACCTCCGTGCGCGGATCGGCGACCCGCACGCCGTCCAGGGGGACCCGGCGGTCGAGGTCGCCGTCGGAGATGGCGGTCGCGGTGGCGGTGATCCGGTCCAGCGGGCGCAGCCCCCGCACCAGCAGCAGCCGCGCGGAGCCGGCCAGCAGGAGCAGCACCGCCGCGCCGCCGGCCAGCTCGACCAGCACCAGCCGGCGCACGGTCTGCGTCACCGGGGCCAGCGGCAGCGCGATGAGCACGACGGCCTCGCCGGCGCGTACGGTGACCACCCGCCACCGGCCGTCCAGGGTGACCGGCGCCGACGGGCCGTCGGCGGGCGGCGCCGGCGACAGGTCGAGCAGCGGGGTGGCCGGCGGGGTCGCCGCCGAGAACCGGGTGAGCGTGCCGCGGTGGCGGATCTCCACCAGGTAGTCCGACGGCGCGACGGCGGCCCGGACCGTGCCGGGGGGCTGGCCGGCGAGCTGCTTCACCCGGGTGGCGACGACGGCGGCGGCGGAGCGCAGCTGGTCGTCGGTGCGCTGCATCAGGTACGCCTGCAGCGCCAGCGCGCTGACCAGCCCGGCGGACACCAGCGCGGTCGCGGTGAGCCCGACCAGGCCGAGCAGCAGGCTGCGGCGCAGTGGCAGCCGGTTCACCCGGGCGCACGCAGGGCGTAGCCGAAGCCGCGCCGGGTCTCGATCAGGGGCGGCCCGAGCGGGTCCAGCTTGCGCCGCAGGTAGCCGATGTAGGTGTCGACGACGTTCGACGCGCCGTCGAAGTCGTAGCGCCACACGGCGTCGAGGATCTGGGCGCGGGAGAGCACCCGGCCGGGGTTGAGCATGAGGTGGCGCAGCAGCTTGAACTCCGTCGGCGACAGCGACAGCAGCCGGCCGCCCCGGCGGACCTCGCAGGTCTCCTCGTCGAGTTCGAGGTCGGCGTAGCGGAGCACGCCGGTGGCGGGCACGGGGGCGGAGCCGATGCGGCGCAGCACCGCCCGCACCCGCGCGACCAGTTCCTCGACCGAGAACGGCTTGGTGACGTAGTCGTCTCCGCCGTAGGTGAGGCCGGCGATCCGGTCGCGCGGGGCGTCGCGGGCGGTGAGGAAGACGATGCCGATCTCGTGGCCGGCGGCCCGCAGCGACCGGCACACCTCGAACCCGTCGCCGTCGGGCAGCAGCACGTCGAGGACGACGAGCCGGGGGCGGCTCTCCCCGGCGCGGCGCAGCGCCTCGGCCGCGGTGGTCGCGGTCACCACGTCGAAGCCGTGGAACCGCAGCACGGTGGCGAGCATGTCGACGATGTTGGGCTGGTCGTCGACGACCAGGACCCGGACGGCGGCGGCGTTCATCTCGACGGATCAGACCACGGGCGGCTGGGAATTCGATGAGAGTCCGGCGAGAGCCTGCGCCTTGTCCGGCTCGGGGGCGGGCCGGCGCCGGCGGCCCGGGTGCCACCAGTTGGCCCGGCCGAGCAGCGCCATCGTCGCCGGCACCAGCAGCCCCCGGACCACGGTGGCGTCCACCGCCACGGCGACCGCCATGCCGAGGCCGAACATCTTGATCACCGGGTCGGTGTGCAGGACGAAGCCCGCGAAGACGGTCACCATGATCAGCGCGGCGGAGGTGATCACGCGGCCCGTGCCGGCGAGCCCGTCGCGGACGGCGACCCGGTTGTCGCCGGTCGCCCGCCACGCCTCCTGCACGGCGCTGAGCAGGAACACCTCGTAGTCCATGGAGAGGCCGAACAGCAGCGCGAACAGCATCATCGGCACGTAGCTCTCCACGGGCACCGGCCCGGACAGGCCGGTCAGCTCCACCCCCCAGCCCCAGGAGAAGACGGCCGTCAGCACCCCGTACGCGGCGCCGATCGAGACCAGGTTCATCACGGCGGCCTTGACCGCCACCACGGGGGCGCGGAACGCCACGTACAGCAGGACGGTGGACAGCCCGACGACCACGGCGATCACCCACGGCATCCGGTCCCGGACGCGGTCGGCCAGGTCGGCGCGGGTGGCGGTGGCCCCGCCGACGTGCACCTGCACGCCGTCGACCCGCACGTCGCGCAGGTCGGCGACCAGGGCGGCGGTGGCGGGGTCGCTGGGGCCGGTGTCCGGCTGCACGCTGGCCGTGGCGACCCGGCCGCCGTCGGCGAGGCGCACCGGGGCCACCGACGCGACGCCGGGCGTGGCGGCCAGCTCGCGGGTCAGCTCGACGAGCCGGGGGTCGGCGGTGCCGGCGGCCGGCGGGTCGACGGCGGCGACCACGTTGAGCGGGCCGTTGACGCCGGGGCCGAAGCCCTCGGCGAGCAGGTCGAAGCTGGTGCGGGTGGCGCTGCCCGGCGGGTCGTCGCCGGCGTCGAGCTGGCCGAGGGTGAGCGTGGCGGCGGGTGCGGCGAGCACGGCGAGCAGCGCGGCGGCGAGCAGGGCCCACCGCCAGGGGCGGCGGGTCACCCGCTCGGCCTGCCGGGCCCAGCCGGAGCCGCCGTCGGCGGCGCGGCGGCGCAGGCGCAGCGGCAGCGCGTCGAGGCGGGGGCCGAGCACGGCCAGCAGGGCCGGCAGGAGGGTCACCGCGCCGAGCACGGCCACCACGACCACCAGGCCGGCGGTCCAGCCCAGCGTGCCGAGGATGGGCACGCCGGCCACGGCGAGGCCGCCGAGGGCGATGACCACCGTGCCGCCGGCGAACACGACCGCCGCGCCGGCGGTGCCCATGGCGGCGACCAGCGCCTCGTCGGCCGGCGTGCCGGCGGCCCGCAGCGCCCGGTAGCGGGTGATCAGGAACAGGGCGTAGTCGATGCCGACGCCCAGCCCGATCATCGTGGCCAGGTTGCCGGCCACCGACGGCACGGACACCAGGTGGCCGGCGAGGCCGACCGTGGCGAGCGCGCACCCCAGGGTGAACAGCGCGGTGACCAGCGGGACGGCTGCGGCGACCAGGCCTCCGAAGGCGAACAGCAGCACCACGGCGGCGACGAGCAGCCCGACGGCCTCGGCGGTGTGCGAGCCGCCCCGCTCGGCCGCCGTGGCGAGCACCCCGCCCGGCACCGTCTCGACGCCCGCGTCGCGGGCCGGCTGCGCCGCGTCCAGCACCGCTCCGCTGAGCGCCTTGTCCACCTCGCGGGCGGGCACGTCGAGGCGCACGGTGAGGTAGCCGGTGCGGCCGTCGGGGCTGAGGGTGCCGGCGCGGGCGTCGACGCCGTCGACCCGGGTCACGTGCTCCACGGCGGCGAGCGCGGCGGCGCTGCGCTCCAGCGCCGCCCGGCGGTCCGGCTCGTCGAGGCGGCCGGTGTCGACGTGCACCACGACCTGGCCGCTGCTGGCGGGGCCGCCGCCGCGTTCACTCAGGTCGCGGGCGAGCTGGGCGTCGCTGCCGGGCAGGGCCACATCGTTGTCGACCGGCCGGCCGAAGGCGGCGACGCCGCCGACCAGCGCGACCGCGAGCAGCAGCCAGGCGGCGAGGACCCGCCACGGCCGGCGTACGCACCAGCCGCCCAGCCGCTTGAGCGTCCGGTGGGTCCAACCGTCGGTACGGGCGTGCATCAGTTTCCTCCGCAGGTGCCGGCGCGGCGGCCGTCGCCGCCCCCGGGCAGGGTCAGGTCGTGTCCGGTCAGGCGCAGCCGCAGGCCGTCGTCGGCGACGTCGACGCCCTGCCAGCTCAGGCCGGCGGGCAGCGCGGGCAGCGGCCGGGACAGGTCGCGGCCACCGGTGAGCCGCTCCACCAGCTTGGCACCGGCGGGCCGCCGCATGCCCAACACCTCGATCTCGGTGGGGGTGACGGTCAGCCGGCCGGCGTCGATCGCGGGCCGGGCGAGCACGGTGACCGGAAGCTGCTGCCCGGCCATCGGCGCGGTGGTCTCGACGGCGAGCAGCCCGCCGACGCCCCGGTACTGCACCGGGCGCTCGCCGACCGTGCCGGGCAGCGCGTCGAAGCCGACGCGGATCCGCAGGTCCAGCGCGCCGACGCGGGCCGGCTGCTCGCCGGGCAGCCGCACCTGGGACAGCTCGGCGTCCACCTCGGCGGCCCGCACGTCGCCGCGCGTGACGTCGGCGGCCCGCACGCTCACCCGGCCGAGCTCACCGGTGAGCACGCCGGGCAGCACGGGGAACCCGCCGAGGTCGACCGTGGGCGACCGGTCGAGGCCGGCGGCGCAGGCCAGCCGGTCGGACAGCCGCTGCGCCGCCGTCCGCGCGACCCACCGGTCGGCCACCACCGCGACCGTCGCAAGGACCGCCACGCAGGCGGCGGCCAGCAGGGCGGCTCGTCGCCGCCGGATGATTCGCAATCGCACCGGTAGAGCAGAACAGGCCGGTCTGGACCCACCACCCGAGGACGATGAGAGAAACGTGGGAGTTCGGGGTGGCCCACCTGCGGGGCCGCCCCCGACGGGGGCTGGCCGCCGCGGGGGTGGGGAGGCTACCAGTCGAGGCCGAGGGTGGCGACGTAGTCGCCGAGCCGGTCGGCGATGAGCCGGTCGTCGGCGACCGAGTAGTGCCAGTGGCAGCCCAGGAGGTCCAGGCCGGCGTCGTCGAGGTGCCAGTAGCGGACCTTGGCGTCGCCGGCGGCGTTGCGGTCACCGACGACCTGCCGGGCCTTGTCCCCGAAGAGGCTCGTGCCGACGACCACGATCGTCGTGCCCGCGCCGTAGCGGGCCCGCAGCTTCTCCAGGAACGCCACGTACGTGGCGCGGTAGGCGGCGGCCAGGCTCGCGTCCGTCCACGGCTCGCCGCTGTTGATCGGGGTGGAGAAGTCGTTGGTGCCGAGGTCGACCACGACGAGCTGCGGACGCCACGTGGCGGGCCGGTCCCAGACGTCGCCGTCGACGTGCAGCAGCGCCCGGTCGTAGTAGGTGCCGTAGCCGACGCCCGGCGAGCCGCCGTTGTAGTTGCGCACCATGCCGATGCCGGAGTAGGCGTTGACCTGGTAGTCGGCGTTCAGCTCGCGGGCGGTCAGCGCGCCGAAGCTGAGGTCGGTGTTGGTGGTGCGGGTGACCTGGTCGCCGGTGCAGTCGCGGGTGCCGGAGGTGTTGCCGTAGCCGACGGTCAGCGAGTCGCCGATGAACTCGACCTGCCGGGTGCGGGCGGCGGGCCGGTCGAGGATGGCCCCGCCTGCGGCGGCGACGAGGCCGCCGAACGCGCTGGCGCTCCACGGGCTCTCGGTGCGCTTGACGAGCCGTACGCTGTGCTCGCCGGCGGCGAGCCCGTCGATCCAGCGGGTGGTCGTGCCGGGCTTGACCAGGGTGGCGACGACCTTGCCGTCGACCGCGACGTCGTAGTCGTTGGCGGCGTCGTCGAAGACGAGCCCGACGCCGGTGCCCCGGAAGCGGCCCTCGAAGTAGATGCCGGGCCAGCTGTACTGCACGGTCTGCCCGGCGGTCACGACCCGGCCGGCGGTGTGGGTCTGCGCCAGCACGCCGGACGGCCCACCCGGGTCGCCGGGGTCGCCCGGGTCGTCGCCGCCGCAGGTGGTGCCGTTGAGGGCGAAGCCGGTCGGGGCCGGGTTGGCCGCGCCGAACGAGCCCATCACCCCGAAGGTGGTGCCGCCGCCGGTGGCCAGGCCGCCGTTCCACGCCGCGTTGCGGGCCGTCACCTGCGTGCCGGCCTGGGTGACGGTGGCGTTCCACGCCTGCGTCACCCGCTGGCCCGAGGGGTAGGACCAGGTCAGCGTCCAGGCGGTGACCGGGGCGCCCAGATTGGTGACGGTGACGTCGGCGGTGAAACCCCCGGACCACTGCCCGCCGACGCGGTAGGTGACGGCGCAGCCGGCCGCCGCGGCCTGTGCGGGCACGGCGGCGGTGACGGCGGCGGTCGCGCCGAGCATCAACGCGGTCAGCACCGCGGTCGCTCCCCTGGTTCCCACGCGTTTCCCCTCGCTGGTCCGACGGCGGTCGAGTCGACCGTTAGTCTGATATCCAAACAAACTAATCGACGGTCGTGAGTACGCGCAAGGATGCCGACGGTCAGCGGGCGGCGGGGGCCTCCCGGACCACGGCGACGCCACCGGCGGGCACCTCCACTGCGGTGTCGACGAGCGCGCCGGTGAGCAGCTCCACGCCGGCGGCCGGCACCCGGTGCGCCCGGTCGGTGTGGTTGAGCAGGAACAGCCAGCTCGCCGCCGCACCCCGGCGGCGCACCGCCTCCACCCCGGCCGGCGCGGCGGGGCAGGTCGGCGCCGCGCCGGCGGCGAGGGCCGCGTCGGTCAGCAGCCGCCGGTACGTCTCGTCGTCGGGCCGGGTGGAGACGTACCAGGCGGTGCCCGCGCCGTGCCGGTGGCGGGTCACCGCCGGCTGCCCGGCGAGCACCCCGCCGGCGTACGCGCGGACGGTCTCGGCCCCGGCGAGCCCGACGGTCTCGGCCCAGATCCGCCCGGTGCCGCCCCCGCCCAGGGGGACCTCGTCGCCGTCGGCGAGCGGGTGGAACTCCTCCACCCGGACGCCGAGCACGTCGCGGAACGCGCCGGGGTAGCCGCCGGTGCGCACCCGGGCGTGCTCGTCGGCGACGCCGCTGAGCCAGGTCACCACGAGGTGGCCGCCGCCGGCGACGTAGGCGCGGGCCCACGCGGCGGCGGCGTCGGAGGCGAGGTAGAGCGCCGGGAGCACCAGCAGCGCGTACCCGTCGACGGGGTCGCCGGGCAGCACCACGTCGCAGCCGAAGCCGGCCCGCCACAGCGCCCGGTGCGCCGCCGCGACCTCCTCGTGGTGGTTGACGCGCTGCGAGGGCAGGCCGGGGTGCTGCAGGGCCCACCCGCTGGCGGCGTCCCAGCCGATCGCCACGGACGCCTCGACCCCCGCGCCGTCGGTCTCGGCGATCCGGTCCAGGATCGCGCCCAGCTCCACCGTCTCGCGGAAGACCCGGCTGTCGGGGCCGGCGTGCGGCACGAGCGCGGAGTGGAAGCGTTCCGCCCCGCCGACGGGGGCGCGCCACTGGAAGTACATCGCGCCGCGCGAGCCCCGGGCGACGTGGGCCAGGCTGTGCCGGGCCATCCGGCCGGGCTCCTTGGTGTGCATCCGTCCGGCCGTGTAGATCAGGTTCGGGGCGCTCTCCATGAGCAGCCACGCGCCGCCGTCGGCGGCGTCGCCGGGCACCGGCCGCCGTCCGTCGCCGTCGGCGGGGGCGCGGGGGTCAGGGGCGGTCGCCGCCGGGGCAGCGGCCCGGGCGCGCGCGCCGTGGCGGGCCCAGCCCCGGGCCAGGTCCGCGGCGAGCGCCGTCTGTTCCTCGGCCCCGCCGTCGACGGCCGACGGGTAGTGGTCGACGGCCACCAGGTCGACCTCGGCGGCCCAGCGGGCGTGGTCGACGGGCACCCAGTCTCCGAGAACGTAGTTGGTGGTGACGGGCACCGCCGGGTTCGCCGCCCGCAGCAGGTCCCGCTGCTCGGCGTACGCGGCGAGCAGGGTGTCGGACCAGAACCGGCGGAAGTCGAGCAGCTGGCCGGGGTTGGCCAGGTACTGCGTCGCCCGGGGGGTGCTGATCTGCGCCCAGTCGGAGTAGTGCTGGCTCCAGAAGCTGGTGGTCCAGGCGTCGTTGAGGGCGTCCAGGCTGCCGTGCCGCCCGGCCAGCCACGCCCGGAACGCCACCGCCGCGTGCTCGCAGTGGCAGACGGTGCCGTACTCGTTGTGCACGTGCCACAGCGCCACCGCCGGATGGTGCGCGTAGCGGTCGGCGAGGACCCCGGCGATCCGCCGGGCGGCGGCCCGGTACGCCGGCGCGGCGGCGCAGTAGGTGTCCCGGCTGCCGTGGTGCAGCCGTACCCCGTCGGCGGTCACCGGCAGCGCGCCCGGGTGGGCCAGGGAGAACCAGGGCGGCGGCGACGCGGTCGGGGTGGCCAGGGCCGCGCCGACGCCGTTGTCGGCGAGCAGGTCCAGCACCCGGTCGAGCCAGCCGAAGTCGTACCGGCCGGGCGCGGGTTCGAGGCGGGACCAGGCGAACACGCCGACGGTGACGAGGTTGACCCGCGCCCGGCGCATCAGGGCCACGTCCTCGGCCCAGACCCCCTCGGGCCACTGCTCGGGGTTCCAGTCGCCGCCGAAGCGGAGCCGGGCCTCGTCCCACATGCCGCACCGTCCGTTCGTCGAGGTGGTGGTGTCCGGGTACGCCGGCCGGCGTCCCGCGCGGAGTCGGCTCCGCGCGGGGACGCCTCGATGTCAGCCCTTCACCGCGCCGGTGATGACGCCCTTGGTGAAGTGCCGCTGCACGAACGGGTAGACGATGATCGCCGGGACGACGGTCACCACCACCACGGCCATCTTCACCGCCAGCGTCGGCGGGTACGCGGTGATCCCGGGCAGGCTGACCGCGGCGCCGGAGACGTTCGGCGACTGGCCCGCCAGGATGTAGCTCTGCAGCACCCGCTGGATGGGGAACTTGTCGTTGTCGTCGATGTAGAGCACCGAGTTGAAGTAGGCGTTCCAGTAGCCGACTGCGTAGAACAGGCCGACCACCGCGATCACCGCCTTCGACAGCGGCAGCATGATCCGGGTGAGGATGCGGAACTCGCCCGCCCCGTCGATGCGGGCGCTGTCGAGCAGCTCACCGGGCACGCCCATGAAGAACGCCCGGATGACCACGAGGTTGAACACGCTGATCGCGCTGGGCAGGATCAGCGACCAGATGCTGTCCTTGAGCCCCAGCCCGGTGACCACGAGGTAGCTGGGCACCAGCCCCGGGAAGATCAGGAAGGTCAGCAGGAAGAAGAACAGCAGGCCCCGGTGCCCCACCGAGCCGGGCCGGGACAGCCCGTACGCGGCCAGCACGGTGAGCACCAGGCTCACCGTCGTGCCGAGGACGGTGACCAGGGTGCTGATCCAGACGGCCCGGGTGATCTGCCCGCCGTTGAAAATCGTGATGTACGCCGACGGGTCGAACTCCCGGGGCACCATCACCATGCCGCCGGCCGCGTCGATCGTCTCCCGGGAGGCGAGGCTGGTCACCAGCACCGCCCACAGGGGCACGAGCACCGCCGCCACGAGCAGGACGAGCACGACGCCCTTGCCGAACAGGCCGACCGGTGAGGGCGGCTCCTCCCACGGGGGCCGGGCACTGCCGCGCCGCCGCCGGTTGGGCTTGCCGCCGGTAGCGGGCGCGGCCGGCACCGGTGAAATGCCACTGAGCTGCGCTGTCATGACTTGGAGTACACCCCCTGCTCGCCGAGCCGGTGCGCGAGCTTGTTGGCCGCGAGGATGAGGATCAGGCCCACCACCGCCTTGAACAGCCCGGCCGCCGCGCCCAGGCCCCACTGCTGGGTGGCGATGGCCTGGTAGTAGACGAAGGTGTCGAGGACCTCGGCGGCGTCGCGGCCGACCGCCTCCCGTTGCAGGATGAACTGCTCGAAGCCGACCGACAGCGCGTCGCCGAGCCGCATGATGAGCAGCAGCACGATCACGGGCCGCAGCCCGGGCAGCGTGATGTGCCACATGCGCCGCCACCGCCCGGCGCCGTCGGCCGCCGCCGCCTCGTACAGGTTGGGGTCGATCGCGGCGAGCGCGGCCAGGAAGACGATCGCGCCCCAGCCGATGTCCTTCCACACCGCCTCGGCCGTGACCAGCACGATGAACGTGTCCGGGTTGGTCATGATGTTCCACGGCTGCATCCCGGCCTCGCGCATCTCCTGGGCGAGCAGTCCGGCCCCGCCGAGCATCTGCACGAAGAACGTGACCACCAGCACCCAGCTGAAGAAGTGCGGCAGGTAGACGACGCTCTGCACGAAGCCGCGCACCCGCCCGGAGACCAGGCTGTTGAGCAGGATCGCCAGCAGGATCGGCAGGGGGAAGAAGAACACCAGCTGGAACGCGGTGATGGTGAGGGTGTTGCGCACCGCGTCCCAGAACAGGGGGTCGGCGAAGAGCGCCTCGAAGTTGCCGAAGCCGATCCACTCGCTGTAGAGGAACGCCTCCACCGGATCGTCGCCGACGAAGGGGTTGTAGTCCTGGAAGGCGATGACGTTGCCGAGGGTCGGCAGGTAGTGGAAGACCAGCAGCAGCGCGGCGGCCGGCGCGGTCATCGCCAGCAGCGGCCAGTCCCGGCGCAGCCGCGCGCCCAGGCTGGCCCGGTGCCGGCGCCGGCCGGTGCCCCGGGGCTTGCGGGTCGGCGGCGGGGCCTGCCCGGCCGCCGCCGGCGCGTCCACCGCGCCGGCGGTGCCCGGGCCGCTCATCGGCCGTTGTCGGCGAGCGCCTTCTCGTGGAAGGCGCGCCCCTCTTCGCCGCCGGAGGCCATGAACTCCTTCGTCACCTGGTCGAGGTCGCTGACGGGGCGGCGGCCGCGCAGGATGTCGCGGATCTTGTCGTCGGTCGGCTGGATGATCTTCGACCAGTTGGCGGGCAGCTCCAGCTTGATCCCGGCGAACAGGTCCTTCTCCAGCAGGGCGACGTTCTTCTTGAGGTAGTCCAGGTACTGCTGGACGTAGTCCGGGGTGTCGCCACTCTTGACCTTCACCGCGACCCGGCAGAAGTTGTACTGGCCGCCCAGCTCCTTGCGGCCCAGCTCGGTCGGGATCGGGCTGCCGTCGGCCGCGCGGGTGAAGTGCTTGCCCTCCACGCCGTACTCGCGCAGCTCGAACTCGCGGCTGCCGAACGGCGCGGCGCACCAGTTGAGCACCCGCAGGATCTCGTCGACCCGGTCGGCGCCGAGGCCCTTCTTGACGAACGTGAAGAAGATCGGCTTCTCGCTGCCCCAGATGACCGGCTGCGCGCCGGCCGCGCCGAACACGGGCAGCGGCTGCATGTTGAAGCTCGCCAGCACCTTGGACTGCTCGCCCTGCAGGCCCTGCCACGCGCCGAGCCCGTCCTGGAACATCAGGATCTTGCCGGCCTTGAACAGCTGCTTCTCGTCGGCGCCCTTGCTGGACACCGTGTCCGGGTGGACCAGCCCCTCCTTGAACAGCTTCGCCGTGAACTCCAGGGCCGCCTTGAAGGCGGGGTTCTCGAACTTGTGCTCCAGGCCGCCGCCGGGCTTCTTGCGCCAGGTCTGCTGGCAGCCGTAGAACTGCTGCACCATGTCGAAGACGGTGCCGAAGGCCCACACGCCCTTGGCCGGGTCGGTCGCCTTCTTGCCCAGCTCGTAGAGCTCCTCGGGCGAGGTCGGCGCGGCCAGGCCGGCCTTGTCGAACAGGTCCTTGCGGTGGAACAGGGCCCACGCGAAGGGACCGTCGGTGGGGTACGGCACGGCGGCCAGCCGCCCGCCCCAGACCGAGTACTCCCAGGACCCGGTGGGCAGCGCGGCCAGGTACGGGTACTTCGCGGCGGCGTCGCCCTTGAGGTGGTCGGTGAGGTCCTCGAAGAGCGCCTTGACCGCGTCGGAGAACCGGGCGACCTTGTCGACCTCCCAGTTGGGCGCCATGAGCAGGTCGGGCACGTCGCGGGCGCCGAGCATGGCGTTGAGCTTGTCGGCGAACGTGGTGCCGTCCTGGAGGCTGGGGTTGATCTCGACGCCCAGCTTGGTGTTGATCGCGGTGAGGTAGGAGTTGCTGCCCAGCGTCGGCGGGGTCGGCCCCCACCAGGGGCTCATGGTGCGGATCGCCGCGCCGCCCTTGCCGGGCTGTTCGGTGACCGCGTCGACGAGGTCCTTGGGGTAGCTGAGGTAGCCGTCCGGGATCGGCCCCTCCCCCGGGATGTCCGGCTTGAGGACCTCGGCCGGCTTGTGGTTGGGCAGGACGGCCCGGACCGCGTCGGCCTGGGTGGCGCTGCCCTTGCTTCCGGCCTCCTTGCTGCAGCCGGCGAGGGTGGCGCCACCCATCGTCGCGGCGGCGCCGAGACCGGCGAGACGCAGCAGGGTCCGGCGATCGGTGGATACGCCTGGCAGGGACGGCTTCACGGCGTTCCCTTCATCTGACACGCGGGGCTTGCGGAGCACGCGCGCCCGGCTAGGATTAGTTGGGTTACTAGCCGAATAAACTAATCGACGGTGATCCGACCCACAAGGGAGCGGCGACCGCGAGGCGACGTGCCGCGCGCGGTGGTCCGCTGGGGTGCCGCGGTGCGCGATGATGGACGCGCGGACCGACCGGGGATCGCGCACCGGCAGCGCAGGGAGCGGGCACATCTTGATCAGCATGCAGAACGACCCGCAGCCGACGGACCTCGGCGACGTGCGGGTCGCCAACCGGGCCGTGGTGCTGCGGCACGTCCGGGTGCACGCCCCCTGCTCCCGGGCCGACATCGCGGCCCGCACCGGGCTCAACAAGGCCACCGTCTCCAGCCTCGTCGGCGAGCTGATCGAGCGCCGACTGGTGCGCGAGACCGGGCTGACCGAGAACCGGATCGGCCGCCCCGCCACCATGCTCGTCCTCGACGGCGAGCCGTACGCCGCCCTCGGCCTCCAGGTCGGCGCCGACGAGCTCGCGGCGGTGGCGGTCGACCTCGGCGGCAACCGGCTGCTCACCTGGCGGCGCGCCTTCGCCGCGCCGGCCGCGACCCCGGCCGAGACGGTCCGCGCCCTCGCCGCGCTGGCCCGTCGGGCCACCGCCCGCGTCGCCGGCGAGGGGCGGGCCGTGCTCGGCCTGACCGTCGGGGTGCCGGGCCTGGTCGACGCGGCCGGCTGCGTGCCCCTGTCCCCCGCGCTCGGCTGGCGCGACGTGCCCCTCGCCGACCAGTTGCGCGCCGCGCTGCGCGACCCGGACTTCACCGTCGCCGTGGACAACGAGGCCAACCTCGCCGCCCTGGCCGAGCAGCGGCACGGCGCCCAGGCCGGGGCCACCGACCTGGTCCACCTCACCGGCGGCGCGGGGATCGGCGCCGGGGCGATCGTCGACGGCCGGCTGCTGCGCGGCAGCCGGGGCTTCGCCGGCGAGATCGGGCACCTGTGCCTCGACCCGACCGGCCCCGCCTGCGCCTGCGGGCGCTCCGGCTGCCTGGAGGCGCTGGTCGGCCTGCCGGCCGTGGTACGTCGGCTGCTGCCCGACACCGCCGAGGACGGTCCCGTCACCGACTTCCTGCCCGAGCTCGACCGGCTGAAGGCCCTGGCCGGGCAGGACGACCCGACCGTACGCGCCGGGCTGGCCGAGACCGGCCGCCACCTCGGCCACGCGGTCGCCGTGCTGGCCGACCTGCTCAACCCCGAGGCGGTGCTGGTCGGGGGCCATCTCGCGACGCTGGGGCCGTGGCTGCTGCCGGCGGCCCGGGCCGAGCTGGCCGCCCGCACGCTCGCCCCGGAGGCCGGCGGGTGCCGGCTGGAGGCGTCCACACTGGGGGGCACCGCCGCCGCGCTCGGCGGCGCCACCGCCGCCCTGGCCACCGTCGAGAGTGGCCGCCTGCCCGTCCGCTGACGCCGGAACCCGTCACCGTCAGGCCTTGACCACATCGGCCCGGTGGTGCCAACCTCGGAGCAGCCGTCCCGTCCGGGCAGACGAGGCGGCCTGGTTCCTCGTCGGTTGTCGAAGCGCTTCACCGCGTCCGGGTCGACATCCGCACACCACCACCCCGCGATGCCACCCGTCACGACGGTCGTCGAAGCGCTTCGACCTGCCGCCCGGGCATCGCTAGCCCATGGAAGGTAACCGATCCACCATGACCGACAGCACCGGCCGGACGCCCGGCCCGTCCCCCGCCGCCCGCGTCGACGACCTGCTGGCCCGCCTCACCCTCACCGAGAAGATCGGGCTGCTGCACCAGTGGCAGGCCCCGGTCGACCGGCTCGGGCTGCCGCCGTTCCGCACCGGCACCGAGGCGCTGCACGGGGTGGCCTGGCTCGGCACGGCCACGGTCTTCCCGCAGGTGATCGGGCTGGCCAGCAGCTGGAACGCCGAGCTGGTGCGGTCGGTGGGTGCCGCCGTCGGCGCCGAGGTGCGCGCCAAGCACCACGCCGACCCCGAACGGGTCGGGCTGAACGTGTGGGCGCCGGTGGTCAACCCGCTGCGTGACCCCCGCTGGGGGCGCAACGAGGAGGGCTGGTCCGAGGACCCGTGGCTCACCGGGCACCTCGCCACCGCGTACGCCCGGGGGCTGCGCGGCGACCACCCCGACCGGCTGCGGACCGCGCCGACGCTCAAGCACTTCCTGGGCTACAACAACGAGACCGACCGCGCCACCACCTCCAGCGACCTGCCCCCACGGGTGCTGCACGAGTACGAGCTGCCGGCGTTCCGGGCGCCCCTGGCCGCCGGGGCGGCGGTGGCCGTCATGGCCTCGTACAACCTGGTCAACGGCGTTCCGGCGCACCTGAGCCCGCTGATCGAGGGCGAGCTGCGCCCGATGGCCGCCGACGAGATCATGGTCGTCGGCGACGCCGGGGCGGCCACCAACATCGCCGGGGTGCAGGGCCGCGAGCCCGACCACGTCCACGGCTTCGCCGCCGCGCTGCGCGCCGGCATCGACAGCTTCACCGAGGACGACACGAACAGCGCCCTGACCACCGGCCGGATCACCGAGGCGCTGGAGCGGGGCCTGATCACCACCGCCCACGTGGACCGGGCGGTCCGGCGGATCCTCGGCGTCCGGCTGCGCCTCGGCGACCTCGACCCGGCGCACGAGGACCCGTGGGCCGGGGTGGCACCCGACGTCGTCGACTGCCCCGCGCACCGGGAGCTGGCCCGCGAGGCCGCCCGGCAGTGCGTCGTGCTGCTGCGCAACGACGGCCTGCTGCCGCTGACCGCGCGCCCGGGGCTGCGGGTCGCCGTGCTCGGCCCGCTCGCCGACGCGGTGCACACCGACTGGTACAGCGGCACGTTGCCGTACGCGGTCAGCACCCTCGACGCCCTGGCCGCACGGGTCGGCACCGTCACCAGCCACAGCGGCGCCGACCGGATCGCGCTGCGCGCCGGGGACCGGTACGTGCGCTGCGCGACCGACGCCGATGGTGGCCCGCTCACCCTCGACGCCACCGCCGCCACCGAGGCGACCTGGTTCGACGTGTTCGACTGGGGCGGGGACGCGGTGGCGCTGCGCGCCGTCGCCAACGGCCGGCACGTCGGGGGCGACGACGACGCCGGCCTGGTCAACGACCGCACCGGGCCCGGCGGGTGGATCGTCCGGGAGACCTTCCGGTTCCGGTCCGGCCCCGACGGCACGGTGCTGCTGCACCACCTCGCCACCGGCCGGTACGTCGCCGTCGGCCCCGACGGGCGGCTGCGCGCCGACGCCGCCGAGCCGGGTGCGGGCACCCCGTTCGCCGTGGAGCTGGTCGCCGACGGCGCCGCCGAGGCCGCCGCCCTGGCAGCCGACGCCGACGTGGTGGTGGTGGCCCTCGGCAACCACCCGATGGTCAACGGGCGGGAGACCGAGGACCGGGTGGACCTGGCGCTGCCGGCCGGGCAGGAGGCGCTGCTGCGCGCCGCGTACGCCGCCAACCCCCGCACCGTCCTCGCGCTGACCAGCAGCTACCCGTACGCGATCGGGTGGGCCGACGCCCACCTGCCGGCGGTGCTGTGGTCGGCGCACGGCGGCCAGGAGCACGGCGCGGCGCTGGCCGCGGTGCTGTTCGGCGACGCCGAGCCGGGCGGCCGGCTCACCCAGACCTGGTACGCCGATGCCGCCGAGCTGCCCGACCTGCTCGACTACGACATCATCGACGCCGACGCCACCTACCTCTACCACCGGGGTGACCCCCTGTACCCGCTCGGCCACGGGCTCGGCTACACCCGCTTCGACTACGCTGACCTGCGACTCAGCGCGGCGTCGGTGGCCGCCGACGGGGAGGTCGAGGTGCGCGTCGAGGTCACCAACAGCGGCGACCGGCCGGGCGAGGAGGTCGTGCAGCTCTACACCCGGCAGCGGCGCTCCCGGGTCAAGCAGCCCCTGCGCCAGCTGCGGGGCTTCGCGCGGGTCGCCCTCGCCCCCGGCGAGCGCCGGGTGGTCCGGCTGCGGCTGCGCGCCGCCGACCTGGGCTGGTGGGACGAGATCCGGGGCGCCCGGGTCGTGGAGGACGCCGCGCACACCGTGCTGGTCGGCCGGTCCGCCACCGACATCCGGCTCGTCGGCACGCTCCGCGTCCGGGCGGCGTCCGCCGCCGACGCCCCTTCGCGGGAGGCCACGGGTGCCGGCCGGTCCCGGTGACCACGGCCCGCGCCTGCCCACGGCGGCGCGGCCGGCGAAGTCACCCGACCTGGTCACCATCTCCGACGTCGCCCGGCACGCCGGGGTCGCCGTCAGCACCGTGTCGTACGTGCTCAGCGGCAAGCGGGCGATCTCCGAGGTGACCCGCAACCGGGTGCTGGCCAGCATCCGGATGCTCGGCTACCACCCGAACGCCGGCGCACGCGCCCTGGCCAGCCGGCGGGCCAACGTCGTCGCGCTGGTGCTGCCGCTGCGCTCCGGGATGCAGGTGCCGGTGGTGATGCAGTTCGCGATGGCGGTGGTGACCACCGCCCGCACCGTCGAGCACGACGTGCTGCTGGTCACCTCCGACGAGGGGCCGGCGGGGCTGCGTCGCATCGCGGCCAGCGCCATGGTGGACGGTCTGCTGCTGATGGACGTGGAGATGCACGACTCGCGGGTGCCGCTGCTGCGGGAGCTGGGGCGGCCCAGCGTGCTGATCGGCTTCCCGGCCGACCCCACCGGCCTGACCTGCGTCGACCTGGACTTCCACCGGGCCGGCGCGGTCTGCGTCGAGCACCTGGCCGGGTTGGGCCACCGGCGGATCGCCCTGCTCGGCGCCCCGGCCGCCGTCTACGACCGGGGCACCGGCTTCGCGCACCGCACCCGCAACGGCATCCTCGACGCCGCCGCGCGGCTCGGCGTCGACACCGTGGTCCGGCCCTGCGAGGAGGGCACGGCGGCCGTACGCCGGGAGCTGGTGGAGCTGTTCGAGCGGTGGCCGGACCTGTCGGGGCTGATCGTGCAGAACGAGTCGGCCGTCGGGCCCGTGCTGGCGACGCTGCCCACCCTCGGCCGGCGCGTGCCGGAGGACGTGTCGGTGGTCGGCATCTGCCCCGACCAGTTCGCCGAGCAGGCCAGTCCCCGGCTCACGTCGGTGCCCCTGCCGGCCGAGGAGGTCGGCCAGCAGGCGGTGTCGCTGCTCATGCGCAAGGTGCACGGCGAGCCGGTGCCCGACGCGACGCTGCTCGAACCCCGGTTGACGATCCGGGACAGCACGGCCGCCGCCCCCCGCTGACCGCACCGCCGCCCGCTGACCACCCCGCCCCTCGCCAGAGAGGACCGTCGATGACGGCTGCCCTGCCCGCGTCCGCCCACGGGATCTGGGACGACGCCCCCGCCGCCGGCTGGGAGGACGCCTTCCTGTCCGGCAACGGCGAGTACGGGATCATGGTGCTCGGTGATCCCCACGCCGAGCGGGTCGTCGTCAACCACCACCGGTTCGTGCTGCCCAACGGCACCCACGACGCCCGGCCGCCCCGGCTGGCCCACCTGCTGCCCCGGGTCCGCGAGCTGGCGCTCGCCGGCCGGCGGGCGGAGGCGAGCCGGCTGCTCGGCGGCGGCCGGGAGCTGCGCTGGACCCAGTCGTTCCACCCGGGCTTCGCGCTGACGATCGACGCGGCGGGGCCGGGCGGAGCAGTGGAGCCGGGCGGAGCGGCGGGGCCGGGCGCGGCGGCGCTGCCGGCCGGGTACCGGCGGAGCACCGACTTCCGCACCGGGGAGGTCGTCGTGGAGTGGGCCGGCGGCGAGCGGCGCGGCTTCGTCTCCCGCGCCGACGGCCTGGTGGTGCTGCGGCTGGAGGCGGGCGACTGCGTGGTGGGGCTCACCGGCGACCTGCCCGGCCGCCCGGCGGACGTCCGCTACGAGACCGCGGCGTACCAGCGCGGACAGGATGTCTTCCTGCGCATCCGCGGCCACTACCCGCCGGTGGGCGGCGCGTACGGCTTCGAGGGCCTGGCCCTGCTCACCGGCGACGTGCGGGTGCTCGGCGACCGGGTGGCGGTGCGCGGGCCGGCACTGCTCACCATGGTGCTCGACCGGCCCGGCACGCCGCCGTGGCGCACCGCCGAGCTGGAGGAGACGCTGCGCGTCCGCTCCCCCGCCGGGTACGCCGGCCTCCTCGCCCGGCACGCCGCCCGGCACTCCCCCGCCTACGACCGGGCGAGCCTGGACCTGGCCGTGCCGGCCGCCGAGCGGGAGCTGCCCGTCGGCGAGCTGCTCGCCCGGCAGGCCGCCGACCCGCAGCGGCCCTACCCGGCGCTGGTGGAGCGGCTGTTCCACGCGGGGCGGTACCTGCTGCTGAGCGCCAGCGGCGTCCTGCCGCCCCGGCTGACCGGGCTGTGGCTCGGCTCGTGGGACGCGGCCTGGGCGGGCGACTTCACCACTGACGCCAACCTCAACCTGCAACTGGCGGGGGCCAACATCGGGGCCCTGCCCGAGGTGAGCGAGGCGTACGCGCGGCTGATCGGGTCGCAGGTCGACGACTGGCGGCGCAACGCCGAGGCGATCTACGGCGCGCGGGGCCTGCTCGCGCCCAGCCGCACCGACGGGGAGCACGGGCACCTGTTCCACATGCACGACGACTGGCCGTTCGCCGCGTGGCTCCCCGGCGCGGACTGGCTGCTCTTCCCCCTGTACGAGCACCACCTGGTGACCGGGGAGCCGCTCGGCGAGCTGGCCGGCTGGCTGACGGAGGCCGCCGAGTTCTTCGCCGACGTGCTCACCGTCTCCGCCGCCGACGGCACGGTGGTCGTGGTGCCGTCGTACTCGGCCGAGACCGGCCCGCTGGACGACGACGGCCGGCCGGTGCACCTGGCGGTCAACGCCACGATGGACATCGCCGCCGCCCGGCACACCCTGGCCACCGCCGACGCCGTCACCGGCACCGACCGGTGGGCGGCACTGCGGGGGCGGCTGCCCGCGTACCGGGTCGATGAGCGCGGCGCGCTGGCGGAGTGGGCCTGGCCGGGCTACCGCAGCGACGAGGACCACCGGCACGTCAGCCACCTCTACCCCGTGTGGCCGTTGGACGAGATCAACCCGGACGACACCCCCGAGCTGGCCGCCGCCGCGCGCCGCGCGCTGGTCCTGCGCGGCGACGAGAACCTCTCCGCCCACGGCAGCCTGCACCGGGCGCTCGTCGCGACACGCCTGCGCGACGGCGCGCTGGCCGGGGAGAACGTGGCCAAGATCCTCGGCAACGACATGTTCTTCCGGTCGCTGATGAGCTCGCACAACCCGGGCCGGGAGACCTACAACGCCGACGCCGCACACGCCCTGCCCGGCGTGTTGATCGAGTCGCTGGTGCATTCCCGGCCCGGCCGCGTACGGCTGCTCCCGGCCCCGCTGCCCGGCCTGGACCGGGGGGTGCTGCGCGGGGCGACCTGCCGGGGCCGGGTCACCGTCGAGGAGCTGGCCTGGGACGCCTCGTCGGTGCGGGCACGGCTGCGCTCCCCCGTCGGCCAGCGACTCACGGTGTCCAGCCCGTACGGGGACGTGGCGGTCGAGCTGCGCGCCGGCCGACCGGTGGAGCTGGTCTTCGGTCCCCGCAGCGACGGCAGGTAACGCAACGCGGTTGCGCCGGGCCTGCCCCCACCACTTCCACCGCCTCCTTTGCTCTGCACCCACGGACGCAACGCTTCACGCAGCGCAACCCGATGCCGCACCCCGGCCCCGCTCTGCCCCCGGCAGGAGCAGCTCGGGCGGGGTGTTGCGCGGGTGGGTGCAGAGCAAAGGGCCGACAAGCGGTGGGCCGGGGTCGGCAGTTCGTCACCGAGAGCGACAGCGGCCGTCCCTCCCGGCCAACCTCTGCCACCGTCACGGAACGCGATCGACCGCGACGGCGCAGGCCTGAGCACCGACCCCTGGGGCACGACGTGCGGCTCGCTGCGGGAGCCACCGGACGCGACAGCGGCGGCCCGCTCCCGGCGTGCGAGCATGGGGCGGTGACCGCAGTTCCTCGGGAAGACCCGCCGGTGGAGGGCCTTGCCTTCGGGCCGCTGCTGCGCACGCTGCGGATCGCCGCGGACCTGACCCTGGAGCAGCTCGCGGAACGGTCGGGCGTCAGCGACCGGGCGATCAGCGACATGGAGCGCGGCGTCAGCCAGGGCCCGCAGGCCCGCACCGTCACGGCGATCGCCGCCGCCCTGGCCCTCAGTCCCGAGCAGCACGCGGCGCTGACCGGCGCGGCCCGGGCCGGGCGACGCCGCGGGCAGCCGGCCGCCCAGGGGCGGTGCCCGCTGCCCCGGCGGGTCGCGGACTTCACCGGCCGCCGCGCGGAGCTCGACAGCGTCCGGGTCCTCGTCGAGGCGGCCCGCGCCGGGCTGCCGGCCCCGGTGGTGCTGGTCAGCGGGGCGCCCGGGCTCGGCAAGACGTCCCTGGCCGTGCAGGCCGCCGCCCAGACCGCCGATGCCTTCCCCGACGGCCAGTTCTTCCTCGACCTGCGAGGGCTCGACGCCCGGCCGCTGACCCCCACGGCCGTGCTCGACCGGCTCGTGCACGCCGTCGAGCCGGGCGCCGGGCCGACCCCCCGGGACGTCGACGACGCCGCGGCGCTGTGGCGTACCGTCGTCGGGAGGCGGCGGATCCTGGTGCTGCTGGACAACGCCGCGCACGAGGGGCAGGTGCGCCCGGCCCTGCCGGCGGAGGGACCGGCGGCGGTCGTGGTGACCAGCCGTCGCACCCTCGGCGGCCTGGAGGGCGTGCACCGGCTGTCGCTGGAGCCGCTGCCGGAGGCCGCCTCCGTCGCGCTGCTCGCCGGGATCGTCACGCACCGGACCGCCGACGCCGATGGGCTGCGGCAGCTCGCCCGCCTGTGCGCCCACGTGCCGCTGGCGTTGCGGATCGCCGGCAACCGGCTGGCCAGCCGCCCCGCCTGGACGGCCGGCGACCTGGTCATCCGGCTGTCCGCGCACGAGCACCGGCTCGACGCGCTCGCCGTCGGCGACCTCCAGGTGAAGGCGGCGTTCGCGCTGTCGTACCAGCAGCTTTCGGGCATCGGCCGCCGGCTGTTCCGGCGGCTCGCGGCCGTGCCCGGCCCCAGCACGGCGGTGGAGCTGGCCGCCGTGCTGGTGGAGGAGACGCCGACGCGCACCGAGGACGCGCTCGACGAGCTGATCGACCTGGGCCTGCTCCAGCAGGGCGGCGACGGGCGGTTCTTCCTGCACGACCTGCTGCGCCTCTACGCCCAGGGAGAACTAGAGCGGGAGGAGTCCGCCCAGGACCGGGCGAACGCGGACCGGCGCGCGGCGGACTGGCTGCTCGACACGACGATCGTCGCCGGCCGGTGGTTCGAGCCCGCATACGGCGCTCCCGCGCCCGGCGCGACCCGGTACGTCGAGCTGGACTCGGCCGACACCGCCCGCGAGTGGCTCCAGGCCGAGGGCGACAACTGGCTGCCCGCCCTGCGCCGGGCCGCCGCCGAGGGCGCCCACCAGCGGGTCGTTGACGTCGCCGAGTCCCTGCACTGGTTCTCCGACCTGTGGGCGCACTGGGAGCACTGGGCGGAGGTGTTCGCGCTGTCCAGCGCCGCCGCCGACGGGCTCGGCGACGACCACCTGCGGGCGGTGCACCGGGGCTACCTGGCCTGGGCGTACATCTACCCGCGCAGCGAGCCGGAGGAGGGGCTGCGCCAGGCCGAGCTGGCGTACGAGCACGCCCGCCGGGCCGGCGACGAGGACCAGCAGGGCTGGGCGCGCTTCTACTGCTCGTACGCGAACGCCCGGCTGGGCCGGTTCGACGTCGCGATGCGGCACGCGCAGGAGTCGGTCGCCCTGTTCCGGTCGGTGCGGGACTGGCAGGGCCTGCCGCAGTCGCTGGTGATACTCGGCCGGACGCTGCGCGACGCCGGCCGGTACGAGGAGGCCCTCGCCGCGTACGCCGAGGTGATCGAGATCGTCACCACGCCGGAGACCGCCCTGCCCCGGCACATCGTGCTGATCAGCCAGCTGTCGGCGATGCAGGCGATGATCGAGCTGCACGGCGGGCTGGACCAGTGGCAACGCATGGTCGAGCTGGCCGACGAGGCGCTGCGCCTCAACGAGGAGCTGCGGCACCAGAAGTTCACCGTCGCCGTCCTGCGGTTGCGGGCCACCGCCCACGAGGGGCTGGGCGACCGGCCGGCTGCGGCGGCCGACCTGCGCGCGACGATGCGGTTGCAGCGGGAGCTCGGCGACGAGGCGGGCCAGCGGGAGACGGTGCAGCAGCTCGACGCGCTGGGCGCTTCGGCACCATAGCGACACCCCGCGGCCCACCGACGGCGGGTCGCGGGGCCCGGACCAGGTCAGACGATGTACCCGTTGATCTCCACCCACTTGAGCCAGCTGATCAGCCCGGCGAGGGTGGTGATGACGATCCGTCCGTAGAGCACGATCATCTGACCGGACGGGTTCATCAGCACCCGGTGGACGAACGCGGACACCGTGCCCCAGTGCGTCGTCAGCCAGACGTTGTCGTCGTTGAGCGGCAGGGACTGCAGGCGGTTGGCGTAACGGATGTTGTACCGGATGGTGTCCAGGATCGGGGAGTACCGCGCCGCCTCGGAGGTCATCGTGATCGCCTGGACCAGCGCCGCGCTGACGTCGTTGTTGAGCGTGGTGGTCCGCCCGAGGATGCGCAGGCTGTCGTACATCCGCTGCGGGTTCGTCACCAGCGTGCTGCGGGAGTTGCCCCCCACCAGCTCGTTGTAGTTGCCGTCCATGTTGTATACCGTGACCCGGCTGATGTCGAGGCCGAGGAGGCTGACGACGTTCTGCCACCGGCCGCCCTGGTTGAACAGGTAGTGCCGGTTGTTCGTCGGGGAGTACCACGCCGCCAGGTACAGGTTGTCGGCCCAGAAGTAGAGCGAGACCAGGTGGGCGTTGTTGGTGTCGAGCACCCGCACCTGGATCATGCCGCGGTAGTTGCCGTTGGTCTGCATCACCTCGTTGGCGATGTAGTTGCCGCTGTAGGTGTGGATGGCGGCGATCATGTTGAAGTAACGGCTCTCGTGGACGTCGCCGCCGTCGGTGATCCTGGAGATGTTCCAGTCGATGATCGACAGACTGTCGCCGGGTTGGGCGTGGGCGGGCGACTGCGGCACCGTGGCGATGCCGAGCATCATGACGAAGGCGACGAACAGGGCGCTGATCCGCCGTCCGCTTCCTCTGCACGCATGGAGCAGTGACACGAATCTGGTCCTTTCGGGGTGCGGTCGGCGGCCGACGCCGCGACGCTGTCTGGCGGGCAACGTCGATCCAACCGGCGCGCCGGGCGGGGCACCACGCAGAAGACACGCAGAACTCGACGACAGTGACCGTCCACACTCCGCCGTCCACATGCGACGGCCAGCGGGGCCGACAGTCAGCGGGTCGCGGTCAGCGCGGCGTAGTCTGCGGGGGTCAGCGGCTGCGCCGACAGCGAGCCGTCCGCGCGCGGCACCCCGAGGGGGCGGCCGTCACGCAGGAACGCCACGGCGTCGACGTCGTCGCGGGCGGCCAGCGTGCAGACGATCTGACCGAACGCGAGCACCTCGTCGCTGCGGCCGGTGTCGTCGCCGGTCCCGTCGACCCGTACGCGTGCCTGGCCGTCGGCGACGCCCACCACGCCGGCGCCGATCGCCCCCGGCAACGCGCTGGTCAGACCGCTGTCCCGCTCGACGGCGCTGGGTCCGGCGAGCAGGTCCCGCAGCTGGTCCTCGGCGTCGAGGGGGCGGCCCACCCGCCGGTCCACCGGGACCAGCCGATCGTCCCGCACGAAGCACAGCGTCACGGTGACCGGTCCGACCGTCGCGGGGCCGTCGACGGTCGCGGGGGACGGGAACGGCCCGGGTGGGGCCTCGACGGCCCGGGGCGTGTCCTCGGCCGGCACCCCGCAGGCCGCCACCGTGCAGGCCACCACGAGGGCCGACAGCAGCGCCCGCGCCGCACGGCGGCTCACGCGAGGCTCCCCGGCAGGGCCACCCGGAACCGCGCTCCCCCGCCGGGGCGGTCGTCGACGCCGGCCGTGCCGCCGTGGGCGGCGGCGTGCTGGGCGACCAGCGCCAGACCGAGGCCGGTTCCGTCGCCGGTGCCCCGGGCGTGGGCGGCCCGGCCCCGGACGAAGCGGTCGAAGATGACGGCCCGGTCCTCGACCGGCACGCCGGGGCCGTCGTCGTCCACCTCGATGATGCCGATGTCGCCGTCGCGTGACAGCCGCACCGCCACCGGGCCCGCACCGTAGCGCACCGCGTTGTCGAGCAGGTTGGCCAGCACCTGCGCGACGCGACGCCGCTCCACCCGCCAGGTGGCCGGGGTGCCGGCCGCGAGGCGGACCAGCGTGGGCGGCAGGTCGTGGCCGGCGCAGGCGCGCCGGGCCAGGTCGGCCACGTCGACCGGGGCACGGTGGGCGGGCTGGTCGCTGCGTGCCAGGTCGATGAGGTCGTTGACCAGCCGCTGGAACCGGTCGATCTCGTCGGCGACGAGGCCGGCGGCCACGGCGGTGCGCTCGTCGTGGTGTTCCCGCCGCCGCTGCAGGACGCTGGCCGCCGCGGCGAGGGTCTGCAGCGGCGAGCGCAGCTCGTGGCTGACGTCGGCGGCGAAGCGGCGGTCCCGCTCGATCCGGCGGGCCAACTGGTCGACCATGTGGTTGAACGAGGTGGACAGCCGGGTCAGGTCCGGGTCGGTGGCCGGGTCGAGGCGGGCGGTGACGTCACCGGCGGCGATCTTCTCCGCGGCGTCCGCGACCGCCGTGAGAGGGCGCAGCCCGTGCCGCGTCGCATACCAGCCCAGGGCCGCCCCGGAGCCGGCCACGAGGATGGCCACCGCCGTCAGGGCCAGGGCCAGCGCCTGGAAGGTCCGTTCCAGCTCCCACAGCGAGTTGACCTCGTAGTACGTCGCCGAGCCGGACAGCGGCACCCCGACCAGCAGGGCGGTCTGTCCGTCGACGCGGACCCGCTGCACGGCCGGCTGCCCCGAGCCGACGAGCTGTTGCAGCTCCGGCGGGACGGCGGCGGTGAGGCCCGAGTCGGCGATACGGGCGTGCCACCTGCCGTCCAGGTGCAGCAGGGCCCGCCTGCTGCTGCCGGTGTCCAGCGACCGCAGCACCTCCACCACGTCGGGGGCGTCGGTGTCCAGGCCGCTGCGCACCACGGCCGCGTCGAAGTACGCGGCCCGCACGGCGGTGCGTTCCCGCTCGTCGATCAGCGACTGGCGGGTCAGCTCGTAGGAGATCAGGGCCATCGACGCGGCCAGCAGCAGCGCGCCCAGGGCGAACGCGGCCATGACCCGGGCGCGCAGGCCGAGGCGGAGCCGGGGCGGGCGGCGCAGCGGGCTCATCGGCGCAGCTTGTAGCCGAGCCCGCGCAGGGTCACCAGGTGTTCGGGGTTGGCCGGATCCGACTCTATCTTCTGCCGCAGCCGTCCGACGTGCACGTCGACCAGCCGCTCGTCGCCGGTGTCGTAGCCCCAGACCCGTTGCAGCAGTTGCTGGCGCGACAGCACCCGGCCGGCGTGCTCGGCCAGCTCGCACAGCAGCCGGAACTCGGTGCGGGTCACCGGCACCCGCTGCCCGGCGCGGCGTACCTCGCCCGCCTCGGGGCTGACCTCCAGGTCGCCGAACGCCAGGACCGGCACCGGCTCGGCGGCGACCGGGGCGGCGGCGCGGGCGCGGCGGCGCAGGGCCCGCAGCCGGGCGGTGAGTTCCTTGATCGCCACCGGTTTGACGAGGTAGTCGTCCGCGCCGGCCTCCAGGGCGGCGACGATGTCGTGGGTGTCGTCGCGGGCGCTCACCACCACGATCGGCACGTCGTCGTCGCGGCGCAACTGGCGGATGCACTCGAAGCCGTCGAGGCCGGGCAGCATCAGGTCGACCAGGACGTAGTCGGCCGGGTCGCGGCGCTGGGCGCGCAGCCCCTCCTCGGCGGTCGCCGCGCCCCGGGCGTCGTAACCCTCGTCCTCCAGCGCGAGCAGCAGCGCCAGCCGGATGCGGTCGTCGTCCTCGATCACCAGTACGGCCGTCATGACGGCATCATCCCCAAGGCCGTCGCCCGGCGGCCAACCGTGTCCCGCGTACGACGGATTTGTCACGCAACTGTCACACGTCCGCGCGGTGCCCGCCAACCCCGGCCGGCACGGTGGCGGGGACCGGTCGGGCGAGAGGAAGGGGTACGGCCGTGACGACGCCGCTGGCACGCCCGGAGTGCACGATCCCCCTGGTCGAGGTGGCCGTGACCGAGTTCGACCTGGCCTGCCTGCCGGAGACCGGCGCCGTGTTCGACCGGCTGCTCGCGCTGCGTCCCGCCCAGATCGTGGTGGACCTGTCCGCCTGCCGGCACATCGACGCCGCCGCCATCGGGTTCCTGCTGGACGTGCACCGGCGGCTGACCCGCGCCGACGGGGTGCTCACCGTCCGCGAACCGAATCCCCGGATCCGGCGCATCCTGCAGTCGGCCCGGCTGGACCAGGTGCTGCCGGTCGTCGTCGGCGACGCGGCGACCGGGTCCCCCGAACGGCCCGGCCCGGTGGCACCGCCGGTCGGCCGGGCGGTCGTGCCGGGCGGCGGGGGTGGCAGCCGTCGCCCGGCACCGGCCGGCCAGGGGCGCACCCGCCGGTCGGCGGAGTGGGCGTGACCGTCGCCGCGCTGGTCAGCGCCGTCGTCGTCGGGCTCGTCGTGGGGGCGCTCGGCCGGCTCGCCGTGCCGGGCCGACCGACCGCGCCGCTGTGGCTCACCCTCGTCGTCGGTGTGGTCGCCGCCCTGGCCGGCAGCGTCGTCGCCCGTCTCGCCGGCGCGAACGGGCAGGGGTTCCGCCTGGTCGACGTGGTCGTGCAGGCGGGGATGGCCGGGGTCGGCGTCGTCCTCGTCGCGGCCACCGCCGGCCGCTCCGACTCCGTCTGACGGGTCGGCCCGCATCGGCCCGGGCCGGGAAACGATCACGGCCGCGGGCCGGTCACGGGGCCGACCCCGGTCTCCGACGGGTGCAGCAGCGCCCGGGTCAGCGGGTGCCGGGCGGCGGTGAGCAGGGCGGACGCGGGCCCGGCCTCGACGACCTGCCCCGCGTCCAGGACGACGACGTGGTCGGCGAGGCGGGCGACGACGTCGCGGTCGTGGCTGATCACCACGAGGGCCAGCCCGTGGGCGCGGCGCAGCCGGTCGACGAGGGCCACGATCCGGTCCCGGCTGACCGTGTCCAGTCCTGAGGTGATCTCGTCGCAGATCACCACGCGGGGCTCGGCCAGCAGAGCCCGGGCCAGGGCGGCGCGTTGCAGCTCGCCGCCGGAGAGCCGGTCGGGGCGGCGCGCGACGACGTCCGCCGCGAGGCCGACCTCGCCGAGGGCGCGGCGCGCGGCGTCGCGGGCCCGGGTCGGCGGCAGGGCGCGCAGCCGCACGGCGGCCCTCGACACCTGCTCCAGGACCGACCGGTGGGGGTGGAAGCTGGCCCGGGCGTCCTGGAAGACGTACTGGACGGCGGCGAGGTCCGCGCGGGTTCGCCGGTCCAGGGTCCCGGCCAGCGGCCGGCCGTCGAGGCCCACGGTTCCACCGCGCGGCGGGTGCAGCCCGGCGACGCAGCGAGCGAGCGTCGTCTTGCCGCTGCCGGAGCGGCCGACCACGGCGAGGCATCCGCCGGGGGCGACGGCGGCGGTGACGCCGCGCAGCACGGTACGGCGGCGGGCGCCGGCACGGTGGGCGGCGACCAGGTCGCCCACGCGCAGCGCCGGTGCTGCGGCGGCAGAGGCGGCGGCGAGCGGCGCGGCCGGGGCGGCGGCGAGCAGGCGGCGCGTGCGCTCGTCCCGGGGCGCGGCGAGCACGTCGGCCGCCGGGCCGGCCTCGACGACCGCGCCGGCGTCCAGGACGACCAGCCGGTCGGCCACGGCGCGCACCAGGTGCAGGTCGTGGCTGAGCAGCACCACCGCCATCCCGGCGTCGGCGAGGGTCCGCAGCTCGTGAGCGACGTCGCGGCGGGTGAGGCTGTCCTGCCCGGTGGTCGGTTCGTCGGCGACCAGGACGCGCGCCCTGGCCAGCAGCGCGTGGGCGACGACGAGGCGCTGCTGCTGGCCGCCGGAGAGCTGGTGCGGGAAGCGCCGCAGGAACTCCCGGTCGGCGGGCAGGTCGACGCGGGCCAGCACGTCGGCCACCGCCCGGCGCACCGCCGACCGCCGGGTCACCGTCGCGCGGGCCGCCGCGTCGCCCAAAGGGCCGCCGGGTGTCCGCCGCTCCGGCCGGGTGTGGCGCAGCGCGACCTCGCGCAGCACCGCGCCGATCCGGCGGACGGGGTTGAGCGCCGCCGACGGCTGCTGCGGGACGTAGCCGACGACGCCCGGGGGCGGTGGGGTCGCCGGGGACACGGCACGGCCGGCCACCTCCACCCGGCCGGCGAGCCGCACGCCGGGGCCGGCCTCCCCCAGCAGCGCCCGGCCGGCGGTGGTCTTGCCGCTGCCGGAGCGGCCGACGAGCGCCAGCACCTCGCCCGCCGCCACCGTGAACGAGACCCCGGCGAGCAGGCGACGCCCGGCGACCTCGGCGTCGAGGCCGACCACCCGGACCGCGCAGGCGTCCACCGGCGGCGTCGGCGGGCCGGCGGCGACGGCCGGGCCGGCGGCCCCGTCGTCGAGCGGCGCCCGGGCGGCGGGGACACGTGCCCCGGGCGCGTCCCGGTGGGCGGCCCCGTGCCGGGATCCCGCGTCCCGGGCGGCCCCCTCGCCGGCCGCCGCGTCGCGGTCGGCGAGCAGCCGGTCGGCGACGAGGTTGACGCCGACGGCGAGGGCGACGAGGAGCGCGGCGGGCACCAGCACCGACCAGGGTTGCAGCAGCAGGCCGGCGCGGTTGCGGTCCACCATGACCGCCCAGTCGGCGGCGTCGGGGGCGACGCCGACGCCGAGGAAGCTGGCCGTGGCGACGAGGTACAGCGCGCCGATGAACCGCACGCCCGCGTCGGCGAGCAGCACCCGGCGGCTGCCGGTCACGACGTGGCCGACGGCGCGCCGCCACCACGTCTCCCGGTACAGCCGCATCGCCTCCATGGCGGGGCCGTGCGCCAGCGGAAGCGCCGCGGCGCGGCTGATCCGGGCGACCTCGGGCAGGCCGATCACCGCGACGATGCCGACGAGGGTGGCCGGCCCGCGCGGCGCGGTGGCCGCCAGCAGGATCAGCAGGATCAGCGACGGCACGGCGAGCAGCAGGTCCAGCGGGCGCATGACCAGCTCGTCGAGCCACCGGCGGCGGGTCAGCGCGGCGAGCAGCCCCAGCGGCACCCCCACCAGGTACGCCAGGGCGGTCGCGGCGAGCGCCACGCCGACCACGGAGCGCCCGCCGAGCAGCACCTGGCGCAGCACGTCGCGCCCGACGAAGTCGGTGCCGAACGCGCCGCCCGGGTCGAACGGCCGTCCGCGCGGCGCCGCGTCGCCGGCCAGGGCCGGCCCCACCACGGCGACCAGCAGGGGTACGGCGAGCAGCGCGACGCCGACGGCCAGGCGCAGCCGGGCCGGGGTGCGGTGGCGGCGACCGGGTGGGCTCACGCGGCGGCCCCGACGCGCGGGGCGAGCCGGAACGCCACCAGGTCGGCGGCGAGGTTCACCGTCACCGTGGTCACGGCGACCAGCACGCACAGCCCCTGCACGGTGGGCACGTCGCGGGCGGTCACCGCGTCGACCAGCGCGGTGCCCAGGCCGGGGACGACGAACACCGCCTCGACG
Organism: Micromonospora sp. PTRAS2; assembly: GCF_054052245.1. Taxonomy (NCBI): domain Bacteria; kingdom Bacillati; phylum Actinomycetota; class Actinomycetes; order Micromonosporales; family Micromonosporaceae; genus Micromonospora; species Micromonospora sp. PTRAS2. The sequence continues at coordinate 293,056 of NZ_JBSWBU010000007.1, forward strand.
ACGATCACCCCGCCGAGCAGCCAGTCGGTGGTGCGGGCGAGCTGCTGGGCGACGGGCGCGAGGGCGTTGGGCAGCGCGTGGACCAGCCGCAGCCGGCGCTCGGGCACGCCGAGTCGCCGGGCGTGCGCGACGTGTTCCGCCCGCATCGCCTCGATCATGCCGGCGCGGGTCAGCCGGCTCAGCGAGCAGAACGGCCGGGCCAGCAGCACCACCAGGGGCAGCACCAGCACGGCGGGCCGGGACAGCAGGTCGCCGCCGGTGCCCACGGCGGTGGGCGGGAGCCAGGCCAGCCGGATGCCGAACACCGCGACGAGCAGCAGGGCCAGGGCGAACTCGGGCACCGCGTACAGGCCGACGGCGGTGGCGGACAGCGCCCGGTCGAGGCGGCCACCCTCCCGCCGGGCCGCGAGCATCCCCAGCCCGACGGAGAGCGGGACGAGCAGCAGCAGGGTGACGGCGGCGAGCAGCACGGTGGGCGCGGCCCCGGCGGCGAGGACCCCGGCGACCGGCCGCTGGGAGACCAGCGAGACGCCGAGGTCGCCGCCGGCGAGGTCGGCGAGCCAGTCGAGGTAGCGCTGCCAGGCGGGCCGGTCCAGGTCGAGCTGGTCGCGCAGGAGGGCGATGCGCGCGGGGTCGGGCTGGTCGCCGGCGATCACCACGGCGGCGTCCCCGGGCAGCGCCTCGGTCAGGACGAACACGACGGTGGCGACGCCGACGACCTGCCCGGCCCCGACGAGGGCCCGCCGGGCGGCGTAGCGGGGCAGGCTCAACCCAGCCAGACCTTGTCGAAGCGCGCCCAGTCGAGGGTGTTGGCCGGCGCGGCGGCGGACACCCCGCCGACGCGGGGGCTGGTCGCGACGAGGAAGTCGGCGAAGCCCCAGACCAGGAAGCCGCCCTCGGCGTGCAGGACGCGCTGCATGTCGCCGTACGCCTGCCGGCGGGTCTGCTCGTCGGTGCTGGACACGGCGCGGGCGTAGAGCGCGTCGAAGTCGGGCCGCCGCCACCGGGTGGCGTTGGTGGTGGACGTGCTCAGCAGCCGCTGAGATATATGAGTCTCGATGGGCATGGCTCCCGAACGGTAGCAGGCGAGCACCCCGCCCGTCAGGATGTCCTTCCAGTAGGTGTCCTTGTTGCCGCTGCGCGCCTCGACGGTCAGCCCGACCTGCCGGGCCTGCTCGGCGAAGACGCTCGCGGTCTCCACGAAGCCGCTGGCCACGGGGGCGGTGTCCAGCGGGATGCGCAGCCCCCGGGCGCCGGCCCGCTCGACGAGGAAGCGGGCCCGGTCGAGGTCGGGCACGCGCTGGGCGATGTCGTCGGCGTAGTGCTGGTAGCCCTTGCCGAACAGGTCGTTGCCGACCTGGCCGGCGCCGGACAGCACGGTGTCGACGAGCTGCTGGCGGTCGGTGAGCAGGAACATCGCCTCCCGCAGGTCCCGGTTGTCGAACGGCGGCCGGTCGACCTTCATGGCGAGGGCCTGCATGGTGCTGTTGGCCATCCGGGTGATCCGCACCCGCGCGTCGCCCGCGTAGGTGCGGGCGGTGGTGGGCGTGACGTCGTGGGCGTAGTCGGCCTGCCCGCCGAGCAGCGCGTTGATCCGGGCGGACTCCTCGTTGGCCACGAGATATTCCAGCTCGTCCAGGTGCGGCGCGCCGTCCCAGTGGTCGGCGTACCGCTTGAGCAGCAGGGACCGGCCCGGCTGGAACGCGCCGAAGGCGAACGGGCCGGAGCCGACGGGCCGGTCGAAGGCGTCGGCGCCCTCGGGCACCACGTACGCGCCGAAGGCCGCCAGGACGTTGGGGAACTCGGCGAACGGCCGGCGCAGCGCGAGTTCGACGGTCCGGTCGTCGACCGCCCGGCTGCCGCGCAGGTCGATCAGCTCCAGGCTGGCCCTGGCCCGGAAGGCGCGCTTCGGGTCGGTGATCCGGGCGTAGCTGTACAGCACGTCGGCGGCGCGCACGGGGCGGCCGTCGTGGAAGGTGGCCTCGCGCAGGGTGATCCGCCACCGGGTGAGGCCGGCGTCGGGCTCCCACCCGCTGGCCAGGCGGGGCCGGATCGACACGTCAGGGCCGTAGTCGGCGAGCTTGTCGAACATGGCCTTGGCCCGGGACGCCTCGTTGAACAGGTTCGCCAGGTGCGGGTCGAGGGTCTCCTGCGCGCCGCCGCCGGCGAACACGGCCCGCAGCCGGCCGCCCCGGCGCGGCCGGTCGGAGGCGGTGCCGGTGGGGCTGTCGCCGCACCCGGCGAGCAGGGTGGCCGACGCGGCGGCGGCTGCGCCGCCGAGCAGGCCGCGCCGGGTCAGCCGGGCGGCGGGCATAGGGATGACGGATGTCACGGGGGGTCCCTCCAGGGAAGCGGGTCGGTCGGGGTGCGGCCGGTCCGGCGGCGACGCCGGACAACGGGTGGGGTCGGGCCGGGCCCGAGCTGCGCAGGTCGGGCCGGGTCGGATCTGTGCAGCTCGGGCCGGGTCGGATCTGTGCAGGTCAGGCCGGATCGGGGCGGCGGCGGGCCAGCAGGTGCAGCCGGTCGCCGCGCAGGGCGGTGGACAGTGCCGCGCCGGGCCGCCACGGCGGCGTGGTACGCGGACCCGGCCCATCGAACAACGTCAACACGTCGAAGCCGGCGGTGTCGAGCAGGTGCCGCAGTTCCTGGGGGAACAGCAGTCGCCAGGCCGAGGTCTGCACCAGCGGCTCGGGCGCGCCCGGCCAGCTCCAGGCGCGTTCCCGGCGCAGCAGCTGCTCCGCGTGGTCGATCCACAGCCGGGTCCGCGACGTGTACGCGACGCCCCGCCACGGCACGGTGCGCACCGACGTGCCGTCGAGCAGCTCGGTGTTGCCGAGGAAGAACGCGCCGTTGCGCATCTCGGCCAGCAGCAGCCCGCCCGGCGCCAGGTGCGCGCGGCACCGGGCCAGGAACGCGGTGAGGTCGGCGTTGGTGTGGCAGTAGAGCATGGCGCTGTCCAGGCAGGTCACCGCGTCGAACCGGTCGGCGAGGTCGAAGCCGCGCATGTCGGCGGCCACGAACCGGACGTGCGGGTGCCGGCGGCGGGCATGGGCGAGCATCGCCGCCGACGTGTCGATGCCCGTGGCGGCCCAGCCGAGCTGCGCGAGCCGCCCGGCGTCGCGGCCGGTGCCGCAGCCGACGTCGAGCAGCCGGCGGCCGGGAGGCCCGTGGCGGCGCAGCAGGTCGTCGACGAAGCCGGCGGCGGCGTGCTGCGGGTCGGGGAACTGCGCCTCGTACAGCTCGGGGTTGTCGGTGAGCAGGTTGGCCCCGGCGGCGGCCGGTCCGGCGCCGTCGGCTCCCCCGCTCATGCGGGCACCGCCGACGGGGCGGGCGCGGGCGTCGGGTCGAGCGCGCCCCGGCGGTGCAGCATCCCCACGGCCGCCGCGGAGGCCAGCCCGAGCGCGGCGCAGAGCAGCCACGCCACCGCCGGCACCCCGGAGCCGGACCCGTCGTCCATGGCGCGGCCGACGGCGGTCGTGCCGGCCGCCGCGACCACCCCGGAGACCAGGTAGAACAGTCCGAAGTAGGTGCCGGTGAGCCCGTCGCGGGCGAACGCCGGGATCAGCTCCAGCACGAACGGCTGGGCGACCAGCACCCCGACGGCGAGCAGCACGGCCGCGCCGAGCACCGGCGCGAGCCGGACGGGGCCGGCGGGGCCGCCGAGCGGCGCGAGCGGCAGCACGAAGCCCCCGCCCATCACCGCCAGCCCGAGCGCGATGGCCGGGCCGCGGGCGAGGCGGCGGTGCAGCCAGCGGGTCACCGGCACCTGCCACGCGAGGGTCACCACCGTGGACACGACGAACAGCGACGCCACGGCCAGCGGATGCCCGCCGGCCCGCTCCGCCTGCACGGGCAGCACCAGGTAGAGCTGGTTCTGCAGGGCGAACATCGCGCTGAGCGCGAGGGTGAAGGCGAGGAAGCGGCGGTCGGTCACGGCCTCGCGCCAGTCCCCCAGCACGCCCTGCCCGCTGCTGCGGGCCGGCTGCGTCGGCAGCACCAGGGCCTGGGCCACGGTCAGCGCCGCGAACACGCCGGCCGCGGCGAGGGCGGCGGCCCGGAAGTCGACCAGCAGCAGCGCGCTGCCGATCAGCGGCCCGAGCAGGGACCCGGCGCTGGCGAACACGTTGAACAGCGCGAACGCCTCGGCCCGCCGGTCCGGGGCGGCCTGCGCGAGGTAGGCCCGCACCGCCGGGTTGAACAGCGCGCCGGCCAGGCCGGAGAGCACGGAGGCGGCCAGCAGCGCCGGCAGCGACACCCCGACGGCGAAGACGCCGAAGCCTACGGCGCGCAGCGCGCACCCGACGATGATCACCCCGCGCGCACCGAGCCGGTCGGAGGCGGAGCCGCCGAGCAGGAACAGGCCCTGCTGGCTGAGGTTGCGTACGCCCAGGACCAGGCCGATCACGGCGGCGGACAGCCCGAGGTCGTCGGCGAGATAGCCGGCGAGGTAGGGCAGCAGCATGTAGAAGCCGACGTTGACGCCGAGCTGGTTGACCACCAGCAGCCGGATCGCCGGGGGGAAGCCGCGCAGCGTCGTCCAGGTCGCGGTCATCGGGCCACCGCCTGCCGGTCGGCCCGCGCCGGGCGCACGCCGAGGCCGGGCCCGCCGGGCGTACGCAGGGTGCCGTCGGCGCCGCCGATGCCGGTCCACGGATCGTCGGCGAGCAGCAGGTGCCCGTCGAGGTCGACCCAGCGGGCGTGCCCGGCCAGGTGCAGCGCCGGGGCGACGCCGAGCGTGCTGGCGACCAGGCAGCCGAGCATGACGTCCATGCCGTGCCCGGTCGCGGTGTCGATCAGCTGGCGCGCGGCGTCGATCCCGCCGCAGCGGGCGAGCTTGACGTTGATGCCGGCGACGGCCCCGGCGAGGCGGTGCACGTCGGCGACGGTGGCGACGTCCTCGTCGGCGACGACGGGCACCGCGACCCGCGCGCCGATCCAGGCCAGCGCGTCCGGGTCGCCGGGCGGGACGGGCTGCTCGACGGCGTCCACGGCGCAGGCGGCGACGGCGTCGAGGACCCGGACGGTCCGCTCGGGCGTCCACGCCCCGTTGGGGTCGAGCAGCAGCCGGGCCGCCGGGGCGGCGGTCCGCACGGCGGCGACCCGGGCGACGTCGTCGTCCGCCCCGGCCTTGACCTTCAGCACCGTGAAGCCGGCCGCCACGAGCCGCCGCGCGGTGGCGGCGGCGTCGGCGGGCGGCACCAGCCCGATCGTGTACGCGGTCGAGACCGCCTCCCGCGCGGGGGCGTCGATGAGCCGCCACACGGGCACCCCGGCGCGCCGCCCGGCGAGGTCGTGCACGGCGGCGTCGAGCGCGCCCAGCACCCCCGGCGCGTCGGCCAGGTCGGCGGCCAGGGCCGGGAGGTCGGCGCGCAGCGCCTCCGGGTCGGCGTACCCGGTGACCCGGGGACGCAGGGCGGTCAGCAGCGCGTCGATGCGGCCCAGGTCGAGGCGCTGGTACGCGCTGGTGACGACCTCGCCGTGGCCGGTGCCGCCGTCGTGGGTCAGCCGCACGGCCACCGCGTCGCGGCGGGCCATGACCGACCGGGAGATGCGTAGCGGCTCGGCGAGGGGCAGCGGGTAGGCCCGCCAGTCGAGGTTCACGCCGGCACCCGCTGTCCTCGGGCCGGCTCGGCGGGCCGGCGGCGGGGGTCGACGACGGTGCGGCACCGGCTCCACCGGGTGACCTCCACCGCCCGGGGGTGGGGGATCTCGACGGGGTGGCCCCGGGTGGGGCCGAGCAGCCCCCGCCGGGCGCAGTAGTCGTCGTCGAAGATGGAGTCGAGGTAGCGGTGCGGCCCGTCGGGGAACACGGCGAGGACCCGGTCCCCGGGTCGGGTCCTCGCCGCCCAGGCGGCGACCCGGGCGGTCGCGCCGGTGCTCCACCCGCCGGTGACGAACGCGTGCCGGGCCAGCCGCCGGCAGGTCTGCACGGCCTCGGCCGGGCCGACCCAGTGCACCTCGTCGAAGGCGGCGTAGTCGACGTTGCGGGGGTGGATGCTGCTGCCGAGGCCGCGCATCAGCCGGGCGCAGGCGGGCTGACCGAAGATGGTGGAGCCGACGGTGTCCACCCCGACCAGGCGCAGCCGGGGCCAGTGCCGGCGCAGCGCGCGGGCCAGGCCGGCGCTGTGCCCGCCGGTGCCGACGCTGCACACCAGCGTGTCCACGACGTCGGCCTGGGCGACGATCTCGTCGGCGAGCCCGGCGTAGCCGGCCGCGTTGTCGGGGTTGCGGTACTGGTCGGGCCAGTACGCCCCGGACAGCGCGGCCCGCACACGGAGCAGCCGGTCGAGGCGGGCCTGCTGCCAGCCGCCGACGGGGTGCGGGGCGTCCACCACCTCCAGCCGGGCCCCGTGGGCGCGCAGCAGCGCCCGCATGGACGGCTCCAGCTCCCGGTCGACGACCAGCACCACCGGGTGGCCGAGGGCCTGCCCGGCGAAGGCGAGGCCGACGCCCATGGTGCCGCTGGTCGACTCCACCACCGGGGCCCCCGGGGCCAGCTCGCCGCGCGAGCGCGCGCCGGCCAGCATGGACACCGCCGCGCGGGCCTTCATCCCGCCGGGGCTCAGGCACTCCACCTTGGCGAGAAAGCCGGGGTGCGGGTGCGGCAGCGGGGCGTCCACGAGCACCACCGGCGTGCGCCCGACGAGGTCGAGCAGCTGCGGCGCGGTCATCGGCCCTCCCGGTCGGCGCGGTAGCGGTAGAGCGGCGTGGGGCCGCCGTCGAGCCAGAAGAACGGGTAGGGCTCCGCCGACACGGCGGTCAGCCCGGCGCCGAGGAAGCACGGCAGGACCGCGCTGCCGGACTGGGCGAACGCCACCAGCGGGACCCCGGTGGCCCGGGCGTGGCGCAGCAGCGGCGCGAAGGTGCCGTTGCCGAGGGTCATGCCGGAGGCCAGGATCGCGTCGCAGCGGTCGAGTAGCGCCGCCGCCTCGGGCAGGCACGGCTCGTCCCACTCGGTGCGCCCGCCGGCCAGGTCGCACGGCAGGTAGCGCAGGCCGCGCCGGCGCAGCTGGTCGAGCAGGGAGTTGACCACGCCGACGACGAGCACGGTCCGCCCGGGTTCGGCGGGGAGCAGGTCGACCACGGCGGCGGCGCGGGCGGCCGACTTGACCAGCGACGTGCCGGCGGGCACGGTCACCACGTCCGCCCCCGCGCCCGCGTGCGGGCGCACCCCCATCAGGTACGCGTCGAGCGCGGCGACGCGCACCGGCAGGTTCGGGTGGGCCAGCAGCTCCGCCACGGTGGCGCCCACACAGTCGTACGCGACGTCGTCGGGCAGCTCGTCGGGCTCGACGGCGCAGGAGCCGACGGCGACGCCGACCCGAAGGCTGAGCACGTGGTTGCGGTAGCCCCGGGCGCGACCGGGGTGGCGGGCGCCCTGCCGGGTGACGAACCCGACGCTGACCCGCTCCCCCGCCGGGTCGGGACCGAGGCGGCCGGCGAGCACCGCCGCCATCAGGTCGTCGAGGCTGTCGTGGGGTGCTGCGGTGACGGTGGGGCCGGCGGCCGGGGCGGTCACGCGGCGGCCCCGGCGAGCTGGTCGGCGTACCGGACGTCGAGGGCGGCGACGTGCGCCTCGGCGCGGGCCCGCGCGCCCGGCCCGTCGGTGTCGACGGTCATGACGTGGCCGAGGTAGCTGTTGTTGCTGCTGGCGTCGCCGGTGCGGTGCCCGGCGGGCCTGACCGCCCAGTCCACGACGCCACGGTCGTCGACGAGCCGGTCGGTGCCGGTGATCGTGTCGACGGTGCCGGCCCGGGGCGGCAGCAGGAACGCGATGGCGGCGCTGCGTACCCCGGTGTCGACCGGCGTGGTGTCGGGGCGCTCGCCGAGGGCGAGGCGCGCGTACGCCATCGGCAGGTCGATGCCGGTGACCCGGCGCACGAGTTCGGTGATCTGGTTGCCGGCGGGCCGCGGGTTGACCTCGACCACCCGGGGCCCGGCCGGGGTCAGGCGCAGCTCGGTGTGGGCGACGCCGTGGGTGAGGCCGACGGCGGCGAGCGCGGCGACGGCCGCGTCGGCGGCGGCGCGGGCGTCGGTGGCGGGCAGGTCGGCGGGGAACATGTGTCCGCTCTCGACGAACGCGGGCGCGCCGGCGAGGCTCTTGTCGGTGACCCCGACGACCGTGGTGACGCCGTCGCAGGTGACCGTCTCGACGCTCACCTCCGGGCCGGTGAGCAGCTCCTCCAGCAGCACCAGCGGCACCCGGGGCTGCCGGCGGGCGTTGACGCCGAAGCCGGCCAGCGCGTCGTACGCCGAGCGCAGCTGCGTCGGGTCGGCGACGGCGCGCACGTACATGCCGGCGCACAGGTCGACGGGCTTGGCCACCAGCGGGAAGCCGAGCCGCTCGGCGGCGGCGAGGGTGTCCGCCCAGCCGTCGGTGACCGCGAACGCCGGCCCGGGCAGGCCCGCCCGGCGCATCGCCTCGCGGGCCAGGTCCTTGCGGTACGCGCGGCGCACCGCCGCCGGGTCAGGGCCGGGCAGCCCGAGGTGGGCGGCGACCTCGGCGGCGGTGTGCAGGTAGTAGTCGCAGGAGGTGAGCACCCCGTCGAAGCGCAGAACGGCGTGCAGCCGGGCGACGTGTGCGGCGAGCGCCGCCGGGTCGTTGGTCTCGGCGGTGACCACGTTGTCGGCGGCGAGCAGCGGGTGGACCTCGCCGGGCGGCGTCGCCCGCAGGTAGTGGTGCAGGTCGCGGGTGAGGAACGTGAACCGGTGGCCGTCCTCCCGGATCGCCCTCGGCAGCAGGGCGCTCATCGCGCCCACCCAGCTCTCGATGACCAGCAGGTGACCCATCAACGACTCCCGTCCTGTTGCGGTGGCGTCCCGCGTACATCTTGTTGGAAACGGTTTTCGTTGTAAAGTCCGCCGCGCCGCGGCCCGCCGCCCGCACGTCCGTCGCCGCGCATCCGTCGCCGCGCGGACAGCCGGGAGCCCGCAAGAATGAGAAACTCCGGAGCAGGTTTCCCCCGTCACGCGCCGTCGCCGACGGCGGGGAACGTGCCCGATCGGCCCGCGCACCAGGACAGGAGTCGCCCCTCACCATGTCGGAGAACGACAACGGCACCCCGGGCACCGGCCGGCGGAACCGGCCGCCGTGGGAGTGGATCGCCGCGGCGGTCAGCGTCACCGCTCTGCTCGTCTCGGTCGGGGCCTGGCTGATGCCGGACTCGGGCGACTGGATCTGCGACAAGACGGACCGGCGGTTCGTCCGCTGCAACGACGTCCCCGCCGACTTCCTCGGCACCTGGACCGGCGAGGAGACCTGTTCGGGCACGATCCTGGCCACGTGCGTGCACCCGAAACACACGCTCACCCTGACGATCAGGCGCGCGAAGCAGGGCCAACAGGCCGTCGAGACGTCATCGGAGCTGGACGGCCGACTCCTGTGCCGATCCTCGTGGACCCTCACCGAGGTCGGCGACGGCGAGCTCTACCTCCACAAACACCACACCATCGACGAGGGGCAGGGGGCCAACGGCGAGCCGATCACCTGCTCGGAAGGCTTGACCGCCACGGTGACGGCGACGGGCCCGAACGCCCTGCGCGTCGCCACGAAGGGCACCGCGATCACGGACACCGGCGTCCACTTCGACGCCGACCTGAAGCGGGAGTAGCAGCACGCACCGATCAACGTGAATCTTGGTAACTTTCGGCCCTCAGAGGGGCCGTTCCGCACCAAGATCTCTCGGCGTCGCGCCGAGGCCGGGCGTCAGCCCGCGTACACGCGGACCTCGCCCCGCACCGTCGCCGTCGCCGATGCCGGCGTCGCGGCGCCGGCCCGGGTGGCGGCCCGGCGGTTGCCGCACGTCGCGCGGTCGTGGGACCAGGCGGCGACGCGCGACGCCCGGCAGGCGGTGACCGCCGCACGGTTGCCGCACGCGCGCGTCGGCCGGGCGCCGCTGCTCGACGGGGCCGTTCAGGCCACGGCGGCCCGGTCGGCCGGGTCGACGCCGGCGTAGCCGCCTCGGTGGTAGAGCAGTGGCGAGCCGACGTCGGCGTGCCGCAGCAGCTCGGGTTCGGCGAGCACGATCGCGTGGTCGCCGACGACCACCCGGTCCACCACGCGGCAGAGCAGCCACGCCGGCGCGTCGTCGAGGATCGGCACCGCCTCGGGGCCGACCCGCCACCGGGTCGGGTGGGCGAAGCGGTCGATCCCGGTGGCGGCGAACGTGCGGGCCAGGTCCCGTTGGTGCTGGGCGAGCAGGTGCACCGCGACGTGCCGGGCGCGCGCCACCGTGGGCCACGCCGACGAGGCGAGACCGAGGCAGAAGGACACCACGGGCGGCTCCAGCGACACCGACGTGAACGACGTCGCGGTGAAGCCGACCGGCGTGGCCCCGGGGGCCGTCACCACGGTGACGGTGCTGGCCTGCTGGCGCAGGACGCTCCGCAGCGAGGCCGTGTCGGCATCGACGATGGGTCCCTGCTGCGGGTCGGCGGTCATCGGAGGCTCCCAGGATCGCACGGTGCAGCCCGGGGTGGGCCGCCCCGGATCGGCCGGGACGCACATCGATGCGGCGTCCGGTGCCTCCGACGCTAACCGACCACCCCCACCACCCGCAAACCCTACTTGAAAAGTAGGGATTTCGGCACCGCCGCGTCGACGCCGGCCAGGACGCCCCCGAGCCAGCCGGATCGCCCGGCCACGGGCCGCCGCGCGCCGGCTCCGGAGCGGACCCCGCGCAGGCAGTCGATCAGGCCGGGCCGGTCGGCACCCGGGCGGGCACGGGCCGGCCGGCGAGCCGACGCAGCGCGAGGTACGCCTCGCAGCCGAGGCAGAAGTCGAACGCCGCGTTGAGGAAGGCCGCGGCCAGGGCCGCCGCCGTGGCGGTCAGGGCGAGCGCCGGCAGGCCGGCGAGGTGCCCGACGGCCGCCAGCAGCATGAACGCCAACCCGACGAGTTGGGCGAACCGCACCGGGGCGGCCGGCTCCCGCTCGGCGGGCGGGTCGAGCCGGGGCGCGACCAGCGCCCGGTAGGCCAGGGCGTACGGGCCGAGGCGCGGGCTCGCCGCCGTGACGGCGAAGACCACCGCCTGGGTGAGCACCAGGGCGAGTGAGCCGGTGATCAGCGCGGCGGCGAGGACGACGGTGGTGACGGCGGCGGCGAACCGGGGGCCGCGAGGGTCGAGCAGCATGGCGTGAGGGTCCGTTCGGCGAGGGGGCGCGCCGTGGCGCGCGGGGGCGACTGTCAGGCGGCGTGGCACGCCGGACAGAGGCTCGCCGCGAGCCGCCCGTGGTCCACCGCTCGCCGTCGGGTCAGTCGCACCCCGCGCGCAGAACCGGCCCCCGACGGCGGCATGGACCCTGACGGCGGCACGGACCCCGAGGGCGGCCCGGACGACCGGCGCGCGGACGACCGCGTGATCGTCACCGGTCGGCTCCGGCCAGCAGCGGCGCGACGGCCGCGACCAGTTCGTCCCGCACGGGCACCCCGGACGCCCGGAGCACCACGCGCCCGGCCGGGTCGACCACCAGCACCGTCGGCGTCCGCCAGACGTCCAGCTCACGGACGGCGTCGAGGTGCTGCTCGGCGTCGACCTCGACCAGCACGACGCCCGGGACGGCCGCCTCGACCTGCTCGAGGACCCGGCGGGCCGCACGGCACGGTGCGCACACCGCCGAGGAGAACTGAACCAGCGTCACCGCGCCGGAGCGCGCGCCCAGCCGCGCGAGCAGGGCCCGGTGCGCGTCCTGCGGCGTGCCGGGGCCGGTGCCAGCCCCGGGGGCGGGGGCGGGGGCGGGGGCGACCGACCTGAGGCGGCCGTCGCGGCGGCGTCGCCACCAGCCGAAGCAGGTGGCGAGGCCGAGCACGCCGACGACCAGCAGCACGCCGGTCAGGGTCTGGTCCCGCACCGGTCCAGGGTGCCACAGGCCCAGGTCAGCGCCCATCGGCGGTCCGGATGGCGGAACGCCGGCGCCGCCGCCCGGCCCGTTCCGCCGCCGCGTCGGCCACTGCGGGCTCAGCAGGGGCAGCCACGATCACTCTGTGTGACGCCCACCAGACCCCGCCTGACGCCTCGCATCCCCTTTGCTCTGCACCCATCCGCGCAACACCCAGCGTGAGCTGCGCCTACGCGAGGAACGAAGGGGTGGCGAGGCCGACGCGCGGCTGCGCTGCGTGAAGCGTTGCGCCCTTGGGTGCAGAGCAAAGGGGTGGGCGGATGCCGGCCCCACCCGACCAGAGCCGCCCCCCCACCCCCCCCCCGCCCGGCCAGAGCCGCCCCACCCGACCAGAGCCGGCTAGAGCCGACCCCGCCCGACCGGAGCCGGCCGGATGGCGCATCGCCCCCGCCGGGCGCCGAACCACCGCCGGCCGTCCTCTGATTCTTGGACAGTTCCGGTCCGTCGCGGACGGGAACTGTCCAAGATTCGCACGCCGCCCGGAGCGACGGTGCGGCCGAAGGCGAGTTCCGGGGTGGCGTCAAGCGCCCGCAGCTCAGAATTCCGTCAGCGTTTGCTGTCAGCAACCTGTCATTCGCGGTGGCGACCCGCTTTTCCGCCGCGAGACCTATGACCCAATCGAACAGCTATTTATGATTCTCGATGCCATGGCGCATTCACCGGCCGTTCACCTACCGAACAGCCGGCGTTCAGGACCGCATCCACCTGCCCTCGAAGAACGGGATCACCATGACCTCGACCACCCGCAGAACCGCCGTCCTCGCCGGGCTCACGGCCACCCTGCTGGCCGGCCCGCTCGCCGGTGCCGCCATCGCCGCCCCGACCGCCACGATCACCCTCAACGGATCCGGCGCGAGCGTATCGGGCAGCAACGTCACCGTCTCCGGCAGCGCCATCACCATCACGGCCCCCGGCTCGTACCAGATCAGCGGCACGCTGAACAACGGCTACGTCAAGGTGGACACCGCCGCCGCCGGAACGGTCGAGATCATTCTCAGCGGCGCCTCGATCACGAACTCGACGTCCTCGCCCCTGTACGTGACCAACGCCGACGCCGTCACCGTCACGTTGGCCGCCGGGACCACCAACAGGCTCACCGACGCGACCACCTACACCACCACCGGCGAGCCGGACGCCGCGCTGTTCAGCGCCGCCGACCTGACCATCGGCGGCACCGGGGCGCTGACCGTGCAGGCCCGCTACCAGGACGGCATCGTCAGCAAGGACGACCTGGTCATCCAGTCCGGCACGATCACCGTGAACGCGGTGGACGACGCCATCCGGGGCAAGGACTCGCTCACCGTCAACGGCGGCGCCATCACCGTCACCTCGACCGCCGGCGACGGGCTCAAGTCCAACGACACGGAAGCCGGAAAGGGCGTCGTCAACATCACCAACGGCACGATCTCGGTCTCCGTCGCCGACGACGGCATCAAGGGCGAGAACGCACTGAACATCTCCGGCGGCACGATCAACGTGACCCGGTCGTACGAGGCGCTGGAGGCGCTGAAGCTCACCATCAGCGGCGGCAACTCCACCGTCGTGGCCAGCGACGACGCCGTCAACGCCGCCGAGGAGGGCCTCGGCCACATGGAGCCCTCCCCGAACGCGTTCATCCGGGTCACCGGGGGCACGGTCGTGGCCACCGGCGGCACCGACGGGTTCGACTCCAACGGCGAACTCACCTTCGCCGGCGGCACGGTGGTCGCCAACGGCTCCAGCACCCGGGGCGGCGGCGAGGGCGCGCTCGACACCGACGCGACGCTCACCTTCACCGGCGGCACGGTGGTGGGCGCCGGCCTGACCTCGATGGCCGTGTTCAAGGCGGTGCCGAACACCGGCCAGGGCTGGGTGGCCCCCCGGTTCAGCACCACCTACGCCGCCAACACGATCGTGCACGTCGTCTCCGGCAGCACCGTGCTGGCCTCGTTCCGTGCGTCGAAGAGCTTCCGGGAGGTCGTCATCTCGTCGAACCGCATCACCAACGGCCAGCGGTACGACGTCTACACCGGCGGCAGCGTCAGCGGCACGAACGTCGGCGGCCTGTACACCGGCGGCAGCATCTCGGGCGCGACCCGGGTGTTGACCGGGGTGACCGCCGGCCAGTACAGCGGCGGCATGATCCGCTCCTGATCCCCGGTGCGCCCGGCCAGGACCGCGCGGTCCTGGCCGGGCGGCCCTGGCCCGCCCTCGCCGCACCCCTCCCCACCTCGTCCCGCACCGATCCGCAGCCCGCGCGCCGACCCCGCACACCGCGGCGCCGGGTAAACCTCAGAGGAGCATCAATGTCACGGTTGGTCCTGACCGGGATGAACCTGGTCGCCGTGGGCCTGCTCGTCTTCGCCCTGTACTTCCCCCGTCATCGGCGGCGGGACCTGGTGGTCGCCTACCTCGGCGTCAACGTCGGCGTCTTCGCCGTGGCCAGCTCGCTCAGCAGCGGCACCGTCGGGGCCGGCCTCGGGCTGGGCCTGTTCGGCGTACTCTCGATCATCCGGCTCCGCTCGACCGAGCTCGACCAGCACGAGGTGGCGTACTATTTCTCCGCCCTCGCGCTCGGCATCCTCGGCCCGCTCTCCGGCACCTCGATCTGGACGGTCGCCGGCCTGACGGGGCTGATCCTCGCGGTCATGTACGTCGGCGACCACCCCCGGCTGCTGCGCCGCTACCGGCGGCACGTCATGGTGCTCGACACCGTGCTGACCGACCCGGTCGCCCTCACCGCCCACCTCGAACAACAGCTCGGCGCGCGGGTGCACGCCGCCAACGTGGAACGGATCGACCTGGTCAACGACACCACCGTCGTCGACGTCCGCTACTCCCGGCCGAAGGCCACCACGGGTGCCGCCCGGCGACCGGTCGAGACGGGCGCGACGCGATGATCCCCCTCGCCACGCCCACCACGGTGCTGGCCGACCTCGCGCCGATCGACCTCGCGGAGCTGACCGGACGCGCCGCCCTGCAGACCCGGTTCGACCGCAAGTACCTGCTCCCGACCGCCGAGGTGCCGGGCCTGCTCGCCGGACTCGACCCCGGCACGCAGGTGCTGGAGATCGACGGCCGGCGGTCGTTCCGGTACGAGTCGGTGTACTTCGACACCCCCGACCTCGTCAGCTACCGGCTCACCGCCCACCGACGCCGCCGCCGTTTCAAGATCAGAACCCGGACGTACGTCGATTCGGGCCTGTGCTGGCTGGAGGTGAAGACCGAGGGCACGCGCGGCGGCACGGTCAAGCACCGGCTGCCCTACCACCCCGGCGACAGCGGCACCCTGTCGCCCGGCCGGACGTTCGTCGACGGGATCCTCGCGACGCTCGGCACCGGCGGCGGGACCGGCCTCGCGTTGGCCTCGACGCTCACCACCAGATACCTGCGCAGCACGCTGTTCCTGCCGACGACCGCGAGCCGGGCGACCATCGACCTCGGACTGTGCTGGGAAGGCGGCCACGGCGCGCGGCTGGAGCTGCCCGGGCTGGCCATCGTCGAAACGAAGACCGGGTCGACCGCCTCGCACGTCGACCGCCTGCTGTGGAGCCACGGCCACCGCCCGGTTGCCGTCTCCAAGTACGCGACCGGACTGGCGGCCCTGCGCCCCGAACTGCCCTGCGCCCGCTGGCGACGCACCCTGCGGCGGCACTTCACGCCGGATGCCGGCACGGAGGCACCGCCGTCGTCGTCGCCGCCGTCGGTCTGAGTCCCCGCGACGTCCGGCGGCGCGGCTGCCGGGCCGCCGGACGGGTGCCGTGCACATACCGGTGGACGTCAACGACGATCGAACGCCACGGCGGCGTCCTCGACGACGTGCGGGTCACCGAGCTGGGCCCCGTGCGACGGTACTGGGTAGCGCTGTAGCACCGCCGCACGGAGCCTCGCGACGTCAGAGGGAAGACGTCAGAGGGTACGGGCCAGCCGGTCGGCGAGGACGCGGGTGAACCGGGAGGGGTCGGCCAGTTCCCCGCCCTCGGCCAGCAGCGCCATGCCGTACAGCAGCTCGGCCGTGTCGGCGAGCCCGTCGGCGGCGGCGTCCTGCTCGTGGGCCTTGCGCAGCCCCTCCACCAGCGGGTGCCCCGGGTTGAGCTCCAGGATCCGCTTGACCTGCGGCACCTCGTGCCCCATCGCCCGGTACATCTTCTCCAGCGTCGGGGTGATGTCGTGGGCGTCGCCGACGACGCACGCCGGGGAGGTGGTCAGGCGGGTGGAGAGCCGGACCTCCTTGACGCTGTCGGCGAGCTTGCCGGACATCCAGGTCAGCAGGTCGGCGTACTCCTGGCGCTGCTGCTCGCGGGCGGACTCGGCCTCCTTCTTCTCCTCCTCGGTGTCCAGGTCGACCTGGCCCTTGGCGATGGACCGCAGCGGCTTGCCGTCGAACTGGCCGACCCGCTCGACCCAGACCTCGTCGACCGGGTCGGTGAGGATCAGCACCTCGTAGCCCTTGGCGCGGAACGCCTCCATGTGCGGCGAGTTCTCGATCATCGACCGGGACTCGCCGGTCATGTAGTAGATGTCGGACTGGCCGTCCTTCATCCGCTCCACGTAGTCGCGCAGGCCGGTCAGCTCGGCCGGGTCGTGGGTGGAGGCGACCGAGACGACGTCGAGGATCGCGTCGGTGTTGTCCGGGTCGTCGAGCAGGCCCTCCTTCAGCGCCGGGCCGAACTCCGACCAGAAGGTGCGGTACTTCTCGGCCTCGTTGGCCTTCAGCTCCTTGACGGTGGCGAGGATCTTCTTCACCAGCCGCCGGCGCACCGCCTGGATCTGGCGGTCCTGCTGGAGGATCTCCCGGGAGATGTTGAGCGACAGGTCGTGCGCGTCGACGACGCCCTTGACGAAGCGCAGGTAGTTGGGCATCAGCGCTTCGCAGTCGTCCATGATGAACACGCGCTTGACGTAGAGCTGCACGCCCCGGCGGGCCTGCGGGGCGAACAGGTCCACGGGCGCGTGCGACGGCAGGAACAGCAGCGCCTCGTACTCGAAGGTGCCCTCGCCCCGCATGTGGATGGTCTCCAGCGGGTCGGCCCAGTCGTGGCTGACGTGCTTGTAGAACTCCTTGTACTCGGCCTCGTCGACCTCGCTGCGCGGCCGGGCCCACAGCGCCTTCATCGAGTTGACGGTCTGCACCTCGCGGGTGGTCTCGTCGCCCTCGCCCTTGCGCTCGACCGTCATCCGGATCGGCCAGGCGATGAAGTCGGAGTATCGCTTGACGATCTCGCGGATCTTCCATTCGGCGGTGTAGTCGTAGAGGTGGTCGTCGCTGTCCTCGGGCTTGAGGTGCACGGTGACGGCGGTGCCCTGCGGCGCGTCGTCGACGGTCTCCACGCTGTAGGTGCCCTCGCCGGTCGACTCCCAGCGGGTGCCCTCGCTCTCCCCGGCGCGGCGGGTGAGCAGGGTGACCCGGTCGGCCACCATGAACGTGGCGTAGAACCCGACGCCGAACTGCCCGATCAGGTCCGCCGACGCCGCCGAGTCCTTCGACTCGCGCAGCTTCGCCAGCAGCTCGGCGGTGCCCGACTTGGCGATCGTGCCGATCAGGCGGACGACGTCCTCGCGGGACATGCCGATGCCGTTGTCCCGGACGGTGAGGGTGCGCGCGTCGCGGTCGACCTCGATCTCGATGTGCAGGTCGGAGACGTCGGCTGCGAGATCCTTGTCGACCAGGGACTCCAGGCGGAGCTTGTCCAACGCGTCGGAGGCGTTGGAGATCAACTCCCGCAGGAAGACGTCCTTGTTCGAGTAGATCGAATGGACCATCAGCTGGAGCAGTTGGCGCGCCTCCGCCTGGAACTCCAGCGTCTCGATCCGGTTGCTCACACCGACCCCCTTCAGTGACTTCACATGCCTTCGCGGTGCCTTCGCGCACAGGATACGAGCCGTCGCTGCCCGTCGCGACACCCGCCCGCTCACGTGACCCCGAGGGCGAGCGCGAGCTGCACGATCGTGGCCGGGGCGTGCGGGTCGCGTACCACCTGGGCCAGCACCGACCGGGCGGCCGGGCGGTGGCGCACCTCGGCCGGTGCCGTGCGATCGGCGTCGACCAGGGTCCGGCCGGCACTGGCCGGGTCGTCGGCCTGGAGGTAGGCGCGGGCGGCGTCGAGCAGGTGCGCGGCCCGGTGCTCGGCGGGCAGCCACCGCCAGGCGTCCCGCCGGGTCGTCCGCTCGTGCCAGGTCACGGCCGCGCGGGCCGCGCCCAGCTCCACGGCCGCCGCGACCCGTGCCGAGCCGACCGTCGTCGGCCCGAACCCCGTCCGGTGGTGGTCGTGCCCCTCCCCCACCCGGTCCGCCATCGCGGCGGCCTCGCCGAGCAGTTCGGTGGCGGAAGCCTCGTCACCGTGGCGGGCGGCGGCCAGGGCCGCCTGGACCAGCAGCGCCCCGCACAGCGACAGCTCCTGCGGCGCACCGTCGTCGGGGTCGGCCGGGGCGATCCGGTACGCGGCGGCCAGCGCCGCCGACCTCGCCGCCCGCGCCCGGCCGGACGCGCGCAGCGCCTGGCCGAGTTGCACCACGGCGGCGGCCACCAGCGCCCGGTCGCCGGTCGCGGCGGCCACCGCCCGATCGGCGGCCAGCCAGGCCAGGTCGGCCTCGCCGACCTTGACCAGCAGTGCGGCGGTGATCCGGTACGCCTCGACCAGCGGCTCGCGCAGCGCCGCGGGATCGCGGGCGTGGGTGCGCTGCGCGTCGGCCAGCAGCGGCGGGAGCAGGTCGACGAGCTGCGGGTACCGGGCATGCTGGTAGGTGATCCACCCGTGTCCGACCTGCCGCGCCAGCCGGTCGGCGGGCACGGCGGGCCGCTGGGTGGCGCGGCCGAGCGTGATCTCGTACGCCGACAGGGCCGCCCGGATCCGCTCGACGCCTGCGGCGCGTTCGGTCGCCTCGGCGGGCCGGGTGTCGCGGCCGAGCAGCACCGCCGCGTCGATGCGCAGCACGGCGGCGATGTCGTGCAGGATGGAGACCCGGTCGAGGGCGCGGACGCCTCGCTCGACCTTGTCGACCCAGCTCTTGGACTTGCCCAGCCGGTCGGCCAGCATCTGCTGCGACAGTCGCCGCCGTCCCCGCCAGTACGCGACCCGCCGGCCGACGGGCAGGAGGTCACCGCTGTCCACGCCGCCACCGCCGGTCCGGCACCGCCCGGGTCGTCTCCTCGGCCGGTATCCGCTCCGCCTCGGCCTGTGCGAGCAGCCGCTGCCGGGCCGCCTCCCGCTCCGCCTGTTGGATCTGCTCGCCCCGACCCTCGACCGGCCCGTCGTCGCTCATCGTCCCGCCTCCGTTGCCAGGGGCGCGGCGCAGCGGCCCAGGGAAGGACCGCCACCGCCGCACCCGGTGGAAGGGAGCGGCTCGTACCCGAACCGGTGCTGGTTCAGCAGCCGCACACCCTGATCACAGCCTGTGATGGAACGACTGCGCGATCCAGGCGAACGGCGTCCGCTACTGTCCGCCCGGCCCCACCGAACCGGCGACGGACAGGTCCGTGGACAGGTCAACGAACTCCCGCGCCGCCACCGAGTTCGCGGCGACCTCCACCAGGAGCCTCCGTAGCTCGGCGACCCGCCGCATCGCCCGCTGCGACTGCGCTCGCCGCGCCAGCTCCAGCGCCCGTCCCGCCACGTCCGCCGCCCGCTCGACCTCCCCGGCCTGGAGCAGGGCCTCGGCCAGCCAGGTGAGGTACAGCGACGACTCCCGGGGCACCTCAGAGCCGTAGCCGGCGACCACCCGTTCGAGGATCGGCACCGCGCGCAGCGGCCGGCGCAGTTCCGTCCACACCCGGCCCGCCATGATGTCCACCTCGTCCGCGCTCAGCCAGTACGCCCACGGCGGCGCGGCGCTCGGGTCGCGCCTGGCGTACGCCTCCTCCACCATGCCCAGCGCCCGCTCCGCCTGGCTCGCCTCGCCAGCACGGGCGTGCGCCCACGCGACCCGCTCCAGCAGCAGCGCCCGACCCGTCGCCTCCGCCGCCTGCCGGCCCCCGGCGTACGCGGACCTGGCCAGCGTGACCGCCAACCGCCGGTCCCCGGTGCCCGCCTCCAGGTAACTCAACGTGCTCAGACAGTTGGCCGCGCTGGCGGTGTCCCCCGCGGCGTGCGCGGCTCGCATTCCGGCCAGGTAGTACCGCCGCGCGTCTGCGGTCCGGCCGGCGTCCTCGGCGACGAATCCGGCAAGCTGGCACAGGTCCGCCGCTGCGGCGAGCAGTCGCCGACCGACCACCTCGGAGTGGGTGCCCGCGCGCAGCAGGCCGGCGGTGGCCTCCAGTTCGGCGAACACCATCGCGTACGTCTGCGCCCCGCCGACGTGGTCGTCCAAGCGGCGGAGCTGCCCCACCCGGCGCTCGACGCGAGCCACGGTCTCGGTGCCCACCTGCCGGCCCGCGCTCAGCTCATAGCGCTGCGGAGGATCAGCTATCAACCACTGGTGCGCCAACTCGGCCGCGTTGTCCGGGCCAGGGACCGTGGTGACCAGCAGGTCGGCGAGCTGTTCGGCGTCGCAGTGCCGCCACAGGGCAGCGCAGTCGATCTCCCATCTCCCGTCGCGGAGAACCCCCGCGAGACAGACCAGTTCGCCGCCGGCAGCGAGAGCGTCGTCCAGCCGAGCCGCCACCTCGGGCGTCGGCGGCTTGCGACCGTGAGCGAGGTCGTGCAGGTAGCTCTTGCCGTAGTAGGTGCGGGCGGCGAGGGCCCGGAAACTGACGCCACGCTCCCGGAGCAGTTCTCGTAGACGCACGGCGAAGCGCGACGACACGGACATGGCGGAGACTCCCGAATGAGGTCTGGACGGCAGCGCCTCCGGTCCTACCTGGACAGGCACCTCCTTCGGACCATAGCCGACGAGCACGTTAAGTAGTGCGACGCTCACGTGATCGACGGTGATGGCGTAGGTGACTCAGCTCCCTATGCGCCGCCGCCCATCATCGGGCGTCGCCGAAGCCGAACCAGGCCACCGTTGGTCGTCCCGGCCGACGCCGCTCAGCCGGCCGGCGACACCGGGGCGAACCGGTCGAGCGCGGCGCGCAGGTGCCCACGCAGGGTCTCGCTGCCGGTGTGCCCGGAGTCGTCGACCACGATCAGCTCCGCGTCGGGCCAGGCGCGGGCCAGCGACCACGGCGTCTCCAGCGGCGCGCCGAGGTCGAAACGCCCGTGCACGAGCACGCCGGGGATGCCGGCGAGCCGGTGGGCGTCGCGCAGCAGCGCGTCGTCGGCGAGCCACATGCCGTGGGAGAAGTAGTGCGCGCAGAGCCGGGCGAACGCGACCTGGTCGTCCGGCGGCTGGTCGCGGTAGACGTCGGGCGTGCCGTTCGGTTCGAGGGAGACGACGGCGTCCTCCCAGGTGAGCCAGGCGATCGCGGCCCGCTGGCGGACCTGGGTGTCCGGGTGCTCCAGCAGCCGGGCGTACGCGGCGAGCAGCTCGGCGGCCGAGCCCCGGCCCGGTGCGATCGCCGGGCGGTCGGCGGCCGGCACGGCGTCGACGAACCGCCGCCACTGCTCGGGGAAGAACCGGCCGACGCCCCGGTACAGCCAGTCGATCTCCGACCGGCGGCTCATCGTGACCCCGACGAGGACGATCGCGCTGACCCGCTGCGGGTGGCGCTGGGCGTACGCGAGGCCGAGGGTGGAGCCCCACGAGTTGCCGAACAGCAGCCACCGGTCGATGCCGAGGTGCTCGCGCAGCCGCTCCATGTCGGCCAGCAGGTGTCCGGTGGTGTTGTGCCGCAGGTCGGCGGTCGGGTCGCTGGCGTGCGGGGTGCTGCGCCCGCAGCCGCGCTGGTCGAACTGGACGAGCCGGTAGCGGGCCGGGTCGAACAGGCGGCGCGTGCCGGGCGACGAGCTGCCGCCGGGGCCGCCGTGCACGGCCACGGCCGGCATGCCGTCCGGGTTTCCGGACACCTCCCAGTAGACGAGGTGCCCGTCGCCCACGTCGAGCATTCCCTGGTCGTACGGCTCCACCAGGGGATGCCCCATCAGGCCGCCCGTCCGGTCACGGCGTCGAGGGCGCGGGTGAAGTCGGCGAGCAGGTCGGCGGTGTCCTCGATGCCGGTGGAGACCCGCACGAGGCCCTCCCCGATGCCGGTGGCGGCAAGCTGCGCGGTGTCGACGATCCCCGCCCACATGGAACGCGGGTGCACCACGAGGGTGCTGACGCTGCCGAGGCTGGCGGCCCGCTTGGCCAGCCGCAGCTCGGCGAGGAGGGTGGCCGCCGCCGGCTGGCCGCCGGCCAGGTCGAGGCTGAACACGCCGCCGTACCCGCTCATCTGCCTGGTGGCCAGGTCGTGCTGGGGGTGGCTGGGCAGCCCCGGGTAGCGGACCCGGGCGACCGCCGGGTGCGCCTCAAGCTCCCGGGCCAGGGCGAGGGCGTTGTCGTTGTGCCGGGCCATCCGCAGCGGCAGCGTGCGGATGCCGCGCAGCAGCAGCCAGGAGTCGATCGGGCCCAGCGTCGCGCCGGTGACGATGGCGGTCTGCCAGACCCGGTCGACCAGCTCGGCGGAGCCGACGACCACCCCGGCGGTGACGTCGGAGTGGCCGCCGAGGAACTTCGTGGCGCTGTGCCAGACCAGGTCCGCGCCGAGGGCCGCCGGCCGCTGGTTGACCGGGGTGGCGAACGTGTTGTCCACGACGGCGTACGCGCCGTGGGCGTGGGCCAGCTCGATCACGGCGGTCAGGTCGGTCAGCTCCAGCAGCGGGTTGCTGGGGGTCTCCACGAGCAGCAGCCGGGTGCGCGGGGTCAGGGCGCGGGCGAACGCGTCGACGTCGGTCTGGTCGACCTGGGTGCAGGTCACCCCGAACCGGGTGAGCAGGCCGGTGGCCAGCGAGGTGGTGCCGCCGTACGTGCTGCGCTGCACGATCACGTGGTCCCCGGCGCTGAGCAGGGCCAGCGCCATGGTGGTGACCGCGCCCATGCCGGAGGCGGTGACCAGGCCCGTCTCGACGCCCTCCAGCTCGGCGACCACGGCGGCCACCTGGGCGTGGTTGGGGTTGCCGTAGCGGGTGTAGAAGGCGTCGGGGCGCACCTGCGTGGCGACCTCGGTGAACCGCTCGTCGCTCTCGGCGCCGAACGTGGCGCTCTGCACGATCGGGGGCGACACCGCGCCCGTGGGGTACAGGCCGTCGTCGCCGTGGATCGCGGTCGTGCCGATGCCGGTCACCGGTGCTCCTCATGCTGGTCGGATCGTTGCCCGGGGTCGGGCGGGGGGATGACGACGGGGCTCGGCGCGGGCGCGGGGGCGGCCCGGTCGCGCAGCATCCGCTGGCTGTCGCGCTGGCGGCGCAGCACCGCGTCGTCGAGGTCGGCGACGGCGAGCCCGGCGGCGGTGCCGGCGGCGGCCAGGGCCCGGCCGTCGGGGCCGTACACGGCGCTGTGGCCGGCGAAGCGCCAGCCGCCGTGCGCGCCGGCGTAGTTGGCGAACAGCACGTAGCTGGTGTTCTCCAGGGCGCGGGCCGGGAAGTAGACGCCGCGCCGGTGGTCGGAGTCGCCGACGGTGAACGCGCCGGGCACCAGGTAGGCGTCCGCGCCGGCCAGGGCCAGGCCCCGGGCATGCTCGGGGAAGCTCGCGTCATAGCAGACGCCGAGGCCGAGCCGCCAGCCGTCGAGCTGCACCATCGTGTCGGTGTGGCCGGCGACGAACACCGCGCGCTCGTCGGCGTCGAGGTGCCGCTTGTGGTAGGTGGCGGCCACCGCGCCGTCGGGGCCGACGACGAACGCGGCGATGGCCCAGCCGTCGGCGCGTCGGGCGCAGCCGCCGACCACGGCGGTCACCCGGTGCGCCCGGCAGGCCCCGCCCACCGTCCGCAGGACCGCGTCGCCCACCTCGACCTCGCAGCGGGCGACGTCGGCGGCGAGCAGCGGGTAGTCGTACCCGCACAGCGACAGCTCGGGAAAGACGACCACGCGGGCGCCGAGGGCGGCGGCCTCGGCGACGGCCGCGACGTGGGCCGCCGCGTTGCCGGCCAGGTCGCCGCCGACCGCCTCGATCTGCGCGGCGGCGACCCGCAGCGGCTCCCGCACCGGGTCGTCGTCGCCCGTCACATCGCCCCCAACCACCACCGCAGCCCGAAGAAGACCGCCAGCCCGACCGTCCACACGATCATGAACCGTTCGACGAACAGGCCGGTCACCAGGGTGACCAACCCGGCCACCAGGTAGGGGATCGTGACCACGGTGATCTCGACCCGGTTGTCGACCGGGGCGAGCACGGACGGCACGGCGATGGCGGCGAGCAGGGCCGCCGGCAGGTAGCCGAGGAACGTCTTGACGTCGGCGGGCAGCTCCCGGTCGCGGAAGACCAGCAGCGGGACGTACCGGGGGGCGAAGGTCGCCAGCCCCATGCCGAGGATGAGCAGCAGCATGGACATCGTGGTCACCTTCCGTCGCCGTCGGCGGCGGGCGCGACCGCCGGTTCGTCGTCGCGCGCCGGCTCCTCGGCGGGCGGCGGTTCCTGCGGCTTGGGCGGGAACCAGCGGCGTTCGATCCGCTCGCAGGCCATCCCCACGCACGCGCCGCCGAGGGCGGCCACGATCAACCCCAGGTTGTACGGCAGCCCGAGGAACAGCATCGCCAGCGCGCCGGCCGACACGGCGGCGCTCCAGATCTTCCAGCCGGCCAGCGCCCCGGCGAGCACGACGAGGAAGACGGCGGTCATCGGGAAGTCGAGGCCGGCGCGCCACCGCTCGGGCAGCAGGTGCCCGGCGACCATGCCGACGACGGTGGCGACGGCCCAGTTGACGTACATGACGGCGGACGCGCCGAAGTAGAACATGCTCTTGCGGCGGGCCGGCTCGCCGCCCTTCATCCGGTCGAACGCGACGAAGAAGACCGCGTCGATCAGCCCGAAGCCGAGCAGCAGCCGCCACCGTTGCGGCAGCTCCCGCACGTGCGGGGCGAGCAGCGTGGAATAGATCAGCATGCGCAGGCTGAGGATGAGGGTGGTCAGGACGATCACCGGCCACGCCGCGCCCTCGGCGATCAGCTTGAAGCCGATGAACTGGGCGGTGCCGGAGTTGACCACCATGGCCAGCCCGAACGTCTCCAGGTAGGACAGCCCGCTGGCCAGGCCGAGTGTCCCGCCGATCACGCCGAGGGGGAACGCGGACAGCAGGAACGGCACCATCGAGCGGGCCCCGGCGACGAACTCGCCGCGCGGCGTGGCGGGGCGCTCGGGGGCGCTGGTGGGCGTGCGGTCAGACATGGTCCTCCCCGGGGCGGCTGTCGCGCGGCATGGCCGGGCCGGCGCCGGCGACGAGGTCGGCCACCTCCCCGGCGCGGGTACGGCAGAAGTAGTGTCCCCCACCGTCGATCTCCGCGAGGGTCACGTCGGCGGCGATGCGCCGCCACGCGGCGGGCGCGTCGCCCGGCGCGGCGGTGAGCGGGTCGTCGGCGGCGAGCACCACCGTCACCGGCACGGTCAACGGGCGGTCGGCCAGCGGGTCGAGCCGGTCCCGCAGGTAGGTGTGCGAGCCGAGGGCGTCGTGCCGGAACGCGGCGACCAGCGCCGAGGTGTGCCCGGCGTCGAGGCCGTCGAGGTCGGTGAAGCCGGTCTGCCCGACGAGCCAGTCCACGACCCCGGCCTCGTCGAGGGCGCGTACCTCGGCGATGCTGGCGTCGATGTCGGCGGCGTCGCGCAGCAGCTTGCCGCCGAGGAACAGCCGCGCGGGCGGGGACCCGGCGGCGGCGAGCAGCCGGGTGACCTCCACAGCGAGGGCCGCGCCGACGCAGTGCCCCCACAGCAGCACCTCGCCCCCGGCGGCGGTGCGCAGCTCGACGACGACCCGGCCAGCCACCTCGTCGAGGTCGGCCAAGGGCTCGGGGCGACCGGGGTCGTGCCCCGGCAGGGCGACCGCGAACACGGCCACGCCGCGTGCGGCGAGCGCCTCGGCCAAAGGCCGGAAGGCAAGCGGGTTGCCGGCGGCGTACGGGAAGCAGACCAGGACCCGGTCGGCGGCGACGCCGGGCGGCGACAGCGGCTGCAGCAGCGGCGCGGCGGTGTCGGTGCCGGCGGCGGCCGGGGTGGCGGCGGCGTCGACGGCGCGGGCCAGCGGGCCCAGGTCGGAATGGGTCATGAGCTGTCGGAGGGTGACCAGCGGGCGCAGCGCGGCGACGACCCGCATCGCGGCCAGGGAGTTCCCGCCGAGGTCGAAGAAGTTGTCCTCCTCGGCGATGTCGGCCACCGGCACGTCGAGGGTGTCGGCCCACGCGCGGGCGACGCGGCGGGCCGTGTCCGTGCCGGGCGGGGTGCGCCCGGCCGGGGCGGCGGGCGCGGCCGGCGCGGGGCGGGCGAACGCCCGGCGGGCCGGGACGAGGCGGGCCGGCGGCAGGCCCGGATCGTAGCCGCCGTGCGGGGCGTCCGGGTCGTCGGCCAGGGCCACCAGGGCCCGCCGGTACGCCGCGCCGAGGCCGGCGGCCTGCTCGGCGGTGAACTCGGCGCTGTGGTAGTGCAGGCTGAGCCGGACCTGGTCGGTGAAGAAGTCCCGCATGAACTCGGCGCGCAGCGCGAACTCGGTCTCCGTGCTGACCCGCACGTCGAGCAGGTCGAAGCCGGGCAGCTCACGCAGCTGCTTGAGCAGGTAGAAGTGGGTGTAGTTGAAGACCGTCTCGAACAGCGTGTCGGTGGTGGCGGCGTCGGCCTTCATCTGCGCCATCGGGTAGCGGCGGTGCGGCAGCAGGTCCGCCTCGGCCCGGTAGACCCCGCCCACCAGGTCGGCCCAGCTCCCGTCGCCGGTGTCGACGCGCAGCGGCACGGTGTTGAGGAACAGGCCCAGCGCGGCGGTGGCGCCCTCGGCCTCGGGCCGGCCGCTCTGCTCGTACCCGGTGATCACGGCCGGGTCGGCGGCCAGCGCGCCGACCACCTTGACGTGCGCGGCCAGCAGCAGGGTCTTCAGCGGCACGGCCAGCCGGTCGGCCAGCCGCAGCAGCCGCTCGGACAGCGCGGCGGGGATGTCCACCTCGTGGAACACCACGGGGTGCGCGGCGGGCTCGGCGGGCGGCTCCCAGCGGGGCAGCTCGGTGACCCCGCCGGCGGCCAGGACGTCGCGCCAGAACTCCCGGTCCCCGGCCGAGGCGACGGCCCGCCGTTCCAGGCCGATGTAGTCGCGGAAGTGGTTGCCGGCCGGCGGCTCGGGCAGCGGGCGGCCGGCGCGCAGCCGGTGGTACGTGTCGAACAGCCGGGTGTGCAGCAGGGTGATGCTCCACCCGTCGAGGGCGGAGTTGTGCTGGCTGAGGCTGTAGCGGTAGAGGTCGTCGGCGAGCACGTGCACGTGGATGCGGACCAGCCCCGGCTCCTGCCAGACGAACCGGTACGACTGCTCCCGGTCGTGCCAGTCGGCGTACCGGCGCTCCTGCTCGGCGGGGGTGAGCCCGCGCAGGTCGGTCACCCACAGCGGGGTGGGCGCGTCGGCGTGCACGAGCTGGAGCTGCTCCGAGTAGCCGGTGAGGTGGTAGCTGGTGCGGAAGATCGGGTGGTCGGCGACCAGCCGGCGCACGGCCGCCGCGAACGCGGCCTCGTCGAACGGGGCGCTGATCAGGAAGCTGATGATGTCGTGGTACTGGGCCGCGCCCCGGGCCAGCTCGTTCTGGAAGATCAGCCCGGCCTGGAGCTGGCCCAGCGGGTACGCGTCGACCACCGTGTCGGGCAGCAGCGCCCGGTCGGCCGGCGACACCAGGTCGAACGGCGCGTACGCCGGGGGCCGCTGCCCGTCGGCGGGGGCCGCGGCGAGCGCGGCGATCGTGGGGTGCCGGAACATCTGCTGGAAGCTGAGGTCCAGGCCGGCGGCGTGCGCCCGGGCCAGGACGGTGACGAAGTGGATGGAGTTGCCGCCGAGGGCGAACAGGTTGTCCTCCACCCCCACCCGGTCGACCCCGAGCACGTCGGCCCACACCTGGGCGAGGATCCGCTCGGCGTCGGTGCGCGGTGGCACGTACGGCCGGTCGTCGGCGGGCGGGTCGGGCAGCGCCCGCCGGTCCAGCTTGCCGTTGGCCGACAGCGGGAACTCGGCCAGCTCCACCACCCGGGCGGGCACCAGGTAGGCGGGCAGCACCCCGGCCAGGTGGTCGGTGAGCGCCCGTTCGGCCACCGGGGAGGCGGTACGCACGTAGCCGAGCAGGTTGCCGTCGCGGGCGACGACCACGGCGTCCTTGACGGCCGGGTGGCCGCGCAGCGCCTCCTCCACCTCGCCCAGCTCGACCCGGTAGCCGCGCACCTTCACCTGGTGGTCGAGGCGGCCCAGGTAGTCGATGGTGCCGTCGGGCAGCACCCGGGCGAGGTCGCCGGTGCGGTAGACGCGGTCCTCCCCGACGGCGGGGGCGGCGACGAACCGGTCCCGGGTCAGCTCGGGCCGGTTGAGGTAGCCCCGGGCCAGCTGCACCCCGGCGATGCACAGCTCGCCGGGCACGCCGACGGGCTGCGCCCGCAGCCGCCCGTCGAGCACGTGCAGCCGGGTGTTGTCCACCGGGCGGCCGATCGGCACCCGCGCCGCGCCGGGGACGCACGGGTGGTGGCTGACGTCGACGGTGGCCTCGGTCGGCCCGTACAGGTTGACCAGCTCGACGTGGGGCAGCAGCGCGGCGAGCCGGTCGACGTGGTGCGCGCCGAGGGCCTCGCCGCTGGCGAAGATCCGCCGCAGCCCGGCCAGTCCGGCGGTGTCGGCGGTGGCCAGCCAGTCGAGGAACGCGCCCAGCATCGACGGCACGAAGTGCAGGACGGTCACGCGGTGGGCGGCGACGGCGGCGACGATGGCGCGCGGGTCGCGTTCCGCGCCCGGCGGCAGCAGGCACACCGACGCGCCCTCGCGGGCCCACCAGAACAGCTCCCACACCGACACGTCGAACGTGGTGGGGGTCTTGTGCAGCACGACGTCGTCCGGGCCGATCGGGTAGTGCCGCTGCATCCAGGCGAGCCGGTTGGCCAGGGCCCGGTGCGCGATCATCGCCCCCTTCGGCTCGCCGGTGGAGCCGGAGGTGTAGATGACGTAGGCGAGGTCGTCGCCGTCGCCGGGCGGGGCGGGTTCGCCGGCCGGGGTCGCCGCCGGCCCGCCGGTCGGCAAGGGGTCGGCGGTCGGCGCGGGGTCGGCGGTCGGCGCGGGGTCGGCGTCGGCCGGGGGCAGCGCGACCACCGGCACGCCGTCGGGCACCGCCGTGGCGTCGGCGGCCACCACCAGGGCCGCGCCGCTGTCGCGCAGCAGGTAGCCGACGCGGGCCGGCGGGTAGCCGGGGTCCACCGGCAGGTAGGCCGCGCCGGCCCGGTGCACGGCCAGGATCGCCGCGAGCTGCGCGGGCGACCGCGCGGCCAGGACCGCGACGACCGTCTCCGGGCCCGCGCCGGCCGCGCGCAGGTCCGCCGCCAGCGCCGCGACCCGCCGCTCCAGCTCCGCCCAGGTCCAGGCGCCCTCGTCGGTACGCACGGCGACGCCCTCGGGCGTGTCGGCGGCCCGCCGGGCAACCCACGCGTCGGGGCGCGGGCCGGCGGCGACGTCCACGGTCGTGTCGTTCATGGCGGCGAGCACCGCCCGGTCGGCCGGGGTCACCAGGTCGACGTCGTCGACGGGGCCGTCCGGGGCGGCGAGCGCGGCGGCGAGCAGGAGCAGCAGGTGGGCGGCGATCCGCTCGGCGGTGCCCCGGTCGTGACGGGCGGCGTCGTGGTGGACGGTCAGGTCGGCGTCGGCGACGGCCACGGTGATCCCGACGCGGGGGTCGACGGCCGCGTCGGCGGTGTGCACGGCGACGTCGAGGAACGGGTGGCGGCCCTGTTCGGCGTGCGGGGCGAGGTCCTCGGCGAGCAGCTCGACGGGGTAGTCGGCGTACCGTTCGGCCTCGGGCAGCGCGGCGCGCACCTGCCCGACGAGGTCCCGGTAGCTGCGGTCCGGGCCGGCGGCCACCCGCAGCGGCAGCAGCCCGGCCAGCGCGTCGCCGTCGGCGGGGCGGCCGACCAGCACCTCGGTCGCGCCGGTCCAGCGGCGCAGCAGGGCCGCCACGGCGGCGGCGACCAGCACGAACCGGGCCGCCTCGGCGCCCCGGCTGGCGGCGGCGAGCCGATCGGCCAGCGCGTCGCCCAGCGGCACGGTGACCGCCTCCGGGCGCGGCGGGGCGCCCGGTGCGGCGGCGTGGTCTTCGGGGAAGCCCACCCGCTCCGCCCCGGCGGCGAGCACGCCGTGCCAGTGCCGGGCGTGGTCGGGCCGCCGCGCGGCGGCGATCCTGAGCTGGCCCCGGGTCATCAGCGACTGCATGAGCTCTCCCGGCTACAGGTCGATGTCGATGGTGGTCGGGGCGGCGGCCACGGGGGCCGCCGCGCCGGTCAGCTCGCCGACCGGGCGGCCCGGGTCGGCCAGCACGGCGTCGAGCAGGTCGAGGTACAGGTCGGCGAACGCGCGCACGGTCTGCGGCAGGAACAGCCCGGCGTGGTACGCCCAGTGCACGGTGAGCCCGTCGGGCCGCTCGTAGACCTGCATGTCCAGGTCGAACATGGCCTGCCCGGTCGGGGCGACGGCCAGCTCCACCGGCCGGCCGAGGAACTCGACCCGGGCCACCTCGGCGTGCTGCATCGCGAACAGGGTGTCGAACAGCGGGTGCCGGTGCGGGTCGCGCACCGGCAGCACCGCCTCGACCAGGCTGTCGAACGGGAAGTCCTGGTGGGCGAAGGCGTCCACCGCGTCCCGGGCCACCTCGGCCAGCAGCGCCCGGAACGGCACGTCGGGGCGGACCCGGTGGCGTAGGCAGACGGTGTTGACGAACATGCCCATGGTGGCGTCCAGCCCGGGTGCGCCCCGGCCGGCCACCGGCGTGCCGACGGTCACGTCGACGCCGTCGGCCCCGCCGGGGCCGCCCGTGGCGGCGGCGAGGAACGTCGCGTAGCCGGCGAGCAGCAGGTGGAACAGGGTGACGCCCTCGCGGCGGGCCAGCGCGCGCAGCGCGGCGGTGCGGGCGGCGTCCACGGCGAACTCCACGACACCGGCGGCGGCGGTCGACGGGTCGCCCGCGTCGGGCCCCGTGCCGCGGTCGGCGTCGGTGGGCAGGCGCGGCGGCGCGGGCGGGTCGGCGAACCGGGCCAGCCACCAGTCGCGCCCCGGCGGCTCCTGGGCGTGCGTCCACACCGCGTAGTCGGCGTACTGGGCGGGCACGGGCGGCAGGTCGCGGCCGGCGTAGCGGGCGTCGACCTCGCGCAGCAGCAGGGCCAGGGAGAGCCCGTCGGTGACGATGTGGTGCAGCTCCAGGGCCAGCGCCGCCCCGGTCGGGGTGCGCCGCAGCTCGGCGCGCAGCAGCGGCGGGGCGGCCAGGTCGAACGGGGTCACCGCGACCGGCTCGTCGGCGGCGCGGGCCACCTCGGGCAGCTCACACACCACGCCGGGCAGCACCCGCTGCACCGGCCGGCCCGCCTCGGTGCCGAACGCGGTGCGCAGGATGTCGTGCCGGGCCACCACGTGCCGCAGCGCCTGGCCCAGCCGGGCGGCGTCGGTGTCGGCGGGCACCGGCAGCAGCAGCGGCAGGTGGTAGGCCACCGAGGCGGGGTCGCGGGACTGGGCCAGGAACACCCGCCGCTGCTGCGGCGACAGCGGGTACGCCCGCGCGGCGGCGGCCCGGGGCAGCGGCGTGGCGGCGCGGGCCTGGCGTACCTCGGCGGCGAGGGCGGCCACGGTCGGGTGGCGCAGCACGGCGGCCGGCGACAGGGCCGTGCCGAAGACCCGCTGGGCCTCCACGGCCAGCGCGACAGCGGCCAGGGAGTCCCCGCCAGCGGCGTAGAAGTCGTCGAGCACGCCAAGCTTGGGCAGCCCCAGCACCCCCTCCCACACCCGCACGAGCTGCCGTTCGGTGTCGTCGCGCGGCGGCTGGTACGCCCCGTACCGGTCGTCGGGGGCGATCAGGTCGGCCGGGTCGAGCGAGTCGACCTGGACGATGTGCCGGGGCAGCTCCCCGTCGGGCAGTTCCCGCGCGAGCTGCCCGCGCAGCGCCAGCGGGTCGAGGTGGTCGTCGGCGACGACGTACACGCAGCCGTCCTTGACGGCGACCCGGTCGACCTGCGGCCAGAGCCGGGCGAGGGTGTCCACGTCGGGGGTCATCGGGCGGCTCCGATCGCCTCGGCCAGCCCGCGCACGGTCTGGTGCACGTACAGGTGGCGGGGGGTGAGGTCGGCGAGGCCCTGGTCGCGCAGCTCGTTGAGCAGCCGCAGGGCCAGCAGCGAGTTGCCGCCCAGGTCGAAGAAGTTGTCCTCCGGCCCGACCTCGGCGCCGAGGACCCGCTGCCACACCGCCCGGATCCGCTCGTCCAACGCCGCGTCGGCGGCGGGCGCGGGGGCCGACGCGGGCGGCTCGGCCGGGGCGGGCAGCCGGGCGGTGTCGAGCTTGCCGTTGCCGGTCAGCGGCAGGGCGGGCAGCGCGGTAACCGTCGCCGGGACCATGTAGTCGGGCAGCATCCGGGCCGCGCGGCGGCGCACCTCGGCGAGCACGACGGTGGCGGCACGGGCCCCGACGGCGGTGGCGGTCCCGGCGGCGGTTTCGGCGTCGGCGGTTTCGGCGTCGGCGGCGGGGTCGGCGAGCACGACGTAGGCGTGCAGCCGGGTGTCGGCCGACTCCGCGCCGGTCTGCACCACCACGGCCACGGCCAGCACCCCCGGGTCGTCCAGCAGCACCTGGCGGATCTCGTCCAGCTCGATGCGGTAGCCGCGCACCTTCACCTGGTCGTCGAGCCGGCCCAGGTGCTCCAGCCGCCCGTCGGGCAGCAGCCGGCCCCGGTCGCCGCTGCGGTACATCCGTCCGCCCGCCCACGGGTCGGGCCGGAACCGCTGCGCGGTCAGCTCGGGGCGGTGCAGGTAGCCGTCGGCCACCCCCGCGCCGCCCACGTGGATCTCTCCCGCCGCGCCGGGCGGCAGCAGCCGGCCGTCCGGGTCGAGCACGTACACCCGCCAGCCAGGCAGGGCACGCCCCACCGACCGGCTGCCGGCCAGCGCCAGCCCCCGGTCGAGGGTCTGTGCGGTGACGTGCACCGTGGTCTCGGTGATGCCGAACATGTTCACCACCCGGCACTCCCGCTCCGGGTGCCGGTCGAACCAGCCGGTGAGCATCCGGGCGTCCAGCGGCTCGCCGCCGAACACGACCAGCCGCACGGCGAGCCGGTCGGCGGCGCGCCGGTCGACGTCGAGGAGCTGCGCGAACGCCGACGGGGTCTGGTTGAGCACGGTCACCCGCTCGGCGGCCAGCAGGGCGTGGAACTCCTGCGGGGACCGGGTGACCAGGTGCGGGACGACCACCAGGTGCCCGCCGGTGAGCAGGCAGCCCCAGATCTCCCACACGGAGAAGTCGAAGGCGCTGGAGTGGAACATCGTCCACACGTCGGCCGGGCCGAGCCCGAAGTCCCCGGCGGTGGCGTCCACGAGGGCGAGCACGTTGCGGTGCGGGACGCACACCCCCTTGGGCCGGCCCGTGGAGCCGGAGGTGTAGATGACGTACGCGGTGTCGTCGGGCCCGCCCGCCGCCGGCTCCTCCCCCGCCGCGTCGTCCGGCCCGGCGGTCAACCCGGCCGGGTCGATCCCGCCACCGCCGACGAGCAGGGCGACGCCGGAGTCCTCGACGGTGTAGCGGATCCGCTCGGCCGGGTACGCCGGGTCGACCGGCACGTACGCGGCCCCCGCCCGCAGCACGCCGAGCAGCACCGCGATCAGGTCGACCGACCGGTCCAGGCAGACGCCCACCCGGTCGCCGGGGGCCACCCCGTGCGCGGCGAGGGCGCGGGCCACCCGGGCGGCGGCGGCGTCCAGTTGCGCGTACGTCAGCCGTCGGCCGGCGCAGGACACGGCCGGCGCGTCGGGTCGCCGCCTGGCGTGCCGGGCGACGCGGCCGGCGATGGTGTCGACCGCCGGGGGCGGCCCGCCGGGGCCCCGGCCGAGGGCGACGATCGCGGCCCGCTCG
This sequence comes from Micromonospora sp. PTRAS2, assembly GCF_054052245.1. Classification (NCBI taxonomy): domain Bacteria; kingdom Bacillati; phylum Actinomycetota; class Actinomycetes; order Micromonosporales; family Micromonosporaceae; genus Micromonospora; species Micromonospora sp. PTRAS2. The sequence continues at coordinate 326,814 of NZ_JBSWBU010000007.1, forward strand.
GCGTCGTCGAACAGGTCGTGACCGGCCAGCGGTCGGTCCGGGTCGGCGAGGACCTGCCCGAGCACCCGCACGACCTGGCGGGCGAACGCCGCGACCAGGTCGCCGGACCACCCGGCGGTGCGGTGGTGGCAGGTCAGCGTGGTGCCGGCCAGCGCCAGGGTCAGCGGCCACAGCGGGGCCAGGCAGGGCCGGTACGCGTCGGCGGGGCTGGTCGCGTCGAGCACGCCGACCTCGACGTCGAGGAGCCCGGCGGGCGGCGCGCCGCCGGCGACCGGCCAGGGCGACCCGGTCGCGGCGGCGGTGGCGAGCAGGTCACGGGCGCCGCCGTCGACCGGCACCCCGACGACGGCCAGCCGCTCGTCGACGACCGCGCCGACCCGGGCCCGGCGCACGCCCCGGTACCGGGCCAGCACCGCGCCGACCGCCGCGACGAGGGCGGCCAGGTCGGTCCCCGCCGGCACGGCGACGGTGTGCGCGGCGGCGCGGTCCGGCCCGGGGTCGCCGCGCAGCCAACCGGTGTCCCCGGCGTCCACGTCGGCAACGTCGCCGGAGCCGGAGCCGGAGGCGTCGGCAACGTCGTCGGAGCCGGCGGCGGCGTCTGCGGCGGCAGCGTTCGGTGCGGCGTCGGCGTCCGACCCGGCGCTCCCGGCGGCGGCCGGGTGGGCGGCGGTGGTGGAGGGCACGGGCCGACCCGGCACGACGAGCCGACCCGGGACGACGACCGGGACCGCCGGGGCGGCCGGGTCGGTCAGCTCGGCCAGCAGGGTGCCGAGGCGGTGCCGGTCCACGGCGTGCCGGCGGGCGACCAGCACCAGGTCGGCCCCGTCCTCGTGGCGCAGCAGCACCGCCCGCAGGTCCGGGCCGCCGACCGGCAGCGGCCGGGCCAGTTCGGCGTCGCGGCGGCGCACGGCCAGCCCGGCCGGCACCCGCTCCACCCACAGCCGCCCGCCGGCCAGGCCGTGCCGCCGGGTGAGCACGGCGTACGCCTCGGCGAGGCCGTCGGCGTCGGCGTCGGGGGCGACCCGGGCGCTCGCGGCGTGACAGAACCGGGCAGCGTCGGTCGAGTGGGGGGTGTGCGGGGCGCTCATCGGGTGGTGAACCCTCCGTCGACGGTGATGACCGAGCCGGTGACCTGCGCGGACTCGTCCGAGGCGAGCCAGAGCGCCGCCTGGGCCACCGCGCCGGGCTCGATCAGCGCGTTCATCGGCTGGGCCTGCACGAACGTCTCCTCGTGCTCGGCGACCGGCACCTCCAGCGACCGGGCGATCTCGGCGAGCATCCGGCCCTCGACGTGCGGGTCGTCGCGCACCGAGCCGGGGCACAGCGCGTTGACCCGCACCCGCAGCGGGGCGTAGTCGAGCGCGGCGGCCCGGGTCAGCCCGACCAGGCCGTGCTTGGCCGCCACGTAGCCGGCGAAGTGCCGGTAGCCGACCAGCCCGGCGGTGGACGCGACGTTGACGATGCTGCCGGCGCGCTGGCGGCACATCACCTCGCCGACCGCGCTGATCATCCGCCACGGCCCGGACAGGTCGACGTCCAGCATGAGCTGCCACTCGGCCTCGGTAATCTCGTGCGTCGGCTTGCCCGACGGCGCGGCGATGCCGGCGTTGTTGACCAGCACGTCGACCCGACCGAAGCGCGCCACCGCCAGCGCGACGGCGGCCCGGACGGCGGCCAGGTCCCGCACGTCGGCCTCGACCGGGTACGCGGCCACCCCGTACCCGGCGCACAGGTCGGCGGTGTGCGCGAGCTGGCTCGCCGAGCCCAGCGGGTACGGCACGCCGGGCAGGTCCCCGGCCAGGTCGACGAGGACCACGTCGGCCCCCTGGGCGGCGAACGTCACCGCGCAGGACCGGCCCAGCCCCCGGGCGGCACCGGTGACGATGGCGGTCTTGCCGGCCAGCCGGTCGCCGGTGACCACCGGTGCGGGGCGGGTCGGCGCGTCGGTCATCGCGCCAGCTCCGCGCCGACCAGGTCGAGCACGGCCGCCGGGGCGTCGGTCAGGTACATGTGGCCGCCGGGCAGCCGCCGCACGGCGAAGGTGGCCGAGGTGACCCGCCCCCAGCCGGCGAGCGCCTCGTCGGCGACGAGCGTGTCGTCCGCCCCGCGCAGGGCGGTGACCGGCACGTCGACGCGCTTCTCCCCCGCCGGCCGGTACGCCTCGTGCAGCTCCACGTCGGCGCGCAGCACCGGCAGCAGCAGCTCCCGCATGTCGGGGTCGGCCAGCGCCGGGTGGGTGTACCCGGCGAACTCCTCCACCCGGGCGACGAACTCGTCGTCGGGCAGCCCGGCGGCGGTGCGCTCGCGCCCGGACCACGGGTCCGGGGAACCGCTGACGAACAGGTGGGACACGGCCACCCCGGCGGCCCCGGTGAGCCGGCGGGTCATCTCGTAGGCGAGCACCGCGCCCATGCTGTGCCCGAACAGGGCCACCCGGTCGCGGCCCGCGACCAGTTCGAGGACCTCGTCGAGCAGCCCGTCGACGGCCTGCTCCAGGCGGCGGTACGGCTCCTCGACGAACCGCTTCTCCCGCCCCGGCAGCGACACCGGGACGACGTCCAGCTCGGGCGGGGCGACGCGCCGCCACGGTTGGTACACCGACGGGCCCGCGCCGGCGTACGGGAAGCAGAGCAGTGTCGTGCGGGTCAAGACGGCTCCTTGCCGGTCAGGGCGGTCCGGACGGCGCGCAGCAGCCCGGCGTCGGCCCGGGCGAGCAGGTCGTGCCCGCCGGGAACGGTCAGCGTGGTGCAGCCGGCGGTGGTCAGGTCGGCCCAGGCCGCCGCGTCCACCGCCGACACGTGCGGGTCGGCGTCGCCGACGACGACGGTGACCGGGGTGGCCACCGGGTCGGCGTCGCGCAGCCGGTAGCTGCGGCCCAGCTCGAAGTCGGCGCGGGCCGCCGGCAAAGCCGCCGCGGCCAGGTCCGGGTGCCCGGCCACCGCCGGGGGCAGGGTGCCCAGCGCGACCAGCTCGGCGAGGAACGCCGCGTCGTCCAGGGTGGAGTAGTCCGGTTCGACGCCGCTGCGGTGCGGCGGCACCGCCGAGGAGACCACCAGCGCGTCGGCGGGCCGGTGGCCGCGCCGGGCCAACCGCCGGACCAGCTCGAACGCCACGTACGCGCCGAGGCAGTCGCCGTAGACGGCGTACGGGCGGTCGAGGTGGGGCGCGAGCGCCGCCTCCAGGGCCTGCACCAGCGGGGTCATCCGGCGCGGGGCGGCCTCGGCGGCGCGTTCCCGCCGGCCCGGGTACTGCACGGCGTTGACCTCGACCGACCGGGGCAGCCCGGTGCGCCAGCTCTCGAACGCGCCCGCGTTGCCGCCGGCGTAGGGCAGGCAGAACAGCCGCAGCGCGGGGCGGGGCACCGGCGCGCGGACCACCAGCCACGGGTCGCGGTCAGCCATCGCGGGCCACCCGCTCCACCAGCGCCCCGAAGTCGGCCAGTTCGGCGAACTCGGCCAGGGTCAGCCCGGTGCCGTACCGCTGGCGCAGCGTGCGGACCAGGCGCAGCGCCCGCAGCGAGTCCCCGCCGGCGGCGGCGAACGTGGTGGCGGCCGAACGCGGCGTCACCCCGAGGACGTCCCGCCACGCCCCGGCGACCCGCGCCGACCAGCGGGAGCGGGCGTCGGTGGGCGCGTGGGCCGGCGGCCCGGCGGGCGGCAGCGCCGCGGTCGGCTCGGTGGCCAGCAGCCGGGTGAAGGTCGCGGCGAGCCGGTCGGCCCAGTCCGCGTCGAAGCGGCGGCCGTCGTACTGCAGGGCGAGGACGAGCCGGCCGGTGTCGGGGACCACCGCCACGTCGACGGCGAGGCTGAACCCGACGTCGACCGTGGTCACCCGGCTGACCACGACGCGGGGGCCGGCACGGTCGTCGGCGTGGAAGTGGGTGTAGTTGAAGAAGCTGTCGAAGCGGGGCCCCGCCCCGCCGGCCCGGACGATCTCGGCCAGCGGGAACCGGTGGTGGCCCATCAGGGACCGCTCGGCGTGCCAGGCGTCCCCGGCCAGCTCGGCCAGCGGCCGACCGCGCAGGGTCGCCGTGACCGGCAGGGTGTTGAGGAACAGCCCGAGGGTGGCGTCGCTGCCCGCGCCCTCGGGCCGACCGCCGACGACCAGGCCGGAGACCACGTCGTCGCGGCCGGCGGTCTCGCCGAGCGCCCGCAGGTGCACCGCCAACAGATACGACTTCACCGGCACCCCGGCCGCGCGGGCCGCCTCGGCGACCCGGTCGGTGACGTCGTCGTCGAGCGGCACCGGCCGGGTGACGGTGATCCGGGGGCCGGGCCCGCCGAGCAGCAGCGGCGACGCGGCACCGGGCCCGTCGAGCCAGAACCGGCGGGTGGCCGGGTCGGCGAGGGCGGCCCGCTCGGCGGCGACGTGGTGGTACGGCGGCAGGGCCGCCGGGGCGGGCGGGGCGGGCCGGCCCGTTCGCCGCCGCTCGTGGTCGGCCAGCAGGGCGCGCAGGAACAGGTCCAGGCTCCAGCCGTCGAGGACGGCGTGGTGCTCGGCGACGACGAGGGTGAACCCGTCCGCGCCCTCGTCGACGGCGTGCAGCCGGACCAGCGGCGGGCGTTCCCAGTCGAACGGGCGGGCCCGCTCGGCGGCGATCAGCGCGTCGACGTGGGCCGCGCGGGCGGCCGGGTCGGCGTCGGCCAGCGCGTCGACCGGCACGTCGGCGGGCGCGTCGGCGTGCACCAGCTGCAGCGGCTCGGCGTACCCGTCGAGAGCGAAGCCGGTGCGCAGCACCGGGTGCGCGGCCACCAGCGCGGCGAACGCGGCGCGCAGCGCGGCCGGGTCCAGCGGCGCGTCGACGCGGTGCGCGGTGACGTTGTGGTACATCGCCGGGTCGCCGGTCAGCTCGCAGTGGTAGACCATGCCCTGTTGCAGGGCGGTCATCGGGTACGCGTCGACCGCCGACGCGGGCAGCCGGTCCCGGTCGGCGGCGGCCAGAAGCGTGTCCGCGCCCCGCTCGGGCCGAGCGGCGGCGGGCCCGGCGGACCGGTCGCCGTCGACCGGCCGCGCCCCGTCGACCGGCACCGCCCCGGCGGTCGGCTCGTCGGCGTCCGGGTCGGCGAGGGTGATCTCGCCGTGGCTGACCAGCTCCCGGATCGACTGGTGGGCGAAGATGTCGCGCAGCCGGAACGACAGGCCCCGCCGGGCGGCGGCGACCTGCATCTGGATGCTGCGGATCGAGTCGCCGCCGAGGGCGAAGAAGCTGTCGGTCACGCCGACGGTCTCCAGGCCGAGCACCTCCCGCCACGCCTCGGCGAGGATCTCCTCGGCCCGGTTGGCGGGGGCGACGCCCGGGCCGGCGGCGCGGCGGCCCCGCTCGGGGGCGGGCAGGGCGGCGCGGTCCAGTTTGCCGTTGCCGGTCAGCGGCAGCGCGTCGAGCACCACCACGGCCCCGGGGACCAGGTGCGCCGGCAGCCGCTCGGGCAGCCAGGCGGCGAGGCGGGCGTCCAGCGGCTCGCCGTCGGCCGGGGCGGCGGTCACCGCGGGGCGGGGGTCGTCGGCGTACTCGGGGCGCACGGCGTGCAGGGTGTACCGGTCGGTGCCCTCGAGCAGGTCGTCCTGGCGGGTGAGGACGGTGAAGCCGCGGTCCTCGAAGAACGCGATCAGCTCGTCGAGGCGGCCCTCGGTGGCGGTGCCGACGCCGTCGTGCACCTCCATCGCCACCTGCGCGACCAGCGGCCAGTGGCCCTCCCGGATGCCGGCGAGGACGTCGGCCTCGGCCCGCTGCACGTCGATCTTGAGCAGGTCGATGCGCTCGGGGGCCACCTCGTCGATGACGTCGGACAGCGGCCGGACGGCCACGCTGAGCCGGTCCGGCGCGAAGCGCTCCGTCAGCAGCTCGTCGACCCGGTCGAGCAGGGCGTCCCGGTCGGCCTCGCCCCGGTCCCGCTCGTTGGTCAGGAAGCGGCGGATGACGGCCTGTTCGGCGGCCGGGTCGGCGTACTCGGCGTGGCCGGACATCATGGCGTAGCCGGGATAGTAGGTGAAATCCACCTCGCCGGGTGCCGCCGCGAGCCCGTGCGGGTGCACGGTGGCGGGCACCCCGAAGGTGGCCACGTTGCGGCGCAACGCCTCGACCACCGACGGCACCGGCTCGAACGCGTGGATCGTGGCGTCCGGGCACACGGCGTGCACGAACAGCGAGAACATGCCGATGTTCGCGCCGACGTCGAACACCGTCGCCCCGGCCCGCAGCACCACCCCGTCGCGCAGGTAGACCTGCTGGCGGAAGATCTCGTCGTACAGGTAGCGGGTCTCGTGGGGGTTGATGCCCACGATCCGGTCCACGTCGACCGCCGGCGGGCCCCCGGCGGGCGTCACGTACGCGACGAGCCGCGCGCCGTGCCCGTCGTCGTCGCGGGCCACCACCGCCGCGTCGGCCACCCCGGGGTGCTCGCGCAGGACGGCGGCGACCTCCCCCGGCTCGATCCGGAAGCCGTTGACCTTGACCTGGTCGTCGAGCCGGCCCAGGTAGGTCAGCCGCCCCCGCGCGTCGAAGCGCACCCGGTCGCCGGTGCGGTACACCCGCTCGACGCGGCCCGACGGCAGCGCCGCGGGCACGAACCGGCGGGCGGTGGCCTCCGGGTCGCCGAGGTAGCCGTCGGCGAGCTGGGGGCCGGTCAGGCACAGCTCCCCGGCCACCCCGGGCGGCACCGGGCGGAGCTGGCCGTCGAGCACCCACGCCCCCGTCCCCGGCAGCGGCCGGCCGATCGTCGGCGGGTCACCGGCGGTGATCTCGGCGCTGGTGGCGTCCACGGTGGCCTCGGTCGGGCCGTACAGGTTGACCGCGCGCACCCCGGGCAGGGCCGCCACGGCGTCCCACAGGTCCGCCGGCACCGGCTCGCCGCCGAGCAGCAGCACCCCCGGCAGCCGGGCCCCGCCGGCGGCCACCCCGTCGGCGGCGAGCAGGATGCGCAGCTGCGACGGGGTCAGGTCCAGCACGTCGACGCGGTGCGCGGCGAGCAGGCCGGCCAGCTCGACGCCGTCGCGGCGGGCCTCCTCCGGCACCAGGTAGAGGCTGCGGCCGTGCCCGAGCTGGACGAGCTGCTTGACGGAGGCGTCGAAGGTCAGCGGGGCGTTGACCGCCACCCGCGCCCCGGCCGGGGCGTTCGAATAGACGACGCGCTCCAAGGCGTGCGCCAGGTGCGCGGCGCTGCCGTGCGAGACCAGCACCGGGCGCGGCGTGCCGGTGGACCCCGAGGTGAAGATCACGTACGCCGGGTCGGTCGGCCGCGTCTCGGGCAGCGCGGCGGTGGCGGCGGTGGCGGCCAGCTCGGCGACGCCCGCGTGCGGCACGCCCGCCACGGGCCGGTCCCCGAGGACCAGGCCGGCGTCGACCGCGCGGGCCAGCTCGGCGAGGCGACGCGGGGGCGCGGCCGGGTCCAGCGGCACGAACACCGCGCCGGCGCGCAGCACGCCGAGGAACGCCACCACCGTGTCCCGGGAGCGGGTGGCCAGCACCCCGACCCGCCGGCCGCCGTGCAGGCCGCGCTCGACCAGGCCGGCGGCCACCCCGTCGGCGAGCCGGCACAGCTCGCCGAAGGTGTACGTCCCGTCGGCCGCGACGACCGCCTCGGCGCCCGGGTCGGCGGCGGCCAGCCCTCCGTGGAGCAGTTCGGCGAGGGTACGCGTCGGCGCGTCGGACGCCGGCCCGGCGGCCTCGACCAGCCAGCGCGTCTCCGCCGCGCCGAGCAGGGCCAGCGGGGCCCCGTCGGTCAGCGCGGCGGGCAGGGTGCCGAGCACGGCGAGCAGCCCCTCGCGCAGCTGCCGCCCGCCGGTGACCCGCAGGGTCGCCGTGCCCGCGTCGAGCACGGCGCTCAGGTGCGGCCCGCCCACCGGCGGCGGGGCGCTCACCCGCACGTCGGTGGCCCCGAGGGCGGCCAGGGTCGCCGGGGCGACGGCCGGCACGGCGGCGAAGCCGGCCACCGCCGCGGAGTCGACGCCCACCGGCTCCAGCAGGTGGAACGTCTCCTCGGTGGGGCGCTCCGCGCCGCGTACCTCGTCGAGGAGCTGTTTCGGCGCGGCCGGCAGCGGCAGGCGCAGCCGCAGCGGCGCGTAGCCGCCCAGCGGCCCGACCACGGCGGCGGTGCCGTCGGCATGCCGGCCGTCGCTCCAGCGGGCCAGCACCAGCTCGGCGTCGTCGGCCCCGGCGGGCGGCTCGGCCCGGCGGGACAGGGTCAGCGCCCAGGCGGCCAGCAGCAGGCTGGGCACCGTCACCCCGGCCGCGTCGGCGGCGGCGGTCAGCGGGCCCAGCGGCACCTCGGCCACCGACTCCTCGGCCGCATCGTCGCCGTGCGGGGTGACCAGCCGGGCGGCCGGGACGTCGGGGGCCGCCGGCAGGCCCGCCTGCTGCCGCTCGTCGAACTGCCACTCCGAGACGTCGAGGAACTGCAGGGCGTCCGGGTCGTCGGCGAGGGACCCGCCGGCGTACGCGGTCGCCAGGTCGGCCAGCACCAGCCGCAGGCTCGCCGGGTCGGCGATCAGCGGGGCGGCGGCCAGCTCCAGGGCGTCGTCGGTGAGGGTCACGGACATCTCGCCGGCCGCGCCGACGGTCACCGAGCGGGCGTCGTCGACGTCCTGCAGCGGCACCCGCAGGCCGGCGTGGTGCACCAGGGTCAGCCGCAGCGCCTCGTGCCGGGCGACCACCGCGTCGACGGCGGCCTGGAGGCGGGCGGCGTCCAGCGGACGGTCGAGCCGGACCCGGGCCCGCACGAGTTCCCGCGCCCCGGTGTAGGCGAGCCGCTGGACCGGGGAGAGTCGGTAGCCGTTCACACCACGCTCCGGTTGACGTAGAGGTCGGACATGGCGACGAGGATCTGCCGGTCGCCGGAGAAGGGCTCCCGCCCGTGGGTGGCGAGGAAGTTGTCCACCACCAGCACGTCGCCGCGCTGCCACGGCACCGACACGGCGTGCTCCCGGTAGAGGTCCCGGATGCCGGCGACCACCTCGTCGTCGATCGGGCTGCCGTCGCCGTGGTACGCGTTGCGCGGCAGCCCCTCGGGGCCGTACTCGCGCAGCAGCGCGGCGGACACCTCGGCCGGCATGTTGGAGCTGTGGAACAGGTGGGCGTGGTTGAACCAGAACGTCTCGCCGGTGCGCGGGTGGGTGGCCACGGCCTGCCGCCGGGCCCGGGTGCGCAGCCCGTCTCCGCCGAGCCAGGTGAACTCGGTCGCCGACGCCGCGCAGTAGGCCTCCACCTCCGCCCGGTCGGTCGTCTGGAACGCCTCCTGCCACGGCAGGTCCAGGTGCGGGCCGTAGTTGCGCACGTAGCACACCCCGTCGCGGGTGAACCGCTCGCGCACCTGCGCCGGGATCCGGGGCGTCACCACCCGCTCGCTGGCCAGCGGAGTGGCCCCGCCGCTGCCGGTGGCCGGCTGGGCGCACCAGAAGTAGAGGTGGGTCGGCCAGTTGTGCGAGTACGACATCTCGTGGTGCAGCGGGATCCACTGCTCGGCGTTGAACTCGGTGGAGGTGAACACCCGGTCGGCGACCTCGGTGCGCGGCGCGGCCCGCTCCAGGTACCCGAGCAGGTCCGGGGTGACCGCGCGGGCCGCCCGGCTGAAGTCGTCGGCGGTGGCCACCTCGAAGCCGCGGAACAGCACCGCGCCGTGGGCGTCCAGGTCGCGCAGCAGCTCGTCGCGGCGGCCGACGAGCCAGCCGGCGAGGTCGAGGTCGGCCACCGCGGCCTCGACCAGCAGCACGAAGGAGTCGTCGACCAGCACCCGGCGGGTGACCGGCGCGGCGGCCGGCGCGGCCCCGCGCCGACGCGGCCCCGGCCCGCTCACGACCGGCCCCCGGCGGTCGCCGCCAGCTCGGGCGCGCTGACCGGGTCGGACATGGCGGTGAGGATGCGCCGGGGCGGGGTGAACGGCTCCCGGGCGTGCGCGGCCAGCATGTTCTCCACCAGCAGCACGTCGCCGCGCCGCCACGGGAACGACCGGGTCTCCGCCGCGTACGCGGCCCGCAGCTCGGCGAGCACGTCCGCGCCGATGGGCGTGCCGTCGCCGTACGCGGTCTGGTAGGGCAGGTCCTCCTCGGCCAGTGCCCGGCGCAGCCCCGCGCTGACCTCGTCGGGCAGGGAGGTGACGTGGAAGAACAGCGCGTGGTTGAACCAGGTGCGCTCCCCCGTCACCGGGTGCTCGCGCACGGCGGGCCGGACCTGCCGGGTGCGCAGCTGCTCCTCGCCCACCCACTGCGCCTCGATGCGGGCGCGGGCGCAGTATGCCTCGACCTCGGCGCGGCTGTCGGTCTGGAACGCCGTCTGCCAGGACAGGCTGATCCCGGGCAGGTAGTTGCGCTGGTAGCACACGCCGCCACGGCGTTCGAACCCGGCGACGGTCTCGGGGCGCAGCCGGGCCAGCACCCGCCGGCTGTCGGCCAGCGGCGTCCGCCCGCCCGCGGCGGGCTCGGTCTCGCAGAAGAACACGATCCGCAGCGGCCAGTTCAGCGTGTACGACTGCTCGTTGTGCAGCACGATCGGCTGGTCGGCGGGGTGTTCGGTGGAGGTGTAGACGCCCTCGGTGACCTCGCTGCGCGGCGAGGACCGCTCGCCGTAGCTGAGCACGTCGTCGGAGAGGGCGGCCATCGCGGCCCGGAAGTCGGCGGGACCGGCCACGGCGAAGCCCCGCAGCAGCACGGCGGCGTGCCGGCGGGCCAGCTCGTCGACGGTGTCCCGGTTGCCGGCCAGCCAGGCCGCCAGGTCCAGGTCGGGCACGGTGGCCTCGACCAGGGCGGGCAGCGGACCGCCCGGCCAGTCGGGGCGTACGTCGACCAGGGAGCGGTCCCGTCGGCGGCGTCCGATGGCCGGCGCCACCCGGCTCTGCTCAGTCATCTCTCGTCCCCCAGGAATCGTCGACACACTCGGCGAGGCTGCGCGCGGGGTCGGCCGCCGCCCGGCGGAGGACCCCGACGAAGTCGTGGTGCCACGCCCGCGCGCGTGGACCGTCGAACAGGTCGGTGCGGTAGGTCCAGAGCGCCTCCAGGCCACCCCGGCGCTCGTCGAGCCAGCAGGTGAGGTCGAGCCGGGCGGCGTCCGGCGCGAGTTCCACCCCCGCGAGGTCCAGCCCCTGGGCCCCCCGCCAGGTCGCCGCCGGGGCGTTCTGCACGCCGAAGGCGACCTGCACCAGCGGGCTGCGGTGCGGGTGGCGGGCCGGACGCAGCCGCTCCACCACCGCGTCGAACGGCACGCCCTGCCGTTCGCCGGCGAACAGCGCGGCGGCGCGGGCCTCGGCGAGCAGGTCGGCGAAGCCGCGCCGCGGCGCGGGGCGCAGCCGCAGCGGCATCGTGTTGACGAAGCAGCCGACGCTCTCCTCGGCCGCGACGCTGGTGCGCCCGGCGAACGCGGTGCCGACGAGCAGGTCGGTGCGCCCCGTACGGGCGCCGAGCAGGGCGGCGAACGCGGCCAGCCCGACCATGTAGAGGCTGGCCCGGTGGGCGCGGGCGAGCCGCCGCACAGCCTCGGCGTCGGCGGCGTCCACGGTCGCCCGCAGGCTGGCCCCCTGCGGGCGGTCGGCGGCGCGCGGGGCACGCGCGGGCGAGCCGGCGGGACCGGGCGGAGGCGATGCGGGGGCGGGCGCGGCCAGATCGAGCAGGGTGGGCGCGTCACGCAGCCCGGCGACCACCTCGTCCAGGGCGCGGCGGCCGGCGGGGCCGGCCAGCCACTCCCGCTGGGCCAGCGCGAACGCCGCCGGCCCCGGCACGGGCCGCGCCGGCCACGGCGGGCGGGGCCGGGTGACCCGCACGGCGGCCTCCCGTTCGCTGTCGTAGCAGCGGCCGAGGTCGCGCACGAGCACGCTGAACGACCAGTCGTCGCAGACGATGTGGTGGGCCACCAGCAACAGCGCGTAGCGCCGGCGGTCGTCGGCGACGAGGTGCGCGCGCAGCAGCGGCCCGGCGGCCAGGTCCATCGGGGTACGGGCACTCGCGGCGGCCACCCGGGCGACCCGCTCCGCCAGCGGCATCCCCGGCACGGGCCGCTCCAGGACCAGCTCGACCTGCGGGTCGTCGTGCACCCGCTGGACCGGGCCGGCGTCGGAGCTGGGGAACACGGTGCGCAGCGCGGGGTGCCGGGCGACGACCCGGCGCAGCGCCCGGGCCAGCGCCGCCCGGTCCACGGCACCGTCCAGCTCGACCACGTAGGACACCAGGTAGGAGGTGTCGGTCGGGTCGAGCTGGTGCAGGAACCACAGCCGGCGCTGCGCCGCCGACAGCGGCGCGGCCCCGTCGGCGACGGCGGGCGGGGCGGCGTCGGCGCGGGAGGGGCCGGCGGCGGGAGGGGCGGTGCGGAAGGCGCCGGGGGCGGGCGGGGCGGCGGGCGGGGCCGGTGGGGCGGCGACCGCGGCGGCCCGCAGGTGGGCGGCGAGGGTGGCCACGGTGGGATGGTCGAACAGCGCGGCCGGCGGCACGGGCACACCGGTGGCCGCCGCGAGCCGGGCCGCGCAGCGCAGGGCGAGCAAAGAGTCGCCGCCGAGGTCGAAGAAGTCGGCCTGCGGCCCGGCGACCGGCACGCCCAGCACGTCCCGCCAGACCGCGGCGACCTCCCGGGCGAGCCCGGCGTCGGCGGGGTCGAACGCGTCGGCGGCCGGTGCGGCACCGGCAGCGGGAGGGGCGTCGGCGGTCGGGTACGGCGCGTCGGCCACCTCCCACTCGGGGTCCGGCAGGGCCGCCCGATCCACCTTGCCGCTCGGGGTGGTCGGCATCCGGTCCAGCCACACCACCGTCGCCGGCACCAGCGGGGCGGGCAGCCGCTCGCGCAGCCGGGCCGGCACGTCGTCCCGGCGCGCGCCGACCAGGTAGCCGACCAGGAGCGGGTCGCCGCTGGGCCCGGTACGCACGGCGGCGGCGGCCTCCCGCACGCCGGGCAGGTCGGCCAGGGCCGCCGCGACCTCGCCCAGCTCGATGCGGTGGCCGCGCAGCTTCACCTGGTCGTCGAGGCGGCCCAGGAACTCCAGTTGACCGTCGGGGCGCAGCCGGACCCGGTCCCCGGTGCGGTACATCCGCTCGCCGGGGCGGAACGGGTCGCGCAGGAACCGGGCGGCGGTCTCCTCCGGCCGGTCGAGGTAGCCCCGGGCCAGGCCCGCGCCCGCCAGGTACAGCTCCCCCGGGGTGCCGGGCGGCACCGGCATGCCGTCGGCGGCCAGCACGTACGCCCGGGTGTGCGGCAGCGGCCGGCCGATCGGCGGTACGCCCCCGTCGGCGGTGATCTCCGCCCAGGTCGAGTAGGTGGTGTCCTCGGACGGGCCGTAGAGGTTGAGCAGCCGGCGCACCCCGGGGCGGGCCAGGACGCGGGCGGCGAGGGCCGCGGTCAGCGGTTCGCCGGCCAGGCACACGGTGCGTACGCCGGCCGGCAGGGCGTCGGCGGCGAGCAGCTCGCTCATCGCCGAGGGGACGGTGTTGACCAGCGTGACCGGCAGCGCGGCGGCGTCGGGACCGGCGAGGGCGAGGACGTTGTCGACCAGCAGCACCCGCCCGCCCCAGCACAGCGGGCCGAAGATCTCGAACACCGACAGGTCGAAGCAGACGCTGGTGGCGGCCAGCACGCCGCTCAGCTCCTGGGCGCAGAAGGCGGACCGGGTCCAGCCCATCAGCACCGAGGCGGAGCGGTGCTCGATGGCCACGCCCTTCGGCCGGCCGGTGGAGCCGGAGGTGTAGATGACGTAGGCGAGGCCGGCGGGATCGGCGTCGGTGTCGGGCCGGTCGGCGGGTGCCGCGGCCACGTCGAGGGTGTCCAGGGGCAACGCGGCGCGGCCGAAGCGGTCGGCCAGGCCGGTGCGGGTGAGCACCAGCCGGGCGCCGGAGTCCTCGGTCATGAACGCCACCCGCGCCGGCGGGTACGCCGGGTCGAGGGGCACGTACGCCGCGCCGGCCTTGAGCACCGCCAGCAGGGCGACCACCAGGTCGACGTCGCGGGGCAGGCAGACGCCGACCCGGTCCTGGCCGGTGACGCCGTGCGCCAGCAGGACCCGGGCGAGCCGGTTGGCCGCCTGGTCGAGCTGCCGGTACGTCAGCGCCCGGTCGCCGGCGCGCACCGCCTCGGCGTCGGGCGTCCGCTCCACCTGGGCTTCGACCAGGCGGTGCAGGCAGGCGCCGGTGAGCGGGACGTCGGGGACGCGGGGTGCGCCGGCCCGGCGCACCGGTCCGGCGGGCCGGGCGGAGATGGTCACTTCCGCCCGCGATTCGTCGTGCGCGTGCAGCCAGACACCGAACGGCCCCCAAGATCGTAACGGTACGTGCGCCCTGGATGACCCTTCGGCAGGTCAGCGCGCCGGGCCCCTCACGCTCTGCTACTTACAGCGATCGATCGCTTGCTCTCCGCTGAGAGATTCCACGAGCGCCGATGGGAATGCCAAGGGCCCTCCCAAGATGCGGGACACCAGTGGCGAAACTCGGACCGGCCACTCCTGCCCGTTATGTGACCCACGCGTCGGGCGGCGTGGCACTGAACAGGGCCGATGCCCCGGGCGTGACCGCCAGCCGCCGGCCCCGCCGGCCCGTGGCTGTCGGGAAGCCGCCACGCCCTCCGAAGCAGCCCGGCCGCGCCGCCCATCGACGGGCACTGCAGGCCGTCGACCGGCGTGGCCGAGCCTTTGAACGGGCGTGGCCGGACCGTCGACGGTGCTGTAGGCCATCGACGGGCGTGGCCTGGCTTTTGGACGGGCGCTCCGGGCTCCGGCCGTCGGCGGTCACGCGGCCGGGGTGCCGGGCAGCGCCGCCGGGCAACCCCGTCAGGCCGTCAGGCCGGCCGCCGCCACTCGTCGGCGAGGACCGACCAGATGTCGATGTCGACGCGCCCGCCCGGCCCGGGGACCGCCTGGCGCAGCGTGCCGTCGCGGCGCATGCCCAGGCGGCGGGCGACGGCGATGCTGCGGGCGTTGCGCGGGTTCGTCCGCCACTCGACCCGGTGGATGCCCCGCTCCCGCACCGCCCAGTCGACGATCAGGCCGGCGGCGCGGGTGATCAGGCCCCGCCCCTGCGCGGCCGGCTCCAGCCAGCAGCCCGCCTCGCACACACCGAGGGCGGTGTCGAACGAGACGAACATGACCCCGCCGACCAGCATCGGTTGCTGCGGGACCGGCCCCGTGAGCCAGATGCCCCAGATCCCGCCGGCGTCGCGGGCCCCCGCGTCGGCGTAGCGTTGCAGGACGGCCCGCGCGGACGCGAGGTCGGTGGCCACGAACGACCGTCCCACCCAGGGCGCTATGTGTTCCCGGGCCCGGTCGAGGTGGCCGAGGAACTCCTCGGCGCGCCACGGCTCCAGCGGACGCAGCTCGGCGTCGGCGGTCAGGGGGCGAGCGAACACCGAACCTCCCGGGGGCGCGGAGCGGACCGGTCCAGCAGACCATACCCGGGCGCGCGGCCGCACCCGGCCCACCCGGAGCGGCCGGACCAGCGGGTCAGTCGCGCAGCAGGTCGGCGTGGGCGGCGCGGAGCCGGGCCAGCGCCGGGTCGCTGCCAGGGGCGACCCGGCGGTCGAGCTCGGCCCAGACCTCGGCGAGCGCCTCGGTGACGGCCCGCAGCTCGGCGGCGTGCCGACGGCTGCTCTGCCGGTGCGACTCCTCCAGGCGGCGGGCCCAGCCCGCCGTCACCGTGGCGAGCCGGTCGGCGTCGGCCCGTGCCTGGGCCGCGCTGCGGGCGGCGGAGGCGGGCACGATCGCGGCGATCGGGCGGGGGTCGCCGTCGCGGGTGACCAGGGTGACCGTGTCGGTCAGCTCGGCCATCGCGACGAGTTGGGTCAGCCGGGTGCGGGTCTCGCGCAGCGACAGGGCACGCGGCGGGGTGGGCTCGTGAGCCAGTGCGGGAGCAGCCATGACTCCATACTGCGACCGGGGTATGACAAGAACCGTCCACGGTGGCCGGTCAAGGGCTACCCGGCCGCCCGGACGAGGATGTCGACGTACCGGCGGCACCGCTCGGCGACGGTCGACTCGTCGTACAGGTCCGTCGAGCCGCAGGTCACCCACCGCGCGACGATCTTGCCGGGCGGACGGGCGAGTTTCGATGGCGCGCCGGGAAGCCCCTACCCGCCCGGGCTCAGGTACCGGGCCGGGACCGCGTCGGTCAGCCACACGCCGTTGGCGCTGCGGTGGAACGCGTGCCCGTCGCGGACCATCGCCGCCGCGTCCACGGTGAGCACCACGACCGGCCCGCCGCGTCGGGCGCCGACCCGGCGGGCCGTCTCGACGTCGGCCGACAGGTGTACGTGGTGCCGGCCGCCCCGGTGCAGCCCGGTGGCCCGGATCGAGTCGAGGACGGCGGCGGAGGTGCCGTGGTAGAGCAGCGGGGGCGGCTCGACCGCCGGCAGTCCCAGCTCGACGGGGATCGAGTGGCCCTGGTTGGCGCGGATCCGCTCGACCCCGTCGGGGCCGCGTTCGACCGCGAAGCGCTGCTTGTCGTTGCCGGCCACGACCGCGTCGAGGTCGGGCCGCCCCACCCGCAGGGCGGCGAGGAGGTCGTCGACCGGCACCCAGCCGGCCCCGTCCGGTGCGAGGCCGAGGCGGTACGGCTCGTGCCGCAGCGCCTTCGACATCCGCTTGCTCAACTTGACCATGGTGCGGTGGTCCATGGCGGCATTGTGGTCGCCGCCGTCGCGCGGCTCCACCCGATTACCGGGCGGGCGGCTGCTAGCCTCTCGCCGTCGGGGCGCAACCAGCAGCGGGAGGCCGACCGTGCCCAGGGAGACCGGACGCACCCTCGTCGCGTCGAACAAGAAGGCCCGCCACGACTACGACATCCTCAAGACGTACGAGGCGGGGCTGGTGCTCGCCGGCACCGAGGTGAAGTCGCTGCGCGCCGGGTACGTGTCCCTGGTCGACGCCTTCGCCCAGGAGCACGACGGCGAGCTGATGCTGCACGGCCTGCACATCGCCGAGTACGGCTTCGGCAGCTGGACCAACCACCAGCCCCGGCGCACCCGCAAGCTGCTGCTGCGCCGCATCGAGATCGACCGGATCCTCGACCGGGTACGCGAGGGCGGGCTGACGCTCGTGCCGCTGTCGCTGTACTTCTCCAACGGCTGGGCGAAGGTGGAGCTGGGGCTGGCCCGGGGCCGGCGGTCGTACGACAAGCGGCAGGCGCTCGCGGAGCGCGACGCCAAGCGGGAGATCGCCCGGGAGCTGGGCCGCCGCCTCAAGGGCGCCCAAGCTCGCCGCCGGTAGGCACGACGGCCCCCGGCGGCGAGCCCGGTCAGCCCTTCACGCAGACCACCTGCCTGAGGTGGGCGACGACCTCGACCAGGTCCTCCTGCTGCGCCATCACCTGCGTGATGTCCTTGTACGCGGCCGGGATCTCGTCGACCACCCCGGCGTCCTTGCGGCACTCCACCCCGGCGGTCTGCGCCGCCAGGTCGGCGGTGCTGTACGTCCGCTTCGCCTGCCCGCGCGACATCCGCCGTCCCGCCCCGTGCGAGGCGGAACAGTACGCGTCGGGGTTGCCCCTGCCGCGCACGATGTACGACCCGGTGCCCATCGACCCGGGAATGATGCCCAGGTCCCCCGCGCCGGCCCGGATCGCGCCCTTGCGGGTGACCAGCACGTCCACCCCGTCGTAGGTCTCCTCGGCGACGTAGTTGTGGTGGCAGCTGATCGGCTCGTCGAAACCGACGTGACCGACCGCGTCGCGGACCACGCCGCAGAGCAGGGCCAGCATCAGCGCGCGGTTGCGCCGGGCGTACTCCTGCGCCCACCACAGGTCCCGCCGGTACGCCGCCATCTCGGGGGTGCCAGCGAGGAACACCGCGAGGTCCCGGTCGGGCAGCCCGGCGTTGTGCGGCAGCCGCCGCGCGACGCCCATGTGCCGCTCCGCCAGCTCCTTGCCGATGTTGCGGGAGCCGGAGTGCAGCATCAGCCAGACCCGGCCGGCGTCGGGCCCGCCGGACTCGAGGCAGACCTCGATGAAGTGGTTGCCGCCGCCGAGAGTGCCCAGCTGCTGCCGGGCGCGGCCCTCCAGCGGGGCCACCCGCTCGTCCAGGGTGGCGAAGCGCGCCCAGAAGTCGGCCCAGCCGCGCTGCTCCAGCCCCCGCACCCGGCGCGGGTCGACCGGGTCGTCGTGCCTGGCGAAGCCCACCGGGATCGCGGCCTCGATCGCCGAGCGCAGCCCGGCGAGGTCGTCGGGCAGGTCGGCGGCGGTCAGCGAGGTGCGCACGGCCGACATGCCGCAGCCGATGTCCACGCCGACGGCGGCCGGGGAGACCGCCTGCCGCATCGCGATCACCGAGCCGACGGTCGCGCCCTTGCCGAAGTGGACGTCGGGCATGACGGCGACGCCCTCGACCCACGGCAGCGCGCCGATGTTGCGCAACTGCCGGGCGGCCTGCGGCTCGATCGCGTACGGGTCGGTCCAGACCCGGACGGGCGCGCGGGTGCCGTGCAGCGGGGTAAAGGCCATCGTGTCTCTCCTCGTCGGACGAGGAGTCTCTCCCCGTCGGATGAGGAAAGGTAGGCCGGGGGCGGGACGACCGGCAACGGATAATCGGCGACCGACGCCCCGGCGTCAGGCGTGGGTCGGGTGCTCGGCGACCGGCTCGGAGACGTGGTCGAGGAACGGGAAGCGGGCCCGCAGCTCGCCGAGGCTCGCCCCGCCGCGCCAGGCGTCGGCGATCCGCACGACCTGGTCCAGGTCGGTGGTGTCGCCGTCGGCCCGGCTGCCGTCCGCGCCCGAGATGTCGACCATGAAGTAGCGGGCCTGCGAGCCCAGGCCCACGCAGATGGCGCCCCGTTCGGAGCGCAGCTCGGCGCACGTGAACCGGCCCCGCCCCTGCTCGGGGGCGCTGATGCGGCCCACGTCGGCCTGGCACCGGGTCGCGGCCAGGGCCAGCGCGGACGCGAGTCCGCCCAGCTCGACCAGGTCGGGGTAGAGGCGCACACCCAGCGCCGTCGACACGTCGGTCACCACTGACTCCCACTTCTCTGTGACGGATCCAGCAGCGCGGACGTTACAGCCTGGTAAACCCGGCAGCTACCCTCGCGGACGACTCGGGACGAAATTCCTGCGCCGACCGGACCAAGGTCCCGCCCCCGGCCGGCGGGCTCCGCCCGCGTCGCCGCGGCCTTCCGGCGCGTAGCATCCACGCCCATGGCATTGATCCGGTGCAACTTCCACTCCGAGGCGCTGGGCATGGGCACCTCGATGACGGTGCTCCTGCCGGACCCGGCCGGTGCCGGGATCGGGCTGGCCGGCGGCGCGCCGGCCGGCGACCCGCCCGTGCTGTATCTGCTGCACGGCCTCAGCGACGACGACACGATCTGGACCCGGCGCACCTCCATCGAGCGGTACGTCGCGCCGCTCGGTCTGGCCGTGGTGATGCCGCAGGTGGGACGGAGCTTCTACACCGACGAGGAGAACGGCAACCGGTACTGGACGTTCCTCAGCGAGGAGCTGCCCGAGGTCTGCCGCTCGTTCTTCCGGCTGTCCGACCGGCGGGAGGACACCTTCGTCGCCGGCCTGTCGATGGGCGGATACGGCGCGGTCAAGTGGGCGCTGCGCGAGCCGGGGCGGTTCGCGGCGGCGGCGAGCCTGTCGGGGGCGCTGAACGTCGCCCACCGGCAGGACCACTCCACCCACCCGATGGACCCGGCGGTGTGGCGCACCGTCTTCGGCGACCGCACGGTGCCCGGCAGCGACGACGACACGGTGGCGCTGCTGGAACGCGCCGGCGACGACCTGCCGGCCCTCTACGTCGCCTGCGGCACCGAGGACTTCCTGTTCGACGACAACACCCGGTTCGTCGAGACGGCCCGGCGGCGGGGCGTGCCGCTGACCGTGGACTTCTCCCCCGGCGACCACGACTGGGCGTACTGGGACACGAAGATCTCCGACGTGCTGGCCTGGCTGCCGCTGCGCGCCCCCGTCACCCGGTCACAGTGACGAGCGGGCCACCGGGAAGTCGAAGTACGTGTCGGGGTACGGCTCGTCGGCGTACCGGTAGTGCCACCACTCGCGCGGATAGTTGGTGAAGCCCGCATCGGCCATCAGCCGCACCAGCAGCTCCCGGTTGTCCCGGGCGACGCCGGTGATCCGGCGGTCGGCGGTGTGGGCGCGCGGGTCGAAGCAGTCGAAGCCGGTGCCCATGTCGACGGTGTTGTCCGCGAAGCGCTCCCCCGCCGGGGCGGTGCACGCGACCAGCGGCGCGTCGGGCGCGTACGAGGGCTGCTCGGGCGGCGGGTCGGGCACGAGCGTCACGTCGACCGTGCTGCCCCGGCTGTGTGCGGTGGGCGCGCCGAGGTAGCCGTCGGCGAACAGCCGCGACTTGGCCACGTCGGGGTAGAACTCGGCCTTCGTCTGCTGCTCGCCGGGCCGCCCCGCCCAGGCGACGAAGTCGTCGACGGCGCGTTGGGGCCGGTAGCAGTCGTACACCTTCAGCCGGCGGCCGCTGGCGCGGGCGGCCTGCTGCACCCGGCGCAGCGCCTCGGCGGCGGGCCGGGTGAGCAGGCACAGCGGCTCCCGGTAGCCGGCGATCGGCCGGCCGACGAAGTTGTGGGCGGTCGCGTACCGGATGTCGGTGACGACGGTCGGGTCCACGTCGGACAGGTCGACGAACCCGGCCGGAGCGCGTGGCTCGGTGCCCGTCGGGGTGACCGGGGCGGACGGGGTCGGCTCCGGGCGCTGCGGCGCGGGGCAGCCGGGCAGCAGCGCGGCGACCGCCACGACGACCACGGCCGGCACGGCGGCGCGGAGGGACCGGATGGACCGATCCGCCCCGCGCCGCCGCCCCATACCCACCGTTCTAGCAGCAGCTACGCCCGGTTCGCGGCAACCTGCCGGATCCGCGCCCGGCGCGGGGGTCAGCGCCCGCGCACCGCCCGACGGATCTCCACCGGCAGCGCGGGCGCGCCGTCGACCGGGGCCGGGTCCTCGGGCGTGGGGGCGATCCCGCCGGCGGCGATCCGGTCCAGGGTGGCCAGGCCGGCGGCGTCCACCTCGCCGAAGACGGTGTAGTTCGGGCGCAGCGCCGAGTCCGCGTACACCAGGAAGAACTGGCTGCCGTTGGTGTCGGGGCCGGCGTTGGCCATGGCGAGCAGGCCCCGGGCGTAGACGCGGCGCTCACCCGTCGGGTCCGTCGGCGCGGGCGGCAGGTCGGTGGGCAGCTCGTCGGCGTACCGGTAGCCCGGCCCGCCCTCGCCGGTGCCCGACGGGTCGCCGCACTGCAGCACGCTCAGCGTCGGGTACGCGGTGAGCCGGTGGCACGGCGTGCGGTCGTAGAACCGGTGCCGGGCCAGGTGCAGGAAACTCTGCACGGTGCAGGGGGCCTGCTCGCGGTCGAGGGTCAGCCCGATCGGGCCATGGTTGGTGCGCAGCGTGACCCGCACGGTGCCGTGGTCGGGCGTCCGGCGGGGGTCGGGCGGCAGCGGGACGGGCCGGGCCGGCGGCTCGTCGGGGGTCTCGGTGTACGCGCACGGCCCGGGGGTCGTCTGCGGCGGTACCTCGGCGACGGCTCCCCCGGTGGCCGACCGCGGCGCGGCGACGGCGACGGCGGCGCTGCCGCCGACCAGGCCCGTGGCGAGCAGCGCGACCCCGGCGAGCCGGGGCAACGCCCGTGGCCGGCGGGGACGGGCCGGGGGCGGCGGGACCGGCTGCCGGCGGGATGACCTCGACACGTGGCGTCCTCCTGGGCTCGTGACTCCAGAAAGATCGCAGTCTATGGATCGGGTCGCCCTCCTGTCGACGGCGACACGCGCCGGGACTCCGGCGACGGCGGCGAGGCGGTGCCGGCGAGCCAGACCCCGACCACGATGGCCACCACCGCCAGGGCCAGCACGGCGACCCGGGGCCCGCCCAGGGTGATCGTCTCCCGGAACGCGGTCACCCCGAGCACCACGCTCACCACCGGGTCGGCGAGGGTGAGCGCGGTGAGCGGAGCGGCGATCCGGCCGCTCTGGAAGGCGCTCTGGTTGATCACCAGCCCGGTCAGGGCGACCACGGCCGAGGCGGGCAGCAGCGGGTCGACCACGAGGGCGCGCAGATCGCCGTGGAAGCCGCCGGTCAGCGCCTTGACCAGGGCCGCGGCGACGCCGTACAGGGTGCCGGCGGCGAAGCCGAGCAGCGCGCCCCGGGCCGCCCCGGTGACCAGCGCCGACAGCGCCAGCGCGACCGCGACGACCCCGCCCACGCCCAGCGCCACCCGCCACCAGGCGCCCGCCGTCGGCGCCGGGATGCCCGCCTGCGGCTCGGCGGCCGTCAGGAAGGCCGCCAGGCCGACCAGGCCCACCGTCGCGCCGAGCAGGTCCCGCGCCCCCGCCCGGCGCCGGTTCCAGCCGGCCTCGATCAGGATCGCCATGAACAGGCCGCTGGCCATCAGCGGCTGGACGAGCGCCAGCGGCCCGAACCGCAGCGCCACCGCCTGCAGGCCGACGCCGGCGACGTCGGGTGCCCAGCCGAGCCGCCACAGGCGCGTGCGCAGCAGCCGCAGCAGCAGCCGGGGGTCGAGCGGGTGGTGCCGCCGCTGGCGCTTCGCGGCCCGCTGGTGCATGGTCGTGGACACCGCGAAGCAGAACGCGGCGCCCAGGGCGCACGCCACCGCCAGGGTCACGGCCCCGGCACCCGGTGCTCGCCGAGCGGGCCCACGGTCCAGCCCCGGCGGCGGCACTCCGCCAGCAGCCGGGGCAGGGCGGCGAGGGTGGCCCGCCACGCGCCGGGGGCCGCGGCGCAGTCCGCGTCGTGCAGCAGGACGGTGTCGCCGCCGGCCAGCCGGGCGGTGACGGTGTCGAAGACCGAGTCGGGGGTCGCCGACGCCGTCCAGTCACGGCCCCAGCGGGCCCACAGCACGGGCGTCAGCCCGAGCCGCGCGCTCGCCAGCAGCGCCGGGCCGGTCAGCACCCCGTACGGTGGGCGGAAGAAGCGGGGGGCCCGGCCGGTGGTGGCCTCGACCAGCGCCCGGGCCCGGGCCAGGTCCCGGTAGGTGGCCAGCGGGCCCCGGCCCAGCAGGTTGCGGTGGTCCCAGCCGTGCACGGCGACCTCGTGCCCGGCGGCGACGAGGTCCGCCGCCAGCCAGGGCGACCGCACGAGCATCGTGCCCAGCACGAAGAACGTGGCCCGCGTCCGATGCTCGGCGAGCACGTCGAGGAACCGGGGGGTGGACTCGGGGTCGGGCCCGTCGTCGAAGGTCAGGGCGATCCGTCCGGGCCGGCCCGCGCCGCCGAGTCGGGGGAAGAGCCGGCGGCGCACCGGCCCCACGGCGGTGGTCGTGGGGCCGAGGTGGGCGGCGAGCGCGACCGCCGCGGCACCGGCCAGCGCGAGGGCGGGCCGGCGCGGCCCGCGCGGCGCGGTCACCGCCCGCCCATCCACCGGATCGAGGGCAGCACCGTGGCCAGCACGCCGACCGCCTCGTCCACCGCGTCGAGCACGGCCCTCCTCCTGCGGTACGCGGCGCAGCCCGTGCCGGCCTGCCGCCCCACCTCGTCGGCGACCAGGCCGGCGGGGTCCGCCCAGCCGCCCGTCCACCCGTCGGGGGCCGGCGGCTGCGACGCGGCCAGCGCGGCCACCGCCCGCCGCAGCTGCTCGGCGGACGGGGCCCAGCGGGTCAGCCCGGCGGCGGCGAGGACCGTGGCGTTGGCCCGGCCGTGTCCCGGCAGGGGGCGGTAGGTGATCACCGGCACCCCGCAGCTCAGCGCCTCCTGGCAGGTCAGCCCGCCCGCGTTCTCCACCACCACGTCCACGGCCCGCATCAGCGTGGGCATGTCGTCGACCCAGCCGAGGACGTGCGGGGTGAGCCCCCGCAGCCGCTGGCGCAGGGTGGCGTTGCGGCCGCAGACGACCACGGTGCGCACTCCGTCGGCCGCGGCCACGTCGGCGACGGTCGCCTCGATGTCGCCCGTCCCCCACGCACCGGCCACGATCAGCACGAGCCGTTCCCGCTCCGGCAGCCCGAAGCGCCGCCGCGCCGCGCGGCGACTCGTCCCCGTCGCCGCCGGGAAGTCGACCGAGACCAGTGGGGCGACCGTGCGCACGTCGAGCGACCCGGCGGCTCCCGACGCGTCGTGCCGGGCGTGCCGCAGGGTGCAGTAGATGTCGACGCCGGGCGCGACCCAGGTGGGGTGCACGACGAAGTCGGTGACGTAGGTGACCAGTGGGACGGGGAGCAGCCCGCTGCGGCGCAGCGGCCCCAGGAGCTGGTTCGCGAACGGATACGTGGTGACGACCGCGCGGGTGCCGGACGGTACGGCCCGCCGGGCGCGCCCGCGCAGCGGCGCGAGCGCGCCCCGCAGGACGGCCACCACGAGCCGGGACCGGCCGGTGATGGTGAACAGCGCGTCGTATCCCCACGGCGCCCAGCGCAGCACGCCCCGGTACGCCTCGCGGAACATCCACCGCGCCGGGCGGGGCAGGAGGTCGAGGAAGTTCACCCGGTGCACCGCGAAGCCCCGGTCGGCGAGCCGACGGGTCAGCTCGGCGGCGGCCGAGTCGTGCCCGGCCCCCACGTCCGCCGACACGACGACGATCGTTCCCCGGTGCTGCGCGTTCACCGCGCGCGCTTACCCGTTCGGCGGGGCTTGACTCCCGTCCGGCGTCCCGGGTCGGCGCGGGAGCGTCAGGCCCGGCGTCGGCGGCGGTGCAGGAGAACGGCGGCGAGCAGGCCGACCAGCGCGACGGCCGCGGCGACGAACGGCCAGGACGCCGCCCAGCCCCGCGGGGCGACCCGGTGGGCGGCCACCGCGCGGGGCTCGGGGGTGATCGCCGCGCCGACCGTCGGGGACGCCACGGGGGCACCGTTCGCGGCCGTCTCCCCCGGCGCGACGAGGCGGCCCACCGAGGCGTCGCGGGGCAGCGAGAAACCCCAGTCCAGCAACGTGGCACCCTGCTCCCAGCCGCGCATCGGCTGGGGCTCGGCGCCGAGCAGGGTGACCACGAGCCGCCGGCCGCCGCGCTGCGCCGCGCCCACGTAGGTGTGCCGGGCGTAGTCGGTGAAGCCGGTCTTGCCACCGAGCGCGCCCGGGTAGCGGTAGATGAGCTGGTTCTCGTTCTGGATCTGGAAGCCCTTCTGACGCAGCGCGGGCTGGTCGGGAATCCGGGCCTGCTCGGTCAGCGCGTACCGGCGGAAGGTGGGATCGGCGAAGCAGACCCGGGCGATCAGCGCCAGGTCGTAGGCGCTGGTGAACTGGCCGGGCCCGTCCAGGCCGGACGGGGTCACCGCGTGGGTCTGGAGGGCGCCGAGGCGGCGGGCCTCCGCATTCATCGCCCGCACCCCGCCGGCCGCGCCGTCGGGGCCGCCGATCAACCGGGCCAGCACGTTCGCTGCCTCGTTGCCCGACTGCAGCAGCAGCCCCAGGAAGACGGTCTCGACGGTGTAGCGGCCGCCCTCCAGCAGGCCCACCGCCGAGCTGCCGGGGGCGATGTCCAGGTCCTCGTGGGTCACCGTGACGACCCGCTTCGGGTCGAGCTTCGGCAGCGCGGTGGCGGTCAGCAGGAGCTTCTGCACGCTGGCCGGCGTGGCGTACTCGTGTGGGCCGCAGCCGCCGAGCACCGCCCCGGTGTCCAGGTCGGCGACCAGCCAGGAGGTGGCGGTGACCGCCGGTGGCGCGGGCGCGTCGACCGGCACGACGAGGGCCGGGGTCGCCAGTGCCGGGCCGCCCACCGTCTGGTGCAGCGGCACCGACGGCGGGGGCGTGGGCCGTGGGGAGCGCTCCACCCGCGGTGCCTGCGCCCTGGGACAGGGCACCGGGGCCGCGGGCGCGGCGGCCCGGCCGCTCGGGTCGGCGTGGACCGGCGCGGGCGCCCCGGACGTGCCGAGGACGACGGCGGCGGCGAGGGCCAGCACCGGTGCTCTCATGCCCTGCACCCTAACGGTGCGGCCGGTCGCTGTCCGGCGGACGCGCGCCGGAGGCGGGGTGTTCTCGCGTTCGACGCGGGCGGGCCGGCGGGTGCCGAAAATTCGCCGGGGAAAGGGTTGAACGATCGCCGCCGAAGATCCGTACTCACCGGCGAAGGAAAACGGGTCGTCCACGATCGCCATGCCGGGGCGGTCACGACGTGTCCGCTTGTCCGTGGAACCGTCCGGAACCATTCCGGGAACGGGCGTGACGCCGTTCCCACCGGCCGGTCTCCGGTTTCTTTCAATCGTCACGGCACACCGCCGGCGACGCGTTCGGGAATTGACGCCGGACGCTGCGGCGGTCAGGACAAGGAGAGGTGCATGGTCAGGCGCACGCGAAAGAATGCCGTCCTGAAGCTCGGCGGGGTCGGTGCCTTCGCGGCACTGGTGCTCGGTGCCGGGCTGTCGCTGGCGTCCGCCGGCGAGAATACGGCGACGGCGGTGTCGGTCACCTGTCCGACCGTGGCCGACAAGCTGGGCGCGGTGCCGGCGGCCGCGAAGGCGGGGGTGGACCAGGAGCTGCGCAACCTGGAGACCCAGATCGCCAACGTCAACGCCCGGCTGGCCCGCGAGCCGGGGGCCGCGTCCGGCCAGCTCAACGACATCGCCGGCAAGCGCCGGGCCGTGCTCGACCGGATCCGGCTGAACATCACCCGGGTCGGCGGCACCGCCCCCGCCGGCCTCGACCAGCTCGCCACCTGCACGCTGCGCAACGGCGCGGCCCCGGCCAACGCGGGCGCCAACAACGGCAACGCCGGCAACTCCGGCAACAACGGCGCGGTCGCGGCCGGTGGCGCGCAGACCGTGAACTGCCCGGACGTGCGCGGCCAACTGCCCGCCGTGCCGGCCGGCGCGACGGCGGGGGTCCAGCAGGAGCTGGCGAACCTGGACCGGGAGATCGCCGCCGCGAACGCCCGACTCGCCCAGCTCGCCGTGAAGCCCGAGGGGGGCCCGAACTTCGTCAACAACGCCATCCTCGGCCCGCTGAAGAGCAAGCGGATCGCCGTGCTCGACCGGATCGCGCTCAACATCGCGCGGGCCGGCGGGCAGCGCCCCGACCTGTCCAGCCTCGCCACCTGCGGCCTCAACGCCGCCGGGGCGGGCAACGCGGCCGGCGGCAACAACGCGGGCAACGGCAACGCGGGCAACAACGGCGGTAACGCGGGGGCCGGCAACAACGCGGGCAACAACGGCGGTAACGCGGGCAACGGCAACAACGGCGGCAACGTCGGCGTGGCGCAGACGGTGAACTGCCCGAACGTGCGCAACCAGGTCGGCGCCGTGCCCGCTGCCGCCGCCGGCCAGGTGCAGAGCGAGCTGAACCAGCTCGACCAGCAGATCGCCGAGGCCAACGCCCGCCTCGCCCAGCTCGCGGTCCGCCCGGAGGGCGGCCCGAACTTCGTCAACAACGCCATCCTCGGCCCGCTGAAGGACAAGCGGGTGGCGGTGCTCAACCGGATCGCCACCGACATCGGCCGGGTCACCGGCCAGCGCCCCGACCCGCGTCTGGACCTGGCCACCTGCGGCCTGAACTGACCGACGGGCAGGCGCACTTCCGCGGGCCCCGCCCGGTGGACCCCCACCGGGCGGGGCCCGCCGCGTCCGCCGGGTGCCGGGCCTCCCGGCGGGATGTCTGCGCTTTGAGACTTTTCCACCCTCGAAAGCCGCCGAGCGGGAACATCGTCGAGAAAAGTCTTCACGGACGGTCGAATGAGACAATTGAAGCGACCAGGCCCCGGGGCGACCGCCGGTCGGAGTCGCCCCGCCCGTCGCTCGCGTGAAGGGTTCGCATGACGCAGCCAGCACGGTCCATCGCCGACAGCCACGACATGATCGAGGTACGCGGCGCCCGGGAGAACAACCTCGCCGCCGTCTCGGTGGACATCCCCAAGCGCCGCCTGACCGTCTTCACGGGCGTCTCCGGCTCGGGGAAGTCCTCGCTCGTGTTCGGCACCATCGCCGCCGAGTCGCAGCGGATGATCAACGAGACGTACAGCGCCTTCCTCCAGTCGTTCATGCCCAGCCTGTCCCGGCCCGACGTCGACTCGCTGCGCAACCTCAGCGCCGCGATCGTCGTCGACCAGGAGCGGATGGGGGCGAACTCGCGGTCGACCGTCGGCACCGCGGCCGACGCGTACGCGATGCTGCGCATCGTCTTCAGCCGGCTGGGGCAGCCGCACGTCGGCCCGGCCGGCGCGTTCAGCTTCAACCTCGCCGAGGGGATGTGCCCCACCTGCGAGGGGCTCGGCCGGGTCTCCGACCTCGACGTCGGACAGCTCGTCGACGTGGAGCGCTCGCTCAACGACGGGGCGATCACCGTGCCGAACTTCGCGGTCGACTCCTGGTACTGGCAGACGATCGTCGGCTCCGGCCTGTTCGACCCCGACGTCAAGCTCCAGGACTTCACCGCGCAGCAGTGGCAGGACTTCCTGCACAAGCCGGCCACCAAGATGAAGGTCGGCAACCACACCATCACCTACGAGGGCCTGGCGGTGAAGGTCCGCCGGCTCTACCTCAGCAAGGACAAGGAGCCGACGCAGCCGCACATCAAGGCGTTCGTCGAGCGGGCGGTGACGTTCGCGACCTGCGGCGACTGCGCCGGCACCCGGCTCAACCGGGCCGCCCTGTCCGCGCGGATCGCCGGCCGCAACATCGCCGAGTGCAGCGCGATGCAGATCAGC
The DNA here is from genome assembly GCF_054052245.1 of Micromonospora sp. PTRAS2. Lineage (NCBI taxonomy): Bacteria > Bacillati > Actinomycetota > Actinomycetes > Micromonosporales > Micromonosporaceae > Micromonospora > Micromonospora sp. PTRAS2. The sequence continues at coordinate 355,299 of NZ_JBSWBU010000007.1, forward strand.
GACCTCGCCGCGTTCGTGCGCGGCATCGACGACCCGTCGGTGGCGCCGCTGGTGGGCAACCTGCGGGAGCTGCTCGACTCGCTGGTCGAGATCGGCCTGGGCTACCTCAGCCTCGACCGCGAGTCGGGCAGCCTCTCCGGCGGTGAGGCCCAGCGGGTCAAGATGGTCCGGCACCTCGGCTCCAGCCTCACCGACGTCACGTACGTCTTCGACGAGCCGACGGTCGGGCTGCACCCGCACGACATCGCCCGGATGAACGGCCTGCTGCTGCGCCTGCGCGACAAGGGCAACACGGTCCTGGTGGTCGAGCACAAGCCGGAGACGATCGCGATCGCCGACCACGTGGTCGACCTCGGCCCGGGGGCCGGCCCGGACGGCGGCCGGATCTGCTACGCCGGGGACGTCGCCGGCCTACGCCGCGCCGACTGCCTGACCGGCCGGCACCTCGACCACCGGGCGCGCCTGCGGGAGCACGTCCGCACGCCCACCGGGCACCTGCCGATCCGCGGCGCCGACCTGCACAACCTGCGCGACGTCGACGTCGACGTGCCGCTCGGCGTGCTGACCGTCGTCACCGGCGTGGCCGGCTCCGGCAAGAGTTCGCTGATCCACGGCTCGCTGCCCCGCCGGGAGGGGGTGGTCGTCGTCGACCAGTCCCCCATCCGCGGCTCCCGGCGCAGCAACCCGGCCACCTACACCGGCCTGCTCGACCCGGTCCGGGCCGCCTTCGCCAGGGCCAACAAGGTCAGGCCGGCCCTGTTCAGCGCCAACTCCGAGGGCGCCTGCCCGAAGTGCCGGGGCATCGGCGTCGTCTACACCGACCTCGCGATGATGGCCGGGGTCGCCTCGGTGTGCGAGGAGTGCGAGGGTCGCCGGTTCACCCCGCAGGTGCTCGCGTACACGCTGCGCGGCAAGAACATCAGCGAGGTGCTCGGCATGTCGGTGACCGAGGCGCGCGACTTCTTCCCGACCGGGCCGGCCCGGTCGGTGCTGGACCGCCTGGCCGACGTGGGCCTGGGCTACGTCGGCCTCGGCCAGCCGCTGACCACCCTCTCCGGGGGCGAGCGGCAGCGGCTCAAGCTGGCCATCCACATGGGCGAGAAGGCGCACACCTACGTGCTGGACGAGCCCACCACCGGCCTGCACCTGGCCGACGTCGACAAGCTGCTGGCCCTGCTGGACCGGCTGGTCGACGCCGGCAACACCGTGGTCGTCATCGAGCACCACCAGGCGGTGATGGCGCACGCGGACTGGATCGTCGACCTCGGCCCGGGTGCCGGGCACGACGGCGGCCGGATCGTGTTCACCGGCACCCCGGCCGACCTGGTCGCCCACGGGGACACGCTCACCGCCACCCACCTGCGCGAGTACGTCGGCCGGTGAGGCCGGGTCGGGTCCACCGCCGCCGTCGGCCCCCGGTGGACCCGACCCGCCCCTGGGCGGGCGCGCGGGGCTACCGGTAGACGGTCCCCGTCCCGGCGTCGCGGATGGCCCCGGACAGGTTGCCGGTGAGGTTGTTGCCCGGCCCCACGACCGTCGCCACGCAGCCCGGGGAGGCGATGTTCAGTCCGTACCGCTGGGTCCTGACGGCCTGGGAGTCGGTGGCCACGTTGCCGGTGACCACGTTGCCGGCGCAGGGCACCGCCGTCGCCGTGGTGATCCGGATGCCGTCGCGGCCGGCGGTGTCGTCGGCGCTGTTGGTGACCTGGTTGTCGACGAGGTGGTTGTCGTTGCCGCCGTCGACGTTGATCCCGTCCTGGCCGGCCTGGTCGATCCGGTTGCCGCTGACGACGTTGTGGTCGGCGGTCTTGTTGGGCTGGTCGGCGGTCGGCGAGGAGCGGTTGATCTGCACCCCGTGCCCGCCCACGTCGGTGATCACGCAGCCGGTGACGGTGTCCCCGCTGGTGGCCAGCAGCTCGATGCCGTCGCTGGCGGTGCCGCTGACCTGGCAGTCGCGCACCGTGTTGCCCATCGAGGTCCAGGTCTGGTTCTTGCCGTCGAAGACGATGCCCCGCCCCCGCGACGCGGTCACCCGCACCCGCTCGACCAGCATGTTGTTGCCGTCGTCGAAGTCGAGGGCATCGCTGGTGGTGCGCGGCGGGCCACCGGCCGACACGGTGAGGTCGCGGACCACCCCGCGATCCATCCCCTTGGTGTTGAACGGCTCCGTGTCCGCCGCAGCGGAGCTGGAGTTGCGGATCAGCGTCAGGTCCATCCCCGCCCCGGCGAAGGTGACGTTGCGCAGGCCCTCCAGCTTGAAGTACTCCGTGCCCAGGTCGAACGTGCCGGCGGTGAACGCGATAGTGCCGCCGCCGAGCCGGTTCACGTCGGCCGCCGCGCTCTCCACCACGCTCTTGAGGCTGCCCGTCCAGGTCTGCCCCGTCACCTCGGACACGGCGCTGTAGGTGGTGGCCCCGACGCGGCTGATCGTGTATGGCGACGGGTTCGGCGGCGCGGGGACGATCAGTTGCGGCCGGCGGGACCCGACGCCCTCGCGGCTGGTGAGCCGGAAGCCGGTGTCGTTGCTCGTGCTGAGCGCCAGGGTCACCGGCCCGTCCCCGGTGACCAGCGACGACACGTCGACGGAGAGCCAGGTGTCGGCGGCGGTCGGGCCGCTGCTGGCGACGACGGGGCCGATCGGCGGGGCGTTCTGGTAGGTCAGCGTGTCCTCCCGCCAGTCGTCGGCGGAGACGCCGTGCACGCTCAGCCCGGTGCTGCTCGCGGTCTCGGCGTACAGCCGCAGCACCGCCGACGGCTCGTCTCCCGCGCCGGTCACGTCGAAGCGCAGGTACGCGACCTGGCGCGGCGATCCGTCGACCCGCAGCGAGACGGCCGTGCCGTCGTTGCGGGTCGGACGGGCGGCATCCACGGTGGCGTCGGCCACGGGGGTCAGGGTCGCCGCCGCGGCCGGCGCGGCGGGCCCCGCCAGGGCCGCGCCGGCCAGCAGCAGGACCGCCACCACGCGGCCCGCAGTCCTCCGGTGTTCACTTGTCATGTCTCCTCCAGCCCCATATGCACGAGGTCGGGGCGACGCCCGGTCGGGACGCCGCCCCGTCAGCTGTCCACGGGCGCCTCCACGTCGTGGTCGGCGCCGCGCTGCGCCGGTGGCACCGCGCCGTCCGGCGAGCGCCGGCGACGGAGGAACACCCACAGCGGCAGCAGCGCGAGTACGCCGCCGCTGGCCACCACGGCACCCCAGGCGGGCAGGCCCCAGTGGTCGTCGTGCTCCTGCTGGCTGTCCATCGCCACGTCGTGGTCGATGTCGACTCCCAGCAGCTCCGCCAGCACCTCCAGGTATCTCGCGCCGAACCGCTCGCTCGGTTCGACATGGGTGTTCTCGCTGAACTCGTTCCAACTGATCACGCCGAGCGCGTCGGGTTGGGACAGCCGTGCCGCGGCGAAGGACGCCCGCAACGTCTCGCCGTCGCGGCGGTCCACCTCCCGCTGCCCGCCGAGTTGACGGCCGTCGTACCCGGGGGCGACCGGGGCGATCCACAGCCCGCCGTGCAGGTGCACCGCCCGGGACATCGCCGCCAGCCGGTCCCGGGTGCGGCCGCCGACCGGGTCCGCCGACGACCAGTAGTACGCGTGACCGTCGAGCGCCGTGCCGTAAGTCGCCACCTCCTCGGTCGACTTGGCGGCGCCGAGGACCAGCAGCCGCTGCCGTGCGGCGCGGACGGTGTCGGCGACCTCGGTGGCGGTGAACCGGTCGCTGCCGTTCCAGACGACCACCGGCTTGTCGAAGACGTCGAAGACCGGGTCGGCGGCGTACCGGTCGGCGAAGAGGCCGAGGTCGGCGCGGACGGTGGCCAGGGGCAGGGGCTTGCGGCTGAAGTCGAGCCCCTGGTAGACGATGCCGAGCCGGAAGTCCTCCGCCCGGGCCACCTCGACCAGCCTGGCCAGCCGGTCGTCGAGCTGCGGGGTGTGCTTCCAGGAGACCAGGAAGCCGGTCACCCCGGCCGCCTTGGCCATCCGCACATGCCGCCGCATGATCTCGGTGTCGTCGCTGGAGTACCGCCCGAGCTGCGGATAGTCGATCTTCGCCCGGTTCCAGGAGGTCGGGTTGAACCAGATGTAGTAGTGGGCGAGCACGGGCACCGGGGCGGCGGCGGACGGGGCCGGCGCGGGGCCGCCCGCCGCCCGGGCGGGCCGCGACGCGACCACGCCGACGACGGCGGCCACCAGCAGCACCGCCAGGACGGACCCGAGCCCGAGCCGCAGTGGCCGCCGCCACCGGCCGGTCCGCTGGTGCGCCGGGCGCGCCCGGCGGGGCAGCGGGATCCGCAGTCGCCGCCGCAGCGCCGGCCGGCCCACCAGGACCAGGCCGACGGCCACCCCGAGCACGCCGCACACCACCAGGGCCAGGTCGACGGCGCTGATCACGCTGAGCGTCACCTGCTGGTCGCGGCTGATGCTCACCGGCCGCCCGAAGGAGACCCCGCCGCCCAGCACGGTCACCGTGTAGGTGCCCCGGGGCAGGTCGGGCACCAGGACGGTGCCGTCGGCGGCGAACGGCAGCCGCTGCACGCGCCCGTCGGCGCGGGTGAGCCGGATGCCGTCGCCGGCCCGTCGGGCGAAGAACATGTCGTCGGCGGTGAAGGACACCTTGAAGAAGAGCAGCTCGATCAGCCAGTCCTGGCGTTCCCACGGGACGAACTTGTGGCCGGCCCGGTTCACCACCGAGGTGCCGTCGACCATGACGGTGTCGACCACGTAGTAGAGCTGCTTGGAGGCCAGGCCCCGGGGGCCCTGCTGGGTGCGGCTCTCCGCGACCCAGAGCGGCCGGGCCAGGTCCGCCCCGGTCAGCTCGATCACCTCGCCGGTGTTGCTGCGCAGCCGCATCTCGGTCACCCGGTCGACCGGGACCGGCGCGCCGTCGCGGTCGGCGTAGCGCCACGTGACGCGACGCTGCGTGCGCAGCCCCACCTCCACGGTGCGGCTGTGCACCCCGTGGTCGAGGCTGCCCCGGAACCGGTCGAGCAGCACCCGGCGGTCGGGGCTCACCTCGGTGGGCACCACCGTGAACCGCTGGTCCAGGCCGGTGAAGTTGCGCACCCGCACGCGCAGCCGCCCCTTGGGGTCGGAGCGGGCCGTGTTGCCGTCGACGGTGACGACCACCCCCTTGATCGGCGGCACCATCTGGATCTTCAACGTGCCGGGCAGCGCGGACGCGGGCGCGGCCACGGCGGGGGCCGGCAGGAGCAGCACCGCCAGCACGCCGAGCAGCAGCGGCAGCAGCCGCCGGGCGGTCACCGGTGCCTCCGCCGGCCGCGCAGCGCCGCCGCCGCGACCAGCGCCGCGACCAGGCCGACCGCGACGGCGTACGACGCGTAGACCGGCCGGGGGTCGGGACGGTGCACCGCCACCGGCACCCGCTCGGCGCTGAGCAGCACGCCGGGGCGCGGCGGCGCGGCGAAGTCGAACGCGCCCAGGAACGTCTGCGCCTTCGCGTCCCGGCTGGCCAGCGGCTTCACCCCCCAGTTGACCTCGATGAACTTCAGGGCGGAGGTGAAGTCGAGGGTGGTCGAGTCGACGTACCCCCGGCGGGCGTACGGGCTGACCAGCAGCGCCGGCACGCGGAAGCCGTAGCCGTAGCGGTCGACCTGCGGCGGGGTGACGTGGTCGTACCAGCCGCCCCAGTCGTCGTAGGACCACAGGAACGCCGAGGACGACCAGTCCGGGGAGCGCATGAGCTGGGTGAGCAGCGCCCGGACGAGGTTCTGGCCGGATCCGATGTTGCCGGGCGGGTGTTCGCTGTTGCCGGCCGGGGCGATGAAGGACACGGCGGGCAGGTCGCCCCGGGCGGCGTCGGTGTAGTACTCGTCCAGGTCGACGATCTTGCTGGACAGCCGGGGGTCGTCGACGTAGCGGGCGTACGCGAGCAGGGGCACCCAGATCACCTGCGCGCCCCGGTCGATGTTCTCCTCCTCCACCCGGGACCGGAAGGTGATCGTCGGGTCGTAGTTCTGCACGTAGAACTTCCAGCTGATCCCGGCCGCCTCCAGCCGGTCGAAGATGGTGGGGATGTCCCCCCAGCCCTGCGCCGGGATGGTCTCGGCCTTGCCGGCGGCGCCCGGCCCGCCGGTCACCCGGTACATGTGGTTGCGGATGCTGCCGGAGTTGGAGGAGCTGAAGAAGCGGTCGAACAGCACGTACTCGTCGGCGATGTTCCAGTAGTAGGGCAGGTCCCGCTCGTCGTAGTAGGCCATCGCCATCCGGCCGTCCTTGCCCTGCTTGCTCACCCCCTCGACGAAGCCGTCCATCCGGCCGCCGTTGTACTGGACGCGGAACGCCTCGGCGGAGTGGTCCAGGTCGATCGCGCCGAGCTTGCCGATGTGGAACGGCGTGACGCAGGGCTCCGGCACGCCCCGCTTGACCGGCATGCAGACGTCCTTCGGGTATCCGTCGACGCCGGGTCGGGTGCCGAAGTAGTTGTCGAAGGTGTGGTTCTCCTGCATGAGGAAGACGAAGTGCTCGACGGGCGTGGTCGTGCGGGGGGACGGGGCCGGCGCGCCGGGGGCCGGGGCTGACGCGCTCGGGGTCGGCGCGGGTCGGGCCAGCGCCGCCGCCGGGCAGGCCGACAGGGCCAGGCCCGCCAGCGCCACCACGAGCGACGTCCGGCGGGCCCACCGCGGCACGGCGGCGGACGGCGGGACGGGGGTCGGACGGATCATGGACGCACCTCGTAGACGACCACCACGGGCACCGGCGTCACGCGACCCGAGGCGCCGGTGGTCCCGACGTACTCGGTGTGCACGACCCGGCCGTGGTACCGGCGGACGAGCGTCATCAGCCGGTCGGCGAAGAAGGGGGACCGCCGCGCGGAGAACGAGTCCCACACGACGTAGTGCAGATTGTTGTTGCGCAGCCACCCGTCCGGGTTGTTCAGCGGCACGTAGGACGGGTTGCGGTGCAGCGGGTTCGGGCTAACCGACAGGCCGTAGCTCTGCCGCTGGCTGTAGAACCGCACGATGTTCGACATCGAGGGGCCGAGGGTGAGGATCACCGAGCCCTCCGGGGTGTGCTCGGTGATCCAGTGCCCCGCCTCCCGGCCGCCCGGCACGCCGCCGGAGCCGGCGAGGAACGTCGAGCTGCCCTGGTGGCTCACCGCGTCCCAGGACGACGCCGCCAGGGTCGAGGCGACCAGGGCGACGGCGGCCAGCCGGACCAGCCAGCCGGCCCGGGCCGGCACCGGGCGGGCGGGACCGCCCCGGCCGGGCCAGCGCAGCCGCGTCGGCACCGGCAGCAGGACCAGGGCCCGCGCGCCGAGCAGCACCACCGGCACCGCCACCGGCAACAGGTACTGGAAGCCCTTGACCGGCCAGAGCTGGAAGAACACCACCGGCACGGCGATCCACGACAGCAGCAGCGTCTCCCGCCAGCCGTTGCGCCTGCGGGCCCACCAGAGGCCGCCCGCCGCGGCGACGAGCAGCAGCACGCCCATCGCCGTCGGCACGTTCTCCAGGTAGAACGACATGGGATGGTTGGGCCGGCGGAACAGCTGCCACACCAGGTAGTTGCGGCCGCTGTTCGACCCACCGGCGAGGGCCTGGGATACGGGGTGCGCCGCGAAGACGACGGCGAGCACCGGCAGGGCCAGCAGGGTGGCCCGCACCGGCCGCCGCACGCGCGGGGTCAGCGCCAGGAACGCGTAGACGCTGCCGGCCAGCACGACGCTGGTCTCCTTCGCCAGCATGGTGAGCCCGAGCATCCCGGCGGTGGCCAGATACCAGGCCAGCTCCTGCCGCTGGACGTAGCGGACCATGCAGTAGAGCGTCAGCGTGCTGAGCAGCACCATCGGCCCGTCCAGCAGGATCTGCCGGGTCACGATCACGTGGTACGGCATGACCGCGAGCAGCAGCGCGGCGAGCAGCCCGACCCGGCGGCCGTAGAGGCGCGCCCCGAGCGGGTACACCGCCAGGACGGTGAGCACCCCGATCGCCGCGACGACCCACCGGCCGCCCATGCCCACCTCGCCGACGCGCAGCAGCGGGGACAGCAGCGCCTGGAACAGCATCGGGTGCGCCCGGAACACCGGGAACAGGTCGGCGTAGCCGGGGTTGCCGGCCAGGGAGGCGGCCTGCCCCGCGTACACCACCTCGTCGCTGTTGAAGCCGAAGAGGTCGATCCGCCAGGACCGGACGAGCAGGGCCAGCCCGCCGATCGCGGTCAGCGCGGCGGCCACCGCCCACCGGCGGCGGGTCAGCGCCGGCAGCCACGCCGCCGGCGGCGGGATCCGGCGGCGGGCCGGGCCGTCCGGGTGGTCCCGGCGCTGGCCCGGCACGACGGCCGTGACCGCGTCCGGCTGGCTCACGCGGGCTCCCCGGCGGCCGTCAGATCCCCGCTCCAGCGCGGCCACGCCTGGGCGGGCACGACGCGGGTCGACGCCGGCCCGCGCTCGCCGCGCAGCAGCCGGGGGATGTCGTCGGCCCAGCCGAACCGGTCGGAGATGAGCACCCGGCTGCGGACGTGGGACAGGAAAACGGCCAGGATCTCCCGCTCCCGCAGGCGCAGCTCCGGGTAGTGCAGGCCGTCGATGGCCAGCGACGGCGCGAGATACCGGAAGGGCGGGAAGCCGTACGCGTCGTCGGTGTTGCGGATCATCCGGGTGACCGTCTCGTCGTGGTCGAGTTCGCTCATCGCGGGCCGCCCGCGCTCGATGACGAAGAGCTCCTCGACCCGGGTCGTGGTGCCGATGCGGCACGGCACCAGCCGGTCGACGCTGTACTTCGGCGGCGGCACCAGCAGCTGGGTGACGGCGTTGATGCCCATGATCGGCAGGTTGAACCGGGCCAGGGTCAGCGCCAGCGACCGGCCGCCCTTGGAGTGCAGCCGGCTCTGCCACTGCAACCGCCGCCACTCCCGGGGCGTCAGGTCCTGCGCCTGCACGGCCCGCAGCGTGTGCGCGCTGATGGTCAGCGGCTTCGGGAAGCAGGTCGCGGTGCCGTCGGGCCGCACGATCGTCATGTCGTCGGAGAGGAACAGCCCGCCGTGGTCGCGCAGCAGCCGCAGCACCGTGGCGGTCTTGCCGGTGTCGGTGAGCGCGGAGAGCATCACCCCGACCCCGTCGAGGGTCACGCAGGCCGAGTGCAGCAGCATGTGGCCCCGGGCGACCATCACGAACCGCAGCAACGCCTCGACGATGTTCGTGTAGACCACGTGCGGGGACCGGGCCAGCAGCGGGCCCACCTGGATCTCGATGGGCGAGCCGAGCTGGATGCGGAAGTTCGCGCCCAGGCGCCCGAGCTGCTCCTCGTAGCGCAGCACCGACCGGTCGGCGTACTGGGTCATCGCGGCGCGGCGCTGCGGGCCGCGCCCGCCGACGTCGCTGACCCGCACCGCGATGTCCACGTCGGCGTCGGCGACCCACTGGGCGCGGAAGAACTCCAGCTCCGGCAGCATGATCTGGGACCCGATGGTCACCACCCCGGCCACGTCGTAGCGGTACTTGAGGTACTGGTAGCGATGGCGCGAGGGCGGGGTGACCGCCTCGGCGGCGCCGGAGGCGATCAGCAGCCGGACCGGGTCGCGCCGACCACGGTCCAGCGCCGCGTAGATGACCTGGTCGTTGACGAGGAAGCGGACCAGGAACAGCGCCGCCAGGGTCGCCGCGTTCGCCACCAGCACCCCGACGCCCGCGAACACCAGGGCCTGCAGCACGGGCAGCCGCAGCAGCAGCAGGACGTTGTTGAGCAGGAAGAACCGCACCGCCCGGGCGGGCAGGGAACCGACCCGGGTGCGCCGGTAGATGAGGTTGTCCACCAGCAGGAAGTTCCACGAGGTCGACAGCTGGGTGGCCAGCGCCGCGCCCAGCAGGTGGTGCAGCCTGGCGGGTTCGTAGAAGAACCAGAGCGCCGCCGTGTTCACCACCATCCCGGAGAGCCCGACCAGCCCGAAGCAGACCATCCGGACGAGCTGGCGCACCCGGTCGGCCGGGGTACGCGGGCGACGCCGGATCTGCCCGACCAGCCGCCGGCCGCGCAGCCGCGACAGGTGCCGCAGGAACGTCACCCCCTCCCGCAGGGACGCCTTGGACCGGCCCTCGTGCCGGGGCGCCATCTCGTACGCGACCTCGGCCACCCGGGCGCCGGGATGCCGCACCAGCAGCTCCAGCAGCACCTTGAAGCCGAGCGGGTTCATCCGGTCCAGCCGCACCGCCGCGCGCCGGAACGCGAAGAGGCCGCTCATCGGGTCGCTCACCGTCGCCAGCCGGCGCGGGAACATGGCCTTCACCAGCCGGGTGGCCGCCGACGAGGTGGCCTCCCGCAGCGGGCCGTCCAGGCCGGCGCTGGAGCCCCGGCCGGCATACCGGGTGCCGATCACGACGTCGACGTCGTGCCGCATGGCGACCGCCGCGAGCGTCGCGGCCGACTCCGGCGGGTGCTGCAGGTCCGCGTCCATGACCAGGACCCACTCGCCGAGGGCGTGCCGGGCACCCAGCAGGACGGCCCCGCCGAGGCCGCCGGTCCGCGCCTCCGGCGGCCTGTGCAGCAGCCGTACGGGCACCGGGGCCTCGGCGGACGCCACGGCGATCACCCCGTCGGTGCCGTCGTCGCTGTCGTCGACGAACAACAGCTCCGCCCGCAGGGGCGCCAGCAACGGGGCGAGGCGCCCCATCAGCACGGGGATGTTCTCCGCCTCGTTGCGGGTCGGCACGATGACGGTCAGCCGGGGCGGTGGCGCGTCGTCCGGGGCGCGCAGCTCGCGTGGCCGCGGCACCGACTCTTCTCCGACGGCCTGCCGTGCGCGGGCGTCCGGCCCGTGTCCGATCATGGGTAACCTCTCCAGCCTCCGGTTCCCGAGCAGCCCGGAGCCATTCACAGTCATTGGGAGAAACGGCAGAAGAGCGCAGGAATGCGATTCACGTACGCGGTGCGACGCCGACAGAATTCGTCGACTCATAAGTTCGCTCGGGTACGGCAGAGGCTATGGGAAATGGCCGGGAAAGGTCCAACGCCTGAACAGTCGGCAAATTGACATAGCCATTATGTGCAGGGAGATATCCGGTACACGAAAGCCGAGCGAACGATAAAGGCCAAACAATGAGGTCCCCTATTCGTGCGCCCACCCGACCTGCTGCAACTTCCACAAGAATGCCGCGACGCCGAATGGGAAAAGAATTCCCTTTCGGCGTCGCGGCTCACGGCGGGATGCGGTGACCGAATCGCGGGGCGGCCCGGGCACGGAGACGGTCAGCGGGGGGCCGCCACCCCCGCGCCCGGCCCGCCGACACCGATCCCCGCACTCGACGGCAGTTGATCGTGCAGGTCGCTGATGAAGTCGGACCGGCCGGCGCCGCTCCAGTCGCACCACGTACCCGCCGGTGCGGGGCTTCGGCAGCCCCGGGAACTCTCGATCGCGGTCCCCTCGCCCCACTCGTTGTAACTCGTCACCAACTGCCAGGGCGCCCCCGAGGCGTTCATCCGGGCCAGCCCCGCCCGCCAGCGCGCCCGGTCCCGGGACAGGAACGGCGCCTGCCCGTACGGCGATCCGGCCTTCCAGAACCCGGGCGAAACCGTGTACGAGCCCTCACCGGGGGCACCGCTGAAGTCGTGTTCCGCCCGGGCCGGACCGTACTGGTGCCACCCCGCCACCCGCGCCGTCGCAGGACAGCCCGCGTAGCCCGGAAAGACCTTCAGGTTGACGAGGACCGTCTCCCCGAACCGCCGCTGGAGCGACGACTGGGCCTGGGCCCAGCGGTCCACCGTGGCGCAGCCCTGCGCGGTCGTCAGGTCACCGGCGTTGTACACGAAGACGGGCATGCCCCGGTCGGGCAGCACCGCCAGCGCCGAGCCCTGCCCGCCGTAGGTGGCCCGAAGGTAGTGCAGGTCGTCGGCGATCCGCTCGGGCGTCGGGTCGGACGTGCCCTCCGGCTCGTAGTAGGGCGCCCAGCCGAACCCGGTGCCCTGCGCGGCCCGGACCATCGCCGGCCAGTGCCGGTCCGTCACCGTGCCCCGGCCGAACCACGACGCGATACCCATCGCGATCCCGCCGTACCGCATGTCCGCGACCTGAGCCCGCACCACCGACTCCTCGACGGTGTACCGGCCCCGCGACGGCACGTAGTTGGTGAACGGGTCCAGGCCCTGCTGCCGCCAGGCCTCCGGGAACCACGGATAGTAGAAAGCCGCCCTGATCACCGTCGGCGCCCGCACCACCAGGCGGAAGACGACGGTGTGCCGGGCCGCCCCGCCGGCACCGGCGACCACCACGTCGTACGTGCCGGCGCGGGTGGACACCGAGGTCCGCACGGTCAGCACGGCCGACCCGCCGGCGCGGAGCACCGCCGGCTCCACGGTCGCGGCCGTCCCCTCGGGCAGGCCGCCCACCGTGAGGGAGACCGGCTGCGCCGCCCCGGTCGTGACCGCCGTCCGCACCGTGGCCTGGACCAGGCTCCCGGCCACCGCCGAGGCCGATCCGGGCACCACGGCCAGGGAGAAGTCGTCGCCGACGGCCGGGCGGGACACCGTGCTGCCCGCATCCGACCGGACCGGCTCAGCCGGTCGCGCCGGACCGGCGGCGAACTGGCCGCACGCGACGAGACCTACGACCAGCACCGCGGCACATGACATCAGCCCGCTCCCGCCGACGTGGGGTCGACCAGGCTGCGACCCGTCATCAGACAGAACGCAGCAGACCGACGAACGCAACTCCCCCCGGCCGAAGGAAGGGCCCCTTGTTAACGCTTTCTGTATAGGAGGGGCCCCTTCCTAACACTCGGCTGGGTGAGGTGGAGACGCCGCCGGCCGGGCCCCGTGTCAGGGGCCCGGCCGGTGGGTGGCGTGCGTGGGTGTGTGGTGTCAGCTGTTGTTCCAGTGCTGGGTGACGAGGTCGGCGGCCTGCTGCTCCCACTGCGCGTACGCGTCGGGGTAGGCGGAGACCTGCACCGTCTGGGCGGCG